>PLMN01000023.1 GCA_003141555.1 Candidatus Aminicenantota bacterium
TGCGAACATTAGTTGACACGACCTCCTGTCTTGTCTGCAAATATTCTCCCCTCAATTCAAATCCAGATTATCACCCTGATTCGAAAGATATCAAAAAGCCGGTATCCGGTTACAATAGATGTAACCTTTTTCTCCCGTTTCGGTCTTTATTATTGAGCATGAACGAAATGGCCCTGAAAATCACGCCCGTCCCTCTTTCCGCCTGGAGGTCCTCGTGACCGACGACCAGATCATGCAGGACGTCCGCGACGGGCGGGTCGAGAAGCTCGCCATCATCTTCGAGCGCCACCACGCGGCGGTCTTCAACTTCTTTCTGCGGATGACCGGCAACCGGGCCGTGAGCGAGGACCTGGTCCAGGACGTCTTCGCCCGGATCCTCAAACACCGGGCGACCTACCGGGGCGAGGACCGGTTCACGGTCTGGATGTATACGATCGCCCGCAACGTCCATTTTGACCACCTCCGAAAATCCCGGGACGCGTTCTCGCTCGAAGACCAGTTCGAGGACCTGCCGAGTCCCGAGCCGATACCCGAGGACAACGTCATCCGGAGCCAGGAAGCGGACCTCGTCAACCGGGCCCTGGCCCGCCTCTCCCCCAGGAAACAAGAGCTCCTGGTCCTCAGCCGCTTCCAGAACCTGAAATACCGGGAGATCGCCGAGCTCCTGCACTGTCCCGAGGGGACGGTCAAGGGGCTCATCCACCGGGCCATCCAAGAGCTCGGAGAGGCCTACCGCGAGCTCACAAGGGAGGCTTGCCGCCATGAAATGTGAAGAATTCGAGACAAAGATGCCCGACCTCCTGACCGGCGACCTGCCGGCCGGGGACAAAGCCGCCTGCGACGCCCACGCCGCCGACTGCGCCGCCTGCCGCGGCCGGCTCCAAAGCGTGGGCGAGATCTGGACGAAGCTGGGAGCCCTTCCCATGCAAAAGCCGTCGCCCGCCGTGCGCGAGCGGTTCTACACGATGCTCGAGAGCTACCAGGAAGGGCTGCGGGCCGAAAAGCCCGAGCCCGCTCCCCGGCGGACGCCCTTTTTCGCGATCGGGGGCTCCTGGGCGCGCCGCCCGGCCTTCCAGCTCGCCGCGGCGCTCGTCCTGGTGGCGGTCGGCCTCGGCGCGGGCTACGTCCTGAGCCGGGCCGGCGGCCGGACGTCCCGCCTCGCGGGCGAAGTCGAGAGCATGCGCCAGACCCTGGCCGCTTCCCTCATCAGCCGGCCGTCGCCCGCGGACAGGATCCAGGGCGTGAACACCTCGGCCCGGCTCAAGCAGCCCGACGCCGGCACGCTGGAGATGCTGCTTCAGACGCTCGATACCGACCCCAACCTGAACGTCCGGCTGGCCGCCGTGGACGCCCTCTACCTCTTTTCCTCCCAGCCGGGCGTGAAAGAGGGCATCGTCGCGTCGCTCGCGAAACAGACCTCGCCCACCCTCCAGGTGGCCCTGATCGATCTCCTCGTCGAGATCCGCGAGAAGCGTGCCGGCGAAGCGCTGAAGGCCCTTGTCGGCAGCGCGAGCTCCGCGCCGGAAGTCCGGAAGCGGGCCGAGCAGGGCATCAAGGAGCTGGGGCTGTGACCGTCGTCCCGGCCTGAGGAGACTCCCATGAAAAAGATCGCATCGTTGGTGTTGGCCCCCATGGGGATCGCCCTCCTCGGGCTGGCCCTGGCCGGGGCGCCGTCCGCCCCGCCCGAAACGAAAGGCGACAAGTATAAAATCGAGGACAAGGACAGGATCGAGCAGACCCTAAAGTTCAAGGACGCGGCCGCGCCGCGGGAGGTCAAGCTCGACAACGTCTTCGGCGCCATCGAGGTCCGGGGCACAGACGGGGCCGACGTCACGCTCTCGGCGGCGAAGACGATTCGGGCCGTGAGCCCGGACGCCGTCAAGAAAGCCAAAGACGAGGTCAAGCTCGACATCCGGACCGAAGGCGGAACGATCGACATCTACGTCGACGGCCCGTTCCGGTGCCAGACCCACGATTGCCCGGGCTACAAAGACCGCGACTTCGGATACGAAGTCCACTACGATTTCGTCTTGAGCGTCCCGCGCAAGACCGCGCTCACGCTGAAGACCGTCACCGGCGGCGACGTCGCCGTCCGCGGCGTCGAAGGCCGCTTCGACGTGTCCAACGTCAACGGCAAAGTGCTCCTCGAGGGCGTCGACGGCTCCGGCGAAGCCAGGACCGTCAACGGCCTGGTCCGGGTCGGCTTCGCCCGCAATCCGAAGGCGAACTGCATCTTCAAGACGATCAACGGCGACGTGGAGCTCGCCTTCCGCGACGGCCTCGCCGCTGACATCAAGATGAAAACCTTCAACGGCGAGGCGTTCTCGGACTTCGAAGTCAAGAGCCTCCCCTCGCCGGCGGCGGCCCCCGAATCGAAAAACGGCCGGTTCATCTACAAGCGCGGCGGCTTCTCGAGCGTCCGGATCGGCGCGGGCGGGCCCGAGATCACCTGCGATACGTTGAACGGCGATATTTTAATCAGGAAATCCCATTAAGGAGACACCGATGAACAAGAAGATCCGCACCCTCGGAATGGCGCTCCTGCTCGCGGCGGCGATGTTCGCCGCGGCCCAGGACGCGCAGACGGACCGCGTGATCGTGCCCCTGACCAATCCCGGGAAGCCGGGGACGGTCTCGGTCGAGGTCATGTTCGGCAGCATCAAGGTGATCGGCTATGAAGGCAAGGACGTGATCGTCGAGGCCAAGCCGCGGGACAAGAAGCTCGGGGTCGAATTCACGGCGCCCCGCATTGTCATAACAAAGGAAGACATCGGCAAGATCCCGGCGTCGGCGGCGGCCCCCGCCCCGGCGATCGCCCCGGCTCCGCCCGCGCGCGCCGACGCGGCCGCGACCCCTAAGGTCTACTTCTTCGCCACGGACAAGGATCGGGAAAAGAGCCAGAAGGACAAAGCGGCCGGGATGAAGCGCATCCCCATCGAGAACACGGGCCTGACCGTCGAGGAAAACGACAACCTGGTCACGATCCGCGTCGAATCCTGGAAGCGGTCGGTCGATCTCACCCTCAAGGTCCCGTTCGCGACCTCCCTGAAGCTCGTTGGGACCAACCTCGAGGACGACATCTCGGTGGAAAACGTCACCGGCGAGATCGAGATCCGCGGGACCAACGGCGGCATCACCCTGAAGAATGTCTCCGGAACGGTCGTGGCCGCCACGACGAACGGCGACCTCGAAGCGACGCTGACCAAGGTGGCGCCCGACAAGCCGATGTCCTTCGTGACCTTCAACGGCGACGTCGACGTCACGCTCCCGGCCGACGCCAAGGCGACCTTCAGCCTGAAGTCGGCCATGGGCGACGTCTACAGCGATTTCGACGTCGTCCTCAAGCCGACGGCCGTCAAGAGCGAGCAGAGCACGCAGGCCGACAAGGGCAAGTTCCGGGTCAACATGGACCGGGCGGTCAGCGGATCGATCAACGGCGGCGGCCCGGAGCTCAAGCTCCAGACCTACAACGGCAACATTTACATCCGGAAGAAGAAGTAAGAAGGGCCGCGCAGCGCACGCGCACAGCCGCCATCATTCGCTTCAGGGGAAGCGGGTGATGGCGGCTTTTTTATTGACTTTGAAATTTCAGGAAACTCATCGGGCCGCCTGACTTGAATATTTCCCTCCATTTCATATCATGAAGGAGGGGACTCATGCTGAAGGACATTATTAAAAAAGAAATCCAGGAGATCATCACCAGCCCGAAGTTCATCGTTACTTTTATTATCTGTACGATACTCATCCTCCTTTCAGTTCTTACGGGAATCTCCGCGTATCGAGCTGAGCAGAGGGAGTACTCTGCCGCCGTCGCCCTCAACAAGACAAACCTTGAAAACGCGACGGACTATGGGATATTGGGCGGCTTCGGATTCAAGCTCAACAGGCCGCCCCAAGTTTTGAGCGCGATCGTGAGCGGCGTATCGGAAGCCGTAGGTCGCGTCACAACTGTAAATGTTACGAGCGATCCGAATCTTATCGATTCAAAATACGAGGCCAGCCCCATCTTTTCAATCTTCGGCGCGCTCGATCTGACGTTCATCGTCAGAATCGTGCTTAGTCTCTTCGCCATATTATTCACGTATGATGTCATCGTCGGAGAGAAAGAGCGTGGGACCCTCAAGCTGATATTATCGAATGAAGTACCGCGAGATCGTTTGCTCATCGGTAAGGTGATCGGTGGGTACATCAGCCTGCTGATTTCCCTGGTCATCCCCCTCGTTTTGGCCATGATCATCATCCTCCTCTATCCGAATATTTCCCTGTCCGGGCAGGATTGGGCCCGTGTGTCGATCATGGTCCTAACATTTTTTCTCTACCTCTCGGTTTTCTTCACTCTCGGCCTGCTGGTCTCCGCCCGGACCAATAAAAGTTCGACCAGCTTTCTCGTCCTGCTTTTCATTTGGGTGTTATTCGTCACCGTCATCCCCAAGCTCTCGATATTGGCCGCCGCCCAACTCGATCCCATTCCCTCCGTCCACGAGATCACGGCCAAGAAGGATGCTTTTCTCCATCAGATTCAAGAAGAATTTTTCAAGGAAAACCTGGAGTGGAACGAGAAGCACAAAGCGGACACGGACGAGAAGAAATACGCGGAAGACGCCAAGAAATATCGGGAAGAACAAGACCAACGGTTTCTCTCCCAAATCGAAGATAATAGCGGTGCCTTGGAGCGGGATTATCAAGCTCGTAAGCGGGCCCAGGAGGGCTTGGCCATCAACCTGTCTCGCATCTCTCCGGCCTCTGCCCTGATGTTCTCGACAATGAGCCTGGCGAGGACGGGACTCGAAGAATATGATCGCTTCTTGGCCTCTCTTCGTGCGTACAAGTCCATTTTTGCAAAATGGATAAGCGTTCAGATCCAGAAACATCCCAGATTTTCCGGATCTGGCGGAAACCGTCCCAAAATCGATTTATCCGACATGCCGCA
The DNA here is from genome assembly GCA_003141555.1 of Candidatus Aminicenantota bacterium. Taxonomy (GTDB): domain Bacteria; phylum Acidobacteriota; class Aminicenantia; order Aminicenantales; family UBA4085; genus FEN-413. The sequence goes on from PLMN01000023.1 coordinate 4,931, forward strand.
GCTCAAGTTCGAGCCCGAGTCGCTTGGCAAATCGCTGGGCCGGACTTTGCCCGATATCGGACTGATGGCCGTCCTGATCATCGTATTTTTTGCCGGAGCCTACGTCTCTTTCCTGAAATACGACGTCCGTTGAGAAGGATTTCATGTTTGACGCCGGCGTTTCGTATTACTCGGAATTTCGGTGACACGATCGCCGGAATTTGGTGACATGACCCAATTCTCTTGAATTGGGATCGTGTCACCCAAATTCCTCATGTCACCGAATTCCGACCCCAAAGCGCCCGCCCCGGCCCGCACGGTCGCGGCGAAATAGGGAAATAGGTATTGTGTCTCCCTATTGGTAATCCCGGATGATCACCGTCTGGATGGCGAACGGCTTGAGAGGCACGTAGATCGAGCCCGGGACCACGGTCCGGGCATTGCCCGGCCCCTCCGCGACGTCGGTCGCGGAATAGGTCACCGTATCCGAGGTAAAGAGCGGGCTGGCGATCCTGACCATGGTCTCCGTCCCCGCGATTTCCCGGAGCCGGACGACGATCCCGTTCCCGTCCTCGGCCGCCTTGACCGCCTGGATGATGACGTTCGGCTTGTCGAGGCTGAAGAGGCTCGCTCCCCCGGCGGGAAGCGGGCCGGCATTCTTGGCCGGCAGCCAGGACGCGAGGAGCGGCGTGTGGACTTCCCAGCCGAACCGGGTGGAGGCGACGAGGTCCGCCCCGCCGGGCCGGGTGGTGATGGAATACCGGAAGACGAACGGCCCGCCCTGGCTTGCCTTAAAATTGGTGTGCCAGTAGTTGTTCATCACATAGGAATAGAGCGAGGTATTGTCGAGGGGAAGCTTCGTCAGCCATTTCCCCGTGTTGATGGCCCCGAACTCGACCAGGGGCGCTTCGACCGGCGACCAGACGACGGCCTGCTTGGGGCCCGCGATTTCGACCCAATTCTGGACCGCAATCCAGTCGCGGGTCGTCCCCGGCAGCTGCTCGGTCTCGGGAGCCATCGTCCCGTCGGCGATCTCCATCCTCATCTTGCCCGCCTCGACGCCGAACGGGAAAGCGAAATAGAGCGCCTCGGCCTCGCGCGTCTCGTCTTTTTTCAGGCGGTTGATGATGTCGATCCGCTTCAGATCATCATAGAGGACGATCTCCTGCTCGATCGTCGGACAGGCCTTGGCTGCAGACCGGATCACGAGGCTCGAGGCGATCGGCCCTGAAAGGCCGCCCGAAGCGGCCGCCGCGACCGGGCTGTAGCGGTTGAATTGCGCCGTCCCGGCCATGTTGTTGACCGCATCCCGGCCGCCGATGGGATTCTCGTAGATGTATTCATCCAGCGCGGCCTTCCTCTTGGGGTCCACGAGCTCCCGACCGGTTTCCTTATCGATCACGCTCGACAAGCCGCCCGTGACCGGATCGGCCGTGATCCGGTAGTATTTGTTCTCCAGGACGCCGCCCGCCGCCGGCATCGCGGCGAAATCCATCGGCGCCGTGTCGGGGGTGAGGGTATAGACGGCATAGCCGAAGGCCGGCACGCGCGACGCGAGGAACATCAGCGTGGACTTGTCCGGCCGCTGGGCGGCGATCTCGAACCCGGAGCGCTTATCGAAAAGCTTGAACCGAACGTCCTTGGCCTGGAGGTCGGCGGGAAGCTCGATCTTGACCACGTCCGACCTCTCCCACGACAGCGGATTGAAGACCGCGATCGCCCGGGCGTCGGGCGAGGCGATATTTTTGAGGAGGACGGGCAGGCTCCGCCCGAGGACGGTCTTCGCGATCTCGCGGGCGCCGTAGGCGAATCCCGATTTATAGGCCCACTGGCCCCGGGCGAACTCGGAATCGGGGTCGCTGATGGAGTTCCAAGCCCCCCAGGTGTGTTCGTCGTAGAGGGTCGCGCTCTCGTAGGCCTCCCGGATTTCGGCCCTCGGGAAGGCGAAGGCCTTGTCCACCAGCTTGGCGGCCACGGCCATCTTTTCCGCGGTGATGGTGTCGGCGTGGGCGAGCCGGTTCAGCCCGGTCTCGAACGACGTCGAGCCGACGCCGTCCGTCCAGTAGTCCGGCCAGCCGAGCTTGTAGGTCGGGATTACCTTGGCGAATTTCTTCTCGAGCGCGCCGAAGAACTCGCTCATGGTCGCCAGTCGCAGCTTGGGGAAAGCCCAGTGCGAGTTCCACTCCCGGACGCGGTCCGAAAGCTCCTTTTTCGGGGGGCAGTTGTCGGTGACGTAGCCGCTGATGTGGAAGCCGATGATGTCGTAAGGATAGTCGCCCCGCTTCTCGAGCCCCGCCAGGTAGGCCGTGACCTTGGGAAGGCTCTTCTCATAGGGCTCGTGGAGCTGGAGATTGTAGTTCGCGAACAGATAGTGTTCGCCGTTCCAATGGAGGATCTTGGACCCGTCCTTCGACTGCCAGTAAAAAGGATTCGGACGGCGCAACGGCGCGCGCGAGCGGTCCTCGTTGATCCCGGTCGTGAAGTACTTCACTCCCATCTGGCTGAAAATCTGGGGCAGCGCCCAGCTGAACCCGTTCACGTCGTTGTTCATGGCCGCCTGGACGGGGAAGCCGAACGTCCGGCCGGCCACCTTGGCATAGATAGAGGCCCGGATCAGCTCCTCGTGGGCGAAGCCGTCGGACATGTTGACGTAGTTGGCCGACAGCTCGAGCCGGCCTGACTGGAGGAGGGCGAGGAGCTCCTGGACTTTCTCCGCCGGACGGTATTTCAAATAATTTTCAAAGGCCAGGGAGGCCTCGAGGTTCCAGCGGAAGCGGGCTTCTTCGGGATAAGCGTCGGTCGCCTTGCAGAAATCGATGACCGCGTCGAGATACTCAAGGTGATTCTTGAGGACGCGGGACTGGAGTTCCGTGTAGCCGATGTCGGTGTGGGTATGGGGCATGAGGTAGAGCGTCCATTTCCGCTGTGGCGCCAAAGCGACGGTCCGCGTGACCGTGATCTTCCCGGCCTTCAGGACGAACGCCACCTTGGCCGCCCTCGTGATCTCGGGCACGTAGACCGGGACAACGGATTTGCCCGGCTCGATTCTATTCAGGGGAACGACCAGGGGTTTCTTCGCCAGGCCGATCTGAAGCTGTCCGGCGGCGGCCGCCCCGGGGTTGTCGAGGAGGATGTCCAGCCTTTGCTTGAGAGCGCCTTTCTCCTCGATGAAGAAGAACGTCGGCTGAACGGCGAAATCGAGCTTTGAGGGTGCGGGCGCGATCCCGGCGGCGGGAAACATTGCAACGGTCGCGGTACCAGCGCGCCCCGAAACGGGCGCAGCCAGTACGGCGGCCAGAGCCGCCGCGATCAGGATGCTTAACGCGCGGATTCTCGGATTGGACATGCCTCTCTCCTTTCCAGAAATCAACCCCTCTCAATCTAACACAAATCGCCGGCCGCGGGGAACAGCGGCCGCAGCCGGCGGGCCGGATATTCGAACAGGCGATATTTCTTTCATGATGCGCCTTCCGCGCGTATAATTTCCTTCCGATCCGGAAGGGCGGTCGGAAGGAACGGGCTGATCGCCCGGCTGGTCTATTGACATGAAGAAACTCAAAATCATCGGCGGCGGAATCCTGGCCCTGCTGATCCTGGTGTTCATCGGAGCCCTGATCTTCGCCGGGCACATCGCCCACAAAGGGCTGCCGGACTACGCGACGGACATCAAACTCCGGGGGATGGCCGACGAGGTGACCATTTACCGCGATGCCTGGGCCGTCCCCCACATTTTCGCCAGGAACGAGCCCGATCTCTACCGGGCCACGGGCTACGTCATGGCCCAGGACCGCCTCTGGCAGATGGACCTCATCCGCCGGGCCACGTCGGGCCGCCTGGCCGAGATCTTCGGCGACAGCCTGGTCGACGCCGACCTCCTCATGCGGATGCTCCGCATGTCGGAGAAGTCCCGGCGGATGCTGTCCGCGGCGGACCCGGCGATCGTCGCCTCGCTGGCCGCCTTCGCCGACGGGGTCAACCAGTACCTCGAAACGCACCGGGACAAGCTCCCGCTCGAATTTACCCTCCTCGGCTATGCCCCGGAGCCCTGGGCCCCCGAGCACACGCTCAACCTGATCGGCTACATCGCCTGGATGGGCGCGAACACTACGCCGCGCAAGGGCTTTTACTACCGGGCCGGGCGGCTCCTGGGGTTCGATTCCCCGACCTACAAGGAGCTCCTCCCGGATCCCTCGCTCCAGACGACGGTCATCCACCCGGACTTCAAGCTTCCAGCCGCCAGCGCGCCGCTCGGAGCGTGGCTGACAACGAAGACCGACGCACTCGCGGATCTCGGCCTGCTCCTCTCCCCCGCGAGTAACAACTGGGCCGTGTCGGGCGAGCGGAGCGAGACGGGGAAACCGCTCGTGGCCAACGACATGCACCTCGAGCTCTCTCTCCCCGGCATCTGGTACCAGATGCACCAGGTCGTGGAGGGCGGGCTCGACGTCACGGGCGTCGCCCTGCCCGGCAGCCCGGTCATCATCGCCGGCCACAACGCCCGGATCGCCTGGGGCATGACCTTCGTCCACCAGGATGCGATGGACTTCTACAAGGAGACGATCAATCCGGAGAATCCCCTCGAATACCGCTTCAACGACGGCTGGCGCCCGCTCGCCGTCCGTCCGGAGGTCATCAAGATCAAAGGCGGCGCCGCCGTGACCCGTGAGGTGCGCTCGACCCACCGCGGGCCCATCGTCTCCAACGAGAAGGACTTCGGCAAGGGCGAGGCGGTCTCGATGAGGTGGCTCGGCATGGACGACAGCAACGAGATCCAGGCTATCTACAAGCTCGACCGCGCCGGCGGCTGGAAGGAGTTCCGGGAGGCGGTCCGGGGCTTCATCGCGGTCGGGGTGAACGTCGTCTATGGCGACGTGGACGGCAACATCGGCCTGGCGACGTGCGCCGGCGTGCCCATCCGGGCCAAGGGCGACGGGCTGATGGTCGCGCCGGGCGACACGGACGACGCCGAATGGAAGGGCATGGTCCCCTTCGAGGAGCTGCCGTTCACCTACAACCCGCCCGGCGGCGCGGTCTCGTCGGCCAACAACCGGCCCGCCGACGCGTCGTATCCGCATTTCATCGGCAGCGCCTTCGATCGCAACCGCATCGAGCGCATCCGCCGGCTCCTCGCCGAGAAGCCCAAATTCACGGTCGAGGACTTCGCCCGGATGCAGGCCGACATCACCTCGGTCCGGGCCGAGGAGATCCTCCCCATCCTGGTCGGCGAGCTCGGGCGCATGCCCGACCTCATCCCGGAGGAGAAAGACGCCTTGGCCCTCCTCAAGGGCTGGGACGGCCGGTATGGGGCCCAAAGCGCGGCGCCGCTCGTCTTCGAGACGCTCTTCTGGCAGCTGGCCCGCGACATCGCCGGGGACGAGCTCGGCCCGGAGCTCACGGACGAATTCCTGGGCGTCGCCGCCGGCGACTTCATGGTCAAGGTCCTGCGGAACCCGGACTCTCCCTGGTGGGACGATGTCCGGACCGCGGACCGGCGCGAGAGCGCGGCCAACATCCTCCGCCGGAGCTTCGCGGCCACGGTAGCGGACCTCGAAAACGGATGGGGCGGCGACCTCCGGCTCTGGAGCTGGGGCGCGGCCCACAGCTTGACCCTGAGGCATCCCCTGGCGCGCGTCCGGCTGCTCGAAAGGATTTTCCACCTGAACCGGGGGCCGTTCAAGCTCGGGGGCAACTTCGACACGCCGAACGCCTATTCCTACTCGCGCGCCCGCGGCCCCCAGGTCACGCAAGGCCCGTCGCAGAGGCACATCTTCGATACGGCCGACTGGAACCGGTCGCTGTCCGTCCTTCCGACGGGCGAATCGGGCATCCCCGCAAGCCCTCACTACGGCGACCAGACGGAGCTGTATGTCGGCGACCGCTACCATCCGGATTACGTGGCGCGGGACCTGATCGAGAAGGCGGCCAAATACAAGATGAAAATACTCAAGGCGGAGTGAAGGCGGAGCGGCTCCCGCGCGGATCGCAGCGGGAGGGGCGAAAGGAAGCCATATGAAGACCATCGGACTGATCGGGGGGATGAGCTGGGAATCGACGCTCGAATACTACCGTCTCATCAACGAGCGGATCAAGGAAAGACTCGGAGGCTTCCACTCGGCCGAGATCGCCCTCCGCTCGATCGATTTCGCCGAGATCGAGGACATGCAGACGCGCGGAGACTGGGACGCGGCCGCGGCCCGGCTCGTCCGGGCGGCGGTCGAGCTGGAGCGGGGCGGGGCCGACTTCGCCCTCCTCTGCACCAACACGATGCACAAGGTCTTCGACGCCATCCAAGCCGGCGTCCGCATCCCCCTGATCCACATCGCCGATGTGACCGGCCGGGAAATCAGGGCCCGGGGGTTGACGCGCATCGGCCTCCTCGGCACGAAGTTCACCATGGAACAGGACTTCTACAAAGGGAAGCTCGAGAAGGACTACGGAATCGAGGTTCTTGTCCCTGACCCGGGCGAGCGCGAGGACGTCCACAGGATCATTTATCAAGAGCTGTGCATGGGCGTAGTGAAAGGCGCGTCGCGGGACATCTACGCGGCGATCATCCGCCGCCTGCAAGCCCGGGGCGCCCAGGGGATCGTCCTAGGCTGCACCGAGATCCCCCTGCTGGTCAAACAGGAGGACGTCCCGATCCCGGTCTTCGACACGACGGCCCTCCACGCCCGGGCCGCCGCCGACGCCGCGCTCTGACGGAGCGGCGCCGCCGCCGCGGATTAGGACCGTACATCCGGATAATTCATGAAACGGCCTCCGGGGAGGAGGCGATCTTCGCCTTTTTCATCAAGCGGATTTTCACCTGGTCATTAACCAAGAGCGAAAAAATGAAGTTGTAGCCGATCAGCAAGAGGATCACCGCGAACGGAAGCGGAGGCAGGGCCCCCGGAATCCCAAAATACGAGATCAGGCCACCCACAAACATATCAGCCAGAACGGCGATCAAGAGGATCCGGCTCGGGGACGAGCTCCAGAAATGCCTCCGTTCCCGGATGACCCAGAGCGATGTCAGGGCCGAAAACAGGAGGATGGCGAAGCTGAATGTCCGAACATGCGGATCGGACGGCGGCCAATGCCAAAGCTTCAATCCGATCCAAAGAAGCAGGAGGGATTCCAGAACCATGCAGACGCCCAGAACGGCCGCGACTCTGACGAAACCGGCGATGTTCCAGGTGTCGGGCGATCGGGACCAGCGGACATGGTCCGTGGACAAGGATATTTTCACGAAATCCGTCATCAGCAACAGGAGGACCATGGCGAACGCGGAGACCACGAAGTCGCCGGTGATGAGGAAAACGCCCACGACGAACGAGGTCTTCAGGATCGTCCTCATGATTTTGTTCAAAACCCAAGTGTTGATCCGCTGATAGATCTTCCGGCCGTTCTGGACCAGGGTGACGATCCCCGACAATCCCGGGCTCGTCAAGACGACGCTGGCGGAGGCCTTGGCGATATCCGTCGCGGACTTCACGGCGATCCCCACTTCGGCCTGCTTGAGCGCGGGGGCATCGTTCACGCCGTCGCCCGTCATGCCAACGATGTGCCGTCCGGCCTGAAGGCTCTGAACGATGAAGAACTTGTCTTCGGGATAGACTTCGGCGAATCCCGCGCTCCGCTCCATCAGCCTCAGGGCCGCGGCCCGGTCGGTTGCAAGAAGAGTTTTGAGATCCGACATGGGGGCGATCTCGGCGCCGAGGCCGAGATCGCGCGCGACCTCGCGGGCGATGGGCAACGCGTCGCCGGTCAGCATCTTGACGGATACGCCCAAGGCCTGGAGCTCATGGATCAGCTCCTTCGAATCCGGCCGGAGCCCGTCGCGAAGGGCGGCCAATCCCACGATGACGGGACCACCGGCATCCTGCCGGGCGACGGCCAGCGTCTTGGCCCCCGCCCTCGAATCGTCCGCGAGACGGGCTTCCAGGGCCGCGAGGTCCTCCTGTCCAAGCCGGCATTCCCCGGCGATGGCCGCCAACGCCCCTTTCATGACGCGGAACGATTCCTTCCCGTTCAAGATCCGGGCTTCAGTTTTGCGGACTCGGGGATCAAAGGGGATGAAGCTCTCTTGGATATATGCCGCTCCGCCAAGCCCCCGCTCCCGGGCCAGCCGGATGAAGGCCAAATCCAGGGGATCCTGGTTGGCCTCCTGCGAAGCAAGGGCGCCGATCAGAATGACGTCCTCCTCGGTAAAAGAGCCCAGGGGGACGACCCGGGAAACCGACATCTCGTTCAAGGTCAAGGTCCCGGTTTTGTCGACGCACAGGACGTCCATAGTTGCGGCGTCTTCCGTCGCGCTCAGCCGCGTGACGAGGACGTTGTCCCGGGCCAGCTCGCGGGCCCCGAGGGCCAGGCTGACCGTGAACATCACGGGCAGGGCGACGGGAATCGCCGAGAGCAAAAGGACGAGCATCAAGGGCAGGATTTCGAGAAGGGGAAAACCCCGGAGAGCCGAAACGCCCAAGGTCAAGCTCAGCAGTCCGCCGATGATGAGAAGAAGCCACTTTACGAGCCTGGCGACAACCTCCTCCATGTGCAGCTTGGGGCGGGCGATCTGGACGAGCTGCGTCGTTCTTCCATAGTTCGTCGCCGCGCCCGTCCGGAGGACGACCCCCGTCGCCTCGCCCCGTCTGACGACGGATCCGGCATACAACGGATCTCCTGCCTTTTTATCCGAAATCATGGATTCGCCCGTCAGCGAGGACTGGTCCGCAGCCGGCGTCCCTTCCAAAATTTTAAGGTCCGCAGGGACGAAATCCCCAGGTCGGACCCGAAGGATGTCTCCGGGAACCAGTTCGCGGGCGGGAACAAGCGTCCACGCGCCGTCCCTCAGCGTCCTGGCCTGGATTTGGAGCTTGGCCTTCAGCTCTTCGACCGCCCGGGACGACTTCCGCTCCTCCAGGAAACCGATGACCGCATTCACGACGAGCAGCGCGCCGACGATCGCCACATCCGCGAATTTGCGCAGGAACCACGACAGGACGATGATGCCTTCGAGCATCCAAGCGGTGAGGCCCCAGAATTTCTTGAGGAATTCCCGGACGGGAAGGGGCCGCACGTCCGGGATTTCGTTCGCGCCGAACCTGAGCCGGAGGCGTTCGACCTCCGCCGTCGTCAAGCCGGCGGCAAGCCGGCCGCCAGGAATCTCATCCGCCGCCGGGCCGCAGTTCAATTATAGGCCTCCATGACGGCCCGGTCCTCGGCCAGAAGATCCGCCGCTAGATCTTCCATTCCTCCGTCGGTCCAGAAAGGGAGCTTCTCATGGACGGATAGGTATTTCAACGGAATGGGATGCGTCCCGACGACGACCGGAAGTCCATAGCGCGCTTCGATGAACGCCTTGAATTCCCGGATGCGGGGACAGGGCGGATAGCCGACGATCAGGCCGGTGGCCAAGTGAATGACCTGAGCGCCGTTGTTCTTCATTTCCTCGGGGACGGATTCGACGTTCCCACCCGGGCACCCCCCGCAATACGAAAAGCCCACGACCTCGACCGGATCCTCTTTCGGATATCGGGCAAAAGCGCCGACCCGTTCCCGGAGGGCCCGGAAGCACTTGCCCCCGCCGCAACTTTGATACCGGCCGCAGATGATGATCCCGATTCGCGTCATGAGCCGATCTCCTTCGGGCAGCTTCGCGGGAAGCGGCCTCCCATAAATTTAGCATCCTTCCCTTCGAAATGAAAATGGATTATAATTCTATTGATAATAATAACCATTATCAATAATTGGGCCCCGGGGATCCCGCTGATCCAGCAGCCGGTCAATCCAGGAGGACGCTTATGACTCTCGTGTTATCCGACGGAAAAGTCATCGGTCTCAACGAAGACGGTTTCATGAATCGGCCCGGCGAGTGGGATCGGATCGTGGCCGCGGCTTTAGCCAAAGACCAGGAGGGGATCGAGAGCCTGTCTCAAGAACATTGGGCGGTCATCGAGTTCATCCGCGCGTACTATCTCGACCACGGCCAGGCGCCCATGGTCCGGAATCTTTGTCAGTCCACGCGTTCCACCCTCCGCAAAATCTATGAGCTTTTCCCGTCCGGGCCGGCCAAAGGAGCCTGCAAGCTCGCCGGTCTGCCCAAGCCCGACGGCTGCGTCTGAGCGGGAACGAGGAGTGAATCTTCTGCGATGGGCCGTCCTCACGGCCGGCGTGATATCCCTGGCCGTTCTCATTCTGCGTGCCCGATGGGCGGCGGCGTTCGGAAGGCCCGAATCGTACGCTCCGGCGCGGGGAAGCGCCCGGCGGGGGATCATTTACGCGCTGGGCCGAGGGCTTCTTCCCTGGGAAAAGGAAAGTGCCCGGCTCCACCTCGCAACATACGTGGCCGGGATCCTCTACCATGCCGGCCTATTCGGCGCGTTCGCCATCCTCTCGGCGCAGGCCGCGGACATTGCGATGCCTCGCCCCGTGGCTTTTCTCCTCCGCATCGACTTGGCCCTGGGACTCTTTTCGGGAATCGGTCTCCTGATCAAGCGCGCCGCTCGATCCCTTTCCCGCTTCCTAAGCCGATGCGACGATTACGCGGCCAATCTAATCGTGGATCTTTTTCTGGCTTTCGCGCTCGCGGCTTCCCTCGACGCCCGCGCTGAAGTGCCGTTCATGGCCATATCGGTGATTCTGCTCATCTATATTCCTCTTGGAAAAATCCGCCATTGCCTTTTCTTTTTCCGCTCTCGGATCGGCTTCGGCCGGCTGTTGGGAAGACGAGGCGTTCTGCCGCCCGGAAGGGCGTCGGCGAGCTGATACATGCCCGAAATCCCGATGCGGAAGCGAACCTGGGCGGAGCGTTTGGAAGATCTCCCGCCCCGTAATTTCAAAGCGGCCATCCAAACCCTGGCCGACATCATCGACACACCGTCCGCCGACGGGCTGGAGTCCTGCGTCCGGTGTGGACTTTGCGCCGAATCCTGCCATTACTTTCTCGACGACCGGGACCTGCGTTCCGTTCCCGCCTACAAGCTCAACCTGATTATCCGTATCTTCCGCCGCCAGATCGCCGGCGCCGGCCGTCCTCGCCGCGGCGCCCCCGGTCTGAGCGCCGCGGCGATCCGGGAATGGGCAGACGCGCTTTACGGGCGCTGCACGCTCTGCGGACGCTGCATGGTCAATTGCACCATGGGCATTCGCATCCCGTCGATCATCCGCAAGGGGCGGGCCGTCCTCGCCTCCCTCGGCCTCGTCCCCGACGGTCTCGACTCCACGCTGGCCACGGCCCGCGAGACCGGCAACAACATGGGAATCACCCGCGAAGATTGGATGGAAACGGCAGCCTGGCTGGAGGAAGACCTCCGCACGGAGACGAGCGACCTCCGGATCCGCATGCCCATGGACGCGGCCGGGGCGGATTTTCTTTATGCCGTGAATCCCCGCGAGCCGAAGTTCTATCCCCTGACCTTGACCGCCGCGGCGAAGCTCTTCCATGCGGCCGGGCGAAGCTGGACGCTGTCGTCCCATGCCTTCGACGTGACCAATTACGCCTATTTCGTCGGGGACGACGCCCTCGCGGCCCGATTCGCCTCCCGGCTCAGAGAAGCCATGGACGCCTTGAACATAAAGACTCTTGTCCTCTCGGAGTGCGGCCACGGGTTCGCTTCAAATCGCTGGGAAGCCGCTTCCTGGCTGGCCGAAAAGCTCGACCGCGAAGTGAAAAGCGTCTTGGAAATCGTGGCCGAAGACCTCAGGGCCGGCCGGATCCGCCTCGATCCCGACCGCAACCCGAAGACCGTCACGCTCCATGATCCCTGCCAGCTCGTTCGGATGGGAGGGATCATCGAGGAGCAGCGTGAGATTTTGAGGCATTGCGTCCGCCGGTTCGTCGAAATGACGCCCAACCGCAAGGATAATTATTGCTGCGGGGGCGGGGGCGGACAGTTGTCCATGTCCGAATTCGCGGCCCGCCGAAAGAGCGCGGGACGGATTAAGGCCGCCCAGATAGCCCGCACCGAAGCCCAGGTTGTCGCCTCACCCTGTCATAATTGCCTCGACCAGCTGGCCGACATCAATAAGCACTACAGGCTCGGCGTCGAAATCAAAAGCGTTTTGGAATTGGCGGCCGAGGCTCTGCTCCCGCCTCAGGGTTGAAGGACACGGCTCAGACCGGGACGGAGCTCACGGGTTTCCCGATACGTCGGTGTCGCGCCATCTCCGCAATGTCGGCGATCCCACGCAGGGCGGTTTGAATGTCGGCTTCGGTATTGAAAGGACCGATCCCGAAACGGACGGCTCCCTTGATTCGCGCCGTCCCCAATTGGTCGTGAACCAGGGGGGCGCAGTGCAACCCCGTCCGGCAGGCGATCTGATAATCCACGTCGAGGATCGTCCCGGTGTCGGCAGCTTCCATTCCGTTGATATTGAAGCTGAGGACCGAAAGATGTCCGGCCGGATCATCCTGACAATACATCGCGACCCCCTCGATCTCGCGCAATCCCTCCCGAAGCTGCGCGGCCAGATCCCTTTCGTGGCCGGCAACGGCTGAGATGCCCTTATCGAGGATCCACGTGACGCCGGCGTTCAAGCCGGCCGCTCCCAGGATATTGGGGGTCCCATACTCCAGCCGGTAGGGGTATTCCTCAAGATGGAGCCTATCGGCCGAGCGGACGCCCGTCCCACCGGCCCGGGTCTGCCGGATCGTCACGCCGTCCCTGACATAAAGCCCTCCGATCCCGGTCGGGCCGAGGAGCGATTTGTGGCCGGTGAAGGCAAGGACATCCACGAAATCGGCTTGGACGTCGATGGGCACCTGGCCCGCCGTCTGCGAGGCATCGACGGCAAAGACGATCCCTCGCTCCCGGCAGATGCGGCCGATCTCCCGGATCGGCTGAATCGTGCCGATCACGTTCGAGGCATGGTTGACGATAACCAGCCGCGTCTGGGGCCGGATCCGCTTCCGGATCTCGGCGGGATCCACGAACCCCCGGCCGTCGAAAGGGACATAATCGACGTCGACGCCGCGGAACATGGACAAATGATAGAGGGGGCGAAGCACCGAGTTGTGCTCGAGGGTGGTCGTCACCGCATGGTCGCCCTCCGTAAGGATCCCGAAGATAATGAGATTGAGAGCGTCGGTTGCATTGTAAGTAAAGCAGAGTCGATTGGGGTCGGTCCCATTAAAAAACCGGGTCAGAAGCCTGCGGGTGTCGTCCAGCAGCTGGCCTGCCTCCATGCACATATCGTAGCCGGAGCGCCCCGGATTGACGCCGGCTCTCCGATAGAAGGCATCCATGAAGGTATAGACCGATTCGGGCTTCGGGAAGGTCGTCGCCGCATTGTCGAGAAAAATCATGGGGTTCATCGGAGGGCCTCCATCTCTTAGAAAATGAAGTCAGCGGACCGGCGGCGGAGCCTGTTCAATCGGCCTCGTGGCAGAAACATTCCCTCGGAATCCGGCCGGCGCCCGGAAGAGCACCGGGATTCGTGTCGGCCGCAAAGGCGCCGTCCAAGAACGACTTTACGACATCTTCAAGGCGGCCCTGGATCCCCAGGATGACATTTACGCCGCAGCCCCTGATCACGGCCTGGGCGTTGGCCCCCATAGCTCCGGCGATCACATGCTTGATCGAGTTCCGGCTGAAGAGGTCCGCCCAAAATGCGTGCTGGCAGCCCGGATTCGGGATGGTGAGCGTTCCCCGCATCCGACCTTCCTCCAGTTCGACGATGGTGAACGCAGGGGCGCATCCGAAATGAGAGGACACGTAACCCTGGTCCGTCGCTATGGCAATTCTCATGATGTCTCCTTTTCTTTCGGCAGGCGCCTTTATCGGCCGGGGATCGTCGAGCGCTTTCCTCCGGAACGGCAATCCCCGCAGAGCCCGAGGAACTCGATATTGTGGTCCCGGATCAGAAACCCATGCTTCCGGGCGAGGATCTCCTCGGTCTTCCGGACAAGATCCAGCTCTTCCTTTTCAAAATCCCGGTAATTCAGGATTTTCCCGCAGACCGAGCAGATCAGATGATGATGATGATCGGCGTGATCGGCCCGCTTGTACTCAAATCGAGCCTGTCCGTCGCCGGTATAAATCTTGCGAATGAGCCCCGACGTGTCCAGCAATTCGAGAGTCCGGTAGATGGTCGTCAATCCCATATCGGGATTCAGGGGATTGAGGGCGGCATAAATTTCCTTTGCGGTCAAATGCTGCTGCGTCCGGATCAAGAGATCCAGAATATCCTCCCGCGGGATTGTCCAGCGGGCAATTCTGTCGCCGATCCGGGTTCGTTCAGGATGGACCTCTTTTTTCTTGGGCACGCTCGCGGAACCTCCCTTGTAATGATATCCATTATCATTATAAACCTATAGATCGGACTGTCAAGGCTCATCCGGCCCATCACGCGAAAAACGGCCCAGCCCCATAAAGACCTTGATCGGATCGTAAGAATTCTAAACATATTGCGGCAAGGAGATGATTGATATGAACCATGTGACCGAAATCACGGACGCCACGTTCGAGACCGAGGTTCTGAAGTCGGAACTCCCGGTCATGGTGTACTTTTGGGCCCCGTGGTGCGGGCCATGCCGGATGATTAGCCCCGTCGTGGAAGCCGCCGCCGAAAAATGGGCGGGCCGCATGAAATTCGTGAAAGTCAATACGGATCAGCGCGCGGCCGTGGCCGGACGGCGGGTCAGCGGGCTGATCGCCCCCGCAAATACGCGATCATCTTCGGCACGACGAGCGGCACGACGTCGGGCAGCATGTGGGGCATCAGCGAGTCCATGACCTTGGGCATCAGCTCGGGCATCTGCTCCTTCATGTAATCGGGCATAGGGATCATGGCCCCCACGCGGGCGAGCATCGCCGGCATGACCTTGGGCATCATCCCGGGCAGGAGCTTCGGAAAAAGGACCGGGAACAGGGGCTTCATCAGGGCGAGCATTCCGCCTCCGATCGGCCCCAGTTTTCCGATGCCCTTCATCATCGCCCCCATGCCCAACGGCATGGCCTTGAGGAGCTCGGGCCACATCGTGCCCATCAGGTCGGCGAAGCCCTGAGGGGTCATGAGGGCGATCATGCCCTCGAAGACCTTCCACTGGCGCGACACCTCAGGGCTGGGATCCTGGAACGTCTTGCCCAGCCCCTTGCAGGCGAAAGCCGCCAGGTCGCGGATTTCGACCGGCGTGCCCTTCTTTTCTTTCGTCACCCGGAGCTGGAACTCGCAGCAGGGGCAGAGGGCGAGCACGGTATCGGCCCCGACGGCTTGAGCCTCGTCGAGGCGCATCTCTCCGATATCGTGGGCGATGAGCGGGTCCTTGATGAGGGTCAGGACACTCCCGCAACAGTGGGCTTCCTCATGGTGGTGGGACATCTCGACGAATTCGACGCCGGGGATGGCTTTGATCATGTCGCGGGGCGGCTCGTAGACGCCCGAGACGCGCCCGATGTGGCAGGAGTCGTGCCACGTGACGCGGCCGGGGACGGCCTGGGTGAAGGCGAACGAGCCGTCCTTGATCTTCTCGGCGACGAGCTCGCTGTAGTGGCGGGCGGTGATGCCGAACTCGATTCCGAGCTTGGCCGCCCATTCGGGGTAGACATGACGCCACATCATGTCGCAGGCCGGGCAGGAGGCGATGACCGTGTCCGCGCCGGCCGCCTTGACCGCGGCCACGTTCTTCGTCAGGTTCTCGGCGAAGACGTCCCATTTGCCCGCGACGAGCATGGGCGTCCCGCAGCAGTTTTCGACGTTGCCGAGCGTCGTGAAGTCGACGCCGGCCGCGTCGAGCAGGGTGACGGCCGCCTGGCCGATGTCGTTTTCCACGTACGACACCGTGCAGCCAGCGAAGTAGACGTTCCCGGACTTGGTCCCTGGGCCGTGCTTGGCTTTGAACTCCGCGGGCAGCCAGGCCGACCGGTCCTTGCGGTAGCCGGCCCAAATGTTGCCCTCGGCCCGGGTGGCCTCGGCCATCATCTCGAACGGCGGGAACGTCATTTGCTTGTCCTCGTCGACGAGCTTGCCCCGGAGCTTCATCCAGCTCGGCTCGATGGGCAGCGAGGCCGAGCAGCGGATGTTGCACAGCTCGCAGGTCGTGCAGACCAGGAACGTGTCGACCTGCTTCTGGTCCCAGGCGGCCCGGCCCTCCATGAATTCGCGCAGCCAGTACCACTTGCCGCGCGGCGACTGACTCTCCCAGCCGCGGCCGTAGAACTGGTCGCACTCGTCGACGCAGTAGCCGCACTGGGAGCAGGCATAGGCATACCAGGCCACGTCGGCCGGAATCCCGCGCACGGGCTTGGCGCCCGGGTGTTCGCCGATCGAAACCGCCATGGCGTTCCCGAACGGCCGGATGAGCGGCTCGAAGACCGAGCCCAAGGACAGGGCCCGGCTGATGAGCGGCCTGGCGATCACCTTGCCGGGGTTGAGGAGGCCGGCGGAGTCAAACGCCTTCCGGGCCGCCCGGAGGCGGGCCACCTTGTCCTCGCCCAGGATTTCCTTCGCCCGGCCCTGGAAATACACGCCCGTGGAGTACGGGCGGCCGCCGTGCTTCTCGGCGATCTTGACGATGCTCAGGACGAGCCCGAACACGAAGTTGTAGGAGAACTTGCGCTGGTCGCTGGGGATGAAGCCGAGGATGACGGCTTCGGGCTTCCCATCGCGGCCTTTGCGGACGACGACGCCCTCCTTGACGATAGGCTGGCAGACCTTCCGACCGACTTCATCCAGGAAGGCGCCCAGCTTGTCCAGGGGGACGACGACCTCGGCCGGGACGAGCGAAGGGCCGAGCCGCTTGACGATCATCAGCTTGAACCGGTTCTCCCACTCGTGCGCGGCGATCTCGGAGCTCAGAACCTCACCTAAGCCGGCGGCGGCCATTCCGCCCAGCGCCGCGTGGATGGCTCCGTCGTCCTTCCGGGCGTAAGCCAGGATGCCGATGTACGCGACCGGCAACGTCACCTTGCGCTCGGCCGGGTGGCCCTGGTGCATCCGCAGGGGAGCCTGATTCTTCATCTCGGCCATGCGGGGATTGATGAAGACGGCCGACC
Source organism: Candidatus Aminicenantota bacterium (assembly GCA_003141555.1). Taxonomy (GTDB): domain Bacteria; phylum Acidobacteriota; class Aminicenantia; order Aminicenantales; family UBA4085; genus FEN-413. Next base: position 21,880 of record PLMN01000023.1, read on the forward strand.
AGATGGGCAGGCCCTGATCGATGAAGCCCTGGAAGGCCCGGGCCATCCGGCCGGCGTCGGGACAGGCGAAGGCCGTGACCGCGAGTTCCTCCGCCTTGCGGACTTTGAGCGTCACCCGGGTGATCAGCCCGGTGATGCCTTCGGCGTCGGCCACGAGGTCGAGGTCCGCTCCGGCAACCTCCCGGATCCCGCCCTTCGGCGCGACGACGCGCGCCCCGACGACGTTCTCGGCGAACCAGCCGTATTCATACGAGCCGATGCCCGCCCCGCCCTGGGCCAGCCATCCGCCGACGGAGGAGGACGGGTAGCTTGTGGGATAGAGGCGGAGAGTCAGGCCTTTCGCCGCGAGCGCCTTGTCGAGCTTCTCCCAGGTGATCCCGGGCTCGACCGTCACGGTTGCGGCCGCCGGATCGACGTCCAAGACCTCGGACATCCGGTAGAAATCGAGGACGAGGCCGTTGCGGGTCGGGATGACGCCGCCGTAGCCCGACGTGGCCCGGCCGCGCGGGACGATCGGGATTCGCCGCTTCGCGGCCCAGGCGACGAGCGCGGCGACCTCGGCTTCGCTCGACGGCTGGACGACGGCATCGGGCATCGTGCCGGTAATCAGGGGCTTGACGAGGCCCGGCACGGCCGCGATGTCATGGCCGTAGAGGATGCGCTCGGTCGGGTCGAAATTGGCCCGGGGGCCGAATTTTTCCTCGAGCCAGCGCCGGTCGGGAGATGATAATCCGGACATGGAACGCTCCTTCGCCGCAGACGGCCCCCGCTTCGCGCTCAGGCGCAGAACTGCCGACGCGGGCAATCCGGCAAGGGGACCCGCTCGAGCGGCCCGGGGCCATCGTGGATCCCGCACTCCTCCGGGCGGCAGCACGTCTCGCACACCCGCTTGAAGCCGCCGTATCCGAGGAGCGTCACGTCCGGAGCCGTGAAGCCTTCCTTGACCGGCTCCTGGCGCAGGAGGTCGGTGCTGAGGTACTTCTTGTTGTCGTCGGAGAACACCGTGACCACCACCGCGTCGCGGCCCAACTCGTTCTGGACCTCGAGAGCGCCCAGGAAATTGGCCCCCGAGGAGATGCCGACGCCGATGCCCAGCTCCGCCGCGAGCTTCTGGGCCATGATGATGGAGTCGCCGTCGTCCACGGCGACGATCCGGTCGAGGCCATCCAGCTTGATGATCGGCGGGATGAATTCGTCCGAAATCCCCTGGATGCGGTGCTTGCCGACCTTGTGGCCCGTCGACATTGTGGGCGAATTGGACGGCTCGAGCGGATGGAGCCGGACCCGGGGGTTCTTTTCCCGCAAGTAGCGCCCGGTCCCCATGATCGTTCCGCCCGTTCCGACACCGGCGACGAAGGCGTCCGGCCTGAGGCCGTGGAAGTTGAGCTGCCACCAGATCTCGGAGCCGGTCGTCAGGTAATGGGCCTCGACATTGTTCTCGTTGGAGAACTGGCGGGGGAGGAACGCCCCCGGCGTACGGGCGGCCAGCTCCTCGGACAAACGGATGCTGCCCAGGAAGCCGCCTTCCTCGGGGCTGACCAGGTGGACGGTCGCGCCCAGGCTCTTGATGAGATTGATCCGCTCCGAGCTCATCCAGTTGGGCATGAAGATGTCGACGGGATGGCCCAGCGCCCGGCCGATAGCCGAGAAGGCGATCCCGGTGTTGCCGCTCGTCGCCTCGATAATGAGCCCGCCCGAGGCGAGGTCGCCCCGCTCGTAGCCCTTCCGGAGGATATGGAAGGCCATCCTGTCCTTGATGCTGCCCGTCATGTTCAGGTTTTCGGCCTTGGCATAGAGGACCCGCTTTTCGCCGCGGTACGTAAAGTCGATGGCCAGGAGCGGGGTGTTCCCGATCAAGCTGGATAGATTCCTGATCCGGCGGTCACGCTCTTCCGTCAATGTCGTCATGAGATCGTCCTCCGTTGAAATGGACTCTCCTCCCCTCGGAACGGGCCGGACTTCGGGAGCGGCGTCAATGGGGGCCGAGAAGGCCCTATTCTTGAAGATGGCCCCGGGAAAGTCAAGCCGCGGTCGGAGAAGCCCGTTGCTTGATCAGAACGTAGAATGACCGCTCGCCGGCGATGAAATCATCTAGCCTGTAGCCGGCCCGGAAATAACTCTTGAGCGCCGACCGGACCGCGGCCTGCCATCGTCCGACGAGACCGGGCACGGCCGCGAGCTCGCGGATATCGGGCGGCAACTCCACGAGCAAACGCGGCTCCGTGCGCCGCAGGTCGGGCCGGCCCGGAACGATCGCGGGATACGTCCCCCGGGGCTTCGCCTCCACGGCCTTTTCCATCCTGGCGGGATTATATTCCGGGCAGAGGCCCGCCATCCGGTCCCGGACGCGCTTCGTGGCGATCTTCCACTCCACGAGGAGCCGGTCGGTCGGAACGCCGGGAGCAAGCACAAGGGCGGGTGTCGGGCCGTAGAAGTCATCGAGATATTTCCGTCCGACGGCGCCGAGGGCATGGAGGTTGAGATTGGCGTTGGGGGCTTTCATCGGGTCGAATGTCCAGGTCACGAGCCGATAGCCGCGCCGCAGGGCTTCGCGCCGCTGGGCCCGCTTGAGGGCGAGGCCGAGCCCGCGCCGCCGGAATTCGGGCAGGACGGCGAGGTGATGGGAGTGCTGGCAAAGGATCCCGTCCAGGACGGCCGGGAAGGAATAGACATAGCCGATCAGGGTCCGGCCGGCGAACGCGCCCAGGAGGATGGCCCCGGTCTCCACGGAGATGCGGAAATGATGGACCGGGGTGATGTCGAGGTCGGCGTGGCCCCAGACCTCGCGCTGGATCCGGACGCACCCTTCGAGGTCCTCGCGCGAGCGCAAGGCCCGCACGCGGAGATCAGCCACGGAGGTCCACCCTCTTTCGGGCGGCGATCCGCTCGTAGATGGCGATGATCCGACGGGCCATGGCCTCGGCCGAGAACTTCTCGTGCACGACCTCATAGCCCCTTTCCCCAAGGCGGCGGGCCAAGGCGGGATCCTGCTGGATCTTGAGGATCGCCGCGGCCAGGGCCTCAGGGTTCCGGGGCGAGACGAGGAGGCCGGTCTCGTCGTGGATCACGACCTCGGGAATGCCGCCGACCTGGGTCGCGACCACGGGCAGGCGACTGGCCATGGCATCGAGAATCGAGGTCCCCAGGCCTTCGAGATGGGAGGACATGACGAAGAGATCGAGCGAGGCCAGGATCCGGGGCACGTCGTCGCGGAATCCCAGGAAGAAGACGAGGCTGGAGATCCCAAGGTCGCGGGCCTGCTTGTCGAGATCCATTTCGAGCGACCCCTTGCCGACGATGACGATCTTGATCTTCGGCGCCCGGTCCTTCAGGATGCGGGCGGCCTCAAGGAGGTAGCGGTGGCCTTTGTGGTCCTCGAGCGCGGCCACGATGCCGACCAGGTAATCGTCGGCCGCGAAGCCGAACTCCCGGCGCAGGAAATCGCGCTCGGCCACTCCTTCGAAGGGCGAAAAATCGACTCCGGACGGGACGACATCGATCACGCCCGGGGCGATCCCGCCCTTGACGAGGACATCCTTCACGGCCTCCGAGATGGCGATGAGGCCGTCGACGTTCCGGGTGTATTTGCGCCGCGACAACGCGTTCCTTTTCAGGGGAAAATCCACGCGGCGGGAAATCACCCGGATCGGGACCCGAGCCCGGTCGCAGGCCAGCCCGCCGACGGCCACGGAGTGGGCGTCGTGGAAATGGGCCAGGCGGCACCCCCCACGCTTCATGGCCCGGGCCAGGCGCAGGGCGGCGAAGAGGTCCGTCTCTCTCTTGATCCGAAGCGGCAGGACGGGCAGCCCCTCGGCCGCGGCCTTCTCGTGGAGGGGGCTGTCGGGCTGGACGACGAAGGTGAACGGCCAGCCGCTCTTCCGGAGCTCCCGGGCGAGGAAGAGCGCCTGCCGCTGGCCGCCCCTCCACTCCCGGCCGGCGTCAATTTGGAAAAGGCTCAATGCGCTCTCCTTTTTTCCAGATCTCGCGGAGCTTGGCATACCGGACGAAGATGGCATAGCCGTTGAAGGCCGAGATGACCAGGCCGGGGAAGCCGTCGAGGAATCCGCCCTTGAGAACATACGATTTCAGGAACCGCGACGCCGGCAGGAGGACCAGGTGGGGCCAGCGGCATTTCTTCTTCGCCGCGTAAAGCTTCTGCGCGCCGAGGTCGGAGAACTGGTTGATGCGGGCCACGTGCTCGGCGATGCTCCGGTACGTCAGGTGCTGAATGTCGCCCTTGAGGGCCCGAACCTCGCCGGCGACGCCCAGCTTCTCGTGGACGTAGGCCCCTTCCCATCGCGCCCGGTCCTTGCGGAACAGCCGGACCTTGCGGTCGGGATACCAGCCCGAATGCCGGATCCATCGGCCCAGGTAGAAGACTCGGCGAGGCATGGAGAAGGCGGCGCAGTCGGGGTCGCCGGGCAGGAGGGCGGAGAGCTCGGCCCGGAGCTCGGGAGACAGGCGCTCGTCCGCGTCGAGGGACAGGATCCAGGGATGGGCGGCCAGGCCGTCGGCGAAGTTCTTCTGATCGGCGTAGTTCGTCCAGGCGCGCTCGACGACGCGGTCGGTGTATTCCCGGGCGATCTTCACCGTCCGGTCCGTGCTGAGGCTGTCGACGACGACGATTTCGGAGGCGAGGCCGGCCAGGCTCTCCAGCGCGGCGGCTATGTTCCGCTCCTCGTCGCGGGTGATGATCACCGCCGAGATCTTCATGCCGGGGCCCCCGTCGGGCTATGCTTTCCCCAGGACCATGGCCAGCAGGGCCATTCGGACGAAGAGGCCGTACTCCATCTGGCGAAAATAGGCCGCCCGCGGGTCCTCGTCGCAGGCCATGCTGATCTCGGTGACGCGCGGCAGGGGATGCATGACGATCATCTCCTTCTTGGCCCCGGCCAGCACGTCGGGGGTGATGATGTAGGCGTCGCGCACCTTGTCGTACAGAAGCGGATCCTCGAACCGCTCACGCTGGACGCGGGTCACGTAGAGGACGTCGGTCGCGGGCAGGACCTTATCGAGGGTCGTGTGCTCGGCCTGGGGCAGGCCCTTCTCGGCCACCTCGTCCATGACCTCATGGGGCATGCGCAGGGATTCGGGCGAAACGTAGCTCAAGGTGATCCCGTTGAACCGGGTGAGCAGGCGGGCGAGGGAATGGACCGTCCGTCCGTATTTCAGGTCGCCGAGCATGGTCACGTGGAGGTTGTCGAGCCGTCCCATCTCCTCGCGGATGGTGAAGCAGTCGAGGAGGGCCTGGGTCGGGTGCTCGCCGGCGCCGTCTCCGGCGTTGATGACCGGCTTGCCCGCGTATTTGGCCGCGAGGGCCGCCGAGCCGACCTCGGGGTGGCGGATGACGATCACGTCCACGTAACAGGCCAGCGTCCGGACGGTGTCGGGCAGGCTCTCGCCCTTGGCCACCGAGGAATACTTGACTTCGCTGATGGGGATGACCGCCCCGCCGAGCCGCTGCATGGCGGCCATGAATGAGGACGATGTCCGCGTCGAGGGCTCATAGAACAGGTTCGCCAGGATCTTGCCCTTGAGCAGGTCGAACGTGCCGATCCGCTCGACCATGATCCGCATGTCATGGGCGACGCCGAAGATGTAATCCAGGTCGGCCCGGGTGAAGGGCTTGACCGACAGGATGTCCTTGCCATACCAGGGCGCGGTCTGCTGATCACCGAACGGCAGATAAGGACTTTTGAGTTTTCGGGGCATCGAGCCTCCTTCCCGGGGATGTGAACCCGGGGATGCTTGCTCAACAGGGAATATATCGGAGCCCCGGCCGGGCTGTCAATGGACGGAGGTGTCTTCCCGGACGAAGCGTAGCCGAAAATGGGGACACAGAACCCCGCTTTTCTTATGTTGAAGGCGAATTCGTGTTCTGTGTCCCCTTTTTCGGCCTACTGCGCGATCTTGAAGCCCCGCGTCTCGAGGTTGACGCCCATGGCCTTTTCGAGGCTCGCGACGGCGAGAATGTAATCGATTTGGGCGCGGAGCTCCGCCGATCGGGCGTTGGCCAGCTTCTCCTGGAAATCGAGGACGAAATAGTTCGTCGACAGGCCGACCTTCAGCTTCTTCTCCTCGCCCTCGAGCGTCTTTTCGGCCAGCTCCCGCGAGACCCGCAGGGCCCCGACGCGCTTGGAATCGGTCTCGATCGTCCGGAGCGTGTCGCTCACCTCGAGCTCGATTTGCTGCTCCTGGTTCTTGATCCGGACCTGGCTCTGGCTGAGGTCCAGCTTGGCGTAAGTCAAGTCCGCCTTGGTCAGCAGGGTGCTCAGGGGGACCGACAAGGTGAGGCCGATGTTCCAGTTGTTGTAGAGGAGCTTGAAGGCGTCGCCCAAGGCTGCCGACGGGCCGCTCTTCTGCGTGCCGATGACGACGCCCGAGAAGTAATCGTTGTTCTGATAGATCAGGAGATCGCCCGAGATGCCCGGGCTGAAATAGGTGAGCTGCAGGTCGAGCGAGGGCAGCGTCTGATTCCGGGCCACGCTGACGTTGAGCGCCTTGATCTCCTGCCCCTTCTTCAGGATCTGGAGATCGGGGCGGCGCTCCATGGCCTCCTTCAGGGCCTCGTCGAGCGTCACCCGGTTTTCGGCGTAGGCCAGCTTGTCCGAGGGCAGGACCTTCATCTTCCGGGCGTCGCCCTCGGCGGCCAGGTTGATGACCGACTTGAGGACCTCCTCGCTTCGGCGGATCAGGCCCTCGGCCTCGATGAGGTCGGCCTCGCGCTGGGCGACGGTCGATTCGGCCGTCAGGACGTCGATCGCGGCGATCTGCCCGAATTCGACCTCCTTCTTGTTCTTGTCGAGGAGCTCCCGGGCCAACTGGAGCGACTGGCGCTTGACCTTGGTGTTCTCGACCGCGAAGAAGTAGTTCCAATACGTTTGCTGGACGAGGTAGACGGTCTCCTGCATCGTATTCCGGAACTGGAGCTGGGCGACGCTGAGGCTGTTCTCCGCCTCGGCAATCGCGCGGCGGGTGACCGTCGGGCCGAAGTTCTTGAGCAGAGGCTGGGACAGGCTGAACTGGAGGGTGCTGCCGTAGCGCGGGTTGATCAGCTGGAAGGCCTCGTTCGTCTCCGAGCGATAGTTCTGGAGCGAAACCGAGAGATTCCCGCCCGTCGGCACGGTTTCGGCGATCGCCACGCCGTAGCTCGACAGGTTGCTGACGGTCGTGCCCGACCCCTGGAGGAACCAGTAGGACGGGTTCGCCGTCCGGTTGGCGCCGTAGGTGACGTCGAGCCGGGGCAAGAAAGGCTCGCGGGCCTTGGTTATTTGGATGTCCGCGAGATCTGGGTTGAGCTTTTCAACCGCCACGGCCAGGTTGTTCCTGAGGGCCTTGGCGATGCAGTCCTCGAGGCCGAGGTTCAGGACCTGCTGGTCCTGGGCGGACGCGGGCCGCGGGGCCAGGGCCGCCAGGGTTAGAATCAAGATCACGATGCGTTTCATGCTCACGTCGCTCCTCCTGGAGGTCAATCGGCTGCGATAAACCGTCAGTGTACCAGAATCCCGGCCGGAAAAAAACCGCGCAGGCCGGCTCCCACCTAATAAATACGTCAGCGGCCGGCTAAAGTTTCCGGCTTGCCGTTCCCGCCGGCGTCGGCCCGCCGCTCTTCTTGACACGGCCGGAAATCTGGACTAATAGTCTTGGGCATGCCCAGAGTCCCGAGGGCCGCACGGCAGGCCGTCTTCATCGTCCTGGCCCTCGCCACCGCGTTCTTCTTTCAGTTCAGGAGCCACGTGCCGGGATTCATGTTCCCGGCCCACGTCAACCGCATCGAGCCGGGGGCTTTGGCCCTTTCGGCCCTCCTTTTCTACGTGATTCTGGCGGGGGCCTGGGCTCTGTTTTCGGAGATCGCGGGCAAGACGCTCCGGATTCCCTACAAGGACGCCCTGGCCGCGGATTTCTGGACGTATCTTCCCGTTCTCTTCTTTTTCCTGACGCCGCTCGCCCTTCGCCGCTACCTGACGTCGGACGACCTGGAAACGCGCCTGGGGTTGCTCCTGGCGGCAGTCGTCTTCGCGATCCTCTATCTGAAGGCGGTCCAGGCCGCCCGGGTCCTCAAGGAGGCTCCCGCGCAGGGCGGAGCCGCATGCGCCGTAGGCGCGACCATTGCGGCCCCGCAGGGCGGAGCTGCAGGCGCTTCAAGCGCGACAATGGCGACTCCGCCCTGGCTCGTCCGGCTCCGCCGTTTCCATGGCCTGCCCGTCCGGCGGCGGATGGCGATCCTCGTCCTGGTCTCTCTCCTCGCCTACAACCTCGGATCCGTCATCATCCTGTCCAAGGGGATCACGTTTTCGGGAGACGAGCCCCACTATCTCCTGATCACCCACAGCCTGCTGCACGACGGCGACTTCGACCTGGCCAACAACTACGCCGCCAGGGACTACGCCCGCTACATGCCGGAGCGGGCGACCATCGAATCCCATGCCCTGCCCGGCCGGACGCCGGGAAGCCAGTATTCCTTCCATTCGCCGGGCATCGCGATCCTGATGCTGCCCTTCTATGCTCTGGGCTCGCTTTTCGGCCGGGCCGGCCTCGCCGTGGTCCTCCGCTTCGGGATGAGCCTGATCGGGGCCCTGTTCGGCCTCCAGGTCTTCCTGTATGCCCGCCGGGAGTGGGGCCGGGAATCCCTCGCCCTGGTGCTCTGGGCGCTCGCGAGCTTCACCTCGCCCGTCTTTTTCTTCTCGATCCACATCTATCCCGAGCTCGTGGTCGCCCTCTCCGTCTTCACCGCGTTCCGCCTCCTCCGTTTCGGAGCGCCGCTCTCCCGGGGCCGGCTCCTTCTCTGCGGCTTCCTCATGTCCTCGTTCATCTGGTTCCACGCCCTCAAGTACTTCTTCATCCTCGGGCCGCTCTTCCTCTACGCCTTCTGGGTCCTGATCAGGAACCGGGAAAGCCGCCGCGGCCTGGCCTGGTTCCTGGCCGTCCCCCTGCTCAACTTCGCCGTCTATTTCGCCTTCCAATACTCGCTCTACGGATCGCTCAACCCCACGGCCGTATCCTGGCAGGGGGCCATGGACGCGAAACAGACGGTCAGCTGGGCCAAGGAGCTCCTGACCGGGATCCCCTTCCGCTTCCGGCTCGAGACGCTCGTCGGCTATTTCCTCGACCAACGGGACGGGCTGCTGCTCTATGCCCCGATCTATTTCTTTTCCTTTCTCGGCGCGATCGAGATGTTCCGCCGCCGCCGGCGCGGCGCCGGCCTGCTCCTCTTCATCGCCGCCCCCTACGTTCTGGTCTCGGCTTTCCTCACCCAGCGGGCGGGATATTCGCCCCAGGCCCGGCCGCTCGTCGCCGTGATCTGGAGCTTGGTGATCTTCCTCGGCTATTTTCTCGCAGCCGATGCCGGGAAGCTTTTCGTTTATTTGAAGAGCTTCGCCGTCGGTGTCAGCCTGGCGTTCGTCGGCCTCCTCTGCCTGAACCCCTTGGCCCTTTATCAGGAAACGACGATGGGCACGACCGAGCGTGGCGGGGCGCTTTTCTACACCCTCAGCAACCTCCATTTCTATCTTCCCTCGCTCCTTCCCTCTTTTATCAAGGTCGAGAATGCGCGCTGGACGCCGAACTACGTCTGGCCCGTCCTCCTGGCGCTTTTCATGGTTGCCTATCTCCTCTTTCGCCGCCGCGGATTCCCGCTGAGGTTCGCCCATCACCTGGCGATTGCCAGCGTCGGCCTGGCGATCTTCTTCGCCGGCTTCGTTTATTTCCCGCGGACGATCCTCGTCTCGCCCCAGAAAGCAGTCCTCCCGAGCGGCGAGACGATCGCTTTCTATTCCCTATCCCGCGTGGCCCATCTAGACAAATCCGGCGGCTTCGCCCTCCTCGAGGACGACCGCGATTATCATTTTTATTTCGCGGCCCGGAAGCCGATGGCCCGGCTCCGCGTCCGCTACGGGTCCCTTCAGGGGGACTATGAGCTCAAGCTGGGGTTTTTCGACGCGCCGGGAATCGACGAGACCACGGCCCGCGAGATCCGGACGGCGGACCTCGACGCGCCGCCCGCCTATCGATGGAGGGGATTGAATCTCTACCGGGTGACGGTCCGCCTGGACAAGCGCTCCGAGGTCCGGACCTCGGTCAATCCTTACGCGCTGGCTTTCCTGCCGGTTCGTTGAGCATCGCGAACTTCATCCAGCCCAGCTTGTGGAGCTTGAATTTCACCAGCATCAAGAGGATGGATAGCCCGTAGACGATGCTCCGCCCCGGCCCGATCTGCGACGCCTCGGCGAAATAGCGGGTATCGATCGGGATTTCGCGGATGCGCATGTCGTGGAGGACGCCCTGGGCGATGATCTCCGAATCGAAGACGAAGTCGTCGGAATTAGCCGGAAAATTCACGGTTTCGAGGTAGCGGCGGGAATAGGCCCGCAGGCCCGAATGGTACTCCGTGAGGTACATGTAGAAAGTGGCGTTTTCGACCGCGGTGAGATAGATATTGGCCAGGTACTTCCATTTGGGCATCCCTCCTTCGAGGGGCCGCCCACCGAGCATCCGCGATCCGAAGACCGCGTCGCATGCTCCCTCGAGGAGGGGGGCGACCAGATGGGGGATGACCGTGGGGTCATATTGATGGTCGGGATGGACCATGACCACGATGTCCGCCCCGAGCTTCAGGGCTTCGGCGTAGCAGGTCTTCTGGTTCCCGCCGTAGCCCCGGTTCTCGGAATGGACGAACACGCGCAGGCCCAGCCGCTTCGCCAGGGCGACCGTGCCGTCGCGGCTCGCGTCATCGACCAGGATGATCTCATCCACCCAGCCGCGGGGGATATCGTCCAGGGTCCGTTCGAGCGTCTTCTCGGCGTTGTAGGCCGGCATGACGACGACGACCTTCTTGGAGCGGGCGGGGATGGGGTCCACGGCCGTTTTATAACATATTTTCAGTATCCTTGACAGACTCGGATATCTCGACTATACCTCAAACGATGAAACCCCGGCCTCCATGGTCCCTGGACCTTCTCTTTCTCGTCGAGGCCCTCGGGCTGGCCTGCTATGTCCTGCTTTTTCTCCAATCGGGAACGGCCACGGTCCTTAGCTACGGCCTCAAGCTCGGAGGAGCGAACCTCGCCCTGTTCCTGGGCCTGGCCGCAGGCGTCTTCCTCATCCTCAGGACGGGAGTGCCGCGCCTGGCCGCCCGCGAAGCCAAGGCCTTTGGGGCCGGTTTCGAGGAACGGTTGGGGCGCAACGTCGCGGCTTCGGTTCCGCTCCTGTTCCTCGTCCTCTCGCCGTCCCTGAACGCGAACTACTTGGCGCGGGACGACCTGCGGACCCGGCTGGGCCTCCTCGGCGTGTTCGTCGCGGCCGCCGTCCTCTACCTCAAGGTCCGGGATCTCCTCCCCCTCCTTAAGACCGCCGACCACGGGACGCTCCGGACCCTGCGCGTTCGGTGGGACGGGCTGACGCTCCGGCGCCGCCTGCTCGTCCTTTTCCTCGCGGCATTCCTCGTCTACAACGCCTGCGCCTTCCTCCTCGTCCGGGAAGGGGTCACTTTTTCGGGGGACGAGCCGAACTATCTCCTGACCACGCACAGCCTTCTCTACGATCGGGACATCAACCTGGCGAACAACTACGCGAACCAGGACTATTTCCACTTCTACGACAAGGCCGACAACCCCCGCCTGAGGCTGGGCGTCTACGCCCAGTACGGCAAGAAGGGGAAGGACTACATCTTCCCGATCAACCTGCCCGGCATCTCCGTCCTCATGCTACCCTGGTATTGGCTCAGCCAGCTCTTCGCGGGCAAGGCGCTGACCTTCATCCTCAAGGGGAGCCTGGCGATCTGGGCCGTCCTGCTCGGCCTGCAGATCTATCTCCTCGCCAGGGACTTCTGGAAGCGGGAAGGACTGGCCGTAGGATTGTGGCTGTTCTATTCCTTCAGCTCACCCGTCCTCTTCTATGCCCTCCATCTCTACCCCGAAATCCCCATCGCCCTCTTCTCCGTCTACATCTACCGGAAGGTCGTCTCCGGGCACGCCCTGTCTGGACCATCGCTCCTGTTAATGGGGTTTCTCCTGGGGACGTTCCCCTGGTTCGGCCTGAAGTACAACTTCATCCTCGGACCTCTCGTCCTCGTGGCGCTTTATTATCTCTGGAAACACCAGCGGCCCCGCTCCCGGATCCTGCTGTTTCTGGTGTTTCCCGTGCTGGGGACGGCCCTGTTCTATTACTTCGTCTACACACTCTACGGGACGTTCTCCCCGTTCGCAATCTACGAGGGGATCGTCTCCCCAGAGCGCTCGCAGGCCCTCAAGGCCGCTTGGCTGGCCTATCCCCTCTGGGCGCGGACGGACACGCTGTTCGATTATTTCCTCGACCAGCGGGACGGCCTGCTCCTCTACGCGCCGTTCTATATCCTGATGTTCGCCGGAGCGGTGGAGGCCTTCCGCCGGTCGAAGAAGGAGCTGGCCGGGCTTGTCCTTATCGCCCTGCCCTTCCTTCTCAATTACGCCTTCTTCACCCATCGCCAGGGCTATTGCCCCCAGGGCCGCGTGCTGGCCCCGATCTCCTGGATCGGGGCGATCCTCGTCGGCCATTTCCTGGCCGCGAACCGCAACCGGATCTTCGCTGCGCTGGCCCGGCTGGCCGCGGCGGCGACGGCCGCCGTCACCGTCCTCCTTCTCGCCCGGCCGTCGGCCCTCTATCAACCCACGACCCACGAGTTCACCCAGCGCCCGGGCGAGCTTTTCCTCTGGCTGAGCAGCCTCAAGACCTTTCTACCCTCCCTCCTGCCGTCCTTCGTCAAGATCGACAACCGCGGCTACCTGCCGAACTACGTCGGGATCGCAGGGCTGGTCCTGTTCGGGGTCCTCTATGCGGTCTTCGGGCGCAGGACGGGACCGGCCGCGGGGCCGAGGGCCCGGACCGCGGCGGTCTGCGCCCTCCTGGCCGTCGCGTTCGTCCTCTGGGTCTATTCCCCGCGGCCCGTGCTCTATCCCTCCGTCCCTCTGACATTCGCCGACCAGCAGAAGCTCGGGTTCTACCTCTTCCCGATGGGAGGGGACGTCGTGGCGAAAAACCAGGGCGAGCTCTATCTCCATGCCGACCGAGAATACAGGATTTTCTTCGCCGCGCGGCATAAGCTGCCGTCCGTCAAGCTCGTCTTCGGCTCGACGGCCGGGACGCACGACGTCGTCCTGAGGCAATTCGACCTGCCCCTCTTCAAGGGCCGGACGGATCACGAAAAGAAGGAGATCGTCTTCGCACCGGCCGCCACGTTTCCTCTGAGGGATCTTTTCATCTACGAAGTCGTGATCGATTTCAAGAAACTGTCCGGAGAAAGCCTGAAGGTCGACCCGTTCCTGTTGCAGGTCATCCCCCTCCGTTGAATTGGGGACACCCACCATCCGAGATAAAATGGGGACACTCACCCCACGGGCAATTCCGAGACACAATACCTGATTCCCAATTAAAGTCCGCTCCGGGAAAATAGGGAAATAGGTATTGTGTCTCCGATTGATTAGGTGTCCCCTACTATAGGCGCGGGTAGGCGTCGAGATCGAGGACCGGTCCGGCGTCCGTTCCGGAGCCGGACCCGGCCCCGATCCGGGCCCAGGCCAGCGCCCCGACCATGGCCGCGTTGTCGGTGCACAGCTTCGGCGACGGGACGAGCGCCGACAGGCCGGCGGCCCGGGCCCGCCGCTCGAACTCCATGCGCAGCCGCTTGTTGCGGGCCACTCCCCCGCACAGGATGAGCGTCTTCGGATCGAGCTCGTCCGCTCCCCGGAAGAAGTTCCCCAGCAGCGCCCGGACGACCGCGCTCTCGAAGCTCGCCAGGAAGTCGGCCAAGTTCGCGGCCTCTTTCGTCACGCCGTTCTCGCGGATGATCCGAAGGGCCGCCGTCTTCAGCCCGCTGAAGCTGAAATCGAGGCTGCGGTCGCTCATCCGGGGAAGGGCGAACTCGAACCGCGACGGATCGCCGGCCTCGCCGAGGCGCTGGATCACCGGACCGCCGGGGTAGCCGAGGCCGAGGAACTTGGCGATCTTGTCCAGGGCTTCGCCGGCCGCGTCGTCGCGCGTCCGGCCGGCGAGGGCGTAGCTGAGTTTTTCCTTCAGGAGGTAGAGCGAGGTATGGCCGCCCGAGACGATGAGGGCCAGGGCGGGATATTCGATGCGCGCCCGCTCGAGCGCGACGGCCTCGATATGGGCCTGGACATGGTCGATCCCGATAAGCGGCTTGGCATAGTAATAGGCCAGGCCCTTGGCGAACGAGAGGCCGACGAGGAGCGAGCCGATGAGGCCCGGCCCTTGGGTCACGGCGAACCGGTCGATCTCGTCCAGGCCGACGCCGGCCGCCGCCAGGCTCTCCCTGACGACCGGGGCGATCGAGCGGATGTGCTGGCGCGAGGCGAGCTCGGGAACGACGCCGCCGTAAGGCGCGTGGATCTCGTCCTGGGAGAGGACGATGTTGCTTCGGACAGAGAGATCGTCGCCGAGGACGGCGGCCGCCGTCTCGTCGCACGAGGACTCGATGGCCAGCAGGAGCTTCGGCGTCATCGGAGCGCGCCCAGGCTCGCCTCGTAGGGCGGCCGGGCGATGCCCTTCTCGGTGATGATCGCGGTGATGTAGCGGGCGGGCGTGACGTCGAAGGCCGGGTTGCGGACCTTCGCCCCGGCCGGGGTGATGAGGCGGCCGGCGATCTCGCGGACCTCCGCGGCCGGGCGCTCCTCGATGGGAATTCCGCCGCCGTCCGCGAGCGAGAAGTCGAACGTGGAGAGGGGCGCGGCGACATAGAACGGCAGACCGTTCTCCTTGGCCAGGACGGCAGCCGAATACGTCCCGATCTTGTTGGCCACGTCGCCGTTGCGGGCGATCCGGTCGGCGCCGACGACGGCCAGGCTGATTTCGCCTTTGTGCATCAACCAGCCGGCCATGTTGTCGGTGATGACGGCGTAGGGCACGCCCAGCTTCTCGAGCTCCCAGGCCGTGAGCCGGGCGCCCTGGAGGAAAGGCCGGGTCTCGTCGGCGAACACCCGGAACTTCGTCCCCCGTTCGAAGGCGGCCCGGATGATCCCGACCGCGGTCCCATAAGCGGCCGTGGCCAGGCCGCCGGCATTGCAGTGGGTCAGGACCGAATCGCCGTCCTTGATGAGGGCGGCCCCGTTGCGGCCGATGCGCTCGCAGATGTCCGCGTCCTCGCGCTCGATGTCCTGCGCTTCCCGGACGAGGCGGGATTGAAGCTCGGCCAGAGGCAGGCCCTGGTGGGACTCGAAAACGGCTTTCATCCGCTCGAGGGCCCAGAACAGGTTCCGAGCCGTGGGACGCGTCCGGCGGAGGCGGTCGCTCACCGCGGCGAATTCCGCGGCGGCCCGCCCGCGGTCCGGGACCATCAAGAATCCGAGGGCGAGGCCGTAGGCCGCGGCGACCCCGATGGCCGGGGCGCCGCGGATGATCATGGTCTCGATCGCCCGGGCGACGCTTTCGGCGTCCCGGCATTCGACGTAGATCTCCTCGCCGGGAAGCCGGCGCTGGTCGATCATGACCACCCGGTCGCCGCGCCACTCGATGGTTGGAAGCATGGGGATCCCCTCGATTTTACTCCTTGATGTCCAGGATCGCCAGGAACGCCTCCTGGGGAATCTCCACCCGGCCGACCCGCCGCATGCGCTTCTTGCCGGCCTTCTGCTTTTCGAGGACCTTCATCTTGCGGGTGTAGTCGCCGCCGTAGAGCTTGGCCAGGACGTCCTTGCGGAAGGCCTTGATCGTCTCCCGGGCGATCACCCGTTTGCCGATCGCGGCCTGGAGGGCGACCTCGTACTGCTGGCGGGGGATGGCCTTGCGCATCTTCTCGACCAGGGCCCGGCCGAACGTGTAGGCCTTGTCCTCGTGGACGACGAGCGACAGGGCGTCGACTTCTTCGCCGTTGATCAGGATGTCGAGCTTGACCAGGGCGGCCGCCCGGTAGCCGGCCAGCTCGTAGTCCATCGAGGCGTAGCCCTGGGTCAGCGACTTGAGCTGGTTGTAGAAGTCGAAGACGACCTCGTTCAAGGGCAGAAGATAGGTCAGTAGGACGCGCTGAGCGCCGACATACTCCATCTTCTTTTGCGTGCCGCGCCGGTTCTCAAGCAGGCCCAAGATCGGGCCGAGGTACTTGTCCGGGGTCAGGATGATGGCTTCGATCACCGGCTCCTCGATCACCTGGATGTCGTGGAGGGGCGGGAGCTGGGACGGATTGCGGACCTCGCGCGTCTCCCCGTCCCGGCCCACGATCCGGTAGCTGACGCTCGGCGCGGTCGTGATCAGGCTGAGGCCGAACTCGCGCTCGAGGCGCTCCTGGATGATCTCGCGGTGGAGCAGGCCGAGGAAGCCGCAGCGGAAGCCCATGCCCAGGGCGGGCGAGTTTTCGGGGTCATAGCTGAACGAGGCGTCGTTCAGGCGCAGCTTTTCCAGCGCGTCGCGCAGGTCGTCGATGCGGCTGTCGCCCGCTGGGAACATCCCGCAGAAGACCATGGGCTTGGCCTCCTTGAACCCGGGCAATGGCTTCTCCGTCGGGCGGTGCCGATGGGTGATCGTGTCGCCGATCCGGGCGTCGCTGAGCTTCTTGATGCCGGCGATGAGGTACCCGACTTCGCCCGCGCCGAGCCGTTCGGCCTTGACCGGCTTGGGCGTGAGCCAGCCGAGCTCCTCCACGTCGTAGACGGCCTGCATCCCCATGAACTCGATCTTGTCGCCCGTGCGGATCTCGCCGTCGAAGACCCGGATGAGGACCACGACGCCCCGGAACGTGTCATACCAGGAATCGAAGAGGAGGGCCTTGAGCGGGGCGTCCGGGTCGCCTTTCGGCGGCGGGATGCGGGCGATCACGGCCTCGAGGACGGCCCCGACGTTGAGGCCGGTCTTGGCGCTGACCAATAGGGCGTCCTCGCGCTTGAGCCCGATGATGCGCTCCATCTGGTCGAGAGCATCCTCGGGCACCGCCTGGGGAAGGTCGATCTTGTTGATGACCGGGACGAGGACGAGATCGTTCTGGACGGCAAGGTACGTGTTGGCCAGGGTCTGGGCCTCGACCCCCTGCGAGGCGTCGATGACCAGGACCGCGCCGTCGCAGGCGGCCAGGCTCCGGGACACTTCGTAGGAAAAATCGACGTGGCCGGGCGTGTCGATGAGGTTGAGGACATAATCCTTGCCCGAGGCGCTCTTGTAATTCAGACGCGCGGTCTGGGCCTTGATGGTGATCCCGCGCTCGCGCTCGAGGTCCATCGTGTCGAGCGACTGGGCCCGCATTTCGCGCGAGGACAGGGCGCCGGTCATCTCCAGGAAGCGGTCGGCCAGCGTGGACTTGCCGTGGTCCACGTGGGCGATGATGGAGAAATTCCGGATGTTCATCATGGGGGCGGTATGATCGCAGAAATGGCTCTGCCTGTCAATTTGTGGGAATAGAACGCGTTACGGCCGATCGGGCCTGGCCGCCGAATGGCGGCGCCCTTCGACATCATCTAAATAATAATTAGTGACAGTAACCTGATTTCCGAATTACCACGAATCAACGAATTAGGAAATCAGGTTACTGTCACCCATGGGGAAGGCGCTTCTCCGGATCCCCTGATAAAAAAAGGCCCACTCTCCCGCAAGGGAGGACGGGTCTTCGGAAGAAAATTCCCTTTAGAACTCGACCAGGCCCGCCAGCTTCAGGACCTGAAGATAGTTCATAATCCCCCTGACGGTGGATTTCCGTTGCGACTGGGCATCGAGCAGGGCCTTGAGCTCGAGCACGTTGTGCCGTCCGTTGATCAGGAGCTGGAGCTCGGCCTCCGTGAACAGCTCGCCCTGGTAGGGGTATTTCCCCCGATCGGCCGCCGCGACCCCCTGGATGTACTTCTGGTAGCCCTGGTAGCCCTCGGCCCTGACCTTGTCCGTAGTCCGCGGGATGATTTTCATGGCCTTCTTCTCATCGTCCGTGAAATCGATCTTGACGGGCTTCGTCCCGAGCTTGCGGGCCATGGCCTCCACATGGGCCTGGAGCGTGCCGAGATGGGCTGCGCCGACGGCGTCGACCGACTTCTTCATCTGGGCGACGTAGGCCCCGACCGCGGCCTTGTCCGTCGCGAGCTGGAGGACGCTGTCGAGCGTGTCCTTCTCGTTGAGGACGCCGCCCTCGATGTAGCCCCGGGCCTCCTTGAGCGCGTCGAGAAGGGCCGTCTCGTCCGCCTTGTTCAGCGTCTCGAGGCCCACGTTGAGGAAGTGGCCGAGCCGGCGGGCGGCGTTGCCCGCGATCTCGCCCGCGATCTTGACGGCCATGTTGTCGTCGGCCGAGGCGATCGTGTACGCCGCCGCCGCGCCGATGGCCGCGGCCCGCTTCATCTCGGTCGCATCGGATTTGTTGGGCAGATCTTCCGAGGTGTGATACCAGCGGTCCGGCCAGACGATCATCATGACCCCGGGCACGCGGACGCCCCAGTCGTTGAAAACCTCGTGGTCGGAGGCGCCGTAGTGGGTCTCGATCGAATACCAGAACGGCTCGTCGGCCCCGAACGGGGCTACGATCCGGACCGGAACCTTGTAGGCGTCGCTCCGGAGCTGGATCCGCTCGCGGTTGCCCTCGCCCACGTAGCGGTAGTAGTTCTCCATGACATCGTTGATGTAGTGGGCGTTGCCGAACGTCGTCCGCATGAGGCACATGAAGCCCTGGTTCTTGCTCAGCCACTCGCCGACCATGTCCATGTTGATGTTGCAGAGCGTGCGGTCCATGATCGCCTTGTTGGCCTTGACCCACATCCCGGTGCCGCTGATCTCGGGGCCCCACAGGAAGCGGAGGGTCCGCTTCGGCTTGGGCAGGCGGCCGTCCTGGAACATCGCGTTCAAGAGCCGGGCGACTTCGAGGATCGTGGCGCTGCCCGACGTGTTGTCGTTGGCCCCGAACTTGGTGATTCCCTCGAAGAGGTGGGCCGAGAAGATGATTTCGCCGGCCTTCGGGTCGATGCCCGGGATCACGGCCACGATGTCCTCGTTGTTGTATTTCTCCTGCTTGGAGTCGACGATGGCGTGGACCGTGATCTTCTCGTTGGCCAACAGCCGCTGCTTCAGGAAGTCGCCCTCACGGACCGGCACCTGGAAGCCGAACTTCGGCTTGGGCGCCGCCGGGGCCGGCGTCTGCGACGGCGGAGCCTGCGCGGCCGGAGGGGGGCCGCCCGCGACGACGTCGCCGCGCTGGCCGCCCGCCGGCGGGGCGCCGGGCTGACCTCCCCGTTGGCCGCCGCGCATCCCGCCGACGCTTGCCCAGGGCATCTGGAGGTTGTCGAGATAGGGCCGCGACTGGCTGATACCCAAGACGCCCAGGGCGCCCTTCTGATTGCAGGCGATATTGTGGACCGAACCGATCGAGCCCTCGGTCACGACGATCTTGCCCTCGACCTTGGCCGCGTCGATCTCGGCCGGCGTGCCGCGCCCGACCCAGACCAGCTCGGCCGTGACGTCGGTCGGCTGGCTGCCGGAGGCAAGCATCGGGGGGTTGTCCTGGGCCGAGGCCAGTTTCTGGAGCCTGGGCTTCACTTCCCAGAGCTCACCCTTGACGCCGTCCCAGATTTCGCCGCCGGGGTATTTCACCAGCTCGGCCTGGATGCCGTACTGTTTCAGCTTTTTCAGGACGACCTGCGTCTCGACGAACGGCCCGGCGTACTCCTCGGAGAGCCGGTCGCGGTTGTAGCCGTTGATGTCGATGATCGTCGCCAGGGCGCTCTCGCCCGACGCTTCGCCCACGATCTTGTCGATCTGGTCCTTGGGCAGGAAGGTCCAGTACATCCAGGGCGTGTACTGGGCCAGCACCGCTCCGGCGACGAGGACCGTCGCCGCGAGCAGCAACAGGATCTTGCGCTTGCTCATTTTCAGAACTCCTCTTGGGAATGATGGACGACGGCTCCCGGGCGCCGCCCGGGACGCCGAACCCCTTAAAACGGCTTGTCGATCGAGACGGCGGGCAGGCCGCCCAGCAGCCGCGCGCCGGTCTCGGTCACGACCATGCAGTCCTCGGTCCGGATCCCGAACTCGCCGTAGATATAGACGCCCGGCTCGTTGCTGAAGGTCATGCCCGGCTGCATCTTGAGGGCATTGCCCTTGACGAGATAGGGATACTCGTGGCCGTCGAGGCCGATGCCGTGGCCGAGGCGGTGGGCGAAGTACTTATAGCCGGGGCCGAAGCCCGCGTCTTCGATCACCTTGCGGGCGGCGGCGTCCACCGACTCGCAGGCCGCGCCGGGACGGGCGGCCTTGAGCGCGGCGTCCTGGGCCTTCTTGACGATGTCCCAGACCTTCCGCTGCTTGTCGGTCGCTCTTCCAAAAATGATCGACCGGGTCACGTCGGAAGCATAGCCTTCCACGCTGCAGCCGCCGTCGACCATGATGATGTCGCCCGGCTGGAGCGCCCGAGGGACGCGCGTGCCGTGCGGGAAGGCGGTGCCGGGCCCGAACTGCGGGCCGCCGCCGCCGCTCGCCCCGAGCTTCTGGTGCGCGGCGGAAATGGCCGAGGCCAGCTCGCGCTGGCTCAAGCCTTCTTTAATCGCCTTGAAGCCCTCGCTATAAGCCAGCTTCGTGATCTTGTTGGCCAGGTCCAGGAACGCGATCTCCTTGGCCGTCTTGATGCCTCGGCAGCCTTCCGTGACGACCGCGCCGTCGACGAGCTCGAGAGCGGGAGCGTCTTGGCGGATGCCGTAGAAGACGAACGAGGCCGTCGAGGGCTCGATCCCCAGCCGGCCGGTCTTGGCGCCCCGGTCGTCCAGAATTCCGCCGATGAACTTGTATGGGCTCTCGTGCTCTTCCCAGGCGCGGATCTCCTGGCCCGCCGGGATGAGCTCCTTGGCCCGCTCGAGCTCGAAGGCCGGGCAGACCCAGACGGGGTTCCCGTTCCTGGTCAGGACGGCGCCGAACGTCCGTTCGCTGACGCCCCAATGGACCGTCGTGAAATAGACGAGATTGGAGCCGCCGGTTAAAAGGAGGCCGTCGATCCGGCGATCGGCCATGATCGTCCGCGCCCTGTCGACCCGGGCGGCGTAATCCTCCGGGCCGAGGGGTTTGACCCCCGCGGTCAGGCTTTCGAGCTTGGCCTGCGACCCGGTCGTCTCGGACGACCCGGTTGTCGCGGACGGGGCGGACGCCGATTGAGGGAAGGCCCGGGCGGCGAAACCCGCCAGCGAAAGCGAAAGGCCACCGACCTTGAGGAAATGACGGCGAGAAGGCATGGGATTGTCCTTATGAGGAATGCTTGGGGATGGGACGATCAACGGAAGCCTCGAGCGAGGCCCCGGTCCTTGCGCTTGATGACGATCCGTTCAAATCGTTGCTCAAATATAAGATGGCAGATATATCACCGAATATCCGGCAAGTCAATTCATACTCGGGAGGAGAGGGCCGGAGGCACGCCGGTTCGGGCGAAGCGGGTCCTATCGCCGGCCAGCCCCAGCGGCCTCGCTCATCACCCTGACGAGGGTCCCATTCGCTTCGGCCGCCGGGGCGCCCCGGCCGGCGCCACCCGCTCCGCAGCCAGGCACAATTGCCTCGCTCTCCCCGCTTTTCCTTATCGGCTCGGACATCAGCGGCGCCCTTGGCTTCGCGGAGGGTGCCCTCAAAAACGGAGCCGTTGACGGCTAAACCTCCTAATGGTCGCTGCGCCCCATCCCCCTCGCCCAGCGGAAGTCATTGTCCGTAGGGCGAGGGGGGAGAGGGCAAAGCGGCCGGTGTGGAGGCGAGCCGGCATGGACCAGCGACGCGAAGCGGCGCTGGCGGCGAGCCGTAACCCCGAGCCGGTTTCCTCGCCGGGGAAACCGGCGTGCCGACGGCCCTCTCCCCCCGAGCCGGCTGGCCGGCGACAGGACCCGCGCCCCCTAGCCCGCCACCCCGAATGACTGTCTTGTGCTATAGTAATCCGACAAGGATCGTTCTCCCATGATCGACGCCAATGCCCGCCGCTCCCCAGCCGGGATGATCGCGGGCTGGGTCCTGGCCGCGGCCTGCCTCGTTTGGGTGTTCCATGATATCCGCCCCGGTCCCTTCCTACGGGGCTTGATAGGCTTCAACTGGCCTCTGGCCGCGCTCGCTCTCCTCGTCGAGTCCGGGAGCTATTTCGTGATGGGAGCCCGTTGGCGGATTCTCCTCAAGCCGGGCATCCCCGTCTCCGCCCTTCAAACGACCCAGGCGATCTATTCCGGCCTATTCCTCAACCAGATCCTGCCTCTCCGCGTGGGAGAGCTCGGCCGCGGCGTCCTGGTCTCGTGCTGGTCGGGCCTGAACCTCATGTCCATCCTGCCGTCCATGGCCCTGGAGAGGTTTTTCGAGGCCTTCTGGATGACTCTCGGGCTCGGGGCCCTGACCCTCCTCGTCCCGCTGCCCCGGAATTTCATCCGGGCCGGGAAGGTTTTCGGCGCGGCGATCATGGTCCTCGCCGCCCTGCTCATGGTCGTCGTCCTGCGCAAGCCCCGAGCCCCAAAGCCCGCGCCCCCCGGGCGGCGGCCGGGCCGCATCCGCCGGCTGACGAAGACGTTCCTCGGAGAGCTTCAGAGCGAGCTCCGGGACATCGGCTTCGGGCGGCGATTTTTCCTCGCCTTCGGGCTATCGCTGGCGATCATCGGCCTCTGGGCCCTTACGTTCTGGATGATCATGCGGGCGTCCGGGATCCGGGAGCCCTTCCTCGTGGGATTCGCGGTCTGGCTCATCACCCACCTCGGAATCGCCCTTCCCAACTCGCCGGGCAACGTCGGCTCCTACCAGTTCTTCTGCGTGCTGGCCCTCCTCCTCTTCGGGGCGGACAAGACCGCCGCCACGAGCTTCTCGGTCACGGTCTTCATCCTGGTTTCGATCCCCCAAGTCGTCCTGGGAGCGGCCTGCCTGTCCCGGAGCGGGATGACGATCGCCTCGCTCGCCGGCAAGGCGAAAGCCTTCCGGGGCCGCGTCGTCTCCCCCTCCGAGCCCCTTCCGCCGGAGCCCGCCTCCGAGACGGACCGGACCGGGGGAGCCGGGGTCTGAATTGACAATTCAGGGGCGAAAGCGTAACGTGACGGTGCATTCCGAAAACCTGACCGTTTTCAGATACGCCCATCGAAGGAGGCCGATATGCACATCGGATCGCTCGGACTGCCGGAACTGCTGGTCATCCTGGTCATCGTCATCGTGATTTTCGGCGCGAAAAAGCTGCCGGACCTCGGGAAATCCCTGGGCGAAGGCATCCGGAACTTCAAAGGCTCCATCAACAAGGATAAAGACGACTCCGACGACAAGGCCCCTCCCGCCTCCAAGTCCTGATGCAGCGGACGATCGAGAAGCTCGCCCAAGAGCGGAGCGAAAAGCAGGAAGCGCTCCGGGGCAAGCTCCTTAAAATCCGCGAACGGGCCCAAGCCCTCGACCGCCTCGAACACGACATCCAAGCCAACCTCGCGGGCGCCGCACCGCGCAAATCGCGGTGGTTCTCCCGGCTCCGGCCCGAGCCTCCCGGCGAGAGCGCCGCGATCCGCGACTTCCTATCCGTCGCCGTCCGCGAGACCAAGGCCCTCGCCCTGGCCGCGGCCGAGCTCATCGAAACGGGCGACGGCCTCGCCGACGCCCGGGACAAGGAATGGGACGCCCTGGGCAGCAACCACGTGGGGATGATCTTCAAGAGCATGGAATGGCGCGTGGACAAGCTCGCCGCCTCCTACGAGGACGCGCGCGCCCTCATCCGGACGTTCGTCCTCCTCAAGGACCAGCTCGACCGGCTCACGGCCGTCCTCGAGCAGAAAAAGCTCCCGGCCGCCGCGGACGTGAAGGACATCCTCGAGGCCATCGAGGACATCCGATATACGGGCTTCGAGAACCGCTTCCGCGGCGCCGAACCCGATGTCCGCCGACAGCAGGAGAAGCTGGCCGCCCATTTCCGGCCGGGGACCCGCGTCCTCGACCTGGGCTGCGGCCGGGGAGAATTCCTCGAGATCTTGAAGGAGCGGGGCGTCGTCGGCTCCGGGGTGGACGGCAACGGCCAGATGGTCGAGATCTGCCGCGACAAGGGCCTCGACGTCCGGAAAGCCGATCTCCTCGAAGCCCTCGCCGGCCTGCCCGACGGCTCGCTCGACGGCATCTTCTCCTCGCAGGTCATCGAGCATCTCCCACCCGCCGCGCTGAAGCGGTTGGTCGAGTTGGCCCACGCCAAGCTTGCGTCCGGCGGCATTCTCCTCCTCGAGACCGTCAATCCGACGTCGGTCTTCGCCCTCGTCCAGATCTATTTCCTCGACATGACCCACCAGCGCCCGGTCCATCCCCAGGCCCTCAAGTACCTCATGGAGTCCTCGAGCTTCGAGGACGTCGTCCTCGAGGAGACGGCCGACCTCGCCGCGGAACGCCTCCAAGCCGTCCCGGGCGCGGACGAGGCGGCCTCCGTCCTCAACCGGGACATCGACCGCCTCAACGCGCTTCTCTACGCCGCGCCGAATTACGCGGCGGTCGGCGTGAGGAGATAGCCGTGGATCTCTACGCCGGGTTCGACCTCGGAGGAACTCAGCTCAAGTACGGTCTCCTCGACGCGGAGGGACGGCTGGTCGCCAAGGACAAGGCTCCCACGCCGCCGACGATCGGCGGGCTGATGGAGCTCATCGGCCGGCTGTGGCGGGGTCTCAAAGCGACCGTCCCGGGCTCCATCCGGGCCGCGGGCTTCGGCTTCCCCGGGATCTACAACCTCCGCGACCGGAAGATCCTTCAATCCCCCAACTACGCGGAGCTGGACGAATTCGCCCTCTACCCCGGGATCGGGCGGGTCATCGACGTCCCGTTCCTGGTCGACAACGACGCCAACATGGCCGCCTACGGCGAATGGGCCTTCGGAGCGGGCCGGGGCGTATCGAGCCTGGTCCTGCTGACGGTCGGTACGGGAATCGGCGGCGGCCTCATCCTCGACGGCAAGCTGTGGCAGGGCAGCTGCGGCTACGCGGGAGAGATCGGCCACATCGTCGTCAACGCCGACGGCGAGCGATGCAAGTGCGGCATCCAGGGCTGCCTCGAGGCCGAGGCGGCCGCCCCGGCCATCATCCGGAAATACGGGGCGCTCTCGGGACGGACGGCCCCGGTCACGGCCGAGGAGATCTACCGCCGGGCCGAGGCGGGAGATCCGGCCGCGATCGCGGCCTACGCCTCCGCGGGCCGATTCTTGGGCATCGGCCTGGGGATGCTGATCAACCTCCTCAATCCCGGGATGATCCTCCTCGGCGGGGGGGTCATGACCTCGGGGGAGCTGCTGCTGCGCCCCGCGGTCGAGGAAGCCCGGAGGCGGTCCTACAAAGCTTCATTCGCCTGCTGCCCCATCGAGCGGGCCAGCCTGGGCAACGACGCCGGGACGATCGGCGCGGCGGCCTGGGCCAAGAACAACCTGTAAAGCCACCCTCCTCTTTCCCCGATCCCGGCCGGACTCCGTGGCGGGTCTTGGCGCGCCTCGCCTATCCCGGTCTTGCCTCGCGCAACCAATTAAGTTAAAGTGATGTTTTGATTTCAAGGAGTTTATTATGGCGAAGAGAGTGTGGAAGTGCGCGATCCCCGCGATTTGCGTCATCCTCCAATGCCTGGGGATCCTGATTCCTGCCGAAGCGAGCCAGAAATTCTTTTCGCCGTCCGGCGCGATCCTCGAGACCCGGCCCGATTACGGCCGGATGCCAGTTCACTTCATTCCCAACCGGGGACAGGTCGACGGACGCGCCGCCTATTACATCCAGGGCAAGGACAAGACGATCTTCTTCAGCCCCGAGGGCTTGACCTTCGTCCTGAGCGGCATCCTGCCCGAGCCGGGGACCCTGCCCGGGCAGGCTATCACCCCGACGACGGCGCGTGAGTCGCGCTGGGTGGTGAAGCTCGATTTCCTGGGAGCCCGGCCGGGCGTCGAGCCCGTGGGCACGGACGAGACGGGAACCGCGATTTCCTATTTCCAGGGCGCGCCGGGCGAATGGAAGACCGGCCTTCCCGCCTATGCCCGCGTCGTCTACGCGAACATCTGGCCGGGGATCGATCTCGCCTATACCGGCACGCAGGACAAGCTGAAATACGAGTTCGTCGTCCGCCCGGGCGCGGACCCGTCCCAGATCCGCCTGGCCTACCGCGGCGCGGACGCCGTGTCCGTCGACCGGGACGGCCGCCTGGCCGTATCGACCCCGGCGGGCGGGTTCGAAGACGGGATTCCGGTCGCCTATCAGGACAAGGCCGGGGCCCGCGCCTCCGTCGCCATGAGCTATAAGATCCTGGACGGAAGCCAAAGCGAAAAAGAGACCGCCGGGTCCCCGGACCGGGACAAGGGCGCCGTTGTCTACGGGTTCACAGTCGGGGACTACGACCGCTCCCTGCCGCTCGTCCTCGACCCCGTGCTCCTGATCTACTGCGGCTTCTTCGGCGGGGCCGGAGCCGATTACGGCTACGGCATCGCAATCGACAGCACGGGCAGCGCCTACATCACCGGCTACACCTACGCGCCGGGGGCGACCTTCCCGACCCAGGTCGGCCCCGATCTGACCTATAACGGCGGGAGCATGGACGCCTTCGTGGCCAAGCTGAAACCCGACGGCACGGGCTACGTCTACTGCGGCTACATCGGCGGCTCGGGGAACGACTACGGCTACGGCATCGCCCTCGACGCCTACGGAAGCGCCTATGTCACGGGCTACACCTCGTCGGACCAGGGCACGTTCCCGGTCAAGGTCGGCCCGAGCCTCAAGTTCAGCGGCAACTACGACGCCTTCGTGGCCAAGGTCAACCCCGCGGGGACGGGCCTCGATTATTGCGGCTATATCGGCGGCTCGGGCCCGGATTTCGGCAAGGGCATCGCCGTCGACGGCACGGGAAACGCCTACGTCTGCGGTTACACCGATTCGACCGAGGCCGACTTCCCGGTGAAGGTCGGGCCCGTCCTGACCTACAGCGGCGGCTATGATGCTTTCGTGGCCAAGGTCGCCCCCGACGGCTCCGCGCTCGTCTTCTGCGGCTACATCGGCGGGACGGGCGAGGACGTGGCGAACGCCATCGCCGTCGACGGGTTGAACTGCGTCTATATCGCCGGCTTCACCTTCTCTACGGAGACGTCCTTCCCGGTTTTGAACGGGCCCGTGGTGACCCAGAAGGGGCTTTCGGACGCATTCGTGGCCAAGATCAACAACGACGGACTGAGCTTTGCCTATTGCGGCTACATCGGAGGCGGCGCGAGCGACGTCGCGACCGGGATCGCGGTGGACCTCGGAGGCAACGCCTACGTCTGCGGCTACACCAATTCAACCGAAACTACCTTCCCGGTCGCGACCGGCCCGACTCTGACGTACGTGGGCGGGGCCTACGACGCCTTCGTCGCCAAGCTGGAGCCGACGGAAGGGCTGATCACCTACCTCGGATACATCGGCGGGACGCTCTATGACGTCGCCACCGCGATCGCCATAGACGGCCGCGGCTACGCCTTCGTGACCGGATACACGTCGTCCACGGAGAGCTCGTTCCCGGTCACGGTCGGCCCCTTCCTGATCCATTCCGCGAGCTACGACGCCTACGTAGCCAAGGTGGACTGGACCGGGAGCAAGCTCGTGTTCTGCACCTATCTCGGGGGGACGGAGGCCGACTTCGCCCAGGGCATCGCCCTCGACAAGGACGGCTCGGGGAACGTCTATGTCATCGGCAACACATATTCGAAGGAGGACACGTTCCCGACCCAGACCGGGCCGGACCTGACGGCGCACGGCGACAGCGACGGTTTCGTCGCCAAGCTCCAGGAGATCTCCCTGGCCGTGACGTCGCCGAATGGGGGCGAAATCCTGCGTGTCGGCTTCAACGACATCATCACCTGGCTGACCTCGGGGGAGGTCGTCAAGGTCACGATCCAGTATTCCGTGGATGACGGGACCAACTGGTTCATGGTCGCCTCCAACATCCCGAACACCGGATCCTACCTGTGGGAAGTCCCCGACGACGTGTCCGCGAATTGCTTGATCAAGATCTCGGAGGCCGAAACCGGAGATCCGACCGACCAGAGCGACGCGATCTTCACCATCTCGAACGATCCGCTCGTCGCCGTCTCCTCGCCGAACGGAGGAGATCAATGGGTGGTCGGTTCGACGCATAACATCACCTGGAAGACGGGCGGAACCGTGGCCGACCTCCTCGTCGAATACTCGACCGACGGCGGGACGACCTGGACGACGATCATCGCCGACGTCCAGAACCAGGGATCCTACGCCTGGGTCGTGCCCAACGAGGTTTCCGACAACTGCCTCGTCCGGCTCACCGAGATCGTCGACACCACCGTCACCGACACGAGTGACGCCGTTTTCTCCATCGTCGCCGCGGACGGCCCGAGGTCGCTCGCCGTGACCTCGCCGAACGGGGGCGAGGTCCTGCGCGTCGGCTGGAAGGACAATATCACCTGGTCGACGGTCGGCAACATCCAGCGCGTCACGATCCAATATTCCATAGACGACGGGACCAACTGGTACATGGTCGCCTCCGACATCCCCAACACCAACTCGTACGTGTGGGATGTCCCCGACGACGTGGGCACGGAATGCCTGATCAAGATCTCGGAAGCCAGCACCGGCCATCCCTATGACGTGAGCGACGCGGTCTTCACCATCTCGAACGACCCCGTCGTCGTCATCACCTCGCCGAACGGCGGCGAAAAATGGGCGGTGGGCTCGTCGCACGCAATCACCTGGAAGACGGGCGGAACCGTGGCCGACCTCCTCATCGAATACTCGACCGATGGCGGGACGACCTGGGCGACGATCATCGCCGATGTCCAGAACCAGGGATCCTACGCCTGGGTCGTGCCCAATACGATCTCCGACGCCTGCCTCGTCCGGACGACCCAGATCGTCGGCACCTCCGTCACCGACACGAGCGACGCCGTTTTCTCCATCGTCCCCGCGGGCTCCTCACTCGCGACGGACAAGCGAACCACTCGGGCGAACGGGAGCTCCTCCGCGGGCGCGGTCCAGGGGCGAATCCGCAAAGGGGGTCTGAAGTGAAACGCACTCCCGCGGTTCTTCTCCTCGCCCTTGCCCTCGTCGGCGGATTTACCCTCCTCCGGGCCCAGGGGCACACCGGCTCCATCCAGGGCAAAGTCACGGACAAGGCCGGGAAGCCCATCACCGGAGCCACGGTCTATCTGACCTCCCCCTCGATGCTGGGGGGAAGGATCTACGTGGTCGGGAAGACGGGAGGCTTCGACTTCCCCGCCCTCGCCGCCGGTCCCTATACCGTGACCGCGGAAATGCCCGGCTACGAAACCATCGTCCGGGACAAGATCCCGCTGTTCACGGGGATGTCCTTCCTGGTCTTCTTTGAGCTCGGCCCCTCGGAGCTCGACGTCGAGACCCCCGCGCCCGGCACACCGCCTGAAATCGACGCGGCCTCGGGCAAACACGCGGATGTCGTGGACCAATCCCTGATCCGGCTCCTGCCCCTCGCCCGCAACCTCGGCGATATCCTGGGCCTCGCCCCCGGCGTCCTCATGACGGCCCCTCCCGCCGCCGCGGAGACCTTGATCCACGGCGGCAGCGCGCGCGACAACGCCTACGCCCTCGACGGGGCCGACATGTCGGACCTGTACACCGGGGGGGCGGCGGCCGCGATCAACGTCGACGAGATCGAAGAGATCGAGATCATCACCGCCGGCCTTCCGGCCTCGCGCCTTCGGGGCGGCGGCGGCTACGTGAACATCATCTCCAAGTCCGGAGGCAACGAGTTCTCCGGGAACCTCGGCGTTTTCGTCATGAACGACGGCCTGAACAAGGACCTGTGGACGCCCACCCAAATTCAGGACTTGAAGACCGGCCCGGTCTCGGGCGACAAAGGCATGTTCGACGGAACCTTCAACCTCGGAGGCGCCATCTGGCCCGACCGGGGCTGGTTCTACATGAGCGGCCGCTACTCCCGGAAATCCGAGGTGAGCAACTTCGTCGGCCCCTACACCGACATCCTGGGGCGCCAGGATACCGCCTACGACTGGTACCGCAAGGACGTCTGGGGCTCGTTCAAGGCTTCGGCCCGGCCCATCCCGAACGCCAAGGCGACGATCTGGATCAACATCGGCGACGTCTATCAGCCGGTGGCCGAAGACTTGTCCCCCCGCCTGCCGTTCATCTCCACGAAGATTCTCAACCATGAAACGAACCTCGCCATCCAAGGCGTGCTCGACTACAACATCAATCCCGACGCCCAGGCTTACGTCCGGGCGGCCTATATCACGAGGTATATCCCCCTCAGCCTCCAGACGGACGCGCTCGGCCTCCCCTACGTCTCCGACGCCGGGAGCCTCTACGGCCCGCTGAGCGGGGGCGACTACAATTCCACCGACAACCGGCAGCGCATCCAAGCCGAGGTCTCGATGCGGTATTTCGGCTTCGATTTCCTCGGGACGACCCATACGCTCACCTTCGGCGGCAACTTCGAGGATTCCAGCACGAACCTGAACTGGTGGCGGCTCGACAACATGTTGTGGATGATGGACAGCCGCAATCCGAACGGGTCCTACTATGGCGACCGGAGCCTCCTCTCCTTCTGGAACTGCGGCGCGGTCGAAAGCAGCACGGTCCTGAGCGCCAAGTCGGAGGAGCTCGGCCTGTTCGTCGCCGATTCGTTCATGATCGGCCGCCGGCTGAGCATCAATCTCGGGCTCCGCTTCGACTACACCTGGGGCTGGTTCCCGGCGGCCGGCAAGACCGTGTCCGGGAATCCGCTCTCGGTCTTCATCGGCGACGCGTTCGTCAGCACGTATCTGAACGCCAAGTATCCCAACGATTTCCCCGCGGGCTACAACCCCTGGGGAGCCTACAATACGTCCGAGCAAACGGGCGTCATCTCCTGGACCGTCTTCTCCCCGCGACTCGGGTTCGCCTATGATCTCCTGGGGAACGGGAAGACGATTCTGCGCGGCTCGTACGCCCGCGTCGCCGACGAGCTCTCCCAGCGCTACTTCATATCCATGAATCCCCTGTATCCCCAGACCTTCCCCATCACCTGGATCGACGCCAACGGCAACGGGCAGCCCGACGCCCAGGACGAATTCCAGCTGGGATCCATGGACTATCGGATGCTCTCGGGCTCCAACTTCAAGCAGCGGGTCGCGGGCGACATCACGGCCCCGATCACCCAGGAATACTCGATCGGCTTCGATCAGGAGCTCGTCCGGGATTTCACCCTCGGGCTCCATTACATCGCCAAGACCCAGTCGAACATCCTCGAGGACGTCCTCTATGCCCCGGACACGGGCGAGTACTGGTATTCCATGAGCCAGGCCGCGGCCCAGAAATACTGGGTCCCTTTCACCACCACCGTGCCCGGAACGGGTTCTTACCCCGCCCAGACCGTGACGCTCTACGCCCGATCCCTGAGCGCTCCCCTGATGTACCTTCAGCTGCGCAACGTCCCCGAGCTCGAGCGGAAGTACCGCGCCCTGGAGTTCTCCTTCCACAAGCGCATGTCCCACGGCTGGCAGCTCGCCGGCTCCGTGGTCTTCAGCCGGACCGAAGGCAACATCGGGACGTCCACTGACGAGACGACGGCCCTCACCTCGGTCGGCAACAGCCCCAACGACCTCATCAACCGCTACGGCCGCCTCGATTCCGACCGGCCCGTCCAGATCAAGCTCATGGGCTCGCTCGCCCTCCCCTGGGGGACCTGGCTCAGCGCCTACTTCCAATACCAGAGCGGCATCCCGTGGCAAAGGACCGCCCAGGTCCTGCCGCCCGCCGCCTGGTGCGCCGCCAACAACGCCGAACAGGTCTATTACACCATAGCCCTCGACGCGCCGGGGACCTACCGGCTGGCGGATTGGGCCAACCTCGACCTGCGGCTGCAGAAGGACTGGCGGACGGGAAAGTCGGGCCGGCTGGAGATGTTCGTCGACGTCACCAACGTCCTCGGCGCCACGACCTCGCTGGTCGGATTGAACGACGTCGACCGCTGGCTGCCCTCCGCGGCCGGGGCGGGACAGACCGGGGTGAAGTACCTCATGCCCGATTATCAGCTGACGAGCGCCCTCTACGGCCGCACGACCCTGCGCCTCGGGCTCAAGCTGAATTTCTGACGCGCGCCAGCGCTGTCCCGGTAGCACCCGCTTCGGCGCGCGCTGGGAGGCTTTGCCCCGGACCCGGTAGCGCCGGCTCTTGCCGCTCGCGCTGGGGTTGAAGCCCGGACGTCAGTTGGCGTCCGCCGCGGCCTGCGCATCGGCGTAGTACCGGGCGATGAACTTCTCCTGGACCTGGAAGGACCAGTGAACGTCGCGGACGAAGGCCGCCGCCTCCTCCCGGCTCCGGCGCTTGAGAAGGCGGATCAGCTGGGCATGCTCGCCGACCGAGACCAATTCCCACTCCTTGACGAACTTCGACGGGCGGGGAAAATCGTAGAGCCGCTTCTTCATGGTGTTGATGATCTTGAGCAGGATCGGATTGCCGCTCGAGGCCAGATAGACGTTGTGGAATTTCAGGTTGCGGTCGTAGTAGAGGTCGAAGTCGTCCGTCTCCACGGCCTCTCTCATTTCGGCGTTCAGCGCCTCGAGCACCTTCAGGTCCGCGTCCTTCAGGTTGTCGACGGCCCGGAGGACCGCGGCGCTCTCGAGGGCGCCGATGATCTCATAATAGTTCCGGATATCGCGGAGGGTGAGGGGGTTGACCACGATCTTGCGCCGGGGAAGGATGGAGACGAACCCTTCGTATTCGAGCTGGAGGAGCGCGTCCCGGAGGGGGGTCTTGCTGACGCCGAGCCGCTTCGACGTCTTTTCCATGTCGATCACCGACCCCGGCCGGAGATCGCCTTTCCGCAGCTGCTCGCGGAGAAATTCGTAGACCTGCTCTTTCAGCGACTTGATGTTCAACGGCGACTTCGAATCCATGGATCCCTCCAACGAGGATTCACCAGTTTAGTCAATTTGACCCCGAAAGGCAACTTCGGATAACGTAGGGCGGAGATTCGCAAGGAGAGCGGCGTGATCGAAATCCGGCATGTATCCAAAAGCTACAACAAGGGCAAGGTCAAGGCCGTGGACGACCTCGACTTGACGGTCCGGCCCGGCGAGATCTTCGGCTTCCTCGGCCCGAACGGCGCGGGCAAGACGACGACGATCAAGATGATCGTCGGCCTCCTCAAGCCCGACGCCGGGGCCATCGTCCTCAACGGCCTCGACACGCGGACGGACGCCCTCGCCTGCAAGGCCATGACCACTTACGTCCCCGACTATCCCGCCGTCTACGAGCGCCTGACCGGGCTCGAATACCTGAACTTCATCGGCGACGTGTACGGCGTCCCAAAAGCCGCCCGGCTCGAGCGCATCGAGAAATGGCTCGAGATCTTCGAGCTCACATCGGCCGTGGGCAGCCCCATCCAGAGCTACTCCCACGGCATGAAGCAGAAGATCGTCCTGACGGCCGCCCTCCTGCCCGCGCCCCGGGTCATGGTCCTCGACGAGCCGATGGTCGGCCTCGACCCGCGCTCCGCCCATCACCTCAAGGAGATCATGCGGGAGCATTGCGACCAGGGCGGGACGCTGTTCTTCTCCACCCACGTCATGGAAGTGGCCGAGAAGCTCTGCGACCGCATCGGCATCATCTCCAAGGGGAAGCTCATCGCCTGCGGAACGATGGATGAGCTCAAGGCGCTCGACCGGGGCGCGGGCCCGACGCTCGAGAACATCTTCCTGGAGCTCACGGACAAATGAGCCGCTTGGGATCGCTCCTCCGGGCCAACCTCAAGTCCAACTTCGGGGTATCGGTCCTCGTCCACCGGTTCTTCCGGGAAAAAAAGGACCGCTGGTATCTCCCCCTCGTCGCCCTGGGCGTCCTCGGCCTGCTGCCCGCCCTCTACGGTTACCTCCGCTTCATCCGGTTCGTCTTCGAGCTTCTCCAGCCGCTCGGCCAGGAGCGGACCCTGCTGACCTTCGCCATCTTGCTGGGCCAGTTTCTGGTGCTCATCTTCGGGCTTTATTACGTGGTCTCGGCGTTCTATTTCTCGCGCGACCTCGAAATGCTCATCCCCCTGCCCTTCAAGCCGTTCGAGGTTATGCTCTCCAAGTTCGCCGTGATCCTGGTCAACGAATACCTGACCATGATCGCTTTCGTCGTGCCGGTTTTCGTCTATTACGGGATCCTGTCCAAGGCCGGCCCGGCCTATTGGATCTCGGCCTCCATCGTCTACCTCCTCCTGCCCGTCATTCCCCTGGCCCTGGTTTCGCTCCTCGTGGTGGGCATGATGCGGGCCGTCAACTTCAGCCGGAAAAAGGACCTGATGATCCTCGTCGGGAGCCTCGTCCTGGTTTGCGCCGGCATGGGTCTCCAGTTTTTCATCAACCGGACGGCGGCGGCGAAGGTCGATTATCAGGCCATGACCGGGTTTTTCACTTCGCCCAACAGCCTGCTGACGAAGATCGGGGCGGGTTTCCCGCCGGCGGTCTGGGCGACGAAAGCCCTGGCCGGCGCCTTCGGCGGCGAAGGGTTGGCCGGCCTGGGGATCTACCTCGGCGTGTCGCTTCTCCTCTTCGCCGGCATGCTCCTCGCGGCCCAAACGCTTTTCTACCGAGGCCTGATCGGAATCGGCGAGATCTCCGGCCGCCGGAAAGCCCTCTCGCGGAGCGAGATGTCGCGCCGGATCGAGGGCGGGCGGCACCCGGTGAAGGCCGTCCTCGGGCGCGAGTGGCGGATCATGAACCGGACGCCCATCTTCCTTCTCAACGGCGTCCTGACCGTGATCGTCATCCCTCTGGTCTTTCTTCTCATGGCCCGGGTGGGGACGGGCAACGCGACCTCGTTCCTCCGGGCGATCGCCGCGGGCACGGGGCTCACGGGCATTCTGGGCGCGGCCGCGTTCATGATCGTGAGCGGTTGCCTCAACGGCACGGCGTCCTCGACGTTCTCCCGGGAAGGAAGCCAGTTCTGGATGTCCAAGGTCCTCCCGATCGCTCCCCGCGATCAGGTGATCGCCAAGTTCATCCATTCCTACGGCATCGCCGTCCTGGGGTTCGCCGCGGGGACGGCCGTGCTCGTCCTCGGGCTCGGCTTGAAGGCCGGTCCGCTGATCGTCGCCTGGATATTGGCCCTCGTCGCGGGCGTGGCCCTGACCGCGGTCGGCATGATCATCGACCTGGCCCGGCCGTTCCTCGACTGGACGAACCCCCAGAAGGCCATCAAGCAGAACCTGAACGTCCTCTTCGCCTTCTTCGCCGATTTCGGCGTCCTGGCGATCGTGGGGGCGTTGGCTTATGTCCTGGCCAAGGCCGGGGTCGGCGGCCGGGGTCTCCTGGCCTTCCTCTTCGCCACCCTGGCCCTGGCCTCGTTCGTCTCTGTCCGCTATCTCCTGGCGTTCGCCGAGCGCCGCTACCGTGAGATCGAAATATAATCAGCCGAAATGGGCTATAATGGCGTTTTATGGATGAGGAGTGTCGTATGAACATGGCAAGAAACCACATCCGATTCTCGGCTCTGACGTGGACGGCGGTCGTCCTCCTGGCCCCGGCGCTATCAGCCCAGATCCCTCCGCCGAAACCCGAGCCCGCCCCGGAGCTCTCGACCCCCTACCATGACCGCGTCCCCCACGGATTCTATCTGTCCCTCCAGGCGATCCACTACTGGGGCACATCCTTCCCGGCAGGCTATTATCTCGAGGCCGACGGACCGCTCGACCCGACGAACGCATACGTCATCCTGGATTCCATGATGCATCCGAAGGCCGTGACCGCGCCCGGATTCGCCGTCGGATATTCGGCGGGCCAGGATCCCTATTTCGGGACCATCGAGATCTCCTTCAGCCAGGCCTCGACCGCCGACGGGCCGGAGACGTTCACCCAGCTCCTGCACTACACCGACGGCGACGTGACGTCGGTCCTGAGCACCACCCAGACGGGTCGGAAGATCACGGTTCTGGACGCGACGGCTCGCTTCGGGATTTTCCCCCTGCGCGGCCTCGATCTCGCTCTCTACGGGACCGTCGGCGCGGCGTACCTCCGGTCCGCCTACCAGTCGCCCGCGAGCGCGGCCATCGAGACTCAGGGTCTCAACACGGATTATCTCAAGCAGGGATATATGCTGGACGGGACGATCGCCGACCCGGGAACCTACCAGGGGAACGGCGCCTGGAGCCGGGGCCAGATCGGCTTCGAGTTCGGCGGCGGCCTCGAATGGTTCATCGGGAAGCGCCTCGGCCTGCGCGTCGACTACAAATACATCTCGGGCTCGATAAAAACGCGGGAAACCATCTACGGGGCCATCACCGTGCAGGCCGATGTCCGGATCAACTACACTTTCGCCGACCGGCTCGCCGCGGCCCTGACGTATTATTTCTAGGGCCGGGCGCTCAGCGCAGCCGGACGGGGCGGGCGGCCGGCTATTTCCGAACGCGTCCCAGGACGGCGTCCCGGTCCTTCTTCTGGCGGTCGGTCAGCGCCTGCTTTTCCTGGACATGCTTCGACTTGAGGTCCGTGATCGAGCCGTCGAGCTCCTTCCGGATCTTGTCGCGTTCCGAGGTGTCCCGAACCTTGCGCTCGCGGTCGGAGAAGCGCTGCTGCAGGTCGCGGAGCTCGCTGTCCTGGGTTCGCTCGAGCACGGCCAGCTCGTCTTGGTGGCGCATGCGGAGGACGTCCGCGCTTCCGGCGTCCGTCATCTGCCCGGGTCCCTCGAAGATCTTCGCCCCGCCGAGCGTCCGCCGGGCGTCCCCGTAATCGAGGCTGTCTTTCGGCCGGGCGATCTCGTCCTTCCGAATGCTGGGACGATAAATCCGGACCTGGCCGCCGATCACCTGGTCCGGGCCGGCCTGCCGGGAGTCCATGATCTGAAAACGATCGACCTGGCGAAGCGTAGCGCGCCGGACGAGGTCCAGGTCCGGCCCCTCGTCGAAGACGCGGTTGTTCCGGCCGTAGATGTTGACCCGGAAGTCGGTGTTGCGGAGGATGGTCGGATTCCTCTCCGGGGGGATGATCCGGCCGCCCAGGCGCATCTCGAGGAAATCGCGCCCCTCGACGAAGATCCAGAAATTCCAGGGAATATCGACTCCCAGCCGGGTGATCCCCGACCCATAATCGAACGCGACGCCGGGCGGGAGTGGCGCCCAGCCGAAGTAGAGGGAGCTCGTCCTCCAGGAAACCCAGGCCGGACCCCAGACAGTGTCGGGGACCCAGAACCAGCCGATATCGTCGTCCCAGCCCCAACGGCCATAATGGAAGGGAATCCAACCCCAATCGTAATCGGAGATCCACGTCCAGCCGTAATCGGTCAAGACCCATCGGCCGTCGGCGTAGGGCCGCCAGCGGTAACCCATATGGCGCGGGACCCAGACGTAGCCATGGGGCTGCATCGTGATCCAGCTCCCGAAGGGAGCGAGATATTCGTAGAAATAAGAGACATCGCGGGGAGAACCGTAGACGCCGGGGCTGCCGTAAGGGCCGCCGCCGGAATACGGCTGGTCGTATCCGGTGTCCCAGACGAAGCAGCTCGAGAGGAAGACCATGGTCAGGGGAAGCCAGAGCCAGAGACGCTTGTTCATCGTGATCCTCCAACCCTTTCCAGCCCTATTTTAAATCAAACCGCTTTTAGATCAAACCGCAAAAAAGCATGGGGCAACCCGAATCGGGGGCGGCCGGAAACCTTTTTCGGCCCGTTACGTTTAATAGGATGAGGTGAGATCATGAACGCTTCCACCGGAAAAACACTGGGGATCGTCCTCCTCGTCCTGCTGGGGCTGATGCTGCTCTGGCCGATACGGCTTCTCCTCCTGGCGCCCGCGGGAGCCGTTCACGACGCCTTCGACGGCTGGTCCGGATTCCATGTCGGTCGGATCCATTTCGGCCCCTGGCCCTGGATCGGATTCGCGGGGCTCTTCGGACTGGCCCTTCTGGCGCTCGGGATCGCCATCCTGGTCTGGGTCTACAACGACGCCGAGCGGCGCGGCCTGGCCGGCGTCCTGTGGGTGGTCCTGGTCGTATTCCTCCATCTGCTCGGGCTGATCATCTATCTCATCGTCCGCTCGAGTCATCCTCTCCGTGAGACCGCCCCGGGCGCGCCGGCCGGAGGCACGACGCCTTCGACACCGATGCCTCCCGCACCAACGCCTCCGCCGGCGGCCCCCCAGCCGCCCCAGCCTCCGACCTGTCCGCAGTGCGGGAAGCCGGTCGCATCGGCCCACGCCTACTGCCCGACCTGCGGCACCAAACAGTAATCCCGATTTCGGAGACACAATACCTGTTTCCCTATTATCCGAAAGGAGAAATAGGGGAAATGGGTATTGTGTCTCCGAATTATACGTGCTCATCTGCAACCACGACGCCGAGGTCGGGAAGATCCTCGACGGCGGTGGGGGCCCCGGGCTTTGCCCGGGAGTCTGCTTCCGCCGTACTCGCCCGTGGTTTCAGGCCACGGGCGAGTGGCGAGCCGAAGGCTCGTCCCTCGACTCCTTGAAAAAACTGGCGGGGTAAGCAGAAGATCGCGGCGGATATCTTAAGGGGCGTTAAAGACCGCGGCCTCGATCCAACGCACCACGGTTTCGTCCGCGGGGGGATCGCCCCCGAGCGACCAGAGGGCGAAGAACTCCCGGTTTCCCTTCTGGCCGCGGGTCGAGCAGGAGATCGCACCGCGCAGCCGGAAGCCCAGGTCCGCCGCCCCCGCGGCTACGCCGGTCAGAACGGCCTTGTGGACTTCGGGATCGCGCACCAACCCCTTCTTTCCGACCTGCCCGCGCCCGGCCTCGAACTGGGGCTTGATGAGGGAGAGCAACATATTGTCATGGCGAGGAGCTCCGTCCACGGAAAAAGGGGACACAGAACGCTTGCCTTCATTAGGCGATTGATAATCGGGGTTCTGTGTCCCCTTTTTCCACGAAGAAATCGCATGGCCCTCTTCCAATATCCTCTTCAGGGCCGGCAGCACTTTGAGAACGGAAATGAACGAGACGTCCATGACGATGAGCGACGGCGCTTCGCCGAAATCCGCGGGCTCAAGATAGCGGGCGTTCTTCTCCACGGCCACGACCCGCGCGTCGGCCCGCAACCGGGCATCGAGCTGGCGGATGTCGACGTCCACGGCATGAACCTTCGCCGCGCCCCGCTTCAACAGGCAGTCCGTGAAGCCGCCCGTCGAGGAGCCGATATCGGCGCAGATCCTG
Source organism: Candidatus Aminicenantota bacterium (assembly GCA_003141555.1). GTDB lineage: Bacteria > Acidobacteriota > Aminicenantia > Aminicenantales > UBA4085 > FEN-413. The sequence goes on from PLMN01000023.1 coordinate 60,922, forward strand.
CCGGCGGCCTCGATCTTGAACACGTCGAGCGCCTCTTCGAGCTTCAGGCCGCCCCGCCCGACATAAGGCAGCGGCTTTTCGAGCGCGATCGGGAGATCGATCGCGACCAGGCGGCCGGGCTTGTCGAGCCGCTCGCCGCCGCCCGTCACCAGCCCAGCCATGATCAGCGCCTGGGCCTTCTGCCGGGATTCGACCAAACCGCGGTCGACGAGGACCTTGTCCAGGCGTTCTTTTTTCATGGCGCCGCTCAAACCGAGAAGATGACGTACAGCGAGACCGCCAGCCCCAGAACGAGCGCGAGCCAGGGGCGGTAGTCCTTGAGGAAGGGAATCCGGGCCGCCGCACCCGCCGCGTCCGCTTCGGCCCTCCGCTTCGCGCGGCTCCATTCGATCGTCGTCGTGGCCAGCTTTTCGGCGGGCTCGGGCGCCGTTCTCAGGCTCACCGCGATCATCACCGCCGCGCTGATCAAAAATTCGAGGATGGCCCCGTGGAGCCACGGCTCAAGATATTTCGTATGCATGAACGGCAGGACGGGCGCGTGCCCGTAGAGGTGCGTCCACATCCGATCCCCCATGAGGGCTACGGCGATTACGAACCCGGTCAGTGTCCCCGCCCAGACGCCCTTGGTCGTGATCCGCTTCCAGGCGACGCCCAGGAAGAACACGCCGGCGAAGGGCACGACCAGCCCCGACGTGACCTGCTGGAGATAGTCCCACAGCGACCCGAACCGGCCGATGATCGGCGCCCACAAAGCCCCCAAGACGGCTACGGCGGCCACCGCCGCCCTCCCGACCAGGATCTGGCGGCCAGGCTCCGCCTTCGGCCGCCAGCGCAGGTAGAAGTCGCGGGTGACCATCGTGGAAACCGAATTGAACGTGGCGCTCATGTGCCCCATGAGCGCCGCCGAGATGCCGGCCACGGTCAGACCGAGGAGGCCGTGGGGCATGACCGCCCCGAGCAGCTTCGGGTAGGCCTGGTCGGCCTGGGGCAGGTTCGGCCAGAGCGCCCGGGCGATGATGCCCGGGACGAGGAGGACGAACGGGATCAGGAGCTTCAGTCCGCCGGCGAAGATCGCGCCCTTGCGGCCTTCGTTCAGGTCCTTGGCGGCGAACGCCCGCTGGACGAGGACCTGATCCATGGACCAGTAGAACGCCCCGACGAGGCACATCACCCCGAAGATCGCGCCCGTCCAGGGGATGTTGGGATCGGTGGCCGGGCGGAAGGCGCGGAAAAGCTCGGCCGGCACCTTGGCCTGGAGCGCGGCCACGCCGCCGACCTGGTGCAGGCCGAGGATCGTCAGGACGCAGGCCGCCGAGAGCAGGACGACGGTCTGGATGGCGTCGGTGTAGACGACGGTCGCCAGCCCGCCTTTCATGGTGTAGAGGGCCGTGACCAGGGCCACGATCCAGATCACGAGCGTCGGGTCCCAGCCGAACAGCGTCTTGAAGACCAGGGCCGAGGCCCACAGCGAGATCGCGATCTTGGTCAGGACGGAGAAGACGACCATGATCGCCGACAGCAGCAGCCGCACGCCGGGGTCGAACCGGCGCTCGAGGAACTCGGGCACGGTGAAGATGCGGTTTTTCAAATAGAACGACAGGAAGACGAGGATGAGCGGCAGCAGGCAGAAGATGGCGCTCCACTCGTACGCGGCACCGATGGCCATGCCCACGAGGTAGCCGCTCCCGGCCAGCCCGACGAAGTGCTCGGCCGAGATGTTCGAGGCCAGGAGCGAGGCGCCGATGAACGGCCAGCGGAGGCGGCGGCCGGCGAGGAAATAGCCCTCGCTCGTCTTCGGCTTGCGGACGACGAAGAAGCCGACGGTGAAGATTACGGCCGCGTAGATCAGGATGATGACCCAATCGACGGGCAGGAAGGTGATGACGGCGCTCATGACGACGCTCCGGGCCGCGGAGGCCGCGGCGACGGCCGTATTGTACCGATTCCAAGGCAAGGCGACAAGGGCCGCACGCGGGAAGACCTCAAATATTTGACAAAATCCCCCTATTCGTAAGAAAGTGGACCCCATGAACGGCCCGACTCTTGATTCCTGGAAAGAAATCGCCCAATTTTTAGAAAGGGACGTCAAAACCTGCCAGAGATGGGAAAAGGAGAGGGGATTGCCCGTTCATCGGTTTAACGGAGCGAAGAAATCCAGGGTATTTGCAAATGAAGAAGAATTGATTCAATGGCGCCAGAAGAACTATTCAAATAATTCCCTTGAAGAAAAATCGTCCCTTCCAAGCAAGAAACATAAAACTAAATATCTTCTATTTGCTATGCCGCTGGCCGCCATTTTGCTCTATGTTTTCGTTCATTATGACCTTTATTCCTTCATTATCCCCTACGCAACGCCCCATAATTCGATCATCGAATCCAACCCCGCCGACTATCATATTAACGGATCGACCTTGATCATCATCAACAAGAACGGCAAGGAATTGTGGTCGTTTGATACACGTATAGAAAAGCTCATCGAGGAAAAGGAATATAAAACTCAAGAAATGAGAGCCAGGAATGAAAGCCGGGCGGTGTTTTCCTATTTTATCATCAAAGACATCAATCAGGACGGGCGGGCGGAGGTCTTATTCAGCCCGAAGACAACCGATCAATATGGCGAGGGGGATCTGTTTTGTTTCGATTATAAAGGAAAAAAATTGTGGGAGATAAAAGCGGGCGGGAAGCATATTTTCGGCCCGAGCGATTACTCCTCGGACTACAGAGTCATCGGGATGACCACCGTCGATTTCTTTGGCGACGGGAAACTCGAGATCGTCGTCAATGCGGCCCATATGGACGACTTCCCCAGCCAATTGCTTGTCCTCAGCGCCGAAGGGCGCCTGATCGGAGAATATTGGAATGCCGGAAGATTCACGGATGTCGCCTTCGAAGACATCGATGACGACGGTACCAAAGACATTCTCGCCGTTGGGACCAATAATGAATATGAAAAAGCCTGCCTGATCGTCCTGGATCCAAGAAACATGCATGGCTTTTCCCCTCAGCTCAAGGCGAAATATCAATGCGCTGAATTCCCGCCCGGGACCGAAAAATTCTACATCCTCTTTCCCAGAACCGATGTCGACAAAATCACGTCTCCGCCGCGGGACGCCATGGATCGAATCATAATTCTCCAAGATCACATCATCAAGGCGACGCCCCAATTCAGCCGAATCGATTATGAGTTCGATTATGAGCTGGGGATTGTCAACATCGTCCGGCACTATGCTTTTGATTTCGAGTACGACAAGCTCCGTCAAGAAGGCAGGATCACGGGTGTCCTCAATGATGACTACGATGAGCGATTGAAAGCCGGCCTTCAGTATTGGAACGGTCGGGAATGGGTCGCCCATCGCGCGGCCAGCCATGAGTGAAGCCCGAAAAGGACGGCGACGGCGAATGGTCATATAACGAGCCGCCCCAAAATCGGCAAGGAGTCTCCCCATGTCTGAAAAAACGCTGGCCATCATCAAGCCCGACGCGGTCAAGAAGGGCGTCATCGGGAAGATCATCAGCCGGATCGAGGACGAGAAGTTCAAGATCACGGCCATGCGCCTCGCGAAGCTTACCAAGGACGAGGCGAAGGGATTCTACATCGTCCACAACGACAAGCCGTTCTACGGCCCTCTGACCGACTTCATGTCCTCGGGCCCCATCGTCCTCATGCGCCTCGAGCGCGAGGACGCGATCGCCCATTGGCGCAAGATCATGGGCGCCACCGACCCGGCCAAGGCCGAACCCGGCACGCTCCGCCGCCTGTACGGTTCGTCCATCGAAAACAACGCCACCCACGGCTCGGACGCCCCCGAGACCGCCGCGTGGGAGCTCGCCTACTTCTTCAAGGGCTGAGCCTCTCCCCGTTGACTTCTCGGCCCTCCCTTATTTATTGTAGACAATCGGAGGGATGCGAGAAAATATCGATGCGTCCGGCGTCTATCCCTTCGTCCGTCGGATTCTCAATCGCTCCGCCGGGCTCGACTAACTCTCTTGTAAGGAGGATATCATGAAAAGCTCCATCAAACAGTTTGCCGTCGTGATTCTTTGCCTGGGGTTCGTCCTGACGGTCGTCCCCGCCATGAACTCCGCCGAGCACAAAGCCGGGAAGACGAGCCTCGTCCAGATCGTCAAGCTGCCGACGCTCCTCGTCCCGTCCCTGCTTCCCTTCAACGGTATGCTCGACAGCCCCGTGATCGCCGCGCCGGCCAAGAACTCCCCAAAGGGCTCGGTCCGGCCGACCGACGACATCCTCATCCCGAAGCCCGGGACCGGGGACTGAGCGGATTTCACCGGCTTGCCTAGCGGCGCCCGCGACGGCGCCGCCAAGGGGAAAGTTCGCCTCGCCTGCCGCCCGCGCCGCCGCGGGCGCGGTTCCCTTTTGTCCGTATTTCCGCTATCATGCCCTCCGGGAATGAAGAGGGCGGTTTCTCCGAGCGAGAATGCCGCGGACAAAGGATCTTGAGAATAAGCGCCCAGGGAATACGGTCCGCCGCCCTTATTCTCTCTATCGGCCTCGCGGCGGCGCCGGCGCTTCCCCTCTTATCGCCCTCCGTTCGGGCTCAGAACGCGGATCCTCTGCGCGCCGAGATGGTCCGCTCCGAGGCTCTCCGTAAAGAAGGCGACTTCGAAAAGGCGGCCGATGTCCTGAATAAAGCCCTGGCCGCCGCGCCCCCGTCCGTCCCGGCCGCCGACGCGGCCGACGCCTCGATGGCCCTCGGGCTCGTCCTCTGGGACCTCGGACGGCTCCCCGAAGCGCAGGCCGCCTACGAAAGAGCTCTCGGTTTCGCCGCCGGCGGCCGGCTTGCCCCGCAGGAGGACGATGCCCGGGCCGCGCTCTCGGTCATCCGGCTCTACAACGAGGCCAAGGCATATCGTGACGGCGAGAACGATTGCCGGAAGTCGAGCGAGGCCTTCCGCCGGGCGATCGATATCGCCCGTACCCTCAAAAGCCCCGACCTCGAGCTGAAATGCCTCCGCCAGTTCAGCCTCTGCGCCCTGAACGAGGGCGACCTCGCAGAGGACAAGCGGCTGAACGAGTCGGCCCTGGCTCTGGCCCGGACGATCAAGCTCCGCAAGGACGAGAGCATCTGCCTGAACAATCTGGCCGTCTATTATCTGAAAATCCAGAGCTACGCCAGGGCTCTGGCCTGCTGCGACCAGGCCTGGGACATCGCCCTCGGCCTCGGCTATGTCCAGGGCCAGAATGAAATCCTGACGAACTACGGCGTCATCTACATCGACATCGGCAACTATGACAAGGCCCTCGAATACCTGCAAAAAGCCCTGGCCCTCGACCAGGCGTCGTTCGGCCCGGCTTACGCCGCGATCGACCTCAACAACCTCGGGGGCAACTACCGGAAGCGCGGCCTGCTGTCCGGCGACCGCCGGGATTTCGTCCGCGCCCTGGAATACTACGAGAAGGCCTACGCCCTCGTCGAAGCGGGAAAGGACCTCAGGACGCGGATCCGGGTTCTGAACAACCTCGGGACCGTGGCCACGGATCTCGGGCGGTATCCCGAGGCCCTGACCAAATTCGACCTCAGCCTGAAGCTCGCCGAACAAGCCGGGGACACGGAGACGATGGGCTTCATCCTGAACAACGTCGGCATCGTCCACTACGACCTCGGGAATTATGAGACGTCGACGGCCTATTTCCAGAAAGCGATCGACCTCGGGATCAAGGTGGACTCGGGCCGGATCCTGTGGGAAGCCTTTCTCGACCTCGCCAACTCGAACAAGAAGCTCGGCCGGGCCGAGGAAGCCCTGACCCATTACCGGGATTCCATCGCCGTGATCGAGAACGTGCGCTCGACCATCGGCCTGGAGGAGCTCAAGGCGAGCTACCTCGGGGCGGGCAACCGCATCGAAGCCTACTACAACCTGATCGATCTCCTCGCCGGGCTCCACAAGTCCGCCCCGGGCAAGGGCTACGATGCCGAGGCCTTCGCCTGCCTCGAAAAAGCCAAGGCCCGGGCGTTTCTGGACAGCCTCGAGGTCGCGCAGGTCTCCCTCTCCAAGTCGGTCGACGCGAAGCTGGCCAACGAAGAGAACCGGATCAACGGCGAGATCGCGGCCCTTTACAAGAAGCTCCTGACGCCGGACCTCGAGCCGGCCCGGAAAAAGGACATCGCCGACCGCCTCGAAAAGGCGGAAGCCGATTATGAGCGATTCAAAAGGACGGTCCGGGCGGCCGACCCCGTTTACGCCGATCTCAAATACCCCGAAATCATCACGGCCGCCGAAGCCCGGAAAACGCTCCTCGACGGCGAGACCGCCGTCCTGGCCTACGCGGTCGGCCGGGAGAGCTCCTGCGGCTTCGCCTTGACCCGAGGCGCCCTCCGCCTCTTCCCCCTCTCGCCGCGCAAGGACCTCCTGCCCAGGATCACCGATTATCTCCGCAGGATCTCGGACAAGGACGCGCGTGACTTCGGCGGAGGCCGGGAGCTTTACGCGGAGCTCATAGCCCCGGCCGGCCTCGGCCCCGAGATCAAGCGGCTGATCGTCGTCCCCGACGACGCCCTGGCCTATCTCCCCTTCGACGCTCTCCGGACCCCCGACGGGAAATGGCTGGTCGAGCGGTTCGCCGTATCCTATGCTCCGTCCCTCTCGTCGCTCCGGGAGATCCGGGAGAGAATCTCCTTGCGCGGCGCGCCTCCCTCGAAGGACCTCCTGGCATTCGGCGATCCCTATTACGGGAAAGGAGAATCGACCCGAGGGGCCGCTCCGCCCCAGGATTATTTTTCGCCTTCGTCCGTCATCCCGCGCCTCGCCTTCAGCGGGATCGAAGCGCGGAACGCCGCGGCGGCCTTCCCGGCGAAGCGGACGGACGTCTTTCTCAGGGAGCAGGCGTCGGAGCCGAACCTCAAGCGGCTCAACCTGGAGGATTACCGGATCATCCACTTCGCCGCCCACGGTTGGATCAACAACCTGAACCCCATGCGCTCGGCCATCATCCTCGCCCAGGATCCGGACTCGCCCGAGGACGGCTATCTTCAGATGCGTGAAATCTACGGCCTGCGGATGCAGGCCGACCTCGTCGTCCTCTCCGCCTGCGAGTCGGCCCGGGGGCCCCTCGTCCGGGGCGAAGGGATCGAGGGCCTCAGCCGCGCGTTCTTTTACGCCGGCGCCTCGGCGGTCATGATGAGCCTCTGGGGAGTTGACGACCAGGCGGGGGCTCAGCTCATGGAGAGGTTCTATGATTTCCTGGGTAAGGGAGATTCCATCGTCGACGCCCAGCGGAAGGCGAAGCTAGAAATGATCGGAAACAAGGAGGCCGCGCATCCGTATTTTTGGGCGAATATCGTTGTCTCCGGCGAGGCGGAGAGAAAAGCCCACTAGATGAAGGTCCGGAAGCAGCCGGTTTTCGATATATCGCGTCGGCAAGCTCCCGCGGAAAAAATCGGCGGGACTGAGAATAATCCGTGGAATCCGCATCTATATCAATTGCGGCCGGCTTGAAGCTGCGGAAGCCGATCACCGTCGTCCGCCGGCCGTGGGAAATGAACCCTGAGGGGGGCGCTTCATCCGTTTTTCGGGCCAAGAAATGAACTGGGACGAGACCAAGGACAAGGAGCTGGCCGCGATCATCGAGCGCTTTTCGGGCTACATCCGAGCCAACATCCTGAAGTACAACCCCCGGAAGTTCGGGATCGAGATCGACGATGTCCTGCAGGACGTCAAGATTAAGATCTGGAAGATCATTCGCCATGAGAAAAAAATAGCCAACTATTCGTCATATATTAAGAAAATCGTGGACACCTCGATCATCGATCAGTTTCGGAAACTCAAGCGCGAGGAGGGCGTTTATCTCTTCGAGAAAAACAGGAAGATCGCGGAAAGCCGCCAGAGCATCCCCGGAACGGCGCTCTACGCCGAGATGGACCTCAAGGATCTCGTCGGGAAGGCGGTGGACGGCCTGATCGAGTCGCGGAGAAAAGTCGTCAAGCTCTATCTCCTGAACATGAGCATTGAGGAGATCTCCCTCTATTTCAACTGGAGCAAGGACAAGACACGGAATCTCCTTTACCGGGGGCTGACCGATCTCAAGAAGATCCTAAAAGAAAAGAACATCGATTATGAGCATGAAGACTGACGAGCTCCGGAGCCTGTACCGCGGGTACATCGACGGCCAGGGATCGTCCCGGCGGAGGCGATGCCTCGGCCCGAAGGATTGGAAGGACCTGTTCGATCCCCGGACGTCCGAAGCCCTCAAGGGCAGGCTCGTCGAGCGCGTCACTCACTGCCCGGATTGCGTCCGAAAATTCGAGCTGTTCCTGGAGATGGAAAGAGCCAAGAACGGGCTCGCCGAGGCGGTCGGCGGGCTCGTCGGCGAAACGCCCGGCGCGGCGCCATCCACCCTCCGGGCGTCCGGCACGGGCATCGTCCGGACATTCCGATGGAGATTCGCCGCGGCCTTCGCCGCGCTCGCCGTCGCATCCCTCACCCTGGTCGTCCTCCTGACGAAAGACAGGAGCGTTCCCTTGAGCCCCGACGTCACGCGCGGGGACCAGATCGTCGAAATCAAGCTCCTGAAGCCGCTCGACCAGGTGAAAAAGAAGGGTTCGCTCGAATTCGCCTGGGCTTCGCCCCTCCGCCTCGAGAATTACCGCGTCGATGTCTATGACGACGCCCTCGTCCTCCTCGGTCAGAGCCCGCCCGTGTCCCAGACCCGCTGGACGCTCCCCCGCGAGATCCTCGACACCCTGGAATACTCGAAGCGCTACATTTGGATGGTATCCGGCTCGCAGCCGTCCGGCGAGAGAATCGAATCCCCCTTCGGGACTTTCAAACTGGTGAAATAGCGGCGCCGCGCATCGGCCCACGGGGAGCGCCGCCTTTGGGGTCTCCTACTTTTCGGCGAGCCAGACGAGGAGCGTCTCCCCGACCGCCCTCAGGCTCTCGGCCGATACCTTGTCGAGGGTATCCGCGGCCGTGTGCCAGTAGGGGTAGTCGAAGTCGATGATGTCCACGGCCGCGATCCCCCGCTCCAGGAACGGGATGTGGTCGTCCTCCATCTGGTACTTGGGCTCGTTGATGAACTGGGGGAACTTGAGGCGGGCGGCCGTCTGCCAGATCTCGTCGGTCAGCGTGCGGTTGGAATAGCCCTCGCGGTAGATGTTCAGGTCGGCGTCCCCGATCATGTCGACGATGACCACGGCGTCGGGCTTCCCTTTGAGCTGGGCGGCGAAGGCCTCGGAGCCCATGATCCACTCCCAGCCCGGGATGTCGCCGTTGTCCTCGGCGTCGATGAACAGCAGCTCGACCCGCTTGTTCAGGTCCTTGGGCAGGGTGCGGGCCAGCTCCAGCAGGACGGCCACGCCGGAGGCCCCGTCGTTCGCCCCAGGCACCGGGAGGGTCCGCTTCACCGGATCGCGGTCCTGGTCGGCCAGGAGCCGCGAATCGTAGTGCGCGCCGAGGATGATCCACGAGCCGCCCTGGCCGCGGCGGCCGACGATGTTCCGGATCTTGACGTCGCCCTTCGTCGCCTCCCGGATCTCGGCCGTCCAGCCGGCGCTCTTGAGGGAGGCCAGGATCCAGTCCACGACCTTGACGTGGGCCGGGCTGTTCATGATGCGCGGGCCCATGTCCATCTGGGCCTTGACGTCGGCCAGGGCCCGCTTCCCGTCGAAATGCGCGGCCTGGGCGCAACCCGCGCCGGCCGCCCCGGCGAAGATCACGATCGCCGCCGCGAGGATTTTCATGTTTTTCATGGCGCTACCTTCTCATCCTATTTTGCCACACTCCGCCCCCAGAAATCACGGATCAGGGGATAAAGCATCGGCAGGAACACGACCCAGCCGACGGCCAGGGCCGGCCCGAGCCCCAGGCGGGGCTGGGCCAGGCGGACGGCGGCCAGCATCGGGACCATGGCGAACATGAAGTCGGGCAGAGAGCGGCAGACCGCCCGCAGGCTCGTCCGGCCTTCGTACGCCGCGAAAATGCCGACCATGGGGAACATGGTCGTGAAGGCGGCCAAGACATGCTTGATGAGGATGAGCCCGAACACGACGGCCGCGACCAGGGGGAGCTTCACCCACGGCTTGAGCGGGCTGCGGTGGTCGGGCTCGTCCCCGCGCTTGAAAAGGTGGTGGGTCGCGGCGGCGATGCCGAGCGTCAGGACACAGGAGAGCCAAAAGGCGAGGTCCGTGGCCGGGATCACCGACTTGAGGAGCGCGCCGGCCGCGATGTATCCGGCCGCCGACAAGACGATCGCGGGGACGATCGGCATGCGGACCTTATCATGAAGAAGCCGCACGGCGTGCGTGAACGCCAAGAGGACGTTCAGAGCCACGACGTTGGCCGCGTTCACCGGCGCGCCCACGGCCAGGGCGGCCAGGGTGAACGGGATGGGCAGCGCCAGGATGAGCGCCTTCCATCGCGGATGGCTGAGATACGCGAGGAGCGTGGCCTGGAGGCTGACGACGACCAGGAGGACGATGTCCCAGAATCCCAGGGCGATCACGACCTTGTCCGCGCTTTCTTCGCTCCGGCCCGCCGGGCGAACCAGAGCTTCTCGGCGTTCCCCGAGGCGACGAGGCGCCGGATCCGGGGGGAAAGCCCTCGGAGCAGCCCGTTATAGCGGGCGAGGTTTCGGCCCAGATGCTCGAAGTGGCCGCAGAGGTCGCTGCCGATCGAGAAGCGAGTGGGGTGGCGCTCGATCACGTCCACCCAGTGCTTCTTCGGCTCGAGCATCGTGCAGATCACGTCGTCGTAGACCACCCAGGAGACGTCCACGTGCAAATTCGGGAACCGGTCGAGGAGGCCGGAGACCATCTCGTGGTATTTCTTGTGGGACACGCGGCGCGAGATCCCGCAGTGGGCCCAGACGAATGTCGTCCCGGGACACCGGGTCAGGGCCTCCTCGAGCTCGTAGAGATGCTCGTATTCGTCGTGGATGCTGACCGACGTGCTGTTCTGGTGGACGAGCACGGGCAGCGCCCGGGAGGCGCAGAGCTCGTAGACGTCGAAGAGGGCGGGGTGGTTGACCCGGGCGGTCTCCTCGTTGGTCATGTTCGTCAGGTCATCGTGCCGGCAGAGGACTTCGCCGATCCCGCGCCAAAAGGGGTACTTCTCGAGCATCCGCTCGACGTCGCGGACGGCGTAGCGGTCGGTCGGGTTGAAGCCGCAGACGAGGGGCGCGAACCCGCGGCGCGCCGCGGCCGGCAGGCGGAGGAGGGATTCGGCCACGATCTCGTCGGTCCCGATGAAGTAGTAGCAGCGGGAGTTGTCGTCGAGGTAGTAATGGGGCGCGATCTTCTCAAAGGCGTCCCATTTCTTCTTCACGGGAAGCCCGAAGACGACGGCTTTGGCCACGCGTCCGGCGTCCATGGCGGCCAGAAGCTTGGCCATGCCGTCCGACTCCTGGATGAAATCCACGAAATGGAGGTGGGCGTCGATCACCGGGACGATCGTCTGCGTCTCGGTGTGGGCCAGGATCTTTTGGTGAAATGCGGCGTGGTAGCTCATAAGGTATATTTACTTCTTCGCTTCCGCGGCCGCGACCTCCGCGTCGAAGCCGGGATTCGTCCATTTCATCATGATCGAGCCCATATTCTTGAGCGGGCTCGGCTTTTCGTAGACGACTTCCTTGATGATCCACTTGCCGCTGACGGCCTTCTCGTTCTGGGTCATCGTCGAAAGCTCGATTTTCTCGCCCGGCTTGATGGGTGAGAGCTCGCCGTAGCCCATGTCCTTCTTGGAATCGGGCAGGACGGCCCCGTTCGCATCGAAGAACAGGACGACGCCCTGGATCATGGACACGGGGCAGTCGCTCACGTTCGCCACCGAGATGGTGAATGTCGGGGCGACGGGGCTGATCCCCCGGAAAAGACCGCTCACGACGACCGGCGGCTTGCCGGCCTTGATCAGGTCGGCGATGGGCGTCGTCGCGGCTGCTTTCGCGCCGCCGTCCCCGCCTTTGCCGCAAGCGTTGAACAGGCCGGCCAGGACCAGCGCAAGAAAAGCCAAGCCGATGAGCGTTTTGCTTTTCATGTCCCCCCTCCTTCTTCGGGATCCGCCTGAAAAGTAAATATCATCGGAGCGTTCCCACTGTCAACCGTTTTAGCTTTTTGCGAGCCGCGGCGGCCTGCCGCCTCAGCCGGGGCGCAAAAGCGATAGGATTGTTTTCGCGAGGACCGAGAGAATCAGGAGCGCGATCAGGCGGGCAATGATCGCCGGTCCGGCCGGGATGTTCGGCCCGACCGAAGCGGCGATTCCGGTTTTCGTAAGCTTGAGCGCCGCTCTAGTGCTATAATCATTTTTCGAGAAATGAAAAGAAAGAATTCTCGTCTCGTTCGTCTGATCTTCGCTTTCTCGTTTTTTATCATTGTCTCCTTCATCCATTTCGCTCACACCGAGCAAGGGCCTTTCTGCGACGATGATTGCGCGGCCTGCCGGTTTCAATTCGCGATCCTCAGCGTTGTCCTGGTTATTTTTATTTTGCGGCCATTGCTAATCATCCGGCTCTTTTTCGGGCCGAGTCCAAAGCCGGAATATGAATCACCATTCGCGCCCAGGATCTCGTCGCGGGCCCCGCCTGCGATCTGACATTCCCCTTTTATTCTCCGTCAACCGCTTTAAAGCTTTCTTGAATTGAATTGTCTATTAAAGGGAGTTCGAGATGACACATTTCAAAGAAAAAAATGAAGGCCCATGGCAAAACGAGAGGGCCCCCGTGTTTCGCCTTCACCACGTTTATAGGCTTTTTTTTGGCGGAAAAAGCCTGAAGATGTCCAAGTTTGGCTTGTCCGTATGTTTCGCCTCCGCGATCCTGTTGCTGATTGCGTTCACGCCCGGGGCGGCTTCGGCTGAGTCCTCGGGAACGATTTTCGGCCAGGTCATTGGCCCGGAGGGAACGGCAATCCCCGGCGTGCGGCTCCTCCTGCACAACGATATCACCGGCTACAAGTCCGAAGCCGCGAGCGGACCGGATGGCTCCTATCGATTCTATAACGTCCCGTTCAACCCGTACCATTTGCACGCGGACCTGGAAGGATTCACGCCCTTTCTTGTCACCTTGAACGTCCGCTCCGCGGCGCCCATGGAGGTGCCGGTGAAACTCAAGCTCGCCGAAATCTCGGTGACGGTGGTCGTCACGGCCGGGGAGCCCGCGGCCGGCCAGCTCGAAACCGACACGTCCACTTCGCACGTCGACATCGATAAGTTCTATATCGCCCGTGCCCCCGCAGCCGTCTCGTCGAGAGCCATGGAGGAGTTGATTACGGCGACTCCCGGATTCGCCAAGGACGAAAATGGGCGCTTCCATTTCCAGGGGGCGCACAGTCAGAGCGAGTATGTGATCGACGGTCAGACGATCTCCGATCAAACGGGCGTCACATTCTCGAACTCGATCGACCCCGGCATCGCCCAGTCGATGGAAATCATCTATGGAAACGTGCCGGCTGAATACGGGGAAAAGGTCGGGGCCGTCATCAACCTCGTGACGAAATCAGGGCTTGGAAGCCCTTTCAAGGCGAATATTCAGAGTGGCCTGTCCAGGTTTGGGACTTTCGAAGAGGGCGCGTCGGTGACGGCCGGATCGCAGACTTGGGGCGTCTTCGCCTCCGTGACGGGTTCACGATCGGACCGATTTCTCGACCCGGTCAACCCGGGGAATCTTCATAATGGGGGCGATACCGAACGGGCCTTCTTGCGATTGGACTATGCCACCCCCAAAATGACCGATATCCTTCGGCTGACCGTCCTTGCCGGGCGCACGAATCGAGACGTGCCCAATACCTATACGCAGGAGGCCGCAGGTCAGAACGACTCCGTGAAGAGCCAAGACGAAAACTTCAACCTCGGCTGGACGCACGTCGTTTCCTCCGCCGCCGCGTTCGACCTGAACGCCTTCGCGCGATTCTCGACCTTCCACCTTTTCCCATCGCTCATGGATACTCCCGTCCGGGCCGAGTCCGACCGCTCGCTCAATAACTTCGGCTTCGCGCCTTCCTTCACCTGGGTCAACGGGGCTCACGAGGTCAAGGTGGGCGGCGTCTTCAAGAGCTTCCCGATCGATGAACGCTTCGCCTTCGGGATCACGGATCCCGCCTTGAACGATCCCGCTTCGCCGGATTACAACCCGAATCTCGCGGCCTATGACTTGACGCGCGGCGGGTCGCTGTTCGACTTCCACGGCCGGCGCACGGGGACCTACTACGCCGCCTACGTTCAGGACAACATCAAGCTTCAGGATCTCACGCTCAACGTGGGGCTTCGATACGACCACAACAACCTTCCAACCGACGAGTCTGCGATTGAGCCCCGCCTCGGGGCAGCCTACTTCATCCAGAAAACGGGAACGGTCCTGCGCGCTTCCTACAACCGCGTCTTCTATACGCCGGAGTATGAAAACATCCTGCTCAGCTCATCCCCCGAAGCCGCGAGCCTCGTTCCGCCGCTCGTGCAACAGTCCCGGGCGCTCGGAGGAGGGCAGTTGCTCGTCCCTTGTGAGCGACAAAATGCCTTCACGGTGGGCGTGCAACAGGCGCTCGGCGGATTCGGCCGTCTCGATGCCGAGCTCTGGTGGCGTCGATCAACGGGAGCGGGCGACCAGGATCAGTTCGAGAACACCGGGATCGTCTTCCCCCTCGCCTTTTCCTCAGGCCGGTTCAATGGCTGGGACGTCCGGCTTGACTTGGCCCGGATGCATGGTTTCCAAGGCTTCTTGTCTCTAGGCCACACCCACGCCGTCTACGTACCGCCGAACAGCGGAGGGCTCTTCCTCGACCAGGCCGCCGTCGACACCATCACGGCCGGCCCGTTCCTCATCGATCACGACCAGGCGATTCAAGCCCAGCTGGGAATACTTTATGACATCGGCAAGAGCGGCTTCTGGGTGGGGAGCAGCATACGCTATGACTCGGGCCTCGTCTGCGGTGTCGGGCCAGCGGACATCGCTTCAGACCCCAACAACGCATTCGCCATCCCTTTCATTGTCGCGCACAGCGCGACCGGCCTCAACCCGAATCGCATCGCGGCCCGGACGGTGGCGGACTTTTCAATGGGCGTTAACCTGCTACAGCACGCCATCCCCTTATCCATCGATGTCGATCTGCTTAACGCTTTTAATAAGCAAGGAGTCTACAATATCGAGTCGGTCTTCGGGGGCACACACGTAATCCCGCCTCGCACATTCGCCGTGCACCTGCGATACAGCTTCGGAGACGAAAATCAATAAATCAGGTTACTGTCACCGAAATATCTTCGGCCATTGACGGAATCCGGCTCCTCGGGAATAATGAGGCCCATGGCCGAAGCCCGGGCGATCTCCTTCAAAGAAATCCTCATCCTGGCGGCCGCTCTCTTGATCGGCCTGGCGATCGCCTACGTGGATTCGCGCCCGGCATGGGACGATGCCGGCATCACGGCCTTCGCCCTTCTGGCGGCCGGCGGCCTGACCGGCCTCCTGATCCGACGCCGGCCCTGGTTGTATGCCCTGGCCCTGGGCATCTGGATCCCGCTCTGGGGCGCGCTCGCAGGGGGGAATTTCGGCTTGTTCCTCATCCTCCCGATCCCCTTCGCCGGCGTCTATCTGGGCTGGTGGCTGCGCCGGAATTATGGTGACAGGCAACGCCGTTCCTGAATCCCCCCGTCATTGACCTCCCCGAATCCGCAGGGTATAATGACGGGCTCATGATGCCCGTTTTCATATGATTCGCCCGGGAATCGTTCGTCAGGAGTATTCATGGAAAAGCGAGTCCTGATCATCGACGACGAGCCGGCCATCCGGCGAAACCTCACCTTCGGGCTCACCCAGGAAGGCTATGCCTGCACGGCCTGCCCGGACGGCATCTCGGCCATCCACGAGCTGAACGCCGCCCTCGATAAGGGCGAGACCTACGACTACCTGATCACCGACATCTTCATGCCCGACATCGACGGGATGAAGATCCTGACGGTGATCAAGAGCCAGTTCCCGGACCTGCCCGTCCTGGTGATCACCGGCTTCGGGGACGACTCCCTCAAGGCCATGGCCCTGGCCGAGACGAACACCGGCTACCTCGACAAGCCGTTCGAGATCTCCCAGCTGGTCGAGGCCCTCGAGGCGCTCTCGCCGGGCAAGGCTGTGCGCGGCGCGGCCGAGGCCGAGCCGGAGAAGGAGCACGGCGGCGGCCGGGAATCGATCAGCGCCTACCTGACCATCCACATCACCGACCCCGACCGGAGCATGGAAATTTTCAACGAGCTCTACAACCTGGACGGCGTGGCCTCGTGCGACGCGGTCCGGGGCGACATGGACATCATCGTCCTCGCCCAGGCCTCGTCCGAGGAAAAGATCAAGGCCCTCCTCGACCGGGTGAAGGCCATCAAGGGCGTCCAGGTCGCCTCGCTGTCGCCCGTCGAGCGGCCGAAGCTCGACCGGGACATCAAGGAATTCATCGAGATCTATAAGAAGTCGGTCAAGAGCGCCCGGGACAACCGGAAGAAGGGCACGACCAGCTACATCATCGTCGATATCGACAAGAACGCCCTGCAACAGATCTTCACCACGATGTTCTTCGTCGACGAGTTGATCTTCCTCGACGTCATCGACAACGGGACGAAGCTCGTGGGCATGGTCACCGGCGGCCAGCCGACCGGCCAGGCCCCGAAGGTCATCGAGAAGCTCTCCCAGATCGACGGCGTCCTTCGGGTCCGCGAAGCGAAAATCATCAAGATGCTCGACGTCTGAGGGCCCCCGGGCCCGGGCCGCGCCGGCGGACGCCGACCCGGCGGCCCTCCGGGGCCCCAACCGGCAGAGACAAGGACGGAACCGCAATGCCAGACAAGAACAGGGACACGGATTTCACCTACCGGCTGTGGCGCTACGACGGTGCCCCGGGGGAGCTCATCCCCCTCCTCCAGTCGGCCCAGGACCATTTCGGGTATATCCCCCGCCGGGCGATCAAGTACATCTCGACCGTGACGAACATCCCCGAGTCCAACATCTACGGGGTCATCACCTTCTACAACCAGTTCCGGCTCCAGCCGATGGGCGAGCACCAGATCAAGCTCTGCGTCGGCACGGCCTGCCACGTCTCCCGGTCCAAGCTCCTGGTCGAGACGGTCCAGGACGAGCTCGGAATCGAGGTGGGCGGAACGACCGAGGACGGGATCTTCACCCTCTTCACGGTCGCCTGCCTGGGCTGCTGCTCCCTCGCCCCGGTGATGATGATCGACGAGGAGACGCACGGCCGCCTCACTCCGGCCTCGGTCCGCAAGATCCTGCGCGGGATCCGCCGCCAAGCGAAGCAGAAAAATCAGGACGCGCAGCTGCGCGCCTCGTGACGAAAAGGATGGAGACCACCATGCGCCAGGTCATCGTCGGCATGGGCACCTGCGGGCTTTCCGCGGGCGCCCGCGAAACATACAACACCCTCAAGGATCTGCTCCCGGACGGTAGTGCCGGCGTCGCGGCCGCCGCGCTCTCGATCACGGGCTGCATCGGGATGTGCTACCGGGAGCCCCTGGTCGAGGTCCGGGAAGACGGCCGCCGGACCATCTACGGCGAGGTGAAGCCGGACCGGGCGCGGGAGATCGTCGAGCACCACGTGCTGGGCGGCCGCGTCCTCGACGACTACGTCGTCTTCAGCGAGGACGCCTCCGGACAAACCGGCGGCAGCGAGAAGGACTTCCTGGCGCTCCAGAAGCGCATCGTCCTGCGCAACTGCGGATTCATCGACCCGGAATCGATCGCGGAATATGAGGCCGTCGGGGGCTACCAGGCCCTCCGCAAGGCGCTCTTCGAGATGACTCCGGCCTCCATCATCGAGGAGGTCAAGCAGTCCGGCCTCCGCGGGCGCGGCGGGGCGGGCTTCCCCACCGGGCTCAAGTGGGGGTTCGCCGCGGGCTACAAGGGCGAGCGCAAGTACGTCGTCTGCAACGCCGACGAAGGCGACCCGGGAGCGTTCATGGACCGGAGCGTCCTCGAGAGCGACCCCCACGCCGTCCTCGAAGGCATGATCATCTGCAGCCGGGCCATCGGCGCGAGCCAGGGCTACATCTACTGCCGGGCCGAGTATCCCCTGGCCATCAAGCGCCTGACGACGGCCATCGCCGCCGCGCGAAAGGCGGGCTACCTCGGAAAGAACATCTTGGGCTCGGGCCTCGACTTCGACATCAAGATCAAGCAGGGCGCGGGAGCGTTCGTCTGCGGCGAAGAGACGGCCCTCTTCGCCTCGATCGAGGGCGAACGCGGCATGCCGCGCATCCGGCCCCCCTTCCCGGCCGAGAAGGGCCTGTGGAAGATGCCGACGAACAACAACAACGTCGAGACCTACGCCAACATCCCCTGGATCCTGGTCCATGGGGCACCGGCCTACGCGGCCTACGGCACCGAGAAGAGCCGCGGGACCAAGGTCTTCGCCCTGGCGGGGACGGTCGTCCGGGGCGGGCTGGCCGAGGTCCCCATGGGGACCACGATCAACCAGCTCGTCTTTGGAATCGGCGGCGGGATCAAGGACGGCAAGAAGTTCAAGGCCGTCCAGATGGGCGGCCCGTCCGGCGGCTGCATCCCCCACACCCTCGGCGAGACGCCGGTCGACTTCGAGAACATCCCCCGGACCGGCGCGATCATGGGCTCGGGCGGGCTGATCGTCATGGACGAGACCACGTGCATCGTGGACATCGCCCGCTTCTTCCTCAACTTCACCCAGGACGAGTCCTGCGGCAAGTGCACGTTCTGCCGGATCGGCTCTCTCCGCATGTTGGAGATCCTCGAGCGCATCACGAGCGGCGAGGGCCGGCTCGAGGACGTCGACAAGCTCAAGGTCCTCTCGGAGCGGATCAAGGAGGCCAGCCTCTGCGCCCTCGGCCAGACCGCGCCGAACCCCGTCCTCACCTCGCTCCGGTATTTCATGGACGAGGTCCTGGTCCACATCAACGACAAGAAGTGCCCGGCCAAGGTCTGCGGGGCGCTCGTCGACTACGTCATCGACCCGGCCAAGTGCACCGGCTGCACCCTCTGCGCCAAGGCCTGCGCCTCCAACGCGATCACGGGCAAGGTCAAGGAAGTCCACGTCATCGACCACGCGCTCTGCATCAAGTGCGGCAAGTGCATCACGAGCTGCACGTTCGGCGCGGTGTACAAGGATTAGGTGCTCTCATGGCGACCCTCACCCTCGAAATCAACGGCCGCAAGATCCAGGCCGACTCCGAGCGGACGATCCTCGAAGTCGTCACCGCCCACCAGCTGGATGCGATCCCGACGCTCTGCCACTCTCCCGAGCTCAAGCCTTACGGCTCGTGCTTCCTCTGCGTGGTGGAGGTGGCCGGGAAGCCGAACCTCCTGCCCGCCTGCGCGACCCGCGTGGCCGAGGGGATGAAGATCACGACCCGGAACGAGCGCATCGTCGCCTCGCGGCGCACCGCCCTGGAGCTCCTCCTCTCGAACCACTACGCCGACTGCGTCTCCCCCTGCGCCATGGCCTGCCCGGCGGGCGTGGACTGCCAGGGCTACGTCGCCCTGGCGGCCATGGGTGAATTCGGGCTCGCGGCGGACGTCATCCGCGAGATGAACCCCCTGCCCGCGGTCTGCGGCCGGGTCTGCGTCCGCAAGTGCGAGATCGAATGCCGCCGGTCCGACATCGACGAGCCCGTGGGGATCAACGCCATCAAGCGCTTCGTGACCGACCAGCCGGGCGCCTACGACGCCGCCCCTAAGCGCCAGCCCTCGCGCGGCCAATCGGTGGGCATCGTCGGCTCGGGCCCGGCCGGCCTGACGGCCGCCTGGTACCTAGGCCTGTACGGCTACGACCCGATCATCTACGAAGCCCTGCCCAAGCCGGGCGGCATGCTCCGCTATGGCATCCCCGAATACCGGCTGCCCAATGAGGTCCTCGACCGCGAAATCGGGCACATCAAGCGCGCCGGCGCCGAGATCAAGACGGGCGTGCGGATCGGCTCGGACGTCAGCCTGACCGAGCTCATGAAGACCCATGCCGCGGTGTTCATCGCCGCGGGGGCCATGGGCAGCAAGGGCATGGGCGTCGAAGGCGAGGATTCGACCGAGGGCGTCGTCAGGGGCGCCGATTTCCTCATGGAGAAAGCCGAGACGCGCACGCCCGTGAAAGGCATCGTGGTCGTCGTCGGCGGCGGGAACACGGCCATGGATGTCGCCCGCTCCTCGTGGCGCCTTGGGGCGGACCGGGTCATCATCCTCTACCGCCGGACCAAGGCCGAGATGCCGGCCGACAAGGTGGAGATCGAGGACTGCCTCAAGGAAGGCATCGAGATCATGGAGCTCGCCGCGCCCGTCGGCCTCGTGACCGAAAACGGCCTGCTCAAGGGTCTGCGCTGCATCCGGATGAAGCTCGGCGAGCCCGACAAGTCCGGCCGCCGCAGGCCCGTCCCCCAAGAGGGCTCGGAGTTCGTCCTCCCCTGCGACCTGGCCGTCTCGGCCATCGGCCAGGAGCCCGTGCTGGCCGGCCTGGCGGGCGGCCCCGACGAGCCGAAGGCCTCGCGCTGGAACACCATCGTCATCGACCAGGCCACGATGCGGACGAACGTCCCCGGCCTCTACGCCGGCGGCGACGTGGCCGACGACGGCCCGACGGTCGTGGTCGACGCCATCCGCGACGGCCACCAGGCCGCGCTCTCGATCCACGAGCAGCTCAGCGGCGAAAAGGTCGCCCGCAAACCGTTCATCGTCCAGAAGAGCCTCTGGGCCAAGCCCGGCGCGTCCGAGCTCGGCGAGGTCAAGGAAGCCCCGCGCCACGAGGTCCACGAAATCCCGATCGACGCCCGGCGGGGCAGCTACGCCGAGGTCTCGACCGGCTATGAGTTCGAGGACGTCGCCTACGAATCGGCCCGCTGCCTCTCCTGCGGCTGCGTGGTCTACGACCACTGCGCCCTGCGGCTCTACGCCCAGGAGTACGACGTCGACATCAAGCGCTACTTCGGCCGCATCCGCAAGCACAAGGTCGATGAGCGCCACCCCCACATCATCTACGACCCCAACAAGTGCATCCTCTGCGCCCGCTGCATCCGGACCTGCGCCCGCGTCCTCCCGATCTCGGCCCTCGGCCTGGTCGGCCGCGGGTTCAAGACCGAGGTCCGCCCGGCGATGAACGACCCGCTCGTCGAGACGAACTGCATCAGCTGCGGCAACTGCGTCGACGCCTGCCCGACGGGGGCCCTGACGGTGAAGTTCCCCTTCCCCGGCCGCGCCTGCCTGCCGACCGAGGATGTGGAAACGCACTGCGCCTTCTGCTCCATCGCCTGCCCGCTCGCCGTCAAGAAGATCGACGCCGACCGCTACTACGTCGCGAAGGGCGAACGGCCGGAGAACGACCTCTGCCGCTACGGCCGCTTCGGAGCGGAGCTCTTTGCCGGCCGGCGCCGGATCGGGCAGCCGACGGCCCGCGAAAACGGCAAACCCAAGGCGGTCGCCCTCGAGGACGCTTATGCCCGGATCACGGCCGGCCTGCGGAGCGCGGCCCGGACGCACGGGGCCGAGGCGGTCGGCGTGTTCCTTTCGCCCGACCTCTCGAACGAGGAGATGTTCCTGGCGACCCGGATCGCCCGCGAGGGCGTCGGGACCAACAACGTCGCCTCGCTCTCGCTCCTCGCCTCGGGCGCCGCGGCGGGCGCCCTGGACGCCTCGTTCGGCCTCACGGCCTCCACGGCCGACCGGACCGCCCTGAAGGCGGCGGACCTGATCGTCTGCAACAACACCGACCTCCAGAACGACCACCTGATCCTGAGCATCGGGATCCTCGCCGCCGCCGGCGAAGGGGCCAAGCTCATCCTCGCCGGCTCGGCCGGGGACGCCCTGGCGGCCCGGGCGACGCTCGCCCTCGACCCGATGCGCGGCCGCTCCGCGCTGCTCTGGAACGGGGTGATGCAGGTCCTCCTCGACCGCGGCTTCTTCAGCCGCGACGCCGTCCGCGCCCTCCCGGGCGGGGAGGAATTTCTGAGCGATCTCTTCGATTACAGCTTGAAAGCGATCTCCGAGCTGACGGGCGTCGAGGCCCCGAAGATCGTCGCCGCGGCCGACGAGCTGGCCGCCGCCAAGAAGGTCGTCTTCGTCCATAGCCCCGACCGGACGCAGGACCAGGCCCCCGGCAACGCCGCGGCCCTGGCGAACATGGTCATCCTTCTCCGGTCCAAGGGCATCGGGGCCGAGCTCATCCTCCCCTTTGTCGGGGCCAACGGGGCGGCCGTGGAAATCATCGGGGCCGACCCGGGCTTCCTCGCCGGCCGGATGCCGGTCAACGGCCTCCCGGGGGCTAAGAACCGGGCCGACCTTCTGGCCCTCCTCAAGGACGGCCGCCTCAAGGCGGCGCTCATCATTGGCGAGGACCCGATGGGAGACGACAAGGTCGCCTCGTATTTCGGCAATGCCGAGTTCCTGGCGGTCGTGGACTGGACCCCCACCGAAACCGCGGCTTACGCCGACGTCGTCCTGCCCGGCTCCACGTTCCTGGAGAGCGGCGGGACGCGCATCAACTTCGAGGGCCGCCTCACCCGCTATACGCCGGCCCTCCGCCCGCCCTTTGGGAAGACCACGGCCGAGGTCCTGGCGGGCCTGGCCCGGGCGTTCGGGATCGCCGACGCCGGCGGGACGATGGACGACATCTCGGCCGGGCTCGACCGGCTGATGCGGGCCAAGCTCGGGGACCGGGTGAAATTCTGCTGGAACACGGGTGAGGAGCGCGGCGGAATCGGCGTCGGCCGGCTGACCGTCGCCGACGTCCGGACCAAGCCGAACCCGATCGCCCCCGCGCTCACGGTCGGCGAGCGCTACAAGCGCCAGGTCCGTGATGTGGGCGTCGCCCATTATCGCGTGCAGGAAGCGAAGCCGTAAGCCCCATGCCCAGCCTACCCGACGCCGTCCTCACCCTCCTCGAAAAGAGCTTTCCCTGCGTCCTCCTGACCGACGAGAAGGGCCGGATCTCGCACGCGAGCCGCGCCCTCCGAACGGAATGCGGACTGGACCCGGCGGCGGTCATGGGCCG
The DNA here is from genome assembly GCA_003141555.1 of Candidatus Aminicenantota bacterium. GTDB lineage: Bacteria > Acidobacteriota > Aminicenantia > Aminicenantales > UBA4085 > FEN-413. The sequence goes on from PLMN01000023.1 coordinate 83,856, forward strand.
GAACATCGTGGCCGTCGTCGCCCCCGAGTCCGCGGAGGACCTGGCGGCCTCCATGAAGAGGGCCAAGGGCGGCGTCGCGGCCAAGACGAGCGTCCTCTGCGCCGGCCCGTCACGGCGGCCGCTGGAGATAAACATCAACTACACCGAAGGGCCGGACGGCGGCCTGTTCCTTTTCTTCGGCTACTTCGGCCCGCTCGGCAACGGCCTGGCCGCGAGGGCGGAATGGGAGAAGGATGAGCGGATCAAGGAGCTCTCGTGCGTCTACGCCGTCGCCGAGTGGATCGAGGCTTCACGCTCGATCAAGGAGTTCTTCGAAGAGCTGCCCAAGTATCTCAGCCCGGGGATGCGCTACCCGGACCGGGCGATCATCTCTTCCTCCTACAGCGGAGTCGAATACGGCGATAAAGGCCGCCTCATCAGCTTCATCCGGACCGAGCTGAAGGTCGCCCACCAGCCCATGGGCGAGATCCGGGTCGGTTACGGGAGCCCGGAGTACGACCTGCTCCCCGAAGAGCAGAAGATGCTCGACGAGATCGGGCGCACCCTCAACCTGGCCCTGGAGCGCAAGTCGCTCGAGGAGAAGCTCGCCTTTAAGCAGACCGAAGTGGGCGAATCCACCGAGCGCCTGAAGGAGCTCGAGCGCCAGATCGACTCCCGGACGCGCGAGGTCGAAGAGCAGCGCCAGAAGCTCGGCACGGTCAACGCCTATCTCGACCGGACGAAGGGCGAGTGGGAGGAGTCCAAGGCCCGGCTCGAGACGATCTTCGCCGCCATCCCCGACACCGTGGCCCTCATCGACCGCCAGCACAGCCTGGTGATGACGAACCGCAAGAACGTCGCCGAGGGCAACACTTGCTACAAGACCTTCTTCAACCGGGATACCCCCTGCAAGGACTGCCGCATGTCGCGCGTCGCGCGGACGAAGACGCCGATCACGCTCGAGATCAGGCACGAGGACGTGTACTACGAGGTCAACGCCCAGCCCATCTTCAACAGGGAGCACGAGGTCGAAGGCATCATCGAGTTCTTCCGGGACATCACCCTGGAGAAGACCTACGAGCAGCAGCTCCAGCAGGCCGACAAGCTGGCCTCCCTGGGCCAGCTGGTGAGCGGCATCGGCCACGAGATCAACAACCCGAATCAGTTCATCCGGGGCAATGTCAAGATCATCCAGCAAGCCTTCGAGGGGATCCTGCCCATCCTCGATGAGTACTACGCCTCCCACCCCGATCTGAAGATCGCCCGCCTCAAGTACGATTTCTTCCGGGAGCACATCCTGGTGCTCATCAACGACATGGCCCACGGCTCCGAGCGGATCAAGGAGATCGTCGAGGGCCTCAAGCGCTTCGCCCGCCGCGACGAGGGCCTCCTCATCGACGCCGTGGACGTGAACACGATCCTGGACGCCTCGCGGCGCCTGGTCCACAACGCGGTGAGCAAGAACGCGGACATCGAGCTCGACCTCGCCCCGGACCTGCCCATCCTCACCGGCAACGCCCAGAAGATCGAGCAGGTTATCGTCAATCTCCTGATCAACGCCGGGCAGGCCATGCCCGAGGGCCGGCGCGGCCGGATCGTGGCCTCGACCCGCGTCGAAGGCGGTTCGGTCGTCATCGAGGTCCGGGACAACGGCAAGGGCATGAGCGAGCAGACGATGAAGCGCATCTACGAGCCGTTCTTCACCACCCGGCGGGCCGGAGGCGGCACCGGCCTGGGGTTGGCCATTGCCTATCGGATCATCGAGGAGCACGGCGGCTCCATCGCGGTGACGAGCAAGCTCGACGTCGGCACGACGTTCAAGATCTCTCTCCCGATGAAGCCGGCGGGGACCGGGGCCGGCGCCAAGGCGGCCGGCGAACCCGCGTGACCGGCGGCCGTCGGGCCGCCGAAGGGGGGCGACAGCCATGAACAAGATCCTCATCGTCGACGACGACATCGCCGTCACCAACCACTTGAAGGTCTTCATGATGCAGACCGAGCGCTATGAAAGCACGGTGATCAACGACTCGCGCAAAGCCCTGGACGCGCTCCACGGGGAGCCGTTCGATGCCGTCCTGCTCGACATGGACATGCCGAACGTGAGCGGCATCGACATCCTCCAGGCCGTGCACGACCAGGCGCTCGACGTGGCCGTCGTCATCCTGACCGGCGTCGGCGACGTGGAGCTGGCCGTCCGGGCGATGAAGCTCGGAGCGTTCGACTATCTCACCAAGCCCGTGGACGAGGACACGCTCCTCAAGGTCCTCGACGACGCGATCCAACATAAGATCATCCGGCAGTCGATCAGCCGCCTTCCGGCGAGGCTCAGCCGGGAGGACCTGACCTACGGCGAGGCGTTCGCCCAATTCCCCACCCAGGACCCCGCCCTGATCCGCTGCTTTCACGAGGCCGAGCGGATGGCGGAGGGCGACTCCTGCATCTTCATTTGGGGCGAGCGCGGCACCTACAAGGAGATGCTCGCCCGGGCGATCCACAGCGCCAGCCCGCGGCGCAGCGGGCCGTTCGTCTCGGTCGACGTGGCGGCCCGCGAGCCGGGCCGGTTCGCCGCGGAGTTCTTCGGACAGGGGCGGGACTGGAGCGGCGCCCGCGAGGAGGCGCCCGGCCTGGTGGAGCAGGCCGCCGGCGGGACGCTCTTCCTCGACGAGATCGACCTCCTTTCGATCCCGGTCCAGGTCCGGCTCCTCCGCCTGATCCAGGCGGGCGATTTCTACCGCGAAAACTCAACGACGGCCGTGACGGCCGACGTCCGCATCATCGCCGCTTCGCACCACGACCTGACCCAGGAATATTACAAGAAGATGTTCTCTCGCGACCTCCTCTATCACCTGATGACGAACTCGCTGCGCATCCCCTCCCTCGCCGAGCGCCCCGGGGACATCCCCCTCCTGGCCGATTACTTCCTCAAAAGCGAAGCGAAAGCCCGGGGGAAGAAGATCGCGGGCTTCTCGCCGGAGCTCCTCGGGCTTCTCGAGCAATACGAATTCCCGGACAACGTCCGGGAGCTCAAGAACATCATCGAGCGGGCGGTGGAGGAAGAACGCGGCGAGGTTCTGACCGAGGATTCGCTCCCGCCCCATATGAGGGACATCCTGACCCGGTCGCTCGACGACAAGGCCGAGGGGTTCCGCCCGCGCAAGCTCGCCGAAATCCAGCGCGAGCATGTGGCTAAGATGCTCACTTATTTCAATGGAAACAGGGAAAAAGCCGCGGAGGCGCTGGGAATGGGCGAAGAGGAGATAGAAAACGTCCTCGGCGGCGCGACGAAAGGGTCGTAACGACCCTCCGCCCTCATCCTAAACCTTTTTATAACGGCTCAGTTTGTTTATCAATTTCCTGAAGCATAATATTTTCTCGGAGCAGCGACAGGAAATTATGCGCTTAGGATAAGCCTGAGTTGACCCGCGGATCCACGCTTGTTGACACTAACTCTTTGCTTTCATTATGATTACAGGCGCCATGGGGGATATCGTCGATAACATTCCGTGCCCGCATTGTCATGCCCCGAATCCGGCGAACGGCAGTTTCTGCAACAAATGCGGCAAGGCCATGGACAACAGGCCTGCCACTCTGACCTATCCTCCATCCTTCCAAACCACGCTCCGAGAAGAGCTTTCGTTTTCTCCCGGAGAAAGCTTCGGAAAGAGATACCGAATCATTGAAGAGATCGGACGGGGCGGCATGGGCCGGGTCTATAAGGCTCAAGACCTGGACCTCGGGATCACTGTGGCCCTGAAGATGATCCAGCCGAAATACTCTTCGAGCCGGACGATGATCGAACAATTCAAGAAGGAAACTCTTTTGGCCAGGTCCATCTCCCAAGAGAACGTCGTCCGGACTTATGATTTCGGGGAAATCAATCACATCAAGTATATCTCGATGGACTACATCAAAGGGGGCAATCTCAGCGATCTGATCCAGACTTCGGGACGGCTGAGCCTGGAGACCTGTCTTCGCATCATGGTCCAGATCTGCGAAGCACTGAAGGCCGCCCATCATAAGGGGATCATTCACCGGGATCTGAAACCCCAAAACATCATGATCGATCGTTCCGGCAAGGTCTATGTCACGGACTTCGGCCTGGCCAAGTCCCTCGCCGCCCAAGAAACGCCCGGCTTCAAAAAAGTTTATGGGACCCCGCCATATTTTTCGCCGGAGCAGGCACGCGGGGAGGACGCCGACGAACGGTCCGATATCTATTCCCTGGGCGTCATCCTCTTCGAGATGATCACGGGACAACTGCCCTTTCAAGCCAAGACGATCGAGGGCTATATCCAAAGGCACACCTCGGAGAACGCCGTCTCCCCGTCGAAAATCAACCCTGGCATCCCTGCCCCCCTAGAAAAAATCATCATGACCTGCCTAGAAAAGAAGAAGGAAAACCGATACCAGAGCGTCGACGCGCTTCTCAAGGATCTGGATGTTCAAAAAAACGCCTACGAACAGAGCTACGCCAAGACCCGGAGGAAGCGCTTCGGGCGAGCGGCCCTGGCCGGAGGGCTGATTCTCGCGTTCATGATCGGCGTCTATTTCATAAGTCTGAAGAAACGGGCCGCCGGACCCGCCGCTTCTCAAGAGCGAAGAACCGCCGTCGCCGTTCTGTACGCGGTCAACACGTCCGAGGATCGAGAGTTGAACCAATATCGGTGGGTGATCACGGATCTCATGATCACCGGGCTGGCCCAATCGAAATATCTCAGCCTCCTGCCTATGGATCGGCTTATCCAGATCCTGACGAAGATGAAGCAGCAGGACGCCGGCCAACACGTTTCAGAGACGCTCGATAAGATCGGATCAGCCGAGAACGTCGAATATTTTATCCTGCCTAGCCTCGTCAAAGCGGGCGGAAATCTTTGGATCAGCGCCAAAATCCGAAAAGCAGGCGACAAAGGCATCGTCGACACGACCAAGGTCCAGGGAAAGCTCGAGGACCTCCTGACCATGGTCGAAGATCTGAATACGCAGGTCAAATCGAAATTGGTTTCGTCCGCCGAAGACATCGCCGGTGATTATCACCAGGACTTGGGCAAGATCACGACTACGTCACTCGAAGCACTTGGCTATTATGTCGAAGGAGAACGGCTCTATGCCCTTGAAGACTTTAAGGGCAGCGTCCGGGCCTTGGAAGAGGCCGTCAAATTGGACGCCAACTATGGGCTGGCGTATTGGAAATTGGCCGAGAATTACGATTATCTGGGATCTACAGATCTGGCCAATAAGAACCTCGAAAAGGCCTTAGCTTTGCTGGATCGCTTTTCCGTGCGGGATCGTTATCTTGTCCGGGGATATGCGGCCATTCATCTGGATGAACCCCCGGCCAAGGCCATCGAAAGCTATAAGAAATTGCTGGCGCTTTATCCCAATGACGAGATGGGCCTAGCCTATCTCGGCTCGCTTTATCGGAACATGGAGGAATGGGAGGCGGCCTTAGAGCAGTTCGAGAAAATCTTGAAGATCAACCAAAGATTCCAGTTTGCCTATGTCAATCTGGCCTTTATTTACACGGCGAAGGGCTGGTATGCAAAAGCCCTTGATCTCATCCAAGCGAGCGAACGTATTTTCCCCGAAATGCAGTTCTTCCCCAAGCAAATGTCGCTGATCTACCTGGTCCAAGGCAGATTCGATGAAGCCGCCGCCTTGGTTCAAAAAGCCTTGACCCGCGCGCCCGACGACAACGCTAGCCTAGAATTTTACGGGATCATCGAACATCTTCGGGGAAATTTTGTTTCCGCCCGGAACATCTACGAACAGCTCCGAAAAAGAGAGGAAGGGACCGGCGGGCTGCGCGGTCAAATTTGGATGGGACTTCTTTATTTATTGCAGGGTGAGTTCCATCAAAGCGAGGGCGAGTTTCAGGAGGGGCTGAAGATCGCCCATCGGTTGAAGATGGAAGACGAAGAGCTGGAATTTCGTCGGCTGCAGGCGTATCTCTATCTCCAAAGGAAGCGCTTTGCCGAAGCTGCCGAAACAGTAGGAGCCTTAGTCACGATCTGTAAAAATGCCAAGAGATCCGATTTCCTGAAATCAGCCCTGCTCCTGCAGGGGATCATCGAGCTTGGGCTGGGGCGGATCGAGGAAGCCAAAAACACGTCCCGTCAGCTCCGGCAGGTGATCGAAAAAATAGGCTGTCCTAAATACATGAGATATTCTTATTATCTCCTGGGCAAGATCGCTTTGACCGAAGGCCGGCCCGCGGAGGCCCTCGATGATCTGGGAAAAGCCTTGGCCTTTCTTCCTCATCAACGGGAACAACGGGACGAGCATGCCTTCTTCATGGAGGTTCTGGCCGAAGCCTTTGAGCAGGCCGGGGATCTCGGAAAGGCCACGGAGACGTATCAGAATATTCTGACGCTCACGACCGGGCGGTTGTGGTGGGGCGACATTTATGCGCGAAGCCACTACCAGTTGGGATGCCTCTATCAGAAAAAAGGATCCTCGGCGGAAGCGGTGTCCCATTTCGAGAAGTTCCTCGAGCTATGGAAAAACGCCGACCCCGGCCTGCCGGAGATTGAAGATGCGAAAAAACAGGTAGCCCTTCTCAAGAAAGGGCCGCCGCCTTGGTCTTGAGGAACCGCTTTCTCTTTTTGTTTTCGAACCCACTTATGAAAAGCTCTCTTTCTCTCCTCATCAGCCCCGCCATCCGGCACGTCTGAGGAGTGATCTTGCCGATCGCCCGACTGGATAAGGCGGCCACGACGGGACAGACCCGGCACGATTCGACCTCCTCGCACATGACGCAACGCCTCCCTGGCGTATAAAAATTGTCCATTGCCAAACCGGCGATGGCCGTAATGGTTCGGGCGTAGATCGCCTTAGGATCGCGGAGGAATGAATCGACCTTTCCAAAACCATATTTTCCCCTCTCGAGTTCCCCCTCTCTCCCATCGAAATAATGAGGGAAGAGGAAACATCCCCAAAGGTTTCCATCCGCCGCCAAGGCCATCCGGTCCTGACCTGCGGCGCAACTGAAGACGGCTTTCTTATGCGTTCTTTTCATATCATCCCAGGGGATATCTTCGAGCCGCTCATACGTTGCGAGGAAAAATTTTCGGACGGCTGCGATCTCCTTTTTCATGCGGACCAGGGAGGATGGCGTCCATCGCCGTTGGGAGGAGAAGCCGATCCGGATCTTGCGAACGTCGAGGTGGATGATAAGCTCGATGGATTTCGATAAGAGCCCGACCGTCTCTGCCGTGAAGACGCTGTTCGTTTCGAGCGATATCCTCCGCCGTTTCAACATCTCGGGGATAAGCGAAATGAAGTAATCAAAGGTGCCTTTTTTTCTGGAAACGTCCTGGGCCCAACCGTCGAAGCTTAAGAGGAGGGAAAACGCGTGTTCGTCCAGGAACTGCAGAATTTCCTCGGTCAGGAGACTGCCGTTGGTGGTAATGGCGTAATGGATCTTGCGCTTTCGCGCCCGGTTCAGACGTTCGAGATAAGCGACCGTTTCGCTGATTTGATCGAAGGCCAGAAGAGGTTCCCCGCCGTAAAAATTGATATAACACTCCTCCGTCAGGCACGGCCAGAAAAAATCAAGCGCCTTCTTGATCGTCCGGATGTCCAGCCACCGATCCGCTTTTTTCTGATAACAATACGAACAACGAAAATTGCAGCGGTCGGTCAGGATGATCGTGAAGGCAGAAAACTCCCTCTTGTTTGGATCGCCGCCGCGAATTGCGTTGATTTGCTCAGAGAGGAACGCTCGCTCCTCCATCTCCGCCGAAGATCAACTAAGCTTCAACCGCTTATGCTCGGGATTAGCCCTGTACACTGAATGCCTTCCGGGCCATAGAGGACTTGGATGATTTCATCTAGTGCCTTTCTCGCCAAATCCAGCTCTCCCGCCTGCGCCGGCTTCACTTTGACACCATCCAGGAACGCGTCAAGTCTTTTAAAACAGAGAGGCAGGTTCGGCGTTTCGACTACTTTCTTTTTCATAACCCCTCCTTATCAAGGAAAAATACTTTTTCTATTATAGTTAAACAAAAAAAATTCTAAGTCAAATGGAATTTCAGCGGAAACGAAGACTGTTTTTTGGCTTTGTCAGGCGCTTCGGCGTCGCGATGACCGCTATGTTTTCCACAGCGTAAGCGCTGGGTCGGGCAGAAAAACGCCCGACCGCGCCTCATCGATCATCTGGGCCACGAGCAGGTTCCAGCTGATAAAATCGGGCGCGGCGAGCGGCGCGCCGGTGTCGCCGTGGTAATTCTCATGCATCATCCCATTCCTCTCGAGATCGGCGAGGCAGAGGCGCGTGACGCGCACCGCGACGTCCAGCGCCTCGGGGCGATATCCGTAGCGCATCAAGGCGTGCATGAACATCCAGTTGGCGTGCGGCCAGATCGGCCCCTGCCAGTTCGAGTAGGGCTTGATCACGTTCTCGTTGTTATAAGCGGGGTCGTCGGCAGCGAGCGAACGGATCCCATACGGCGACCACAACTCGCGCGGCTGGAGGACGTGGCGCTCGATCATGGCCCGCCCCTGCTCCGGCGAGGCCAGCCCCGCCCAGAGCGGGACCATGTCGCTGTAGGTGACGTTCCGGGCCAGCACCCGCTCGACCGCATCATAATCCGAATAGATCGGCGCCTCGTCGACCCACAGATGCGTTTGGATCGCCGCGGCCAGCCGCGCGGCGCGCTCCTTGAACGCGGCCGCTTCGGCCGCCTTCCCCAATTTCGCCGCGATCTCGGCCATCGCCCGGTAGTCGAGGACCATGAAGGCGTTGACGTCGGCCGCGGCCATGCTGTTGTGATAGCGCCGCACCAGGACCGCGTTGTTGTCCGCGCCCGATTCCAATCCGTCCCACCACTTGACCAGCCCGGTCACCGCGTCGCTCATCTTCCGCTCGCGGTAGGTGACGCAGGCCGCCATCTTGTCCCAGACGGGCGCGATCCAGCCAAAATCGCCCAGCGCGGCGGACGCGTAGAACGCGGCTTGGCCCATGAGCGGCTTGATGTGGTAGAGGCGCGCGTCGCGGCCCGCCCAGGGCCGGATGCCGCCCGGCGTCTGGCCGTCCGGCTCGGTGTAGCGCAGGAAATTGAGGCACCAGTTGCGCAGATAGACGCCGTCCGCCCGGTCGTGCGAAATCAGATGGAGCCCGACGAAGAACGCGTCCCAGTCCCATTGCTCCTCGTAGACGCCGCTCGGGACGATGTAATCGTAAGGCAAGGCGCCGTTGGCCTTGCGTAGCACCCGCGTCCGCAATCCGCCGATCTTTTCGCGCGCCGCGGCCGCGAGCCCGTCCAACTCGGCTTCGGAATATGACCCTTGATGATCCGTCATGAGGATGTCTCCCGCTTTCCTGCTCGAGCCCGTAGCGCCCAACCGGCCGCCCGGCAAGCTAGCCTTTCTTTGCGATCGCCAGCAGGTGGTAGCTCGCGCCGAGGAGGCTTTCCTCCTCTTCGACGCGCTTCATATACTTGAGGGCGAATTCGTAACAGGCATCCTTCCTGTCGAGCCAGCCGTTGAGCTCGCTCATGAGCCCGACCGGCCCCTCGACGCCGATCAGCTTCTCGCAGGCCAGGCCGGCCCCGACGATCTCCTCGCGAAGCTCCGCCGGCTGGTGGAAATAGGCCGTCGTCCAGTAATCCTTGTCCGGGGCGATGTTCTCGTGCCTCCCGTCCCGAAGGTCCCGGTCCACGATCGCTTCGAATCTCGGGTCATCCAGGAGATTCAGCTGGAATCCGCTGAAGAGCGAGCCGAAACGCGAGATGGCCGCGCAGAATACCCGGCCGCCCGGTTTCAGCACCCGGGCGCTCTCCCTCAGAACCCGCTCTCGATCCGCCCGCTCCTGGAGGTGATAGAGCGGTCCCATCAGCAGGACTAAATCGGCGAAGCCGTCGGGATACGGCAGCGAACGGGCGTCGCCGATCTCCATCGATTCGAGCGCGATCGACAGTTCGCGGGCCCGCGCCCGGGCGGTCTCGATGTGCGCGGGGACGAGATCGCGGAGGTGGACGCGGTGCCCCAGCCCGGCCAGCCAGAAGGCGTAGGCGCCGGTGGCGCCCGCCACATCCGCGATCACGAGCGGGCCCGCCGTCAAATACCGCCCGATGATCTCCTTGGTCCGGACGAACTCGAACCGGGCGACGGTCGAGAGGCGGGCATCCTCGATCTTCTCTTTTTCGTAATATTCGACGATTCTTCGACTCATGGCCTTTTTAATATCTCAAAGCCCGCCCCGTTTTTCAATCACATAATCTTTACAATTTCTTGACATCTCTTTAACAACTCCCGATCCCCCTTCGGCTATCGTGTCATCGGGAGCCCAAAATGACGCAACAAGCCGCGCGCCGGAATTACCCGGCGAGGAGGGGATCATGAAGAACATCCTGAAGCGAATCGCCATCCTGTTTCTCACGTCGGCCGCCGCTCTCTCGGCGGCCGTCCAAGAACCCGGCCCGACGCCAGGCCGGACATCGGCCGCGCCGGACCGCCTGTTCAGCCAGGTCGTCCTCCGCCTCCGGGATGGGCGTTTCGTGACGGGGCTGCTTCTCGGCTTCGAAGATGACGCCATCGTCCTCCGCGTCGGGAAAAACGACGTCAAGACTCCTCGAACCGACCTGGCCCAGGTCACCATCGAGCGAGAAAGAAAGGCCACCGGATTTCTGCTCAACGGCATGCTGCTCGGATTCCTGGCCGGAAATCTATTTTTTTCCCACGGCAGCGGCAATCCGACCGGCTATGTCGGGTATGGGTCCGCGTTCAGCGCTTTCCTCTCGAACGTGGTCTATTTGGGCGCGGGCGGAGCCGTCGGCTATCTGGCCGGCCTGATCGGCGATCCCACGCACGTCCTATTCACCTTTCCGGACCTCGCCCCCGAGCGCAACGCAGAATGGGAAAGCCTGAAGAAATATGCCCTCGCCGGCGACACCGCCGCCGGCAACGACGCCCGGTGGCGCCTGTCTGTCCAATCGGCCTACGTGTTTCCCAGGGTGTCGAGCCGTTATCGAAGCGTGATCCGGGCCGCCGGCTACGAGACCTTCGACCAATACTACGGCTCCTGGGCGGATTCGAACCTCGCCATTTTGCGCCGCGTCGGCCTGTCCTACGCCGCGGGCAAGCGCCTCGAAATCGGCGCATCGATCATGCCCTTGGGAGAGCGGAGCAACTACGGCTGGAGCTACGAATCCTCGAGCGACAACGCCTGGGCTGAACGGCAGGTCGAACAATCTCTGTCGGGAACGGGCTATTATCTGACCGGGAGCTGGCAGGTCCTGGATTCGAAAGCCGCGGGCGGCGTGCATTGGAAGATCGGCGGGGGTCTGGGCGCGGCTCACGTCCGCTTCGGCATGACCGGCAGCGGCGAATCCTACAGCAACGATCCTTACTATTTCAACACGTTCGAATATTCGATCTCCGTCTCCAAGACGGTCGCCGGCGGCCTGGCGTTCACGGAATTCGATTGCCGCCTTTATGGCGGAATTTCCCTGGGCGTGATGGCCGATTTTGCCGTCACCATGCCGGTGTCCATTCCCGGGATTCCGGCGGCCGGCATCCCCGCTCAAAAGCTGCCTATCGGCAACGGCTCCCTGGGAATCGGTATCACTTGGATTTTTTAGATGAACGGAATAGCTGGCCCGCGGCATCCGAGGCCGCGGGCCGAGGAGGAGCCATGAAAAAGATCATTGCCGCGGCAACCCTGATCGCTCTCGTGAACCTGCTCACGGGCTGCGCGTCCACAGGAGGAACGGGCGACCTGTTCAACTCGTCCGGCGCCCCGCACGTGGACGTCCAGGCGGAGGATTTCCCGGAGCTGAGGTTCGTCACGACCGGCGGGGAATCCTTTCGGGGAAAGCTGACCCGGGTCGAGGGAGACATTGTGACCCTTAAACCCTTTCCCTATTGGAACATTCCGGACGTCCGGATCCCTCTGGACGACATTCATCAGATCGAGCTGACGGGATCCAAAAGCCACACCGACACCGGTTTCCTTGCGGGCTTCAGCGTCCTGTTCATCCCCGTAGGAGCCATCGGCGCGGCGAAGAGCAAATACGACGTCGACTTTTCAAATTGGCTGCTCGGAAGCGCGATTGTGGGCGCGGTCGGCGGGCTGCTCGGCCTGGTCATCGCCGCCGTCAGCGATACGGGGAAAACCTCGAAATTCAAATTCTACGCCATGTCCGCGCCGGAAAAAATAGCCGCGCTCCTGAAGATCATGGGCCGCGCCGGCTCGCGGCCCTGAAAGGCACGCAAGGAGAACCGCCATGAACAAGAACCTCTGGAAAATTACCGCCCTCCTTCTCATCCCGGCCCTGGCCGTCGCCTGCGGGGGGGCCTTGGTCAACGTGGCGCCGGACGAATCGGCCCGGATCGCAGCCGCAAAATCCGTGACCGTCAGGACGACGGACGGCCGCGAATTGACCTTCGGAAGCGCGAGGATCGAAAACGAAACGATCATCGGCGTCCTGGAAAACGGCGAGAAGATGGAGATCGCTTTCTCCGCCGTCCAAGCCGTCAAGGCCAAGGATCGCGGAGTAAATCTCACGATTCCCGTCTTGATCCTCGATTTCGCGGTCGCCGCCTGGCTGGGAATCGGCGCCGCGACCGCTCCCTCGCCGCCGCCGACCAATTCCTGCCCGCTGATCTATTCCTTCGACGGGCAGGCGTTCGTCCTCGAGGCCGAGCCCTACGGCGGGGCGGTCGTCAAGGGCCTGCAGCGGACCGAATGGATCGGCCTCGACCGCCTGGCCGAGATCGGAGGCACCTTCAAGCTCCGCGCGGCCAACGATCTCAGCGAGTCCGAATACCTCGACGAGCTGAAGCTCGTGGTCGTGGACCACGCGCCCGGGGCGCGCGCCCTTCCCGACCCGAACGGACGCATCCACATCATCTCCGATCCTATCCCACCGTCGAGCGCCGTCACGAAGGGCGGCCTCGATGTCCGCGCGGCTCTATCACAAAATGACCGCTCGTTCTGGGAGCCGGCTTATCCGGCGCCTTCCGCCGTCTCCTCCGCGCCCTCCCACCCCGCCGGCCCCGCCCCCTCGCCCGAGGAAATCGCCGAAGCCACGCCCATCGACTCGCTCCGCGACGAGCTGATCCTCGAATTCCCAAAGCCGGCCGGCGCCCGGACGGCCGCCCTCGTGGCCAACGCCTGGACGACATTCTGGGGATCGGACATCGCCAAAAGCATCATCTCGCTCCACGGCCGCGATCTGCCCCAATGGACGGCCGCGGTCAACGCCCACGGCCCCGAATATCGCGAGATCATGAGCTGGTTCCTGACCGAGGAGCTCTACATGCTCAAGGTCGAGGTCGAGACCACGGCGGGCTGGAAGCCCAGGACCATGATTTTCGGCGGCGGACCCATCGTCGCCCGCGACAAGGCCTATCTGATGGACATCTCCGACGCGGCGGGCGGCACGCTGAAGCTCCGCCTCCGGCCGCCCGCCGGATTCTGGCGGTTCAATTCGTTCGCCATCGATTACGGCGATGCCGCGCCCCTGCGCGTCACGGAAATCGCCCCCGCCCGGGCCCGCGACGCCGCCGGGCGCGACGTCCGCCAGAACCTCGCGGCGAACGATGGGGACTATTTCGTCATGCCCCATACCGGGGACTACGCCGAGCTGCTGTTCGCGGCGCCCCCCGCTCCTACGCGGTCCGCGCGGAGCGTCATCCTCAAAGCGTCGGGCTACTACGATCCGCGTCTCTCCGCCGACGGCGAGCCGCGCCTTGATCTGCTCCGCCGGATCCACTCCGAGGCGGGCGCGACGCTGCGCTTCGCCTACGCGGAACATCTGAGGCGACTCGCGGCGGCCGCCGCGGCGCCCCCCGCACACGCACCCGCACTCCGATGATGACCAGCGACAGGTTTCCGCGGAGCCTGGGAATCAAGCCCCTGAAGTTCCCCCGCTTTGACACACCGCACGCCACGATCGAGACGAACCGCACCTGCGACATCCGCTGCTCCGCCTGTTACAACCTGAACCGGACCCACGTCAAGACGATCGCCGAAATCCGGGCCGAGATCGATCTGGCCCTGTCCCTGCGCAACCTGGCGATGATCACCCTCCTCGGCGGGGAGCCGACGCTCCATCCCGGGCTGGCGGAGATCGCGGCTTACGTAAAAAGCAAGGGCCTGACCTGCCAGATCCTGACGAACGGGCTGACCATTCTCAAAGACGAAAGCGGCCGCTACCTCGCCGGGCTGGCCGCCGCGGGCGTGGACCGGATCGTCCTCCACGTGGATTCGGGCCAGAGCCACGTCCACGGCGACATCGAGGCAGCGCGGTGCGCCCTGTTCGCCAAGCTCGAGGCGGCCAAGATCCGCTTTTCCCTGTCGCTCACGATCTACGACGGCCGGCAGGGAGAGATTCCGGACCTTGTCCGCCGCTACGCGTCCTACCGGTATTTCGACGGCATTCTGGCGATCCTGGCCCGCGACGCCCCTCCCGTCAAGATCCAACATCCCGAGCTCGCCCTCGAATACGACGCCCTCGCGCGATCGCTCGCCGTTCAGCCCGTGGCTTACGTGCCGTCGAGCCTGAGCGATACCGACGTCCACTGGCTCGTCTATTTCTATTTCATGGACGCCGGGACCGGCGAAGCGTTCGCCCTTTCCCCCCTCGCCTATCGGATCTTTCTGCGGGCCCACAAGCTCCTTCGCGGCCGGAATCTGCTCAATGCGGCCATCCCGCCGCGCCTGACGCCGCTCCTCGCCGCGGCCGCGGGCGCGGGCGAGGTCCTGCTCCATCCCGGGCGCCTGTCCGCCTTCGCCGCGTTCCTGGCGCGCCCGGCCCGCTCGCAGGCGCAGGAAGCTCCTCGTCCGCGCCGCCCGCGGCGATCACGGCTCCGCTTCCACTACATCGCCATCCAGACGCCGCCCGAGTTCAACGAGCGGCGGGGAATCCATCAGTTTTGCTACAGCTGTCCGGATGCGACGATCCGGAACGGGAAATTGACGCCCGTCTGCGTGGCGGACCGGGTGAGCCCGCTCCCGGGCGAAGCACGGGCCGTAGACGCCGCGTTGGCGCGCGCCGTCTACGGTCCCATGCGGGAGCCGGCCGGGCTTACAGCTTGAACCAGCTCTTCAGGACGTCGGCCTTGTCGGTCCGCTCCCAGGTGAACTCGGGGAGCTCGCGGCCGAAGTGGCCGTAGGCGGCCGTCTTCTGGTAAATCGGCCGGCGCAGGTCGAGCATGTCGATCATGCCCTTGGGCGTGACCTTGAAGATCTCGCGCACGGCGTTCTCGGCCTGGTGCTCCTCCACCTTGCGGCCGCCGTGGAGGCTGATCATCAGGGACGTGGGATCGACGACGCCGATGGCGTAGGACAGCTGCACGGTGCAGCGCTCGGCCAGGCCGGCGGCGACGATGTTCTTGGCGATGTAGCGGGCCATGTAGGCCGCGGAGCGATCGACCTTCGTGGGGTCTTTCCCGGAGAAGGCGCCGCCGCCGTGGGGGCAGCTGCCGCCGTAGGTGTCGACGATGATCTTCCGGCCGGTCAGTCCGGTGTCGCCGGCCGGGCCGCCGATGTAGAAGTTGCCCGAGGGGTTGATGAGGTAAACGATGTCCTGGGGCAGAAGGTTCGCCGGAATGATCGGGTCGATGATGTGGGCCCGGACCGCGGCCTCGATGTCCTTGTGGGAGACGCCCTTCGTGTGCTGGGTGGAGAGCACGACGCGCTCCACGGCCACCGGGCGGTGGCCGACGTAGCGGATGGAGACCTGGGACTTGGCGTCGGGCAGGAGCCAGGGGATGAGGCCGGCCTTCCGGACCTCGGACTGCTTCTGGAGCAGCTTGTGAGCGAGCATGATCGGGAGGGGCATGAGCTCGGGCGTTTCGGTGCAGGCGTAGCCGAACATCAGGCCCTGGTCGCCGGCGCCGATCTCGCCGTCCTTCTTCTCGACGGCTTCGTTGATGTTGGCCGATTGGCCGTGCATCAGGTTCTCGACGTCGCAGGTCTTGTAGTCGAAGCCGCAGCCCGCGTCGCAGTAGCCGATGTTCTTGGCCGTCTCGCGGACGATCGCCTCGACATCGAATTTGACGCCCTGCTTCGCCTGGAATTCCCCAGCTACGACGGCCTTATTTTCCGTCAGCAGGGTCTCGCAGGCCACGTGGCCGTGGGGATCCTGCTTGAAGATCGCGTCCAGCACCGCGTCCGAGACCTGGTCGGCCATCTTGTCGGGATGGCCTTCGGACACGGATTCCGAAGTAAAAAGATAATCTCTTTCCATCTCACGAACCTCCTTTCGTTCAGGATGAAAATCCAATAAAAAAGCCCGGCGCTAGAGGGCCGGGCTTGGTTTAATTCTTGTCTTGAGGAGACAAAAAAAGCCTGGGCTAAATTCCTTCTAGCTCAGGCTACCGGTTTTTTTAGCACCTTGTTTTTCGCGGCTGCAATAGACCTCAAATCAGTCCCGCGTTCGGTTCTCAAAGATCGTGTCCACGGATCACGCGATCCGGGAAGCGAGAAAAATAGCACCGATAGGCCGGGAAGTCAAGAAAAAATTGCGGCACCGCGCCCATTCAATTTGATTTTATGGCGTCCGACTATATATTGTGTCCAGCTTCCTTTTGGGGGGAACCATGAAAAAGATCGCCATTTTGGCCCTCGTGCTCGCCGGACTGTTTTCGCAGGCCGCCGCCCAAGCAGACAAAAATAAGACATCGACGGCTGCCAAAGAACTCAAAATTAGTATGAACAGCAAAGGAACGGTAAGCGAGATATCCTGGAACGCGAAAACGATTTATCCCCCTTCGATTAACGACCAACCCTTCCCCCTCGACACGTCATTGGATCCTTTTATTGTCCGCTTGCCGGGTGGAGACGCTTTCCCAAAAGAGCTGAACGTCGGGACCACGGTCACGATCATGATCTTTATGGCCAAAGATATGGCTAAGCATGAATTCAAAATCACGGTCACTCCCAAGAAAAGCAAGTATGAATTGGTCCCGATTTTCACGGGAGAAACGAAACCGGCCATGAAGTATGCCGCTGACGGCACCAAGATAATTCCGCCCCCTCCCGATTTCGTGTCTTCGTTCATCCTCGACGAAAGCGGGACAACCTACGAGATTAAAGTCACTCGATTGGGAACTGACCCGGAAAAAGACAAAGACAAGGATATTTTCACGGAGAATCTGCAGACCCGGGCCCGTTACCGCTTCGGCTCGCACGTAGGAGTATTCATTCCATTCGGGCAGTCAAGCGAATACAGCCTGGGGTATGCGACTCCCGCCGACGCCAACGCCACCATCATGGAAAGCAACCGGCGGAACGTGACCATGATCTTCATCGGCTCGTTCTATCCATTCAACTTCGAGCCGGATGGCGAGTGCTTATCCTATCGGCGCATTCAGCTGAATCTGGCCACCGAGTTGTCCAGCTCTATATTCAAGAAGATCTATTTCGGGCTCGGCTACGATCTCACCTATGCTTCGATCAGCCTCCTGGGCCGTTTCGCCACGGTCCAGGAGCTCCAGAGCGGATTCAAGCCGGGCGACCAGATCACAGGCGGCCTCAAATCCGTGCCCACCGTCTCCAGGAACAAATTGGACTGGGGACTGACGATCTGCATGCCGATGAACTTGATTATCGCCTGGCTGGGCAAATCGCTGGGGTTGAAATAGCGAGGATAGATGAGGGGCCGCCCGCGCGCTCCCGGATCAGGATGGCGATGCGCGTGGGATCACATCTCTATCGCAGGGGATCATCCGGCATGCCGAGGAAGCGCCTGACGTTTTCGACCAACCGCGCCACGTCGGCCTCGGTCATCCAGGGGGCCGAGAGGTGGTCGAGGAACTCCTCCCGGCCCAGCCCGAGGCGGATCGCCTCCCGCATGACGATCGCGTAGCCCTCGATCTCGGTCTCCCGGTCGACGTAGGCCTTCTCCATGTCCCAGAGATTCCGCCCCTCCTCGAGCTGCCGCAGGTGGGTCAGCTCGTGGAGGATGTCGAGATACAGGTCCCGCGCCTTGCCGTTCTTGTAGTAATCGTAGGCGATGGCGATGCACGGCACGAGCACGTCGACGAAGATGTAGCCCTCGCGGGCCCGGACCTGGATCCTGGACTTGCGCAGGAGGCGCAGCAGATCGTCCCGCGAGGCTGAGATGGTCTCGAGCGCCGGGCTCTCCTCGAGGCCCGGGAAAAGGTCCAGGATCGCGTAATCGCCGAGCCCGTGACCGCGGTCGATCCGCATGTAATCGAAGAGGGGCGTCTCGCTCATCGTCGGGATCACGCTTCTCAAGCGGTCGGCTTCGGCCCCTTGCACGCCTTCACGCACACCCCGCAGATGTGCTGGCTGACGACGTGCGCTTTCCGCCACTCGTCGAGCTTCGCGTAGCAGGCCCGGTGGTCGAAGTCCTCGGGCCGCTCCTTGATCGCCCCGGCCGGACAGGGCGCGATGCAGGCCCGGCACGTCCCGCAGCCGAAGGCGACGGGGCTCCCCGCCTCGAGCGGCATGTTGGTCAGGACAGTGACCAGCCGGAACCGCGATCCGAGCTCCTTATTCACGAGAAGGTTGTTCCGCCCGATCCAGCCGAGCCCGGCCAGCACCCCGATCTTCTTGTGGGGCGCGTGGGCCCGCTGGTTTTCCCAGTCCACGATCTGCGAAGCCGCGATCGGGAGCGCCGCGAAGCCGAAGTCCTGGATGCGCGAGGCGACGAGGAGCGCCCCCCGGTCGAGGAAGAAGTTGAGCTGGCGATAATGGTGGAAGTAGAGCGGCGTCGGCCTGTCCACGATATCGTCCAGGACGGCGTCGATCGCCCGCACGCCGAGAGAAATGGCGCGGGGGAATTTGGCCTTGGCGGCCTCGGAGAGGAGGAATTCGCCCCGAATCGACGCAATATCCGCCATGCCGAAGAGCGAGAAGCCGAGGGAGAGGGAGAATTCGCGAATCGAAGACGTGGAACGCGATAAATCCGGCAGTCCTGACATGACATAGGGATCATACGGAGGGATGGCAGCGGCTGTCAAATCAAGTCAAGTTCGCCGTCCCGACAGTATCGCACATTTTATGTTGACAATTTATCTGACCCTAAATAGATTGAGAACATTCGTGATGGGAAATAATTCTTCGAAGAATTCGTTTTTCATTTTCTTCGCGATGTTGTTGTTCGTTTCACTGCGCGCCGGAGGAGCTGATCCAAGAGAAGAAAAACCCATTCAGGTTCCGATCAAGAGTTTACTGGATCAAGCGCAGACGGCAAGGGCTAATGGCGATTTCGCCAAATCCATGCATATATACCAGGGTCTGAGGGGGCGGGAGAGCGTCCTTTCCGAAGGGGAAAAGCTGACCCTCTTCACCCAACTTGCCGTCCTCGAGTGGAACATCGGCGAAATGCCAATGTCGAAATCCTATTATGAAAAATCTCGGGAGATCGCGGTATCGTCAGGCGACAACGCTCAGGCCCTATTCTGTGACGACGCCATCAAGATTTCCGATCTCTATGCCCGCGCGAAGGATTATCGAATTCACGAAAAATACAAGGATTCCATTTCCTTATTCGCTGAAGCCATCGCCCTGGCCCAAAAAAACCATAGCCGTGAACATGAGCTCAAGTGTTTGAGACAATTGGGCGCGACATATTGGAATCTCAACCAATTCGACCTCTTCCATGACCTGAATCTTCAGGCGCTCGAGATTGCCAAGGCCATCCATCATCTGGGGGAACAAGGCGTATGCCATAACAACATCGGCTTGTACCACTGGAAGCGCTCGGATTATTCGAACGCCATTAAGCACTTTCAAACGGCTCTCGAGATCGCCGACAAGAATCATTTGGAATATGACAAGTCGGACTGCATGACAAATCTGGGGCTCGTTTATGCGGAATTCGGAGATTATGAAAACGCAAAAGACTACATTTCGGGCGCGATGGAGGTCGATGCCAAAGCAAGGGACGCGTACAATCTGGCGATTGATTACAACAATTACGGCATGATCCAAAAGAATATCGGCCTGTCGTCCCGGCAGATGGATCATGTTTACGCGGCCATAGAAAGCTATGGCAAGTCGTACGCCCTGGCGAAGGAAATTTCCAATAATAATATCCAATGCATCGCAAGCGCCAACATGGGAGAGGCCTTTGCCAGTCTGGATCAGTATTTCAAGGCCATATTCTATTTCAACACCGCCCTGATTCTGGCCTCGGAGATGGGGAATACGGAGTTGGAAGGTCAGATCAACAATAATCTGGGCCGGGTCTATCTGAATCTGTCTCAGCTTGACGCGGCAATGGCGTTCTATGAAGAAGCAATCCACCTCGCCCTCTCGGGGCCTTATGCCAACCCGCTCTGGGAGGCCTACTTCGGACTGGGCGAGTGCTACGAAGCGAGGCGTAATGTTCCGCGCGCCTTGAATTGCTACCGCAAGTCCATCGATATCGTCGACGGCATCCGAAACAAGATCCTTTTGGAAACCTATAGAATCGGCTTTTCCAGGAATAAGCTCAAGGTCTATGAGCGCCTTATCCATCTGATCTGGGAAAACAAGTCCGCTCGTCCCTACGCCGATGCTGACAACGACATCTTCAATCAAATAGAGAAAATCAAAGCAAGATCCTTCTTGGAATGCCTGTCGGAATCGAGCATCGACGTCCTCGAGAACATGGACGACGTGAAAAAGAAGGAATTGCTCGATTCCTCCGGCAGGACATCCTCCTTGTCCTTCGAGCTGGCGCGCCAAGAAGCCGATGCCGCATCGCGGCAAGACATCGGGAAGAAGCTGGCGAGAGAAGAAGAAAATTATTTTCGGTTGATGTCGAACTTAAGAACGGATCATCCCGCGTTGGCGAGCCTGGTCTCGCCGAAGCCGGCCAGGCTGGAGGACGTTCAGAACGTCCTCACCGACGAACATACCGCCCTCATCGATTTTTATTTAGGTGAAAGACGATCCTATCTCATCTATGTCACCCATAAATCCATCGAAATCCAGCCGCTCCCGCCGAGAACGGAAATCGAAAAGCTGGTTGCGCCCTATATCAAACTCCTGTCCTCTCCCCGGAGGAACGATCTTGACGGGCGGAAAGCCGGCAAGCGGCTTTTCCGTCTGCTCTTGTCCGGCCTGGGCTGGGAGCGGCAGCCATTCATCGACAATCTGGTTATCATCCCTGACGGGATCCTCAATTTCCTTCCTTTCGAGACGCTCATCATCACCCCTCCCTACCAACCGGAGCAATATCTTATCGGCCGATATAGCATCTCGTATGCGCCATCAGCCTCGGTTCTGATCATGCTGAAGGAGATGGAGCCGAAAACAGGTCCCTATCGAGGAATTCTGGCCTTGGGAAACCCGGACTACGCCGGCGCAAGAGAGAAGGTCCGCTCATCCTTCGGCCTCAAAGCAGGCACCTATAGCAAATTCGCGAATAGCCTGGCTCCTCTCCCGCTATCCCAGGACGAAATTGAAGCCATCGCGGTATTCTTTCCCCAGGAACAAAGGAAAATATTCCTTGGATATCAAGCCCGCGAGGATGTTCTCAAGGACAACTCACGCTCGGCATACCAGATCATCCATCTGGCCTGCCACGGGATCATCGACGAGGCCGTGCCGTATCGATCCTCCTTGATTTTGAGCCCAAACCCCGACACCGGCGATGACGGCATATTGCATGCATGGGAACTTTACAACCTGAAGCTTAGGGCCAATCTCGTCGTCCTGTCCGCATGCCAAACGGGCTCCGGGGCGATCGAAAGGGCGGAAGGCGTATTAGGTTTGACAAGGATCTTCTTCTATGCGGGTGCCAGCTCCATCCTATCCACCCTATGGCCTATAAGCGATAAATCCACGGTCTTCTTCATGAGGAGCTTTTACGGAAATTTATCTTCGGGGCTTTCCAAGACCCAAGCGTTGAGAAACGCAAAAATCGCGATGATGAATTCCTCATATTCCGACCCATACTATTGGGCAGGATTCATTCTCAGCGGAAATGCCTCTTCGAAGATCAAATTCGAAAACTAGAAGCGGAGCGGGGACGTTCCCCCTCACTTCTTCTTCGGCGGTTTGGCCGGCGGCTTCGCGGGAGGCTTGGCCGGCGCTTTCTCCATTTCGGCCGAAAAGCGGCCGAGCGCCTTGATCATCCGGTCGTTCATGGCCCCGGCCAGCTGAGGCTGTTTCAACAGCAGGTCAAGGCCCGTGGCATTGGCCTTGGAGCAGTCCCGGATGTCCTTGTCGCTGAACCCCGCGTCGCGGAGGACGCGCAGCTCGACATCGGGGAGGTTCCCGGCGAGAAGGGATTTCTTGACGGAAGCCGTGGTCTCGGACTTGGCCTTCTTGATGACGTCGGGGATCGTCTTCAACAGGGGATCGAGAAGCCGGGCGGAGGATTCCAGGCTCTTGGCGAACTGGCCGCTCTCCTGGACATGGGTGCGCGCCCATTTCGCATCTTTCTTCTGGACCGCGCCGAGGTATTTGGCGTAGGACTCGGACAGGGCGACGGCGTCGGCCGCCATGTCCAGGGCAGCCTGCGCTTGCTTGCGCGACTTCGCGTCCTTGATCCCGTCCAGGGCCGTCGTCTTGATGGGCTGCGCCTTGACCGGCGTCTGGAAGTCGGCGTCGGGGTCGTAGGCCGCGGTGTAGAGCGCGTGGGAGGTGACGATGAAGGCCGCCTCGGCGACGAACATGGCCACGCCCCCGGGTATCGTGGGCGGGAAGGCGACGAGAACCATCCCGGCGGCCGTGGCGAGCCAGCCGGCCACGCCCGCGGAGATGCTCGAATACATGGCGATCTGCTTGGGGACGGAGACCTTGATGTCCACCTGGACCTGAGGCGGCACGCCCCCGATGTTGGCGCTGAGGCCGTTCGGGACCGTCTGCCAGGACACCTTGGGAATGAAGTAATGCTGGGTGTCGCCCCACTGGGTGAACTGCAGGCAGTCGAAGTACTCGTTCATCACCGGGATGTAGGCGGTGACCAGGTCCCACAGGAAATCGCTCCAGCCCTGGGGCGGGATCCAATCCCAGCGGTGGCTCCAGGGGATGTTGACCCAGATCGTCTCTTTAGGGTCGAGAGGAAGGGGAGCGGGAGTGGGGCCCCAGCTGTTGGCCGCGTCCATGTTGTCGGGCCAGTAGTTGTCCCAGCTGGACGACTGCGGCCGCCGGACGATGTTGCACCGGTCGTCCTTCCAGCCGAACGTGATCGTCTGGGGAAGATCGCTCGGATTCTCGATCTTGAAGCAGAGAAAGTAGGTGTTGTTCATGGTCGGGACACCGTGGTCCGCGGGCTTCACCTTCGAAATGCCGCTCGGGAAGCTCCCGTCGAGCCAGGAAGTGTCGGTGATGAACGTCTCGAGGATGCGCGGATGGCGCTTGTCGCAGACGACCTTGCGCTTGTAATAATTCGCCGCGGCGGTGACGTTGCCGGCGTTGTCCTTGCCCCGGACGTAGACCCAGAAAGATTTGTTTTCCTGGTCGGCGCAGGAGGTGTTCACGGTGAAGCTCCATGAGGCCGTGCCTGTCGCCTGGGTCCACGCCGTCTGGTCCAGGCTCCACTCGACCGACGCCAGGCCGCTCTCCGGATCGGACGCCGTGCCGGTGAGCGTGACCGAGATCTGGTCCGTTTTAAGGTCGGCGCCGGGCGACGCCCCGGTGACCGCGGGGGCATTCGGGTCGGTCACGGTCGGCCCGTGGATGACATAGGTCGAGGCGATGACCGACGTCCCCTGTTTGGCCTCGAAATAATATGTGTGCGCGCCGTAATTCAGAGGGACGGCGTATTTGTAGCGGAGGCCCTGGGTATAGCTCGTGTCCCGGGTCATCTGATGAGATTGGCTATCGACATAGACCCACAGGCTGTCGGGCGTGACGTTGTCGGCTGAGCTGAACGTCGCGTAGAACGTGAACGTGCCGCCGTGCGGCCCGGGATCGGGAGCGACCACCGGGGCGATCGAGCGGTTCTGGTAGGCGACCGTGGTGATCGTATAGCTGCCCAGCTTGTAGCCCACCGCGGCGGAAACGCCGGCGTTGTCCACGGCGATCCCGTCGTAGGAGTAAAGATGGAAATCGAACCGGTAGGGGCCGGGAACCTCCACTTTGAACTCGTGGGTGAAGGCCTTGCTCCGAGTGCCCGAGTTTGCAGAAGAATAGAGCTCGGGGACCGACTCCGACCACGACCAGCCGGCCCGGGACACGCTCCCCGGCTCGTAGACCGCGACGTAGAGCGTGGCGGCCTTCGTCCTTTTGGCCGAATCGCCGTTGTAAACAGTGATCGTCAAGGTGATCTTGTCCCGGTGGTCCGGATTCCCCTGGGACGGCATATCGGCGACCGGGCTGGCGGGCGTATGCGTCGCGGTCACGGAGAGGCAGGCCTTGGCCTGATCCACGGAGGCATATTGGACGCCGACGGAAAAGCTCGTGGATCCGGCGGTTTGCCAGCCGAAGCCGGTGTTCCCGATCCGGACCGTGACCTGCCAGGCGCCCTCGGGAATGACCTGGCAGGTGCGGGTGAACTCCTGCGAGCTCCCGACCGCGACATTGAACGCATCCTGCTGCGAACACCCGCTGCTGCCGCTCGGCCCCGACCAGTCGACTTTTAAGAACAGGGGCGACGGGATGGTGGAGGCCGTATCCATTGTGATCTTGAATTTGACGGTCACGGTGTCGCCGTAGACTGCATTCTGGGGAGTCTGGAGCCATTGGATCTGGACGGCGAGCGCCGGAGCCGGGCGCAGCAGGACCGCAAGCAGGAAAATAGGAATAAGAAGCCGGATTCGACCCGCGATGGATTTTCTCATGGGCCTCCCCTATCCGCGCGTATGCGTTACCGCCCTTTGGCCCAAGAATACGCGCGGCGGCGCGGGGGTGTCAAGACGCGGAGGAGATCCCTCGCTTCGCTCGCAACGACGTTTTGGCCATGAGATTGCTTCGCTCCCAAGGGTCGCTCGCAATGACAATCGTGTTATAATACCGCGACGCGCCGGGCGCGCGAAACGCGGGGGCGACAGGCCCCAAGGGGCCGCTTTCCACGAGGAGGTTACATGGCTACGGTACTTCAAGTCGATAATCTGCGGAAGACCTACGGGAGCTTCCAGGCCGTCAAGGGCGTGAGCTTCCAGGTCGCCGAGGGCGAGGTCTTCGCCCTGATCGGCCCGAATGGGGCCGGCAAGACGACCACGCTCCGGGTCATCGCTACGCTGCTCACCCTCTCGGGCGGCGACGTGACGATGGACGGCTTCGACCTCAAGAAGCACCCCGACAAGTTCCGCGAGCGCATCAGCTACCTGCCGGAAGAGGCGGGCGCCTACAAGAACCTGAAGGGCATCGATTACCTCAAGTTCATGGCCCGCTTCTACGCTTCGACGGACGCCCAGTACGACGAGATCATCAAGCGGGCCGAGGGGATCGCCGACCTGGGCGACCGGCTCTACGTCAAGGTCGGGACCTACAGCAAGGGCATGGTCCGCAAGCTCCTGCTCGCCCGGGCCCTGATGACAAAGCCCCGCCTGGCCATCCTCGACGAGCCGACCTCGGGGCTCGACGTCATCAACTCGCTCGAGGTGCGGGAGATCATCAAGCGCTATGCGCGCGAGGGCATCTCGGTCCTCCTCTCCTCGCACAACATGCTCGAGATTGAGTACCTCTCCGACCGGGTGGCCCTGATCGACAAGGGCGTCATCCTCGACGCCGGCACCCCCGCGTCGCTCAAGGAGAAATACCAGGCCGGCAACCTCGAAGTCGTGTTCAGGAGCGCCCTCCGATGAAAAAATTCCAGAACCTGCTGGTCAAGGAAGTCCGGGAGCTGGTCACCAAACAGCTCGTCGTCTCGCTCGTCATGACCATGGCTCTCTTCTACTTCATCGGAAACCTGGCCAAGAGCGAGGCCAAGCGGGCCTCGGCTTCGCAGAAGATCGCCGTCCTCGACCTCGACAAATCCGAGCTCTCCACCGGCCTGCTGGCCAACATGAAGACCATGAATTACGCGGTGGACGCGTTCGAGGGCGACAAGGACGCGGCCCTGGCCAAAGCCAAGGCGGGCGAGACGAGCCTCCTGCTCGTCATCCCCCAGGGCTTCGGCACGTCGGTCGCGAAGTTCGAGACCAAGGAAATCGAATCCTACACGTTCCTGCGCGGCTTCTCGCTCGGCGGGGCGCGGAACTCGGGCATTCTCCAGGCCGTGGTCGGGGCGATCAACAATTACCTCTCGAGCGACTTCCTGAAGAAGAAGATCCCCGACCTCGATCCGGACAATATCAAGCATCCGATCAAGACCAAGGATTTCATCATCGTCAAGGACAAGATGGCCCAGGGCTCGGCCTCGGCCATCTACGGCTTCGTCTTCAGCCAGTCGATCTTCGTCCCGGTCATCCTGATGATGATCATCATCTACTCCGCGCAGATGGTCATCTCGGCCATCGCCATGGAAAAGCAGAACAAGACGCTCGAAACGCTCCTGACGGTGCCCATCAAGCGGACCTCCATCGTCACCACCAAGATGTTGGCCGCGGGCATCGTCGGCCTCGCTTCGGCCGCCATCTACATGATCGGCTTCAAGTCGTACATGGGCGGTATGACGGGCGGCATGGGTCAGGCGACGGGCGGCATGCAGAGCGCCATCCAGCAGCTCGGCCTGTCGCTTAACACGGGCGGCTACTTGGTCTTGGGCGCCTCGCTCTTCTTCGCCATCCTCTGCGGCCTGGCCATGGCCATGATCCTGGGCGTGATGGCCGAGGACTTCCGCAGCGCCCAGATGATGGTCATGCCCATGGTCTTCCTGGTCATGATCCCCTACTTCATCTCGTTCTTCGCCGACTTCCGGACGCTGAGCCTGCCGGTCAAGATCCTGGTCTGGGTCATCCCCTTCTCTCACCCGTTCCTGGCGACGCAGAACATCATCCTCGGTAACACGCAGGGGCTGTTGCTCGGGATCGCATACATGTTCGTCTTTTTCCTGGTCATGGTGGTCATCGCCGCCCGGATCTTCTCCACGGACCGCGTCCTGACGATGAAGCTGAGGTGGGGAAAGAAAAAGGGGGCGGCGGCCTGATCGTCATAAATCGGTGACAGGATACGGATTTCCGAATTCGATGACGCGCAACCGTGTCCCAGAAATAGCGAGATCGCGGCGATGATGAGCCTGCCCGCTCCCCTGCTGACCGCCCTCCGTTGGGACGAGGCGCTTTTTAAATTCATCAACTCCCACCACTCCGCGGTGTTCGACGCCGTGTTCTGGTCCTTGAGCACGTTCGGCAGCGGCTGGGGAATCATCCCGGCTTATTTCGTCTTTACCCTGTTCACGGCCCCCAAGAGGCGCGTCTGGGCGATCATCGCCGCCTCGGGCGTCACCCTGATCGCGGGTGGGATCCTGAGCTCGACGATCAAGGTGCACGTGGACCGCTCGCGCCCGACGATCTACTTCAAGGCGCCATCGGCGGAGGAGGCGGCGCAGACCGACGCCTCGCGCGCCTTCATCGTTCGCAACATCGGCCCGCGCCTGCGCGACCATGCATTTCCATCCGGCCACACATGGACGGCCTTCGCCATCGCCACCCTGATGACGCTCTTTTTCGGGCGAAAATATTGGTGGGCGTATCTCATCGCGGCGGCCATCGGCTATTCGCGGATCTACGTCGGCGTCCACTTCCCACTGGACGTCCTGGGCGGGGCGGGCTGCGGCGCGCTGCTGGCCTATCTCGTCTGGCGGGTGACGGCCTGGATCGCGCCCCGCCGGGCGCGCCCGCAGGGGGGGGGAATTCGGTGACATGACCCAATTCTCTGGAATTGGAATCGTGTCACCTGAATTCCCCCGGTCCGGAACGTCCTTCCTCGGAAGCCCCGTTGACAAGGAGGACGATTGAGGCCATACTTCTTCCAAGTATTCAGCGAGGAGAAACCCATGAAAGTCAAATTTGTCGCCGTAGTAGGATTGGCCGCTTTTATCGCCTTCGGGGTGATGACGGCAAGCGCTCAGGGCAACCGGACGGTTCTGCGCATCGACAGCGTCAAGATCACCAAGACCGAATGCGGGAAGCCGCTGGAATTCCAGATCGTAATCAAGAACGCCGGCGCGCAGGGCTTCAACCGGGAAATCGCCGTGGTCATCAAGAACGGCAACAACCATATCGGCCACCAGTTCGTCATGAGCATCGGGGCCGGCCTGACGATCACGGACACGCAGTCCTCCCTCAACGCGGACTTCCTGGCCGATTGCTGCAAGCAGGTCTGTTTCGAAGTCAGCCTGGCCGCGACCGTGAACGGCGGCGACGTCGCGGAATGGAACAAGGTGCCCTTCAAGCTTTGCACCAAGCCCGGGAACGTGGTCGTCGTCCCCGGCCGCTGAGCGCCGCGGCGGTCGCGGCCTCCCCTACCACCGCCAGAGATAGCTGACCTTGAAGAAAAAGCCTCGTTTGGTCTCGAGGAACCGGTCGCTGGCCTCGTATTCGCTCCCGTTCCAGCGGATTTGTTCGAAAGCCGACCCGTAACCGACGTAGACGACCGTCCCGGGGATGTAGGTGAACGAGGCCAGCGTGTCCACGGTCATGCGCTTGTAGTAGAAGTTGTACTCGACGATCGCCCGCAGGAAGAAGTACTTGTTGACCTGGAAGGTGTTGAAGCTGCGGACGATCGTGTAGTCGTAGATCTTCACCCCGTCCGCTCGGCGGTAGAAATCCTGGTAGGCCAGCGCCAGGCTGAAGTCCAGCTGGTCGATCGGCTGGAGCTCCAAGGAGGCCTGGGCGTTGTTGCCCTGGCCCTGGTAGGGCGCGTCGGGATCGTAGTAGACCTCCCCCCGGTAGCGGTAGTAGAGGTTCAGGTAGAAATGCTTCGACATCTGCGAGCGGAACTGGAAGCCGATGCCGGTCGTGTCGAAGCTCCGGCTCTGGTAGATCTCGTTGGCCACGGGGACGTCGATCCGGAACTGGGTCGAGCGCGGAAGCCAGAAGCGGAGAGTGAAGAGGTTGAACGACTCGATCTTGTTGGAGGCGGTGTCCAGGAGCTGGTAGCTCCAGTAGAAGGGCTCGATGCGCTGGAAGAAGCTCGACTTGGGATAGAACGCGTATTCGGCGAAAATCGCCAGCCGTCGCAGCCCGGTCCTCTGGAGGAATCCCGTGTCCACCCGGAAGTCCCGGGAGATGTCCTGGTAGCCGATGTCCAGCGAGAGATGCCGGTCGCTATGCGTGTAGTCCAGGCCGAGGGCATGCCCGTCGAGCGCGTCCGCCTGGCCCGGACTCCGGGAAAACGACCCGAACCAATGGAACGAGACGACGTCGGTGGGGGTGAAGCGAAAGCGCCCGTCCGCGCCCCCGACCCGGTTGTAGCCACCCTGTTGCTCGCGTCCCGTATAGAAGCCGCCGATGTAGGAGTCTTCATTGAGGGCGTGCTTGACCCGGAAGATGGAGAAAACGGGATGCTCGTCCAAACCGGTCCCGGGCTCGTTGTCGCGGGCGTAGATGGCCGAGAACGTGTTGGTCGGCCCGATCTTCCCGCCGAGCTTGAAGCCGTAGTTCGGCGATACGATGGTCCGGGTGTGGACCAGATCCGTGAGCGGGGCTTCCTCGGTGTTGCCGGCGAACTGCCAGATCTCATTGCCCTCGAGGAAAAACGGCCGCTTCTCCGGATAGTACAGGGCATACCGGAGGTTGATGTCGACCTGCCCGGCGTCGGACTCGACCTGGCTGAAGTCCGGATGGACGGCCGCGTCGAGGGTGAGGTCGTTGCTGAGGCCGATCTTGCCGGTCAGGCCGAGGTCGGTCTCGCGCTCATCCGTCCGGAGCCGCCCTCCAGAGGCGGAGCTTTTGTCGCTGTGGGTGATCGACGGCAGGAGCTCGACCACCCGCTGGAAATGGAGGCCCGTCACCGTGACGGGCTGGGTCTGGGCGATGATGCTTCCTTTGTCGACATAGATCGGCGGCGCGCTGGCCATTTCCGAGGTCCGGACGAGCTGGCGGAAGTAGCCCAGCCGGATGGTGATGTCCCGGCCGGCCGGGAAGCGGATGCTCTGGAGCGGGATCCGGTATTCGACGACGTAGCCTTTGTCGTCGATCATGCCCTTGCTGTACCAGACGAAGTCCTGGTCCGCCGTCAGGTTGCCGTTCGCGTCCATCATGCCGTCCCCCTGGATGCCCAGGGGGTTGACCAGGAAGCCGTAGCCGCTCTGCATGGTATTGTACGTATCGATGACGACGCCCACGAAATCGTCCGAGAAAATAGCGTCCCACTTGCACATCGAGGCCTTGATCTTGGACGGGTCGGTATCGTAGCAGCGGAAGGCGAAATAGAGGTTGTCCGCGTCGTAGAGGAAATAGCCCTCGGTCTTCTGGCTGGGCTCCTTGCCGTAATCGGGCTTGAAGGTCTTGAAGTTGTCCATCCGGAGGGCGCCGTCCCACTCGCCGGGCTCGAGCTTCCCATCGATGACGGGCGGCTTCGGCGCCGGCGCGAGATCCCGGGTGGCCAGGGCGGAGAAGGCAGGGACGGCGAGCAGCACCGCCGCCAGAAGAGCCGCCGGGATCCGGGATGTCAATCGTTTCTTCATGTCAACGCTCACTTTATGAAAACCGGTAAGAAGCTTAACTTTGCCCCTCCGCTATTAAAGACGAAAAATGGGCGAAGAAAGTTTGCGTGGGATGGAACTCCGCATCTCGAGGAGGGATACGGACTCTTATCTTTCAGGAAGCTCGACGTGCCCGCGGGCGCGGACCGCCGCTTCCTTACCTATTTTTTCTTGGGTGCGGGACCCGGCGCGGGCGCCGTTTCCGCACTCTTCAACGGGACGTCGCGCTTTTCCGCAAGGAGCAACGCGTCGCGGCTGTCGCGCCAGTGATAGCCGAGGTGGAAGGGCAGCTTCGGGATGATCTCCGCCCCCTCGGCATAGGCCTTCTGCAGGTCGGGCTGGTCGACCCCCGAGAAATCCCGGATGGGCTTGGCGTATTCCCCGTAGAGCCGCACTTGCCACTCCGCCAGCTTGAACTGTTTGTAGGCGATGCCGGTATCGTCCTCGAGGATGAACTTGCTCCGGGACAAGACCAACTCGCGCATGTGGGAGAACTCGGCGTAGTGCAGCAGGTAGGACCCCGACTTGATGTACGTCGTCGCGGGCGGCATGACGAGCTTGTCGAGATACATGTAGAACGACGATTCTTTGGCGAAGATCTTGTTCTGGAGATCGCACGAGACGTAGATGATCGTCTTGGGCTGGGGCATGCCCGGCCGCACGAACCGGATATTGAGGCCGTAGGGCCGGAAGGCCTTCTTGGCCTGGTCGTAGGGCGATTCCACCGCCTCGCCCAGCCCTTCGAACTCGAGGCGCTTCACGTCGATGATCGTATGGCCCGTCCGCTTGAGGAAGACGGCGATGACCGGCAGGACGCCCTCCAATTGGCCGTAGAGAGTCGCGTCCATGTGCGAGGTGATGAAATAGCTCTTCTCGAAGAAATCCTTGAGAGAAGAGGCCAGGCTGTTCCAGTATGTTTCGGCCTGGGCCCCCTTCCACTCGGTCGGGCGGGGGAGCCGGCCGCAGAATTCGAGCCCGAGCAGGACATAGGTCTCGGCGTCGGGGAAGAACTCGAAGGCGGACATGAAGTCGGGCCCGCCGAAAGGATAGAAGAGGAACTTGCCCCAGATGCGGGCATCGAAGAGCTCCTTTTCGGCCCAGAGGCGCATCGGGGCGAGGCGCTTCGCCTCGAGCTCGGCCCAGCTCTTGTCCATCGACTCGGCGAACTTCGTCCAAGCCGGCGATTCGCGGAGCGCCTTGAGGGCCGGCGCGTCCCCGGGCAGGCCGGCGAGGAGGGCCGCGATCTCGTCGAGCGACGGTTCGGGGAGCGGCGCGGGCTTCTCCGCCGCGGGTTTCTCGGCGGCCGGAACGGCCTTTTGAGCCGCGTGCTTGGCCGCCGGCTTGGCCGCCTGCCCCGTCGCCGGGGAGGCGGATAAGGACGGAGCGACGGCCGCGACGATCAGGCCGGCGGCAAGCAGGAGGGCGGCGGTAGATTTGCGATGACCGATCATTCTCAAGACCATGTTCCCTTCTCCGGGGCGGCCCTCTCTGGGGCCGCGCAAAATCCATACTACAGCCCGCTATTATATACGATTTCGGGCTTATCTAAAAAAAGGGGACGGTTCTATTTTTTTCCGCGCCTTCGCCCGAACCGCCCGGAAGCGCTAAAAAATAGAACCGTCCCCTTTTATTTCAGGATGACGATGGTCGCGCCCCAGCCGCCCTCGGAGGCGTCGGCCAGGGCGAACGATTCGACGCCGGGAGTCCGGCCGAGGATCGCATGGACGGTCTGGAGCAGCGCGCCCGTCCCCTTCCCGTGGACGATCCGGACGCGCAGGATGCCAGCCGCACGGCAGGCTTCGAGGTACTCGGGCACGAGGTTCTTGACGTCCGCGGGCAGGAATGTATGGAGATCGAGCGTCCCGTCGATGGGGAGCTCGACGGGCTCCTCGCCGCCCTCGCCGAAGGGGTTTACCGTCGCCCCGCAGTCGCAGGCCACAGTCGTGCCGAACTGGAACAAGGTGACGTCGTATTCGCGGCCGCAGTCGGGACAACGGATGGCCACGGATCACCTCCGGCAGGCTTCGATGAAGCCCCCAAAGAGCGCTCGGGCGGGGTGGGCGGCGGCGGCATCGTTCGAGACGACGAGGTTTTCGGGATGCCACTGGACCGCGACGAGGAAGGGATGGGAAGGAAACTCGAGGCCTTCGATCAGGCCGTCCGTCACGCGCGCCGTGACGGCGAGCGGGCCGATGCGGCCGGGATATTCCGTGTCGCCCCGGACCGCCTGGTGGTGGCGGCTGTTCACCATGAAATCGGGCGCACCGGAGATCGCCGCGAGGCGGCTCCCCCGGACGGCAAAGACGCGATGGGCGAGGAAATCCTTGGGGTCCGGAACGCTGTGGCGGAGCAGGGGCCGCCGCTGGCTCGGGAGGTCCTGATAGAGCGCGCCGCCGGCGGCGACGCCGATGACTTGAAGCCCGCGGCAGATGGCTAGCGCGGGAAGCGCGCCGGCCAGGACGAAGCGCGCCGCGGCGAATTGCCCCTCGTCCAGCTCGCGGTCGGTCAGCCCGAGCTTGGGGTGCGGCGATTCGCCATAGCGCGCCGGCTCGACATCCGCGCCGCCGGGAAAGAGGACGCCGCGATATGAAGCGAGGAACGCGCCCAGGGCGCCTTCGTCGGCCCGCGCCGCCGCGGACGGCAGGTCGAGGGCCGGGTCCCCGCCCGCGCCACGGACGGCGTCGAGGTAAGGCTGATAATAGGCGGCGTTCGACGCGTGGCCGAGGACGAGGATGCGCGGTGCGGTCATGAGCTCGCCTCTCACTTTACACTCGAACCAAAGGGAGACACAATATCTATTCCCCTAATCTTCCCCATTCTTCCGCATGAAAATGATAGATAAATTTTGCGCCGATCCGCCTTTTCCCCACCCGGCGATTATGATATAGATACCTCAGCAGATACGGGAGGTCATTATGGGCATCACCTGTCCGCATTGCCATCTGGAGAATTCCTCCGACTCCAAATACTGCAAGGCGTGCGCGACGGCGCTGCCTTCTCACGCCGACGTCCCGGCGCCCCCCACCAGAACGATTTCGGCGCCCCGCGAGGAGCTGACGACGGGGACGCTTTTCGCCGCGCGGTACCAGATCGTCGAAGAGCTCGGCGGCGGTGGAATGGGCAAGGTCTACCGGGCTCTCGACACGAAGGTCGGCGAGGAGATCGCCCTCAAGCTCATCAAGCCCGAGATCGCGGCCGATAAGGCGACCATCGAGCGCTTCAAGAACGAGCTCAAGATCGCCCGAAAGATCGTCCACAAGAGCGTCGGACG
Source organism: Candidatus Aminicenantota bacterium (assembly GCA_003141555.1). GTDB lineage: Bacteria > Acidobacteriota > Aminicenantia > Aminicenantales > UBA4085 > FEN-413. The sequence goes on from PLMN01000023.1 coordinate 117,546, forward strand.
GGTCTACGACCTAAACGAGGACCGGGGGACGTTCTACATCACCATGGAGTATGTCCGGGGCGAGGACCTGAAGGCCTTCATCCACAGCTCCGGCCAGATGGCCGTGGGCACATCGCTCCGGGTCGCCCGACAGGTCGCCGAAGGGCTGGCCGAAGCCCATGCGTTGGGGATCGTCCACCGTGACCTCAAGCCCTCGAACATCATGATCGACCGCGAGGGCAACGCCCGGATCATGGATTTCGGGATCGCCCGCCTGGTCGGCACGCGGGACAGCACCGGCGGCAACGTGCTGATCGGGACGCCCGAATACATGTCGCCCGAACAGCTCGAGGGGAAGGAGGCCGGCCCGGCGAGTGACCTCTATGCCCTGGGGATCGTCTTTTTCGAGATGCTGACCGGCCGCCTCCCCTTCGAGGGCGAAACGCCGCTCAGCGTCGCCATCAAGCAAAAGACCGAAGCGCCGCCCGATCCCAGGAAGCTGAATCCCCAGGTCCCCGACGCCCTGAACCGCATCATTCTCAAGTGCCTGGAGAAATCCAAGGACAAGAGATACCAGGCAACTGCGGAGCTGCTGGCCGACCTGACCAAGGTCGAACAGTCCCTGCCGACGACATCCCATCCCCTGCCCGCCCGCAAGACGATGACCTCCAAGCAGATCACCGTCCAGCTGCCGTCCAGGAAGATCTGGATCCCGGCAGCCGTCGTCCTGCTGGCGCTCCTGGACCTCGCCGTCTGGCAGATTATCCCGGAAGCGGACAGCGCAAAGAGGACGATCGCGGTCATCGGATTCCAGAACCAGAGCGGCGACCCGGGGCTCGACTATCTCCGGGAAGCCATCCCGAGCCTCCTCATCACGAGCCTCGGCGAGTCGAAGCGCCTGAGGGTCACGTCCTGGGAGCGGATGAAGGACATCCTGCGCAATGCGGGCCGGGACGCGGGCGCGATCTTCGACGAAGAGGCGGGATTCGAAGCCTGCCGCAAGGAAGGCATCGAGGCCATCGTCCTCGGGAGCTTCGTCAAAGCGGGAGAGACGTTCGCCACGGACGCCAAAGTCCTGGACGCCTCGACCAAGAGCCTCCTGAAGAGCGCCTCGGCCAAAGGGACCGGAATCGACAGCATCCTCAAATCCCAGATCGACGAGATCAGCCGGGCGATCCGGCGCGGCATCGCCCTCCCGCCGCTCAAGATCGAGGCGCCGGCCCGGAAGATCATCGATCTCACCACGAGCTCGATGGAGGCCTACGATAATTACCTGAAGTCCCAGGAAGCCTTCGACCATTTCTTTTGGGCCGACTCCAGGAGGCTCGCGGAAAAGGCCGTGACGATCGACCCGACCTTCGCTCTCGCTTACTCTCTTCTTTCTCAGGCGGCCCATAATCTTCTCGACTACCCTGCCCGCGACGCGGCCCTCGAGAAGGCCAAGACCCATGCCGCCAAGGCCACGGAAAGGGAAAGGCTCTTCATCGAAGCCCGTTTTGCCTCGACCATCGAACACAACCCCGAGGAGCGGGTCCGGCTGTTGAATGAGCTTGTCGAGAAATACCCGGACGACAAACAGGGGCATTACGAGCTCGGTCAATATTTCATCAACCGTGGCCGCAGCTCGGAAGCGGCAGCGGAGTACGAAAAATCCGTCGCCCTCGACCCCAAGTTCGCCCCAGCCTTCAATATGCTCGGCTATTCCCAGGCGAGGCTGGGAGATTTCAGCAAGGCGCTCCAGGCCTTCGAGCGCTATGCCGAGCTGAATCCCGGGCTCCCCAATCCCGTCGATTCCATCGCTGAAATGCATCTTTACCAGGGAGACCTGGACGCGGCCGCGGCGAAGTACCGCGAAGCGCTCGCCCTGAAACCCGATTTCTATGCCTCGTGCTCGGGGCTGTCCTATGTCTACGTCCTGAAGGAGGACTACGCGCAATCCGGACGTTGGCTGGACGAATTTGTGAAGAGGGCGCCGACGCCCCAAGCCAAAATGGAGGAACTTTATCAGAAGTGCTATTACGACTATTTTCTCGGCCGCAACGATCGGGCGCTGGCCGGCGGCCTCGCGCTCAAGAGCCAAGGGGAGCAATACAAGTTCTTCTACGGCTTGGGAGCTTTGGACTGGCTCATGGGTTTTCTCTATGCGGATAAGGGGGAATTCGACAAGGCCCGCAAGACGCTACGGGACTCGAACGAATACCTGAATCAGGACAATCCGGCCTCGCGGCCATCCCATGCAGCCTTCATCGCCTTCTACCTCGGCTGGCTTGAGATCCAGGAAGGGCGGATCGAGGCGGCGAAAGCCCATCGCGCCGAGCTCGAGAATCTTCTCTCCGGCCTAAAGCCGGAAGAACGAGACGTGCTGTTGATCATCCCGCTCCTGCTCGGCTCCGAAATCGCGCTGGCTGAAAATAATGTGGAGCAGGCCATCAGCCTGGGACAGAAAATCGACTTCGGGAAGCTGCCCTCCGTGAACACGTCCAAAATGGTCAAGTACAATATGCCGTTCGTTAAGGATGTTCTAGCCCGGGCCTACTGGAAGAAAGGCGAGCTCGACAACGCCGTTTCAGAATACGAGCGGTTGACGACCATCGACCCGAAGAGCCCGACGCTTATGCTCATCTCCCCGTTCTACCACTACCGGCTCGGCCGCGTGCTGGCGCAGAAGGGAGAGAAGGGCCGGGCCCGCCTCGAATACGAAAAGCTCCTCAAATATTGGGCCGATGCGGATCCGTCCCACCCCGAGCTCAAGGACGCCCGGGCGCGATCGGCCGCGCTCCGGTAAAGGCCCCGATTCTCATCGTTCTTGACTCCCTTCGCCGCCGGGAATATTCTTCCCGCATAGGGTAAGTCCTCGTCAGAGCGAAATGCGGGAAAACGCTCCCGTAAAATACGATCCGAATCCGACCCTATCGAAAGGCAGGTCAGCTATGAAATTATCGCAAAAAGGGATGAAGCGACTTTGTCTCGCTGCGGCGGCCGCGGCCCTGTTGGGGACGTGGATCGCCGCCGCCCAGACCGCCCCGGCTTCGGAGGACGCCCTGGCCAAGGGCTTTCAGAACCCGCCCGACAGCGCCAGCCCGCGCGTCTGGTGGCATTGGATGAGCGGCAACATCACCAAGGAAGGGATCAAGGCCGACCTCGAATGGATGAAGCGGGCCGGCATCGGCGGCTTCCAGAACTTCGACGCGGGGCTGAACACGCCCCAGATCGTCGACAAGCGCCTGGTCTTCATGACGCCCGACTGGAAGGACGCCTTCAAATACGCCGCCACGCTGGCCGACCAGCTGGGCCTGGAAATGGCCATCGCCGGCTCGCCCGGCTGGAGCGAGAGCGGCGGACCGTGGGTCACCCCGGCCCAGGCGATGAAAAAATACGTCTGGAGCGAGACGCGCCTCGAGGGCGGCCGCCGGTTCACCGGCGTGCTGCCCAAGCCGCCGGCCTCGACCGGATCCTACCAGAACCTCGCCGAGCGCCATGGAGGGTACGGCGAAGGCTCGACCGCGGAGCCGCCGCAGTTCTACGCCGACAGCGCCGTCGTCGCCTACCGGGCGCCGGAGCGCGACCGTCCCCTCCCCGAGCTCCAGCCGAAAGTGACGTCGAGCGGCGGGGATTTCGACCTCGCCTCCCTCACCGACGGCGACCTCTTCAAGACCGCTCTCCTGCCGGCGGCGCCGGAGGGCCAGAAATCCTGGATCCAATTTGAATTTGCCCAGCCCCAGACGGTTTTCGGGCTCACCCTGGTGACGATCGGGGGCGGGCGCCGCGGCGCGGCCGATCCCGAATTGGAGACGAGCGACAACGGCCGGCAATTCCGCACGGTCGCCTCGGTCCCGGCGGAGGCGCGGACGATCGCGTTTCCCGGGGTCACCGCCCGGTTCTTCCGCCTGAGCATCCTCACTCCGGCCGCCGCCGAAATGCGGCCGGCCGGCGCGCGGGGCGGCGCCCCGGCTTCGCCTACCGGGACGTCGATCGCCGAGCTTGTCCTCCACACCTCGGCCGTCGTCAACCGGTTCCAGGACAAGGCCGGCTTCTCAACGGCGACGGGGCTTTACGGCCTGGCGACACCCGCCGCCCCGGCCGGCAACGTCGTGCCCAAGGCGGACGTCGTCGACCTCACGGCCAAGATGCAGCCCGACGGCACGCTCGACTGGACGCCGCCCGCGGGACGCTGGGTCGTCCTGCGCTTCGGCTATTCCCTCACCGGCGCGCGCAATTCTCCGGCGTCGCCGGAGGCCACCGGGCTCGAAGTGGACAAGCTCAGCCGGGCCCATGTCAAAGCCTACTTCGACAATTACCTCAGCCAATACAAGGACACCGTCGGCCCCCTCATGGGCAAGCGCGGCCTCCAATATGTGATCACCGACAGCTGGGAAGCCGGCGTCGCCAACTGGACCGACGCGATGCTCGCCGAGTTCGCCAAGCACCGCGGCTACGACATGAAGACCTGGCTGCCCGTCCTCGCCGGCCGGGTGGTGGAGAGCGCCGAAGCGAGCGACCGGTTCCTGTGGGACTTCCGCAAGACCCTGGGCGAGCTGGTCGCCGAGAATCACTATGACCAGCTCACGACCCTCCTCCACGAGCGGGGCATGGGCCGCTACACCGAATCCCACGAGTCCGGCCGGGCGTTCATCGGCGACGGCATGGAGGTCAAACGGAACGCCGACGTGCCGATGAGCGCCATGTGGATCCAGCAGCCCGGCCGGACGACCGGGCAATACGACGCCGACGTCCGCGAATCCGCCTCCGTCGCCCACATCTACGGCCAGAACCTGGTCGCCGCCGAGTCCCTTACCGCGGGCAGCGGCGCGTGGTCATATTCCCCCGAAACCCTCAAGCCCACCGCCGACCGCCTGCTGGCCATGGGACTGAACCGGTTCGTCATCCATACCTCGGTCCACCAGCCCGTCAACGACAAGATCCCGGGCCTGGGGCTCGGACCCTTCGGCCAGTGGTTCACCCGCCATGAAACCTGGGCGGAATCGGCCAAGCCCTGGACGACCTACCTGGCCCGCAGCTCCTACCTGCTCCAACAGGGGACGTTCGCGGCCGACATCGCCTACTTCTACGGCGAAGATTCGAACATCACGGCGCTGTTCCCCGAAAGACTGCCGGACCTCCCGGCCGGATACAATTTCGACTTCGTCAACGCCGACGCCCTGCTGAACCGCCTCTCGGCGGCCGACGGGAAGATCGTCACCGCGACCGGCATGAGCTACCGGCTGCTCGCGCTCGATCCCAACAGCCGGCACATGTCCCTCGCCGTGCTGCGGAAGATCCGCGACCTGGTCGGCGCCGGGGCCGTGGTCGTGGGCCCCAAGCCCGTCGATAGCCCCAGCCTGGCCGACGATCAGGCCGAGTTCCGGGCCCTCGCGGACCGGCTCTGGGGCTCCGGCATCGCCAAGGGCAAGGTGGACGGCGATCAGACGGTCGCCCAGGCGCTCGGCGCCCTCGGGGTCGACCCGGATTTCAAGTATACCAAGCCGCGCCAGGACACGACGCTCCTGTTCGTCCACCGGAAGCTCGCGGACGGAGACGTCTACTGGATCGGCGATTCCGACAGCCGCCCGGAAATCCTCGAGGCCAGCTTCCGGGTGCAGGGCAAGGCCCCCGAGCTGTGGCACGCGGATACCGGGCTCATCGAGCCCGCGACCTACAGCATCGCCGACGGCCGGACCGCGGTGACGCTGCGCCTCGATCCCCACGACGCGGTGTTCGTGGTCTTCCGCAATCCGGCCGCAGCGCCGGCGCGCGCGCTGCCCGTCCGGGCCGAGGCGCTTCTCGCGGACCTCACCGGCGCCTGGAACGTCTCGTTCCAGCCCCGCCGGGGAGCGCCGCCGAGGCTCGTGCTCGACGCCCTGGGCACGTGGAGCGACAGCCCCGTCCCCGGCGTGAAGTATTTTTCCGGGACGGCGACTTACACCAAGACCGTCCAGGCCCCCGCGGACTGGTTCAAGCCCGGAACGAAGCTGTGGCTCGACCTGGGCGACGTGAAGAACATCGCCGAGGTCTCGGTCAACGGCGCGCCGCTCGGCATCCTCTGGAAGCCTCCGTTCCGCGTGGACGCGACCGCCGCGCTCAAGCCCGGAGCCAACGCGCTGGTCATCAAGGTGACCAATCTCTGGGTCAACCGCCTGATCGGCGACGAGCAGCCCGGCACGCTGAAGAAGTACACGTACACGGCCCAGCAGTTCTACCGGGCCGAGTCTCCCCTGCTTCCCTCGGGGCTCATCGGCCCGGTCGTGATCGTGAGGACCGAGTAAAGAAAAGGAGTCACCGAGCCCTCCCTCGCGTCCCCGTTCTCCGAATTGACGCCGCCAGGCGCTTGGCTTAAGATTATGGCGATCCTTCCGGGAAGCGAGGAAGGGCGAGGGAGGCATGTCATGGCCAATGCTTCGAAGACCGCCAAATTGACGGTTGTCGACAAGAATATCCAGATCGTCATCGCCGGCGCCGGCGGCTTCATCGGCGGATCGCTGGCCCGCTACTTCAGCGGCAAGGGCTTCACCCGCATCCGGGCCGTCGACAAGAAGCCGCTCAGCGAATGGTATCAGCGCACGCCGGGCGTCGAGTGCCTCTGCCTCGACCTGAGCCAGGAACAGAACTGCCGCCGGGCGGTCGAGGGCGCGACCGAGGTCTATCAGCTCGCGGCCGACATGGGCGGCATGGGCTTCATCGAAAAGTTCCGGATCGAGTGCCTCCGGAGCGTTTTGATCAACACCCACATGGTCGAGTCCGCCTACCGGGCCGGCGTCGACCGCTATTTCTACTCGTCCTCGGCCTGCGTCTACAACACCGACCTCCAGAAGGACCCGAACGTCCGGGCCCTCAAGGAGTCGGATGCCTACCCGGCCATGTCCGAGCGGGGCTACGGCTGGGAGAAGCTCATCTCGGAGATGTTCTGCCAGGAATACTGGGCCGAGCGCAAGATGAAGACGTTCATGGCCCGGTTCCACAACGTCTATGGCCCGTGGGGCACGTGGGACGGCGGGCGGGAGAAGGCCCCGGCGGCCCTCTGCCGCAAGGTCATCGCCGCCAAGGACAAGAACGACCTGAGGATCGACGTCTGGGGCGACGGGACGCAGACCCGGAGCTACATGTTCATCGACGACTGCGTCAAGGGCATCGACATGATCACCCACTGCGACACGCTGATCGCCACGCCCATCAACCTGGGGACGAGCGAGCTGATTTCGGTCAAGGACCTGGTGACGCTCTGCGAGACGATCGGCGGCGTGACGCTCAAGCGGACCTATGACCCGGCGGCCCCGAAAGGCGTCGCCGGGCGAAACAGCGACAACACGATGATCCGCCGGATCCTGGGCTGGGAGCCGGCGACGCCGCTCAAGGACGGCATGCGCAAGACGTACGCCTGGATCGAGCAGCAATACAAGCTTCGCAAGGCGGGCAAACGGACCGTCGAATGATATCGGTCATTTTTGTGAGGGGCAGGCTTAATTAAAGCATCGCCTTGCCTGTCGCCTGAATAAAAACCGGGCGCGGCGGCGCCGCGAGGGGGGACATGATGCCGAACCGTCTTATGGCCAACTTTCTAGCCATCCTCCTTCTCATCCCGGTCATCGCCGCCGCCGTCGCGGTCCCGCTCATGGCCCAGCCTTCGCAAGAACAGGTCATCGAGGTCCGCGTCGCCCGCGGCGACACGCTCGGCAAGATCTGCCGCGAGTATCTGGCCGATCCAAAGGACTGGACCGAAGTCGCCCGCGTCAACCGACTGGCGAATTCCGACGTCATCTCCCCCGGGCAAGTCCTCGTCATCCCCGTCCGGCTCCTCAAATCCGCTCCGAGCGATGGCCGGGCGGACTTCGTCCGCGGCCGCGTCGAAATCCGCCTGGCCGGCGGGCCGGACTGGAAGTCCCTTGCAGCCGGCGACCGTATTCCCCAAGGGAGCTTCGTCCGAACCGGGAGAGGGAGCGCCCTCGAAATCACATTCGAGAACGGGGACTCCTGTTTCCTCCGGCCCGACACGACCCTGGGCCTCACGACGACGGCCAGCGAGGGCGGCGGCTGGGTCAGAAAGTTCTTTCTCGAGCTGGGCAGGGTCATCACCCGAATCCAAAAGGCGACCGGGGTCCACTCGCGCTTCGAGATCACGACCCCCTCGGCCCAGTGTGCCGCGCGCGGGACGGTGTTCCGGGCCGGGATCGACGCCGAGGGCACGACCCGCTCCGAGGTCCTCGAGGGCATCGTGGCCGTTTCGGCCATGGGCGCCTCCGTCGACGTCGCCGAAGGCCAGGGCACGGCCGTGCGGAAGGGCGAGCGGCCGCTCCCGCCGCGCCCGCTCCTTTCGGCGCCCGCGCCGGGAAAGATCGAGGCGCCGTTTCGCCGCATTCCCTTCTCGATTCCTCTCGCGGCGCCCACCGGCGCCGTCTCGGTCATCGCCGCCCTGACCCACGATCGCGACGGGAAAGATACGGCGGTCGAAGCCGTCCTCAAGCCCGGCGACGCATTTCAGGCGGACGGAATCGGCGACGGATCCTACTTCCTCCAAAGCCGGGCCCTCGACGAGCTCGGACTCGAAGGCTTGCCCTCTCTTCCCGTAGAAATCGCGGTCCGAACCCGGCCATACCCTCCCGCCCTTCTGGGTATGACCGCCGGGGCCCCCTTGAGGAACGGGCCGCCGCGGCTTCACTGGATCGGAGTCGAGGGCGCCGCTCATTACCGGGTTCAGCTGGCCGCGGATCCCGGGTTCGCTCGGATCATCGACCAGGCCGAGATGTCCGGCCTGTCCTGGACGTCCGCCCTTTCCGCCGTCGGCGAATACCACCTCCGGGCTCGTTCGATCGCCGCGGACGGATTCGAGGGCGATTGGTCCGAGGACCTGAGATTTTTCGTCCTGCCGCCGCTCGTCTCGCCGGTCCTGGAGAAGCCCCGCCGGTCCGGCGGCTGGGTCAACCTCAAATGGAGCGAGGCCGGACCCGGCGCATTCTACCGGCTTCAGGTCGCCAGGGACAAGGACTTCACGGCGCTCGCCTATGAAGCGAACGTCGTCCCCCCCGCCCTCCGCCTCGCCGAGCCCGCCGACTCCGGTCTCTACTACGTACGGGTGAAGGCGGCCGACGCAGCGGGCGCGGAAAGCGCATTTTCCAACCCGCGGACATTCCGGATCGGCGGATTCTGGGCGGTCGTCCTGAGCCCGTGCTCCCTGGTCCCCTTGGCCACGATCCTCTACCTTCTCTTCAAATGAGGCCGATCCGCGTCCTTCCCCGCTATCGGGAGCTGTCCGCCGCGGGCGCCGTGCTCGCCCTCCTCCTCGGCGCCGAGGCCCTGGGCATGTTCGGAGGCCTGGACCGATCGCTTTACGATCTTGCCTTTCGCCTCCGCGGGCCTATCCCCACGGACCGGTCCATCGTCATCGGGGCCGTCGACGACGCCTCGCTGGCCAAGCTCGGCCGGTGGCCCATCCCGAGGGAAGCCTATGCCCGGCTTCTCGACGCCCTCGCCGGAGCCCGGGCCGTCGGCCTCGACATCCTCATGATCGAGCCGTCGCCGGACGACGCGCTCCTGGGCGACGCGATCCGCCGGCACGGCCGGGTGGTGCTCGCCGCCGAAATCCGGCGCGGGCTGGAGCCCGCCGTCCCGCCCGCGCCCCTCGCGGGCGCCCCCCGCGGGCACGTCTATGTCGAGCCCGGAACGGACGGCATCGCCCGCGAGATCTTCCATACGATCTCCGCCGCGGGCGCCGTGCTCCCTTCGTTTGCCGCGGCGCTTTACGGGGTCGTCCGCGGGAAGGCGTTCCCGCGCACGACGCTCCCGCCCCGGCCCCGGGGCGCGGCGACCCTCCTCCAGCGGGATCGGATGGACATCGACTTCTACGGCGGCCCGGGCACGTATGAGGCGATCTCCGTCGGCGACATCATCGCCGGCGTCTACCCGCCCTCGTTTTTCAAGGACAAGATCGTCCTCGTCGGCGTCACGGCGGCCGGCCTGGAGGATCGGCTGATGGTCCCCTTTTCCGGCGACCGCAATGCGATGGCCGGCGTCGAGATCCACGCCCATATCCTGAACGGCCTCCTGGACGGGCGCCGGATTCGGCGCGCGGGGCGGGGCCTTCTCTGGCCCGCCGTCCTGGCCGGAGGGCTCCTGTTTTTCGCGTTCCTGCGGCGCCGAAGCGACGGGGGATCGGCCTTGGCCTGGGCTCTCGGCCTGGCCCTGATCGCAGGAGCCTCGTTCGCCCTCTTCGCCCGCGGGGAGATATGGGTCCAGCCCGGGCTGGTCGCGGCCGCGGCCACGGTCTCCTTCCTGACCGCCTATGCCTTCCGCCTCGACGAGGCGGCCCGGCAGCTGGACGGCAAATACCGGACGCTCAACGCCCGGCTGCGGGGAACGGCGGCCGCCCAGGATAAGCGGGGGCCCGCCGGCGCCGCGACCGGCCTTTCCGGGTTCCTGTCCCAGCGGGGCATGCAGGCCAAGATCGGCCGCCTCCTCGGCGCCGAGAAGGAGTACGAGGGCATCCTGGAGGAGACGGTCCGGCGGCGGACGGAGGAGCTGGCCCGGGCGCTGTCCATGATCAACCAGATGTCGAACGAAATGATCGTCCGGCTCATGAAGGCGGTCGAGTCGAAGGAGCGCGGCACCGGGGAACACGTCACCCGCATCGGGCAGTACGCCGAGCGCCTGGCCGCCCGGCTGGGCCTGACGGCGGACCGCGTGGAGATGATCTCCTTCGCCAGCTCCATGCACGACCTGGGGAAGATCGGCATCCCCGACCGGATCCTGCTCAAGAACGCCGCCCTCTCGCCGGAGGAATTCGTGATCATGGAGGACCACACCCGGATCGGGGGCGACATCCTGGGCTCGTCCGTTCACCCGAAGATTCAAATCTCCGCCGCGATCGCCCTGAACCACCATGAGAAATGGAACGGCGAAGGCTACCCGCGCGGGCTCCACGGCGACGAGATCCCCATCGAGGCCCGCATCGTGGCGATCTGCGATCAGTACGATTCGCTGCGCAGCCCGCGGCCCTACAAGCCCGCTTTCGACCACGCCACGGCGATCCGGATCATCGCCGAAGGGGACGGCCGGACGTCCCCCGGCCATTTCGACCCCGAAGTGCTCAAGGCATTCCTGGAGCTGGCGCCCGTGTTCCGCGAAATCTACGACCGCCAGCCCTCCCGCTGATCGCCCTCCCCCCTCCGCCCACCGCCCACGGAAACGGGCGAGCCAATCCGATTCGCCTGGCATCCCGCCGCGGAGGAGAAGATCGTGGCCACGGCCGTGCCCGCGCCCACCTCGCTCTCGCGCAAGTTCTTCGTCTTCTTCGACTTCGCCAACAACAACCCAAAGGGCGTCGCCAAGGCCAAGGAGGCCGCTCTCCATTTTCTGGACACCAACATCCTCCCCGGCGACGAGGTCGGATTGAGGTCCTACTCGACCGTCAAGGGGCTGTCCATCCACGAGTACCTGACGGCCGACGCGAGGAAGGTCCGGGAAGCGGTCGACGCCCTCAGCGCCAAGGGATTGTCGGGCCGGGCCGACGACGTCGAGCAGACGTTCGGCTCGCGCTTCAGCCGCGACATCTTCTCCCAAGGGGGCGTCCAGCAGAACTCCAACCTGATTTTCAAGGACGAGAGCGTCACCGGGCTGGCGTCGCTGACCAAGCTCGCGGTCACGACGGGCGGCAAGTATTTCGGCAACATCAACGAATACGGGCGGAACATGGACCTCCTCCAGGACCTGACCGGCTCGTACTACTTCCTCGGCTACGCGATCGGCGAGGAATGGGACGGCGCATTCCACGCGATCCGGGTCGAGGTCGGGCGCAAAGGCTGCGAGGTCCGGGCCCAGGCGGGCTATTTCAACCCCAAGCCCTTCGCCGAGTACTCCGCCATCGAGAAGCAGCTCCATCTGTTCGACCTGGCCCTGTCCGACAAGCCGCTCCTCCAGACCCCGCTCGCCTTTGCCCTGGGCGCCCTGTCGTACGCCTCCGGAGAGGAGCCGCGGCTCCTTCTGCTGGCCAAGATCCCGAACGCCGTCCTCGAGAAGTTCGCCGGCCGGAAGGTCGAGATCGTGGCCGTCATCTTCGACGACCGCGTTTCTCGTCCAATCGTCGACCGGGGAGGCGATCCCCCTGCCGTTGACCGTCCTGAGCAGGACAGGGACCGGAACGAACGAGCAGCGCTTCCTCGAGATCTCTCTCGCCGGAATTCCCGCGGGGAGATACCGCCTCTACCTCCACGCCGAGGACGCGGCTTCAAAATCGTTGGCCTACGCCCAGACGGCCCTGACTCTGACGAGGGCCCCGGGGGACTGAGCCGGCCCGTTCTCAGCCCGGCCGAACATCCGCCCCTCCTTTGTCTCGCCCCCGGCCCCTTCCGGATTGACTTTTTCGCGTTACTGGCGTCTTATTAAGAAGGAGGTTGCCGCCGATGATCCCTTGGAAACACAGACTTGCCCTCCTTCCGTTGATGGCCTTCTGCCTGTTCGCCGGCCCGCCTCCCGCCCTCAAGTCGGCCCCGCAGGGCGGAGCTGCAAGCGCCAGGGGCGCGACGATAGCCGCTCCGCAGGGCGGAGCTGCAAGCGCCGGCGGCGCGACAATGGCCGCTCCGCAGGACGCCGTCCGATTCCAGAATCCCATCGAGCACAATGTTGCCGTCACGTTGAAGCTCGTCCAGGTCTACGTCACCGACAAGAAGGGGAAGCCCGTCCCCGACCTGCGGAAGACGGATTTCCGGGTGTCCGACAACGGCGCCCCCGTGACGATCACGGAGTTCGAGCGCCACGTCCTCGAGCCTCCCGCGGCCGGCACGCCGGCCTCGGAGCAGGAGAAGCTGCTTTCGTCCCTGGCGCCGCCGCTCCAGCCCATGAGCCGGAAGTTTTTCATCTTTTTCGATTTCGCCTTCAATACCCAGCGCGGCTTCAACAAATCGAAAGAAGCCGCCCTTCATTTCATCGACCGCGAGCTGAAGCCCGGCGACGAGGTGGGCCTCGTATCCTACGGGACCTTCGGAGGGCTGGCCATCCATGAATTCCTGACGACCGACCACAAGAAGGTCCGGGAAGCGGTGGAAAAGATCAGCCCCCAGAGGCTCGCCGGGAGGGCGGACGACATCGAGGAACAGTACTGGCGCAAGGGCGCCGAGGGACAGCTGGTCCTGCCGACCTATACCGACCTTCACGCGGGCGTCGCGACGAAGATCCCCCAGATTTACGACTGGGAGCGCCAGGCCTCAAAGAGCCAGTCGGAGAATTTCCTGCTCAAGCTGACCTCGTTCGCCGAGGCGCTGCGCTATGTGCCGGGCCAGAAGCACATCGTCCTGTTCACCACGGGTGTCCCATCCTCCATGCTTTACGGCTCCCAACACGGCGACCCGATCGAAACTGTCCTGATCAACTCCAAAAACAGGAGCATCTTCGAAACCGGGGACCAGGTTTTACGGTCGGCCAGCGAGGAGCTGCTCAAGCAGCTGAGTGCGGCCAACTGCACCGTGTTCACGTTCGACACGCGGGAATCGGCCGTCGTCCCCTCGCTCTTCACCTACGACGACGAGACCTTCGGAGATAGGTACCGCGACCTGTTCTACGACGATGGCGTCCGCCAGGACGTGACGAACCCCCTCAAGGACGACCGGGTGACGGGCCAATACTCCCTGCGCCGGATGGCGGACGTCACGGGGGGCAAGTACTTCTCCAACATCCTCGATTACGAAAACACCCTGTCCCAGGTCCAGGACCTGACGGGGATGTACTATGTCCTGGGTTATTCCCTCAGCGAGCAGCTGGACGGCCAATATCACAACCTCAAGGTCGAAGTCGACCGGAAGGACTGCGTCGTGCGGGCTCAGGCGGGCTACTACAACCCGAAACCCTACGCCGAATACACGGACCTGGAAAAGCAGCTCCAGCTTTACGACCTGGCCCTGTCCGAGCGGTCGTTCCTGCGAACGCCGCTCACGTTCTCGATGAGCGCCCTGTCGTTCACGATCAGTGGCGAGAACAGGGTCCAGGTGCTGTCGAAGATCCCGAACCCGGTGATGGAGAAATTCTCGGGGAAGAAGTCCGAGCTCGTGGCCCTGATCTTCGACGACCAGGACAACCTCCTGGGCCTCCAGCGCTACGAAAGCGACCTGTCGAAGTTCAAGGGCATGGATGTCTTCTACACGTCCGGCGCCTGGGTTCCGCCCGGCCGATACAAGGCCCGCCTGGTGATCCGGGACATGGAGAACGGCTCGGCCGCCGTAGCCTCGACGTGGGTGACCGTGGTCCTCAAGCCGCTCACGGGCCTGGGGCTCAATTCGCCCCTCCTGCTGACCGCCGAAAGCAATTTCGCCTACCTCGAATCCGTCGCGGCCAAGAAGGTCGGCCGGGCCGACTGGAAGGACGCCTATCCCTACGAGCGGGCGCGCTATTCGCCCCTCCTCGGGGCGCTGCCGGAAGGAACGCGGCGGATCTACGCCATCCTCCCCTGTTCGGCGGCGGGGCTGGTCCAGCCCGAGATCGCCGTCTCCGCCTGGCTGATCGATGCCCGGACGGGTGACAAAGTGCCGGTCCAAACGACCGTCGCGAACAAGACGGTGAACGGGAGCCTGGATATCCTGTTCCTCGAGGTCGATTTGGCCGGCGCGCCCGCGGGCAAGTACCGGATTTTCTTCAATGTCTGGGACGCGGCCTCGAATTCCATGGCCTACACCCAGACCGGGCTGGTCATCAACCCCTAGGCCGCCGTCCGGAAAGTGCCGCCCGGGGCGCGCTTCGACGGCGAGGCCCGCGATCTATTTCGCCGGGAACCAGACGCGCATTTCGCCAGCGCCCCGATTGGCCCAGGCGTAATACGGAACCGCCAGGAAATCCCTCTCAGCCTTCGCCGGCCCGCCGCCGGCCGCCGCATCAACCACGGCCTTGCCCTTCAGGACGATGACTCCCTTCAACAGCCCCGGCCGGAACTCGGCCGTGAACCGCCCGCCGCCGGCCAGGCCCAGGTCGAGCACGCGCCCGCCGTTGTCCACGGCTTCGGCGCAGAAGACGAGCGGGCCGCGCTGGAGCGCGATTCTCCCGGCGTCCTCCTTCACCGACGGATGAGCCGCCACCTTTCGAATCGGCATCGGGAGCGTGAGCTCCACGGCATCCCCTTTCGTCCACGTCCGTCGGACCCGGGCATAGCCCTTGTCCATGTCGAGGGCGACCGCCGCGCCGTTGACTTTGAGGACGGGCTTCTCGTCGTTCGCATCGACGAATCGGTAAAGGTCCGACGGCACGGGCCGGCCCGCGGCCCAGCCGGGGACGCGGACGTCGAGAGTGAACTCGGCCGGCGTCTCCGGATCGACCGCGATCCGTACCGCGCCGTCCCAGGGATAGCGCGTGTCCTGCCGCAAAGCGACCTTCCGCCCGCCCACCTCGACGGCGGCCGTGTTGCCAATGAAGAGGTTCACATAGAGGACGTCATCCCGCATGGCATAGATATAGCCCGGCACGGATGGGAGGAAGCGGGTGATATTCGGCGGGCAGCAGGCGACCTCGAACCACGGCGCCCGGCCGACCTGGTCCATGTAGAGCTTCGTCTTGCCGTCGGATTCGAGCGGGTTCTGGTAGAAGAACGACATCCCGTCGAGGGCCACGCCCGAGATCAGGCCGTTGTACATCACCCGCTCGAGGACGTCGACATATTTCGCCTCGCCGTGGAGGAGGAACAGGCGCTCGTTCCAGAGGGCGTTGCCGACCGCGGCGCAGGTCTCGGCGTAGGCGGAGGCGTTCGGGAGCTCGTAGGCCTCGCCGAAGCCCTCCGACGTGTCGCGCGCCCCCACCCCGCCGGTCAGGTACATCTTCTTGCCGACGACGTTGTCCCACAGCCGGTCGATGGCCGCGGCATATTCCGGCCGGCCGCCGAGGGCCGCGACGTCGGCCATGCCCGAATACATGTACATGGCCCGCACGGCATGCCCCACGGCCTCGTCCTGCTCGAGGACGGGCTTGTGATTCTGGAGGTACTCGTCCGAGTTGTAGACGGCGAAATCGTCCTGGGGAGGATACTTCACCCCTCCGAAGTAATGGCCCCGCTCGTCGAGGAAGAACTTGGCCAGGTCGAGGTAGGCCCGGTTTCCCGTCGCGCGGAACAGCTTCGACAATCCGATTTCGACTTCCTGGTGCCCGGGGAACCCATGCCGCCGTCCGGGCCCGAACGTCCGGACGAGGAGGTCGGCGTTCTTGACGGCGATGGCCAGGAAGCTCTTTTCCCCCGTCGCCTGGAAATGGGCGACGGCGGCCTCGTACATGTGGCCGACGTTGTAGAGTTCGTGGCTGACCCGGAGGTTCGACCAGCGCTCCGGGCCGGCCCCGGGCGCGGGATTCTTGGGGGCGATCGTCCGGTTCGTATAAAGGTATCCGTCGGACTCCTGGGCCTTGGCGATGATCGCGATCAGGTCGTCAAGCCGCTTTTTGAGCGGCGGGTCGGGCTTGAGCATCAGGGTGTAGGCGGCGCCTTCCATCGCCTTGTAGATGTCGGAATCGTTGTAGCGCTTGCCCTGATAAGTGCCCTTGATCAGCCCCGCGGCCTTGCGGAAATTGTCCACCCGGCCGGTTTCCTCATTCTTGTTCAGGGCGAACGGAACGGTCACGGCCCGGTTGGTTTCGATCTTGGGCGCCCAGAAGACGTCGTTCACCCGGACGTTGGTGAACGGCACGGGCCGGACGGGGTAGTCGCTTTGGGGAGCGGGCGGACCAGATCGGAGAGGAAGGATCATGAGACATAAAAGTAACGCGGCCGATAGAAGGACATTACGGTTGGTCATAATCGCGCCTCATATGAACTGATGTTTTGCGCAGCGGGGCAAGATCATTATTTCACCCTCACTTCGTACAGCGACACGCTGATGGGGGGAAGGGTCAGGCGGTTCCCGAACGGGGCGTCGGCGATTTCCCGGATTTTGATGACCGGCTCCTTCCCCGGGTCGTTGTAGGCGTTCGGATCCGTCCCCGTGATCAGGAACAGCCGGGCCGAGTTCGGCGCGCCGACCCCTTTCCAGGAGATCGGGAGCACCTGCGCTTCGCGCGTCGGATTGACCACGGCCAGGGTCAGCGTCTTCCTCCCGTCCTTCCAGGCGGCCGCGACGTCAAGCGGCTCCGGCGTGCCGCCGACCGGGATCGGGATCGAGCCGTAATGGGCCCGGTAGAGCTCAAGGACCAGGCCCGTCGATTCGAGCTCCACCGCGGTCTTCGTCGTCTTGACCGCTCCGATGACGTTCACCGTCTGGGCGTAGTTGGCCATGGCGATGATGTCGCTCTGCCGGAAATACTCGTGCAACCCCGCTGCGATGCCCAGGCCGTCCTTGAGGAAATAGCGCGTCCCTATCTCGCCGAAGACGTCCGGCCCATACCAATAGTTCCACTCGTCGAGCGCCACCCGGATATCCTTGCCCTTGAGGGCCGGGATCGTGTCGCGGTAGCGGCGATGGGCATCGGCGATCCGTTTGACCTCCCGCGGGATCTGGGCGACGTGGCCCATCAGCCCGGGCATCTCCCCGCAGTAGAAGTGTTCGCTCATGAGATCCATCGCCCCCGCGTCCGCGGCGAGCATGCCCTCGCTCCAGCTTCCGATCGCCCCGACGGCGACGAGGGTGATCGAGGGGTCCTTGGCCCGCATCGCTTGGGCAAAGCGGGCGTGCTTCAGGATGTAGTCCTCGAGCGGCATGTGGCCGAGCTGCCAGCCGCCGTACATCTCGTTGCCGATCGACCAGAACTTGACGCCCCAGGGCTGGGTCCGTCCGTTCGCGGCGCGCAGGCGGCCCATAGGCGTGTCCGCCGCGCCGTTCGCGTATTCAACCTCGTCCGCGGCGAGCTCGTCGCTGCCCTGGCCGCTGTTGACCGAGATGTAAGCGTCGGTCCCCAGCAGATGGCAGAAGTCCAGGTACTCGTGGAGCCCGACGTCGTTATGCTCGATGCCGAGCCAGGCGGGGTTTTTGCGCGGAGCGCGGCGGTCCGGGTCGCCCAGGCCCTCCCGCCAGTTGTAACCGCTGACGAAGTTCCCGCCCGGCCAGCGGTAGACGGGCGAATTGAGATTCTTAAGAACCTTGAGGACGTCGGCCCGGAAACCGTCGACGTTGTCCTCGGGCATCAGGGACACCGTCCCGACGAGGAAGGACTCTTTGCCGGCGCTCGTGATCTCGAGGCGAGCGTTGTCGCTCGAGGCGCCGGCCGTGAACGCGAGCGGGATCTTCTTGTAGTCCGTGGTCAGGTCCCCGGCGGAGACCGTCTGCCGGTCATCCGCGCCCGGGCCCCAGACGAGGGAAATGCGAATGGGCCGGGCGCCAGGATCGGCGGCGAGCACGGCCCGGCCGACGTAGCGTCGGCCTTTGACGACCGCCAGACCGTCCTGAACGATCCCGCCCGTCTCGCCGTTGCCCCGGAGCCGGATTTCGGGGGCCTGGACGCCGACGTACGGGAGAACCGGATTCATGCGGACATTGCGCGCATCGCCGACCGGCTTCCAGGGCGATTCCTTGCCGCCGAGGGGATAGAAGAATTTCCGGTCTTCCAGCATCTCCGCCCAGATGCCCTGGTAGATGCATCGACCGAGGTGCTCGATGAACTGGCCGTAGATGTATTTCGAGATGGGAGCCCCCGTTTTGGACGCGTCGATGACCGCGGCCGGGCTCAACGTCCGCGAAGAAAGAAGCTCAAGGGCGACATCGTCGTACCAGGCCGTCCCGGTGGCCCGGCCCCAGCCGCCGAACAGGCAGTTCACCTGGAGGGCATCGTTGGCCCCCGTGTCGAACACGAGCTCGACCCGGGTCCAATCGCGCGTCCCGGTGACGGGCGGCGTCTGGAGCTCGTCGAGGCCTTCGAGGTTGAAGAGCGCGCCGCGCGAGCGCCCGAGCGGCTTGACGTCCATGGTCTTGATCCAGCCGCTCAGCCGGTATTTGGAGTAGGGTTTGACCGCCGCGATTTGGCTCCAGGAGAGGTCGCCGCCTTCGGTCGAGGAGATCTTCGCGCTGCGCCCGCCGCCGTGGGCGGCGGCCCCGTCGATCTCCAGGACGCCCTGGGGCTGGTGCGTCGCCTTGAACCAACCCCGGGGCGCGCCGGCGTCCAGGTCCTCGAACGACGCGTATGCCAGCGCATTCGCCCCGGCGGCCTTGGACTGGCCGGCGCCGGACACCGGTCTACCCGTGGAGAACGTTGTCAGAAGAACAAGGCAAGCACAAAAGAGCGCAGGGGAATTTGCTTTTTTATTCATCTTTCCCTCCCATGTCCCGGCCGCGCAATTATTTCACCTTCCACTCCTGGACTCCCGCCGAGAGCTTCTCGGGCAGCTTGACCTCGATCCGCAGGGCCGTGGTCGTCACGGGCGCAAATTTCACGGTGTTATAGACGTCCTTGGCCGTGCCGTACGGGCCCGCGGCTTTGACCGGGACCCATTTGTCGCCGTCCTTGTAAAGCGCACCCCAGAAGGCCGGGACCCGGCATTCGCCTTCGCCCGTGTCGTCGAACCAG
This sequence comes from Candidatus Aminicenantota bacterium, assembly GCA_003141555.1. GTDB lineage: Bacteria > Acidobacteriota > Aminicenantia > Aminicenantales > UBA4085 > FEN-413. Next base: position 136,965 of record PLMN01000023.1, read on the forward strand.
TAGACCGACGTCTCGGAAAGCGTCACCGGCGCGCTAAAATCGTACTGGACCCATTCCGCCGTGCCCTTCTTCGGCCACCAGTGGAGATAGCCGCGGTCGTGGTCGTTCGAGTTACTGGGATCGTACAGGTCGTGGACGGCCTCGACGCCTTTGCCGCCCGGCGAGCACGTGACCTTGGCCGCCGAGGCCAGGGTCGGCTCGGGGACGGGCGACGCCTTCCCCGGCTCGCGGGCGAACCAGACCTCCATCTCGCCCCGGCCGCGGTGCGCCCAGGAATAATACGGGATGAGCGTCAGCGCCTTCTTTTCGCCGATGAGCTTGCCGCCTTTGTATCTGTACGCCGTCGCCTCGCCGCCGATCACGGTGACGCCGTTCAGGAGGTCGGGCTTCGCCGCGGCCGCGAGCGGAGCCTTGTCGTCGAGGACGAGATTGCTCACGGCGCCGCCCTCGTCCACGCCTTCCGCGCAATAGACGAGCGGCCCGCGCTCGATCGCCGCCCGACCAATGTCGGCCTTGAGGCTGGGATGGGCCAGGACGCGATGGACGGGCATCGGGAGGACGACCTCGACCAGGTCGCCCGTCCGCCAGGCGCGGGCGATCGGCGCGTAGCCCTTATCGAGGGCGAAAGCGACCGCCTTGCCGTTGACCTTGACGACGGGCTTGTCCTTCGTCTCTTCGGCATAGCGGTAGAGATCGCTTGGCACGGGCCGGCCCTGGGCCCAGCCGGGGATGCGGATCATCAGAGTGAACGCCGCGTCCTTTTCGGGGGCGACTTTGATCTTGACGTCCCCGTCCCAGGGATAGGCGGTCTCCTGGGCAAGCCCAACTTTGCCGGACGCCGTGGCGAGCTCCGCCGTCCCCTCGTTGAACATATTCACGTAGATCTTGTCTCCCTGGACGCCGTAGGCGAATCCGCCGAGCTCGGCGATGAAGCGGGCCACGTTCGGGGGGCAGCAGGCGCAGGTGAACCAGGGCGTGCGCGCTTGCTGGCCGTGCGAGGCGAGCGGGTTGGGATAGAAGAACGCGTCGCCGCTCATCCCGTAGCCCGAAAGGAAGGCGTTGTACGAGGCGCGCTCGAACATGTCCATGTACTTGCCGTCGCCGTAATAGAGGAACATGCGCCAGTTCCAGAGGGCATAGGCGATCGTGGCGCAGGTCTCGGCATAGCCGCTCGGATTCGGAAGGTCGTAGGCCGGCCCGAAGCCCTCGATCCCCCCCGCGGCGCCGATGCCGCCGGTGAGGTAGAGCTTCTTCCCGACGATGTCCTCCCAAATCTTGTCCATGGCGTCCATGTAGCGGCGGTCGCCGGTCAGGGCCGCAATATCGGTTACGCCGGAATAGAGATACGCCGCCCGGACCGCGTGACCCACGGCCTCGGTCTGTTGGACGACGGGCAGGTGATCCTGGTTGTAGGTGCCGTAGAGCTTGTGGCCGGCCGCGTCTCCCCGCTCGTCCACGAAGAACTTGGCCAAAGCGAGATAGCGGGCCTCGCCGGTGGCCCGGAAGAGCTTGACCAGGCCCATTTCGATGACCTCGTGGCCGGGGACGGCTTTGAGCTGGCCCTTGGCCGGACCGAAGGTCTTGTCGATGAAGTCCGCGTTCTTGACGGCCAGGGCGAGGAAATTCTTCTTGCCGGTCGCCTGGAAATGGGCCACGGCCGCCTCGTACATGTGGCCGGCGCAGTAGAGCTCGTGGCTCTCCTGTTCGTTCACCCAGCGCTTCGGGCCCGACATGCGCGGCGGCTTATCCGGGTTGATCGTCCGGGCGGTGTAGATGTAGCCGTCGGGCTCCATGGCGGCCGCGATCTTGGCGATCCAGACGTCCAGGTCCTTGTTCAGGGCGGGGTCGGGATGAAGCGCCAGGGCATAGGACGCGGCCTCCATGACCTTGTACACGTCGGAATCGTCAAAGGCGTAGGCCGTGGCGAGCTTGCCGCCCCGGGCGCCCTTGAGGGCGGCGGCCGCCAGCTCGAAGTTGCGGATCCGGCCCGTGTCCTCGCACTCCTTCATGGTGTGGCGGACGGTCACGGCCAGGTCGGTCTTCTGCCGCGCCCCCCAGAATCCGCCCGTGAAATTCACGGACGTGAGGGGCACGGCCTTGACGGCGTAATCCGGCCGGGGCGCATCCGCGGCGAATCCGATGCCAGCCGCGAGCGCGACGGCGGCGAGAGGGCGGACCAGGGTTTGAACGGCGGTTTTCATGGGTCACCTCACCACGGACATTTCAAAAAAATCAATATAGTACAGCGCCCCGGAAAAGGAAAGGCGGCGGCCGGGGCGGCCGCTTCGGCCTGCACCCCCGCGCAAGCCGGTGCCCCGGGCTCTTGCCGGGGGATCATTTCCCGCCGTACTCACTCGCGCCTACAATCGGGAGTGAGTGCGGCGGCAACAGGGGTCTTGTCTCGACGGTCCCATGGAATATAATCCGGATCACGTCCCGCGTTCCGAGGAGGAATGGCATGAAAAAAGCGGCGGTTCTTCTCGTCCTCGCCCTATTCTCCGGGCGGCTTGCTCCCTCCGCTCCGCCCGCGTTGTCCATCGATCGGCTCCTCGTCGACGGCGCCGCGAGCCCGCTCGGCGTCGACGCTTCGCCGCCCCGCCTCTCCTGGCAGCTCGAATCCGGGGAGCGCGGCCAGCGCCAGACGGCCTACCGCGTCCTGGCCGCCTCGACGCGGCCCCTCCTCGATCAAGACAAGGGCGATCTGTGGGACAGCGGCGAGGTGAAATCCGACGAAACCCTCGGCATCCCTTACGGCGGCCGTCCCCTGCGCTCTTTCGAACGAGCCTGGTGGAAAGTCCGGGCCTGGGACAAGGACGGCCGGGAGACCTCCTGGAGCGAGGCTGCGACCTGGACCATGGGGGTGCTCGCGTCCGGCGATTGGCGCGCGTCGTGGATCGGCGCCCCGCCGGCGGCGCCGGCGGCCGACGCGATGCTCCTCCAGCGCGAGATCGCCATCCGGCCCGGGCTCGCCCGCGCTCTCATCTTCGTCTGCGGCCTCGGCGTCTACGAGATGACAGTCAACGGCCGTCGGGTCGGCGAGGACCTCCTGACGCCGGGCTGGACCAAATTCGACAAGACTTGCCTCTACGACGCCTACGACGCCACATCCCTCTTCAAGGCGGGCCGCAACGGCGTCGGCTTGCACGTCGCCAACGGCTTTTACAACGTCCGGGCCGGCCGCTACACAAAATTCAAGGGGTCCTTCGGGCCGATCAAGGCCATCGCCCTAGTCCGCCTCGAATATGCCGACGGCACCGTGGAATATGTCGGCACGGACGCCTCCTGGCGTCACGGCCCGAGCCCGATCACCTTCTCCTGCATGTACGGCGGTGAGGACTACGACGCCCGGCTCGAGCCGCGCGGCTGGGACGGCCCGGACTTCGATGACGCGGGCTGGGCGGCCGCGGCCGTTGTCCCGGGACCCGGAAGCGACCTCCGCGGCGCCTCGAACGCCGCTCCGCCGGTCCGGGCGATCGCCCGCCTGAAGCCCTCCGCCGTCCGCGAAATCCGGCCCGGCACAGCCGTCTACGACCTGGGGCAGAACGCGCCGGTCATGCTCGCCCTCGAAGCGAGAGGGGCCGCCGGCTCGTCCGTCCGGGTGACGCCCGCCGAGCTCGTCCATGCCGACGGCACGATCGACCGCGTCTCCGTGGGCGGCGGCGAGGCCTTCTGGCAATACACGCTGGCCGGGCGCGGGCTCGAAGCGTATACGGCCAAGTTCTTTTACCACGGCGCCCGCTATCTTCAAGTCGAGCGCCGGCCGGCGTCTCCGGGAGGGCCGCTGCCCGAGGTCGCCTCTCTCGAAGGCATCGTCGTCCACACATCCTCGGCCGCCATCGGCGATTTCGCCTGCTCGAACGGGCTGTTCGACCGCATCCGGACGCTGGTCCGCTGGGCCCAGCGGGCCAACATCATGAGCCTGATCACCGACTGCCCCCACCGCGAGCGGCTGGGCTGGCTGGAGCAATACCACCTCAACGGGCCGTCGCTGAGGTACGAGTGGGACCTCGGTCGCCTCTTCGCCAAGACGATGGCCGACATGGCCGACTCCCAGCTTCCGGACGGCCTCGTCCCCGACACCGCGCCCGAATACACGGTCTTTTCGGGCGGCTTCCGCGACTCCCCGGAATGGGGAAGCGCGTACGTCCTCGTCCCCTGGCAGCAATACGAATGGACGGGCGACGCCGATCTCCTCGGCCGCCACTACGCGGGCATGGCCCGCTACGTCGATTACCTGGCCTCCAAGGCCAAGGGGCACATCGTCTCGCACGGCCTGGGCGACTGGTACGACCTCGGGCCCAAGCCCCCCGGCGAGGCCCAGCTCACGCCGAAGGCTCTGACCGCGACGGCGTTCTTTTATGAAGACACGCAGGTCATGGAAAGGGCGGCGGCGCTCCTGGGAAAAGCGGCGGATGCGCAGCTTTACGCCGCGCGCGCCGCGGACATCCGGGCGGCCTTCAACGCGGCCTTCCTCGACCCCGCGACCGGGATCTACGCCGGCGGCTCGCAGGCGGGAAACGCCATCCCCCTGGTGATGGGGCTCGTCCCGGAGGCGCGGAGGGCGGGTGTCCTGGCCGCGATCGTGGCCGACATAAGAAAGCGGGGGAACGCCCTGACCGCCGGCGACGTGGGCTATCGCTACCTCCTAAGAGCCCTGGCCGACGGCGGCCGGTCGGACGTCATCTTCGACATGAACTCCCGGTCCGAGCGGCCGGGCTACGGGTTTCAGCTCAAGGCCGGCGCCACCAGCCTGACCGAAGCCTGGGATGCGGGCCGGGACTCGTCCCAAAACCACTTCATGCTGGGGCACATCATGGAGTGGTTCTATCATGACCTGGCCGGCATCGGGGGCGACCCCGAGGGGCCGGGCTACAAGAGGATCCGGATCCGGCCCGAGCCGGTCGGCGACGTGACCTGGGCCCGGGCGAGCCTGGATTCGGTCCGGGGGCGGATCGCGTCGGAATGGCGGATCGAGGGCGGCATGTTCAAGCTCACGGTGACGGTCCCGCCCAACACGTCGGCGCGCATCCACATGCCTTCGGCTTCGCCGGAGGCGGTGAGAGAAAGCGGCCGGCCGGCCGCGGGCAGCCCGGGCATCGCCTTCGCCGGCGTCGAGGCCGGGCGGGCGGTATTCGCCGTCGGCTCGGGGAGGTATGCGTTCGAAACACCCTGGAAGAATTAAGGTGACAGGCAAAGCAATACCGAAATTACCGCGCCGCCATCGCCCTGAATTAAGGTATTGCCTTGCCTGTCACCATAATAATAACTACGCCGCCGGCCGATATTGACACATGTGGGGACAGAGAATAGGATGAGGGGCAATCAGGCCGGTCCCCTATAGGACGCGGCAAGGAGGACAGCATGAAACGTCGCCTCGCCATAATGGGAGCCGCCGGACTTCTGGCCGTCATTCTCCTGGGCACCCCTCCGGCCTTCGGAGAGGGCGTTTCGTTCCGGGGCCGGCTGTTTTCGAGCGTCGCGGGGGAAACGCCCTATAACGTCAAGATCGACATCAAGGAATTCACGCTGCTGGAAGAGGCCCAGAGGATCGTCCAGCTCATGGCCACGGGCGATGAAGACGGCTTCTACAAGCTGATCCGCAGCCTGGACAAGGGCAACATGCAGTTCATCGGCGGCCCGGGTCTCAACATCAAGTTCAATATCGCCCAGGAATACGAGACCGAGAAGGGCTATCGGATCGTCCTCGTGACCGAAGGCCGGAGCGTGGAGCCCGGCACATCCAAGTTCCTGAACATCCCCTGGCGGTTCCTCCTCGTCATCCTGGACCTCGACAAGAAATACACCGGGGCCGGGCGAGTCTATGAGGACGCCGCGATCGGCGCGACACCGACCGGCAACATCACCCTAGCCTCCTCTTACACGCTTTCGAAGGAGCTGGTGAACATCCGGCTCGTGAAATAGCCGCGAATCGTCGACGGCCCAAAAGGCCATGGCCCTCTCCAATCCGCCGGGAAAGCCCTATGGCTCGAAGGCCATTCCCGCGCGAGGAGAAGAAAAATTCCTGATTTCATCGAGGTTCTCGACTAAATTTCTATGACCGTTTCGAGGAACGTTCCCGGAGAGTGAAGGCCATGACCTCTAAGCCGAAAAAGGCGAGAAGCAACCCTGAGGCGAAATCCGTCCCCGCGCTTCTGGCCGAGAACCGCGCCTTCCGGCAGAAGCTGCGGCAGCGGGAGGCGTTCGACGCCCTTCAGAAGAAGAAGGAGGAATCGGCGCGGTCGGGCCGGGCGCTGTTCAAAAACCTGCTCCAATCCAGTCCCGTGGTCTTCTAGGCCCGGGAGCCGTTCGGCGACTTCGGCTTCACGTACATTTCGGAAAACGTCCGCCAGCAGCTTGGAGTGCCGACAACCCAATTCATGCGGACGCCGAAATTCTGGGAGTCCCGCATCCATTTCGAAGAGGCCGCGCGAACCCACCGGGTCCTCGCCGAGCTGCCGGCCCAGGCCCAAGGGCGCCTTTCCCTGGAATACCGCTTTCTCCACGCCGATGGCCGCTACCATTGGCTCAAGGACGACCTCCGGTTGATCCGGAACGCCGAGGGGCTCCCCCTGGAGATCGAAGGCCATTGGCTCGACGTCACCGACCGGCGGCGGCTCGAGGAGTCGCTGTCGGACGAAGCCGCGCGCTACCACAAGCTGGCGGAAACGGTCGGAGAAATCGTCTGGACCCGGGACGCCGAGGGCCATACGATCGCGATCAGCCCCAACGCCAGGGAGATTTTGGGATTCGAGCCGGGGGAGCTGTTGAACATGCGCCGGCGGCTATGGTGGAAGAGGATCCAACCGGAGGACGCCGTCCGGGTCAGGGCCGCATTTCAGGGGCTGATCCTCGACGGGCGGCCCTACACCGTAGACTATCGGATCAAGAGATCGGACGAATCCTGGCTCGAGGTCCGTGAAAAAGGCATCGTCCGCCGGAAGAACGACGGGCTCGTCCTGGCCGACGGCACGGTCGTCGAGCTCATCCGGGACCGAGAAAGCGCGATCGCCGACTTCATCGACGAACGGCGGCGGCTCGAAGGCCTGCTCCAACGGAGCGAGGAGCGGTTCCGGCTCCTGGTCGATAACATGCCCAGCGGCGTGGCCGTCTACGAACCGCGGGACGACGGGCGGGATTTCATCATCAAGGACTTCAACCGCGCGGCCGGGCTCGCCCGGGCCATCGCCGGGGAGCTCGGCCTTCCCCGCGACAAGGTCGAGGAAATCCACATCGGCGGCAGGCTCCACGACATCGGCATGATCTCCCTGCCCTTGAAGATCTTATCGAAGCCGGGCAAAGTGACGGACATCGAGTTCGAGCGGCTGAAAACGCATACGAAGCTCGGGGCCGATATCGTCCGCAAGGCGGATTTCTCGCCGGCGATCGTCGACATGGTGCTTCACCACCACGAACGGCTGGACGGGACGGGCTACCCCGATGGCCTGAAGCGCGAGGAAATCGGCCTCGAGGCCATGTGCCTGGCGGTGGCCGACGTGGTCGAAGCCATGTCGTCCGACCGGCCGCACCGCCCCGCCGCCGGCATCGACAAGGCCCTCGAGGAGATCGAGCGGAACAAGGGCGTCCTTTACGACGAGCGCGTCGCGGACACCTGCCTGACGATCTTCCGGGAGAAAGGGTTCAAGCTCGGATGACGCCGCCGAGGCGGGGCGATAGGCGCCCCGCCCGGGCTAAGCTTTCTTCTTCAGGACCGCCACCCTCTTGACCAGGCCGGCTTTGTGCTCCTCCTCCGTCGCGTTCGGATCCTTCATCTCGACGAACCGGGGGCAGGGCAGCTCCGCGCAGCCTCCGCAATCGGAAAGGCTGCGGACGTTCACCGCGCAGTCGTAGAGCGGGCACGTCTTGTTCGGCATCATTTCCAGCGCCCAGAAGGTCCGTCCCTTGATCGCGCGGCAGCCGGCGCATTGGGGCCCGAAGGACGGGCATTCGTCGCAAATCAATCCGCACGTGGAAACGATCATGGCTCACTCTCCTTGCTTCCGTGGCATGCTACCTCAGGGACGATGAAACATAAATCGCGCCCTGCGTGCTCCACCAGACGATGAAGATCCGGCCGGAGGCATCCTCGGCGAGGGCGGGGTTGTCGGCCGTGGCGTCGTCGGTGAAGCTCACGACTTCGTTCCAGGTGGCTCCCCGGTCGAACGACCGCGAAAATTTCCCCGTCCAAACGAGGTCCGTCGAGCCGTAGGCGTTCACGGCGAGGGCGGGGAACGTGAAGTTCGTGTCCGCGAAGTCCTGGGACGACCAGGTCGCGCCCCGGTCGTCGGATCGCTTGAAGGTCAGCTTGTACATGTACGGAAGATACATGTTCGATCCGGCGAGCAGGACGCCGTTCAGCGCGTCCGTCGCCAGCGCCGAGCCGACCAGGTTGACGTTGACCGGAGTCGACCACGACACGCCGCCGTTCGTCGAGAACGCCAGCTCGTCCGTCATGTATCGGGTGCCGAAGTCCGAGGGGAAGACGAGATAGAGGACGCCCGTCGCGTCGGCGGCCAGGCGGGGGTTCCGATCGCCGGTGAAGTACGTGTTCCAGGGGATGGATCCGAGCGCGGCGAACGTGGTCCCGCCGTCCGTGGATTTCAGGATGACGACGGTATACGGCGCGCCGCCCGCCGGCGACCGGCTTAGATAGGCCGCGAGGAGGGCGCCCGACGAGTCGACAAAGAGGCCGGGATTATTCGCCGTCGAAATGCCGGGATCGGTCAGCGCAGCGCGCGCGGTCCAGCTCCGTCCGCCGTCGGCGGAGCGGATGAAGTATATGAGGGAGCTCTCCTCCCAGGCGAGAAAGAGCTGGCCCGCGGTCCGGCCGGAGGCCAGGGAGAAGCGGTAGGCGGAAGTGGGGCCTTGATTGAGCAGCGCGGGGGACGTCCAACTTGCGCCCGCGTCGTCGGAGGCGCTGAAGGACAGGCTCTCCTCGTCGCGCCAGACCGCGCAGAGGCGGCCGCCCCCGGTGAACGCGATCTGGGGCCGGATGAGATCGTAATACGCTCTCGTCGCCCAAGCGATCATGCGCGCGGCGCCGAACTCGGGATAAACGTCGATCCGGAAGCTCAGCGACGCGGAGATTCCGGCCGACGGCGTGGAGACGTAAACCGGCACGGAGACGGTTTGCGCGGCCGCGCCGGACACGGCGGCGGCGAGATCCGCGGGGACGATCGGACAATGGAGCTCTCCCGGGCCGACGAAGACCGTCGCCTTGGCCGCGCCGGCGAATACGATCACCGAATTCGACTCGAAGTCGCGGCCCGTAACGGTCAGCGTGAAAGCCGGCGCGATTGAAAGCGCATGGTCGGGCGAGAGCGTCGACAGGACGGACGTTGGGACGACCTTGCAGGCCGCGATCGCGAGCCAAGCCGCCGCGATCAATAAAAACAGAGGCCGCAGGCCGCGTCGCATGGTCGCCTTCCTCCGCACCGGTCTATGCGGGAGGCTTTTTCACGGCGTCCCGACGGAGGCTGCTGTTGCCACCCTCGTTGGTGAAGCGCTCGAAGGGGCGGGAGGGATCGAAGAGGAACCGGTAGGTGACGTGCGTCTTCTTCAGAACGGCCCCGATCTGCTCGTAAACCTTGCGCATCCGGGGATTATAGTCCCCCACCCAGGAGAGCTCGATCTCGCGGTAGTGAGGTCGCCGTTGGACGGAGCGGAAGAACTTCAGGAACAACGCCGAGATCGCGCCCGAGTTCTGGGCCTCCGGGATCATCCCGGCCAGGAAGAGGCGGTTACGGGTGATGGTCTTGCCGGACTTCAGGGCGAGGAAGCGAAGCTTGTTCCAGGGATTCAGCCGGCCGTTGAACTTGGCCAGCACCTGATTGATGTCGGGGAACGCGACCAGCATCCCGATCGGCTTCTCGTCCTTGTAGGCGAACCAGATGAAGTCGTCGACGATGATCGGCCGAGCCGCGCTGAGAGCGCCTTTGAGGTCCTTCTCCGAGACCGGATGGAAATCCTCCATGTAGTCCGACCAAGTGGTGTTGAAAATGTCGACCAGGTCGCGGACGTACTTCGCCGAGTTCTTCTTCTCGTAATGGCGATAGGCATAGCCGGGCCGCTTCAGGAGGAATTCGGCGAACTTGAGCTGCCGCTCGGGCAGAGGCTTGGTCACATCGAGATGGTAGGTATACTGGCGGAAGAACTCACGGAAGCCGTAGGCCTCGAAGAGGCGGCCGTAATAAGGCTTGTTGTAGGGCATGCCGTAGCCCTGGGGCTCGAAGCCCTCGACGAGCACGCCCCAGTGGTTGTAGTTGTCGCCGAAATTGATGCTGCCGTCCATGGCTTCCAGGCCCCGCGCGGCCAGCCAGGCGCGGGCCGCATCGAACAGGGCGTCGGCCGCAGCCTGGTCGTCGACGCATTCGAAGAAGCCGAGGCCGCCGGCGCGGGGTTCCCGCAGCCGGGCCTTGTCGTGGTTGACGAAGGCCGCAACCCGGCCGAGCGGCCGGCCGCCGTCGTCCTGGAGCACCCAGCGGACGGCCTCGCCGTTCTGAAAAAGGGAGTTCTTGGCCGGGGTGAAGACGCCTTCGATCTCCTTGTCCAGGGGGGCGATGCGGTTGGGATCGCCGGCATAAAGCGCCCGGGCGGCGTCGTGGAACAACCGGACGCCTGTCGCGGGGGTGATTTCGACGAGCTTCACGCCCGGAACTATATCCGCCGCCGTCCGAAAATTCAAGCGACGGCCTCGCGAGGGATGACAAGGCAACCGGAATGACAGTCGGGCCCAAAGCCGCTATAATCAGATCCCAGGGAAACCCATGGTGCCGAACGAACCGGGAGAAGCGCGTAAAACGAGATCCAAAGCGAAGAGGGCCGTCTTTTGGACATTCCTCGCCCTCCTCGCGCTGATCGCGGCCTTCGCCCTTTATGTCTGGCTGACCCTGCCCGACGTGTCCGGGCTGCGGATATCCAACCCGGCCTCGACGTCGCTGATGCGGGCCCAGGCGGCCCAGGCCGCAAAGAAAGGGATCCGGCTTTCCGTGGAGCGGTCCTGGGTCGCGTTCGATCAGATTCCGGACATGCTCAAGAAATGCGTCCTGGTCAGCGAGGACGCTTCGTTCTATGAGCACAAGGGGATCGATGTCGCCGAGCTCAAGGAATCCATCAAGCGCGATATCAAGGAGCGGCGCCTCGTCCGGGGCGGGAGCACGATTACCCAACAGCTGGCCAAAAACCTCTATCTGTCCGGCGACAAGACGCTCGGCCGCAAGCTCAAGGAATTCCTGATCGCCAAGCGCTTGGAAAAAGCCCTGTCCAAGGACCGGATCTTCGCTCTCTATCTTAACATCATCGAGCTCGGGCCCAACGTCTTCGGCGTCCAGGCCGCCGCGCGCCACTGGTTCGGGAAGGGCGTCGGCGAGCTGTCGCTCGAGGAGATGGTCCGGCTGACGGCGATCATGCCCCGCCCCCTGTCGTCGGACCCGCGGGCGAACGACGCTTGGATGAAGTTCAAGGGCCACTGGATCGCCGAGACGCTCGCCGCGGTAAAAGCCATCGGCGAGGACGAGCGCAAAGCCCTCGTCGCGGCGTTCGAATGACGCCGACTTGATCTTCTTCGCCTCATCGGGCTTGTCCGGAGGGTTGGGCGGCGCGGTCTGCGCGGCCGCCGGGGGCTCATCACCGGATTTCCGCGGGGACGGGGCCGATCGTCCAACCCATCCGCCGCGGGATGACCGCCTTCTTGACGAGCTTCGTCCCGTCGATCTCGACCGTTACCACGTATTCGCCGGGCTCGACGAGCATGCCTCCGCCGAACCCCCGCCCGCCGCCGCCTCCCCGGGCCTCCGGCGCGGCAGGCGCCACGGCCCGCATGTCCCAGAGGACGGTATTGATCCCGGCCTCACCTCCCCCGGAAAGCTCGCGGAGGACCTTGCCGTAGGGATCCGTGACCGTCACCTTGGGCTTGTCCTTGGTCTTGGCCTTCAGATAATAATGGATCGCCACGGCGTTTGGCTCGTTGGGAGTCGCCAAGTGGCTGTCGCCGAGGAGCCGGTAATTGCCCAGCCCGCCCGTGATGCGCTGGACCTGGGGCCGGATCTCGAACAGGACGGCGTCCCGCCCCAGCGTCTCCTCGCTGAATTCCCTCAGAGGGGTGATGTTCGTGATCCACAAGCCGCGGCCGTAGGTGGCCACGACCAGGTCGTTCTCGCGGGGGTGGATCGCGAGGTCGGAGACTTTGACCCGGGGCATGTTGTTTCGGAACGGGACCCAGCGCGCTCCACCGTCGATCGTGACGAAAACACCCTGGTCCGTCCCGGCGAAGAGGAGGTTCGCGTTCCGCCGGTCCTGGACGACGACGTTGATCCCCCGGGCCGGCAGGTCGCCCATGATCGGCGTCCAGGTTTCGCCGTAGTCCGTGGTCTTGAACAGGAACGGCCGGAAATCATCGAAGCGCAGGCCGGTCTTGGCCACGAAGGCCGTCCCGGCATCATGGGGCGAGGCGAACACGCGGCTCACCCAGAAATCCTCCGGGCCTCCGGCCGCGGCGATCTTCGCCGTGCGGTCGAGCCAGGCCGCCCCGCCGTCCCTGGTCACCTGGACCTTGCCGTCGTCGGCGCCGACCCAGATGACGCCCGGCCGGACCGGCGATTCCGAGATCGTAGTGATCGTGTTGTAGGAGATCGCGGGGAAGCCCTGCTTGGACTTGTCGTTGAACGTCAGATCGGGGCTGATCTCGGTCCAGTGGTCTCCCCGGTCGAGCGACCGGAAGAGGACGTTGGCCCCGGTGTATACGATCGCCGGGTTGTGAGGCGAGAGGGCGATCGGCGGCGTCCAGTTGAAGCGGGGCGCCTCCCGGCCCGGCTCGCGCCGGGGCATGATCGGCGTCGCAACGCCGGTCTTCTGGTCGAGGCGCCACATCGTGCCCAGCTCGCGGTTGTTGTAGACCCAGCGGCTGTCGGAGGGGTCGACGCAGTTGTACATGCCGTCGCCCTCCCCGACCGTCAGCCAGTCGGCCAGCGTGACCTCGCCCGTCCAGCCGTTCGAGGGACCCTTCCACGAATCGTGGTCCTGCAGGCCGCCGTAAATGTTGTAGGGGTCTTCCATATCCAGGCCGATAGCGTAGAATTCCCCGAGGGGGATGTTGTAGGCGTGGACGCAGGTCCGGCCGCCGTCATAGGAGATATGCACGCCGCCGTCGCTCCCGAAGATCAGGCGGTCGGGGTCCTGGGCGTCGACCCACAAGCAGCGCCAGTCGCCGAAGCCCTGCTCGAAGACGCCGTTCGACGGCCAGCTCAGGCCTTTCCAGGTCTTGCCGCCGTCGGTGGTGCTGGCCAGCGACTGGCCGGTGATGTAGGCCTTGGCCGGATCCTGCTGGTCGAGGCGCAGCACGTTGAAGGAGTAGGGCGCCTTGTCGAGGGCCGCCTCATAACCGGCGTTGACTTTCCGCCAGGACCGCCCCCCGTCGTCCGTGCGAAAAACCTCGTTGCCGAACGTGCGCGGCTGGGGATCGAAGCCGCGGCGCTTGTCCATATCGATCTCCTGGGGCGTCGCGGGCCGGGGATTGGCGTTTTCGACCACGGCATAAAGCGTCCCCGGGCTCTTCTGGAACATGTCGATCCCGATCCGGCCGATCTTGCCGGAGGGCAGCCCGCCGCCGAGCCGCGTCCAGGCCCGGCCGCCGTCGGTCGTCTTGTAGATCGCGCTCTCCGGGCCGCCGACCACGTACACCCAGGGCCGGCGGACCTTGTCGTACATGGCCACGTAGAGGACGTTCGGATCGGATTGGCTCATGACCAGGTCGACCGCGCCGATTTTGTCGGAGACAAAGAGCACTTTGCTCCACGTCCGGCCGCCGTCCGTCGTCTTGAACACGCCCCGCTCGGCGTTGTCCGAGAAAAGATGGCCCAGGGCCGCGACGTAGACGATGTCGGGATCCTTGGGATGGATCCGGATCCGGGCGATGTGCTCCGTGTCGCGCAGGCCCATGTTCGTCCAGGTCCGGCCCGCGTCGACGGACTTGTAGATGCCGTCGCCGGGGTTGGAGCTCCGGGCGCAGTGGGCCTCGCCCGTCCCGACCCAGACGATATTGCCGTCGGACGGCGCGACCGCGACGTCGCCGATCGAGAGCCTCTCCTGCTTGTCGAAAAGGGGCTCGAACGTCGTGCCGGCGTTCACCGTCTTCCACACGCCCCCGTTCCGCGTCCCGACATAAATGATCTTGAGGTGATCTTTAAGCGGCGCGTCCGGGACGGCGATGGCCGTTACCCACGAACCGGCCCGGAAGGGCCCCAGGTTGCGAAACGTGAAATTCTTGAGCAGGCTTTCCTGGAAGAGATCTTGGGCGGCGCCCCCAGCGCGAGCCGGAGAAGCGGTTTCCGCAATCCCGGTAGCGCCCGTCTCGGTCCGCGCTGGGACGGGCGCTACCGGGGCGGCGAAGATCGCCGCGAGGGCGGCGACGACGGCCAGGACGGCGAGGAATGAACGGGTTTTTCGGGGATGCATGGAGCCTCCTGACTTACCTCTCGGGCCGAGAGCCTAGGGGCTGGGGCGTTGCACCCCCCTATTTAAAAATGGGGGGGGACGGCGCGCGTCAGCCCTTCTTTTTCTTCGGGTTGAACTTCACGACATAAACGATCCCGGCGGCAAACAGGATCGCGCCCCACCAGACGCCGGAGTGGAGCTCGTTGAGGACGACGGGCTTGGCCGGCGGGACGATCAGGCCGTAGATGCCGGCGCCGCAGATCAGCGCCCCGTACACGACGAGGACGATGCCGATAAAGAACCAGATCGAGATGGCGTTCTTGAATTCCATGGTCCCCTCCTCCTTACCAAAAGACGACGTTCAGGGTGATGAGGCAAGCCAGGACGACGCCGGCCCAGAAGATCGGCCGCTGATAGAACTTGTAGTCGCCTTCGGACGGGAGCTCCGTGCAGCCTCGGACGAGGCCGACGAGCTCGCTCTCGGGCTTGGGCGCGGTCAGGAAGCTGACCACGATCGTGACCAGGGCGGCGATGCACCAAGACCACAGCGCCCGGTACATGTTCTCGGACATGGCCTTGGCGTTCGGCGAGAAGGCGATGATGGCCAACGCCCGCGGATCGATCTTGACCCAGGCCCACATCCCGATCGAGGACAGGGTCCCGGCCAGGAGGCCCCAGAAGCCCGCGGCCGGCGTCGCCCGCTTCCAGAGCATGCCGAACAGGACCGTGGCCAGAAGCGGGGCGATGAAGAAGCTGAACAGGGCCTGGACGTAGTCCATGATGCTGGCGAACTGCATGACCAGGTAAGCGGTCCCGATGCTGATGACCACTCCCAGGATGGTGGCCCAGCGACCGACCTTGACCAGGTGTGCGTCCGAGACCTTCTTGCGGAGAGGCTTGTAAATATCGTAGGTCCAAACCGTGGCGAAGGCGCTGACATTGCCGGCCATGCCCGACATGAAGCCCGCGATGAGGGCCGTGATGCCCAGGCCGAGCAGGCCCGGCCCGGCGTAGCGGGCGAGCATGAGAGGCAAGACCTCGTTGTAGCTGTGCCCGCCGGTGGCGATCGCCTGCGATTCGCCCACGAGCCCGGGCATGACCGCCAGGGCGAGGAGGCCGGGGAGGATGACGATGAAGGGGACCATCATCTTGAAGCCCGCGCCGATGATGGGGGCCATCTTGGCCGCCCGCAGGTCCTTGGCCGCGAGCACGCGCTGGACCACCAGGAAGTCGGTCGTCCAGTAGCCGAAGGAAATGACGAAGCCCAGGCCGAAGACGATGCCGGTCCAGTGGATGCCCATGACATTGTCCGAGAACGAGCCGATGCTTCGCCAGAGGTGGGTGAGATCGAGCCCGGCGAAGTTCGCCTGGATCTTGACCACCATCTTATGCCAGCCGCCGGCCTCGATCATCCCGATGACGGGGATGAGGAGCGCGCCGGCCCAGATCAGGACGAACTGGAGGACTTCGTTGAAGATGGCCGACAGAAGCCCGCCCAAGGTCACGTAGATCGCGACGGTGACCGACGAGACCCAGATGCTGAAGTGGATGTCCCAGCCCAGCACCACCTTCATNNGCCCAGAACGACCTTCATCACCAGGGCCATGGAATACATGTTGATCCCGCTCATGAGGACGGTCATGAAGCCGAACGACACGGCCGACAGGGTCCGGCTCGCGTTGCCGTAGCGAAGCTGGAGGTAGCCCGGGACCGAGTGGGTCTTGGAGATGTAGTANNGCCAGGATGCCGTACTGGTAGGCGGCGGCCGACCAGCCCATGAGCTCGAGCGCTCCCAGATTGGCCGCGAGGAAGCTCAGCCCCGCGATCCAGGAGGTCATCTTCCGGCCGGCCATGAAGAAGTCGTCGCCGGTTTTGGTGAAGCGCTTCAGGTAGAAGCCGATGCCCAGGACAAGGGCGAAATAGAAGGCGATGATGATGACGTCGATGGTGCCCAGCGATACGATGGAGCGAGTCATGCGGTACTCCTTGATCTCGGGGGTCCGGCAAAATATATCCTGCGGCCTTTGCCGCTGTCAACCGGCCTCGGGGCAGAGGGCCGTCGGCACGCCCCGACTAAGCGAAGCCATCGCGAGCGGGGTCTCAGCGATATCTACGGAAAAGATCTACCCGCGGCCAGGCCGTGACCGCGTCCGCCGCCTTCCACAGCGCCCGGTCGAGCTCGGCCAGGAATCCGTCCACATCGTAGGGTTGCGAGTTGAAGAGGGCCGTCCAGGCGAGGCCGTCGTGAGCCCGGACGAGGATCGCGACCGAGCCGGCGAGCGAGCCCGTATGCCACCAGTTCGCCCCGCCGTCCTCGACCACGGGCCGGACCTGCCAGCCCAAGGCATAATAGGTCGCCGAGCCCTGATATTCCGCGAGCGGCGGCCGGACGGTCATCAGCTCGAGCGTCTCCGGCTTGAGGAACCCGCGCCGCCGCGACCGGCCGTCGACCCAGGTCATGAAGCGCATCAGGTCCGCGGCCGAACCCAGCCAGCCGCCGTGGGCGTCCATGGCCTCGAGGTAGAAGCCGCCGTCGGGGACCGGCACGGGCTCCCGGACGAAGGGGAAGACCGAGGGCATGAGCCAGGAGTTGGGAAAATCGTAATAGCGGGACTCTCCCTCCGCCCGGAA
This sequence comes from Candidatus Aminicenantota bacterium, assembly GCA_003141555.1. Lineage (GTDB taxonomy): Bacteria > Acidobacteriota > Aminicenantia > Aminicenantales > UBA4085 > FEN-413. The sequence goes on from PLMN01000023.1 coordinate 154,023, forward strand.
CTTGGGCTCGCTCAGGCCGACCCGCATGTCCGTGATGCCCATCGGGGCGAGCACATTCTCCCGGACGAAGTCCCGGTAGCGGCGGCCCGTAACCCGCTCGATGACCCGGCCGAGGACGCTGTAGCCGACGTTCGAATACGCGAAGCGCGTCCCCGGCGCGAAATCCAGCGGCTGGGTGAAGACATAGCGGAGAATCGCCTCCGGGCCGGCCGGGGGCGCGGCGCCCATGGCCCCGGCGATCTCCATCGGCTTGAACATCGGGTCGCCGCTCGCGGCCCGGTCGAACCCGCCGGAATGACGAAGCAGGTCGCGGACCGTGATATCGTAGAGGCGGGGATCGAGAAACGCGCCGTCGGCCGGCTTCAAATCATCCAGAAGCTTGAACGGCCGGTCGTCGAGGCCGATCCTCCCCTGTTCGACGAGCTTCAGGACGGCCACGGCCGTGATCGGCTTCGAAAGGCTGGCGATCCTGAACAGGGTCGCCGGCGTCGCCGGCCGGCGGCGCTCCCGGTCGGCGAGGCCGTAGCCTTCGGCGTAAACGAGGCGGCCATCCTTGACGACGGCCACCGCCCCGCCGGGAAGGCCCCACTTGTCCATGAGGCCGGTGATGATCGGCCTGAAGCTCGCCTCGGGCGTCACGGCGCCCGGCGGCTCGTTCTCCCGCGCCCGGCAACCTGCGCCGGCAAGCACGGCGGACGCAAGAGCCGCGGCAAGAAAGGCCTCTACGGCGAGGCGTTGGAGTCGGGCATGGCGGAGCGACATTCGGATTTCCCGTCGAAGACCTATCTTAAAGGAAAAGCCGAGCCTTGAACAGGAGAGGCGGCCGCGCACCCCGGGGCTTGACCCCCGACCCTCGGCTCAAATACGATAAGGGACAAGCCGGGGGCGATCATGCTCCATTATTTCCGCGCGGGAGGACGACCATGACCAGAAAGCATCTTTTCCGGATACTCGCCGCCTTGTCGCTCGGAGGCCTGATCGTCGCCATGGGAGGCACCATGACCGGAAAACCATCTCCCTTCAGCCAGGACCAGGACACCAAAGCCCTGTGGGCGAAAGTCGATGAGGCGGACAAGGCCGGCCTGCCCCAGACCGCGATCGATGCCCTCAAGCGGATCGAGACTCTGGCCTTCGCCCGGAAGAACGACGGCGAGGCCCTCCGGGCTCTGACCCGCCGGATCATCCTCGAGTCCGTCATCAAGGGCAACAAGCCCGAGGAGAAGGTCGCCCGCCTCAAGGAGGAGATCGTCAAGGCTCCGGCCGGAGCCCGGACGATGATGAAGACCGTCCTGGCCCGATGGTACTGGCAGTATTATTCGCGGAACCGGTGGCGGTTCATCAACCGGGCCACGGCCGAGGGCGCGGACGACAAGGACTTCACGACCTGGGACCTGCGCCGCATCTTCCGGGAGATCGGCGGCCTTTACCGCGAAATCTTGAAAAACGAAGACGAGCTGAAGAAGACGCCCCTTGCGGCTTACAAGGACCTCCTCCAGGATGGCAACCAGCCGGCCTCGCTCCGGCCGACGCTCTTCGATTTCATCGTCTCCGAGGCTCTCGATTTCTACACGTCGGGCGAGCAGACCGCCGCCGCCCCGGAGGACGTGTTCGTGATCGAGGCCCGATCCGACGCTTTCGCCCCGGCCGCGGTTTTCATGGCCTACGCGCCGGTGACAACCGACGCGGAGTCGCCCAAGCTCCAGGCCCTGAAGCTCTACCAGAAGATCATGGCCTTCCACCGCCAGGACGCCGATCCCGACGCCTTCCTCGACGCCGACCTTCAGCGCCTGCGCTATGTCCGGAACAATGCCGCCGGCGAGGACGCGTCCGGCATCTACCTCAAGCGGCTGGCCGAGATCGCCCAGGGCCGGGGCGCCTCCCCGCTGACGAGCCTGGCCCGCTCGTACGAAGCCCAGGAGCTCTACAACCGGGAGGACTACGTCAAGGCGCTCGAGGCCGCGAAGCTCGGCCAGGCGGCCCATCCCGGCTCCATGGGCGCGGTCAACTGCGCGGCCCTCATCGCCCGGATCACCGCCCGGGAGCTCGACATCCACGGCGAGTCCGTGCTCCGCCCCGAGACCCCGGGCAAGATCGCCGTCGACTACCGCAACCTGGGCGCGGTCTATTTCCGGGCGGTGAAGGAGGACTTCGAGGCGACCCTGGCGGGCAAGGAAGGCCAGAGCCTGTTCTGGATGCCCGACGACATCCTGAAGAGGCTCATCGCCGCCCGGCCCGCGGCCGCCTGGAAAGCGGCCCTGAAGCCCACGGCCGATTACAAGAGCGCGACCGTCCTCGCCGACCTGCCGGCCCTGCCGGCCGGATTCTACCGGATCCTGGCCGGCACCGACGAAGGCTTCACGGCCGGGGCGAACAAGATCCAGTCCGCGCAGCTCTGGGTGAGCGATCTCGGCCTCGTGTCGCGCGGGCTGGGAGGTTCCGCGCAGGGGATCGTCGTCCGCAACGAGGCGGGTGAGCCGGTGCCCGACGCGGAGGCCGCGTGCTATCAATGGAATTCGAGGGAGGAGCGGTTCCACAAGGAGACTTCGGTCCGGACCGACTCCGACGGGTATTTCTCCATCCCCTCGGTCCAGACCTATTCCCATCGCCTGATCGTCGTCCGGGACGGCCGGGGCGGCGAGCTGGCCGAGGTCCAGGTTCCGTCCTCCTACGCCCGCCGCGACATGCCCCGGACGACGACCATGTTCTTCACCGACCGGTCCATCTACCGGCCGGGCCAGATGATCTCCTTCAAGGGAATCTGTCTCGCGATCGACACAGCCGGCGACGATTACCGGCTTCTTCCCAAAAAACCGGTTCGGATCGTATTCCGCGATCCGAACCGCCAGGAGATCACGAGCCTCCTCCTGACCACGAACGACTTCGGCTCGTTCTCCGGGACCCTGACCGCTCCCGCCGACCGGCTGACGGGCGAGATGACGATCTCGACCGCCGACCCGAGCGGATCGACGACCGTCCGGGTGGAGGAATACAAGCGGCCCAAGTTCCAGGTCAAGCTCGACGTCCCCGACCGGGAGATCCGCCTGAACGACGAGATCAGCCTGCCGGGCGAAGCCACGGCCTATACCGGCGCGCCGGTGGACGGGGCCCAGGTGAAATACCGCGTCGTGCGCGAAGTCCAATACCCCTGGTGGTGGTCCTATTGGAATCCCAGCCTCGCCCGGGGGGGAAGCCAGGAGATTGCCCACGGCACGCTGAAAACGGACGAGGCCGGCAAGTTCCTCCTCAAGTTCACGGCCCGGCCCGACCCGACAGTCGCCGCGTCGGGCGGCCCGATCTTCACCTTCGCCGCCTATGCCGACGTCACGGACACGACGGGCGAGACGCGAAGCGCGGACGGGCGCGTCCGGGCGGGCTTCGCCTCGCTCGAGGCGGGGTTGAGCTGCGGAGAATGGCAGGAGACCGGGAAGCCCGTGGCCCTGACGATCACGACCACGACGCTGAACGGGAAAAACGCGGCCGCCAAGGGAACGGTCGAGGTGATCGCCCTCAAAGGCCCCTCCCGGCCCGTCCCGGCCGACATCCTCGGCGCCGCGGGCGGGCAAGCGGGCTCGACGAGCGCGACCGCGGACTGGAAGCGCTGGCCCGAGGGCGCCGTCGTGGAGCGCAGGGAGTTCCAGACGAGCGTCAAGGAGGATGCGCCGCTCGCCCTGTCCTTCGGCCTGAAGCCGGGCGCCTACAAGGCCCGGCTCCGGACGCAGGACAGGTTCGGCTCGGCCGTCGAAGGCCTGGCCTTCTTCCTCGTCCTCGACCCCGCCGCGACGGCGTTCAACGTCAAGATTCCATTCCACACGGCCGTCCGGGCTTCGACCGTGGAGGTCGGCGGCACATTCGAGATCCTGTGGGCGACGGGCTATGACAAGGGCCCGGTCCTCGTCGAGGCGTTCCAGGGCGGCGCGGTCTTCAAGCGCGCCTGGACGCCGGCCGCTCAAACGCAGGGCGTCCTGCGCATCCCCGTGGACGAGCGCCTCCGCGGCGGCTTCACCGTCCTCGTCACGGCGGTCAAGGACAACCGGCCATATATCGCCCAGGAGCGGGTCAACGTCCCGTGGTCGAACAAGGTCCTCGACCTCCAGTGGCAGACGTTCCGCTCCAAGCTCGCGCCGGGCCAGAAGGAAACCTGGGCGGTCCGGATCAAGGGTCCGGGGGCCGAGGTCAAGTCCGCGGAGATGGTAGCCGCCCTTTACGATGTCTCGCTCGACCAGTTCACCTCTCACGGGTTTCCCTCTTTCTCCGGCCTCTTCCGGACCGACGGGACCTATCTTTACCCGACGTTCACGAACCGGAAGGAGGATTACCAGACGTACCGCGATACCCTGAACGCCTATCTCTCCTCCCTCGCACCGAGCTACGCCCACTTCGCGTCGGACATCGAATTCGACGCCGCCGGTTACGCGTATCCGGGGAGGGCGCTCAAGACCGCGGCCCGGCCCATGGCCATGATGAGGGAAGGGTCGGAGCCTCTTCCCCCGCCGTCGCCGGCGGCCGAGCAAGAGATGGCGAGAGGCGGGGTCGTCGGCGGCGTGGAGGGGGGCGTGGCCGCCGGCGCGGAGAAGAAGGCGCCGGCCGTCGACCTGTCCAAGGTCCAGGCCCGGACGAACCTGGACGAGACCGCCTTCTTTTTCCCGCATCTGCTGAGCGGCAAGGACGGCGTGGTGACGCTCGAGTTCAAGATGCCCGAGGCGTTGACCGAGTGGCGCTTCCTGGGATTCGCCCACACGCGCGACCTCGAAAGCGGCTCGCTCGAAGGACGGACGGTCACCCAGAAGGACCTCATGGTCCAACCCAACCCGCCTCGCTTCCTGCGCGAGGGCGATGCCCTCGAGTTCACGGTCAAGGTGACGAACATGACCGACAAGGACGCCCGGGGCGACGTCCAGCTCACGTTCTTCGACCCGCGCATCGACAAGCCCCTCGACGCGGCCCTGGCCAACGCGGCCCCGAAGGCGTCGTTCGTCCTCCCCGCCCGCCAGTCGCGCTCCTTCTCCTGGCCGGTGACGGTCCCCGACGGGTTGGAGATCGTCGGCTACAAGGCCGTCGCGGCCACGGCCGCCGCCTCGGACGGCGAGGAAGGCGCGGTTCCCGTGCTCAGCCGCCGGATCCTCGTCCGGGAATCGATCCCGCTCTGGATCAACGACAAGGGCCAAAAGAAATTCGATTTCCGGAAGCTCTCCGGGTCCGGAGGGTCGACGACCCTGCGGAGCGTGGGGCTGGTCGTCCAGATGGCCTCCAACCCGGCCTGGTACGCCGTCCAAGCCCTGCCCTTCCTGATGGAATACCCCTACGAATGCTCGGAGCAGGTCTTCAACCGCCTCTACGCCAACGGCCTGGCCCAAAAGATCGCCGGCTCCGATCCCAAGATCCGGAAGATCTTCGACCTTTGGAAAGGCACGCCGGCCCTGAAATCCAATCTCGAAAAGAACGAGGACCTGAAGAGCGTCCTTCTCCAGGAATCGCCCTGGGTCCTCGAGGCCAAGGCCGAGACCCAGGCCAAGCAGAATGTCGGCCTCCTCTTCGACGAGAACCGGCTGAACCAGGAGATCAAGCGGGCTTCCGCCAAGCTTGAAGCCATGCAGCTCGCCGACGGCTCGTGGCCGTGGTTCCCGGGCGGCCCCGGCGACAGCTACATCACCCTTTATGTCGTAACCGGATTCGGCCGGCTGAAGCACATGGATGTCGCGGCCGTCCCGCAGACCGCGGCGCTCAAGGCCCTGGGCCGCCTCGATGCCTGGATCAAGGCAAACTTTGACGAGATCGTGAAGTCCGGGCACAAGAGCGAGAACCAGCTGAGCTCGACCATCGCCTTGTTCCTCTACGGCCGGAGCTTCTATCTAAAGGACCGGCCGATCCCGGACTCGAGCCGGGAGGCCGTGGACTATTTCCTCGGCCAGGCGGCCCAAAACTGGTTGAAGCTCGATTTTCGCCAGAGCCAGGCCCACCTCGCCCTCGCCCTCGCCCGGTTCGGCGACGCGGAGACGGCCCGCAAGATCATGCGCTCGATGAAGGAGCGAAGCCAGGTCGACGAGGAGATGGGCCGCTTCTGGAGCGAGCTCGAAGGATCGTGGTGGTGGTACCGGGCCCCCATCGAAACCCAGGCGGTGATGATCGAGGCCTTCGACGAGGTCATGAACGACCAGCCGGCCGTGGAGGAATGCAAGATCTGGCTGCTCAAGCAGAAGCAGACCCAGGATTGGAAGACCACCAAGGCCACGGCCGACGCGGTCTACGGCCTGCTCCAGCGGGGGGCGGACCTCCTGGCTTCCGACGCGCTTGTCGAGGTCCGGCTGGGAGGCGAGGCCGTCCGGCCGGAGAAGGTCGAAGCCGGGACGGGGTTCTACGAAAAGCGATTCCCGCCGGCCGAGATCAAGCCGTCCATGGGCGACGTCACCCTGACCAAGACCGACAAGGGGATCGCCTGGGGCGGCATCCACTGGCAATACATGGAGGACATCGCCAAGATCACGCCCCACGCCCAGAACCCGCTGACGCTCAAGAAGGACGTCTTCGTCCGGCGATTGACCAAGGCGGGGCCGGTCATCGAGCCGGTGAAGGGGCCGCTCGCCGTGGGCGATGCGCTCGTCATCCGGATCGAGCTGCGGACGGACCGGGACATGGAATACGTCCACATGAAGGACCACCGCGGCAGCGGGCTGGAGCCGGTCAACGTCCTATCGAGCTACAAGTTCCAGGGCGGCCTCGTCTACTACGAATCCATCAAGGACACGGCGACCCATTTCTTCATCAGCTACCTGCCCAAGGGGACCTACGTCTTCGAATACCCGCTCCGGGTGGTGCACCGGGGCGCCTACCAGAACGGCATGGCCCTCATCGAGTGCATGTACGCCCCCGAGTTCAACAGCCACTCGGAGAGCGTGAAGCTGGAGATCAAGTAGGGGGCATGCAGCGCGGGTGGCGCCGGCCGGGGNNGCCCCGGCCGGCGCCACCCGCGCATCAGAACGCGCCGAGCTGGCAATGGCTCAAGCGGATGCCGAGCGCATCGGCCGCGCGGCCGACCTCGGTCCGCGGCACGCCCAACTCCTCGGCGATAGCGAAAGCCGAGGCGCAGGTGAGGCGGCCGCCGCTCAGGCGGGCGCGTATCGCAGCCGCCAGCGCGTCATCGATCTTCGGGTTTCCGTCGATTATCTTGTCCTTGAAGCCCATGTCATCTCCTTAAAAAAGCCTAATAGGCCTAAAAAGGGACGGTTTTATTTTCCTCTCGTCCATTATATGATGTTCTCGACAACTCGGGGACGAAAAATAGAACCGTCCCCTTTTTTCTCTCCGCCCGCCCGCCTTCCGCTTCGGCCGCCGATGGCCTATAATATCCATTTACAGACCCGCTTCCGGGAAGGAGTCGACCATGTACGGAAGCTTCAAGGATCATCTCTCCGCGGAGTTGGCCAAGATCCGCGCGGAAGGGCTCTACAAAGAGGAGCGCATCCTGACCACGCCCCAAGGCGTGGAGATCAAGACCGACGCCGGACTGTGCGTCCTCAACTTCTGCGCCAACAACTACCTCGGCCTGTGCAACGAACCGCGGGTCATGGCCGCGACGAACTACACATTCTTCAATTGGGGCTTCGGCCTGGCCTCGGTCCGTTTCATCTGCGGGACGCAGCGCGTCCACAAGGACCTCGAGCAGGCCATGAGCAACTTCCTGGGGACCGAGGACACGCTCCTCTACTCCTCCGCCTTCGACGCCAACGGCGGCGTCTTCGAGCCGCTCTTCGATGAGCATTGCGCCATCATCTCCGACGAGCTCAATCACGCCTCGATCATCGACGGCATCCGCCTCTGCCGGGCGCAGCGCTTCGTCTACAAGAACGACGACATGGACGATCTCGAAGCCAAGCTCGTCGCGGCCAAGGACGCCAAATTCAAGCTGATCGTCACGGACGGCGTCTTCTCCATGGACGGGATCATCGCCCGGGTGGACAAGATCTGCGAGCTGGCCGAGCACTACGGGGCGCTGGTCATGGTCGACGACTCCCACGCCACGGGCTTCATCGGCCCGACGGGCCGCGGCACGCACGAGTACCGCGGGGTGATGGACCGGGTCGACATCATCGTCACGACGTTCGGCAAGGCCCTCGGCGGGGCCACCGGCGGCTGCACCTCGGGACGGAAGGAGATCATCGAGTTCCTGCGGCAGAGGTCTCGGCCGTATCTCTTCTCCAATTCACTCTCGCCGGCCATCGCCGGAGCGACGATCGAGGTCCTCAAAATCCTGACCGAGACGACCGAGCGCAAGGACCGGCTGATGCGCAACACCCTCCTCTTCCGGGAGGGCATCACCAAGGCGGGATTCAAAATCGTGCCGGGCATCCACCCCATCGTCCCGGTCCTCTTCGGCCACCTGCCCAACGACGCCCAGCTATCGCAGGACTTCGCCGACGAGCTGCTGAAAGAGGGCATCTACGTGATCGGGTTCTACTTCCCCGTGGTCCCTCGCGGCAAATCGCGGATCCGGGTCCAGATCAGCGCCGCCCATACGAGCGAGCAGATCGAGTTCGCCATCGACAAGTTCCGCAAGGTCGGCGAGCGGCTGATCCCCTGAAGTCCGGCCCGCGTTCGCGCCGGCTACGTTCTTGAGCGCAGCCGGCACAGGCGGAAGATGATCCCCAGGCAAGGCCTGGGGCCCCGGCCGCCGTCTTGACTTGGCGGCCGCAAGCGGCATACTTAATAGATTCGCGCCCCCGCGCCGGGGAGGCGGAGAGAGAGAGGCCCGATGACCGCGAAACGATATGCCCTCGGACTCGACTACGGAACGAATTCCGTGCGGGCCCTGCTCGTGGACGTCCGGAACGGCCGGGAGCTGGCCACCGCCATCCACGCCTACGAAACCGGCGAGGCGGGCGTCGTCCTCGACCGCCGGAACCCCGACCTCGCCCGGCAGAACCCGGCCGACTATCTCACGGGCGCCGAGGCCGCGGTCCGGCAGACGCTCGCCCGAGCCCGGAAGGCCGAGCGCGCCTTCGACCCGGCGCAGGTCGTCGGCATCGGCGTCGATACGACCGGCTCGACGCCGATCCCCGTCGACCGGGAAGGAACGCCGCTCTGCTTCCGCCCGGAATTCCGCCGGAACCCGAACGCCATGGCCTGGCTCTGGAAGGACCACACGGGCTTCGCCGAGGCGGCGGAGATCACGGCCCTCGCCGCCCGCGAACATCCCGAATACCTGGCCAAGTGCGGCGGGACCTACTCCTCCGAGTGGTTCTTCAGCAAGATCCTCCACTGCCGGCGCATCGATCCGAAGGCATTCGACGCCGCCTGGAGCTGGGTGGAGTGCTGCGATTATATCCCGGCCGTCCTGACCGGCGAAACACGGCCGGAGAAAATCAAGCGCGGGCGCTGCGCCGCGGGCCACAAGGCCATGTTCAACCCGGGTTGGGGCGGCCTGCCGTCCCGGGAGTTCCTGGCTCAGCTCGACCCGAAGCTCGGCGACCTCCGCGACCGGCTCTACGATAAGACCTTCACCTCCGATGTCCCGGCCGGCGGGCTCGCTCCGGCCTGGGCCAGGAAGCTCGGGCTGCCCGCGGGCATCCCCGTCGCGGTCGGCGCCTTCGACGCCCACCTCGGGGCCGTCGGCTCGGGCGTCTTCCCCGGCAAGTTCGTCAAGATCATCGGGACGAGCACGTGCGACATCTGCGTCTGGCCGAACGACAAGCCGCTGGCCGATATTCCCGGCCTGTGCGGGATCGTGGACGGCTCGGTCCTCCCCGGATACTACGGGCTCGAGGCGGGCCAGTCCGCGGTCGGCGACATCTTCAACTGGTTCGTCGGCAATCTCCAGCCCGGCGGGCCCGTCCAGGGCTCGCACGAAGCCCTGACCCGGAAAGCGGCCGGGCTCCGGCCCGGCCAATCGGGCCTCGTCGCGCTCGACTGGAACAACGGGAACCGGACCGTCCTGGTCGACCAGCGGCTGACCGGGCTCCTCGTCGGGCAGACGCTCCACACGACGCCCGGGGAGATCTACCGGGCCCTCATCGAAGCCACGGCCTTCGGCGCGCTGACCATCATCCGCCGCTTCGAGGACTACGGCGTGGCGATCGACGAGGTCATCAACTGCGGGGGCATCGCCGAGAAGAACCCCCTGGTCATGCAGATCTACGCCGACGTGATCGGCAAGGAGATGAAGGTCGCCCGCTCCGCCCAGACCTGCGCCCTGGGCTCGGCCATCGCCGGCGCGGTCGCCGCGGGCGTGCATCCCTGGTTCGCCGAGGCCCAGCGGGCGATGTGCGGCGTCAAGGCCCGGTCCTACAAGCCGGACCCGGCCGCCCACGCGGTTTATACCGAGCTCTACGCCCTCTACCGCATCCTCCACGACGCCTTTGGAACCAAGGCCGACCCGGGATCGCTGTATCCCGTGATGAAGGAGTTGCTGTCGATCCGGGACCGCGAGCTGGCGGCCAAGGAATAAGGCGATGCTGAGCGATCTCAAGGAGCGGGTCTGGCAGGCCAATTTCGACCTCGTCCGGTACGGCCTGGTCATCCTGACGTTCGGCAACGTGAGCGGGATCGACCGCCGGAAGGGCGTCATGGCCATCAAGCCGAGCGGCGTGTCCTATTCCACGATGAATCCGATCGACCTGGTGCTCGTCGACCTCGAGGGACGGGTGGTCGAGGGGAAGCTGAACCCGTCCTCCGACACGCCCACCCATCTCGCCCTGTACCGGGCTTTTCCCGGGATCGGGGGCGTGTCCCACGCCCACAGCGAATACGCGACGGCGTTCGCCCAGGCCGGCTGCGAGATCCCCTGCTTCGGCACGACCCATGCCGACCATTTCAACGGCGCGATCCCGGTTACGCGCTTCCTGACGGAGCGCGAGGTGCGCAAGGATTACGAGGCGAACACGGGCAAGGTCATCGCCGAGCGGTTCGCCGGGCTGGATCCCCTCGAACGGCCGGCGGCGCTCGTCGCGGGGCACGGGCCCTTCAGCTGGGGCGCCGGCCCGGCCGAGGCCGTGCGAAACAACCTCGTTCTGGAAAAGATCGCTAAAATGGCGATCCTGACCCGGCTCGTGAACCCGGGCGCGCCCGGCCTGCCCGATCATCTCCTGGCCAAGCATTACTTCAGGAAACATGGGCCCGAGGCCTATTATGGACAGGCGGACAAGCCCCCGGCCCAAGACGCCGGGGAGCGCGCCGGCCGAAAGCCGGCTGCGCGCCGCCGGAAAAATTGAAAGGAGCCCTCTTATGAAAAACATCCCCCAGGTGAAACTCGGCATCGTGGCCGTCAGCCGCGACTGCTTCCCGATCGAGCTCTCCCACAAGCGCCGGACGCGCGTCGTGGCGGAATGCAAGGCCAAGGCCGTGCGCATCGTCGAGATCAAGACAATCGTCGAGAACGAAAAGGACGCCCTGAAAGCCCTCGATGAAGTCCGCCAGGCGGGCGTCAACGCCCTCGTCCTTTATCTCGGCAATTTCGGTCCCGAAGGGCCGACGACCCTTTTAGCCCAGAAGTTCGACGGCCCGGTGATGTTCGCCGCGGCGGCCGAGGAGACCGGGGAGGACCTGGTGGGCGGCCGGGGCGACGCGTATTGCGGCATGCTGAACGCGTCATACAGCATCGGCCTGCGCAAGCTCCGCCCCTATATCCCCGAGTATCCGGTCGGGATGCCGGACGAGGTGGCGGATATGATCGCCGGGTTCATCCCGGTCGCCCGGATCATCCTCGGGCTCAAGAAGCTCAAGATTTTCGGCTTCGGCCCCCGGCCGCAGGACTTTTTAGCCTGCAACGCGCCGATTCAGCCCCTGTTCGACCTCGGGGTCGAGATCATGGAGAACTCCGAGCTCGACCTCTACGACATCTTCCAGAAGGCGAAGGGCGACCGGGCGATCAAAAGGGTGGCCCGGGACATGGCCAAGGAGCTTGGATCGGGCAACGCCTATCCCGACATGCTCGAAAAGCTGGCCCAGTACGAGGTCGCCTTGACCCGGTTCATGGAGGCGAACCTCGGGGCGTCCGACTACGGGATTTTCGCCAACAAGTGCTGGCCGGCCTACGAGCACTACTTCGGGTTCGTCCCCTGTTACGTCAACTCGCGCCTGGCGACGCGCGGGATCCCCGTCTCGTGCGAGGTGGACATCTACGGCGCCCTGAGCGAATACATGGCCACCTGCGCCACGCAGGCGCCCGCGACCCTGCTCGACATCAACAACACGGTCCCGTACGACATGGTCAAGGCCCACAAAAAGGCGGTCGGCGGGTATAAAGCGAACGACCTGTTCATGGGCTTCCACTGCGGGAATACGTCCTCGGCCTGCCTGATCGGCGGAGGGCTCAAATACCAGCTCATCATGCACCGCCTGATCGAGCCGGATAAGGCGCCCGACGTCACGCGCGGGACGCTCGAAGGCCGGATCAAGATCGGCGACATCACGATCTTCCGCCTCCAGGGGACGGCCGACGCCCTGCTCCGCTCATACGTGGCGGAGGGCGAAGTGCTCGACATCGATCCGCAATCGTTCGGCGGGATCGGCGTCTTCGCGGTCAAGGAGATGGGCCGGTTCTACCGCCACGTGCTCATCGAGAAGCGCTTCCCCCACCATACGGCGATCGCCTTCGCCCACGCGGGCAAAGCGCTATTCGCGGCCGTACGGATGCTGGGTGTGGAGGATATCGGTTTCAACCGGCCGTCCGGCGTGCTCTACAAGCACGAAAACCCGTTCTAATGAATTCATGAATTCGGTGACAGTAACTGGATTTCCTGATTTCCCGAAAAAAGAATTCGGAAATCAGGTTACTGTCACCGATTTAAGGGCGGCCTTCAGCGTCGCGCCGATGTCGGCCGGGCTGACGGCGACATGTACGCCGCCCGCCCGCAGGGCATCCATCTTCTCCTGGGCCGTTCCCTTGCCGCCGGCGATGATCGCCCCGGCGTGCCCCATCCGCCGGCCCGGAGGGGCGGTCTGGCCGGCGATGAAGCCGACGACCGGTTTCGGGAATTCCTTCTTGATGTAGGCCGCGGCCTCGTCCTCCGCCGTCCCGCCGATCTCGCCGATCAGGATGACGGCCTCGGTGTCCTTGTCGTTCTTGAACAGCTTCAGGAGCTCGATGTATTTCAGGCCGACGATCGGGTCGCCGCCGATGCCCACGGCCGTCGACTGTCCGTACCCCTGCTTCGAGGTCTGCTGAACGGCCTCGTAGGTCAGCGTTCCGGAGCGGGAGATGATGCCGATCGTCCCGGCCTTGTGGATGGGACCGGGCATGATCCCGATCTTGCACTTCCCCGGGGAGATGATGCCGGGCGTATTGGGCCCGATGAGCGACACCGGCTTGCCGTGCAGGAACGTCTTGACCTTGATCATGTCGAACGTGGGGATGCCCTCGGTGATGCAGACCACCAGGCCCACGCCCGCCTCGGCCGCCTCCATGATCGCGTCCGCCGCGGCGAACGGCGGGACGAAGATGGCCGCGGCGTCGGCCCCCGTTTCTTTGACCGCGTCGGCCACGGTGTTGAACACGGGAACCCCGAGATGCTTCTGGCCGCCCTTGCCCGGCGTCATGCCGGCTACGACCTTCGTCCCGTATTCCAGCATCCGCGTCGCGTGGAACGTGCCCTCGCCGCCCGTGATCCCGAGGACGACCACCCTGGTATTTTCGTCGGCTAAAATGCTCATCGTCGACTCCTTCGAACCTAGCGGTTCACGAGCATCACGATCTTCTCGGCCGCGTCCCTCATTCCGTCGGCCGAGTGGAAATCCAGCCCGGACTCGGCCAGGAGCTTTTTGCCGAGCTCCACGTTGGTCCCCTCGAGCCGGATCACGACCGGGATCTTCGTCCCCAGTTCCCTGGCCGCCTTGATGACGCCGCTGGCGATCATGTCGCAGCGAACGATGCCCCCGAAGATGTTGATCAGCGCGCCCTTGACGTCCTTGTCGGCCACCAGGATCTTAAAGGCGTTGGTCACGGCTTCCTCGGTAACGCCGCCGCCGACGTCGAGGAAGTTGGCCGGCATGCCGCCGGCGTACTTGATGATGTCCATGGTTGCCATGGCCAGGCCGGCCCCGTTGACCATGCAGCCGACGTTGCCGTCGAGCTTGATATAGTTCAGGTTGAACTTCGAGGCCTCGACCTCGAGGGGCGATTCCTCGCCGAGGTCACGCATGGCCAGAATGTCCGGATGCCGCGCCAGGGCGTTGTCGTCGAAATTCATCTTGGCGTCCAGGGCCAGCACGTCGCCGCCCCGGGTGATGAGCAGGGGGTTGATCTCGGCCAGGGAGGCGTCCGTGGCTTCGAACGCTTTGTAGAGCGCGGCCAGAAATTTCACGGCCTGCTTGAACGTCTCGCCCGAGAGGCCCAGCTTGAAGGCCAGCCGCCGCGCCTGGAACGCCGCAAAGCCGGTCCCGGGATCGACATATTCCTTGAAAATCAGGTCGGGCGTCTCGGCCGCGACTTTTTCGATTTCGACGCCGCCCTCGGTCGAGGCCATGATCACGGCGGCTTCGCGCGCCCGGTCGATGACGATGCCCAGGTAGAGCTCGCGGGCGATGTCGAGCGCCTCCTCGATGAGGACGCGCTTCACGACCTTGCCCTCCGGCCCCGTCTGGTGGGTGACCAGGGTCATGCCCAGCATGGCCTTGGCCAGCTTTTCGGCCTCGGCGGGGTTAGCGGCGAGCTTGACTCCGCCGCCCTTGCCCCGGCCGCCGGCGTGGATCTGGGCCTTGACCACCACCCGCGAGCCGATCTTCTCGGCGATCGCCCGGGCTTCAGCCGGCGTCGTCGCCACCTCGCCCCTCGGGATCCGCACCCCGAACCGGGCCAGAATGCTCTTCGCCTGGAACTCGTGGATTTTCATATCACTCTCCCGTGCGCGATCGGAATGGGCATAAAACATTAACAAAGCCCCCCGGGGAAGTCAATTCGAGGGATCGTGTGCAAGCCCCTCGCCGCCGGACCGGTGAAAAAATAACTCCACGCCATTGCTCCGATCCGCAGCCAAATGATAAACTCTATTTATTGGGGATAAAGAACCATGACCGAAAACTTGGTTGAGCGCTACCTGACCGATGTAGGAGAAATCCACCGTACCGGGGCCAACGTCGCGGAGACGTCGTTCTACCCGGCCCTGGAACGGCTCCTTTCGGACATCGGCAAGACTCTTTCCCCAAAAGTCCGTTGCGTCATCAATCTCGCCAACCGCGGCGCGGGCCTCCCGGACGGCGGCCTTTTCTCGGCCGATCAGTTCCGCCGCAAGACGCACGACGAGGACGCCAAAGAAAACCCGTTTCTCGTTCAAAACCCTTCGCGCGGCGTGATCGAAGCCAAGCCTCCCTCCGAAGATGTCCGGCGCATCGCCGAGACCGAGCAAGTGGAACGATACTGGAAGCGCTACGGCATGGTGCTCGTGACCAATTTCCAGGCTTTTGCCCTCATCGGCCAAGGCCCAACGGGAAAGCCGTGCGTTCATGAAGTGCGCTCTGAAACTGCGAGATGAGATGAATTCTAAATCCGCAGCGTTGTTATAAAGAGCGTGCGGAAAAGAGCTTTGACCATGGCCAAACATAAAATTCGGGAAAAAGAGGGCATATGGACCTCTGGCGACAAAAAGGGGCAAATTGTCCTTTATAAAGCGGCCGACGGCGCGGCGACCCTGGATGTCCGGCTCGAACAGGATACCGTCTGGCTCAGCCTCAAACAAATCGCGGATCTTTTCGGACGAGACAAGTCTGTAGTCTCGAGACACCTCCGTAACGTCTTTAAAGAGAAAGAGTTGAACAGGAAATCAGTTGTTGCATTTTTTGCAACAACTGCGGCAGATGGAAAGAATTATCGAGTCGAATATTTCAATCTGGACGCGATCATCTCCGTCGGCTACCGGGTGAACTCGAAGCGCGGAACGCAGTTCCGTATTTGGGCTACAAAGGTTCTGAAGGACCACATCGTCCAAGGATATACGGCAAACGAACGCCGCCTCAAGGAATTGCGGCAATCTCTTCAGCTCGTCGAGCACGTCCTGGACCGCTATGATGTGACATCCGATGAGGCCAAGGCCTTATTACACGTGCTCACGGACTACACTTACGCCTTGGACCTCCTTGATGATTATGATCACCAGAGAATCCCCGCCGTACCTGTTCAAAAAGGCTTGGCGAACCCCATTTCCTACCATGAGGCACAGAGAATTATTGAACAGCTCCGCGAGAAATTCGGAGCATCGGAAATGTTCGGCCGGGAGAAGGATAAAAGCCTCCATAGCTCCCTCAATGCCGTCATGCAAACATTCGACGGAAAGGATGTTTACCCGGGCCTCGAGGAAAAAGCCGCCCATCTCCTCTATTTCCTGGTCAAGAATCACAGTTTCGTTGATGGGAACAAGCGGATTGCAGCGGCGCTTTTCCTCTGGTTCATGGAAAAAAATGGCATGCTCTATCGTCAAGACGGCACAAAAAGAATAGCCGACACCGCTCTTGTGGCTATAACCCTCCTCATCGCGGAAAGCGCGCCGCGCGAGAAAGATTCAATCGTGCGCATCGTCATGAATCTCATCAGCAAAAGGAATTAGAACCAATCGGGAGTGCGGCTCAGCCGATCCAGTCCGCCAGCTTAAGGTTCGGAATCCGCCGAAATTCGCGCGTGTTGTGGGTGACCAGAACGACGCCGAGGCTGAGAGCGTGCGCGCCGATCAGGGTATCCAGCGGTCCGATCGGCTTGCCATCTTTTTCCAAGCCGGCCCGGACGAGGCCATAGGCGGCCGCCGCCTTGGCCTCGAAATCGGCGATCTCCAGCGGCAAAAGAAATTCCTCCAGGGCTTGCCGATTCCGCTCTTTTTGTTCGCTCTTGGCAACGCCGTATAAGAGCTCGGCCAAGGTAATGGACGAAATGCCGACCGCGCCCACCGACAGGCCCAGCAGGCGATCCAGGGCGCGGCGCGGCTTTCGCTTGATCAGAGCGATGCACGTGTCGGTATCCAGGAGATAGTCCATCAGAATGACTCGCGCCCCTGGGATTGCGGCTGATTCCGCTCGTTGAGGAAATCGTCCGAGAACTTGTCCAGACTCCGGACCAGAGAATCCCACGAATCCGCCGCGGGAATCAGGATGACGGCATTGCCGGATTTCTTGACGTAGACGAATTCACCCTCGAAACGGAATTCCTTGGGCAGCCGGACCGCTTGACTCTGACCGTTTCTGAACAATTTAGCCGTTTTCATGAGCCATCCTCGTTCATATATACTATTCATATATACTACCTCCTTTCATCAATCTTGACAAGTCCCCTTGAAAGACGCGATCCCGGCCGGGCTTTTCTCGCGGCCGGCGGCCGTCCGCGCGTCGCGCCTCCATTTGACTTCCTTCTTTTAAGGGGAATATAGTCTCACTTTGTCTTAATTTCGCGACTCTTTCAAAGGAGAAAACCGCATGCGCAGGAACCGGGTATCGGCGTTCGCTCTCGTCGCGGCGATGATGACCCTTCTGGCCATCCTCCCGCTGCGGGCCACGAACGAAGTCATCAACTACGTGGACATCAACAAGATCAAGGCCGAAGGGATGCAGCGCTCGCAGGTGATGGACCTCTCGAGCTGGCTGTCGGACGTATACGGCCCGCGGTTGATGGGTTCGCCGATGTACGCCAAGGCCGGCGCCTGGGCCGTCGCCAAGATGAAGGAATGGGGCCTGGTGAACGTCAAGATCGAGCCCTGGATCAACCGCAACGGGTTCGACCGCGCCTGGACGAACGACAAGTTCTACATGGAAGTCGTTTCGCCCGATCCGTTCCCCATCCCGGGCACGCCGACCGGCTGGACGCCGGGGACGAATGGTCTCGTCCGCGGTGAAGCGGTGCTCGTGACCGCTATCACGGCCGAAGATCTGGCGGCCTACAAGGGCAAGCTGAAGGGCAAATGGGTCCTGACCCAGGCCGTCCCCGACGTCTCGGCCTATTGGACCGTGATCTCGAAGCGCTACACGCTGGATGAGCTGGCCGCCATGGAACTCAACCCCACGCCGGGGCTCGAGTTCGGCATGACCCCTCCCGGCCAACGCGCCGGAGCCCCCATCGCCGCGGCCCCGGCCGCTCCCGCGCCTCAGGCCAAGCCCGCCGCGGCCGCTGCCGCCCAGCAGCCCGGCCAAAAGCCGGCGGCCCAGGCTCAGCCCGCGCCCGCCGGCCCCGGACAGTTCGGGGGATTCGGGGCCATGAACGCCCGCAACGAATTCTTCCGGGCCGAGGGCGTCCTCGGCACGCTTTCGACGGCGCCGCGCGGCCACGGCATCTATGTGATCAGCGGCAACCGGGCGGCCGACCCGGCGACAACGCTTCCCGCGATCGTGATCCCGGCCGAGCAGTACGGCCGGATCGGACGGATCCTGGCCAAGAAGATCCCGGTCACCATCGAAGCGGACATCAAGAACACCTACTATCCGAACCCGGATGTCTTCAATGTCGTGGGCGAGATCCCGGGCACGGACAAGGCCGACGAGATCGTCATGCTCGGCGGGCATCTCGACTCGTGGCACGCCGCCACGGGCGCGGCCGACAACGGCTGCGGCGTCACGTCCATGATGGAAGCGATGCGCATCCTCAAGGCGTCCGGCGTCAAGCTGCGCCGCACCGTCCGGATCGGACTATGGGGCGGAGAGGAGGAGGGCCTCCTCGGCTCCCGTGAATACGTGAGCGCCCACTTCGCCAGCCGGCAGCCCGTCCCGGCCCCGGCCGCCGGCACTCCCCCCGCGGCCGGCGCTCCTCCCGCGGCGGCCGGCCAGCGCGGCGGCGGCTTCGGCGGTCCCATGGGCCCGCTGGAGTTCAAGCCGGAATACGACAAGCTGTCGGCTTATTACAACATCGACAACGGCACGGGCGCAATCCGGGGCATCTATCTCCAGGGCAACGACGCCGCCGGGTCGATCTTCCGCGAATGGATCGAGCCGCTCCGCAATCTGGGCATGACCGCGGTCACGATCCGGAACACGGGCGGCACCGACCATCAGTCATTCGACGGCGTGGGCCTGCCGGGCTTCCAGTTCATCCAGGACGAAACTGAATACAACGCGATCATCCACCACACGAACCTGGACACGTACGAGCGCCTGCAGCCGAACGATCTGATGAAGGACGCGACGATCGCGGCGGTCTTCGCCTACCTGACGGCCAACCGCGACGACAAGATTCCGCGCAAACCGCTGAGCTCCGTCGGGCAGCGCGGGGTCCGGGGCAATTAGGCCGGCGCTAAGCTCAAGAAGGATTTTTCAGCCCCGTCCTCCGGCGCGCCTTCGCGCCGCGGGACGGGGCTATTTTTTTGCAAATAAATCCAACCCTTTTTCTCAAATCGTATTCAAGTCTTGATCTCGCTGCACGAATGATTCATAATATGATTCAATTCGACTCTTTTTATGACTCATAGGAATTCGCCATGAAATCGATCAGCATTCACGGAATCGATGGAGAAACTGAAAAAGCTCTCAAACAGCGAGCAAAAGACGAGGCCAAGAGCGTCAATAAGATCGTGAAGGAGCTCATCGCGAAATCGCTCGGCGTCGGCAGCCGGAATTCCGTCAAGGACAACCGGGCGGAGTTCGCCGATCTCTGCGGCGCGTGGACAAAAGAAGAAGCCGATCGATTTCTCGAATCCATCGATGATCTTGAAGTCATCGATCAGGGCGATTGGCGATGAAAAAGCTCATCGCCGATACCAACGCTTACGTCCGCTACCTGGCCGGCGAGGAAAAGATCCTGGATTACTTCGCCGCCGCCGATCAAATTTACCTGCCGGTATTCGTCTTGGGAGAGTTGTTCGCGGGTTTCCGCGGAGGTTCAAAGGAGCAGCAGAACCGCCGGATTCTCGATCAATTCCTGGGCAAATCAAGCGTCGGCGTCCTCGAAGCGACGCGCGAAACAGCGGAATATTTCGGGATCATCAAGGCCGCCCTCAAGAAAGCAGGCCGGCCCATCCCCCTCAATGATGTTTGGATAGCCGCCCAGGTTCTGGAGACCGGCTCCGTCCTCGCCACGTATGATCCCCATTTCCTGGCCGTCCCCGGGCTCAGGATCTGGGATGCGCTCAGCGAATCCGACCGCTAGCGACGGGCGCCGCCGTTCCGCCCGCCTTCGCCTCGTCCAGGGCGCAGAGGAGGGCCAGGTAGCCGTCGCAGAGCAGCCCCTCGTAGCCGTGGCAGCCGCCGTTCCAGTCGCGCCAGTCGCGCGATTTGCCGTCCGCGCAGAAGCCCTGGAACTCGCCCGCCGCGAAGGCGTCGAGCATCGGCAGGAAGATGCGTCGGGCGTCCGCGACGCGGCCCAGCGCGTAGAGCGCCTTGACGGTGAAATACGCGTAGCAGGCCGTCGCGCCGCCGTTCTCGTAGATCTGGAACGCGTCCCGACCGTCGTCCTCGAACGGCTCGCCGATGCCTCGCGCCCCGGCCCAGTTGTGGAAGACGTAGTCCTCCTTGCGGACCGGGACGAGGTTGCCGGGCAGGCCGAGCCGGAAATTGGAGAATCCGACTTCGCCCATTTTCGCCAGCAGTCGGTCCATGACCGCGTTGGCGTCTCCCTTTTCGAGCAGCCCGTAGCAGACGGCGATGCCGTTGACGAACGTGAAAGCGTAATCGTGGAGCTTGCCGTCCCGGCTCCGCCAGCCGGCCAATAGACCCGTGGCCGGGTTGAGGAACGCGGCTTTGTACGCCGCCTTGAGGCGCGCCGCTTTTTCGGCGTAAATCCGCGCCTCGTCCGCCCGGCCGACGGCCCGCGCCAGGTCTGAAAATTGGAGGCAGGCTTTGTAAGCCAGGGCGTTGGAATAAGCGTCGTCGTGTCCGAAATTGATTGTATCCCACCAGTTCGACGGCCGCTTGTCGGGCGTGGCCCGATCGCCCGAGTTGCCCGAATGCGGATGTTCGATCAGGCCGTCACCGTCCTGGTCCGCGGCCATCATCTCCCGGGCCCAGCCGGCGAGCTTGTCGAAATTCGCCCGCCCCCAGGCGAGGTCATGCGCGGAAAGGGCGTAGGTGCATGCGGCCTGGAGCAGGGACGGATAGGTATCGAGCGAGTTCCACGGCGCTTTCCAGGGGATGAGGTCCGCGTCCACAGGCTGAACAGCATAGCCGACGAGGCCGTAGCCCTTGGCCCCGGCCAGATAACGGTCCACCGTCATGCGGACGAGGTCGAGCGCGGTCAACCCCGGCGCGAGCGGCGGCGCGGCCTCGGCGACCATGGCGCACATGTAAACCGTGAACGGGACCGGGTCGCTCGAGGCGTTGTTGGCCAGCATTTGGACGCGCGGGTTCACCTGGAAGATGTTGAGGAAGGAGCGGCGGAAGCCGTCGTAGCGGCGCTCCGCCGCGATCCGGGGAAGGTCCGGGTGGATCTCCGCGACCTCGAGAGTATACGTCAGGCTCGGCAGGGCCGCCGTCGCGGCGGGGAAGGCGATGCGGACGAACGGCGTCTTCACGTAGCGCCGCGCGTCGTAGTCGAGGGCCGTAGGCGTATCGGAGGATATGCGGACCGAGCCCCGATCGGGCATGTGCAGCACGCAGGGCAGGGCCATGCGGCGCTCGCCCGCTTTCATCAACCCGAGGAGCGTCGCGTGGTTGGCCTTCTGGTCGAAGGCCAGGACGAACGGGAGCGCCTCAACGCCGGCCGCATAGTCCGAGCGGAGGGCGATCTTCCGGTCCGAGCAGACGATCGTCCAGGCTGCGCGGGCCGGGCTGCCGGCCGCCGCGGCCGAATAGACGAACGTCCCTCCTCCCTTCCGATCGAGCCTGAGCGGCGAGGGCGCGGGCGCCTCCTTGAGGATGGGATTATCGCCAAGCTCGGCCCGGCCCAGGGCATCAACGGAAAAGTAAGCGAAAGCGGGAGACTCCGCCGCGAAGCCGACCGCCAGGCTCGCCGAACGAAAGTCGGGCACGTCGGCCGGGGCAGCCGCGGACGCCGAAAAGCAGAGCACCGCGACGGCCGCGGCGGCGTAGACGAAAAGCGCGATCCTGTTTTTTACTTGATCTTCTCCATGTACGCAACTTCGAGGCAGGCCGTCGTGTTATCGATGTTCGAGTCTTCGCACTTCGAGAATCCCGTCGGGCCCTTCTTGGCGACCTGGAAGCAGAACTGCTTCATGGCCGGCCGCTCCGTCTTGATCAAGGGGAAGCTGCCCCATCGCGAGAAGTTCTCGACCTGGTATTTGTACGTGACGATCTTGCACTCGTTGGCCTTCATGGCCGTCCCTAGATTGGTGTGCTGGTAGAGCTTGAGATCGCCCTCCTGGGCCGGCGTCTTGGGCGGGTGCCAGGTGTAGACCATGAAGTAGGCGTCAAGCGGGCCCGAGGCATTGCTGTAGCCGCCGGGACCCGCGTTGCACATCCGACCGGACAGCTGGACCGAGCCGTCGTTCCCCTTTTGGACGTCGAGCGTGGCCACGAAGTCGGAACATAGGGTCGGGATGTTCGGCTTCGGGAGGGGGTCCTTCGTGATGTTCTGGGGCGCGGCCCCGAGCACGACGAGGCCCACGGCCAGGGCCCCGAGGCAGGTGAGGACGATACGCGTAAGGCTTCGATTCATAATACCTCCTCCGATTCTCCTCGAACTGGGAGAAATCATATCGCCTCGCCTTCGGGAAAGTCAAATCGGCGGAACGGACCCCCGGAAAAGTCCGGAGCCCCCCATCGCTGTCGGCGCCACCCGCCGGGCACATTTTTCCCCTCGGCGGTCGCCTGTTGACACCCTATTTCCAGGAGAATATTATGCTTTATTCGTATTTCATAACCCGCTCGTGCCTTCATAAGGAGAAAGAAACCGCCATGAAAGTGCTCGTCCTGAACAGCGGCAGCTCCTCCATCAAGTTCCAGCTCATCCGGATGGAGGATGAAAATCTGCTGGCCAAGGGCATCGTCGAGAAGATCGGCTCGATCGACGCCATCATCACCTACCAGCCGGAGGGCAAGGCCAAGATCCGGGAGATCCGTGAGGTCAAGAACCACGAGGTGGCCATCGAGATCGTCCTGTCCCTTCTCCTCCATCCCCAGCACGGAGTCATCCGGGACAAGGCCGAGATCGACGGCATCGGCCACCGGGTGGTGCACGGCGGCGAGGATTTCTCGGGCGCGGTCCTGATCACCGACAAGGTCATCGCCAGCGTCCGGCGCTGCATCCAGTTCGCCCCGCTCCACAACCCGGCGAACCTCAAGGGCATCGAGGCCTGCGAAGCGCTCCTTCCGGCCTCGCCCCAGATCGGCGTCTTCGACACGGCCTTCCACCAGACCATCCCCCCCAAGGCCTACATCTACGGCCTGCCTTACGCCCTCTACGAGAAGCTCCGGATCCGCCGCTACGGCTTCCACGGCACGTCCCACAGCTTCGTGGCTCACCGGGCCGCGGAATTCCTGAAAACGCCCCTCGCCGGCCTCAAGATCATCACCTGCCACCTGGGGAACGGCGCGAGCATCACCGCCGTCGACGGCGGCAAGTCCGTGGACACGTCCATGGGCTTCACCCCTCTCGAAGGCCTGGTTATGGGCACCCGCTGCGGGGACATCGACCCGGCCCTCGTCCCGTACATCATGGAGCGCGAGAAGCTCGGGACGAAGGAAATCGACGCGCTCATGAACAAGAACAGCGGCATGCTGGGCCTGACCGGGACGTCGAACGACATGCGGGAGATCGAGCAAGAGGCCGCGAACGGAAGCGAGCGCCACCGGCTGGCCCTCGAGATCTATTGCTACCACGTCCGGAAATACATCGGCTCTTATATGGCCGCGCTCGGCCGGCTGGATGTCCTCGTCTTCACCGGCGGCGTGGGCGAGAACTCGCGCCTCGTCCGGCGCCTGACCTGCGAAGGCTTGGACGCCCTCGGCATCGCCCTCGACCCGAAGAAGAACGAGGCCAACGAGCGCGATATCAGCGCCGGGAAGATCAAGGTCCTGGTCATCCCGACCAATGAGGAGCTGGCCATCGCCCGCGACACGCGCCGGATCCTAGAAGGCGCGGGCGGCGATTGAGGTGCTCCCGGCGCGCAGAGGCGAACGGAAGGACGTCCGGGAGGTCGCCGCGGCGGCCCTCGGCAAGCTGAAGGCGAAGCGGACGGCATAAGCGCGTTCCGCACAAGGAGGTATCCCCGTGGCCGATTTTCTTTACAGTCCCATGTTTCCCGCGGGCCCCGACACCACCGAGTACCGGCTCCTGACGAAGGACCACGTATCGCGCGGCACGTTCGAGGGCCGCGAGATCGTCAAGGTCGCGCCGGAAGCCCTGACTCTTCTGGCCGAAGAGGCGTTCAAGGACGTCGAATTCTTTCTCCGTCCGTCCCACCTCAAACAGCTCCAGGACATCCTCAAGGATCCCGAGAGCTCGGCCAACGACAAATACGTGGCCGTCGAGCTCCTGCGGAACGCGATGATCTCGGCCGAGGGCATCCTCCCCATGTGCCAGGACACGGGCACGGCCGTCATCAATGCCAAGAAAGGCCAGGCGGTCTGGACCGGCGGCGGTGACGAGGAGGCGCTCTCGCGGGGGGTCTTCAACGCCTACACGAAGAACTACTTCCGCTATTCCCAGAACGCCGCCCTGACCATGTACGACGAGAAGAACACCGGATCGAACCTGCCGGCCCAAATCGACATCTCGGCGGCGGACGGCGACCAGTACAGGTTCCTCTTCATCGCCAAGGGCGGCGGGTCGGCCAACAAGAGCTATCTCTTCCAGGAAACGAAGGCCGTCCTCAACCCCGAGGCCCTCGTGGCCTTTCTCACGGCGAAGATGAAGGCCATCGGCACCGCGGCCTGCCCGCCCTACCACCTGGCGTTCGTGGTCGGCGGGACCTCGGCCGAGACGACGCTCAAGACCGTCAAGCTCGCCTCGGCCCGCTACCTCGACGGGCTGCCGACCCAAGGGGACATGACCGGCCGCGCCTGGCGCGACCTCGAGCTCGAGGCGAAGCTCCTCGACGCCTCGCGTAAGATCGGGCTCGGGGCCGGGTTCGGGGGCAAATATTTCGCCCTCGACGTCCGCGTCATCCGCCTGCCCCGCCACGGCGCCTCGTGCCCGATCGGGATCGGGGTGAGCTGCAACGCCGACCGGAACATCACGGCCAAGATCACCGCCGACGGGATCTTCCTCGAGAAGCTCGAGCGTGAGCCGGCCCGCTACCTCCCGCCCGACGCCAAAACGTCCGGGGTGGTCGTGCCGGTGGACCTCAACCGGCCGATGGCCGAGATCCGGGCCACGCTCTCCAAGTACCCGGTGGCCACGATCCTCTCGCTCAACGGGCCGATCATCGTCGGCCGCGACATTGCCCACGCCAAGCTCAAGGAGCGGCTCGACCGGGGCGAGGACCTGCCCCAGTATCTCAAGGACCACATCATCTATTACGCCGGCCCGGCCAAAACCCCGCCGGGCTACGCCTCCGGCTCTTTCGGCCCGACCACGGCCGGCCGGATGGACGACTACGTCCCGATCTTCCAGGCGAAAGGCGGCTCGCTGGTCATGCTGGCCAAGGGCAACCGGTCCAAGGGCGTCACGGAGTCGTGCAAGAAATACGGCGGGTTCTACCTCGGCTCGATCGGCGGGCCGGCCGCCCGCCTGGCCAAGGACTGCATCACCAAGCAGGAAGTCCTGGAGTATCCAGAGCTCGGCATGGAGGCCGTCTTCAAGATCACGGTCAAGGGCTTCCCGGCCTTCATCCTGGTCGACGACAAGGGCAACGACTTCTTCGCCGGGCTGATGTGCTGAGGGCCCGGCAGGCGCCCCTTTCTTTTAGCTGGACGTGAAGCGGATTTCATAACCAAGGAGTCAACCCATGGACCTCATCGAAACCCTGCGGGACAAGGCCCGCAAGAATCCCAAGCGCATCGTCCTGCCCGAGGGCGAGGAGCCCCGGACGGTCAAGGCCGCGACCATCATCACC
Organism: Candidatus Aminicenantota bacterium; assembly: GCA_003141555.1. Classification (GTDB taxonomy): domain Bacteria; phylum Acidobacteriota; class Aminicenantia; order Aminicenantales; family UBA4085; genus FEN-413. Next base: position 179,864 of record PLMN01000023.1, read on the forward strand.
CGGGAGAAATTGGCCCACGTCACCCTGATCGGGAACCGGGCGAAGATCGAAGCCGCGGCCAAGGACCAGGGCGTGGACGTCGGCGCCGTCCCCTCGATCGACCCTGAAACGGCGAAGGACTTCGACGAGTATGCCGCCGCGTATTTTGAGGCGCGCAAAGCCAAGGGCATGACGCCCGAGGAGGCGCGCAGGATCATGAAGGACACCGTCTTCTACGGGACGATGATGGTCCACAAGGGCCAGGCCGACGGCCTGGTCTCCGGGGCGCTGCACTCCACGGCCGACACCGTCCGGCCGGCCCTCCAGTTCATCAAGACCAAGCCGGGGATCAGCATCGTCTCGAGCTCGTTTATCATGATCGTCCCCGACTGCGAATACGGCGAGAAGGGCATGTTCATCTTCGCCGACTGCGCGGTCATGCCTAACCCGACGGACAAGGAGCTCGCCGAGATCGCCATCGCCTCGGCCGAGACCGGCCGGGTGCTCTGCGGCCTCGACCCCAAGGTCGCTCTGCTCTCATTCTCGACCTACGGCAGCGCCAAGCACGAGCTCGTGGACAAGGTGAAGAGCGCCCTCAAGATCGCCCGGGAGAAGGCGCCGGACCTCAAGATCGACGGCGAGTTGCAGGCCGACGCGGCCATCATCCCCCGGATCGGAAAGTCCAAGGCGCCCGGCTCGGCCATCGCCGGCCAGGCCAATGTGCTGATTTTTCCCGACCTCCAGTCCGGGAACATCGCCTACAAGCTCGTCGAGCGGCTGGCCAAGGCCCAGGCCGTGGGCCCGGTGCTCCAGGGGATGAACAAGCCGGTCAACGACCTGTCGCGCGGCTGCTCGGTGGACGACATCGTCAACGTCGTGGCCATCACCTCGCTCCAGGCGGCGGGGCTGTAGCCGCAATTGCGGATGAGGTCGGCGGGTCCTAGCACCGACCAGCCCCACCCGCCCAGTTTAAGGCAATTGCTTCATCTTATCCTTCCGCGATCAATGAGCGCGGTAGCGGATTCGCGATGGCGTTGGGATATAATAAAGGGGCGATGAAAGCCATCGTCCTGACCGAGGTCGGCCGCGTCGAGCTCCGGGACATCCCCAAGCCCGCGCTTGCGGCGGACACCGACGTCCTCCTCCGGACGAGCGTCGTCGGGCTTTGCGGCAGCGACCTGCACTATTTTTCCACGGACTCGGTCGCCGGTGAAAAGATCACTCTTCCTGCCGTGCTGGGCCATGAGGTCTCGGCCGTGGTCGAGGCCGCGGGCGCGCGCGTGGCCGGCCTGAAGCCGGGCGACAGGGTGGCCGTGGACCCAGCGATCGCCTGCGGCGCCTGCGACCAGTGCCGCGCCGGCCGCCCCCACACCTGCCGCAAGCTGAGCTTCCTGGGAAGCCCGGGGGGGCAGGACGGCGCCTTGACCGAATACTTCGTGATGCCGGCGGCCAACTGCTTCGCCGTACCGGACGGCGTGACGATGGACGAGGCGATGCTGGTCGAGCCGTTCTCGATCGCCCTCCACGCATTCAGCTTTTGGCCGGGAGGCCCCGGCCAGAGCATGGCCGTGCTCGGGGCGGGACCGATCGGCCTGTCGGTGATGATCGCCGCGCGCGCCGCAGGCGTGGCCGAGATCTACGCCGCGGACCCCGTCCGGGAGCGCGCCGAAGCGGCCCGGCGGGCGGGCGCCGTCTGGGCCGGCGACCCGGCCCGGGACGACGTCGTCCCCGAAATCCTGTCCCGGCAGGCCCTCGGTCTCGACGCCGTCTTCGAATGCTGCGGGGAACAGTCCGCCCTCGATCAGGCGGTGGAATTGCTGAAGCCCGGGGGAACGCTGGCCGTCGTGGGCATCCCCCTCGCCGAGCGCGTGTCGTTCCCGAGCGCCGCGCTCCGCCGCAAGGAGATCCGCGTCCAGAGCGTGCGGCGCCAGAACCGCTACATCAAGAGGGCCCTGCTCCTTCTGTCGGCGCGGCTCGTGGATATCGGGTTCCTGGCCAACCGCGCTTTTCGGCCGGAGGAAGCTCAAGCGGCCTTTGAGACCGCGGCAGGGCGCAAGGACGGGGTCCTGAAGACAAGCATCGTTTTCGGATAGACGACTCGGCATGTCATCCCGAACGAAGTGAGGGATCGTTTCTTCCTAATCGGGAGGCCTCCCGTTTGAGAAGAGGGGGTCCCTCGCAAAGCCTCGGGATGACCGTTTTTCTCAGAACTCCTGGTGCTCGGTGCGGCGGATGATCTCGTTCTGGAGCTCCAGGCTGCAATCCAGGAAGTAGTCGCTGTAGCCCGCCACCCGTACGATCAGGTCGCGGTGCTTCTCCGGGTGCTTCTGGGCCTCGCGGAGCGTGTCGGCTGTCACGACGTTGAACTGGATGTGGTGGCCGGCCATCGTGAAATACGACCGGACGAGCGAGCCCAGGTTCCGGATTCCCTCGTCGTCGGCGAGGAGGTTCGGGGTAAACTTCTGGTTGAGGAGCGTCCCGCCCGTCCGGATATGGTCCATCTTGCCCGCCGACCGGAGGACGGCCGTGGGACCCTTCCGGTCCGCGCCTTGTACGGGGGAGATGCCCTCGGAGACCGCGTCGCCGGCCAAGCGCCCGTCCGCGGTCGCCCCCGTCACCTTGCCGAAATAGACGTGGACCGTGGTGGGCAGGAGGTTGATCCGGTAGCGGCCGCCCTTGGTCGTGGGCCGGCCGTCGATCGCCTCGTAGTAAGCCTCGAAGATCGTGAGCATGACCGCGTCCGCGTAATCGTCGTCGTTGCCGTACTTGGGCGTCCGGTTGAGGAACCGTTGGCGCAGGGTCTCGTGCCCCTTGAAGTTCGCGGCCAGGGCCTCGCGGAGCGTCTTCATCGTGACGTGCTTGTGGTCGTAGACGTTGAACTTGATCGAGGACAGGATGTCGGTCATGGAGCCCAGCCCCACGCCCTGGATGTAGTTGGTGTTATAGCGTGCCCCGCCGGCATGATAGTCCTTCCCCTTGGCCACGCAGTCGTCGATCAAGATGGAAAGAAACGGGGCGGGAAGATAGTCGGCATACAGGCGCTCGATGATCGCGTTCCCGGCGATCTTGATGTCGATGAAATGCCGGAGCTGGGCCTTGTAGGCGGCGAAGAGCTCGTCGTAGGTCTTGAACGAGGCCGGGTCGCCGGTCTTGAGCCCGATCATCTTGCCGGTGCGCGGGTCGACCCCGTCGTTGAGCGCGATCTCCAGGACCTTGGGCATGTTGAAGTAGCCCGTCAGGGTGTAGTTCTCCTTGCCGAAAGCGCCCGCCTCGACGCAGCCGCTCGCCCCGGCGTTGCGGGCGTCGACGATCGACTTGCCCTGGCGGACGAGCTCGGAGATGATCGTGTCGGTGTTGAAGATGGACGGCTGGCCGAAGCCGGTCTTGACGATCTTGAGGGCCCGCCACAGGAACGGGTCGGGGCTCTTGGCCGAGATCTGGACCATGGAGCTCGGCTGGAGGATGCGCATCTCCTCGATGACGTCGAGGATCAGGAACGAGAGGGGGTTGACCCCGTCCCCGCCGTCCGGCTTGAGGCCGCCGACGTTGATCAGGGCGAAATCGGTGTAGGTGCCGCTCTCCTCGGCCGTGACGCCCACCTTGGGCGGGGCGGGCTGGTTGTTGAACTTGACCCAGAAGCACTCGAGGAGCTCCCGGGCCGAGCCCTCGGTGATCTCGCCGCTCTTCAGTCCCTTCTCGTAGAAGGGCCACAGATGCTGATCGAGCCGGCCGGGATTGAACGAGTCCCAGGTGTTGTATTCGATGATGACGCCCAGGTGGATGAACCAGTACATTTGGAGGGCTTCCCAGAAATTCCGGGGCGCGTGAGCCGGAACCCAGGAGCAGACCTCGGCGATCCGGAGGAGCTCGCGCTTGCGGGCCGCGTTTTTCTCGGCCTTGACCAGCTCGCGGGCCTTCTCCGCATGGCGCACGGCGTAGAGGATGATCGCCTCGGCCGCGACGCGCATGGCCCGCAGCTCCTCGCGCTTCTCGAAGGCCTGGGGATCGTTCAGGAAATCGAGCCCGGCGATCCCCGCGTCGATGTCGGCCATGAAGTCGAGCATGCCCTTGCGGTAGATCTTGTCGTCGACGACGGTGTGGCCGGGGGCGCGCTGCTCCATGAACTCGGTGAAGACGCCGGCTTCGTAGGCCTCCTTCCACTCCCCGGGCAGCTCCTCCATCATCCGGTCGCGGATGGACCGGCCGCGCCAGAAGGGGATGATCTCGTCCTTGTAGAGCTTGCGGGTCGCCGCGTCCGACTTGAACCAGGTCTTGGGGCGCGAATCGAGGATCTCGAGGTCCTCGACGGAGTGGCAGGTGACCTCGGGATAGGTCGGCGTGGCCTTCGGGGCCGGGCCGCGCTCGCCGACGATGAGCTCGCCCCCGTTGAGGCAGATCTTCTTGTGGGCCAGGATGTGCTTGAAGGCCGTAGCGTGCTGCATCGGCCGCGAAACCCGGCCCGCGTCGGGGCTCTTGTAGTATTCGGTGATGAGCTTCGCCCTCTCCCCCGTCACGGTCGGGATGGCGCTCAGGCTCTGTTCTCTCAGCTTTTTCACGCGTTCGTTCATGGTCATCCTCCGATCCGGACCCGGAAGCCCGCGTCCAGGAACGCCTGCCGGATGTCCGCCAAGCGGGCGTCCGACGGCGGCTCGAAAATCCGGAATCGGGCTTCCCGGCCCAGATTCTTGTATTTTTCCTGCCCCCCCTTATGGTACCGAAGAAGGCCCACGGTTTTCACGGAAGGAAGGGTTTTCAGAAATCCGACGGCGTCCCGGATATCGGGGGCGCCGTCGTTGACGCCCGCCATGAGCGGGATGCGGACCGCGATCTCCTTGTTCATTCCGGACAGCCGCCTGAGATTCGCCAGGGGAAGGGCGTTCGAAACGCCCGTGAATTCCCTGTGCCGACGGTCGTCGAGGAGCTTCACGTCGTAGAGGATAAGGTCGGCAATCTCCGCCGCGGCGCGCAGTGTATCCCAGGCCGCCAGGCCCGACGTGTCGAGGGCCGTATGGAGGCCGCGGGCGTGGAGCTCGGCCAGGAGCTCGCGGCAGAACACGGGCTGGGCCAGCGGCTCGCCGCCCGAGAGCGTCGCGCCGCCGCCCGACCGCTCGTAGAAGAGGCGGTCCCGTTCGACCTCGGCCGCGACATCGGCCACGCCGACCTCGCGGCCGGCCATCACCAGCGCCTCGTACATGCAGGCGTCGGCGCAGGCCCCGCATGCGTCGCATTTTTCCCGGTCGACGATGACCGGGCCGTTTTTCGGCCCTTTGGAGATCGCCTTCTGCGGACAAGCGGGGATGCAACTGTAGCAGCGCGCACAGCGCGACGGGCGGACGAAGAGGTCGGGCCCCGGGGCTATGCCTTCCGGGTTGTGGCACCAGAGGCAATGGAGCGGACAGCCTTTCAAAAAGACGGTCGTCCGCACGCCGGGGCCGTCGTGGACGGCGAAGCGCTTGATGTCGAAGATCATGCCTTTGGTCATGGCTCGCGTCGGAGATTTCGTCTCAAAAGATAAATAGTTCTTTCCCTAGTCCTTTTCTGATATATCAGATATCAGGATGGAAATCAAGCGATTTCTTTTCGCGGCGAGCCGACGACGTTCATCCGCTACTTCGACTCGGTCTTCTACAAGTACGTCGACCGCGAGCCGCCCGAGTGCGACCCGTTACCCGAATGCGGGACCTCCCTCGTGGTCGAGCACGACGGAGGAATGGAAGGCAAGCCGGAAATAGCCCCTATTCTCGCGCCCGGCCTATTTCGTCGAGAACTTGTAGACGGTGAGGCTCCTCAGAGTGTGCCCCGGACGAAGGATCGTCGAGGGAAAATCGAGATGATTCGGCGAATCGGGGAAATGCTGGGTTTCCAGGCAGAGCCCGAAGTGTTTCCTGTAGACGATCCCGGCCTTGCCGGTGATCGTGCCGTCCAGGAAGTTTCCGGTGTAGAACTGGATGCCGGGCTCGGTCGTCCGGACCTCCATGACGCGGCCGCTCTCCGGATCGGACACGCGCGCGGCGAAGACGAGCCCCGCCCCCGTTCGGTTGAGGACATAATTGTGATCGTAGCCGCCCTCGACTTTCGCGATCCGGCTCCCGATCTCCATGGGCGCCGTGAAATCCATGGCCGTCCCCTTGACCGGGGCTAGGACGCCCGTCGGGATCAGGCCCTTGTCCACGGGCGTGAACCTGTCGGCGGCGAGCTCAAGCGTGTGGCCGAGGATGTCGGTCTTCGCCCCGTTCAGGTTCCAATAGCTGTGGTGGGTCAGGTTGACGGGCGTGGCCTTGTCCGTCGTGGCCGCATAGGTGATCGATAATTCATCAGCCTCGTTCAGCGTATAATCGACCGTGACGTCCAGGCTGCCGGGATAGCCTTCCTCGCCGTCCTTGCTCAGGTAGCTGAATCGCACCCCGACGGCGTCCGCCGTCCGGATCGGATCGGCCTTCCACACGACCTTGTCGAAGCCCTTGAGGCCGCCGTGGAGGTGGTTCTCCCCATCGTTGACCGCCAGGGCGTACGTCGCGCCGTCGAGCGTGAACCGGCCCTTGGCGATCCGGTTGCCGTAGCGGCCGACGATCGCCCCGAAATAAGGGCTCTTCTTGACGTAGCCGTCGAGTGTCTCGTAGCCCAGGACGACATCGGCCGGGCGGCCGTTGCGGTCGGGAGCTTCGAGGGAGACCAGGATGGCGCCGTAGGTCATCAGGCGCGCCTTCACCCCTTTGCCGTTGGTCAGGGTGAAGATCTCGACGGCCGTGCCGTCGGGCAGGCTGCCGAAAGGCTCTCGGGTGACGTTCATGGTTGCCGTTCCTTTCGCCCCGGCCGCGTCCGCCGCCCCGGCCGCGGCGGCTTCGGACCGTGCGGGGGCACCCGTTTCAGACCCGGACAGGGCTTCTTTCTTGGAGCAGGCGGACGAGCCCATGACGATCAGGGTCAGGGCGGCCGCCGCGAGGACTGCTGTGGAAATCTTCATGGAGCACTTCTCCTTGCCGCGCCCGGACGCGCGCGTCCGGGGACGGACTCCAACCTTAAGTTATCACAAGGAAAGAGAGCGAGACAACCCGAAGATTCAAAAGCCGCCTCCGGGGTCCTCCCGGATGCGGCGGATTCGTTCGTCATGGTGCGGAAGGGGGGACTTGAACCCCCACAGCCTAAACGGCCATAAGCTCCTGAGGCTTACGCGTCTGCCAATTCCGCCACTTCCGCACGCCTGTAAGCCGTTGAAAGCCTGCGTATTATAATCTTTCGTCCCCATCGGAGTCAATCGACGCCTTGACAAACGGGGGGCGGGCTCCTATTTTAGAGGTGCATGTCCGCAGCGGCTTCGACACCCGCGGAATTCCACGGCAAGGACGAAGGGTATTCTTAAACATACATCCGTTTCGATCATCTTTTTTCCCATGACGGCAGCCAAGGCCCGGCCCGGCAGACCGCCGATCCGGACCAGGCGTTTTTCATTTCCCAAGGAGGTTCGATGAGCTCATTGACCAGGCAGAAGATCGAGGCCCTCTCCGGCTTCAGGAGCGACCGGTTCCTGACGACGTCGTTTTACCTGAACACCGACAAAGGCCGGCTGGTGCGGAAGGAGATCCAGGTCGCGGCCAAGAACCTGCTCACGGGAGCGCGCGCCCGCCTGGAACGCCTCGAGCTCGACAAGGACAAGAAAGCCTCGCTCGGCGCCGATCTGGACATGCTCCAGGATTATTGCGCCCGCAATATGACCGATAACGCCCACGGCCTGGCCGTCTTCTCCTGCCGCGGCGAGAAATTCTGGGAGGAAGTCCATCTCCCCCACCCGCCCCGCAACCGCCTCCTTTTCGACCAGAATCCCTATATCCGGCCGCTGTCCCAGATCCTGGGCCGCTTCCACAATATCTGCGTCTTCCTCGTCGGACGGACGAACGCCAAGTGGTTCAGCGTCCACATGGACAAAATGACCCATCTCGACAGCCTGGCTTGCGAGCTCCCGACGAAGGACAAGGACGGCGATTTTGACGGCACGTCGGTCCGCCGCCTCGAGCGCCACGTCGAATCCCACGTCCACGAGCACTACAAGAAGGCATCCCAGCTCACATTCGATCTCTTTAAAAAGGAGAAGTTCGACTGGCTCTTCCTGGGCTGCGAGGACCATTTCTACTCGGACCTCGAGACATTCCTCCATTCCTATCTCCGCGACCGGCTGAAGGGGCGGATCAAGGCCAAGCCCTCGGACCCCGAAGACAAGATCCTCAAGGAAGCCCTCGCCCTCGAGGCCGCGATCAACCTGGCCGCCGAGGAGGAGGATGTCCGCCGCTTCGCCGCCGAGCTCGAGAAGGGGGGGCGGGCCGTGTCGGGCATCAAGGAAACTCTCCGCGGGGTGAACCAGCTCGAGATCCAGCACCTGCTCGTGATGCACAACTTCTCGGCCCCGGGGACGATGTGCCCGAAATGCCGGTTCTTGTATTTGGAGGAAACCGTCTGCCCGGCCTGCCAGATCGCGACCCGCCCGGTGGCCGACGTGGTGGACGAGGCGATTGAGGCGACTTTCAAGCAGCACGCCGCCGTGCGCCACGTCCAGCCGCCGAGCAGGCTCGACCACTACGGCAAGATCGGGGCGATCCTGAGATTCAAGGCTTAGGGCGTCCGGCGCCCGCGGCCGGATCGCCGGCCGTCCCGACGGCTTTTTCGAGGTCCGCCGCGGCCAGGGCGCAGTCGAAGAGGGCTTGGGTGTAGTTCGTCAGGGCCTGGGTCAGGGCGACCTGGACCGAGTTGACGTCGAGCGAGGTGGCGATGCCCTCGCCGAAATTGAGCTCGGCGATCCTGACCGCCTCCCGCGCCTCCTCAACATTCTTCTCCTGCGAGAGAAGCGATTCCCGCGCCTGCCGCAGGGCGAGGATGGCCTGCTGGACCTCAAGCTTAACCATCTCGGCCAGGCCCTTCTGGCTGTAGTCCAGCTGCTTGAGCGCGGCTTGGGTCTGGCCGACCCGGGCCGAGTTCACGAATCCGTTGAAGATCGGGATCGACAGGACGAGATTGATCGAGTAGTAGTTTTCCCAGTTTCCGGAGGCGAAGCTGAATTTATTCGACCAGTACGTCATCTGGCCCCCCACGCCGAGCGAGGGGAGATAGGCGGCCTTGGCGGACTTGAGCATCTCGTCGGCGATCATCCGCTGGAACTTGAGCTGCCCGAGCTCGGGCCGGTTGACCAGCGCCTCGGCGGTGGCCGCGTCCGCGTCGGCCGCGGATTCCCGGAAACTCAGCTCGCCCTGGATCTCCACCGGCCGCTTGAGGTCGATTCCCAGGAGGTTCTTGAGCCCGAGCTCGGCCGTGCTCAGGCCGTTCCGGGAGCGGATGAGCTGGGGCTTCAGATTGGCCGCCTGGACCTCGGCCCGGAGGAGGTCGAACTTCGAGGCCATGCCCACGTCGAACATGGACTGGACGTTCTTCAGGTGCTTCTCGGCCAGGGCGACCGCCTCTTCGGACACGCCGACGAACTTGCGGGCAAGCAGGACGCCGTAAAAGGCCCTTTTCACATTGTAGATGACGTCCTGGCGCGTCTGCCGGATCGATTCCCGCGTGGCCTCGAGGTTGTAGCCCGCCTGTTTATATCCGGAGACCAGCCGGCCGCCGACGTAGATCGGCACCTGTAAATTCAGCGACATCTGGTAGGTGCGCGTGAAGTCGAGCTTGAAGCTCTGGGCCGGAATGCCGGGATAGAGCGAAGGGAGCTCCACGGAGAACACTTTCTTGTCCAGGATGTCCGTGGCTTGGGCGTTCAGGGCCGGCATGAGACTCGACACCGCCTGCTTGACCAGGGCGGAGGCGCCTTCCTCCTTGGCCTTGGCCGCCAAGTAGAGGGGATTCTGCTCGAGGGCGAGCTTGAGGCTTTCCTCCAGGGTCAGGACAAGCTTGTCCTGGGGCCGGAGGTTCCCGGGCAGAAGAAGGAGAGAAACGAGTACGCAGAGGACAGCCGTTGTCTTTTTCATGCCTTGCTCCTTGGCGTCCGGTCGGAACGCGTCCTCCGGCGAGCGCGGGAATGATCGTATATCTTCATGGGACGCACGGATATTATTGGGGAGAGCGCGACGGATGTCAAAACCCAAGTTAATCGGAGGGATTGGCAAGGCTCCCCTCCCGCGCTAAAATAGGCGGGCCATGCGAATCCCGCGTTTCCCCAGTCTCCAGGCCGCGGCCGTCCTCGCGCTCGCCGCGGCGGGCATCGCGGCCTGGGGCCGGGCGCCGCGGGCCGGGACGGCCGATCCCCCCTGGTGGGACGTGTCGATGACCGTGGAGGGCCGGGGCGACTACGAAGTCGGGCCGGACGGGGCCAATGTCCGCTACGCAGGCTCCTTCGCCTTCGCCTTCGCCTGGTCCGGCGCGCTCCAGAAGGACGACGAGGACTATCTCCTGGTTCACAAGGCCTGCCAGCTGACCGAGTGGAGGATCGAGGAGCGCAAGATCACGAGCGAGGGCATCACGACGCTGACCACGGCCGACATCGGGGACAGGCCCGAGCTCAAGGTCGGCTACATCCTGAAGAGGGACGGGGGGCTGCATATCGCCTTCGAAGTCACCGGCTTCGACGTCCCGAAGCTGGCCGGGAATAACGCGTTCCCCCTGATTCTGCCCGTCTCAGCCGAGGGCGGCCGGGGGCGCAAGTATGATGTTTCCCTGAATTCGGGTTCGAACAAGGTCGTCCTCGACGAAGGGGCTCTCGCCCGCGGGCCCGAGGAAAGGGCGTTTGCCTGGGCCTGGAAAAGCCAGGACTGGGTTCAAAAGCCGGACGCGAGCGTTTTCCAGTCGAGCTCGCACGAGGCCAAAGTCCGGATCGTCGTCACCCCCGGCCGGTAAATCGGTGACAGTAACCTGATTTCCTCATTTTCCCTCACTCAAGCCAGGGCATGGCTATGGTGACGGGCAAGCCAATATCCTGACTATCCGCGTGTTGCGTCACGTGTTCCCAAAAGAATACGGAAATCAGGTTACTGTCACCGAATTCGAAGCGAGGAATCAGGCGCGGGGATGGAACTTGTCGTAGACCCGCCGCAGCCGGTCGCGGCTGACGTGGGTGTAAATCTGCGTCGTCGTGATCTGGCTGTGCCCCAGCATCAGCTGCACCGACCTGAGGTCCGCTCCCCCCTCCAGGAGATGGGTGGCAAAGCTGTGACGCAAGACGTGGGGATGAACCTTAGCCGTAAGCTTGGAGGCCGCGGCGTAGCCCTTCAGCATCTTCCAGAATCCCTGGCGGGTAAACGGCTTGCCGAGCCGCGTCAGGAACAGCGCCTCCGTGGCGCCCCGGAGGAATTTCGGCCGCCCGGATACGAGATATTCGGCGACCGCGTCCACGGCCGCCCCGCCGAGCGGTACGATCCGCTCCTTGCCTCCCTTGCCCCGGCAGAGGACGAAGCTGTCCCGCAGATGCGCGTCCTCGATCCGCAGGCCGACGAGCTCCGAAACGCGCAGCCCCGCGGCGTACATGACCTCGAGCATCGCCCGGTCGCGCAACCCCGGAGGATCGGAGGCGTCGGGCGCGCGGAGGAGCGCCTGCACTTCGCGGACGGTCAGGTATTTGGGCAGCGAGAGCCAGGCCTTGGGCGAGCTCAGGTTCTCGGTCGGGTTCTTCCGGGCCCGCCCGTCGAGGATCAGGAAACGGTAGAAGGCCTTGAGGGTCGAGATCAGGCGGGCGAGCGAACGGGCCGACAGGCCGCTCTCGCTCTGGGCGTGGATGAACTTGACAAGGTCCGCTTCCCGGGCCTCGTCCCAGGCTGTCTTTTCCTTGCCCAGGAAGAAGAAATATTTGGCGATGTCCCGGCCGTACGCCTGGACGGAGTTGTCGGACAGGGCCTTCTCGATCTTCAGGTAGCCCAGGAACTGGGACCGGATGTCCTCAGGCCCGGTCGAGGAGGGAGTCATTCGAACTCGGGGTTGTTCTCCCGTTCGTGGCCGATCGTGGTGTGCGGGCCGTGTCCGGGAAGGACGAGGGTCTCGTCCGGCAGGGTCATGAGCTTCTCGCGGATCGACTTCACGAGCTGAGGCCGCGAGCCGCCCGGCAGGTCGGTCCGGCCCACGCCCTCCATGAAGAGCGTGTCGCCCGACAGGACGAACCCGTCGCCCAGGAGGCTGATACTGCCCGGGGAATGGCCCGGCGTGTGGAGCACGCGGAGCTGGCCGCGGCCGATCCGGATCACGTCCCCGTCCTTGAGCGTCCTGTCCGCGGGCGGAGAGTCCTTGGCCGCGAGGAACAGGCTGAGCTCGAGCTCCTGGATCTTGCCCAGCATCGGGGCATCCGCGGCGTGGATCAGGATCGGGGTCCCGAAATGCTCCTTCACGTCCCGGTTCGCCCCGGTGTGGTCCACGTGACCGTGGGTATTGATGAGGAGGACGGGCTTGAGCTCCCCCTCGGCGATCGCAAGGAAGATCAGCTCGTGGTCGGCGCCGGGATCAATCACGGCGCATTCGCGCGTGGCTTCGCAAACCACGAGATAGCAGTTGGTCTCGAGCGCCCCGACGACGATGGTCTCGTATCTCATCGCTCTCCCCTGGCGCCATCTTAATGCGAAGCTTCGGGGCAAGTCAACCGGCGGCGGGGGCGGACGCGTTATGCTATAATCCCGGCCATGGACCTCGCGCCCTGGCAGCTCCAGATCGTCAAGCGGTCGCTGAAGAAGAAGGAAAAGATCCGCCTGATCGAAAAGCGGATCGACGTCGGCCCGGCCGATGTCCTCCTCGACCTCGGCTGCGCCCAGGGCATCCTCAGCCACTTCCTCCGGAAGAAGGGCGGCTGGTGGGTCAGCACCGACCTCGACTTCGTCAACCTGAAATCCAGCCAGGCCCTGCTCGGGACGCACCTGGTCCAGATGGGCGAAAAAGCCCTCCCCTTCCGAGGCGCGGCCTTCGACCAGGTCGTCTGCCTCGACTACCTCGAACATGTGGATGACGACGACCTGACCCTGGCCGAGATCGCCCGGACGCTGAAGCCGGGCGGCCGGCTCGTCCTCGTGACGCCCCATACGGGTCCGCTCTTCCTCCTCCAGAAGATCCGGCCCTGGGTCGGGCTGAAGATGGAATTCTACGGCCACAAGCGCGAAGGCTACACCCTCGAGGACCTCGAAGCCAAGCTGTCGGGCGCCGGCCTGCGCCTGACCGCCCACCGGACTTATGCCCGCTTCTTCACCGAGCTCCTCGAGCTCCTCCTGAACGCGGTCTATGTGAATTTCCTCTCCAAGAAGCCCGAGGCCAAGCTCCGCGACGGCCACATCCGGCCCTCGACCGCGGACGAGTTCGCGACCCAGGGCAAGGCCTTCAAGCTCTACAAGGTCGTCTATCCGGTCCTCTGGCTGATCTCGCGCCTGGACAAACTCCTCTTCTTCCAGCGGGGCAACGCCATCATCGTCTGGGCCGTAAAAAAATAAGCCTCCGGAGCCCAAGGCGGAGCGCAGCTAAGCGGGTGGCGCCGACCGGGGCGCCCCGCCGGCCGAAGCGAATGGGACCCTCGTCAGGGTGATGAGCGAGGCCGGTGGGGCTGGTCGGCGACAGGACCCGCAGCAGGTAGCGACGCAAGTTGACCCCCGCCCCAATTCTGCTATGATAGTTGTCCTTTATTCGGGAGGATATCCATGGCCATCATTCTTGACGGAACGCATCTCACCATCGAGCAGCTCGCCGCTGTCGCTCGGCAGGGCGAAAAGGTCGAGCTCCATCCGGAAGCCCTGGAGCGCATCAAGCTTTGCCGGGCGATGCTCGAGGAAAAGGTCCAGGCCCACGAGATCATGTACGGGGTCAACACCGGCATCGGCGAATTCTCCGAGGTCGTCCTGACCGACGAGCAGGTCAAGGACTTCCAGAAATATCTCATCTACAACCACGCCGCGGGCATCGGCGAACCCGCGCCCATCGAGCACGTCCGGGCGGCGATGGCCAGCCGGATCAATGTCCATGCCAAGGGCCGTTCAGGCTGCCGCCCCGAGATCACCCTGACCCTGGCCGCGATGCTCAACCAGGGCGTCACGCCCGTCGTCTGCCAGAAGGGCTCGGTGGGCGCCTGCGGCGACCTGGCCCCCATGTCCCAGATCGCGCTCCTCCTCATGGGCGAAGGCGAGGCGTTCTACCAGGGCGAGCGGCTGCCCGGGCACAAAGCGCTCGAGAAGGCCGGCATTCCCATCCCCGGGCTCCAGGCGCGCGACGGCCTGGCCGCGATCAACGGCTCGAACCTCCTGACCTCCATCAGCGCCCTCGAGCTCTTCGACATCAACCGCTGGCTCAAGCAGGCCGAGATCGCCTGCTCCATGTCGCTCGAGGCCCTGATCGCCAACCTCAAACCCTACGACGTCCGGCTCCACCGGGAACGCGGCTTCCCGGGCGCGGTCCGGTCGGCCCTGGCCATCATGAAGTGCATCCAGGGCAGCGACCTGGCGGCCGGCAAGATCAAAACCAAGGTCCAGGACGCCTATTCGATGCGCTCCACGCCCCAGGTCATCGGCGCGGCCCATGACGCCGTGGCTTACGCCCGCAAGCAGGTCGAGATCGAGCTCAACGGCGTCGCCGACAACCCGATCTTCCTCCCCGAGCACAAGCTGACCCTGACCGGGGCCAATTTCCAGGGCTCGCCCGTGGCCCTGCCCATGGACATGATCAGCGCGGCCGTGACCATGGTCTGCGTCCTCAGCGAACGCCGCCTCAACCGGCTGACCAACCCGGCCTTGAGCGTCGGCCTGCCGTCCTTCCTGACGAAGGGGGCCGGCATGTTCTCGGGCATGATGCTCAGCCAGTACACGGCCGACACCCTGATCGTCGAGCAGCGGATCCTGTCCGCGCCGGCCTCGATCCAGTCCATCCCCGCGGCCGCCGACCAGGAGGATTTCGTCTCGATGGGCATGAACACCGCCCTCAAGAACCTCCAGATCCTGGACAACGCCTACGGCGTCCTCGGGATCGAATTCATGGCCGCGGCCCAGGGCCTCGATTTCCGCGAGTTCACCCCCGGCATCGGCGTCCGGGCGGCGAAAACCGCCATCCGCCGCCACGTCTCCCACCTCGACGTCGACAGGCCTCTCAACGCCGATCACAACATCATGAAGGCCCTGGTCGAGTCGGGCGAGATCCTCGAGGACGTGGAGAAGGCGGTCGGGTCGCTGGAGTAAAATCTCCCGCCGACGGGACTCGCCGGATGACAAAAATGCTATAATCCTCCCGTGGACGCTTTTCTCTCCGCGGACGCAGGCCGCGCTCTTCGCGCTCTGACCGAATTTCCCGGGGCGAAAAGCGTGTCCGGCCTCCTCATCGGCCACAAGCGGGCCGGACGCTTCTTCGTCGAATCGGTCTTTCCCGCGCCCTCCGGCTTCAAGCCCGGGCCCGGGAATTTCCCCGCCCTCAACGAAATCTTCGGGGGAAGGATCATCGGCTTTTTCGTCGCCGGGACGGGGCCGGCGGTTCGGAGGCCGTTCCTCCAGCCTCTCGCCTGCGGGCGACTCCTCCTCGAAATCGGCCGGGGCAAATCGAAGAGCGGCGCTTATCGCGCGTTCGCCGTCGATTACGACGGCCGGTTCACGACGGCGCCGATCGCCCTCATTCATGACGAGCCGCCGCGGAAGCGGCCCGGATACCGGAGGCCGCGATGAGCGAATTCCTGGACGACGCCCAAAAGACCACCCTCCTCGGCTTGGCGCGGGACTCCGTCGCCGCGGCCGTTTCAGCCTCCCGGCCGGCGGTCAAGCCCGCGACGAAGGACCCGATGCTCTTGGCCAAACGGGGCGCGTTCGTCACCCTGAAGGTCGGCGGGGAGCTCCGCGGCTGCATCGGATACCCCCTGCCCTACAAGCCCCTGGTCGAAGCCGTGGCCGAGATGGCCGTCGCCGCGGCGACCCAGGACTCCCGCTTCGACCCGATCGGCCCGGAGGATCTGGCGCGCCTCAATATCGAGATCTCGGTCCTGACCCTTCCCAAAGTCATCGCCGGCATTAAGGACATCGAAGTCGGGAGGCACGGCCTCATCATCTCCCAAGGACGACATTCGGGCCTGCTCCTCCCCCAGGTCCCCGAGGAATACGGCTGGGACCTCGAGACCTATCTCCGTCACGGCTGCCTGAAGGCCGGGCTGCCGCCGAACGCCTGGAAGACGGGCGCCAAGATCGAGACGTTCGAGGCCCAGGTCTTCTCGGAAGGCTTCGGAGCCGAGGTTTGAGCCGTCGCACGCTCGCCGGGGTTGCGGCCGCCGCAGCCCTGATCCTGCTGGCCGGACTGCCCTTGAGGCCCGACGGCCGGTCCAAGCTTTCGCCCGACCTGCTCAAGGCGATGACGGCCGCTTCGGCGACTCTGGTCGCCCCGGTAGCTTCCGTTTCGGATTGCGCTGGGGTGCGCGCTGGGAGCGCCACGGAACAGGGCGGTCTTCTCCACGTCTGGGTCTATTTCGGCGACAAAGGTATAACCGGCGGCGGAGCCCTTCGAACGGCCCTGGCCGACAGGCGGCAGGAGCTCAGCGCCCACGCCCAATGGCGGCGCGCAAAGGTCAGGGCCGACGGGAATCTTGTCGATTTCGAAGATCTCCCGGTCCGGACCGACTATACCGACCAGGTCCGGGCCAGGGCGATGCGCGTCCGGACCGTATCGCGCTGGCTCAACGCACTGAGCGTCGATGCCGCGCCCGACGCGGTCTGGTCGCTGGCCGAGCTCGACGGCGTGGATCATCTCGACGTTGTCCGCGGCTTCCGCCGGGGAGAAACACCTGATATTCCGGAAACGGATATCTCCCAAAGACAAGCCCCGACGACTCTTGCCGCAACCCGGAACCCCATCTACGGAGCGGCGTTCGCCCAGCTCAATCAGATCAACGTCCCGACGCTCCACCTCCAGGGATTGAGCGGGCGGGGCGTCGTCGTCTGCCTGCTCGACGTCGGGTGCCGCTGGGACCACGAGGTCTTCCGCCTGGCGCGCCTCATCCGCCAATGGGACTTCGTCTTCGGGGACGGCGACGTCCGACAGAATGCGACCGACCCGAACGACTATTCGGACGCCCATGGGACCGCCACTTGGTCGCTCCTCGGCGGGTTCAAGTTCGGGACGATGGCCGGCCCGGCCTTCGGAGCGGACATCCTGCTCGGGAAGACCGAGGTCGGGACGTCCGAAACACCCATCGAGGAGGACTACTGGGCCGCGGGCATCGAATGGGCCGAATCGCTCGGGGCCGAGGTCGTCTCGTCCTCGCTCGGCTACACGGACTGGTACACGTTCGCCGACATGGACGGGAAGACCGCGGTCACGACGAAGGCCGCCAACAGGGCGGTCAGCCTGGGCGTGGTCGTGGTCAACGCCGCGGGCAACGAGCGGCGCAACGCCTGGGCCCACATCATCGCCCCGGCCGACGGTCCCGGCGTGATCGCCGTCGGGGCGGTGGATTCGGCCGGGAAGATCGCCTCCTTCAGCTCGCCCGGCCCGACGGCCGACGGCCGGATCAAGCCCGAAGTCTGCGCCTGGGGAGTCTCCAACCTGGTTGCGGCCACGGCGAAGGATGGGAGCGATACCTACGTGACGGGCTCGGGGACGTCCTATGCCACGCCCCTCGTGGCGGGCGTAGCCGCCCTTCTCCTCGAGGCGCACCCCGACTGGACGCCGATCCAGGTCCGGAACGCCCTCATGAACACGGCCGGGAACGCGGCCGCCCCGAATAACGACTACGGCTGGGGCATCGTCGACGCCCTCGCCGCGAACTCCTATAAAACGCCTGTCGCGGCGAGGACTGCAAAGCCTGCCCTCGCCGCCTCGGCTTACAAGCCCTCCGCGCGCGTCCGCTGAGCCCGGCGGGTGGCGCCGGGTCATCCTTTACTTGGCCTTCTTCTTGGCCTTGACGATCTCGGTTGCGGCTTCCTTCTTGTAGTCCGGATCCTTGGCCGTCGCGGCGGGCAGGTCGATCGCCTTCTGGTACTCGTCCACGGCCTCTTTGTATTTGTCCATCTCCATGTAGGTCCGGGCGAGCTGGAGGTGGTGCTCGATGAACTCGGGTTTCAGCTCGGTCGCTTTCTTAAGGGCGGCCGCGGACTCCTCGAACGAGCCTTTGGGGATGCTCCCGAAGAAGATGCTGCCGAACAGCCGCTTGGCCCCGCCGATTTCGGCGATCGCGCGGTGCCAGCGGCCGAGGGCGTGGTAAGCCAGGTCGTTGTTCGGGTCGAGCTGGATGGCCTTCTCGATCTCGGTCTTGACCTCCCGGGACATGGCGATCTGCTCCTTCTTGCCGAGGAGGAGCCCATATTGGCCCAGGGCGGCCGAGAGGTAGAAGTGGCCCCAGGTGTCGTTCGGATTAAGGGCGACCGCCTTGCGGCCGTAAGCCTCCGAATCCTTATAGTACTTCTTCTGCTTGGCCTCGCCTTCCTTGGTCTTGATGTCAGTGAGTTCGCCGATGTCGAGCATGGCCCGGCAGGCCTTCCAGGCCGCTTCGTAATTGTTCGGGTCGGCCTGAACGGCGGCCAGGTATTCTTCCATGGCCTTGGCGTTGTCGAGCTGGGTGTAATACTCATCGCCCTTCTTCAGGTGCTCGTCCACGCTCTGGGCGAAGGCGAATCCCGCCGACAAGGCGAAAAAGGCCGCAACAAGGACGAAAATCATGCGCTTATTCATAATTCCCTCCGGGATGACGGATGGCTTTCTTTTATCGGCTTTCGGGGGAAAAGTCAAGGCGACGCCGCCAGCCGATCGATCGTCGCGTCGAACTCCCGGAGAAGCGCTTCGAGGCGGGCGCGCTCCTTCTCCTGGCCGTCGGCCGAGAGGCCCCGGGCGATTTCGATGGGCTCGCCGTAGGCGGCCGTGATCCGGCCGAAGGGCAGGGGCAAAAGGAAGCGGTCCCAGCTGTGCAGGATCCGGCGCCGCGTCGCGGTGAACGAGAACGGGACGAGCACCGCGCCCGTTTCGGTGGCCAGCCTGATCGCTCCCGGCTTGAACGTCCGGTCGGGCCCGCGCGGGCCGTCGGGGACGATGATCACCTCCCCACCTGCTTCGAGCTCCTTCTTCATCTCCAGCCAGGCGTTCCGGACGAAGTGCGTCCCCGATCCGCGAAGGATCTTGTACCCCCAGCCGTCCATGATCCGGGCCGGGATCTCGCCGTCGCGCGACGGGCTGATCAGGGGCATGATCCCACGCTTGCGGAAAAAATAGGGCACGAGGAAGATCTTGCCGTGCCAGACGAGGAAGACGACCGGCTTGCCGGACGTGCGGACGCGCGTATAGGCTTCCTTCCCGAGAAGCGTAAAGCGGTTGGTCTTGATCCAGAGCCGGACGATCGGCCGGCCGAGGTGGTCGATGAACCACCAGCGGAGCCGTTCTTTGAGGGCCATCGCCCGCATGATATCCGAAATCCTGACCCGGGTAAACACGCCCGCCCCGCCGCCCGGGCGGCGGCAAGCCGGCCCGGCCATCACGGCAAAAATCTATGTTATAATTCGGCGGACATGAAACGCGCGGGATCGAGATTCGACGGGGCGGGGGTCATCCTAGCCGCGGCGGCTGCGCTCATCTTATGCGTGGCCGGAATAGCAGCGGGGCTTTTCGCCGCTACCGCGACGGCGAAAGCCGCCGTCGTCCGTCTCGAAAAAACCCTGGCTTCCCTGAATTCGTTCCAGGCGGATTTCGACCAGTCGTCATTCCTAGCCTCGATGGCCAGGCCGCTCCGGGAAAAAGGCCGCTTGCTCGTCCAGAAGCCGGACATGATGCGCTGGGAGTACGAGGGCGCGGACCCCAAAACCTATGTTTATAAGGCCGGCCTGTTCCTGCAGTTCATTCTCGAGGACAATCAGCTCATCCGGCAACGGGTGCCCGAGGAGCAGTCTCCTTCCGACATCCGGGGATTGCTGACGGGAAAAGCGCGCCTGGCCGAGGGATTCGAGATCGAGGATAGCCCCTTCCCGGGGGCCGCGCCGGGCGCCGTCCAGGCGAAGCTGACGCCTAAAGAGGAGAATGAGACCCAATACCTCCTCCTGGAGATTGATTCCGCCGACTGGATGGTCCGCAGGGTCATCCGGTTCGATTGGATGGGCAACAAGACCGAATACGCCTTCAGCCGGTTCAAGGCCAACCCTCGGTTGGCCAAAGACGCCTTCGAAATCAAGATCCCCCCGGGATGCGAGATCATCGACGACCCGGGGCCCCGGAAAAAATAAACTTTTTGGGGCCGGGTTCGTATAATTCCGTGGGGACGATGAGTCCTCGATGAACGATGACCAAGACCTTATCCGCCGCGCCCTCCAGGGCGACGGGGGAGCATTTGAAATGATCGTCCGGCGCTACCAGCAGCCCATCGTGAACTACGTCGGAAGGATGGTCCGCGAGCGGGAATTGGCCCTCGACATCAGCCAGGACGTGTTCCTCAAGGTCTACGCCGGCCTCGCCTCGTACCGTCCCCAGTTCAAGTTCAGCACCTGGCTGTTCAAGGTCGCCTCGAACTACATGATCGATTACTGGCGCAAGAAGAAGATCCCGACCGTATCCCTCGACCGGAGCCCGGAGGACGGCGAGGAGGATCGGCCGGTCCAGGTCGCGGCCGACGAGCCGTCGGTCGCCCGCCAGTATGAGCTCCGCGAGCTGCGGAGCAGGCTCGACGCGGCGATCGGCCGGCTGCCCGTCTCGCTCCGCGAGCTGTTCGTCTGGCGGCACGTGAACGGGCTGAGCTACGAAGAGATGGCTGAGATCAAGGGGATTCCGGTCGGAACGGTCAAGAACCGGGTCTTTCAGGCCAAGGAGATGCTGAAGAACATGCTGGAGGAGCGGCCATGAGCTGCCTCACGCCGGACCGGATCTACGCCTACCTCGACGGCGATCTCCCCGAGCCGGAGCGCCTTGCCCTCGAGGCTCACCTGGCGGGATGCGGCGGCTGCCGCGCGGCCGTCGCCGAACGGCGGCTCCTCGCCGAAGCCGCGGACGGGCTGGCGCTTATCGATATCCCGGACGATTTCGCGGCCTCGGTCGCCGCCAGGCTGCCTCTGGGAAAGCCCCTTGAGGCGGCCCGGAAGCCGGTCTTCCTTCGTCCGGCAGCCTGGGCGGCGGCCTTCGTCGTCCTCGCCCTGGCCGGAGCCGGAGGGATGCTCCTCACCGGGGCGAGCCTGCCGGAGCTCGCGCGCGCATCGGGCCGGTTCCTGTGGGCCGATATCCAGGGCCTGACCTCATTCCTGGCCAGGTCCGTGGCCTACGCGGCCGTCGCGGCGAGGGTCCTAGGCAGGCTCCTGATCCAGCTTTTCGAAGGGTTCAGGGTGCTCACCTCGCTCATCGGCCCCGAAGTCCGGCTCGCCTGCCTGGCCGCGGCGCTGGTTCTGGCCGGCGCCGGCTTCGCCTTGTGGCGGAGAAAACCCCATGGAGAAAGATCATGAAGAATAGAAACGGTCTCGCCGGACTGTCGGCGATCATCGCCCTGCTGGTCATGGCCGGAGGCCTCGCCTTCGCCGCGGCCCAGAAGAGGGATGCCGTGAGCTATCACGACACGATCGTCGTCCTGCCGGGGGAAACCCGGGATAGCGTGGTGAGCTTCGGGGGCGACATCGACGTCCAGGGCAAGGTCCGCAAGAGCGTCCTGTCGTTCGGCGGGACGATCACGATCAGCGGCGAAGTCGGGGAGGCGGTGGTCGGCTTCGGCGCCCGGATCGTGCTCAAGGAGACCGCCGTGATCCGGGGCGATCTCGTCCGCCTGGGCGGCTCGCTCGAAAAGGAGCCGGGAGCCCAGGTGACCGGCGACACGGTCAATTTCCGGATCTCGGAGCTGACCTCCAAGATCTTCGGCGAAGGATTCAAGGGGATTTTTTCCCTGTCCTTCTGGCCGGTCCTCCTTTTCTTCAAGGTCGTCAACCTCGTCCTCTGGATCCTGCTCGGCCTGATCGTGGCCTCGATCTACCCGAAGCAGGTCGCGGCCGCCGCGGACCAGATGCGGAAAGCGCCCTGGCCCACGCTCGGCATCGGGATCGCGGCCTATTTCCTGTTCGTGACCGCCGTCGTGATCGCGGCCGTCCTCTGCCTGGTCCTCATCGGCATTCCGATCCTGATCGGTCTGGCCCTCGGCGGGTTCCTGATCAAGGTCTTCGGCCGGGTGGCCGTCTTCTTCCTCGTCGGAGAGGCGCTGTCGCACGCCCTCGGCCGCGGGAAAGTCACGCCCGTCGGCGCCGCCCTGCTCGGCGCGCTCGTGATCGGCCTCGTCGGCTTCGTTCCTTTTCTAGGCTTCCTGATCATCGGGGTCCTGAGCATCATGGGTTGGGGAACTGCCTTCCGGACGAAGTTCGGGACGATGGAGAACTGGTTTCAGCGCAAGCCCCTGCCGCCGTCCGCAGTGACCGAACCACAGTCCCCCGCGGCTTGAGGTCGTTCCCGGGGGGTGGCGCCGACCGCGGCCTACCAGCCGCCGCTCGCCCCTCCGCCGCCGAAGCTCCCCCCTCCGCCCGAAAATCCGCCGCCGCCGCCCGACGACGAGCTGTGGAACGAGGAGTGGCTGCCGCTCGAGTGATAGGTTCCCGAGCTCACGTGCGAGACTTGCATCGCCTCGAATTTCTTGATCTTCTTCTGGCCGAAGGCCGTCTTGCCGACGACGATTTTCGCCACGGGGAATCCGAAGGCGAACAGGAAGAACAGGCCGTATCCGATCTTCGTGCCCCGGGTGTTCAGGGCCGACCCGGCAAGACCATACCCCGCGAAAAGCATGATATAGAAAATCACGCCCGCGCCTTTCATGAAAAGGCTGAAATAGGTGATCAGCCCCATGAACCCGTAGCCGAGCAGCGCCAACAGGATGAAGAGGGCGAGAGGCAGCTGTCTCGGTCCGCCGCCGCTTGCTTCCTTCATGTCGAGCTTCCCCTCGGCCGCCTGCATCATCGCCTCGAAGGCGGCCGTGATCCCGCCCTTGTAATCCTCATCCCGGAAGGCCGGGGTCATCTTGTCGGAGATGATGAAGGACGTCACGGCATCGGTCAGCGAGGGCTCGAGCCCGTAGCCGACCTCGATCCGGATTTTACGCTCCTCCTTGGCGACGAACAGCAGGACGCCGTTGCTTACGCCCTTCCGGCCGAGCTTCCACGCCTCGGCGACCTTCAACGAGTACTCCTCGAGCGGGAAGCCGCCGAGCGTCGGGACCGTGAGCAGCACGAGCTGGTTGCCGGTCGTTTTTTCGTAGTCCGCGAGCCTCGCCTCGAGGGCCGCCGCATCCGCCGCATCGAGCAGATGGGCGAGGTCGTTGACCCGGCCCGCGAGGGGCGGGACCGGGACAGTTGTCTGGGGAGACGCCGCCGAGGCGGACGCTGAGGCCGCGCCTAAGGCAAAGCATAAGGCAAAAGCGAAAGCTACCGTTTTGCGCATGATCCTATCCTTTGAAAAAGGGGTCACAGAACCCCGCTTTTCTTATGCTGATCGTAGCTCGGCGCTCTGTGTCCCCTTTTTCGCCCTCGCCATAACATTCATTGATCAAAGGCTGAGTCCCCGCCGCCCTTTATTTCGGCAGCACCTCGCGGATGCGTTCGGGCGTCATCGGGAGCCGGAACAGGCGCGCGCCGCAGGCGTCGAAGACCGCGTTGGCCAGCACGGCCTGGGTGATCGTGATCGCCGGCTCGCCGACGCCGGAGATCGGGAACTGGGGCGATTCGACGAGGACCGCCTCGATCTTGGGCAGCCAGGAGAAGCGCGGGATCTGGTACGTATCGAAATTGAGGTCCTTCACCTCGCCGTTCTTGAAATGGACTTCCTCGGCAAACGCGGCGCCGAGCCCCATGGTGAAGCAGCCCTCGATCTGAAGGACCGCCCCGTCGGGATTCACCGTCACTCCCGAGTCGTGGGCGCAGAGCATCCGGATGACCTTGACCTTCCCCGTCGCCTTGTCAACGGCGACTTCGGCCGCGGCCGAGAGATAGGTCCCGAGATACTCGGCGCAGGCGAAACCGGTACCCCGGCCGCTCGGGGCCTTGGCCGGCTTCCAGCCGAACTTGTCCGCCCCGATCCGGACCACGCGCTTCATCCGCTCGTCGCTCAGGTTCAGCAGCCGGAATTCCACCGGATCGATCCCCGCCTTCGCGGCCAGGATATCGATTTGGCTTTCCCGGGCGTAGATGTTCGTATTGCTTCCCGGACCGCGCCAGGCGCCGGTCCCGAACGGGTGCGCTCCGGTAGTGCCCCCGCCCCCGAACGTATCGCCCCGGACGACGGTCCGGTGGTGGGGAATGGCGTAGAATTGCTGGGAGCTCCGCTCGCCGGCGAACAGAACCTCATAATCCCAGAAGACGATCTTGCCGTCGGCCGCCAGTCCCGACTTGATGTTCACGACGGCGGCCGGCCGGAAGGTGTCGAGGAAGAATTCGTCGGCACGCGTCCGCATCACCTGGACGGGCTTGCCGGTGATCTTGGCCAGCTTCGCGGCTTGGACGGCCTGCGGATTCCCGCTTTTGCCGCCGAAGCCGCCTCCGACGTACGGTTCGATCACATGGACGTCCTTGGAAGGAATGCCGAGGGCCGAGGCGACGTCCTCCTTGGCCCGGAACGGGGCCTGGGTGGAGACCCAGGCCGTGGCCTTCCCGTCCTTGGGCTCGACCAGGGCGGCGTGCGTCTCGATCGAGGCGTGGGCGACATAGCTGTTCAGGAATGTGGACTCGATCGTAGTCGCCGCCAGCTTGGCCCCTTCGGCGAGATCGCCACCCTGAGCCACCGCCCGGCCGGGCGCCGCGTTCTTGATCAGATGATCGAAAATGTTCTTGTCGTCAAGCACGGACGGAGAGGGGTCGTAAGCCGCCTTGATCTTCGCCGCGGCGGCCAAGGCGACGTCGGGCTGCTCATGGAGCGCGGCGACGAGGTCTCCGTCCCGGACGACTCGCACGCCGGCCACCGCTTCGGCCGAGCTCGCATCGATCGTCTTGAGCTTCGCCCCATGGGCGGGCGGCCGGAGGATGGAGGCATAGAGCATTCCGGGGACCCGGATGTCGCCGGCGTATTTAGCCCGGCCCGTGGCTTTCTCGCGCGCGTCGCGCCGGGGCGCGGGCCAACCCATCACCTTGAAATCCGCCGGGGCTTTGAGGGGAGGCTTCGCGGCGGCGTGCCGCTCGATCCTCTTCCCCTGGACGAGTTGGGCGTATGTGACTTTCGTCTCCGGCTTGGCTAAGTCGTAGACAGCCCCGTCCTTCACCCTAAGGCGCTCGACAGGCACGTTCAGCTTCTCCGAGGCCATTTCGACGAGAACGACCCGCGCCTCGGCCGCGGCCGCCCTCAGGAGAGGCCCGAAGATGCGGACGCATTGCGAGCCGACCGTCCCTCCATCGTAGGGGCAGAGGTCGGTGTCGCCGAGGACCAAGTCCACGGTCGACGGCGCCACCTCGAGCTCTTCGGCCAGCATCAGCGGCAGGACGGTCATCGCCCCCTGGCCCTGCTCGATCTTGCCCGTGTAGCAGGTCACGCGCCCGTCTTCACCCACGCGCAGGTAGGCGTTGAAATCCGCAGGAGCGCTCTGGCCGCCGCGCCGGGCCTGCTGCTCCTGGAGGAGCCCCTCGCCGGCCAGAGGGAGCGTCGCGACGACGATCAGCCCCCCGCCGAGCGTTTTCAGGAAGTCACGGCGGCGGAGGGCGCCTGTCGGATTGACCTCGTTCCTGTCCCCGTCGGGATAATTATCGCCGCTCATCTTTGCACCGCCCTTTTCATCTCCGCGGCCGCAGTGAGCACCGCCTGGATGACGCGGGTATGAGTGCCGCAGCGGCAGAGGTTGTCCTCGAGGCCGTCGCGGATGTCCTTCTCGGTCGGCCGCGGGTTTTTCGCGAGAAGGGCGTACGCGGTGAGGATCATGCCCGACGTGCAGAAGCCGCATTGCATCGCTTCGTGCTTGATGAATGCCTCCTGGATCGGGTGGAGCTTGCCGTCCCGCTCCAGGCCCTCAATCGTAAGGATGCCCTTGCCCCGGACGGTCTTGATCGGGGCCTGGCAGGACCTCACCGGCTCGCCGTCCACGATCACCGTGCACGCCCCGCAAAAGCCCTCCCCGCAACCGTATTTCGCCCCGGTCAGGCCGAGCTCGGTCCGAAGCACCCAGAGGAGCATCCGTTCGCCGTCGACCTCGAGCCGGACGGGCTTGCCGTTGAGCGTGAATTGGATGGGTTCCACCATGGCGGCTTCCTCCCTGTGACCCGGATGGGGAAAAAACTATCACAGGGCAAAGAGGGAGTCAATTCGAAAGGGTGATGAGCGAGGTCGGTGGGGCTGGTCGGCGACAGGACCCGCAGCGCCGCCCCCTCGCCCGAGGGCATCAGCCCTGCATGATCTCTTTTTCTTTGGCGGTCGCGACGTCTTCGATTTTCTTGGTGAAGTCGTCGGTAATTTTCTGGAGCTCCTCGAGGCCCTTGAACTTGTCGTCCTCGGAGATCTCCTTTTCGTTCTCGAGCTCCTCGATGAATTCCTTGGTTTCGCGGCGCATGTTGCGCAGGGCGGTCTTCTCGTCCTCGAGCATCTTCTTGACGCCCTTGACGATCTCCCGCCGCCGTTCCTCGTCGAGGGGCGGGATGGGGATCTTGAGGACCTTGCCGTCGTTGAGCGGGTTCAGCCCCAGCCCCGCGGCCTTGACCGCCTTGTCGATAGCCTCGAGGAGGGAGGCGTCGTACGGCTGGACCGTGATCAGGCTCGGGTCCGGAACGCCGATCTTAGCCATCTGATTGACCGGCGTCGCGACGCCGTAATAGTCCACCTTGATGTCCTCGAAGATGCCGAGGTTCGCCCGGCCGGTCCGGAGCCGGCTCAGCTCTTTCCGGAAGTGCTCCAGGGAGCCCTTCATCTTCTTCTCGAGATCCTTCAGGACGTCTCTGACCATGGGAAGCCTCTCAGTAGACCCGCGTCCCGATGTCCTCGCCCAAGACGGCCCGCTTGATGTTGCCCCGTTTGCGGAGGTTGAAGACGATGATCGGAAGATCGTTGTCCTTGCAGAGGGAGATGGCCGTCGCGTCCATGACCTTGAGGCCCCTTTTGAGGACGTCGATGCAGCGGATCTTGGCGAAGCGCTTGGCCCCCGGATCCGTCATGGGATCGGCCGTATAAACGCCGTCGACCTTGGTGGCTTTGAGGATGACCTGGGCCTTGATCTCCAGGGCCCGCAGGGCCGCCGCGGTGTCGGTCGTAAAGTAAGGGCTGCCCAGGCCGGCCGTAAAAATGACGACCCGGCCCTTCTCCAGGTGGCGGATGGCCCGCCGCCGGATGAAAGGCTCGGCGATGGCCTTGATCTCGACCGCGGACATGTGGCGGGTGACCACCCCCAGCTTCTCGAGGGCGTCCTGGAGGGCGATCCCGTTCATGACCGTGGCCAGGAGGCCCATCTGGTCGGCGGCGACGCGCTCCAACCCCTCGGACGTGACGCGCTGGCCGCGGATGATGTTGCCGCCCCCCATCATGATCGCGATCTCGACGCCCAGGGCGTGGACGTCCTTGATCTCCTGGGCGATCGTCCGGGCGGTCGCGACATCGATTCCGTTGGCCAGCTTGCCGAGGAGCGACTCGCCCGACAGCTTCAGCAGGATCCGTTGGAAGGCGGGCTTCGGCGCGGCCATGGTCGCGGTCCTATTTCTTGATCTCGTAGCGCGTGAAGCGCGAGACCTTGACGTTTTCTTTGAACTTGGCGATGAAATTGGTGACCAGGTCCTTGACCTTCATCTTGTCGTCCCGGATGTACGGCTGCTCGAGGAGGCAGACCTCCTCGTAGAACTTGCCCAGCTTGCCGGTGACGATCTTCTCGATGATCTCGGCCGGCTTCTTGGAGTCCTTGAGCTGCTCGCGGATGATCTCCTTTTCCTTATCGACGATGTCGGCCGGGATCTGCTCGGGACCGATATAGAGCGGGTTGGCGGCCGCGATGTGCATGGCGATGGCCTTGACGAGCTCCTTGAACTCATCGGTGAGGGCGACGAAGTCGGACTCGCAGTTGATCTCGACCAGGACGCCGATCTTGCCGGTGGCATGGATGTAAGAGCCCACCAGGCCTTCCTTCGCCTCACGCCCGGCCTTCTCCTGGGCCCGGGCATAGCCCTTCTTGCGCAGGAACTCGATCGCCTTCTCGAGGTTGCAGTCGGTTTCCGAGAGGGCGTTCTTGCACTCCATCATTCCGATGCCGGTGAGCTCGCGCAATTCCTTGACTTTTTCAGCGGTAACTTCCATGAGATCTCCTTATTATCAGGCCGCGCCGCCCTCCGCCGGCGGCTCCTCGGCCGTCTCGGCCTTCTTGCTCTCGAGCATGCTCTTTTCGAGCCGGCTCTTCTTGCCCTCGAGGATCGCCTCGGCCATCTTGCCCGCGAACAGCTCGATCGCCCGGACGGCGTCGTCGTTGCCCGGGATCGGGTAGGTGAGGTTTTCGGGATCGCCGTTGGTGTCGACGATGGCGATGATCGGCAGGTTCATCTTCTGGCCTTCGGAGATCGCGATCTCCTCCTTGGAGGAGTCGATGACGAACATGGCCCCGGGGGTGCCGTGCAGGTTCTTGATCCCGCCCAGGTTCTTCGACAGCTTCCGGTAGACCTTCTCGAGCTTGGATTGCTCCTTCTTGGTCATGAGGTCCCAGCGGCCGTCCTCGCGCATCTCCTCGAGCTCGATGAGCTTCTCGATGCTGCCCCGGATGACCTTGAAGTTGGTCAGCAGCCCGCCCAGCCAGCGCTGGTTGACGTAGCTCGACTCGGATTTCAAGGCCGCGTCGCGGACGATGTCCTGGGCCTGCTTCTTGGTGCCGACGAACAGGACGTCCTTGCCGTTTTCCGACAGGGTCTTGACGAACTGGAGGGCGTCCTTGAAGACTTTGATCGTCTTTTGCAGGTCGATGATGTAAATGCCGTTCCGCTGGCCGTAGATGAACTCCTTCATCTTCGGGTTCCACCGCTTGGTCTGGTGGCCGAAATGGACGCCGGCTTCCAACAGCTCTTTCATGGATACTGAAACCACGGTCATTCCTCCGTTCTCGTTACCGTTTGTGATACTGCGGGGCTTTGCGGGCGCCGAGCAATCCGTACTTCTTGCGTTCCTTGATGCGGGAGTCCCGCGTCAGGAGGCCGGCCGCCTTCAGGGCGGGTTTGAGCTCGCGGTTGAACTCGAGCAGGGCGCGGGAGATTCCCAGGCGGATGGCGTCGGCCTGGGCCCGCACGCCGCCGCCCTCGACCCGGAGGAAGATGTCGAACTTGCTCTCGGTCTCGGTCAGCATCAGAGGCTGCCGAACCGTCAGCTTGTAGGACTCGAGGCTGAAGTAATCCTCGAAGTTGCGGGTGCGTTTATTGACGAACAGCGTGATCTCGCCTTTCCCAGTGCGGAGAAAAACCCTGGCGATCGACGATTTGCGCTTCCCGGTGCCGTAGTATTGAATTAGACTCAAAGGGCCTCCTTGGCTTAGAACTTGTATTCCTGGGGATTCTGGGCCTCGTGCGGGTGCTCGGGGCCGCGGTAAACCTTGAGCTTTTTGTATACGGCCCGGCCGAGCGGCCCCTTGGGGATCATCCCCCAGACGGCCCGTTTGATCGCTTCCTCGGGCTTCTTGGCCATCATATCTTCAAGGATCGTGGTCTTGAGTCCGCCCGGATACTGGGAATGATTGTAGTATTCCTTTTTGGCCATTTTCCGCCCGGTCACGGCGATCTTCTCGGCGTTGATCACGATGACGAAATCGCCCGTATCGAGGAACGGGGCGAACTGGGGCTTGTTCTTTCCGCGGAGCAGGACCGCGACTTCGGTGGCCAGCCGCCCGAGGATCTTGCCCTCGGCGTTCACCACCCACCACTTCTTCTCGATGTCGTCCTTTTTTGGGACAAAAGTCTTCATCCTCGGGTACCTCGAAGTCAAAATTATTTAAACTTTGTCTCAGGTAGAGTTTAAATTCAGACGATGCAATAAGATACTAAATTATGCCCGTAAAGTCAACCGGGACATGCACAACGGGATGGAACCCATCCACCTTTGCGAGTCCCCGCGCTCTCACGCGGGGGCGAGGCCATCACCCGGAAAATACCGTATTTCCAACTCTCGAGGGGACGTCCCTGGCTTCGCTGAGGATGCCCCCCGGAATTCGGTGACGCGCCGATTTCGGTGACGCGATCCCAATTCTCTTGAATTGGGTTCGTGTCACCGAATTCGGCACATCGTGTCACCGAATTCCGTATCGTTACCGCTGGGTCGTCCCGGCGGTGTTCTTGAGCTCCTTCTCGAGCTTCATCTTTTCGACCTGCCGCTTCTTGGCTTCTTCCCACTTGGCGCCGAACTGGTTGGCGAGCTCGAGGTAGTGGCTCTCGCGCTCAGGGTAGATTTTGGCTTGGACGTTAGTATAAAGGATCTTCAGATAGGCGTATGACTCGGCCAGGTTCTTGTCGAGGTCGATGGCCTTTAAGAGGTCCTTCTCGGATTCGGCCCCCAGCGATTCGCGCTCGGCTTGACTGAGGAAGTTCTGGAGTTGGAAGGCCTTGTTGAACCGGTTGACCCCGATCGTGTAGTAGATCTCGGCGGAGTTCGGGTCGATCTGCAGACGCCTCAGGTGGTAGGTCAGGGCCCGGTCGAACTTGTCCTTGTTGTCGGCGACGTTGAGCTGGTCGTAGTAGTTGGCCATATAGGCGTAGCCCTGGACGTTCTCGGGGTCGGTCTCGATGCGCCGCAGGTACATGTCCTCGGCCTTGGTTTTCAGCTCCTTCTTGTCTCCGGCGTATCGCTTGTAGAACTCGGCGATGACGTAGTAGTTGTTCATGTTGGCCGGCTCGAGGTCGATGATCTTGAGGTACATCTTCTCGGCCTCGTCGAAGTTGTGCATCTTGTCGTACATGTCGCCAAGGGAATAGATGATGTCCTTGTTGTTCGGATCCATCTCCATGGCCTTCTTCAGGGCGTCGAGGGCCTTTGTCGCCTTTTCTTCGTTGTCGGCGCTCTTCTTGCCGGGCAGGTAGAGGTTCTTGTAGCATTCCCCGAGGAAGCGGTAGGCCTCCATCAGATTGGGGTTTTTAGATAGGGCGTTCTCGTATTCGACGATCGCCTTGCTGTACTTGGCGTCGCGGAAGAGCTGGTTGGCCTTATTGAAGTAGTAATTCGCCTGGAGCTTCTTGACGTTCAGCTTGTCGCAGCCGACGGACGCGAAGGCTACGGCAAGCATGAGAATTCCGATGAGCACAAAAGGTGTGCGTTGACGGGACATCTCTACCTCCTCCGATATCCTGGCTGGTCAGATATATCGACGTATGTTCGATAAAATAATTTTATAGCCGATTAAGGAAGAAAAGTCAACATTTCGTCTGAAAAAGGGGAAAGATGTCATCCCGAGCGAAGCGAGGGACCTCCTCCGGCCAAGAGGGGATCCCTCGCCCAGGGCTCGGGATGACACGGGGGCTAAAACGGGGACACAGTGGGAAAAGGGGACACAGAACCATAAATGCTATTTGCTGACAGTAAACTAGCGTTCTGTGTCCCCATTTCCCGCCCCCCATTTTAGCCCCCGTGTCACTTCAGCACCAGCTTGATCGGCGTCCCCCACAAATCGAACGCCTCGCGCAGCTTCTGGACGAAGAACTTCTCGTAAGCCGGGGCCAGCCCGCTCTTGGCGTTGCCGAACAGGATGAACGTCGGGGGAAGGACCCCATGCTGAGTCATGTACTTGATCCGGATCCGCCGGCCGAGCTTGGTGACGGGGCCGCGAGCCACCTGGGCCTCCTCCAGGAACTTGTTCAGCCGGGCCGTGGGCATCATCTTCTGCCCGTTCCTGTGGACTTTTTCGGCCATCTCGAAGATCCTGTTCGTCCGCATCCCGGTCAGGGCCGAGACCGTGACCAGGGGAGCATAGGAAATGAAATCCAGGCGGGCGAAGAGGACCTTGGCCGCCCGGGCGATGTTGGCCGCATCCTCCTGCAACAGGTCCCATTTATTGAGGGCGATGAGGAGGGGTTTCCCGGACTCGAAGGCCAGCTTGGCCACGCCTGCGTCCTGGTGCGTGGGAAACTCGCCGGCGTCGAGCACCAGGCAGAGGACGTCGGCCAAGGGGATGTTCTTTCGGGCCTTGATGACACCCGCGCTCTCCCGCTCGTCCGAGACGCGGTTCAGCTTCCGGATGCCCGCCATGTCCACGAGGAGATAGGACTTGTCCCCGCGCCGGATGAGGATGTCGGCACTGTCGCGCGTCGTGCCGGGCATCTCGCTGACCAGGAAGCGCTCCTCGCCGCAGAGACGGTTGGCAAGCGAGGACTTCCCGACGTTCGTCCGCCCGATGAGGGCGATTTTGAGCGGCGGACGCGGCAAAGGAGCATTTCTCGCTTCCTCGGGGAGCGCATCGGCGATCGCCTCCTCCAGGTCGGCCAGCCCGATTTTGTGTTCGGCCGAGATGAAAAACAGCCGCTTCTCCCCCAGCCTGTAGAAATCGCCGAGCCCGCTCATCTGGCCTTCGCCGTCGATCTTGTTCACGGCCACAAGGAGAGGTTTGTCGAGCTTCTTCAGGGCGCGATACAGCTCGAGCTCCGCGGGAAGAAGGTTGTTCCTTCCGTCGAGAAGGAGGACGACCAGGTCGGCCGCCTTGGCGGCCCCCCAGGCGATGTCCTTGACCTGGGCCGAGAGCGGCTCGGCTTCCGAGTCGAGGAACCCGCCGGTGTCCACGAGCTCGAAGGCCTTGCCTTGGAGGACGCAGGGCGCGGCGACGCGGTCGCGGGTCATCCCCGGCAGGGCGTGGACGAGCGAACGCTTCTGGCGCAGGAGGCGATTGAACAGGGTGGATTTCCCGGCGTTCGGATACCCGACGATGGCGACCTGGGACATTTACTTCTTGCCGATCAGCGAGTAGTCGGGCGAGAACGGCCGGTCGAGGCCGATGTGGCCGGCGAGGGTCTCGCGCTCCTCGCCGTCGACGAGGATGAAGACTTTCTTGACGTCCTTGAAGTTGAAGGCCAGGCCGTCGACGACGGCGTAGACGGTGGAAAGCTCGGCCGTTGTACCGGACGGGTGATTTTCGATCAGCTCGCGGGAGAAATCAACGTAGGCCGTACCCTCCTTGGTGATATAGACGCGGCCGAGCTTCGTTTCGCGGGGGATGGCCGCGGCCAGATCGCCGGTCGGGCCCTTGATGAGCTCGGCGATGAACGCTTCGGTCTCCTGGACGAGCGAATCCGAAACGGGGATCTCGCGCTCCTCGGGAACGAGCAGGCCGTCGGACGGGCGGACGAAGAAAACGCTCACCTTCAGGGTGGGCTTGGGCGCGGACGCATCGGGAGAGGGCGCGGGGGGGCCCGCTGCGGCCGGCGCGGATTTCCGGATGACTTCGCGCCCCCCGGACCGGAAGAGGACGGCCACGAGGACCGCGAGGACGATCAGCAGCCCGGCGACGAGCGCGGTCTTTTGGGTTTTCATGGGAGAGGGGCGGGCGAAGGCGCCGGAGCGGGCGGCC
The DNA here is from genome assembly GCA_003141555.1 of Candidatus Aminicenantota bacterium. Taxonomy (GTDB): domain Bacteria; phylum Acidobacteriota; class Aminicenantia; order Aminicenantales; family UBA4085; genus FEN-413. The sequence goes on from PLMN01000023.1 coordinate 213,156, forward strand.
GCGACCCGGCCGTCCTCATGTAGCTCACGAGGCCGCGGTAGATCGCGTGGGCCACGCTCGTCTGGAAGTCTTCGTCGATGAGCTTTTGTTCCTCTTCGGGGTTCGACATGAAGGCGACCTCGACGAGCACCGCCGGGCAGGCGACGCCGGTGAGGACTTTGAAGCGGGCCTGCTTGATCCCCCGGTTTTCGACGGCGAGGGAGCGGGACGGCCGCCCCTCCGTGGTCAGGAGGGCGGGCAGCTCGCGCTGGATCGCCTCGGCCAGGCTGGCGCTCTGCTTGATGTAGGAAGCCTGGGCCATGTCCCAGAGGATCATCTTGACCGCGTCCTTGCCGTCGTCGGAGATGCGCGTCTCGAGCTGGGAGGAGTTGTTCTCGAGATACGCCAGCTTGCGCGTCTCCTCGTCGAGGTCGGTCAGGCTCATATAGAACGTCTCGGCGCCGGTCGCCGTGCGGAACGAGCCGTTGGCGTGGATGCTGATGAACACCACTGCGTTGTTGTTGTTGGCTAGGGCGGAGCGGTTTTCGAGGGAGACGTCGATGTCCTTGTCCCGCGTCAGGAGGACGCGGTAGGCCATGTTCTGTTCGATGAGGGTCTTGAGCTTGAGGCTGATGGCCAGGTCGACGGTCTTTTCCAGATTGCCGAACTTGCCCTTCGCCCCGACGTCGAGGCCGCCGTGACCGGGGTCGATGACGATGGTTTTCTGGTCGGCGGCTTCCGCAGTCCCGGTAGCGGCCTTTGCCGTACCGGCAGCGAACGCCTCGTTTCGCGCTGGCACGGCCGTTTCGGCGCGCGCCGGGACGGCCCCAGCCGCTACGACGAGGGCCGCCGCCAGGAGAACGGCAAAGCCCTGAGCAGAAGCTACGCATCTGTGCGTCATGTCGGCAACTCTCAAAAAGATAAAAAAATGGAGGCGGCGGGAATCGAACCCGCGTCCGAAGACCTTCAGCGGAAGGCGTCTACATGCATAGCCCCTTCATTAATCTCGCTCCGTGGGACCCGAAGAGGCGGGGAGCCCGCGTCGCCAGCCCCGATGTTGTTTCGCTCGCCGGGCTCGTGGCCGACCCGGTCCGCTATCCTGCTGTGTCGACGCTTCTCAAGAACCGCAGGAGTGAACCTGAGAAACGGCATGCCTTTCTATCAGGCAGCTAAGGGCAGTGGTTCTGCACTTACTTGTTTCCACCGTTTTACGAGAGAGATGGGATCTCGGCATGCAGCCTTCGCCTCAAAATCTCCGTCGAATCCGTTCGCCCCCATATCCTGCATAGAGGCCGGACGCCGCTATTATAGCAGTTCCGCGCCAGAATACAAAATCGGTGACAGTAACCTGATTTCCGCATTTTCTATTCCCCAAAGCTACGGGAAATTGGGAAATGAGTATACTGTCACCGATTTCCTAGAGGGGCAGGTCAGGCCTACGGCCTTCATTGACTGGCCCCCATGGCGGTGCTAGTATTTTCCCAATCAGCAGAATCGAGAAATAGCCTGAAGAGCAAGTTGGGAGAGGGGCCATGGGATCAACACGACTTGGTCTATGTCGTCCTCGTTCCCCCGAAAACGCTCGGCGAGGACCTCTTGAAGAAAGTGGCCTCCCTGGTCGGCAAAGAGATCGTTGACACGCGCCTTCGGCTCGCCGGAGAGATTCCAAGAATCATCGCCTCCTACCCCAACGCCGACACAGCGGACTCGATAGCTCAGAGCCTGAGGGATGCGGGACTCACGGCTTTCGTGTGCGCGGATTCCGAGCTTCGAAGCCGCACGGCCAGCTTCATGGCACACGCCATGAGATCCGGAGAGAAAGAGGCGGCCTTCTGGGACAGGCGGGGCGGGGAAGTCAAAGTCGAGGCAGGCGACGCATTCCTGATATTAAAGGGAAGGGTGCCGAGCACCACGCGGGCAAAAACCCCAACCACAAAAAGGAAACTCAACGTGGTGGCGACGGTGCTGTCGGGTGGCATTCCTATCATGCGCCGGGTCACCGAAAAAACCGCTCCGGAGACGCTCCAAGCGGAGGATTTTGTAAGGATCTACGGCAGGAAATCCTCCGATCCGCGCGTAGAGATGTCCCAGTACCACATGGACTATGCCTTCCTGGGCCCCGAGCTGACCCCTTCCACTCCGGCGAACTTCAATATCGTCGTGACGAAGTTCCGGGAGGGGTTCCCGCTGGCCATTTTCGATCATCGGCTGACCCGGAGCTTCAAGACCGATGTGCCGGCCGCCGGACCCGCAGAGGCGCTCGAAATCAACTGCAAATTGATCTACTTGAGCCATTTGGCCATTGAGCGGACGGGACGCCAGTGATGGGCCGATCGTCAGAATCAAGCGCGTTTAAGCGTTTCTTCTCATTCCCCTCGAGGATACGGTGCAAAGCGATAAAATTGCCTTCCGAATTGATCAGGATCCGCGGTTCGGTCCGTCTCGGTCAAGAGCCATGGGAACTTCCTTGATTCATTCTACCCATTCGGAGAAATATGAAATAAGCGGCAAAGCTGAATTTAGAGATTTCCGTTGATATGTTGGAAACGGAGCGGACTTGAAAATCCGTCTCGAGAGGGAGTAAAGTTGGCGGTCCGGACACACGACTCGCGGATCGTGAAACAAGCCTTCGCCGCGTGTCCGGTACCTTGACACGGAGGACAGGAATGAAGATCACGAACATCATCGGCAGTCCGAAGCCCCATGGATACGGCGGTTCGATCGAAAAGGCGCTTCTCGGCCTACTTGGACATCACGGCACGAAGGCCAGGACTTTCGAGCTCAACGAGCTCACTTACCGCGGCTGTCAGGCGTGTCTGACCTGCAAAACCACGTCCGACGTCTGCATCGCCCAGGACGGCCTTACCCCGGTCCTGAAGGAAATTCGGGAGTCCGACGTGGTCATCATATCCGCGCCGATCTTTATGGGCGAGGTCAGCTCCCAGGCCAAGGGGCTGTTTGATCGATTCTACTCTTTCCTCGGCCCGGATTTTAGAACGAATCCCAAATCGGGACGCCTCGCTCCCGGAAAAAAGCTCGTCTTCATCCTGACGCAGGGCAATCCCGATGAGCAGACTTATGCCGCTGTCCTGGCCCGGCACCGGCGGACATTCGACATGTGCGGATTCGCGGAGGTGTATCCGGTCCAGATCTGCGGAGCGCGGCCGGGAAGCGAAACGCAAGTCCCGGGGAGGGCCATGGCCCGGCTGGCTGAGGTCGCTAAGGCCCTCCTCCGCTCGGCGGCATAGGGAATTGATCCGGAGAGGAGGCTATGGCTTTCCCGAGCCAAGCTACGGTCAGCCCAAGATGCGTCATGTTTCGCATCGACTCCTCATCCTTAAGCACCTCTCCCTTGCCAAGGCCCATGCCCATGTTCCAGTAGATGGAGCCCGGTACGATCATGGACGACATGAGGAACATGTGGTTGATCGTGTCGAATACGTGGGTGGCGCCGCCGCGACGACTGGCCACGACCGCCGCGCCAATCTTCCCTTTGAGCACTCCACCGTTCGCCAGCGAGACCATGCCGCAACGGTCGAGCAGGGCTTTCATCTCCGCACTGACATCGGCGAAATAGGTCGGAGAGCCGAGGATGATCGCGTCGGCCGGGTAAATCTTCTCCAGATAGTCGTTCATCCCGTCGTTTCCCATTGCGCATCTCATGTTCTTCTGCTCAAAGCACTTGAAGCAGGCCATGCAGCCTCTGACCGGATGGCTGCCTATCCTGAGGTATTCTGCGCTCCAGCCGGCCGCCTCCAATGGTCCGAGCACTTTCTTGAGCATGATCTCCGTGTTCCCACCCGGCCTGGGGCTGCCGTTTATGGCAATGGCTTTCATGATAGCCTCCTTAAGTCATCTTTCAACAAGAAATTCCCTTCCCATGGGCCGAGATCTGGGGTTCGGATCGCGGCGACGGCTTACCATAGAATGAACGGAAGCTTGTCGTTATCAAAATACATCCGGTAGGCAAGAGATTCGATCGCGGCGTAAAAGGGGAGGAATTTCGCCTGGACGACCGTGCCGTCCGAGGGGTGCATGCCAAAGAAACCGCGCGGGCGATCCGGGGTCAGCCATATGTTGAGCTCTTCGTCCGTCTCCGGCAGCTTGAAGATGGGTTCGTGGGCATTGCCCTCCTGCACCATCACCACCGGCCCGCGGACCACGGCGAGGCGATGGGGATGCTGCGGATCCACCGCCGAGAACCGGAACCGGAGAGGAATACGGATTTCTGCCTTGTCGCCGGGGGCCCACGTTCGCTGGACCACGGCCCAAGTGCCGGGCTTGCACGGCACGTCGGTTGCCGCTCCGTTCACGCGGACCGTCATGTTGTTCGACCACCCGGGCACGCGGAACTTGAGAGCAAACGCCGTGCTTTGCGATGGCTTTACGGTGAAGGTGCTCGTCTCGGACTCCGGGTACTCCGTTTCCTGGGTGACCTTGATTTCGCCCCCGGGGCCGATCCAGCTGACTTCCGATGAAAGATACAGACTGACATACAAGCTGGTCGAGTCCCTGTAATAGATCTGATTCGGGAAATCGGAGACGGCTTGGATATAGCTGCCCGAACAGCAGGTGTAAACCTCGCGGGCATAGACCTTAACGCCGCCCGCCACCCGGTAATCCGCGTAATAGAAATGCCGGCCGGAGTCTTTGATCCAGAGGATGCCCCCGATGCCGTTGTACATCAGGCGTTCGATCCAATCGCCGTAGCGCGCTTCGCCGGTGAACTGGGTCAAGTAGCGCGCCAGCTTGAAAGCCGCCCATGAGCAACAGGGCGTTTCACAGGAATTCTGGTGGTAGTCCAGCGCCTTGCCGAGCATCCCCCCGGGGGGCATGATGCGTTCGACCGGACCGAATCCGCCCGTGGCGTAGCATTGGGAGCTCTGCAGAAAGTCGTAGGCATTCTTGATAATCCGCAGAAATTTCTCTTCGCCGGTGACGGCATAGGCCATGGCGGCGCTGCTGAAGGAATTGACATGGCTGTAGGCATGGACGCTGTGGGCATTCAGTGGGGCCGCCGTGCCGGCGAACTTATTCCAATAATCGTTATACAGCCAAGTCTCTGCGAAATCCTTGTGCAGGGAATTGCCGGTCAGCTGGTAGGCGCGGTAGGAATTTTCGCCGACCGTATACCATTCGCCGGGGCGGCCGGAATGCATGGCCCAAGGAACCGGCCCTGCGGGCAAGCGATCGCGGTTGAAGTTCTTGGCCGCCCAATCGGTGACTTTCTCCAGCATCGCCGTGGTCTCGGGATAGCCGGCAAAGAGCTGCATATCCACCAGGCCGCCGACGAGCTTTTCGAAGGGGTAATGTCGCATGCCGCAATCGCCGTCGGGTTTCACCGTCTTCGCCCATTCCGCAAACAACCGGATGACTTTGTCCCTCATGTCGCCGTCATCGGTTGCCTTGGCGAAACGGGACATGCCGCTGAGCCACTGTCCGAAGACGGTGTCGCTGTTCTGCGCGCACCAGCCGCCAAGGGGTTTCCCCGGCGCGTTCACGCCGGCGGCTCTGCGGTAGCCGTACAAAATGTCGTCGTCCGAGACGCCGAAATAATAGTCGCGGGCGGACTGATATTGCTGTTGCCAGCGGCTGGGCCGAAGCCGAACGCCTTGGTAATTGAAAGGCTCGATCTTGATCCTCGACGCAGGCGTCGGCATTTGCATTTTCGCGCCCAAGGGGATCTGACGGCGGCGACTCTCGGCAAGGCCTTGGCCTTTGGCCGTTCGGGCCAGTGCGTAGGCTGCCAGCGGGGCGGCCTTGAGGAAATCGCGACGAGGGAATTCAGTTTTCATGGGCTGATCTCCTACAGGGGCAACCACGCCTCCTATTTCAAAGTGACCGCTTTCAAAGTGACCGCCAAATACGCCGAATACCGCCCATACGTCTCGTAGAAAGGCTTCAGGGCCGCGTCGCCGGCGCTGAACCGAAGGGCCCCGGGATCGCCGCTGATGGACCGCCCGATGTCGCCGATATCGAGGGTGACGGGGCGCCAATCGGTCCGCGGACCGGATTCCTCCGCCGCCAGCAGGACCGGACCGTAGAAGAGGCTGGCGAGGTTGGGCCGGTCCATGACGGGGTCCAGGGAGAAGCCGAGCGGCATCCGGATCTCGATCGCGTCCTTGTCGCGCCAGTTCCGGCTCAGAGTGAGGTAGGTTCCGGGCACGGCCCTGACCGATTGCCGGCGGCCGTTGATCGCGACGAAGAACCCGCGGACGGCCCAGCGCGGCACGCGGACCTTGATGTCGAAGCGGCCGCCGCCTTCGATCTCAAGCCGGGTGGTGTCGGCGTAGGGGAAATCGGTCCGCTGCCGGACGACCGTTTTCCGTTCGGTCCAGCTCAGGGTGGACGGCACGAAGAGGTTGACGTAGAGGGCCCGCTGGTCGCCGCTCCTGAAGTAGATGGTGTCCTGGAGCTTGGTGTTGCTTTCGAGGGCGGTGCCGTTGCAGCAGCTGAAACCGCTCATGTCGGCGTTGTCGAACTGTTTCCGCGCGCCGGGATTGAGCGGGACGTGGTACGTGTTGCCCGGATCGTTCTCCGCCACGGAGGCCAGGATGTGGTTGTAGAGGCCCCGCTCGTAGTGGTCCATATACGCGGCGTCCGGGTCGGACAGAAAGAGCTGGCGGTCCAGCTTCAGGAGATTGTAGGTGGCGCAGGTCTCGCACTGCCCGCCGGCGGCGAAGCCGTTCTCGAACAGCGTATCGGGCTCGGCGGTGAAGCACTCGGCGTTGTTCGGGTTGCGCGCCCCGGCGACGCCGCCGATGCTGTACATGTAGCTACCGGTCACCATGTGCCAGAAATTGTCGGCGATCCGGTAATACGGGAGCTCCCGCGTGTCGCGGAAGGTTTCCAGCGCCCCGATGATCTGAGGGATGTGCTGGTTGGCGTGCTTGCCGCGGATCGTGTCGACGTTTTTGGCCAGGCCGTGATCGTGCTCGGCGTTGCCGAAGAAGAAGTTGATGTTGTCGAACAGCTTGGCCGTCTCGAGGAAGGACGGCTCGCCGGTGAGCCGGTAGAGGCGGGCCAGGACCTCGTTCATCCCGCCATACTCCCCGGCGATGTACCGGTTCCACATGCTGATACGGGTTTCGGTCGGGAGGACTTTGAGCCGGGCATGGACCCAGCCGGCCATGTCCCTGGCGATCTCCAGGGCCTTTCCGTTGCCGCCGACCTCGTAGCAGTCCAGCAGGCCGGCGAGGAGCTTGTGGAGGGTGTAGTACGGGGCCCAGATCTGGCTGTCCTGGGTTCCGTACGTAGCGCCTTGCTCGAGCATGATGAACTGGTCGGGGGGGTAGGCGCTGATGAATCCCCTGCCCCAGTTCCAGTAATCGGTCCGGATGGCCTCGGCCCGGAGGTTGGAATCATAGCCGGCCCGGCCGGGGCCCGGCGGGACGGTCGTCGGATCGGCGTTGAACGGCCCCCCTTCCTGCGCGGGCCTGCCCGATTTCCGGGAGAGGTCGTAGAGCGTGTCGATGAGAGTGTTCATCTTCCGGAGAAATTCCGCCCGCAGAGCCTCATCGTAGGTCGTGCCGGCATAGGCCTGGGCGATAGCCGAGAGATAGTGGCCCGTCGCGTGGCCACGCAGGCGGGTCGTCTGGCTGTCCCATCCGCCGAGCGGCTTGACGCCCTCGGGCTGCTTCTGGCCGAAGGCATCCCGGAAATTGTAGAGGAAGCGGTCCGGATCGGTCGCCGCCAGGCCGCGGAGGAACTTGTCCCGGTTCTTGATGAACGGCGTGTCCCGCCCCCGGGTGTCCCGGTCCAGGACGACTTGGCCGAGCGGGAAGGGCTCGATCAGGCGGGTCGGACCCGGAGGGATCTTCGCGGCAGCCTTTACGGTCACCGCGGCTTTGGGCTGGAACGAGGAGCCGGGGACTTTGCCGGTAACGGTGTAGGTGCCAGGCTCGAGCACCTGGGAGTTGTCTTTCGGGGCCGGCCACACCACGCGGACTTCCGGCCCCTTGACCTTGCCCTGATAGACGGCGGGGATGGTCTTCGGCAGCCGGGGGAGGTGGCCGACGATCGTCTCGGCCTCGATGTCGGAGACGCTCTCCAACGGGACGGCCGTATACAGTACGGGCTCGAGGACGGGCGGGGGGGCGGAAGCCCGTCCCGCGGCGCCTCCGCCGGGGAGGCCCGCCAGGGCGTTGTTCCGGATCGCGGCCACCTGCGGCTCCGTCAAAGCGATGCGGTAGATGCGGACGTCTCGCACCCGGGCGTTGAGGGTGGGTTCGGAATCGCTCTGCGCGCGTCCGATGTACAGGCGGTTCGCGTCTCCGGAGGCCCTGCCGAAAAGCTGGAGGACGTTCTGGCCAAACCTGGGATCCTGAACGAAAGCGGCCCCGTCCCCGCGCAAGGCCGCGTGCAGGTTGTTCCGCGACCTGTCCTCCGCGTTGCCGTTGAAGACGTAGCGGGCGACGAGGGCGGTTTCGCCGATCCCGTCGAGGAACTGGTCCCCTCCCCCGGCGGTTTGGACCTGCCCGGGTCCCGTGAATGAGCGGGGAACTGTGAACATTAAGGCGGCCAGGACGATGACGATCCGCGTTCTTGCCATGGTAGATAGCCTCATCAATGCCGGGATGGAACAGAGACGCTCCCGGCGAAAAGATTTACGCTTCGGCGCATGATGATTTTCAATTAATAACACGACGGACCGCCGGGAGTCCACATTCCGTGACCTGAACCCTGGATTGGTCCATTTTTTAGGTTAGAAAAATATTTCCAAAGAAAATATAACTTAGATCGATTCGGGCCCATCTATTGGGGGATATCCTGATATTTGATCTAGCGCTTAGAAATAATTCACAGCCATTCGTTGTAAAATGAAGGAAGGTGGAACTTTCACTTCCCGGGTGGTACACTAAGTGGTGGCATGTCAATATTACCTTTTATATGCAAAGGGAAGTATTGATGCCGAGCCTTTTAAGAAGGAATGTCGGGAGGGGCGTAAAAGCAAATTCTTATCCCCTGAAGTCACTGCTGGACGTGTCTCCGAAGACCAAGGCGCCGCTGGACCGGGGCTTTGTGCCGGCCGTGCTGGCCAACCGAAGCTACCGGGCGGCGGTGAAGAAGGCTGGGGCCGCAGTCAAGGTTGCGATTGCCATTGAGCGCGAAGACGGCCACATCTGCCGCGGCGACGTCGATGTTCTCGCCCCGGGTTCGGATCTCGATACCGATACGCTCCGGTTTGTGGAGCGGCACATTAAATTCCTGCTCTGGTCGCGCGGCGGCTGGAAGATCTACTTCTCCGGTCCCGAGCCCATCGGCCGGTATCTGAAGAAAGCATATACCGCGAAGGGTGAACGGGGGCCCGACGTCGAAATCATGCAGAGGGCCTACGACAAGACGTTCGCCGTCGAGACGGTGAACCCCGCCGCCAGCCTACCAAAGTTGAACTGAAAGGACGTGCACCATGAAGTTCCGAATTCCGATAGCGGAAACATTCGTGCCGGACGGGAAGCCCGCCGACGAGGCGTTGAAACGGACGACGCAGATCGGAGTCGGCGCGCACCAGGATGATATCGAAATCCTCGGCTTTCGCGGCATCCTGGAGTGCTTCTACTCCAAGGAACAGTGGTTTACGGGCGTCACCTGCACGGACGGCTCCGGCAGTCCGCGGGCCGGCGCGTATGCCGGCTATACGAATGAGGAAATGCAGGTCGTACGCTGGCAGGAGCAAAGAACCGCCGCTTCGATCGGCCGATATAGCGCCATGATCCAGCTCAAGTACCCGAGCGCGGCGTTGAAGGATCCTCGGAATCGGGATGTGACGGACGACCTGCGGGACATTATGCTGGCGGCGCGGCCATCCGTGGTCTATACGCACAACCTGGCGGACAAACACGACACTCATATCGGCGTGGCCGGCAAGGTCATCACCGTCTTGCGTGGACTGCCCGCAGCCCATCGGCCGAAGAAGGTGTACGGCGTGGAGATCTGGAGGAACCTGGATTGGCTGCCGGACAGAGACAAGAAAGTGATGGATGCGACCGGTGCGGAGCATATGGCTGCCGCCCTGCTGGGCGTATTCGACTCTCAAATCGCGGGCGGCAAACGCTACGACCTGGCCACGTTGGGACGATGGCGGTCCAATGCCACGTACCTGGAAAGCCACGGCGTGGACACGGCTCAACATTCGATCTTTGCCATGGATTTGACGCCGGTCGTGGAGAATGACAAACTCGACATAGCCGAGTATGTCCTGGGTTACATTGATAAGTTCCGGGACGATGTGAAGGGGCGACTGGACCGGTTCCTGCCCCGGTAGGTTATAGGAACAATTAAGGAGAGAGGCAATGCAGGTACCGTTCTATGGTCACGTGCGGCAATATCACAACATCAAGGGAGAGATCGACAAGAACATCGCGGAGGTGCTCGAAAGCGGCCAGTACGTCATGGGTCCCATGTTGAGCCGGTTCGAGAAGGAGCTCGCGGCCTATTTCGGAACGAAGTACGCCATCGGCGTGGGCAACGGCACCGACGCGATCTGGCTGACCCTCATGGCGCTCGGCGTGGGTCCCGGCGATGAATGCATCACGACAACCAACACCTTCTTTGCCACCGCCGAAGCGTGCTGGGTGGCGGGGGCCAAGGTTGTGTTCGTTGATTGCGATCCCAAGACCCGGAACATCGATCCCAAGAAGATCGAGAAGGCCATCACCAAGAAGACCAAGGCCATCATCCCGGTCCATCTCTACGGCCAATGCGCCGACATGCGCGCCATTCGGGCCATCGCCGACCGGCACAAGCTGTTCGTCATCGAAGACAACGCACAGGGTATCGACGGCTGCGGCCCGGACTTCAAGCAAGGCGAGTTGAGCGACGCCGTGACGACGAGCTTCATCATCCAGAAGAACCTCGGCACGTTCGGCGACAGTGGCGCCGTCGCCTCGAACAATCCGGAAATCGACCGCGCGGTGCGCCGGCTGCGCAATCACGGTTCGGAGAAGCGCTCCCACCACAGCTACGGATTCAACAGCCGCCTCGACGATCTGCACGCCGGCATCCTCAGCGCCAAGCTGAAGCACATCACGGCCTGGACGGACCAGCGCCGCGCCTGGGCCGCCTGCTATAACGAAGGCCTGAAGCGCGCCAGGCGGTTCACTCTGCCGTACGAAGCGCCCGGCTACCGGCACGTGTATCATCTCTACGTCATTGAAACCAAGAAGCCCGAGCTCCGTGACGAACTGCTGAAGTTCCTGAACGACAACGGCGTAGATGCGAAGGTTCACTATCCAATCGCCATCCACCAGCAGGAAGGTTTCCCGTGGGGCAAGAAGGCGCGCCTCTGCGGCAAGCAGAGGAACTCGGAGCGAAATGCGGCGAGCTGCGTCAGTCTGCCCATGTTCGCGGAATTGACCGCGGAAGAAGTGGACTACACCATCGAGAAAGTGATGGAGTGGGACAAGAAGGGCTGAAAGAAACACGTATCGGAGTATGGGAGTAGCGGGGTGCGGGAGCACGGGTACCGACCGCATGCCGAACACGAACTGCTAGCAGGGGGTCATCATGGCTAATCCGTATCGAGTTCTCGTTGTCGGCATGGGCAAACGCGGCAAGCACCATGCCACGGCGTTCAATGCGAACCCGCGATTCAAGGTCGTCGGTATTTGCGATATTGACCTGGCGCGCTGCGAAGCCGCCGCACCCCTGCTCGGGAACCCCGAGATTGGAACCGATGCCGCCGCGCTGGCGTCTTCCCTCAAACCCGACGTGTTCTGTTTCTGCACCCTGCCGACCCTGCGACTCGAGATGATCAAGATCGGCGTCAAGTGCCGCGCCAAGCTGATCGCGTTCGAGAAGCCCATCGCGCTCTCCAGCGCGGAGGCGATGAAGATGAATAAGCTCCTGGAGCGTAAACCGAAGATCAAGGTGGTGGTCAGCCATCAGCACCGCTATGGCGCACACTACCGCAAGATCAAGGAGATTATCGCCAGTGGAGCGCTGGGCCGCATTCATACGGTGTACGGGACCGCCACCGGCTGGATGATGCATATGATGACCCACATGATCGACTCCATGCGCTGGTACAACGGTGAGGCGGAAGCGCTGTGGGTCATGGGCCAGGCGGCAGGACGCGGCAAGCTTGCCGATCTTCATTCGTCTCCGGACTATGTCGCCGGGGTCATCCAGTTCGCCAACGGCGTGCGCGGCTATATCGAGACCGGCGCCGGGGCCCCGGACCAGCCCGAGGTCGAAAAGTGGTGGGGCAAGAACCGCGTCGGAGCGCAGGGCACAGAAGGGTTCGCCGAGGTGCTCACCAACGGCGGCTGGCGCGCGGTGACGAAGAGCGGCGGCTACCAAAGCGGCGAAGGCGCCATGAATTACGATCTCGACATGCCGCCCTATATCCAAGATATGGCCGACTGGCTGGACCATGACAAGATCCATCCCTGCAACTTCGCCAGCGCCTACAAGGGCGCGGAAATCATGGCCGCCATTTGCCGCTCAGCAGTCGAAGGCGGACAGATCGCCTTGCCCCTAGAGAAAGGCAAGGACGAGCTCAAGGCCCTGCAGAAGGCCATCCCGGATCGCAAGGTCCTGGTGTCGTCACCGGTGAATGCGAAGGAATACGGACTGGTGTAGTTCCATGCAAGGGGGGGCCTCAGCCCTCAAAAATGGTCCATTTATAATGTGAGTTTTCCAGCAAAAAAATTGCCTTCCCAATGGGCCAGGGTCCGGGAAGCAGGTCAGGGTCCCTCAAGACACGAAGTTATAAATGATGCGGCCTATTTTTCACCGGCAATTGATCGAGGAGGAGGCGGGTCCCCCAACAATGTGGGTATTGCCGCAATTGACGTACAGTTTCTCCCAGACTTCTAGGTTTTTGCCCTTGCTGCCGACCTTCCAATAATCCACCACGGTAACGGTTCTCGTCTTGGCGTTCGGAACGTGGACGACGCGAACTTGGCCCTTGACCCCGTCGCTCCGTTCCCATTGATAATTGAAGCTCATCGGGTAACTGAGAACCTGGATCGTACCGGTGAACTTGATCGTCACCGGACATTGGCCGGCGAAGCTCTCGGGCTTGGCCGTCACCGTAACATCTCCGACATCAGCCGAAAGAGTTACCACGAGGCTAGTTACGAAGGCAAGAGACGCAATGATGAACATACTCACCCCGAGAAAACGTGATCTCGTCATTTTACCTCCATTTTTTCATGGGACGCGATCCCATTTTTCTGCTGTCTTTAGATTTGGATACCTTACTTAAATTTATATGCCGCCTCCGAATCGAAGTCAACGTGGGAACGGGTGCGAAACGGAAAACGAAGAAAAACTTTGATTCATATGGGAAAAGCGGCGGGCCATTTATAGCTATTTTAGAACTGCTTTATCCCTTCCCGGAATCCAATCCCTACTTTATCAGCTAAAAAGCCTCTGTTCGCTCGAGGCCGAAAGATAAAAAGAAGTTTATGCTCCCCTCCCCCGTAAATATCGGGGCCGGCATCACTATCGTTGAATGCGCCAAGGTCTCAGTAATCCAAGCTTGACATAGATTTTTGTTGATAGTAACCTCAAAATAAAAGGAGGGAGACATATGAGAATCCCAAAATTTTTTGTTGGAGCTTTCTTGTTGTTGTTATTGGTCGCGTGCGTCTCGACGCAAGTCACATATCTTAATCCAGGTGGAGAGAGATATTTTCCGACAAATCGGGCTCATATTAAGATCTATTTTGATGAGAGAGAAATCCCGGGCCAGTTTGTTGAGTTTGCGATAATTAGAGCTACCGGCCAAGAAGATTTCACGACTGAGAGTGAGATGATGCACAAGATTCGAGAAACGGCCGCGGAAATCGGGGCCGATGCCGTTTTCATTGAAAGGATCAAGGAGACGAGCGATAGGCGAGCCGGGGGGTATGGTCTCGGGGAAAGAAAAGCCAGAGTCATAGCCATTAAATTTAGAAGATAGACGAATCGAACCGGATGATCCCTATGACCCGGAATAGACCTCGATTTCGGCGAACTGCATATAGTATGCGTTTTCCGCTCCGAGATACCGCAAGTTCGTTCCCACAACCCTCACGTATCGGGCACCGACCGCATTGAAGGCGAAGTGCTGGACTGCGTTTCCCGGCTTTCCATAGTTCGTTTTTCTTACGACAACCGTCCAGGTCTGGCCGTCCGCGGAGGTCTCGATAGTGAAATCCACGGGAAAGCCCTCGCCCAGGCGGGCGGGATCGTTCCGTGGATAAATATCGACGCTGCCGACGGTGGCGCTTGCCCCGAGGTCGATCTGGACCCATTCGGTATGGTTTCGTTTCGTGTCGGACGAGCTCTCCCAGCCACGAGAGCCGGCTTTTTCGTCACGCTGTCCGTCGACAAGAAAACGGGCCCCCCAGCTGCCCCGCTCGTCCGAGCTCGACGCCGACACCCTCTTGTTGAGGGCCAGGTTTGTCTTCGCTTGAGACGTCGACGCTTGGGCTTGGGTTTTAGACGCTTGGGGAGTCGACACTTTGGTGCGCTGGGGCAGCGCGGGAAGGGCGCAGCCTATGACGATAAGGGCGATCAACGAAAATCGAAAACTGGAGCGAATCATGGTTCCTTCCTAATTACCGCCAGGACGAGAATTCGCCCTCGATCCGGTCGAGGAGGCGGCGACATTCGCCCAGCCCGCGCGGCCCCGCCGCGCCGCGATTCATTCTCTGCTCGAACGGCCGACCGTCGCGGCGCATCCTGTTGAAGTCGCCCTGCATCCCGCCCTGCCGCATCTGTTCTTCGAGCTGGCGGAACGAGGCCGCCACATAGAGGGAGGCGTTGTACAGGTTAGTCCGCAGGGATTCGGCGCGGAAAAAATTGCCCTGGGCCTGGGCCAGTTTGCTGAACAGGCGGCAGGCAGCGGCGAACTCCTCGGACTTGAAAAGAATGGCCTGCTCCTGGTTGGAGATGACCCCGTTCCAGCCCATAAAATAGTCAAAGCTCGTCTGGGACAGGTATTCCGCCTGTTGCACGAGGTCGACGCTCAATTGGCCGACGAAGGAGCGTCGGTCGCCGCGCATCGGCTCGTTTCTCTGGAATCGGGGATCGCCTTGCCGGTATTGGGGGTTGTCTCCCGGTGCAGGCGATTGGGCGCCGGATTGGACGCTGAACGCAAGCGCCAGAATCAAGGCCGTGATGAAAACAATGGATCTACGCATGAAAACCTCCTCCCTGCTTAAGATCTTTGAAGTCATTTTACCACAATGACCCGCCTTATACTAAAGAAATACAATAATGACTACCGGACCGCTCCTGATTTTCGGAACATGGGCGCGGGCGGCGGCTGAGGGGGAGGAGGCGGAAACAACGGAGCGCCCGGAGCCGGCGCGGGCCGTTGGAGGATTCCATCCGCCCAATCCTTGATTTCCTGATCGGGATCCTGGGTCCGAAGTTTTTCCACGATCGGTTTGGCTTCCTCCGGAAAACCTCTATTCCATTTGTAGAGGACATTGAGCGCGGCCAGCTTAAATTCTTTACGCGGCGACTTCAAGGAGCGAAGAAGGATCGGCTTGGCCGCCGCGGAAGTGCTCTCATATCCCCAAAGGCTCATCACGGCTTCCGAAGCGACTCGGGGATCGGAATCCTCGACCGTTTGAAACAAGACCTTCTGGATTTCGGGGGCCGCGCTCATGATTCCCAAGGCGAATATCGCCCCCTGACGGACCACCGCGTCCGGATCTTTGGCCAGGAGAATGAGCTTGGGAACCGCAAGGGTAGGATCCGGACCGACCAAGCCCAAGGCTTGGGCGGCCGCCGAGCGGACTCCTCCATCGGAATCTGCCAGCGCGGCCATCAAGACGCCGGCCGAGTCCCGGGCGTGCAGCCCCAATTTGGCGAATGCCATCGCGGATCGGATGCGCTCCGGCGCCGAAGGGTTCTTGAGTCCGGCCGTGAATATCGGAACGAGGCTTAGGCCTTCGTCGCCACTGATTTGCAGCGAATTCAAGGCGGCTTCCCGGACGGCGGAATCGTTATCTTTCCAGGCCCTGGCCAGACTCTCGGCGACGAACTTCTTGTTTCCCTTCACGGTCCATAGGGCGGAGACGACGGCGAGTCGGACGGCCGGGTTGGGATGGCCAAGGGCAGCGGTCAGGGCGGGCAAAGCCGTCCCGCCCATCCGGGCGAGGGCGATGCCGGCCCGGTCGCAAATCGGACGCTGGCCCCTGAGGAGAAGATCCTTGAGGGGGGGCACCGCGGTCTCTCCCATCATGTCAAACGGGACCCGGGATACCAAGTCTTCAACAGCAAGGATCTCGGGAATTTTTGGAACAAGGAGAGGTCCCAGATCACGCATGGCCATGAAGAGGGCGTCCTCGACGACCATATCCGAGTCGCGGGACGCAAGGACGATGTCGACGGCCGCGGGAGATCCCGTTTTGCCGAATCCGGCGACGGCCAGGGCTCGAATATCCGGGTTCGGCGAGCGGAGGGCCGCTCTCAGGGTTGGATAATCCGGTCCGTCCACGGCGGCAAGGCCGACCATGCCTCCCCATTGGATGTTGTGGTTCTCGGAGGCGAGGGCTGCCTTGAGGATCGGAATCGCTTTTCGGGCCTGCGATCCCATGGTTTTGAGGGCCCGGAGGCTGAGGTCGGATTCGAGGTTGATCTCGCCCGAGGTCCCCCGCTTGGCCAGTTCCTCGGCCGCGGCCGGTCCCATGGCCGCCAAGGCTCGCGCGATATCGACGGTGATTCGCTCGAGGACCGAATCGTCTTGGGGCATTTTCCCCTCGTCGGTAAGCCGCTTGAATCGCGGTGCGAGGATGAGGGTAGCGTTGACGAATATCGTGTCCAGTTCACCGGGACCGAATTTAGCCAAGGCGGCTACGGCGGCGTCCCGGACTTGTTGGTCGGAGCTTTCGAGACGTTTCAAGAGGTCTTCGGTGCTTTGGCCGGCGCCGGACGCAGGAACGGACGTTACAGATAGCGCCAGGGCCAAAATAAGAATCGGAGCGATTTGGAGTCTCTTCGGCGCGCGGAAAAATCTCATAGTCCTGCCTCCTGTCGTCCCATCATTTGATAGCGGCTTGGATTTGTTTCAATAAATCCCGCATTGACCCGCCTCTATTTAGTGTACCACCTGTGAAGTGAGAGTTCTAGGCAAACCCCAAAACTGGCCCTGCCAAAAGTGGAATTTTCTGGCGGTCATCCACACCGCCAACAGCGAGGATCTAATGGGGATCTTCATCGGGGCTTCGCGGGAGCCGGGCGTGGCTGGCTCTTGTCCCCGGCGCGCCGTTCGGCTAGGATGGGTCATGGCTGCCTCGCCTACAAAGAGGAGAAAGCATGAACGTCAGTCCCGTTCTTCAGCTCGGGCTCTCCATCGTCTTCATGGCCCTCACGATCCTGTTCGCGGAACGGATCGTGCTGCGTCTCAAGCGCCTGCCGATTTGGCAAGCCCTGGTAATCGCCGCGACGAGCAATCTCCTGGGCAAACTCTTCGTCTCCGGGCTTTATTGGCCCGGGGCCTTGTCCTACTCGCTCCCGACGCTCGTCTTTCTCCTTCTCTCGCTCCTCTTCTTCAAGCCTAAAATCGGCAAGCTCATCCTTTACTGGCTGGTCGGTTTCGCCGCTTATCTGGCGATTCATATCCTGATTTCGACGGTCCTCGACTGGACGTTCATGTTTCCCTTCTGGCCGGTCAAGCTATGGTAAGCGCTAAGAAGGCCGGGTCAACTAAAGTCGGCAACTTCTGAGCAATCGTAGTAAAATTCCTCCTGTCTTTCGGCTTGCCGATCGAAGAGAGTTCAAGATGGCTCTTCTTTCAAAACAAATTGCAAACGTCGTTATACATTAGTCCAACCCTTCAGGGTGCGTTTCCGTATTTTGAAACAGAGGGATTCTTTCAGAGGAGGTCATTATATGGAAGACCAAGACGTTAAAAATATCCTGAATTCCATCGAGAAGCTGAAACTTCGCAACAGCCGGCTCACTAGGGCATTGACGGCATCGGTGTCCGTCCTAACCCTTGGGATTATCGCGCTGGCTGTGCTCGGCGTCCCGTCGAAGACCGCTTTCACGGCAGGCGGTGTCCTCACGGTGCGTGGGCTTGTCGTCGTCGATGGAAACGGCGTAGAAAGGGTCAGGATTGAGGCGCCTCTTCCCGACCCCCTGGTTTTGGGCAAGCGGTTTCCGCGCGGAGGAGTGGTCAGCGGGATTTTATTGTCCGATGAGGAAGGCAACGAAAGAAGTGGCTATGTAACATCCGACGGCTATCCCAACGTCTTCTTCACCCTGGACAGCCTGGCCCGCCAACATGTCCTCTTCATCACAGAACCCCAGGGCGATCCAACGCTACGGTTATGGGACGGGACGAGCGTATCCACACTTTCGGCGGGCTCGGACGGCCCCGGGCTGAAACTCGTGGCCGGCGAGAAAACGCTTCTGGAAATCCCTGCTCGTAAGCCGGCCATCAAGTAAGAAAGGGAGCCGCCATGAAAATGCCCAGGGAGTTTTTCGGTTGGATCTTCATCATGTCTATGGCGTATCTCTCGGTGCCGTTCCTCAACGCTCAAGACGGCTCCCCGCAAATCGGGATCTGGAAAGGGCATGATTCCGGAATCAGTGGCCTTGACCTGAGCCAGGACGGAACCAGGCTCGTGACCTGTGGGTTGGACGGAACCATTCGGCTTTGGGATGCGCATACAGGCCGGACTCTACGAGTCCTGCGAAGCCGGGAGACTGAATTTTACGCTGTCGCTTTCTCCCATACAGCGAAATTCATCGTGGCGACGGGCGACAAAGGGGAGATATCAGTTTTCGATGCGCAATCAGGGAAAACTGTCCGCGAACTCCAGGGTTTGGAGGGTTGGTCTGTGGATTTGGCCTTGTCTCCCGACGGGCGGTTCGCGGCAGCTTGGAGCATGGACGGCCACATCCTGATTTGGGATATCGAAGCAAATGCAAAGCCGTGTGTTCTTGCGGGAGACCCCGGAAAGTGGGGAATGTCGCTGGCCTGGTCCCCTGACGGCCGCATTTTGGCAGCAGGGCGGGTGTCCATCACGCTTTGGGACTTCAAAAAGGGCACTCGTTCAGGTGAACTTTCTGGCCACAAGGATTTCATCAGAAATATGGCTTTTTCGCCGGACGGCCGCCTGCTGGCGTCGACTGGATTGGACAAAACCGTCAGGGTCTGGGAGATCCCGGCGGCCCGCGAACTCTACACTCTCAGGCCAGAGGGCTTTGTCCATCCCTCGACAATCGGTCCTGTGACCGAACCGATCCTGGTCCCCCTACTCGCCGTAAGTTTCTCCCCCGACGGAAAGACGCTGGCGACGGCGGGAGCGGATCGCCTCGTGCGCCTCTGGGAGGCCGAAACCGGACGCTTCATCCGGTCGTTCCAAGGGCATGCCATGAGCGTGACGGCATTGGCCTTCAGCCCAGATGGGAAGACGCTTTATTCGGCCAGCCTTGACAAAACCATCCGTGTCTGGCGGCTTGCACGATAAGGCTTCAAGGATAGGGGGAGACTGGCGGGCCATTTGTGTTTATTTTAGAACTGTCCTGTCCCTTCCCGAAGTCAAATCCCTGCTCTATCAGCTGGAAAGCCTCTGTTCGCAGGAGGCAGGAATATGAAAAGGGAGTTGAAACGGATGGTAACGCTTGAAACCTTGCCAAATGGGGTCAGCTAAAATATTATGAGATCGAGAACCCGTAGCTTAAAAAGTCCGCTCACGAGTCCGAAAACGTCTGACGATATATCCACCGAAGCATAGATGCAAATCAGGGAATCAAAGGATGGTGACTGAGTGTATACATACCCGGACGCTGGGAGCCCAAATGTAAATTCCGGGTAGGAGGCTTTTTAATGAAGGTCAGAGGCTTAAGTTCTATGCTTTTGTTGGTTCTATTGTATTATCCAATCCCTTGTTTCTCTTGCGGCCAAGCTTCTAGCTCCTCCATCTCCGATGATAACTGGAAGATTTCGACGCCGGAAAAACAGGGGGTTGACTCCCGGAAATTACTGGAAATGTTCCAGGACATCAAAGCCAAGGGGGGCAGCAACCTTCATAGCATTTTGATCGTTATAAACGGATATCTGATCACAGAAAGCTATATTGCGCCCTACCACAAAGAGATTTTGCACAACGTCAAATCCGCTACGAAAAGCATTCTTTCCGCCCTTGTGGGGATTGCCCTCAGGGAAAAGTACGTAAGAAGCCTCGACCAGAAGATTTCGGAGTTTTACCCAGAGTATGTCAATGATCCTCAGAAAAAGGAGATCACGCTCCGGCAACTGTTGACCATGACCGCGGGATTGGCCTGGAGCTACAATCAAGAAACCGCCAGTCCTGTATCGCCCAACGACCTGGAAACCTGGAAAGTTGTCCCGATGCGCGATGCTCCGGGTGACAAGTTCGAATACAACACGATGCTGCCGCACATGATGTCGGCCGTTTTGACGATGGCAAGCGGCAAGAGCACCAAGGAATTTGCAGACTCTTTCTTGTTCAAGCCATTGGGAATTTCCGAAGTCCAATGGAGCAAAGATAAAGACGGGATTTACATTGGAGGTTCGGAACTCTTTTTAAAATCCCGGGATATGGCCAAGTTTGGCCTTCTCTACCTCAATAAAGGAGTATGGAACGGCCAGCAAGTCGTGCCTCGAGAATGGGTTGAAGAATCAACTTCTCCGAAATTGAAAATTGGTCCCGACCTTAACTATCCCACGACTATTAAATATGGCTATTGGTGGTGGATTCCTCCCCAAGGCTATCAGGCCAGGGGGTACAATGGCCAATACATCATTATCAGACCAGACCTAAACATGGTAGTCGCCGTCACCAGTGAGAATCAGGGCGCCATCTTTCAGTATCTGGACCCCTACGTTTTCCAGGCAGCCTCAAGTAAAGGTCCTCTACCTCCCAATCCACAAGCCGCCCGGGCTCTAGACCGCTTGCTCGACGAATTGGAACGACCTTTAGCTCAAGCCGTTGGGCCAATGCCGGGGATGGCCACCAAAGTGTCCGGTAAAAAATACGCTCTGGAGCCCAATAAGTTAGGCATGCAGGCCTTCGTCCTTTCCTTTAAAAACGGTCGCGAATGCATGATGCAAGTGACGTTAGGTAAGCAGACACTTGATTTTCCTGTCGGCCTGGACGGAAACTTCCGGATCGTGGATACCGGAATGTCGATGGGAAATAATTCCGAACAATCCCGGGTCGCCGCCAAAGGCTCTTGGGTCGACGACAAGACCTTTGTCGTTAAGTTTCATATTCTGGGTGATGTCGTAACCTCAACCTTTTCCATGATGTTCACCGATGACAAGGTTTCTTTAAGTTTCGGCGCCATTTCATTGACGATGATCATCGGAAAGACGGGAAAATAGATCAAACCCGGCTTTTATATAGGGAAAAGTGGCGGGCCATTTGTATTTATTTTAGAACTATCCTCTCCCTTCCCGAAGTCCAATCCCTGCTCTGTCAGCGAAGAAGCCTTTGTTCGCTAGAGCCTTGACATTATTTCAGGCTAGAAAATTCGCATTCTGTCTGGATGACGGAGTCTTTGCGGCGGTCCGTTCCTAGGTGATATGATTTGAACGAGAGCTGATGATGAAAAAACTTAAAAGCAGGGCTGCGGCCTTTCTCCTGCTCCTCATCCTCCCGCTGTCGTTGTTCGCTCAGGGGGCCGTGACCGGGGACCCGAAGAGCGACTCCATGCCCCGTTTCTCGCTCGCGATCCGCTATGCTCCGGCCGTTCCTCGCATCGCCGCCGCCCGGGCAGTCTTCCAGGCATCCGTACCATCGGATTCGCCGGCGCCCAAGGTACTTTCGTTTGGATCGTGGTCGCGCGATTTCCTGAAGGACGCCGGCGAGATCTGGAGCTTCCCGCTCCACATCCGCACCCGGGATATCCTTCCGATCGCGGGACTCGCGGTCCTGACCGGGGTCCTGATCGCGAACGATGAGGCGATCCGCCGGGACATGCTGGATTATCAGATGAACCACGCCTGGGTCAAGGCCATCAGCCCCGTCATAACGGAGATGGGAAACTTCGGGGGTTTTGGAACTGCCGCCGCATTCCTCTTCTACGGCCTGATCGCCAAGGACAACAAATCGGTCGAGACGGCAGTTCTCGCTTCGAGCGCCATGCTGCAGAGCGGGATCCTGGTCACGTTCCTCAAGGGGATTTTCGGGCGGCAGCGCCCGTTCTGGGATAATGGGAACGACCGCTGGTCCGGGCCGGTCGGGTTTTTTTCGAGGTTCGGAGCAGGGCAATTAGGAAGATATGATTCCTTCCCGGGGGGACACTCCATCACGGCTTGGAGCTTGGCTACGGTCATCGCCATGCAATATCATGAGAGCGTCTGGGTGCCCATCCTGGCCTATACGACGGCTACGGGCGTGGCGCTGTCGCGGGTGACCGAAGGTAAGCACTGGCTCTCGGACTGTCTGGTAGGCAGCGTCCTCGGCTACGTCATCGGCCGAATGGTCGTTCTCAACCATCGCAGCCGCTATTAGGTCCCTCCCACGGCGATTTCAAGGGGATAGTTGATTCGCTTGAAACAGTCGCATGCGGAATGGCCCAGAATTCGAAGTGCAGGCCAATCTCTTCATGCGCATTCCGGGAAAAACAGGCTACCGAATCCGGTCTAAACACCACGCGCCGTTTACTTTTTTATATCGGGTCGTCATCGTTTTCCCGAACCGGCGACCATCCCATGAATAGCGATCGAAGCAAATGTCAGGCGGATCGATAGTGATCCTGTCATAAGAGTTGCTTTCGCCTCTTGTCCGTGTGGAGGTCGCCGTGCCCGCCTGCACGACGAGGATCGATCGTTTGACCGCCACGTAGTGACTTTGCAAATCTCCCGTTGTGCCTCTATGGTAGTGTCCGGAGAGCAGCAAATCAATGCCGCAGGGTTCGAGCGCTTCCACGGCCAAGGCTCCCCGTCCCACTAATGCGGCGTGAGGGTCATTCAGGGGTGGTAAAAACGAGTGATGGGTGACGAGCACTTTGAAAAGACGGCTGCTCGCCGCGGAAAATTTGTCGGCCAGAATCTTGATCTGAGCCGTCGAAATTCTGCCGTTCTTAAAGGCGGCTGCTCGCGCCGTATTGGCGCCAAGGATCATCAGTTCATCATCTTGAAAAACCGGGTTCAGGTCGGTCGTGATGGAGTGTCGGTACCCGCGCAGCGGCTGGAGAGCTCGCCGGAAGACGTTGTAAAAGGGAATGTCGTGATTTCCCGGCACCACCAGACAGGGGACCGGGATCTTCCGGATGAATGCTCCGGCCGCTTCAAATTGCTTCTTTCGGGCGCGTTGGGTCAGATCGCCGGTGATGACAACCACGCTCGGATGAAAGTCGGCGATATCCTCCGATAATCCTTCTACGATCCGCTCGTCTTCCATCCCAAAATGGAGGTCCGAAATGTGCGCAACCGTCCTCATGGTTTGGCTATTTCCGGCGCCAACACCCGCCGATCTGGGCGTCCACATTTACGGCTTGGAATGCTGTTGCGATTTCCTCCGTTTGGCTTTCCGCATCAGGGGAAGATCGCTTACCGGCGCCGGAATTGAGGATGACCAGGATTTTCATCATTCGTGGACGTAGCTCCGGAATCCTCTTACAAGGGCCATGAGGCCTTCCCGCGTAAATTGATGGTATCCCCGGCCGCAGATATGTGTCAAGAACTCAAAAAAGGGTGCCCCGGAGCTTCTGCTTATCGAGCGCCAAATCCGCCGCCAAACGTTTCAACTTGACTATGCCTGATTCTAGACCTAGACTCAGCGCATAGACAATGTGGCAGAGGTTTATCATGCCCTATAAATCAAATGCTCAGCGGCGAAAATTTCACAGTCTTCTAGAGAAAAACGAGATCTCTAAAACCGTTGTAGACGAGTGGGACAAGGCCAGCAAAGGTAAGAAACTGCCGGAAAGAGTCAAGCCCAAAACCGGAAGCAAAAAGTAACGGTTACCGACATTGCCGGGACTTCTCCCAAAAACGGGCTGATTGCGGGTAATGTTTGGATTTGTTTAGATTAATACAGAAGTCTGTCTGGAATCGAAGAACCGGCTTATTTACGGTTGATTTCGATGTTTTCCTTTCTATCACTTACGATAGCGGCGGATAGGAATAATAGCAAGATCCGACGAGGATCCAACCGACATTCTCCAAACCAAATATCGGAGTCATCGCGACTTCTCCAAAGCGCCGGATAAGATTATGGAACGTCCCAAAAAGTGGAGTGCCGTAATATATGAGTGTCGAACTGCTTTGGGGGAAATCCCCTTGGCGAATCGTATTAGTGAAATGCGCCGAGCTTTTCGCTTAGCGCAATCTGCAAAAAGTCCATATTACCCCTCAAGAATGCTGCGTCCGGAATGGACCAAGATCCGGGGTTCAGGTCAAACCAGGCGATGAGTGTTCCTGATTTTGGCTCGCATGCGTGCGGCGCCGCACGAGTCGCTCGGAGATCCTGTTCCTGAAGCTCATTTTAAGATACAAAAGCACGAGCGTCCGTTCCTTTAAAAACCATCGGGAAATGACCCGCGCGATGGCCAAGGGATTGAAAAAAGCATCCATGATCGTCTTCCGGGCCGCCATCGCCTCCTCCTTGGTGAAGTGCTTGAACTCGATGGAGGGCACGTCTTTTCGGACTTCGTCCCAGTTGCGGCTGACCCGTCCTTCCTTTTCCAGACTCTCAAAGAACGGCGTCCCCGGCCAGGCCGTGGCGAAAAAGACCCGGGGAAAATCCACTCGGGCTTTTTTCATGGCTTTGATGAGTTGTTGGGGATAAGTTCGGGTGTGGGAATCCAGGCCGAGGATCGTGGAGGCGATGACCGCCAGGTTGTGCTCATGCAGTTTGGCGATGATTTCCTTGTAATCGAGCCCGATGTTATGGTTCTTCCGGATTTGTTTCAGCCCTTCTTCCTCAACCGTCTCAAATCCGACAAAGACCGCCCGGCACCCGGAACGGTACATCAAGTCCATCAATTCCGGCTGCGTCGCCAGCGTCGTGGTCGACTGGCATCCCCATACGAACTTGTAATTTTTTCGGATCATTTTTTCCAGAAGGATTTTTCTATCCTCAAAATCCTTCTCCGCATAGCCGATAAAATTCTCGTCCGTCACGATGACCGCAAAATTGTTCTTGATGGAATCCAGGTCCTCCAGGATCGCCGGATGCGGGATGGTCCGGTATTTCCTCTCCTTGAAGACCGTGAGATAACAGAAGGAGCAACTGTAAGGGCAACCGCGGGATGTCATGACCGACGGGTATTGATAGTTGGGATGGCAGAGATCCCTTCGCGGAATGTTTAAATCATCCAGCGGAACGTTGGAGGGCCCATAATAGGTGGGCAGAGTTTTCCCCGATTCAAAATCCTTGAGGTATTGCTTCCAGGGCCCTTCGCCTTCACCGATGCAGACCGTGTCGTAATGTTGGAGAGCTTCTTCAGGAAGAGCCGTGACATGGGCGCCGCCGATGATGGTCTTGATCCCCCGCTTTTTAAGGCGGTCGCCGATTTCATAAGCCCGCCGGATTCCGGGCGTTATGGCGGAGACGGCGACCAGGTCCGCATCCACGGTGTCGGGATCGATATCGGTGCCGACATATTCGTCATAAAGAGCAATTTGATAATGATCCGGCGTATGCCTCGCCAGATAGCCATGAGTCAGAGGACTGTACAGCAGCTCCGCACTGACATTTTCTTTTGTCCTTGAGGGATAGACCATAGCCAGTTTGATCATGACAATTTTCCTCTCCGCCGAGGCCTATCGAGCTTCGGTCTATGGCGGATAAGCCTCCGCCCCGCACGTCTCCGAGCCCCTCGCCCTGAAGGCGGCCGATAGGACCAGGCAAAATTTGACCTGCCTCTAGTTATTGTACCACGTCTAGAGTGATTTTTTGACTCTGTTGACCTTGAACCCCGGATCCTGATCCATTCCGGATGCAGCTTTTTTATTAAAATCCGGCATTCGAAAAGGAGCGCGGGATGAAGAAGAAGTTCACCGAGGCCCAAACCGTGGCAGGCGGAGAGCGGGACGCCGATCGCGGAGATCATCCGGAAAATGTAGATCTCGGAGAACCACGTCTTATCGCTAGAACAAGGAATATGTATCGACCGGAGTCCGATCCTTACTTTGTCAGCTAAGAAACCTTTGTTCACTTGAGGTCGAAATATAAAAAGGAGCCGAGATTTTTCACTTCATAGGTGGCACACTAACTGGGGGCGGGGCGCAAAAACAGGTGAAGTGCCGTTCAACATGTTCGATCAGGGTGTCGAGTCCCCGGCGCGCGGGCCCAAGAGACAAGTGCGACACGATTCGCTAATTTCTGCGAATCACCCCGAACCACATCTTCGGTTCGCCTTTTTCCGGATCCAGCTTCGGGAACTTTTCAATCAACACCGGATTTCCTTCGCCCCGCACCAGCTCTAGGGATTCGATGACCCAGCCGTTGGAAAAAATAGCGTATAGCTCCTGCTTCGACGCTCCCCCCAGCCCCAGCGATTTGTCTATCTTATCGCTGAAACTGAACAGGTAAAGCCGCCCGCCGGGCCTGAGTACGTGTGCCAGCCCCCGGATATAGCGCCGCTGTTCGTCTCCGTGGTAGATGTGAAACAGGCCGCTGTCGATCACGCTGGCAAAGCGCTCGTCCCATTCCCCCAGGGTCATGGCGTCTTTAACGATGAAATTCACGGATATGCCGCGCTCGGCGGACTTGTCCCGGGCCTGCCTGATGGCATTTTCCACGAAATCGATGCCCGTGACTTTTAGCCCCCTGGAGGCGAAGTAGAGGGCCGTGTTACCAGTCCCGCATCCGGAATCAAGCACCGGGCCTACTACCTGTTCTGCTACCTCTATGAACGGCGGCTGCGGTTTGCCGATTTCCCAGGGTGGAATGCCCTCGGCGTAAATTTTTGTAAAGCCGTCACGGGCTGAAGGCTGGTCCATCATGTTCTCCATAAAAGATTCCTTGCTCTCCATATTTGAATACCTCTTTTTCATAGGATACTCAATAAGACGACGGGAGGACGGTTTTATTGCATCGCTTCTGGATTAAATAGGAATTTTCTCCATTATCAGATCAAGCCCGTTCGGAGGACCTCATCCCTTAAAAAGGGTCCATACATAATGTAAGTTTTCTGGCAAAAGAGACTGCCTTCCCAATGGCCCGAGATCCAGGGTTCAGGTTATG
Organism: Candidatus Aminicenantota bacterium; assembly: GCA_003141555.1. Classification (GTDB taxonomy): domain Bacteria; phylum Acidobacteriota; class Aminicenantia; order Aminicenantales; family UBA4085; genus FEN-413. The sequence continues at coordinate 240,251 of PLMN01000023.1, forward strand.
CTTGGACCATTTATTCAGGAAGGAGGTCCAGCCCGGCCGCGGAAAGCGTCAACGGGCCCGCCCTTTGCCGCGTCTCCGCAGCGAAGCTGTCCGCCGAGGGGGGAAATGCGATAGAATATGACGAAGCGAGCGGATCGCGGATGATTTCTGATCCGAGGAGGTTATTCCCATGTCCTATTGGAAATCCAGTCTTCGGCCTGGGGCCCTTGTTTTGCTGGTCGTTCTCCTAGTCGGAAACGGAGCTTGGCCGGCCGCGGCCCAGGGCAATTCGGGAAAATGGGGCTATTTCAAATTCAAGCCCGGACAGTCGTTCAAATACGACATGACGTCGGAACGAGGTCTCAAGGGATGGCTCAGCATCAAGATCGAGGATGGCGGCAACGGCATCCTGAATGTGACGCTCGCCGGGAAATGGACGGAAGATTTCTCGGAGACGGCGAAGCTGAAGCCGGGCATGTCGGCCTTTGATTTTGTCTATGCCTTTAAGAACGCCGCCATTTCGAATGCGGCCAACGCGCTTCTCAACATCGACGCCGTATTTGTGGATAATGCGAAGTGGACGGACGGGTTTCACTGGACGCAAGGAGATATCGCCATTGACGTTAAGGGCGAGAAAGAATGCGCAGGCGTCAAGGGATGGCTGGCTGCCTATACGTTTAAAGTTTTCGGAAAGCTCCAAAAGCGGACCTTCGGCGTGAACCCGAATCTTCCCCTCCCCATTTATGCCCAAGTTCCGGCCGCTAACGATACGTGGACATATTCCCTGACGGAAAAGTCCGGGAGCTAAGGTCATACGGGATTTTGCGGAATGGCACTCGATGTGAGTTCTTGACAGCTTCGGGCGCATCTATTCCGAAGTTCTGAAGAAGCAGGTCCGAATGGGATACGATGCCGCCCGCCAATGGCTATACCTTTTTCACCATGTAGCCGGCGACCGGATGAGATGATGAATATTCAGGACTTCATTTTAACGAACTTGAGGTTCAGGACCCTCTGCGTCGAAACCGTGAATCCGGTGATCGCACCGCTCCCGTCCCTCTGGAATTGGATCATCGCAAAGCCCCCGGCCAAGAAAAGGTCCTTTTTCTGGGCCACGGCCGGGGTATCCTCGCCGCGCCTGTCATGGACGGAAAGCGCTCCGGATTTGATGACGATGTCGTAGCGGGCATCCAATTCCTCGGAGTAATACCGTCCCACATACTCTCTGAGCACACCCTCTGTCGGCGAAAAGGGTTCCATCCATTTTCCGACGACCGTGGGCTCGTTCGCGACGACAACGGTTATGATCTCGTAATGCGTCCCCGCCTTGTCTGAAAAGGTGACCCGTATGCTGTTCGGCGTATCTTTCATCATGAATTCCGTCGCGGAGACGGGGGCCAGCTCCGATTTGTTGTCCCCGGATCGAACGTAGATCAGCTTATCCTTGTCCAAGACGATCTTCCGCATGGCTTGAGTGGCCTCGATCCAGTACGTTCCCTGAAAGACCTCCAGGCTCTTCGCCGGCAGGCTGAACGGTTTCGTCGCCGGTTTTCCCGAAAGCGGCGTAGCGCCCCCGGGGCCGGGTTCTTGTTGCTTGAGCTGCGAAGCCAAGTAGATATCGGCAATCTGGCGGGACAGGGCTCCCGGATCGAACGACGCGAGGTTCGAGAAGATCGCCACGCCGAATCTCTCGCCCGGGAAGTACATGACGTAGCTACGGAATCCCGCATCCCCGCCGCTATGACCGATCCAGTTCAGTCCCTTGTATTCATTAACCTCGATGCCGCGGCCGTAGGGGATCTCGGAACCGCTGGCGAGAACCCCCTTGGTCAACATCTTGTCCATCACGGCGGCGCCGCCGACCCGCTTGTCTTCGAAGTTGCGCATCCAGTTGGCCATGTCTTCCGCCGTGGTGAAAAGGCTGGTGGCCCCGACGTTGGCGTAGTTGAGCACACTCTGTCTGAATCCCTTCTCCGCATCGCCTTCGTAGGAATAAGCCCGGTTCTTGATGATTTCCTTGTGGTCGATATGGAAGTGGGTCGAGGTCATCCCCAGCGGCCTGAAGATGTTCTCCTGGGTCCATTGGGTGAATGGCTGACCGCTTACCCGGGCCACGATTTCGGCCAGAAGGGTGAATCCGGAGTTGCAGTATAAGTATCGTTCGCCGGGGGCGAAATTCAGCTCTCGCTGGCGCTTGAGGCGGTCCATGATGTCGGCCTGAGTTATGACGTCATCCATCCGGCATCCCGACAGTACCAGCAGCTCCCATTGGTCCCGAAGCCCGCTGGTATGGTGAAGGAGATGCCGTATAGTGATCGTCTTCCCGAAATCGGCCAGTTCGGGCACATATTTGCGGATATCGTCATCCACGGACAGTTTGCCCGCCGCTTCCAGCATCGTGATCGCCATGGCCGTGAACTGCTTGGAAACTGAAGCGACGTGGAACACCGTCGACGGCGTGATGGGGATGCCGTATTCCAACTGGGCGCATCCGAAACCCTTCCGGTAGATGACGATCCCGTCTTTGATGACGGCGACGGCTGCTCCAGGAGAATCCAGCGTATTCCACTTGCTGAATAGGGCGTCGACCTTTGACTCAAGGGACGGATCAGCACTTAGGGCAACTCCAGTCGCCGCATGGGAGAGGTCCGTCATCAGGACGACCAGTGAAATAACGAGCATAAGAGGAGGAATGAAAGAAATCCGTCTCATGATGATCTCCTGTTTTCTTAATTCGTAGAGTACTTTAAAACATCTTTCAAAGAAATAAGATCGCCCTTGGACATAAAAGGTTGCTCCCCCTGCCTGGATTCGCGGACAAATATCGCTCTCTTTGGCCGTCATCGGGGCGATCTCGGAAAAAACATAGAATCTTGTACCCCCAACCTTCGGATCTATAGTCCCACGTTTCACGAGAAACAGACCTCTCCCCGTGTGCCTACCGCGTGACAGAAATTATTAAAACGCGCTAAAAACAAGGCTGTCGGTGCGAAACGGATAACGAAGAGAAAAGACCATCCCATATGGGGGGAGGAACAGCCCCAAAGCGCTACCAAGAAATTTTCCTATTGGTATTTACCCCCCTGCCCCCCTTATGAAAAGGGGGGAATCGTCAGCGCTTTGGGGAGATGTATGGCGGGCCATTTGTGTTTACTTTAGAACTGTTTTATCCCGTCCAGAAGTCCGATCCCTGCTTTATCTTCTAAAAAGCCTCTGTTCGCAGGAGGCCGAAAGATAAAATAGGAGTTTGTCCTCCCTTCCCCCTCTTTGAATCTAACCAGAATCCCGGCTCCGGGTCCGTTGAGAAACTATTTTTTTTGGAAAACTCACATTATGTCTGGACCACTTTTAAGGGATAAGGTCCTCCACTGGCGGCCGTCAGCGTGTACACGGTATCGATGATGGGGCTGACTTGAGACGTTCCAGAAGCCGAAACCGCACCGATGCCCTGGTCGATCGAGACCGATGTGGAATTGGAAACGTCCCAGGACAGGGTCGCCGATTGGCCTTTGTTGATCGAGGCCGGAGACGCAGAAAACGAATTGATGGCCAATGGCTTGGATGCAGGCGTCGAGGGCGTCGTCGGCGCGCTGTTCTTACAATATTGGAAGGTCAGTAAGGCGAGGGCCACCCACAGAAAAGCGCCGCCCTTTTCCCTTAGTATCAATCGTGCTTTCCGCTCCTCTGCTTCTTGATGAACTCTGCGGCGGGGTCCCGGCCGGCCGCGATGAGCTTTTCGTTCCACTCATGCTGTGCGCGCAGTGCGCGCCACCGGGCATATTGTCCCGGGTATTGCGGATTCGGATTCTCGAAGCCTTGCAGCCAGAAACGAAACCAATCAACCGATCCCTGCATCGAACCGACCCGTTGCAACGGGAGTTCCAGGACATGCTTTCCTTCCGGGAAGAGAACCAGCTCCACGGGCTTCCCTTGGACGGTCAGCGCCGAGTAAAACTCCGCGGCCATTGAGATCTTTCCGTTATATTGCATGAGCAGCGGCGTCCGCACGTGTTGGGCCGAGAAGGCCGGAGCGTAATCCAGCCACACCTTGAAGGTTTCTCCATAAGGCGGCCCGCCATACATGGCCGCCATGCCCGAACGTAGATTTTTGTCGCCCAGATACGTTCCATAGTTATAGATGCCCGAGTCGGCCGAAACCGCCGCGGCCCACGTCTCCTTCGAGTGCGTCAGGGTAAAATCCACCGTCCAACTTGTCCGGCTGAAGCCCATGAGCCCGACGAGCGCCGGGTCGATCAGCCCGCGCCGATCAAGCTCCCGTCTGGCCGTCTCGAACGCATCCATCGCCCGGAACGCTTCGGAAACTCCCCCCGGCAACCGCTCCCAAGTTCCCTTCGGATAGGGCCCGACGGCGCTCTCCAACATCAGCACCATGAATCCGCAGTTGGCCAGCGCCTGCGGAGCGAAGTTGGCCTTCAATCCGTCGTTGCCGCCATGGATGAAGGTTTCGTCCCAGGTCTTGCACAAGATCACGCATGGGTAACGCCGGCCGGCCTCGTAATCCACAGGGTAGATTAAATAGCCCCAATTCCCGGCCGCATTGCCGCCGACCCATTCGATCTTTTCCAGGCGGCCCAGCGTTTGCTCCTGCAGCTCCGGGTTGATCTCCGTCAGCGCCGTTTTGTAGCCCGTTTTGGCGTCCAGCAGCCACAGGTCCGGAGGCACCGTCGTGGTCTGATGGATTCCGACAAAATGGCGCGGGTCACCCGGCACCGCCGACAGCCCGCTGAGATCAGAGGCGGGCAGCTTCGTCCGCTGCCCCTCTTCCCATGCGCCGGCAGCAGTGCCGGTCCGCCGCAGCGTCACCAGATCGCCGTTGCGGAGCCTGACTACCACCCGCCGGGCCTGTTCATCAAACGCCAACAGCTCCTGGGGCGTCTCCTGCATGACCTGTTGGGCGGCGCCCGTTCTGGCGTCGATGGCGAAAAGATGTTGGGGACGATACGGCCCTACCAGCGCCTCGCCCACAGAGCGGCCATCACCGACTGGGCTCGGACCGCAGGCGAGGTAGTACGCGCTGTTATCGCTCCACAAAAGCGCCAGGTCCCACAAAGCGTCGCTGATACAACCGGCGTCGAGAGCCAGCCGAAGCGAAGGTCCGCTCTCGCTCGGCCCGGATCGCGGCGGGGAAGACGGAATAGTGGCCGGCAACTCCGCCCGCACCAGTTCGTTCGGCGGGATGACGAAACCTCGTTCCGGCCAGAGGCGGAAAGCCGGATCTTTTTGCCAGGCGGACGGGTAAGGGAGCGCTTCTCCCAAGGCCAGGAAACTCACATGCCGCCCATCGGCCGAGATGGCGGGCCGCATCAGCCCAAGGGATCGTTTGCCGCCGAACACGGTCATCGTGCCGCCGCCCACGTCCGCTGCAATGAGGGCAGTGCGTGAGGCCTTTTTTTTCGCGGTGCCTCGCGCATCGATGTCAAGCAAGAAATCTTCCTCCGTGATCACGACGCCGCGAGGCGACGCAAAACGGTCCGTCTGCTCCTCGTCCGGCCGACTCACCAACAGCGCCAGCCGCCGGCCATCCGGGGTCGCGGCGAATTCTTCGACATCGAGTTCGTCGGGGCTCGCCGGCGAAGACTCGCCGGACGATTGATCAATGAGCGCCACATGGCCTTTGTCGCCGGAGGGGCGGCACAGGACGAGGAAGTGCCGCCCGTCCGCGAGCCATTGCATCTGGAGGATGTCCCGGGTCCGCAGCACGGCTTTCCCGCAATGACGCGGCGGATCTTTCACGTCGGTCTCCGGCAAATCGCACATATAGACCACCGCCTCATTGCAGTTTTCCTTCAGGTTGGGTTCGATCAGCACGTAGGCCACCCGTTTGCCGTCGGGAGAGACCGCCACCGTTTTTTCATCCAGAAACGTGCGCAGCCGCACGGAGTCCTCCACGGTCGCCGCCCGCCGGACGGCGGCATTCGCCGATGGCCGTTGCGTGGCGAGGACGGCCGCCAGCCCGGAGAGAATTCCCAGCCAAACCAATCGGTTGATACGGATAAGGATTGATTTTTTCACACTGTTAATCCCTATGTTTGGACTGGGCCACCAAAATCCGGCCCAGCCGCTTGTGTCCCGCCTTCAGATACCAGCGGGCCCACCAGTCGGTCAGATCGCGCGCCGACCAACTCTCGAAGTGTTCATGCAGCTCGGTCAGGGCCTTCTCCGCGGCCTCGTCGAATTGTCTGGCTTGTGCTTCGTCGAACGGCATCGGCTTCTCCTCAAGGAACATAAGCGCACGGACGGCGGACGCTTTCCAGAGCCACTAGAATCGTCTAGGGGGGTTTTGGGTAGAGAGACGAGGATCGTAAGATCGATTACACTTTTTTCTTGGGAGCGATAAGGTCGACGAGCTGGCAGATCCATCCCAGGAAACCGATCTTTTTCATAACTCTCTCCTTTATCGATATCATACCCAAGGCCGATGGAACAATCAAACCCGGGGAAAATGGGCCGTTGATTTGGACCTCATCCCTGAACGCGTGCTTCGTTCTTGACTCCGGATCGACGGCGCGGATGCGTTTATAAGGACTAGCGTCTCAGACTGGCCATGCGCGTGAGAGCTTTACCAAGCTGGCGGCTGAACATGTATACAGGCAAACTTTACAGGTTACCTGCAGATGTGATATATTGACCTGGTGAGCGTTCGAAAGTCTTCTACTCAGACCGGGCTCGCTTCGATGCTTGCTGCCGAGATCCGTACGGTATGCGGCAAGCTCAAGCGGCGTTTACGCGAGCATGGGGGGCGCGACGACCTGACGCCGTCACAGGTCTCTGTTCTTCTTCGACTCGAGAAGGATGGTTCGGCTACGGTTTCCAGTCTGGCGCGAGCGGAAGGCATTCGTCCGCAATCCATGAGCGCTGTGGTAACGCCGCTGCGGGAAGCGGGCCTGGTCAGTGGTTCTCCTGACCCGAGAGACGGGCGGCAAACTCTGATGTCTCTCACCCCCAAATGCCTGAAGAGGCTTCAGGAGGGAAGGGCCGCGAGACAGGACTGGCTCACCGCGATCATCTCGCAGAAGCTCTCTGCTCACGAGCAGGAGAAGCTTCAGGCGGCACTCGAACTCCTTACGCGGTTTGTTGAGGATTGAACCCACTGCGTCCCGCTTCTTACCCATGTCAACTTTTCATCCGAGGAGAAGAACCCCATGCCGCTTACTATTCTTGACCCCAACACCGCGTTGATCGTCATTGACCTGCAGAAAGGCATCGTCAACGGGAACTTCATTCATCCCATCGGCGAGGTCATTGACCGGACGCGCGCGTTAACAGATGTTTTCCGTGCGAAGAGCCTCCCAGTCGCGCTGGTCAATGTGGCGGGACGGGCGCCGGGCCGGACGGAACAGGGTCCGCGCAGCAGCCAGACATTTGCCGAGGGATGGACCGACCTTCTGCCGCAGCTGGATCAGCAACCGAGCGATATTGTCGTCACCAAGCGAAGCTGGGGCGCATTCGCAACAACGGATCTTGAACGCCAGCTCAAGGCGCGAGGCGTTACCCAGGTTGTTGTGACGGGAGTGGTGACATCCGGCGGCGTTGAGGCAACCGCTCGCCAGGCCTACGAGCAGGGGTTCAACGTGACCCTGGCACTCGATGCAATGACCGATATCCGCGAGGAAGCGCACGAGTACAGCATCAGAAACGTCTTCCCTCGTCTTGGCGAGATAGGGTCTACACAGGAAATCATTTCGCTGCTGGAAAGAAGGAGCTCTGCATCATGAATTGGCTTTGGCTTGTGTCGTACTTCTTTGGGGGCGTTTTTGCGGCAAACGCCATCCCTCACTTTGTCGCCGGCACGATGGGACACCCCTTTCAAAGTCCCTTTGCAAAACCGCCCGGCCGAGGGCTCTCCTCTGCAACGGTCAACGTTGTTTGGGGATTCTTCAACGCGGTAGTTGGGTATCTGCTCGTCGCGCACGTCGGCGCTTTCCATCCGCGGGCGACAAGCCACATCCTTGCGTTCGGCCTGGGCGCGCTGCTCATCAGCATCAGTTCGGCGCGTCGCTTCGGCCAGTTCTATGGGGGCAACACGCCGCCGCGCCCATGAAGGATCGGGTGGCCGGCACCTTTCGCTCCCTAAGAAGCTTCAACTTCCGCTTGTGGACGGCTGGCTCTCTGGTTTCCAACGTCGGTACGTGGATGCAGCGCGTCGCACAGAGCTGGCTTGTGCTGACGCAACTTACCCATCACGATGCGTCAGCGCTGGGTATTGTGATAGGCCTGCAGTTCGCCCCGCAACTTCTGCTCCTGCCCTGGACTGGATCGGCTGCGGACCGCCTCAATCAGCGCAAGCTCCTGATGCTCACCCAGGCAACGATGGGCGTGCTTGCGCTCATTCTGGGAGTTCTCACGATCGCAGGAGTCATCCAGCTCTGGCATGTGTATGTGTTCGCTTTCCTGTCTGGTTCCGCCGCTGCGCTGGATGCACCGGTGAGACAGACCTTCGTGGCAGAGATGGTCGGCGATGAGGACCTTCCCAATGCCGTCGCATTGAACTCAACCTCGTCCAATGCTGCCCAGATGATTGGTCCCGCCGTTGCCGGTTTGCTGATTGCAACGGTTGGCATCGGCTGGGCTTTTCTTCTCAATGGGCTCTCGTTCGCGGCAGTGCTGCTCTCGATGTCGTTCTTCCGTCTCTCGGAACTGCGTGCAAGCGTCCGAGCGCATCGCACTACCTCTGGATTTCTAGAAGGGTTTCGCTACGTGTGGAGAAGACCGGACCTCAGGGCGATCCTGGTCATATTGTTTCTGATCGGCACCTTTGGACTGAACTTTCCGATCTTCATCTCTACGATGGCCGTGAATGTCTTCCACTCCGACGCACGTGCTTTCGGCCTGCTCTCCTCCATCATGGCCGTGGGCTCACTCTCGGGAGCGTTGTTTGCTGCTGGCCGAAAGAAACCAGGCTTAGCGTCTCTGTCGATGGGGGCCGGTGTCTTAGGGCTGGGCTGTACTCTAGCCGCACTCGCGCCGGGATACTGGTGGTTTGCGGCAGCTCTCGCGGTCAGCGGCGCGGCTGCCCTGACCTTGACCACCGGCACGAACAGCATCATGCAGCTCTCGACAGAACCTTCCATGCGCGGCAGGGTGATGGCTCTCCGAGTCGGCATCGCACTCGGTGGAATGACGATTGGCGCTCCGATCGTTGGTTGGGTTGCCAACCACTTCGGCCCACGCTGGTCGCTCGCAGTGGGTGCCGGGGCGGGCTTCACCGCTGCCCTGGTCGCAGTCTACGTTCTGGCCCGCCGAAAAGAGCCACTGCTCGCCTAGTTTAGTCCTGTGAAGTTGTCATTTCGTAACTTCTCTACAGAGCCTAGTTCCGCTCGGCCTCCCGGGCCAGCCGGTCATGTAGACTTCTCCCCGTGTAACGCCGGTGTAACCGATTTTGCGAAAACTCGCCCTACTTCGGCTAAAGATGCTTGAATTGAGTTTGCTCATTTTGATACCCCTTTATGGGAAAATTATATACTAACGTGGATTTCTCTAATGCGAAGGGATTCTTAAAGTGGTAAAAGCTACAAAGTGCTTGATTGGGAAGTACCCGCAGGTGAAGGCACAAAGAAATCCGAGGCAATCGATATCCTAGCTCTTGAGCGCGAACAAAAGTGGCTTACGGTGATAGAACTTAAGGTCAAAGTCAGAGGATAAGTTTTGGATATGAACGCGAAGTGACGGCCGGAGCCGGCCGTCACTTCGTCTTCGGGGGGGCGAATCTGATTTCTACACGAACGCTCTTCAGTCGGTTTGTGTCAAATCCCGTCAAGCGTGTCGCGTCCCGCATCTGCTTCGGGCGACCCTCTGCGTCATTCTGCGTCCAGCTGGTGTCGGTAGAGGATAGATAGCTGGCAGCGGTGACGGAAAACCCTTTCGGTGCAGCCTTCTCCGCCGTGAACTGCGCCAGGAAGTCCCACGCGCCGTCCTTTGGATACCCCTCGCGAATCGGAATCCCAGCCATCGTGACGCTCCAACGCTGCTGGCCTTCAGACCGCGGGTTCTTGTAGACGTCGGGCACCATGTCCATCCCGGCAGTCCCTCGGGCGAACACGCTCGGCTCGTGGTCGAACGACACCGACAACCGCGTGATGCTACTCAGGTCCGGGGCCAGTTCGCCGCTGATCCGATAGAGCACGGTCCGGCCTTCTTCGGTCCTCCGAAACTCGCGGGTGAAGGCCATGCCGGCCAGCGGGACGCGTTGCGTGCCGTCGGCGTCGCGGAACGAAAACTGGATGTCCTTTTGCTGTTCCTCTGACCCGCCGCTCTGAATCACGCCGTTCAACGAAAAACTCAGCCAATCACACACGAGATTCGCAGGTATTTGTCCGCCTCCGGCCAGGAGAACCGCCGGAGATCCTGCGACCCCTCCCGCGGCCCAGATGACATAGGAGCCTGAAAGCAAGATCTCCCCTTTCGAGAGCGCGCGCGGCGCTAACTCGATCAAGTTGCTCGGCATGCCGCCCGCATCGAGGGGCGCGAAAGTCGGCCGGGACTGCGCCTGCAGCTCGGAGGCACCCCAAACGATGCCGAGGACGAAGATCAGAACCATCACACTCCATCCAACGGCAGAACGACGTGCGATCATGGCTAGGCTCCTTTTGAGGGATAGGGATTTGTTTTGCCGCGCCCGGAGACATTCTTTCCTGGAAAGCACGGAACCGATACTCCCCCATAATGGAAAGAGAATAATTCCGGCCACGGGATGAAGTCAAGAACTCGTTGTTCATCCGGACGACGAACCGGATCAAATCGGCGTTCGCCTGGGCTCAACGCCGGACGCGGAAGACGAAGGGTTGCAGGTCTCGGATGGCACCGCTGATGATGGCCTTCAAGCTTACGATGCAAGGCCGTCCAGGATGGGAACGGCGGTCCAATCTGAGCAGACAGACCTCTCCCCTAGTAACGCCGGTGCAACGAATTTTACTAAAACTCGCCTCAGTGCATTATTAAGACTCTTCTCTCAGCCCCAGGTACGCTCTCGCGTTATCGCGATTCGGGAGCTAATCCAGGCGGTTCAATTAATGGCATGACAAAATGGGCGCGTAACGGGGTTCAGTTCACTTGCAAAAGGAATTGCCTTCCCAACGGACTAGGATCCGGGGAGTATGTCAGTTTCATACCGCCGTAGTTCTTTCTGGATCTGGATCAGCTCTTCGTTCTTGGATTTTTCTTCTTGCTTCAGCTTCGTGACTCTTCTCTCCAGCATTTCCTCGATGTTTAGTCTTGCCATATTGACCTCCTTTCCGGGCTTTTCAGATTGTGCCTAAAACTGTGCCTAAAATTCCCGAAAATCCCAAGCGCTAGATAGGAAGGCCTGTTTTGCTTCAACCAGTTCGGCGATCTGGAGCGGGCGATACTGCGCGAGGGCAACGTGCACAGTGCCGACAACTGGCGGGCGGTGCTGGAGCCGGTGGTTGCCCATTATCGGCAGTGTTTGCTGAATCGCTACTTCCGGGGTGATGCGGCATTCGCCCAGCCCGAAATCTATGAATATCTGTAAGGCGAGAGGTTTCTTTACGCCGTCCGCCTGCCAATCAACGACGTGCTACAACGGGAGATCGAGCACCTGACGACCCGACCCGTGGGCCGGCCGTCTCACAAGCCCAGCGTTTTCTATCACAGCTTCGTGTATCAGGCCAAGAGTTGGGGGCGGCCCCGGCGAGCCAAAAACATAGTGCGGTTTTACAACAAGCGCGGGACCGCCGAGCAGTGGATCAAGGAGGGGAAGATCGCGCTGACGTGGACGCGGCTGTCGTGTCATGACTTCCGGGACAACGAGGTGCGGCAGCAGCTGTTCGCCCTGGCATACAATGTTGGCAATTTCCTGCGCAACCTGGCCCTGCCCAGCAGGATCAGCCAGTGGACCCTGACCGCCTTGCGGGAAAAAATGATCAAGATAGGGGCCAAAGTTATACGGCACCCGAAATACGTCACTTTTCAGATGGCCGAAGTGGCGATTCCGCGGAGCTTGTTTGCGTTGATCCTGGACAAGATCGCTCAGCTGCGGCTATTGCCTGAAACTAGTTAAGACGCACGGCACACTGAAGGTCATGGAGTCTACAAATCTCATGGAGAGGCCCGTCTTCAAGTCGAGAGAAAAGGTGCTTGCTTGGACGAAATGTCGATATCGTGGCCCATGGAGGCAAAATGGATCGGTCCGGGACTGGAGTTCTTGAAAATGTTACCCAATAATAGGAAAATCCAATATGGGACGGAGGAGTCAGATGGCTTTGATCGGCCATATGGAAAATCTCGGGTAATGTATAGAAATCAAGTATAAATGGAGTGACGATGAAAAAAAACCATCCCTTCGCCCTGTTTTTGGCGATTGGCTCTGTGCTTACTGCCTTTCCGGCAGGGGCTTTTGCCGGGCTTGCGGCCGGGCAAAACCCGGCCTTGGCGTTCGAGGTCCATTCGATCAAACGTTTCATGTTCGATTGCGCCGCGGTCGCCGATATCCGGGCCCAGTTCGACGGGCGCGGTCTTCTCATCGTCACCGAACCCGTCGTCCCCAAACCCGGCGAAGCCGCCGGGTTCATCGGCTCCACCAGGAACGGGATTCAGAACTCCTACGTCATCGAAAACACGGGCGGCAAACTTCATGTTTATATCGAGTTGCGCCGTCCTCAATATCCCATCCCGCCGTTGACCTATATCGAGCAAGAGGTTGTTTTCGATAATCCCCAGGCCGGTCTTTCGCTTGTCGGGACGTTAAGCTATCCCAAAACGGGCGGACCTTTCCCCGCGATCGTCCTCATCGCCGGCTCGGGTGCCCATACCCGCGATGAAATGGTTTCACTGCACAAGATTTTCCTCGTGCTGGCCGACCATCTGACTCGCCAGGGCCTCGCCGTCCTCCGGTATGATAAGCGGGGAGTGGGACTTTCGGGCGGCCAAGCCGACCCCGATTCGACGACCGACGATTATGCCTCGGACGTGGGCACGGCGGTCCGCTTCCTGGCCATCCAACCCAACGTGGACCCGCGCAAGATCGGTCTCGTCGGCCACAGCGAGGGCGGGATCATCGCCCCCATGGTCGCGGCCGACACACCCGAGATCGCCTTCATTGTCATGCTCGCCGGGACCGGACTATCGGGCATGGAGATACGGATGCACCAGGAAAACCTCCTGGGCCGCGCGTCCGGCCGCGACGAAAAAGCCGTCCTGGCCAATGACCGATTGAACAGGTCGATCTATCCCATGATCATCGCCACCAAGGACAATGCCGCGGCCATCAGGAAAATCCGCTCAGCCGAGAAAGAGGTTTTGACCGCCGAGGAGAGAAAGCTCCTGGAATACCCGGACCAGGGGTTCCCGGATGAAGCCTATAGGGGCCTCCTCACGCCCTGGTTCCGACGCTTCCTGGAGCTCGATCCGCGGCCCTATTTGGCCAGGGTCAGGTGTCCCGTGCTGGCGCTCAATGGCGGAAAGGACGTTCAGGTCCTGGCGGATGAGAATCAGGATGAAATCAAGAAAGCGCTGGCCAGCGGTGGAAACGCCCGGACCATGGTAAAAAAGCTCCCCGGGATCAACCATATGTTCCAGACCGCCCCGACCGGGATGCCCGACGAATACCGGAACATCGTCGAAACGTTCGCACCGTCCGCACTCGAGACCATCTCGAGTTGGATCCTCGGCGTCGTGGGCCAATAATCGCGGTACGGGCTTCGCCGAAGAGCCGAAGCGCCGTCTATAGCCGCCGTTCCGGTGAACACAATATTTTGTGAAGTCCAATTGAAAAAAATGTTTTGCAGTAGATATGGTCAGGCCGTGTCAACGGATGTTCGCAACTTCGGAGCCATCATAAGCCTCTTCAGATAGCTGCTTGAGCTCTCGCAAGCCCTTAAAATTCGCTACGTCCAGTCCGTCTGGAAGTGATTTCATTCAGCCTCTCCTTCTTCCTGGAAGCGCAGACCTCTCCCCGTGTAATGCCGGTGTAACAGATCTTGCTAAAACTCTCCCAACTTGGACTGATTGTACTTAAAGGAAAACATTGATTCATCTGGGGGAAGAACAGCCCCAAAGCGCTCCCAAGAAATTTTCCTATTGGTATTTACCCCCCTGCCCCCCTTATGAAAAGGGGGGAATCGTCAGCGCTTTGGGGAGATGTATGGCGGGGCGAACGATACGTTAAAAAAACCAGCCTCAGCGCGTTTCTAAGACTTTTTTCTCAGCCCCAGGTCCGCTCTCGCATTATCGCCATTCGAGAACTTATCCAAGAAGCGGCGGTCTGTAGGGGCGCGGTTGATCAGCGATAATCATTATTC
>PLMN01000016.1 GCA_003141555.1 Candidatus Aminicenantota bacterium
GCTATCATGCTACCTTTTTCAAGCCCCCCTCTTCCCCAACCCCCCGCCCTTTCCCTATAATAAGCGAGCCCCCGGGAGGGGCATCGCCATGATCAACCGCATCGAACACATCGGGATCGCCGTGAAGAACCTGGAGGAACGGATCGCGTTCTACCGCGATGTCCTGGGGCTGACGTTGGAGAGGCGTGAGGAGCTGCCGAAGCGGAACCTCCGGATCGCCGTCTTCAACCTGAACGGCGTCCATATCGAGCTTCTCGAGTCCACCTCCCCCGAATCCGACATCGCCGTGTTCATCGAGAAGAGGGGAGAAGGGCTGCACCACATCGCCTTCGGCGACGACGACTTGAAAGGGACGCTCGCCCGGCTGTCGGCGTCGGGCGTCGCGCTCCTCGACCCTGAGCCGCGCCCGGGAGCGGGCGGGGCGAAGATCGCTTTCGTCGATCCGAAGAGCACCTTCCGGGTGCTGATGGAGCTGTGCGAGATGCCTCCCGCCGGGTCTAAGCCCTGACGGGAAGGGAAGGCCCATGGGCCGAGGTACAAAGCGGGCGCTGCTTTTCGGCGCCGTCCCCTTCCTGACCCTGGTCCTCGCCCTGCCCTTCGTCAATCGGGTCGAGCCCCTGGTTTTCGGCCTGCCCTTCGTCCTGTTCTGGATCCTGCTCTGGGTCGCCCTCACCCCGGTCGCCCTGTTCCTCGCCTACAGGGTCGAAAAGAAATACAACCCGCCTGAGCCTGATCCCGACTCCGAGCCCGCTCCCCTCCCTGCTAAGCCCGACGAGGAGCGCCGGTGAACGCGGCCCTCCTCATCATCTTCGGCACGGTCCTCGCCGCGGGCGGCCTCGGGGTCTTGGCTGGCCGCCGGGTGAAGATGGACCTCGAGAACTGGACCGTGGGCGGCCGCCGCTTCGGCACCGTCCTCATCTGGCTGCTCATGGCCGGCGAAGCCTACACGACGTTCACCTTTCTCGGGGCGAGCGGCTGGGCCTACGCCAAGGGCGCGCCGGTCTATTACATCCTGATCTACGGGACGCTGGCTTATACCGTGTCCTTCTTTATCCTGCCCCCGATCTGGCGGATCGGGAAGCGCCTGGGCCTCCAGACCCAGCCCGATTTCTTCGCCGCCGTCTACGGCAGCCGCGGCCTGGGGATCTTCGTCGCCGGCGTCGGCGTCCTGTCCATCCTCCCCTACCTCCAACTCCAGCTCGCCGGCCTGGGGTTCATCGTCGAGACCGCGAGCGGGGGAGCGATCGCCGCCCGGACGGCGATCGTCCTGGCCTTCTTCCTGACATGCGCCTTCGTCTACACGAGCGGTATCCGGGGGACCGCCTGGGTCTCGGTCCTCAAGGACGCGATGATGATCGCCGCCGTCGGGATCGCCGGCTTCGGCATCCCGGCCGCCCGCTTCGGCGGCATCGGGAAGATGTTTAAGACCGTCCTCGCCCGCAGCCCGGGGCATCTCGTTTTTCCGGGGGCGGTCCCCTCGATGAACGTCCCGTGGGTCATGACCACCGTCCTCGTGACCGGACTGGGCTTCTACATGTGGCCCCACATGTTCGGTTCGGCTTTCGCCGCCCGGAGCGAGAAGATCATCCGGCGCAACGCGATCGTCATGCCTCTCTACCAGCTCCCGATCGTCCTCGTGATCCTGGTCGGGTTCACGGCTTTCCTCGTCCTGCCCGGCCTGAAGAACCCGGACACGTCGTTCCTGGCCCTGGTCAAGGCGACGTATCCGTCCTGGTTCCTGGGATTCATCGGCGCGGCCGGGGCGGTGACGGCCATGGTGCCCGCCTCGATCCTCCTCCTCTTCGCCTCGACGCTCCTGGTGAAGAACATCTACCAGGCGGGCTTCAATCCCGGCGCGGGCGACGAACGGGTCATGCTGCTTTCGCGGCGGATGGTTGTCCTCATCGCCGCCGTCGCCCTAGCCCTGGCCCTCTACGTCCCGAACGCCCTGGTCAACCTCCTGCTTATCGGCTACGACGGCGTGTCGCAGCTTTTCCCCGGCGTCGTCCTCGGCCTGTTCTGGAAGCGCGCGACGAAGGCGGGCGTCGCCTGCGGACTGGCGGCCGGGCTCGGCGTAGCGGCGGTCCTCGTCTTCGGCGGGTTCGACCCGATCCTGGGCATGAACGCGGGGTTTGTCGCCCTGGCCGTGAACGCGGCGCTGGCCGTGGCCGTGAGCCTGCTCACCTGGCCCCGGCCGTCTCTCGTCCGGAATTCATAAGAGGTGCTCGCATGGAAGAAGATCTCAAAACCTCGATCGACGCGCTCGGCGGGCGGATCGTAGCTTGGCGGCGCGACCTCCATCGCCATCCCGAAGTCGCCCATTGCGAGAAATGGACCTCGGACTTCCTGCGCGCCCATTTCCGGCGGCTGGGGATTCCGGTCCGGAAGATGGCGGGCACGGGGTTGCGGGCCGTCCTTAAAGGCCGGCCGGGCGGCCGGATGGTCGCCCTCCGGACGGACATGGACGCTTTGCCCCTCCGGGAAGAAGGAGACAAGCCCTATCTCTCCCGTAACCCCGGCGCGGCGCACGCCTGCGCCCATGACGGCCATATGGCCGCGCTCATGGCCGCGGCGGAGTGCCTCGCCGCCCGCCGGAAGGATTTTCGCGGGACGGTCGTCTTCCTCTGCCAGCCGGCCGAGGAGCTGCCGCCCGGCGGGGCGAAGCGGATGATCGAGGAGGGCGCGCTCGCCGGCGTGGACGCCATCTTCGGGCTCCACCTCTGGCAGGGCATGCCCACCGGGACGGTGGGCGCGGTGTCCGGGCCGATGATGGCCCAGTCCGACAATTTCCGGATCACGGTCAAGGGCAAGGGCGGCCACGCGTCGATGCCCCACACGGCCGTGGACCCCATCCTTGTTGCGGCCGAGCTCGTCACGGTCCTCCAGAGCGTCGTCAGCCGGAGCGTGGACCCCCTCAAGCCGGCCGTGCTCTCGTTCGGGTCCGTCCACGGCGGCGCGGCCTACAACATCATTCCCGGCGAAGTGAAGCTCGCGGGCACGGTCCGGACGTTCGACCTCAAGGTCCAGGCCCTGATCAAAGCGAGGATGCGGGAGATCATCGACGGGACGTGCCGGGCGCAGGGGGCGGAGGCCGATTTTGAATACGAAGACGGCTATCCGCCGCTCGTCAACGACCCGGCCTCGGTCGATTTCGCCCTCCGCGTGGCGGGCGAGGCGCTCGGCGAGGAGAGCCTCCTCGCCCTGGAGCCGGTGATGGGCGGCGAGGACTTCGCCTGCTACCTGCAGGAGGTCCCGGGCGCGTTCCTCTTCGTGGGCGCGGGCGACGGGACGAAGTTCCCGCACCATCACCCGGCTTTCGACTTCGACGAGCGGGCCCTGGCCCCGGCCGCGTATCTTCTGGCTTCGCTGGCCCTGAAGTTCCTCGGATGAGTTTCCTCGTCCTCCTCGGCATCGCGGTCGCCATGGCCATGGACACGTTCGCCGTGGCCGTGGGGCTCAGCTGTTCGGCCCGCGGCCTCGACCGGCGCCGGAGCTTCCGCATCGCCTTCCATTTCGGCCTGTTCCAGCTCCTGATGCCCATCGCGGGCTGGGCGGCCGGAGAGGTCTCGCTCAAGCGCATCCAGGCCTACGACCACTGGATCGCCGCCGGGTTGCTCGTGTTCGTCGGGGGGAAGATGCTTTTGGAATTCCTCCGGGGCGGCGAGGGGCCCCGGGCGCGGGAGAGCGATGTGACGCGCGGCGCCCCGCTCATCCTCCTCTCCCTGACAACCAGCATGGACGCCTTGGCCGTCGGCCTGGGCTTCGGAGCGCTCGACACGCCGATCCTGTTCCCGGCTTTCGTCATCGGCCTGGTGACCTTCCTCATCACCCTGGCCGGGACGAAGATCGGCCCGGCGCTGGGCCGGTGGGCCGGGCGCTGGGCCGAGCTTGCGGGAAGCCTGGTGCTGCTCGGGATCGCGGCCAAGATCCTCGTCGATCGCATCACCTGATCAGCCCGAGCTTGATTCCCCCATAGACCGAGAATCGAGCGGTCCCATAGCCGTAGACCGTCTCGTACCTTGCGTCGAGGATGTTGTCCAGCCGGACGAAAAGCCGCGCCGCCGGGCCGAGGCTGTAGGAAAGCGACGCGTCGACAAGGAGGTAGGGCGCGAGGACGACATCGCGTCCCGTTCCTTCCGAGAAGTCCTTATCGTGGCGCGCGCCGGTCCACGCGGCCGATACGCCGGCGGTGAAGAGACGCAGAAACGGGACGTCGAGCCGGGCCGTCAGCCGGGCGTTCGGCCGCCGCAGGAGGGCGGTCCCACTGTCGAGGTCCCGGGCGTCGAGGCTCGTGTAGGTCAGCCGCCCGAGGACGCCGTCCGCCGGCTTCGTCTCGGCGAAGATCTCCACGCCCCGCGTCCGGGCCCGCCCGATGTTGACGTAGCCCCGGGTAAAGTCGTAATCGATCAGATTCCGGAAGTCGTCCCGGAAATAGGTGAGCCCGGCGGTCAGGGCGCCGCCGAGGAGCATCTGTTCGACCCCGGCGTCCCAGCCGAGGCTCTCTTCGGGCTTGAGCCCGGCGTTGCCGATCGGTCCCCAGAATGTCCCTGGGGCGTAGAGCTGGTAGAGCGACGGCGACTTGAAGCCCGTGCCGAGGGTCGCCTTGATCCGGGTCTGGGTCGCTTCGATGAAATACGCCGGCGCGATCCGGTAGGTCAGGGCCGTCCCGGCGCTGCTGTGGCGGTCGAGGCGGGCGCCGACCGTGGCGAAGAAGCGCTCATCGATCCGGAGCCGGTCCTGGAAATAGATCCCGGCCTGGTCGGCCGTCCTGCGGGGGAAGGGGCTGTCGTACTCTCCGTAAGCGCTCCAGGACGCGTAGCTGGATTCGCCCTGCTCGCGGGCGAGGTCGGTCCCGAAGGTGAGCGTGTTGGAAGGCCCGAGGAAAATGTTGTTCTGCCAGTCGACTGCGGCCCGGCCGCTCCGATACGTTCCCTGCTCCGAGTCGAAGGGATGGAGGACGTCGGCGGGATTATCGAGATCGCGCGTCGAGCCCACGTAGGACAAGCCGAGCTTCTGCTCCCAGCGGCCGCCGGCGAGAAGCGCGCGAGCCTGGCCGCGAAGGAAGAGCGAATCGTAGCGCTGGGTGCTGTTCGGGTCGTCGCCGCCCGGGCCGCCGAAGCCGTCGAGGCTGGTCTTCGCCGACACGGCCCGGACGATGAGGTCGGCCTCGAATCCGGAGGGCAGGGCGAGTCCCAGGCGCCCGGCGAGGCCGAGGTTCCAGTACCCGTCCTTCTCGGTGTTCCCGGCGTAAGTGGAGGAGGCGGCTGAAAAGCCCCGGGTCAAGAATTGTGAGAGGCCGAGCGAATAATGGAAAGCCCCCGTCGACCCGCCGAAGTCCAGGCCGTTGGACACGGTCCCGTACGACCCGCCCTGGGTCGTGAGGGAGAGGCTCGGCCGGCCCTCGCCTCTCCGGGTCAGGATGCTGATCACGCCGCCGAGCGCGTCCGACCCGTAGAGCGTACTCTGCGGGCCGCGCAGCACTTCCACCCGCTCGACGTTCTCCAGCCCGAGATGGGCGAAGTCGAACGAGCGCGAGGGATTCATCGGATCGTTGAGCTCCACGCCGTCGAGCATGACGAGGACGTGCTCGGAATTGGCCCCGCGGAGCAGGATGGAGGAGGCCGATCCCGGGCCGCCGTTGGCGTTGACCGACAGCCCGACGGCGTCGCGGAGCGCTTCGAAGACGGAGGAGACCTTCGTCCGGTCGAGGTCGGCTCCGGCCACCACGGTCACGGAGCTGGCGACTTCGCGGGCGGGCGTTTCGAGGCGGGACGCGGTGACCACCACCTCGTGTTGCGGGTTGGGGGGCGGCGCGGAGGGGTTCTTTTGATCGGAGGGGGGATGGAAGCGGGGGACGGCGGTAAGGAACGCGACGAGGGCGAGTCCGGTGAACGACGGTTTCCACATGGCGGGTCAGCCTCCTCATCCAAGGCCCCCGCCGTTTCCGCCGAGAAATGCCCTCGGTCTTCCACCCGAAGACGGGCAACGAGGCCCGATCAAGGTTTCCTGACTCTCGGATCGCTCTCCTCCCGGGCCTTCCCGCCCTCTCGCCGAGAGGACCGTGGCATCGTCCGGGATTCGTCCCCGATTACAGTAGCGGGGGCTGTGTCCGTATCTCACGGACTTCCCTTGTCTCGTGACCTGAGACTTATTTATAGACCAGAGAGAAGGGGGGTGTCAACACCCGTGCCTTGTCCAAGGGCGCCGTATCGGGCGCCGACGCAATAAAAGTGCCGGACAAGAAAAAGGCCGCCTGCTCGAGGAGAGAGGAGGCGGCCGGTCGAAAGGAAAGGATTAAGGGAGATATACGCGGTATATGTTGAACTCCCTTATAGGAGGAGAGAAGAAAAGGAGGTGCTTGGGAAGTCCGTTCATCATCGTGCCCGCATTTCTCATTTCACTTATATATACGCCCCGGGCCGCGGATTGGTTGCAGGATTTTGGAGCGAACCTGCCGGATAGACTTCAAAATTTTTTTGATTTCGGGAATTTTTCGTGGGGGAAACTTTTAAGTTGCTGTTATTATACCATAGGTTCTCTCCATTGTGCAACATGTTTTTGAAAAATAATCAAATTTTCTTTTCCTGGCCCCCGGGAAGCGCATTCATGGCAGGAAAGCAAGCCGATCCTGCGTTTTTTGGGGGTCAAGCGGTGGAAAACGAGGGGGGAGAAGGCCCCTTTTGACTCGAAACGGCCCGCTGGCTAGAATAATCGAGGTCGATAGCCCGTTTTTCGGGGGTCATAAGAGGGCCCATGAAAAAGCCCGAAACTGAGCCCCTGCGGCCCGGGCGGAGGAGGATCGGCATGGACAAGGAGATTTTCCGGCGGCACGGTCACGAGCTCGTCGATTGGATCGCGGACTACTTCGAGAATGTTGAGAGCTTCCCGGTGATGTCCCGGGTCAAGCCGGGCGAGATCCGGTCGCGGATCCCTTCGGTCCCGCCGGAGTCGCCCGAGGCCATGGACCGGATCTTCGAGGACTTCAAGACGGTCATTCTCCCCGGGATCACCCATTGGCAGCATCCCAACTGGCATGCCTATTTCCCGGCGAACAACAGCCCAGAATCCGTCCTGGGCGAGCTCCTGACGGCCGGCCTGGGCGTCCAGGGCATGGTCTGGCAGACGTCGCCGGCGGCGGCCGAGCTCGAGGACGCGGTCCTCGAATGGATGCGGAGGCTCCTCGGGCTCCCCGAAGGGCTCGCCGGCGTCATCCAGGACACGGCCTCGACGGCCACGCTCTGCGCCCTGCTCTCGGCCCGGGAGCGGGCCACGGATTTCCAGTCGAATGAGAGAGGCCTGAAAAAGCCCCTCATTGTCTATGCCTCCGAGGAGGCGCATTCGAGCGTCGAAAAGGGGGTCAAGATCGCCGGCTTCGGCCGCGAAAACCTGCGGCTCATCCCCTCCGGGCCCGATTTCGCCATGCTCCCCGGACAGCTCGAGGAGGCGATCCTGCGAGACAAGGCCGCCGGGCTCGAGCCCTGTTGCGCGGTGGCGACCCTCGGCACGACCTCGTCCGGGGCGGTGGACCCCCTGCCTGAGATCGGGCCGATCGCCCGCCGCCACGGCCTCTGGCTCCACGTGGACGCGGCCTACGCCGGCTCAGCCGCCCTCCTCCCCGAGAAGCGATGGATCCTTGACGGCGCCGAGCACATCGATTCCCTCGTCTTCAACCCCCACAAATGGCTGCTGACGAATTTCGACTGCTCGCTGTACTTCGTCAAGGATCCCGGCTCGCTCGTCCGGACGTTCGAGATCCATCCCGAGTATCTCAAGACGGGGGCCGACCCGTACGTCAAGAACTATCGGGACTGGGGCATCCAGCTCGGGCGCCGCTTCCGGGCTCTCAAGCTATGGTTCGTGGTGCGCTCGTACGGCGCGGAGGGGCTCCGGGCCTTCGTCCGGGAGCACATCCGCCTGGCGCAGCTCTTCAAGGGATGGGTGGCCGCCGACCCGCGCTTTGAGGTCATGGCTCCCGCACACTTCGGCCTGGTCTGTTTCCGGTTGAACGACGGCCGGGGCGAGGCCGAGCTCGCCGCGCTCAACAAGGCCCTGATGGACCGGCTGAACGCGACGGGCCGGGCCTATTTCACTCATACCGTCCTGCACGGGAAATTCACCCTGCGGATGGTCATCGGCCAGCGGACGACCCGGGAACGTCACGTCCGGGCCGCCTGGGCCCTGATCCAAGAGACGGCCGCCGGGCTCGAGGTCAAACCTTCGGCTTGAACAGTCCTTTGATTTTGGCCCCCATAAGGCCGGCCTTGACGAGGTCCGGGTCCGTCCTCTGCAGCCCCTTGATCTGAAAGGGCGTCAGGACGGGATAGTGGCGCGCCCGGTCCAGGGCGCCGCCGATATGGCTCACATCCTCCCCGGTCGTCATCCAGCTTTCCGCGTCGAACCGGGAAAGGTCGAACGGCGCGGAATACGCCCGCAGGGTCTTCTGGCCGATCGGGTTGAAGTACACGTCGAAGTACGACATCATGAGCTCCCGGATCGAGCGATAAACCGGCTCGCGGAAGCGGAGGACCGTGTAGTTGGACTTCGCGACGCAGCCCCACGCCCCGTCGCGGCGGAAGACCGCCAGGACGTGGTCGTCGTCGTTCCAGGAGCGCATGTCGACGACGAGCGGCGGACGGCCGTGGAACCGGAGGGCGGCCGCGGCGAACAGGGCGCCTTCGAAGCAATTCGCCTTCCTCTCCCGCATGACCCGCCGGGGCGAGGCCGTGCCGGGCTCGGGATCGTAGGCGATGGCGTTGAGCCAGCGCTGGACCTCGATGGGCGCGTCGAGGGCCGCGAGGATTTTGCGTTCCGCGGGAGTCCAACGCGCTTGCGGCTTCGTCATGTTAGCCTGTCCTTAATGCCCATGAGATTGCTTCGCCCTTCGGGCCCGCAATGAAAAAGGGGACACAGAACCCCGATTGACTATCGGTGATGGCAAGCTAGCGTTCTGTGTCCCCTTTTTCATTTCTTATCCGTCGTCCATTTCAGCTTGCCGTCCGGGTCGGCGAAGCGGGCATAGTAACCCCAGCCGCCGTCGCCCTGCAAGACCTTCAACATCACCTTGTTCCAGCCCTTCCGAAGCCGGACCGGGATCGTGTCCAGGTCGGGATAGGCGCCCCGGTAGGCGGGATTGGAGTGGACCAGGCGGTCGTTGATCCAGACCCGCACTCCGTCGTCGCTCCCGACGAGCATCACCGCGGCCATGTCGGCCGGCGCGGAAAGCCAGCCGAGGGCGTAGACCACCGCCTGCACGTTCGGCGTGACGAGCTCGTTGAGGCGGACATAGCCCGTTGCATCGGCCCGGACCCTGCGCCAGCCGACGGGAACGTTCCCCTTGCCGGCATAGGATTTGGCCAGATCGATTTCCGTTTCGGGAGGGTACGGCGTCGCGAGATAGTCCATATCGGGGGCGTCGAACGGACCGATGAGGTTCCAGTCGAGGAGGAAATTCCGGGCGGAAGGCGCGAGGCTGATCCCCAGGAACCCAAGGTCCATGCCCGCCGCGGCTTCGTCCTTGCCCGTGATCCGGAGGCGGATCGCATTCTCCCCCGATTCGAGGCGGACGCCTTTCAAGGTCAGGGTGCCCCACTCCTTCTCTTTCGCATAGCCGTCGAACTCGGCCCGGATGGGCTCGGCGGCGCCGGAAGGCGTCCGGACCGAAAGGACCTCGAACCGGCCCATCGCCGGCCCCTTGAGGAAATGGATCGCCGCGTCGTAGCTCTCACCGGTCTCGACCGGAAAGGAGATCTCCGCGCCGCTTCCCGGCTTGGACCGTTCGGTCGTCAGGACGGGATAGCGCTCGCCCGTCGGTCCGTAATACGAGGTCAGAGACGGGGTCGCCCTTTCCGCCGCGAAGCGGAGCTTCCGCTCGGCGTCCCGGAATTCCGCCCCGGGTGTCGCCCCCGCGTCCTTCCACGCGGGCCGGACGAAGCCGTCCGGAGGCTCGAGGGCGAACGGCAGCCGGGCCGCGACGGGCGGGAGAGGCGGGAAGGGCTTGTGCGGCTCGACCTGATACCAGTAGGCCGTGGAGGAGTCGTAGTCCGAGCGGTCGTTGCCGTCCCCATGCTCGATCGTCACCCGGATTGATTTCTTGAAGGGGATCGGATCGGGGACATGGAAGCGATAGACGGTGGCTTTCGATCCGACCTGGAAGTCCTCCTCCTGAAGAGGGCAGCCGTAAAACGGGCGGGCGCTTTCCCGCATGCCCCAGCCGTCGGAGAAATAGTCCTCCGATCCCGTCCCGTGGAGGGAGGGGGCCGCCTCGCCGTCGACGTAGATCATGTCGTCGCCCTCGCCCCACCAGCCCATCGACCGCTGGAGGATGCTGAGGTTGCAGCCGACGTAGTGGCCTCGGCCTTCGGCCTCGAGGAGGAGATAGTTCTTCCCGGCGGCGGGCGGCATCTCCTGGCGGTACTGGGCGTGGAAATAGGCGGCGTCCGACGGAAGCGAGACGAGCTCGCGGTAATCGATGTAATAATAGAACGCGGGGATGTCGCCCGTCCCCTCGTTGGTCGCGGTCACCCGGGCGGACGCGCGGAACGGCATCTGCCAGTAGCAGTTCCGCGCCCGGCCTTCCGACGAGCAGGAGATCGGGATCGAATCGACGTTCCGGTCGAGGCCGTGGCCGACGCCGAAGAAGTCGCCGATCGGGGCTTCGACCGAGGGCGACGACTCGCCGTCCCAATACATGCGAAGGACGATCTTCCGGCCGTAGAAGGCCTCGGCCGAGATTGTCACCCAGATATGATGGAGGATGCCCGGCCCCTTAAGGTCGGCCAGGACGGCCGTTTCGCCGGCCTTGATGGTCAGGGAGTCCTTGTTGCCGCCCGTCCGGTCGTAGGAGGAGGCGCGCTTGCTCACATAATCCTGCGTCCTGGCGAGCGGGGACAGCCCGTCCCGCGCTTCCGGCCTGCCGCACGCCGCAGCCAGGAGCGCGGCGGCGGCGATTGTGATCAACGCCGTTTTTTTCATCGGTCCGTCCTTCCTTGTTCCCAGGGGAGCCCGGCCTTCCGGAAAAACTCGGCGGCCGGCGCGGTCCTGACCTTGTCGGCCGTCACGGCCAGGGGATAGGCCTGGATTGCCGTGTCCTCATCGAGGACTTCCCGGGGCATGTTCGGGTTGGCGTATTTAATGGGCGAAGGCGAATCGGCCGCGAGATCGGACTTGAAAGCTTCGGCGTCCTGGGTCACGACGGCCACGAAGGCGTTTGCGAAATTCAGGTATTTGCGGATCGCCTTGTTCACGTCCGCCCGGGTGAGCTTGGGCAGGACGGCCTCCGCCGCGGCCAGGATGTCGTCCGTCCCGTAATAGTGCGCGTCCATCTGCCAACCGAGACGCTCGTCGAGAGTCTGGGCGGTAAGCTTCGTGGAGCGCAGGAGGTAGGACCGGGCGAGCTGGAAGCGCTCCTCGGAGAGGCCGTCCTCGACGAGCTTCTTCAGCTCCCGGAGCGCCTGCCGAAGGACGAAGTGGCGGTCGGCGTTGGCCAGCGGCCGGATCCAGATCGAGAAATACTGCTGCTGGCGGCCGTGGTTTGGCGCCGGAAACTTATCGCGGCCTTGGACGAAATGCTCGATGTAGGCATAGTCGCCCGTATTCCGGCCCCGCTCCTCGCGGATCTTCTGGGTGAGGAGCGAGAGGCTTTGCCGGTGCTCGCCGAAATGGGCCTGGGCGATCCAGAGAGCGAAGAAGTCCTTGTCGGCCCGGGTGAGGGCGATGGGGAAGCCCAGGGAGATCGCGGTCGCGGGCGTGGGCTTGTCCGCGATCGCGAACTCCAGGCCCCGCGCTGCCCGCGCCGGCGGAAGGACTAAGCGCGGGGTGAAGGTCTGCGGGAGGCGGGCGAAGTCGGCGGCGATCCTGTCCGGGAACTCCCGTGGATACCCGCCCGCAAGCCCGAGGACGATGTTCCCCTGGACGAAATATTCCCGGTAGAACGCCTTCGCGTCGTCGAGGGTCAGGCCCGCCACCGATTCGAGCGTGCCGGCCTCATGGTGGCCGTAGGGGTGGCCGTCGTAAAGCATCAGGTTCAGGATTTCCTTCCCGAGCTGCTCATCCATGTCGCCGACGAGCGTCTTTTCGAGGAAGGCGAGCTGGTCGGCCTTGACCCGGGCGAAGTCGTCCTCGCGGAAGCCGGGGTCGAGGAGCATGTCCTTGACGACGGCGTAGTAGCGTTCCAAGTTGTCGCGGTGGACCGTGCCGGAGAATGCCGACAGCTCCTTGTCCACGCTCAGGGAGAGGTCCGCGGCCAGGGGATAGAGCTTTTCGGCGATGTCCCGGACGCTCATCGACCGGGAGCCGCCTTCGGCGAGCAGGCTCCACGTGAGCCGGGCGAGGCCCTCCTTGCCGGACGGATCGTGGGCCGAGCCGACCCGGACCAGGATCCGGAAGCAGACGAGAGGGCTCCCTTCGAGAGGGAGAAGGTCCCGGCCGAGCTTCAAGGGGGCCGCCCTGCCGCAAGAAACGGACAGGACCGCGGCGGCGAGAAGCGCGCGGGCGAGGGCCCGGACCTTCATGGGGTTTCTCCCTTCGCCGCTTCCCCGGTCAGGGTGACGGTCGCGGAGTTCGATGGCTTGAAATACTTCCGGGCCGCGTCCTGGATGTCCCGGGGCGAGACCCTGTCGCGGAGGTTGAAGATCCTGTTCACCGTGCCGGGATCGCCCGTAAGGTTGAGGTAGAAGGCCAGGGTGGCGGCCGCCCCATCCGTGGTCTCGAGGGCTCGGGCCAGGGCGTACTTCCGGCGGGATTTGACGTCGGCCAGGCGCGCGGCCGGCGCGGGCTCGGCTTTGACCCGCTCGAGCTCCTTCAGGATCTCGGCTTCAACGGTGGGGAGATCGCCCTCGTTGTTCACCACGGCGCTGATGACGAAAAGCGACGGGTCGCGCGTGTCCGGGAAATCCGCGGTCAGCGAGCGGCAGGTCCGGTCCTTGTTGACGAGCTTCTGGTAGAGCGGCGAGGCCGAGGCGAACGAGAGCTCGGCCAGCAGATCGAGCGCGGCCTTGTCGGCCGCCGTGTCGGAAAACGCGGGTCCGTGGAAGCCGACGGCGATCCGGGCCGGCGCGCCGGCCGGCCCCGCGATGCGGGCCCTCCGGGCCTTCTCCTGCGGCGGTTCGACCGGCGTCTGGAGGTCGTAGTTCGATATCTTCCAGGCGCCGTAGTATTTCCGGACGAAGGCCGCGAGCTGGGCGGGATCGAAGTCCCCGGCCACGAGGAGAATGGTGTTGTCGGGGGCGAAGAAGCGTTTCTTATAGAGGAGGCTGTATTCATACTGGTTGGGCAGTTCCTGGATGTCCTTCAGGGAGCCCAGGGTCGTGTGCTTGTAGGGATGGCGCTCGAAAGCCGTGTCGCGGAGCGTCTCGATCAGGCGCCGGGCGGGATCCGAGGCGCCGGCATAGTACTCGCTCTCGATGACCGCGGCCTCGGTCCTGAGCATGTCTTCCGAGGGAGCAAGGTTGATGAACCGGTCGGCTTCGGTCCGGACGACATTCTCCAGGCTGTCGCGTCCGGCGAAGACGACGGAATAGCAGGTGAAGTCGTCGGTCGTGGCGCTGTTCGTTCCGGCGCCAAGGCGCGCCAGGAAATCGCCGTAGGCGGCTCGCGGGACCTGCTTCGTCCCCTTGGACATCATATGCTCGAAGAAGTGGGCGAAACCGGATTTCCCGGGCTCGATCTCGTTCCGCGATCCGGAACGGACGATCGTGTAGTACGAAATGATGTTCGGGTTGGAGAGCGGCAGGGAGACGACCTTCAAGCCGTTTTCGAGCGTCTCGACTTTGACCGCAAAGGGGAAGATGCCGCCCTGCGGGGCTGCGGTCGTCGTGCCTCCGGCACCTGCAGCGCCGCCCTGCGGGGCCGCCGTGGTCGTGCCTGCGGCACCTGCGGCTCCGCCCCGCGGAGCGGCCAGCCCCAGTCCCAGGCACAGGCACAGGACGAGGGTTCGGGCGATGATTCCAGTCATGGGTCAGCCCTCCTCGTCTCCCCTCGGGTCTCGATCCATCCGGGTCCGATCCGCGAAACGCCGGGGGGACGGCGGGGGCCGGCGTCAGTCATTCACATACGTGAGCCACTTCTTGAAACGCGGCACCTTGCCGGTGATGGCCTCGAAGAAGCGGGCCCTGAGCTTCGCCGTCAGGGCTCCCGCTTGCCCCGTCCCCAACGTATACTCGCGGCGCCCGGCCTTCGGGTCGGACCCGTCGATGACCTTGACGACGGGGATGATCTCGACTGCGGTCCCCGTGAAGAAGGCCTCGTCGGCGGCCAGAAAATCCGCCTTGGTGATGGGGCCGACCGCGGTCTTGATCCCCATGTCGGCCGCAATCTCCAGGATGCTCGTCCGGGTGATGCCTTCGAGGATGGACTCCGAGCGGTCGTTCGTCTTCACGACGCCGTTCTTGACGATGAAGATGTTCTCGCCGGGGCCTTCGGCCACGCGGCCTTCGATATTCAGGAAAAGGGCCTCGTCGCACCCCTGGGCCCGGGCCTCCAGGCCGCCGATCGTGGAGAGCATATATAGGCCGCCGAGCTTGGCCTTCATGTCGACCTGGGTGTGGTGGATCCGCCGGGTGGGAAGGATATAGACGGATGTCCCGGCCCCGGCGTTTTCCCCGAGGTAAGCGCCCCATTCCCAGGCGGAGCAGAGGAATTCCACGGGCGAGGCCTTGGGGACGAGCCCCAGGTTGCCGTAAGAATAGAAGAACAGGGGCCGGATGTAGCACGAGGCGAGCTTGTTTTCGCGCACGACCTGCTTGATGACGTCGTTGACCTTGGCCGCGTCGTAGGGCGGGACCATCTTGGCCACGCCCGCGGAATAGAAGAACCGGTTCGTGTGCTCGGGAAGGCGGAAGACGGCCGTCCCCTTGGACGTGGGATAGGCCCGGATGCCCTCGAAAACGATGGTCCCGTAGTGGAGGCCGTGGGACATCGGATGGATTATGAGCTCGGACCAGTCGTAGAACTTCCCCATGTACCAGTATTTCGAAGCTTTGGGAAAGTTTTCCATGTTGATCATGGGGCGCTCCTTTGGGCTCCCTCCGCGCCGCCGGCCGTCCGGCGCGGCGAACCGGGCTGAGAATTCGGTTCAGGGGAATAGCGTTTTAAGGATATTTGTTACCACAATTGAACGAAAAAGGGAAGATGCAGGGGGCGCCCCGCTCAGGGCGTCTCGTAGTAGACCGCGTCGTTGTGGGGGACGGCCTTGATTTTTCCCGCGGCGGCCAGGCGGTCGACGAGGGCGGCGATCTCCGCGGACGGCCGGCCGAGCGAGAGGGAGAGGTCGGCGAGGGTGACGGGGCGCCTCCCGGCGACGGCCAGGATGCCCGCCTCGGCGTCGCCGGCCGCTGGGGAAGGGACTTGGGAAAGAGTCTTGAAATCGGCGATGATCTCCGCGCCTTCGCCGAAGAAATCTCGGATCCGCTCGAGCTCGTCCCGCCCGAGCGGCCGGGCCCGGCGGTCGGCGGGCGGCCGAACGACGGTGTTCAACTGGATCCGGTCCGGCCGGATGAGCGCGGCCGCGGCCCGGAGCTTCTTCAGGTGGCCCGGCCCGTCGTTCACGCCCCGGACGAGCATGATTTCGAGCCAGATCCGCCCCCGGAATTCGCGGCGGAAGGCGGCGAGTCCGGCGATGATCCCCGCCGCGGTCAGGCCGGGGTGGGGACGGTTGATCTTGCGGAACACGGCGTCCGTGGCGGCATCGAGCGACGGGACGACGATGTCGGCCCGGAGGAGCTCGCGCCGCGCTTCGGGCTGCGTCAGGCAGGAGCTGTTGGTCAGGACCACGACCGGGATCCGGGTCGAGCGCTTGATCCCGCGGATGATCGTCCCGATCCCCGCGTTCAGCGTCGGCTCGCCCGAGCCGGAAAATGTGACGGCCTCGATGCGCCGGTCCGAGGCGAGGGCCTTTCGGATCTGGGCGAGCACCGTCCGGGCGGATACGTAGTTTCGGCGCCGGACGGTCGTCTTCGCCGACGCCCCGAGCTGGCAATAGATGCAGTCCATGGAACAGGTCTTGAAGGGGATGATGTCCACCCCGAGCGAAAAGCCCAGGCGGCGCGACGGCACGGGGCCGTAGAGCACGTTGGACGGGATCGGGCGTTCGGACATGTTCGGGCTCCTCGCGGGACGCGTCCGGCCGCGTCTGGCAATTCGGGCCGGACCGCACTATACTATAGCCGAACTTCCGCGAGAGAAAAAGATCATGAACCGCTACGGCGCCAAGGAAGCAAAGGCCGGGCTCGCCGCCCGCCTGCCAGGGCTCGAAACGTTCCCCAACCAGTTCCCCGATTACGAGATCGCGATCGAGATCCCCGAGTTCACGTCGGTCTGCCCCAAGACGGGGCTGCCCGACTTCGGGACGATCGTCATCCGCTATGTCCCCCGCGGACGCTGCCTCGAGCTCAAGTCCCTGAAGGAATACCTGCTGGCCTACCGCAATCTCGGGATCTTCTACGAGAACGCAGTCAACCGCATCCTCGAGGACGTGGCCAAGGCCTGCCGGCCCGTCCGGGCGTCCGTGACGGGCTCATTCCGCCCCCGAGGAGGCCTCTCGTCCGTCATCGAAGCGCGCTACCCCCGCTCCCGCAAGGCGGTGGGCTCCGCGGGGGTGACGAAGTAGGCCGCGCCGGTCCCGATCCCCGATCGTCCCGACCCCGCCCATGACCGCCCCGACCCCGCGCGCCGCGAACGGCAACGGGCCGGCCTTCGGCTCGAGCGACGCCCTCATGCTGGCGGCGGTGGTGATGTGGGGGATCAATTTCGCCATCATCAAGTTCGCCCTCCGGGACATGGCTCCTGGCGGATTCAACGGCTTGCGGCTCATCCTCACCTCGGTCCTCTTTCTGATCGTGGTTTTGGTGAGCCGCGAGCGCTTCCGCTTCGAGCGGGGCGATCTCCTCAAGCTGGCCGCGGTCGGGATCGTGGGCAACGCCCTCTACCAGATCGTCTTCATCCGCGGGGTCAGCCTGACCTCGGCCTCAAACACGTCGTTCATCCTCTCGACCTCGCCCCTGTTCGTCGCCCTGCTGAGCGCCGTGCTCCGGATCGAGCGAATCCACTGGGCGGCCTGGCTCGGGATCCTGGTTTCGGTCGGCGGGCTGTACCTGGTCATCGCCGGGCGCGCCGGCGGGCTCGATGTCGCATCCGGCCACTTCCGGGGCGACCTTCTCGTCTTCAGCGGCGCCCTCTTCTGGGCGTCCTACACCGTGTTCTCCAAGCCCTTCCTCGACCGGATGTCCCCCCTCCAGTTCTCGGCCGTCACCGTCTGGGCCGGAGCCCTGGTCTATGTCCCCTATGCGGCTCCGGACATTCGGGCCGTCGATTGGTCGGCGCTTACGGCGCTCGACGCGCTCCTGATCCTGCTCTCGGCCCTTTTCGGCTTCGTGCTCGGGTACTTGATCTGGTACAACTCGGTGAAGAAGGTGGGGAACGCCAAGACCGCGATCTACAGCAACCTCACGCCCGTCTTCACCGCCTTGTTCGCGGCCCTGCTGTTGGGCGAGAACTTCCGGGCCGTCCAGATCGCCGGCGCGGCGGTCATCCTGGCGGGCGTGTACTTGACGCGGTCCGGGTATCGGTATTTCGTGCGGTCCCTCCCGGCGGGTCCTGTCGCCGACCAGCGGGGTCGCGATCGTCGCGCCTCCGGCGCATGCGACGCCGCCCTGCCCCGCCGGCCTCCGGAAAAAGGGGACACAGAACCCCGATGATGACCTGCTAAGAGTTGGCTGGCGTTCTATGCCCCCTTTTTCCGTCCCATTCGCTTGGGCCGGCGGGGCGAATTCGTTATCCGGGAGGCGAGGGGGAGAGGGCAAGGAGACCGTGCCGACGGCCCTCCCCCCGAGCCTCGCGGTTTTCCGGAGGCCGGTGGGGCTGGTCGGCGCACTTGACCGCGATCTTATACGCGGTCAAGCACAGGCGTAACATGACCCCCAGGCCAGAGCCTGGGGCCCCCAACGCCGACAGGACCCGCCGGACCCGCCGGGCGAGGCAGTGTGTTTTCGTCCCGTACCCCCGAAGCCGCCCGCTATTTCCCGAGCAGCCCCCGGCACTGCTTGATCCTCATCTCGGCGTTTTTTCGCTCGGTGAAGTCCCGACTGAGCGGCCGGGCCTTCTCGAAGTAGCCCAGCGCGCGCGACGTATCGCCGTGGACGAGGTAATAGCTCCCGAAATAATACTGGGCGCCGTAGTTGTCGCCGAAGTCGGCTTCGCGGGCGAAGATGTCGGCGAAGCGCGGCCCCGCGCCGTAGTGGAAGGCCTCGGGCGCGCTCCGGAAGCCGTTGCGGGTGAACATGCCGACGCCGATGCCGAGCGCGAACAGGATGCAGCCCAGGGCGATCGTCCGCGTTCGCGATGCCGGGGCAAGAGTTTCGGGCTTGGCGAGCCGGAACGCGAGGACGTAGGCCACGGCGGCGAGGAGGACGCCGGCGGCGATGTCGAGCGTGTAGTGGTCGCCCGTGGCGATGATCATGAAGAAGACGAGAAGGGTGTACAAGTGGAAGGGGAGGGATTTCCACCGGCCGAGCCGCCACAGGATCAGGCTGCACAGCATCGGAAAGGCGGCATGGAGCGAGGGCATGGCCGCGATGGGGTTCGTGTTGAAGCTCGTGGTCAGGGCGGGGGCTGCGGTGTTGTAGAGAGCCACGTTGAAATGGAGAAGTTTGGGGACGAGCCCGAACAGCTCCGAGGCCATCCAGGGCGGAGCGGTCGGGACGAGGAGATAACCGAGGAGCCCCATCGAAAAGAGAATGTAGAACGACGCCTTGTAGGCTCGGAAGAACCGGGACCGGCGGAGCCAGAGGACGAGGCCGATCAGGAGGAACACGACGAAATGGCTGCCGTGGATGATGGTCAGGAACTTTTGCAGGACGGTGAAATCGCCCGCCGCCGCGCCGGGCGCCAGGACCGCGCGTTGGATCGCCACCGAGGGGATGGTCGGGCCGTAGATCGCCTGTTCGCCGCGGAGGACGTAGAGGACGCGAACCGGCAGGCTGAGCTTGCAGATGACGTAGTAGATAAGGCCGCGGAGGCTGTCGGTCAAGTAGACGAAGGCCAGGAAGACGAACCAGTTCCGGACCAAGTCGTCGAGCTTGTTGAAGACGGCGGCCGCCCCGAGGATGAAGACGAAGATGAGCAGCTTGGGCATGAACAATACGTCGCTGTTATAGAGAGCCAGGAGGAAGATCCCGGCGAGGAGGATGACGATCAGGCTCCGGGTCTTCGGCCTAAGCATGGCTTGCCTCGATCCGGGGCCTGGCGAACGCGAGAAGCCCGGCGAAGAAGGCCAGCGCGGCGAGAAGCCGCGCCTGGTTGAACGGGAATCCGCCGCCCACGGGATAATAGAGAATGACCGCCCCCAGGAGGGCGAACGGCAGGAAGGCCGCGTAGCGGCGTTCCCGGACCGCCCGCTCGAAGGCGTAGGCCAGGGGAAACATCATGATGGTGTAGTGATGGGACCAGGTCAGGGGCGCCAGGATGAGCGTCGCGATCAAGAGGAGAGCGCCCTGGAGGGGGATGTCGGCTTTCAGGCCGGTTTTCCGGGCCGCGGCGGCCATCATGAGGAACAGCCCTGCGGCCGCCAGGACGTAGGCGACCGGCGCGAGCCCGGCCGGAAGGCGGAAGAGGGAGGCGGCCTGGCCGAGCATGCCCTTGAGCGACAGGTTGTTGGGCGAGCTCTGGAAACCCCGGATGAACACGGAGGCGGGTTTCCCGAGGAACACGTCGATCGTCGAGCGGATGAAACTCGCCCAGATCGCCGTCCCCGATGCCGCCAGCGAAGCCAGCCCGAGGCCGGCCGACGCCACGGCGAAGGCCAGCACGGATTTCCATTTCCGGGTGAAGGCCGAAGGGAGGATCAGGAGCACGGGATAGATCTTGATGAAGACCGCCAGGGCCAGGAACAGTCCCGCGGCGCTCGCCTTCCCGGATTTTTGGAATTTCAGGAAGAGGAGGACGAATGCCAGGACGAGCATGTTGATCTGCCCGTGGTGGATGGTGATCTCGAGCGGGTGATTGGCCACGAGGAGGACGAAAAGAAACAGGGCGGGCAGGGCCGATCCCGACCTCTTCAAATCCAGGACGTCGGCCATGAGGTAGAGGCAATAAAGGGTCAGCAGCAGGTTGATGACGTACAGGACCAGGAAATACGTCTCGTAGGGCAGGGCGCTCAGGGGGAGGATGATCTGGGCGAGGAGCGGCGGATAGATATAAGGATAGACGATGATGCTCTTGCCGAAGACCTCGGCGCTCAGGTCCTGGAACGCGCGGTCGTCGTAGATGTTGACGTGGCGGCGGAGCCCCTGGGCGGCGATGTAATAGGACGGGGAATCCGTGTCCCAGAGAAAAACGAACGAGATCGTCTGGAGGATGAACACCGCCAGGCACAGGGCGGCGACCGTGCCCGCCAGGATCTTGTTTCGCGAGACGGGGCCGAAGGCGATCCGGTCGAGGACGGCGCGCACCGCGGGCCCGTCGATCCGCCGCCGGGCGAGCGTCCCGAAGCCCGCCCCGCTCACCGGGCCCCCTTCGGGCCCCGGACGAGGCGGCCGTTCCAGATGACGATGTCCTTTTCGTAGTCCTCGGCGGCCTCGAGGGCGTAGAGCCCCGCCTCCGGGCGGCCGGAATCGTAAGTCCACGTTTCGCGAACGCCGCCCTTGCCTGTCGAGACCAGCAGGTAATCGGCGGCGCCGTCCAGCCGGATGCCGTATTCGAAGTTGCCCGGCCCCGTCCAGACCTGATAGTTGAAGCCCCACCAGTCCAGGGTCCGGAACTGGTCCATGTAAGGCGCCAGCTCCTCGACGATCGGCTTTTTGAAGATGATCGGCCCCTTGGGGTTGGCCGGGGCGGCGCCCTTGGCGGCGACATAGGCCCCAAGCGCCCGGTCCCAGCTCCGGATGTCCGCGAGCGTGGACCTGAGCGCCGCCGTGTTCCGGGCGCTCTCATGGAGCGGGACGGCGAGCGCGGCTAAAAGGGCGGCCGCGGCCAGGCAGAGGACGAGGCCGGCGGCTGTCACCCCGGATGAGGTCGTCATCCGGGACGACAGGGTCGTACCGGACGGGCATCCGATCCGCGGAGTGCGAGGATATCTCATCGGCTCCCATTCTGCCCGAGGCGCAGGACGGGGGCAATCCTCTCCGCCGATGAGCGCCGGGGTGATTTTCCCCCGCGGGCTTCATCCGCGGGGGTGAGATGCTTAGGGCAGGCCATAGATCTTGTGGAGCTGGACGGTCAGCCGGATATTACCGAGCCCCGCCCGCGCCGCCCGCTCCAGCAGGCGGCGTCCCTTGGCCATGCTCCAAGGGGCGTTCGATTCCGGCTGGAGGAGGACGGGGACCGACGGCGGGAATTCCCGGCGGATGCGGGCCAGGATGGGCAAGGTCAGCGATTTCGCGACGACGAGCTTGACCTCGTCCGCCGCGCGGCGGGAGCGCGGGTCGCAGCCGTAGCTCCGGGGCTTGGGCGAAACCGTCAGCCGATCGACCTTCCAGGGCCGGAAGATCGTCCCATTGGTCTCGACCTGGACCTTCAGCCCCTTGCGCCGCAGGAGGCGGATCAGGCCCCCGAGATCCTGGGCGTACGGCTCGCCTCCCGTCAGGGCTACCCAGGAGGCCGGGAACCGCCGGCGCAAGGCGTCGATCCGGGCCGCGAGGAGGGCGGCCGTCGTTTCGGTCCCGCCCTCCCAGGCGTATTTCGTGTCGCAGAACGCGCAGCGGAGATTGCAGCCCGCGAAGCGGATGAACAGGGTCGGCTCGCCCTGGCGGAGGCCTTCCCCCTGGATTGAGGCGAAGACCTCAACGGTCTTCAGAATAGGTGGCCGAGGCATCTTCGGACTCCCAGACCGTGACGCTCTGGACCGGGAAGGACGCGCTCAGGATCTCGTACAGCCGGCGGGCCAGGTTTTCGGCCGAGGGATTGAAGTCGTAGATGTCGTTGAGGAGGGTGTGGTCGGGCAGCGCTTCGGCCAGCGTCTTTTTGATCAGGGTGAAGTCGATCCCGAGCCCGATGTCGTCGAGCTCGCGGACCTTGATCGCGACCTCGACCTGGAAGGTGTGGCCGTGGATGTTCTCGCACCGGCCCTCGTAGCCCTTCAGGAAATGGGCGGCCTGGAATTTGTCCCGGACGCGTAGGATCCAGCTCATCGGCGGCCTCCTTGATTCAGGCGCACGAGCAGCGGGTCCGGGACGCCGGCCTCGGCGAAGGCCCGGGCCCGCAGCAGACAGGCCGAGCATGTCCCGCAGGGCCGCTCCGCGCCCGCGTAGCATGTGACCGAATGCGAATAGTCCGCTCCGAGCCGAAGGCCGAGGCGGATGATCTCGGATTTCCTCAGGCGGACGAACGGGGCCTTGATCCGGAGGCCCGGGCCGCCGAACGCCGCCGTCGTCCCGGCGTTGATCGCCTTCTGCATCGCCCGGACGAACTCCGGGCGCGTGTCCGGGTATTCGGGCGAGTCGATGACGTTGAAGCCGCAGACGATCTCCGTGCCGCCGTGCGCCTCGGCCCAGGCCGCGGTGACGGCGATCAGGATCCCGTTCCTGAACGGGACGTAGGTCGCGGGCGGGCCGGAGGCGAGCGGCGGGATTTTCCGGTAGCGAGGCAGCGCGATCCCGGCGTCGGTCAGGGCCGAGCCGCCGATCGGGGTCATGTCAATCTTCAGGACCGTGTGCGGGACGCCGAGCCGCCGGGCCGTCCGGCGGGCCATCCGCACCTCGACCTTATGGCGCTGGCCGTAGTCGAAGGTCAGGGCATGCACCTTATCCGCCCGCGCCCTAGCCCAGTAAAGGGCCGTCGTGGAATCGATGCCCCCCGAAAAGAGGACGATGCTGTGCTTCATGGCCCGCTCCGGCGCCCCGGCGTCACCCGCAGGGGATGCCCTTGGCCTTGCGGTTGGCCTTGCAGAAATTCATCATGGCCGCGATGGCCGCCTGTCCCGCCTCGGCCGATCCGTCCTGCGCGGCGAATGCCTCGACGAACGCCAGCAGGTCGCGCGCCGCCGGCCGCTTGTCGAAGTCGTGCATGACGTTGACGATCCCGGCATCCAGTCCGTACTCCATCGCCTTGGCCAGGTAAGCCCGGCAGGCGCCCGTCCGGCGGCCCGGCAGGTCGCGGACGGCGTTGGTGATGCCCAGGGAAAAATGGACGCCCCTCAGGGCCGGGTCGGATTTGAGCCGGCGGATGGTCTCGAACGTGCGGTAGGTGTAGCCCGGCGTGTCGGGGGCCATGGGCAGGTCGATGGCCAGGGGGAAGACCGTGGAATCGAAGAAGATGTCGCCGGGCTTGAAACCGTAACGGGCCGTGGCCGCCTCGAAGATCGTCCCGGCCATGGCCGCGAGCTCGTCGATGCCGTAATAGGAGCCTTCCGAGCCCGTGGAATGGATGTCCACGAGGAGGCCGATGAATTTGAAGGGATGGTCCTTGCGGAGCGGCAGGACGTCGTCCATCGTGTACGTCTTGACGGAGTTGAGAAGCGGGACGGCGAGGCCGGGCGGCGCGTCCTCATACCAGGCTTCGAGGCCGGCCTTCAGCACCGCGGGCGCGCCGCTGTCGACGCAGACCGGCACGCCGTCGCCGTGGCGGCGGACGAGACGGACGTAGTCCCGGATCATCCGCCGGGTGAGGGCGGGATCAGCCTCGCCGAAGGCGTCGACGTTGACCTCGATGTAGTCCGCCCCGTGGCGGACCTGGGAAGTGACGAGGGAGACGAGGTAGTCGAGCGCCGCGCTCGGCCGCTCGAAAGCGTCCGGGCCGGCGGCCAGGAGGTCCTTCATCGCCGCGGCGGGCCGGGGGATGCTGGCGTGGATGTTCTCTCCGATCTGGATCAGGGGGAATGTCCAGGCATGGTCCTTTTCGAAGAGAAAATTCAGGATCGAGGACGTGCCGGCGAGCGCGGCGTCGCGCGGGGGATTGATCCGGCGGGCGAGCGTAGCGATTCCCCGCGCGCCTTCGGAAGCGGCCGCGTCGTAGATGAGCTCGCCGACGCACGTCCGGCTCCGGTCGTGGCCGCAGCGGCCGTCGGGGTCGGCGTCGCCGCAGGGCGGATTGGGCAGCCCCTTGGCGCACTTGCCGAGGGTGCACAATCCGAAGTTCTCGGGGAGGAAGCAGTCGCCGCACTCCTCGCATTCGTAGAGGAAGGTCTTGGCCGCCTTCTCGGCGCCGAAGAACCCCCGGTAAAGGCCGCCCTCTCCCGCGCGGAGCCGGCGGCTCGATCCGAGGGCCCGCTTCGCGGCCGGGTGGAGGCCCCGCCCGGGCGTCAGGAGCGATCTGTGCATGGCGTCGAACAAGCGCTTTCCCTTCGGCGGCGCGGTCGGCGGGCCGGGGCGGCGCACCCCGCTCTCGTCGTAGAGATAGAAGCCCGGCTTTCCGTCGGGATGGCTCTTCACGCCGAAATCCAGGTTGGACGCCGACCGGCGCCAGCCGGGGCCGATCTCCCCCGCCCGGTTCATGATTCTGACCAGGGTCTCGAAGTCGACGAGCCCGCCGACGTCGACGCCGGCCGCCCCAAGGTCCCGGTACATGGCCACCTGTTGGGCGGCGCGCTCCACGTGGTCGGCGAACGTCTCGCGCGTCAGCTTTTCGAACAGGGCGTCGGTGACCACGCAGCCGAAGAGCTTCCCCTCGTGCATCAGGCGGGGTGCTGGGGTGGCCGTGGTGAGGAGGTAGACGTTGCCGAAGACCGGAACGCGGAGGCCCTCGTCGCGCAGGACGCGGAACAGCTCCTCGCTCTTGCGCCAATCCCAGCCGAGCTGGGTGACGAGCGCGCCCGCGCCGGTCCGGATCTTCTTGGTCATCTTGAGATACTGCTGCCGCGCTGCGCCCTCGGTGTATTTGAAGGGGGAGACCGCGGCCAGGGCGAAGAGCTGCGGGACGCGGCCGTAAGCCCCCGGAGCGGCGCGCTGGTAGGCCTCGGCGTTCAGCTCCTGGATGAGCTCGAGCAGGCCGATGGAGTCCAAGTCGAAGACGCCGGTACCCGAGGCGGGCTTGTCGCCGGTGAGGGCGAGCACGGATTCGAGGCCGAGCTTGGCCAGGCCGAGGAGATAGGTCCTGAGGCCTTCGAGGTTGTGGTCCTTGGCCGTGGCGTGGGGCACGACGTCCAGATCCTCCCAGAAGCCCCCGTTCTTGAGAATCGCAAAGATATCGGCCGGGCTGAGCGAGGCCGTCCCGTTCGGGCTCTGGGGGATCGTGACGCCGGCCAGGGCGACGTCGGGCGGGAGGGCGCCGCGCTTTTCGCGATATCCGGTCAAAAACCGTTCGATATTCTTCAGATCGTGGCCGGGGCCCGGCAGGAATTCGGCCAGGACGAGGAACGGACGCCGGCCGGCGTCACCGCCGTTTTTCAAAGCCTCGCGGAGCCTCATCTTTTCCTTTTCTTTCGATATGATTAATCCGTTATAGCGGTTTTAGCCCCTGTTTTCAAGCGGCGGCGCGCGAGATTCGCGCGCGGCTTGACTTATGACGGCCTTGGCGCTAGTATTTATCGGATTTTGCGCCAGGGCATCGGTCCTCGACGGCGCGAATCGTTCGTTTCAAATGGACTCGTCAAGCGATCTCGGCTCCGGAAGTCCCGCTGACGCGGGAGGCGCCGGCGTCCGCCAGGATTCGGCCTTCTCCGAAGGTGAGTCCGTCCCCTCCGACCTCGTGGTCCGGGATGACGCGGCCGATTTTCCCGCCCTGCGCGACGCGGCCAAATCGCGCCGCGGGTCTGGCTCTCCCCTCAAGGTCATCGACGCCGGCAAGCTCCCCGCGCCCGAGCTCGAATGGCTGGGCCGGGCCGGCGCGGCCATCTATTCCTCCGACGCCGCGGGCCGGACCGCGCGCGAGCTCGTCCTCGTGAGCGACGCCGCGAAGAAGGGCGGCGCGTCGGTCTCCTATTTCCATCACGGCCCGTTCGCCGAAGGCGAAGGCGGAACGCTCCTTCCCTTCACCGACCTGCTCGAGCTCGGGCGGAGCGGGCTCCATCTCTACGTCTCCAACGCGAAAATCCCGCGCGACTCCGCGGCCCTCGACACGCTCGCCTACGCCTGCGAGAAGGGCGGCTCGAAGTTCGGGTATTACCATGACGGCACCCTCGAGCCCGGACTCGAGGACCTCGCCCGACGCGGCGCCTGGATCCATGTCCACGTCCGAAGCGTCGCTTCGGATGCCGACGCCGTTTTTCTCGCCGACTGCGCCCGGGCCGGGCGCCCGTCCGGCGCGGGCGTCGTCCTTCACGTGGACGTGCCCATCGACGCCGCCCGGATCGCCGACCTGATGGCGGCCGGCGTCCATTTCCTGTTCCTGACCCCGCCGTGCGATTACCGGTCGCCCGTCCGGCCGTTGGAGGAGAAAGCCCGCCGCCGGCCGCTCGACCCCCGCGCGTATTTCCTCTACCCCGACTTCATGCTTTGACATGTCCATTAATGCGACAGGCCAAGTGCTGGGGGGTAAAAACCCCGTTTCCCCCCACTCATTGTATTTTTTAGAGTAAAAACTATTGACATTTGAAGAAAACGATATATATATACAACAAGGATTGAAATCGAATTTCCGAAATGAGTTGGCCGAAATAACATGTTGACGCCGTTGGGAACCTACGAATTTCTCAGGCGGGCCCGAGAAAGCCTGCGATGAAGATCGCGCTCGTCTACAGCTCCAAAGCAGGCATGGCGTCTTCGGCCGCTGGACGTCTTCCCGTCGAACAGAGAGACGAGGAAGACGAACCCCCACCCGATTATTTTGCCGAGTGCGATTCCGACGAAACGATCGAGGCGGTCCGATCCGCCCTCGCCGCCCGGCATGAGGTCATTCCCATCGAATCCGACGTGCGGGCCTTCGACCGCCTGCGCGGCGCCGCGCCCGATCTGGTCTTCAACATCTCCGAGCGGCTGGTCGGCCCCAACCGCGAATCCCACATCCCCACGCTCTGCGAAATCCTCGAATTGCCCTACACCGGCTCCGATCCGCTGACCCTCGGCCTCTGCCTCGACAAATCGCGGGCCAAGGAGATCCTGTCTTTCTACAAGGTCCCCAACCCCGGGTTCTGGATCGTCGAGCCCGGCGCCGGCGTGCCGGAGGACGTCGCTCTGCCGGCCATCGTCAAGCCGCTCTACGAGGGATCGAGCAAGGGCATCCGGGACAATTCGGTCGTCGACCGTCGCGAGGACCTGATCGCGCGCGTCCGCGAGGTGACCGGGCTCTACCATCAGCCGGTCATCATCGAGCGCTTCCTTGCCGGCCGCGAGTTCACGGTCGGCGTCCTGGGCAACGCCCCGCGCTACGAGGTCCTGCCGATCGTCGAGATCGACCACGGGCTCCTGCCGCCGGGCGCCCGTCCGGTCTATTCCTACGAGGCCAAGTGGATCTGGGACACGCCCGACAAGCCGCTCGAGATCTTCAAGTGCCCGGCTTCCATTTCGGCCGAGTTGAAGGCGAAGATCGAGGCGGTCGTGGTCGAGACCTGCCGCATCCTCCGGATCAAGGATTGGTGCCGAATCGACGTCCGGCTCGACGAGCGCGGCGAGCCGAACATCCTCGAGGTCAACCCCCTGCCGGGGATCCTCCCTAAGCCCGAAGACAATTCCTGCCTTCCCAAGGCGGCCCGGACCGCGGGATATACCTACGGCGATCTCATTCTCCGGGTCGCGGACGAAGCCTCGGCCCGGTGGAACCTGGCGGGCGGAGGACGGGCATGACGACCGCGAAGGAAAAGAACACCCTGGTCGGCATCGCCTACAACGCCTACGATCCGCTCACCGCGCGGAAGCAGGAGCGGGCTTCGGAGGAGTCGGTCGAGCAGACGGCCAAGGAGGTCCTGACCGCCGTCACCGAGCTCGGCTACACGGCCTTCATCCTCCCCCTGCACAAAAGCTTCATGAGCTTTCTCAACCGTCTCAAGGATCTCAACGCCGACGCGATCATCAACCTCTGCGAGGCCTTTGCCGGCCATCCCCAGCTCGAGGCCAACGTCGCGGCGGCTTACGAGCTCCTGGGCGTAGCGTTCACCGGGAACGACTCCCGGACGCTGGCCCTCTGCCTGAACAAGTTCAAGACCAAGGCCGTCCTCAAGTCGTGCGGCCTGACCACCGCGCCGGCCAAGCTGATCGATACGCCGGACGGGAAGCTCGATTTCCCGTTCCCGGCGATCGTCAAGCCGAACACCGAAGACGCGAGCCTCGGAGTCAGTCCCGAATCCGTCGTCACCGACGCGGAGGGATTGGCCAAGCAGGTCCAGCGGATCCTCGATATCTACGAGCAGCCGGCCCTCGTCGAGGCCTATATCGAAGGCCGCGAGTTCAACGTGGCCGTCTTCGACGACGCCAAGCCCGAGGCCCTGCCGGTCTCGGAAATCGATTTCTCGAAGATGCCCGAGGGCCAAAGCCACATCCTGTGCTACGAGGCCAAATGGCTGACCGACGACATCCTCTATACGTCCACGCCGCCGATCTGTCCGGCCCCGATCGAGGACGGGCTGAAAGCGAAGCTCCAGGAAGCCGCGGTCAAGGCTTTCATGGCCGTCGGCTGCCGCGACTACGCCCGGGTCGATTTCCGGATGGACAAGAA
This sequence comes from Candidatus Aminicenantota bacterium, assembly GCA_003141555.1. Lineage (GTDB taxonomy): Bacteria > Acidobacteriota > Aminicenantia > Aminicenantales > UBA4085 > FEN-413. The sequence continues at coordinate 28,513 of PLMN01000016.1, forward strand.
GGGCAAGATTTTCGTCCTCGAGGTCAACCCCAACCCCGACATCAGCCTCAACGCGGGCTATGCCCGGGCCCTGGCCGCGGCCGGCATCGAATACAAGGCGTTTTGGCAGAAGCTGATCGACAAAACTTTGGCCCGGAAGGTGAAGAAATGATCCGGCCCATGTCCCGGTCCGACAAGAGCTTCGTGATGGAGCTCATCGCCGCGACGGACTTTTTCCGGCCGGAAGAAGTCGAAGTCGCCGAAGAACTGATCGACATCTACCTCACCCACCCCGACCAGAAGGACTATGACGTCGTGGTCATCGAGAGCGACGAGCATGAGGTCGCCGGCTACCTGACCTGGGGGGGGACGGCGATGGCCGTCGGGACCTACGACCTCTACTGGATGGCCGTCTCGCCGCACCACCAGGGCCACGGCTACGGCCGGCAGCTCGTCGCCTGGCTCGAGGCCCGCGTCAAGGAGCTCGGCGGCCGGCTGATCATCATCGAGACCTCGTCGTCGCCCAAGTACGAGCCGACCCGCCGGTTCTACCTGGGCCTGAAATATCGAGAGATCGCCCGCATCCCGGACTATTATCAGGACGGGGATGACCGGGTCATATACATCAAACGGATGGATTGAAGGAGTCAGGACGATGGACGAATGGCCGCAAATATTAAGGGGCAGCTTGAGGACGCCGGAGGAGATCTCCGCGCGCTTCGGCCTGGAGGTCGAGGACGTCCGCAAGGTTGCCCGCCAGTTCAAGGCGCAGATCACTCCGTATTACGCGAGCCTGATCAAGCATAAGGACGATCCCATCTACCGCCAGATCGTGCCCGACAAGGCCGAGCTCAAGGGGAGCGCCGGCGTCGCCGACCCCCTCCTCGAGGACCAGGATTCGCCCGTGCCGAGCATCGTCCACCGCTATCCCGACCGGCTGCTGTTCCTGGTCTCGCACAGCTGCGCCTCGTACTGCCGGTTCTGCACCCGCAAGCGGAAGGTCGGCGACCCGAGCAAGATCAACCCCCGCTACATCGAGGACGGGCTCGACTACATCCGCAACCATCCGGAGGTCCGCGACGTCATCGTCTCGGGCGGCGACCCGCTGATGCTGAGCGACGACCGCCTCGAGTCGATCCTGGCCTCGCTCCGGGCCATCCCCCATCTCGAGATCCTGCGCGTCGGCACCCGCGTGCCGTGCTTCCTGCCGCAGCGCGTAACGCCGAAGCTCGCGGCCATGCTCAAGAAGTTCCATCCGCTCTATGTCAACGTCCATTTCAACCACCCCGACGAGCTCACGCCCGAGGCGAACACGGCCCTGGGCCTGCTGGCCGACGCCGGCATCCCGCTCGGCTGCCAGACCGTGCTCCTCAAGGGCGTCAACGACGACCCGCTGGTCATGCGGCGGCTCATGCAGAAGCTCCTCTACGCCCGCGTCCGGCCGTACTATATCTACCAGACGGACTTCGTCCAGGGCACGGACCACCTCCGGACCACGGTCGAGAAGGGCATCGAGATCATGGACGCCCTCCGCGGCTGGACCTCGGGCATGGCCGTGCCGTACTTCGTCATCGACGCCCCGGGCGGCGGCGGGAAGATCCCCGTTTTGCCGAAGTACATCCAGACGATGAACGACGACCAGGTCGTCATGCGGAATTTCCAGAACGAGATGTACGCCTATCCCCAGGTCCAGACCCCGGCCCCCGGGAACGGCAACGGCAACGGGAAGAAGAAGTCCCGCAAGGAGAAGCAGCCTTACGTCGATCCCTGCTTCGGCGTGACGAACGTCCCGCCGATCGGCTGAGGCCTTCGAGGCCTCCTTCATTTTCTTCCTCTCTTTCCGGGATTCTGTTAAAATCAGGCCGGTTGGAGCAAGAGAATGAAGCTCGATTTGACGGTTTTGGAAAAGGCGCTCGGCCAGCTCGAACAGAGCCTGTCCTACCTCCGCTCCGATCTGGCGGCGCGCGATTCCGGCCTCCGCGCCCAGTTCCGCGCGGCCGCCATCCAGGCTTTCGAATTCACATACGAGCTCTCCGTAAAAATGATCCGCCGCCAGCTGGCCCAGATTTCGGCGGTTCCAGCCGAGCTTGCGGAGATGGCCTACCGGGATCTCATCCGGGAAGCCGCCGATGCGGGCCTGGTCGTCGACCCCGAAAGCTTCTTTCTCTATCGGGAAATCAGGAATATCACCGCCCACACATATGACGAGGCCAAGGCCGAGCGTGTCCTGAGCGTCCTCGAGGGATTCCGCAAGGATGTTCTCGTCCTCGTGAAGGAACTGAAGCGGCGGAACCATGCCGGCGATTGACGTTCTTCCCAGGGATCTCGAAATCGTCCGCTCCATCCTGGCCCGGTTCGTGCCGGGCAGGGAAGTCCGGATGTTCGGATCGCGGACGGGCGCAAAAGCGCGCCGCCACTCGGATCTCGATCTCGTCGTGATGACCGACCGCCAGCTCGAGCTGGACGTCTACGCCGGTCTGAAAAGGGCGTTTTCGGAGTCGGCGCTGCCGTTCAAGGTCGACGTCCTCGATGGGGCGGTTTTGGCTGAGGACTTCCGGCGCCGGATTCTTGAGGGATCGGTCGTGGTCCAGGATGCCGCGGCTATTTCCCGGCCTCCTTCGAGGCATCATATTTCTTGATCCCTTCCGCGCTGAACGCGAGAGGCTCTGCTTTTTTCGAAGAGCGCGGCAGCCGTATATATTTCTTACTTTCGGAGCATCTTTCCCTTTTTCGGGAGGCTCCCGTCCGGTTGTCGGAGGACACACGTCCCATATCGAGGGCGAAGATAGCCGGCGTCAGATGAATGATCTGGAGGGGAGATTGGCATATTATTTGCTGGAATGACGCCGAGGGGGATTCAAATGAGGAAAGCTGCCCTCGTGTGGATTCTTCTTGTCGCGATAGCGCAAGCGGGAGCGGCTCAGGAAGCGCTCATCCAGGCCCGTTTCTTTCGAGCGTCGCCGTCGGCTGAAAAATCGAGTTTAGTCGGTCCCGAGATCCTCTCGGCGAGCTCCGATCCCCGGCTCTCGCCCCTTCTGGAGAAAGTCGACGCACCGGAAAGCGAACTTAGGGCCGCCGCGCTCGAGTCGCTGACGAAAATCTATGCCCTCGATACGACACAATTTCTTTTTTCTCAAGTGCTGTCTTGGGATGGGAGGGCCGAGATCCGAGGCGAGCCTGTATTTCAGCCGCCGGCCGTTTTCCGCCTGGATGCCTTTCCTTCCTGGCATTTCGTCGCCGAGATAAGCCTCCGTCTCGACCTTTATCTCAAGGAGCTGCCGACCTGGCCGTTCTCGGGCTCTCCGGAGGAGGCGGCCGCGCTCAGAACCCTCCGGGGAGCGGCGGCTCCGGATTCCTACCGAAAGAAAATGAACAAGATTTTCGGGGCCGACTTCCCTCTCCGGATCATGGATCCGACCGTCGTGGCCGTTCCCGTGCGGGGTAAGATCATTTTCCTGGTGCTGATGGCCGCGGAACGGCCCCAGCCCACAAAAATCATCCTTCCCACGTACCCGGATGAATTGATCCGGCGCGGCGTATCGGGCAAAGCCCGGTTCCGGATATCCATCGATGAAACAGGCGCTGTCCATAATGTCCGCGTCTTGACATCCGTCCACCCCTATCTGGACGATGCGGCCTGCCGGGCGATCAGGCAATGGACGTTCGAACCCGTCGTCCAGGACCGGAGCGCCGTCCCCGTTTCCTTCGACTGGACGATCGATTTCGATCCCGCCCGTTGGCCCGGCCTCGCGAGCAAACCGGAGCTTCCTGCGGGAGGGCCGTATTCGCCGGAATTGAAAAAGATCCTCGAACAAGGGGCCGCCTATGCCGAGCGTCTGTCCGGAGCGGCGATGGATTTCGTCTGCGAGGAGACGATCAAGACGACGAATTATGCGATGTATCTCCCCGAGAAGGCCGTGGTGGACAAACGCAAAACGACCGTCTCTTCGTCAGGCGCTGGAGAGTTGATTATGGTTTCCCCCTTTCCGCGAATCCTGCCCCGGAATCCTTATGATACAAGAACGAATCGGTTCGTCTGCGATTGCCAAATGATCAAGAAAGGGGAGCGCATCGAAGAGAGGCGGATCCTTCTCAAGGAAAACGGGACATCCGTCGAAAGCGGGCATAAGTCCCTCGATGACAAGCAATACACCGCGCTCCGGCCCCTGTTCGCCCCGCTCGCCGTGCTGACCGCCGACCGCCAGAAATATTATGATTTCCGTTTCGCGGGCGAAGAGACAATGGGCGGCAAACCCGCCGCCGTGATTGAGGCCGTCGCCAAACCGGGGGCTGTGACGGCGACTCCGGCCGCCAAGATATGGATCGACCGCGAGTCCTTTCGAATCCTCCAATGCGAAACGGAGGGGTTGCCCCTCGAGGGCTACGAATCCGTCTTCGAAGAGGCTTCAAAGATCGGCATCAGCCCCGTGAGCACCATGACGACGATCTTCGGGGAAGCGAAAAACGGAGTCTTGTTCCCCACCCGCGTCTCTCTTCGAATCGATTATCCGGTCAATGTCTGGGGGATCGGCAAGCGGGCCAAGATCGAAACCGATATCCGCTACGACAAATACAAATTCTTCACGGTGGATACGGAGAACAAGATCATCAAGTAACCGAAGGGGGTCCCTCGGCAAGGCCTCGGGATGACGGCCTTATTTTAAGCCCGCGAGATATTCCGCCAGGCCCGGCTTCTTGACGATCTCCAGCGCTTCGTCGGCCGTTAGGCCGCGCCTTTGCCGGATCGACTCCAGGATGCGGACGATCGAGAGCGGCACCTCGGCCGCTTGGCCCACGTCCTCCGTCCGCTCCTTCATATAGGCGATGGCGTCGAACAGGACCGCGTTCGCTTCGCCGTACGAGATCGGCTTGCGGACGCCGTTCTGCCGGACCCAGCCCGGCGCGGCCAGGATGTCGTTCACGTGGAGCTGGACGAGATACGTCGCCCGGCCGATGAGCTTGAGGTTCGAGGGGCTGACGTTGGTCATGGTGTTGCCCACGACCTTGCCCAGCTTGGCCATGACCGCCGTCGAATGGGCGTTGAGGACCATCTTTAGGGCGATCTGCCGATCGAGGCCGAAAGGATCGTCGTCGCCCGCGATCTCGAGGCGGACCGCGGCGACGGGCGTTTTAGCCGGGCCCAGGGCCGTGGCCGGGTCGGGCGCGGGCGGGGTGCCCTTCGATGGCCGGTCGGCGAGGAGGATGAGCCCCAGGCCCGCGCCGGCGTGCAGCGCCATGTCCGCGAACCTGCGGAAGGCCGAGCCCGGGTCCTTGAGGGCCGCGATTTCACTTCCCAGCAGGGCGGCGACCGCCGCGTCGCCGGCCTTAGGGGCGCGCGTCTTGAGGTTGGTCCCTCCGAAGGAAAAATCGTAGAGCAGCGCCTGGCCGTCGCCGGCTTTCTCGAGGCTGGCCAGGGCCTTTTCGCCGAGATAGGGGTCGCCGATCTCGTCCTCGAACGGCTTCCGGTAGAGGCTCGGATTCAGCCCCCGGAACGGACGTCCGAGGAAGGCCAGCCAGGCGGACTTCGCGTCGGCCGCGTCGGTCCAAACCTGGATCCAGCACTTGCGGGCGGGCTCGGCGACGGTATCCAACGGATACAGCCGGAAGGTGGGGCTCCGCTCGGTGCTGTCGATGAAGACCGTGATCAGCCCCGCCTTAGCGAAATACGTCGCGAAGCGGCCGCCGGCGTAGGCCTTGGCCTCGAGATCCGTCAGCCGGGCGATTTCCGGGACGCTTTTCTTGATCTCCTGGAGGATCGCCGGGAACCTCCGCAGCCGGCCGTCGAGGCCCGTCTCCGCGGCGAAGCCCAGGCGGGTCATCTCCTTCTTGCCGAGCGACCGGCGCAGGACGCGCTCGACCGCCGTTTCGAGAGCGGCGGCGATGACGTAGGTCTCGATCGTCGCGGCCTGCATCCGGGTCGAGCCGGCGATGGCCTGCGGCCCGGTGGTCAGGTTGATCTTGGTGATGCCGTCGGCCTCGAGCACCTTGCGGCTGCGCTCGAACGGGGCCAGCTTGTCGTCCGGATTGTTGTAGACGAAGTAGAGGCGCTTGCGGCTCTCGCGCGGGTCGAACCCCGGCTCGGCCCGCCACTCGTCGAGCGCCGCGAGGATGGTCCCGATGACCGATGACGTCTCTCCGCCCTCGGTGACGGCGATGATGAGGTCGCCCTTCTTCACCCCGCGGTCCTGAAGCTGGAGCCGGCCGATGAGGGGCAGGTCCTCGAAGCCCTCGAGCGAGCTGATGAGCGCCCGGTCGGCGCCGGTCATCTCGCCGACGAGTCCCTCGCCGACCGCCTGGCCGACCGCGGGCCGGACCTTGGCCCAGAGGTCGACCTCGGCCTGGACCTTCCTCCAGAAGGGGCGCCAGAACGAGCTCTCCATCTGTTTGGCCAGCCGGCCCGTGGCCCCGCAGCCGTAGATGTAGATCTTTTTCTTCCCGAGGAGGGCGTATTCGATTTCGGAGACGAGCGGGTCGAGGAGAGCTTTCTCCCCGGCCAGGGTTTCGAGGCGGGCGGCCACGTCCTCGTCCACGGCGAAGAGCATTCGCAGGCCGGCTTCGGTGTCGGAGGCGATCTTCTCGCTCAGGGTCCAGGTCTTGGGGTGGCGCTGTTCGGTCAGGAGCGTGTGGAGCTGGAATGGCACCTTGGCCACGACGTAGTCGAGCGATTCGGGCGAGGCGGTGATTCCGAGGAGCTTCAGCAGCCCGACGTCGCCCTGGCCTCCGGCGGCGGGAGAGAGAACGGCCGCGAGCGCGGCGGCGGCGAGAAGGAGGCGGAAGGCGGTCGGCCTTGCCCCCGCTTCAAGACCCGTACTGGTGCGTGTCATCGAGGATGTCTCCCTCGCGCCAGGCCCGGGCCCAGTCCTCGATGAGGAAGACCGAGGGCGTCCCCGCGGCGGTCGAGCAGATCACGCGGGTCAGGCCGGCGTTGATGATCATCTTCTTGCAGATGAAGCAGGGGAAGGCGTCGATGACCGACCCGCCGTCCACGGACGTCCCGAAGATGTACATGTCCCCGCCGAGGAGGCTCACCCCCGCCCGGGCGGCGTTGATGATCGCGTTCTGCTCGGCGTGGACGCTGCGGCAGAGCTCGTAGCGCTGGCCGTGGGGGATGCCCAGCCGGTCGCGGAGGCAGAAGCCGTGCTCGACGCTGTCGCGCGTCTTGCGGGGCGCGCCGACGTAGCCCGCCGAGATGATCTGGTCGTCGCGGACGATGATCGCCCCGATCGACCGGCGCCAGCACGTGCTCCGGCGGGCGACCTCCCGGGCGATGCCCAGGTAGTAATCTTCCTTCGTCGTGCGCGGCGCGGTCATAGCAGATCCTCCAGCTTGCGGAACAGGTCGTCGAGCGGGCCGTCGTTGATCACCGTCGCGTCGGCCAGGGCCATGCACCGGCCGATCTGCTGGGCGCCCGGGTCGGCGCCGTTCTCCTCGGCCTCCTTGCGGAGGAACGCGGCGAGGTCGGGCGCGGATTCGTTCCGGCCGCGCCTCGCGGCGCGCTCGAACCGGAGCGCGGGCGGGGCGTCGAGGGCGACGAGGAAGAACCCCTCCTGCGTCCGCAAGAACGCGATCTCGCTCGGGTTGCGGATGCTATCGATAACGGCCCGGCCGCGGATCTTCTCCGCGATCCGCCGGGCGAGGACGTCGGGGCCGCCCTCGCGGCGGAGGTCGTTGCCTTTGAGGATGAGGTTGTCCCGGCTCGGCTCCAGGCCGTCGGCCGCGAGGGCATCCCGGATGGCGTCGGACAGGGAGTGGTGCTCGTAGCCTCTTCGGACGAGGAACGTCGCGGCCTCGCCTTTGCCGGCGCCGTTCGTCCCGGTCAGACCGATCAGGTGATGACGGAAGGAGACGGCCATGGGCGCTCAGGCCGCGGGGGCCGCGGCTTTGGCCGTCTTGCGGGCCTGCCGTTTCTCCTTGCGCTCCGTCCTCTCCTTGCCGAAGAAGAAAGCGATCAAGATGCCCAGCGAATAGAGGGCCACCATGGGCAGGGCCAGGATGGTCTGGTTGATGGGATCGGGCGTGGGGGTGATGAACGCGGCGATGATGAAGATGATCAGAAAGGCATACTTGAAGTTCTTCAGCATCCAGCGGGAGTTGATGACCCCGATCTTGGAGAGGAAAAAGATCAGGATCGGCGTCTCGAAGACGGCCCCGATGCCCAGGAGCAGCTTCACCATCAGGCTGAAGTACTCGTCGATGGTGATGACGGCCTGAAAATCCTGGCCGATCTGGAGGAAGAAGCGGCAGGCGTAGGGGAAGACGATGAAGTAGCCGAACAGCGCGCCTAGGGCGAAGAAAAGGGAGCTGAAGATGACGAACGGCCAGACATATTTCTTCTCCTTCTGGTAGAGGCCGGGGGCCACGAAATACCAGACCTGGAGGAGGATGAGCGGGATGGCCACGAAGAGGGCGATCAGGAAGGCGACCTTCATGTAGACCATGAAGGGCGAGGTCAGCTTGAAGTAGGCGAGCCTGTTCTGGCCCTTGGGGAGCCATTGGGTGACGGGCTTGGTCAGGATGTTGAAGACATCGCTGGCCCAGATCCCGCCCGGGATGAGGCCCACGAACAGGGCGATCAACGAATAGATGAGACGCTTGCGCAGGTCCTCGAGGTGCTCGAGGAAGGTCATCTCATCGGGAGATTTTTTAACCTTCCCCATGCTGGCTCGCGGGCTTGGAGGGATCAGAAGGCGCGGGCGGAGCCGGCGTTGCGTCCGGCGCCACGCTTGCGTCCTTGGCGAGGTCCTTGGTTTCGGCGGGCGCTGCGCCCATCCCGGTAGCTTCCGTTTCGGATTGCGCTGGGATCGGCATCTCCACGACCGACTTGATCTCGGTCTTGATGTCGTCGAAGCCGCTCTTGATATCCTTGAATTCCTCGGCGTTGATCTGTTCCTCGAACTTGCCCTTGATGTCCTCGGTCGTGCGTTTGAACTCGCGCATGGCCTTGCCGAGCGACCGCCCGACCTCGGGCAGCTTCTTGGGGCCGAAGACGATGAGGGCGATGACTAGAATCAGGAGCAATTCCGGCATGCCTAAGCTTCCGAACATATGTCTAACCTGCCTTTTTTCGATGGATGAGCTCATGGAAATATACGCCCCGATTCGGATGGAGTCAAGGTCATTGCAAGCGGGAAAAAGGGGACACGGAGCACTCAATTTCCTTCTGCGGACGATCATCGGGGCTTTCTGCCCCCTTTTCCCGGCGTCCTTTACTTTGCCCACCCCCTCTGATAAAATCTCTTTCCTCGAAACGCCATGAAAAGAAAGACGATCGCCCTCCTCCTGTTCATCCTTCTCTTCGCCGCCGGCCGGCCGCGGCTCGGCGCCCGGGACGACGAAATCTGGGATCAGTCCCTCGAGAAGCTGTCCGCCATGGCGGCCCTCGTGGACCAGAACTATTTCCAGCCCGTCGAGACCAATAAGATGGCCCAGGAGTCGATCAAGGGAATGCTCCAGACGCTGGACCCGCATTCCTACTTCCTCGACCCCGACGGCTTTTCCCGGATGTTCGAGGAGCAGAAGGGCAAATACTTCGGGATCGGGACCCAGATCCAGAAACAGGAGGATCGGCTGGTCGTGATCGCCCCGATCGAGGGTGGGCCGTGCTGGCGCCTCGGCGTCCTGCCGGGCGACGTCATCTCCCACATCAACGGGGAGAGCACCAAGCCGATCACGTCCCAGGACGCCCTCGACAAGCTGCGCGGCCCCAAGGGATCGAAAGTCAACATCACGATCGCCCGGGCAGGGCTGGACAAGCCCCTCGAGCTGACGATCACCCGCGAGGAGATCCCCCTCTTCAGCGTCCCCTATGCCTTCCTCCTCGAGGGAGACGTGGGCTACATCTTCATCCGCAATTTCGCCGAGACCACGGGGGACGAGTTCAAGGAAAAGCTGGACGGCCTGGTGAAGCAAGGGATGAAAAGCCTTGTCCTCGATCTGCGCGGCAACCCCGGCGGGGCCCTCATCCCCTCGATCGAGGTCGTCGACGAGTTCCTGCCCAAGGGGGACCTCGTCGTCTCGGTCAGGGGCCGGAACCGGATCTACGACCGCGAATACCGGGCCCAGGCCAACAACCAATATGAGAAGATGCCCGTCGTCGTCCTCATCAACCAGGGCAGCGCCAGCGCCTCGGAGATCGTGGCCGGGGCCATCATGGACCACGACCGGGGCCTCGTCCTCGGGGAGGACTCGTGGGGCAAGGGGCTCGTCCAGACGATGTTCCCCGTCGCCTCGAACATGGCCGTGGCCCTGACCATCGCCAAGTACTACACGCCGAGCGGACGGTGCATCCAGCGCGACTACAGCCGGCTCGATGATTACCTCCTGGACAAGGTCGCCGCCGACAAGCCGCGCGAAGTGAAGTTCACCTCCAAGGGTCGGAAGGTCCTGGGCGAGGGCGGCATCACGCCCGACATCGAGGTCAAGGCCACGATCCGGGGTTACACGGTCGAGCTGCGCGCCCAGGGGGCCTACTTCACCTATGCCCGCAAGTTCTTCACCCACCAGACGCCCCTCTCCCAAAAGTTCGTCTTCCCCCAGGAAGCCGCGGGCTCCGGCCCCGTTCCGGCGGGCAAGATCCAGATCGGGAAGGTCTTCGTCGCGGACGCGGCCGTCCTGTCCGATTTCCGGGACTACGTCCAGGCGAACAAGCTGGCCTTTGAGGCCGAGGCATTCAAGATGTGCGAGCCCGAGATCAAGCGCGAGCTCGAGCGCGAGGTCGCGTCGGCCGTCTGGGGCCTCGAGCTGGGCTGGCGGGCCTTCGAGCTGTCCGACGTCGTCATCCGGAAGGCCCTCGAAGCCATGCCGGACTCGGCCAAGCTCCTGAACTGAATGAACATCGCGCTCGCATCCGACCACGCCGGCTACGATCTCAAGGCCGGCATCGCCCGTTATCTCGCCGGCCGCGAAATCCCTTTCGAGGACCTCGGCTGCGGGCCCGGGGAAACCGTCGATTATCCCGATTACGCGGCGCGCGCGGCGGAGCGCGTCCAATCGGGCGGCTGCGACCGGGCGATTCTCTGCTGCGGGACCGGGATCGGCATGGCCCTTGCGGCCAACAAGTTCAAGGGCCTGCGGGCTACGCCCTGCTGGACGCCGTTTACCGCCGACGTTTCGCGCCGACACAACGATTCGAACTGCCTGACCCTCGGCGGCCGGACGCTCATCCTCGACGAGGCCCTGGCGATCGTCCGGGTCTGGCTCGAGGCGCCGTTCGAGGGCGGCCGCCATGCCCGCCGCCTCGACCGGATCAAGGACTTCGAAGCGCGCAATTTCAAGCCCTAGAGCGGGCCGATCCGGACGTCGTCCGGATCGGGCCCGGGAAATACATAACAGGAGATCATCACCATGGCCTCATTCCCGGAAAAGGTCCGAACGCTCTGCGACAAGCTGGAGCGCAACAACACCTGGCGTCAGAAGGAATCCTTCAACCTCATCCCGTCCGAATCCACTCCCTCGCTCCTCGTCAAGATGTGCGAGATCTCGGACCCGGCCGGTCGCTACGCCGAACACCGGTCGATGAAGGGTGAGGAAATCTATTTCTACCAGGGCATCGACTTCATCCGCGAGGTCGAAACCGAAGCCCAGAAGGAGCTGGGGAAATACTTCGCCTGCTCCGAGGTCGAGCTCCGGCCGGTGAGCGGCCAGATGGCCAATGAGGTCGTCTTCAAGGGCGTGGTCAAGTTCCTCAACCGGGGCAAGGCCCCCCTCCAGCCCTCCCGCCGGATGCGGCTGGTCATGAACAACGACCTGAACATGGGCGGCCACTTGAGCTCCCAGCCCATGGGCGCCCTGTTCAACTTCGTGGAGGAGGACCCGGCCACGGGCAAGGAGAGGGTCGTCCACCTGCCTCTGCTCAAGGACAACCCCTACAAGCCCGACGTCGCCGCGCTCCCGGACCTTTTCGAGCAGAACCGGCCCGAGCTCGTCGTCTTCGGCAAGAGCATGTTCCTCTACCCCGAGCCGGTGAAAGCCGTGGCCGACATCGTGAAGTCCTGGCCGCAGCGCCCGATCCTGATGTTCGACATGGCCCACGTCCTCGGCCTCTACGGCGCCTTCCAGGAGCCGCTGAAGGAAGGGGCGGACGTCGTGACGGGCAGCACTCACAAGACCTTTTTCGGAACCCAGCGGGGCGTCATCGCCGGCAGCTTCCCCAAGGACAGCCCGTTCCGGCCGCTGTGGCTCGAGATCCGGTCGCGGGCTTTCCCGGGCTCGACGAGCAACCACCACCTCGCGACGCTCGTCGGCTTGCTCATGGCGACCTACGAGATGAACGAGTTCAAGGCCGCATTCCAGGCCCAGGTCCGGGCCAACGCCAAGGCCTTCGCCAGGGCGCTCAAGGCCGCCGGCATCCCCGTCGAGGGCGACGAGCGCGACGGGTACACCGAGACGCACCAGGTCATCATCCGGGTCAAGGCCTACGGCCCCGGCCAGGTCATCGCCCGCCGCCTCGAGGACAATAACATCGTCACCAACTACCAGGCCCTGCCCGACGACACGACCTTCCTCGAATCGAGCGGCGTCCGGATCGGCGTCCAGGAGATGACCCGCTTCGGGATGAAGGAGAAGGACTTCGGCGAGCTGGCCGGCTACCTGGCCGACGTCGTGATCCGGAACAAGAACGTCAAGGACGCGGTCAAAGCCTACCGCCGGAACTTCCTGGAGATGGGCTATTGCCTGCCGAAGGACGAGGCCGTCGCCCTCGCGGCGCGCGTCTTCGCCAGCGCCATCCCGTCCCCGGATTTCGTCGGTCGGTTCACGGATAACTTACGGAAATTCGCGTGACGGACGGCCTCCTCGGCGGGAACGGGCCCGGCGCGGGATGAGGAGGGGTGGATGAACGTCCTGGTCGTCGGCTCCGGCGGGCGTGAGCACGCCCTTGCCTGGAAATTGGCCCGGAGCCCCCGCGTGTCCAAGGTCTTTTGCGCCCCCGGTAACGGCGGCACCCGGCTGGTCGCGGAAAACGTCCCCGTCGCGGACACCGACATCGCCGCCCTGGCCGAGCTCGCCGTCCAACGGAAGATCGGCCTGACCGTCGTCGGGCCCGAAATGCCCCTGGCCCTCGGGATCGTCGACGAGTTCGAGAAGCGCGGCCTGCCCGTCTTCGGCCCGTCGCGGAAGGCGGCCGAGCTCGAGTCGAGCAAGATCTTCGCCAAGCAGTTCATGGAGCGCCACGGGATCCCGACCGGGCGGTTCCGGGTCGCGGACTCGCCCGAGGCGGCCCTCCGGATCGTACGCTCGGGCGAGTTCGGCTATCCGTTCGTCATCAAGGCCGACGGTCTGGCCGCGGGCAAGGGCGTCCTCATCTGCAAGACGGGGGAGGAGGCCGAGCGGGCCGTCGCCGCGATCATGGTTGAGCGGCGTTTCGGCGAGGCGGGCGGGCGGCTCCTCGTCGAGGAGTTCCTGAGGGGCAAGGAAGTTTCGTTCATCGTCATCGCCGACGGCGTCCGGGCGCTGCCCCTGGTGACGGCGATGGACCACAAAGCCGTCTTCGACGGCGACGAGGGGCCGAATACGGGCGGCATGGGGACGATCTCGCCCTCACCCTTCCTGACCGGCCCGATGTTCGAGGGCGTCATGCGGACGATCATCCTACCCACGATCGCCCACCTCCGCGAGGAGGGCCGGCCCTACAAGGGCGCCCTCTATGCCGGCCTGATGCTGACCGAGGCCGGGCCGAAGGTCCTCGAGTACAATTGCCGCTTCGGGGACCCCGAGACCCAGCCCCAGATGCTCCGCCTCGAAAGCGACCTGGCCGAGATCCTGCTCGCGGCCGTCGGGGGCGATGTGTCGGCCGACGAGGTCCGGTGGAGCGGCGCGCCCGCGGCCTGCGTCATCCTCGCCTCGGGCGGCTATCCGGGGAGCTACGAGAAGGGGAAGGTCATCTCCGGCCTGGACGATGCGGGCCGCTCTCCGGGCGTGGCCGTGTTCCACGCCGGGACGAAATTCGAGGGAGGCCGGTATCTCACCAGCGGGGGCCGGGTGCTCGGCGTCTGCGCCTCGGAGCGGACGCTCCCCGAGACGATGGCCGCCATCTACGGCGCCGCGGCCGGGATCCGGTTCGACGGCGTCCATTACCGGCGGGACATCGGCACGGCCCGGATGGATGTCAGGGGCTGACGCGCCGGGACAGGGAGAATCGACATGGATGTCATGATGTTCATCGGCAGCGACTCCGACTCCGAGATCGCGAAGGACGCGATCGAGATCCTCAAGAAGTTCGAGGTGCCGTTCGCCCTAGAGATCGCCTCGGCCCATCGCTCGCCAGAGCGGACGTTGCGGCTTGTGCGCCAGGCCGAAACCGAGGGGGCCGAGGTCTTCATCGCCGTGGCCGGCAAGGCCGCCCATCTCGCCGGCGTCGTGGCCTCGCACACCGTCCGGCCCGTCATCGGCGTGCCCGCGGAGAGCGGCGGGCTGGGCGGCCTGGACGCCCTCCTTTCGACGGTCCAGATGCCCAAGGGCGTCCCCGTGGCGACCATGGGCATGGGCAGGACCGGCGCCGCGAATGCGGCCCTGCTCGCGATCGAGATCCTAGGCCTGAAACAAGCCGGCCTCCGCGAGAAGCTGGCCGACCACAGGAAAAAGATGGCCGCCCAGATCGAAGCCGACTCCGAAAAGCTCAAGAAATCCCTCTGAGGGGCGATGGATTCGTTCGCGATCCGGAACTTCGGCTGCCGGGTCAACCAGGCCGAGGCCTTCGCCTGGGCCGAGGAGCTCCAGCGCCGCGGCCTGCGCCTTGAGACCGACCCCGCGCGGAGCGGGATCGTGGTCGTCAATTCCTGCACCCTGACCGGCCGGGCCGACCGCGACGTGCGGAAGTTCGTTCGCCGCATCCTCCGCGAAAACCCCGGGGCGCGCCTTGTCGTCACGGGCTGCCTGGCTGAGCGCGACCCGGGTGGGTTCGATAGCCTGCCCGGCGTCTGGAAGGTCGTCCCCAACGGGGCGAAGGCGTCGCTCCCGGATCTCCTGGCCCCGGCCGGGCGATTTGCGGCCGGGGACGAACCGGCTGTCGGCGCGCGTTCCTTCCGGGCGCGGGCGATGCTCAAGGTCCAGGATGGCTGTGACCGTGCCTGTTGCTTCTGCGTCATCCCGAGCGTCCGGGGAAGGAGCGTCAGCCTGCCTCTCGCCGCGGCCGTCGACCGCGCCCGGGCGTTTGCCGCCCAAGGATTCAAGGAGATCGTCCTGACGGGCATCCACCTCTGTTCCTGGGGACAGGACTTGGAGCCGCGCCGAACGCTCGCGGACCTCCTCGCGGCCGTCGCCGCGGCGCCCGGGGATTTCCGGGTCCGGCTGAGCTCGCTCGATCCGCGGCTCATGCCGGCGCCGCTCGTCGACCTCCTCGTCTCGTCCCCGCGGATCTGCCCCCATTTCCACCTTTCGCTCCAGCACGCTTCGGCCGGGATCCTGCGGGCCATGGGCCGGAACAGCACGCCCGGGGAATACCGGGAAATTCTGGCCGCGCTCCACAGGAAGGCTCCCGAAGCCGCGCTCGGGGCCGACGTCATCGTCGGGTTCCCGGGCGAGACCGAGGAGGATTTCCGGGAGCTCGAGGCGTTCCTGACGGCGGCCCCGCTGGCATATATCCATGTCTTCGCTTATTCGCCCCGCCCGGGAACGGCGGCCGAGGGCGAGACGGGCGTGCCGTCTAGGATCAAGGCCGGCCGCGCGATCCGCCTGCGCCGGCTTTCCAAGGAGAAATGGACGGCTTACCGGGAGGCGTTCGTCGGGCGAGTCCTCGACGGCATCGTCGTGAGGGCGGGCCGGCCGGAAGCGGAGGTCCTGACTTCGAACTACATCGACGTCCGCGCCCCGGGAGAGGGCGCGGCGCGGGGGAGCGCGGTCCGGGTGAAGATCACTCGGGTGGCGGATGGGGCCGCGGTGGTCGCGCCTGAGGCGCATGCGGCTCCACCCTGCGGTACCGCGGAGGTCGCGCCAAAGGCGCATGCGGCTCCGCCCTGCGCCGCGGCGTTCGGCGAGATCGTCGGGGACGGGCCCGGCGGGCGGTCTTGAGCGTCGCCACCGGCCCGGCGCCGTTTCAGGTATAATAGGCGAGCCATGAACCGCATTGCCGTCCTGCCCCGCGAAATCTCGCAGAAGATCGCCGCCGGCGAAGTCATCGAGCGCCCGGTCTCGGTGGTCAAGGAGCTCGTGGAGAATTCCCTGGATGCCGGCGCATCCGCGATCCGGGTCGAGCTCCTCGAGGGAGGGAAGCGCCTCATCCGCGTCCAGGACGACGGCCAGGGCATGAACCGGGCGGACGCCGAGCTGTGCTTCGTCCGCCACTCGACGAGCAAGATCGCCCGCGAGGAGGACCTCCTAGGGATTGCGACGCTCGGCTTCCGGGGCGAGGCCCTGCCGAGCATTTCCGCGGTTTCGCGGCTGACCCTCCGGACATCTGAGGGCGGGGACGCGGCCGCGGTCGAGATCGAGCGCGAGGGCGACGACGTCCGGTCGATCCGGGACATCGCCCTGCCGCGCGGGACGACGATCGAAGTCCGCGACCTGTTCTTCAATCTGCCGGCCCGGCGGAAATTCCTCCGGAGCGACACGTCCGAGCTCAGCCAGATCGCCAAATACCTGACGAACGCCGCCCTCGCCTACCCGGGGCTCCGGCTGACGCTCGTTCACGGGGCGAGGACCGTCCTCGACTGCCCGCCCGTCGGCGGGTTGAGGGAGCGAATCTTCCAGCTTTTCGGCCGCGAGCTCCTCGACCGGCTGATGGAGATCGATCACGCCGAGAGTGGATTGCGGCTTTCCGGGTTCGGCTCCCGGCCGCCGCACGGCCGGGCGGACCGGAGCCGCCAGTATTTCTTCGTCAACTCGCGGCCGGTGAGGGACAAGATCCTGGCCTCGGCTCTGAACCAGGCCTACCGCGGGATCCTGGAAAAGGACCGGTCGCCGGAAGCGTTTCTGTTCCTGACTGTCCCCTACGGGGAGGTGGACGTCAACGTCCACCCGGCCAAGTCCGAAGTCCGGTTCCGGGATTCGTCGTCCGTGTTCAGGATCGTGCTGCGGGGCGTCGAGAGGTCCCGGCTGGGCGATGACGGCCTCAAGCAGATCGGGACGACGCCGGGGGAGGAGCGGCCCGTCGCCTCCTCTTTCCCGAACGGGGGCGCGGCTGTCGAATTGACGGCCGTCGAACAGATGTTCCTTGGACCGGGCATGCGATTTAAGGTCGCGGAACGGGCGGACGCCGGCGATTGGGAGCCGAGTACTAAGGGCGACGAGGCGCGGGCTTCGGGAGCGGGCGAGCCCGCCGAGGCGAGCGCCGGCCCGCGCGTCCTGGGGCAGTTCGCGGACGCCTACATCGTCGTCGACGCCGGGGACGGCCTGCTCGTCGTGGACCAGCACAATGCCCACGAGCGGATCCTGTTCGACAAGTACGCGGAGATCGAGGCGGGCAAGACCTGGCCGGTCAAGATGAGCCTCATCCCGCTCCTCTTTGACCTCTCGCCCTCGCAGGCCGTGAGGCTCGAGGAGGAGCGCGAGGGCCTCGAGGCGTCGGGGTTCCGGATCGAACCCATGGGCGGCCGGAGCTACGCCCTGCGCGAGTATCCCGACATCTTCAAGCCGCACGAAGCTTTGGATGTGGTGACGGGGCTTCTCGAGGAAGGCCGGGACGAATTCGGCGAGCGGAAGACGGACCGCCGGCTCGCGACCATGGCCTGCAAATCGGCCATCAAGGCCGGCGAGCCCCTGCCGCGGGAAAAGATGGAGTTCCTCGTGAGGGAGCTCTTCCGGACGTCGAATCCGGCCCTCTGCCCGCACGGCCGGCCGATTGTGATCAAGATCTCCCGGGCCCAGATCGAAAAGGGACTGGGGCGGCTCTGAATGGACGGAATACGGGGGTGGAATTCGGTGACGCGCAAAAATCGGTGACGTGGAAATCGGTGACGCGATCCCAATTCTCTTGAATTGGGTTCGTGTCACCGATTTCCCGCTGGCGATTTCCCCTAAATTGACTTAATTAGATTCCGTCTGCTACTATGAACCCGCTTTTTAAACACGCGCAAGGGCTTTTCTCCCGCGTGTTTTCTCACACGTTCGCGGGGAGTGGCGCAGCCTGGTTAGCGCGCTTGCCTTGGGAGCAAGAGGTCGTCGGTTCAAATCCGACCTCCCCGATTTGTCGACCCGGGGCATTTATCCTCGGCGCGCCTGTAGCTCAGGTGGATAGAGCACCTGCCTTCTAAGCAGGGGGTCGGGAGTTCGAATCTCTCCAGGCGCGCTCCCCTTTCCCCTTATTTTTGAATCATTTTCATCGATTGTCCTTGTTAGCCCGAGTAAGCCGAACCGAGCCAATTTAAGCTGTTTTGTCCACACCGTGTCCACACGGCGATGCTGAAGGTCTACCTTAAAATGGGGAGGAGAAGCAAACATATTGGGCTAAAACCTCGGTCCAGAAAACTCACATTATGTCTGGACCACTTTTAAGGGATGAGGTCCCCTGCATCTCGGTTCGTAGCTTCCTGCCATTCCATCGTTTCCACGTTATTCCGAGTCTTCTATCGCGTGCGTTCTAACCAACGGCTCAAGCTGACCGAAGGAGCTTTGGTGCGCTCATCAAGGTGAGTATACGTTCTGGTTTTTAACAATAATGTCGCGATAACTCCAATGTTCATTACCTGGCTGGGGTTCTTTCGCAAGAATAGATCCATTTAAGTCCATCGTATAAAGAAGGGAACGGGACGTGCCCTTCGTCATCGTAGTACTTGCTCTTCAGCAATACAGACGCGGGA
This sequence comes from Candidatus Aminicenantota bacterium, assembly GCA_003141555.1. GTDB lineage: Bacteria > Acidobacteriota > Aminicenantia > Aminicenantales > UBA4085 > FEN-413. The sequence continues at coordinate 47,223 of PLMN01000016.1, forward strand.
ACGGTCTGTTGCAAAGACTCCAGAAACTTCTCTCCTCTTTTCGTTAATGACCCATCCGGATCGTATGCATCCTGTTTCCCGTTTGCTACAAAGAGATACTTCTTGCCGACCGTCTTTAGGTTCTGGTTTCTTTTCAGCTCACTTTCAAAGAGTGCGGCCAACTTTTCATTGTACAATCCAAAACTGCTCAGAATATATGCATCGAATAGAGCAGGTTCTCTTAGGAAGGAATAGAGTGCAAACAAAGCACTATATGATTGACCGCACAGGATTTTTATACCACTGGATCTGTAGTTCTGATCGATGAATGGAGTCAATTCAGTTTTACTCCCACGCGCAGAGCGAATCGACGTAATCCGCCGAGCCGTCGCGGAGCCAGCCGTCCAATTGCGCCTGTTCCTTGAGCTGCTGCCCTCGGAAGCGGGGCACGGCCACGAACTGACGGCTGACTTCGGCCAGACTCGTCATGTCGCTCCAGAGCTTTTCGAACTGGGCTACCGGGAACACATCTTCCTGGCCGTGGCCCCAGCGCTTTTTGACGTCCTTCAAGGTGATGTAGGTGGGCAGGCGAAGACTCAGCCGGCGCACGGCGGTCGTGACCGCGGCGGCGTCCGCCAGGCCGTTTCGTTCCAGCCCGAAGATCTCCAACAGCCGGTCGATCGAAATCCAGGTCGTCATCGAGTTGTAATAGCTCAGGCGGAATTCATCTTCTTCCCGGGGCATGGCCAGCCCCTCGACCAGGCGCACGCGGCCGTCGACGCGGGCCAAGCCGCCGCCCCGATCTTCGATGCGGCGAGGAATCACCTCGTAGGTGAGGCAGGCCTCCCGCCGGATGTGCAAGCCCAGGAGCGCCGGATCGAGGTCGGCGCCGAGGGTGTCGATATTGTGCAACAAAAGATATTTCAATTGCGGCCGGACGGCCAGTAGCCGGGTCAGCGTGCCGTTGCGCAACAGGTTGGAAACTTCAAACCAGTGCCCGGTGGGGTGCAGGCACTGAAGTGGGGCGTTGTCCGTATAGTCGCTCCCTCCGCCGGCCGCTTCGGCCCAGCCGATCAGCGCGGCGCGCAGGCTCTCGCGGACCTTTTGGGCCTGCAAGTCCAGGACCTGTTGGGGCATTTCCTCCCAGGCAAAGCGGAGATCGCGCGGCATCGGCACCATGCGCAACCCGACGGAACGGCCCGGCGACAGCATCAGCGGGCCCGGATAGCCGTGGTTGCCTGATGTTTGCAGGCTGCGGGCGATCGGCTCATGGGTCAGGTAGCTCGTCGCCACGATATGCGGCACATCCGTGCCGAACGCCCTGCCGGCGCGGCGGCTTTTGGCTAGGTGGACCTCGACGAAATCGCGGTATCTGCCGTGGAAACGGGCGAATGGATGGAGGGCCTTGACCACGCCCGCCCCCTGGGTCCAGCGGCTTCCGGAACCGCCGGCCAGAGTGAGAACGGCGACCTCGCCTTCGGCTAGGGCCGCCTCGCCCAGCCGGCGGACGTCGCGGTCCGCCAGGCCTCCGGGTGAGATTCCGTCGATCACGTCCTCGCGCGCCGCGTCCTCCACGGTCGCGCTGGCCGGCAGGCGGTTCTGGGCCAACCCCGTTCGCCCCGCGCGGAGATCCGCGCGGATCTCTTCATGGAGTTCCCCGTCGAACCCGTTCTCTTCCAGGATTTTTTTGAGATCCGCCCGTCCCGGCTGGTCTTCCGGGCTCCGCGGGAAGAGGGCGTCGAGGAGCAGGTCCGTCGATCCGGCCAGACGCGGATGGGACCGGCAGGACGCCGCGAAACGGGTGATTTCATCCCGGACCGCCGGGCTGAGCCGACGGCTGTCCTGCCGCAGCCACTCCGGCCCGCAGACGGCATAGTAGCCCGGAGGCATGAACGCATCGTCGCCTTGCCGAAGCTCGGCCGTCGTCCCGAGGTCGTTGATCGCGAAATCGTAGACCACCGGCTCCATGGCGAACGGCAGCGCGCTTTGCAGCTCCCGCTTCGTGGCGCCCATCAGATCCTGGACGTAGTCCTGGGCTTCGGTCCTGCGCGCGGGATCAAAGGCGAAGCCCATCCCGCCTCCGGAGATTCCTCCGAGCATCAAGAAGCCCCAGTACGCCGGACCGAACCTGGCCTGGATCCGGTCGATGAGCGTTTCGGTATAGAGGTTCGAGGCCCAAGGGATGATGGACTGGATGGGGCCGAAGAAATTCCGGGTCGTGTCGCGGGCGATGGCCCGAACGTCGCCCCGCTTCAAGGCCCCTTCGATCGAACCGAGGATGCCGATGGCTTCCCGGCGCGCGGTCCACTCGGGTTCCGAGCGGAGAAGATACTTCTCCGTCACCATTTCCAGGATCGGGCCGACGTTCTGGGCCATGCCGCCGTGGACCAATACGAAGCTTTCGCAGATCTGATGACGCGTGCGGAGGCCGACTTCGGACTCGTCGTAGATGTGATGATCCGGCAGCAGGCGTCCCCGGCTGATGCCGAATTCGGGGTCGCCGGATCCGGCGAGGCAGCCTTGAATCATCTTGATCCCCGGCCAGACGCCGCCGGAGTCCTGCCAGCCGCCGCCGGAACCGCCCAACCACTCGCCCAGGATGGCCCGGGCGGCTACGATTTTTCGCTCGGGATCGGCGAGGGGGCCGGAGAGCGCCTGCGTCTGGTTCGTGGCCCGCATGCAGGCGGTGATGATCCCCGCCAGCAGGTTCGTGGAGACCGCCAAGCGCGAACCCTTGGGAATGTCGTTGACCTTGCTGACGATCTCCAAGCCCAGGCCGGGACCGACCAGCCGAGCCAGCACCTCGGCCAAGCCCTGGGCCGCGCCTTCCAGGCCCGGAGGCACGATCCCGGCGGCGATCACGGCGGCCTTGAGCAGGCCGAGGTAGTCCTTGGCGAAGTCGAACATTTCGGCTAGGTCGGTAATCTCGGCCTGGCATTTCAAGTCCACGCTCACGAGGCGCAGGACGGGCCGATCGATCACCCGCAGGTAAACTTCGATGGGCGGCTGAGGCCGGGGATGCCGGCCGCGCACGGCCAGGTCCACGGAAATGTTCAGCACCCGCGCCCCTTCGGGAAAATCCATGCCCAGGAAAAAGATGTCGCTCCAACCGCTGTGCGACAAGTCCATGCGCACGGGCGTGCGCTCGGCGAGGATGGGAAAGGGGCTGCCGGGACCGGCGCGGCGGACGAGCTCCGGGCGAAGCCGCAAGGGATGGTCCTCCGGGTGACCCACGCGGAACATCCACTGGTTGCCCCGCACCGACCGGACGCTCCGTCGGACCTGGTCGGCCAGGGATTGGAAGCCCAGATCATGGTAAGCGGCCGCCAGGGCGCTGGCCACGGCCTCGCTGGGGCCGTCGCGTTCCTGCACGGCGAGGAATGCGTCGACGGCCTCTTCGAAGCGTCGATTGAGCAAACGCAGGTAGCCTTTATACGGGACGCGGGCGCGCAATTCCGGGGAGAGCTTCGGCGGCAGGTGATATCGGTAGATCGCCGAAAGGAAGAAGGCCGCCCGGACGCGCTCATAGAGGTTTTCGCTCGTCCGGCGGAAGCGGTCCAGCTGCCGGGCCGCTTCGAGCAGGGCTTCCGCGCCGGCTCCGAGGCAATATTGGTCCAGGGAGCGGTTGCGGATTTCAAGGTCCGGGCTGGTGATGATGTCGACCAGATCGTGAGCCATTTCCCATCCTGTCATCGCAGCGCGATTCGGGGCATGACGGCGGCCGGGCGCCGGGCTAGGGGTGAATCCGAGCCAAGGCCGTGGGTCCTCAATCCCGGGAAGCGAGGAGCTCGACCAGCCGGGCGAGGACTTCCTCCCGGTCGCTGCCCCGCAGGGCCAGAGCCAGCTGGGCTATGAGCAGGCCGTACTTCACGCCCACGTTGAAGCGGGTCCCCGCCAGCTCTAGGGCCAGGTAGCGCTCCTGCTTGGCCAGCTTTTCCAGGGCCGGCGAGAGCATCACCGGCCGAGGGTCCCCGGTGGAACGGGATTCGGCGACCGCCTCCGCCAGCAGGTCCATCACGACCGGCGTCAGCACGTGCATCCCGAACAGACAGAGATAGTGCCCGGCCCGCAATCCCGGGACGACAAGCTGCTGCTCCGCCAGGGTTGGGGCGGGTTTTTCCAGGACACGCTCGATCTGGTAAAGCCCCGCCTTCCCGGCGACGGGGGTGCCGCCGACGGCGCCGTAATAAGAGAGCATGCTTTCCCGCGTCGCCTGAACGGCTGAAACCGCGCAGGATTCCCTCTTGGCCGCCTCGACGAGTTGCTCCGCGCAGCGACGCTGCTGGCGGCTGATATATAGGTGATCGCTGACGAGGTGGATGAACGGTTGATCGCCCACGAACGCCGCCGCGCGGTGGAGCGCATCGCCATAGCCCCGCGGCTCGGATTGTTCGACGAATTCCAAGAGGCGGGCGTGCGGCCCGGCCGCCTCACGGTAGGCCGCCTGCGCGCCGCAACGCACCACCACGCAGACCTCCTCGATCCCCGCGGCGATGACTTCCTCCAGGATGATCTGGAGGGCGGTTTTTTCGACGCCGTTCAGGTCCACGAATCGTTGAAGGGGCAAGCGGTCCTGATGGGGCCCCGCGGCCGTTACAACCGCCTTTCGAATGTTCATCGAACCCCCCGATCAATTCTTGGGCGCGTCATGGTAAGGGCACGGTCGTGTGCGGGCGCGAGTCCGGGCCTCTCCAGGCGCCGCCGGGCCCGGCGCCGCTCCTTCGATCTCAGACCGTGAATTCCGCGAGCCAGAGGTCGTGGATGTTGCAGAAGCTCGTGACCCAGAGAGCCCCCTTGAACCCGTCGGGGAGCGGGAACGAGGATCCCGCGGCGGCGTCGGTCGGGGCGAACGTCTTCTCGCCGATCAGCTTGCCGTCGGGCGTCGTCACGGTGTGCTTGACGATGTAGTGCTTCTCGCTCATCCCGTGCGGCGTCACGACCTTGAGCACCCCTGCCTCCAGCGTCGCCTTGGGGACGTGCGTGCCTTCCTTGCCCGCCCATCGGCCGGGCGCTTCCTTGGTATAGATCAAGCCGGGAGGAAACTTGCCGGCAGCCTGGGCCCGGGCCGCGGTTCCGGCGAGCGAAACTCCCGCGGCCACGATCGATCCCTTCAAGAAATCGCGTCGTCCTTGCATCATTATTCTCCTTTCGTGTGAATATAGGCGGGTAGCGGGGGCGTGTCAAGGAAGATGGGGACGATTGCTTCGGCCAAGGGCCTCGGCAGGGCCGATTTTGACAAAAAATGGCAACTAGCCTTTAGGGGTGAGGACGGAGGAGGGAAAATCACCCTGGATATCCTCCCCCTTGGCGATTGACCCTCGAGGAAGCATCGCCGATGATGGAGCCCTGATGGAAGCAACAGCTTTGTCCGCTCGGAACAGGGAGAGAGAATAATACAGGATTTGGAGCGTCTATTACAATTAGGGGCAAACGTTGACAATAATTGTCAAATAGAATAGCGTAAGAACGTAAGAAGAAGAAGAAGAGAATAGGCGAGAAAAGGACAGGCAATGGGCTCGACAATCGGCGAAATCCTGATCAGGGAGAAGATTCTTACCCCGGAACAGCTCAAGTCCGCCCAGGAATTTCAAAAAAAGCACGATGTTTCCCTGGCGAGCGCCATTATTTCCCAAGGCTTCATGTCGGCCGAGGAGATGGCCCAGGGCCTGAGCCGCCAGCTCGGGTATCCCTATATCGACCTCGACCAGTTCGAGGTCTATCCCGACGTCATCGACCTCATCAAGGCCGATGCGGCCAAGCGCTACATGATCATGCCCATCCACCGGATCCGGTCGTTCCTGACCCTGGCCATGGTGGATCCCACGGATCTCGACATCATCGAGGATATCCGCTTCCGGACGGGGCTCAGCATCCAGCCCGTGATCGCTTCCGAAGCCGGCATCACGAACGCCATCCGGAAGTACTACGGCGGGGCGATCGCCGTCCGGCCGAAAAAGACGGTCGAGGACATCGCCCTGGCCGATGACTCGAAGGTGACGATCGTCTCGGAGGAGGACGAGGAGCACGAGGAGGAGGGCGCCCCGATCGAGGACGAGGCGCCGATCATCACCCTCGTCAACAACATCTTCATCGAGGCGATCAAGAAGGGCGCGAGCGACGTCCATTTCGAGCCCTACGAGCGCTCGTTCCGCGTCCGGTACCGGATCGACGGTATCCTGTACGAGACCATGAACCTGCCCATGAAATTCAGGGATCCCGTGACGAGCCGGATCAAAATCATGTCCAACATGAACATCGCCGAGAAGCGCCTGCCCCAGGACGGCCGGATCAAGATGCAGCTCCGGCTCGACAAGAACGCCCGCAAGGACGTCGATCTGCGCGTCTCGGCCCTGCCCACGATCTTCGGCGAGAAGATCGTCGCTCGAATCCTGGACCGGGACATGCTCAAGATCGACCTCACCCAGCTCGGCTTCGAGCCCGAGACGCTCGACGTTTTCCGCCGGGCCATCCTCCGGCCGTGGGGGATCATCCTGGTCACGGGGCCCACGGGGAGCGGCAAGACGAACACCCTGTACTCGGCCATCTCCACGCTGAACGCGATGGAGAAAAACATCATGACCGCGGAAGACCCCGTTGAGTTCTACATGCCCGGCATCAACCAGGTCAACATCCGCGACGAGATCAACCTCAACTTCGCCGCGGCCCTGCGGGCCTTCCTCCGCCAGGACCCCGACGTCATGCTCGTCGGCGAGATCCGCGACCTCGAGACCGTAGACATCGCCATCAAGGCCGCCCTCACCGGCCACCTCGTCTTTTCCACGGTCCACACCAATGATTCGGCCAGCACCATCCACCGCCTGATGAACATGAACGTCGAGCCGTTCCTGATCGCCGACTCGGTGATCCAGATCGTGGCCCAGAGGCTGGTCCGCCGCCTCTGCAAGCGGTGCGCGACTCCCCAGAAGCTCTCCCCGAACGCCCTCCTCGAGATCGGATTCACGGCCGAGGAAGCCGAAACGACGGTCCCCCTGCAGGCCCGGGGATGCGACGCCTGCAACAACACCGGCTACAAGGGTCGGACGGGCCTGTTCGAAGTGTTGGAGATCACGCCGCCCATCCGCGAGCTCATCCTCGCCCGGGGCCAGGCCAAGGACATCAAGCGCAAGAGCATCGAGCAGGGCATGTTCTCCCTCCGCCGGAGCGGGCTGATCAAGATCAAGAACGGGACGACCAGCATCGAGGAAGTCCTCCGGGAAACGGTCAAGGACTAGGAGAGCTCCATGACGTGCACGATCCAGGATCTTTTGATGACGGCGGTCGAGGCCGACGCGAGCGATCTGCATATTTCGACCTACATCCCCCCGCGAGTGCGGGTGTACGGCGAGCTCCGGTCGCTGGATATGCCCCCCCTTTCTCCGACCGACACCAAGCAGCTCATCTATAGCATCTTGACCGACAAGCAGAAGAAGCAATTCGAGGAGAAGCTCGAGCTGGATTTCTCGTTCGGGGTCAAGGACCTCGGCCGCTTCCGGGCCAACGTCTTCATGCAGAAGGGGGCCGTGGCCGCGGCCATCCGCCGTTTCCTGCCCTCGATGTGGAGCTTCCAGAAGCTGGGGATTCCCCAGCGCGTCGCCCAGCTTTGCTATCTCCCTCGGGGCCTGGTCCTCGTCACGGGGCCGACCGGCTGCGGCAAATCGACCACCCTGGCCTGCATGATCGACCATATCAACACCGAGCGGAGCGTTCACATCGTCACGGTCGAAGACCCGATCGAGTATTATTTCATGCCCCAAAAGGCCCTGATCAACCAGCGCGAGCTCTTCGCCGACACGTTGTCCTATCAGAACGCGCTCCGCTCCGTCCTCCGCGAGGACCCGGACGTCGTGCTGGTGGGGGAGATGCGCGACACCGAGACCGTCGAAGCGACCCTCCGCGTGGCCGAGACCGGCCACCTGACCTTCTCGACCCTCCACACGAACTCCGCCCCGGAGACGATCTCCCGGATCATCGACATCTTCCCGAGCCAATATCAGGCTCAGGTCCGGATCATGCTCTCCATGAGCCTGGAGGCGATTCTGACCCAGGCTCTCCTCCCCCGGGCCGACGGCAAGGGCCGGGTGCTGGCCATGGAGATTCTCATTCCCAACTCCGCCATCCGGAACCTCATCCGGGAAAACAAGCTCCACCAGATCGTCTCGGCGATGCAGCTTGGCCAGGAGAAGTACGGCATGCAGACGTTCAACCAATCCCTGGCCCAGCTTTATTTCAGCAAGCAGATCACGCTCGAGACGGCGATGTCCGTCACCTCGTTCCCCGAGGAGCTGACGGAGATCCTCCAGCGCCGGGAAGTGTTCCGGCCAGGCTTCCTGGCCGTCGGCCCGAAATCCGGCGCGAACGCGAAAAAACAATAAGGGGAAGCCCATGGCCGTATTCGTCTGGAAAGGGAAAAACCGTTACGGGGACTTGGTCCGCGGGGAGCGGGCGGCGAATTCTTCCGAGGAGGTCGCCCGCGCCCTCAAGCGGGAGCAGATCGCCGCGATCTCGATCGGGCCCAAGTCCGCCGGCCTGTCCCTCCCCCACTTCAAACGGGAGAAGGTCAAGCTCAAGGATCTGTCCGTCTACAGCCGCCAGCTGTCCGTCCTCATCGACGCCGAGATGCCCCTCATCCAGAGCCTGAACATCCTGTCCGAGCAGGCCACCAGCCGCTACTTCAAGAAGGTCATCTCCAGCGTCCGCGAGGACGTCGAAGCCGGATCGAGCCTAAACCAGGCCAAGCGCAAGTTCCCCAAGGTATTCGACGACCTGTACTGTAACCTGATCGCCTCGGGCGAGCAAAGCGGCTCGCTCGACACCATGCTCCAGCGCCTGGCCGAGTACATCGAACGGTCGGTCAAGCTCCGGGGCCAGGTGCGGCAGGCCATGATCTATCCCTCGGCCATCATGTCCTTCGCCCTGGTGGTCGCGATCTTCATGTTGTGGAAGGTCATCCCGATCTTCGGCGGGATCTTCACCGACCTCGGGGCCCAACTGCCCGGGCTGACCCAGGGGGTCATTGTCCTGAGCCATTTTGTCACGAACTACATCCTCTTCATCATTCTCGGCCTCATCGTAGCCTTCTTCCTCTTCCGCTATTACCGCAAAACGCCCCAGGGCCGCTTGACGACCGACCGGATCGCCCTGCGCCTCCCGATCATGGGCAAGCTCGCGTCCAAGGTGGCCATCTCGCGCGTCGTCCGGACGCTCAGCACCCTGCTGTCGGGCGGCGTTTCGATGCTCGAGGCGCTCCGGATCACGTCCTCGACGTCCGGCAATTCGATCATCGAGAAGAGCGTCGTCGACGTCCGGAAGCAGGTCGCGGAGGGGCGCAGTCTGACCGACGCCTTCAAGTCGACGGGCCGGTTCCCGTTCATGATGTGCCAGATGGTCAACGTCGGCGAGGCCACGGGAAAGCTCGATTCCCTGCTCAACAAGCTCGCCGATTTCTACGATGAAGAGGTGTCGGCCACCGTGGGCTCCCTCCTGTCCCTGCTCGAGCCGGTCATGATGGTCTTCGTCGGGGGAATCGTCGGGACGCTCGTCCTGTCGATGTACCTGCCGATCTTCAGCCTCATGGGCCAGATTCAATGATGCTCGAGAAGCGGAGCATCCGGACCCTGATCATCTCGCGGTTGATCATCGTCACGACGCTGGCCGTGGCGGCCATCGTCATCCAGCTGTCGACCAACTCTTTCCTCCCGCTCGAGCCCTTCTACCTCATCATCCTGATCTTGTACGGCCTGACCCTGTTCTACCTGGCGCTTTACCGCTGGAACACGCGCCTCCGCTTCCAGGCCTACGTCCAGATCGTGTTCGACCTGATCATCATCTCAATCATGGTCTATGTCTCCGGCGGCCTGAACAGCAACATGTACTTCCTCTACGTCTTCGCCATCGTCGCCGCGAGCCTCGTCATCGGAAAGCGGGCGGCCTACCTGACCGCTTCCCTGGCGGCCATCTTCTTCGGCGTCCTGGCCGACGGCATGTACTACGGCCTGATCCCGTATTTCCGCTCCGAGCCGCCCCCCGCCCTGTCCGCGGGCTACGTCCTCTACACGGTCTTCACCGCCTGGACGCTCTTCTTCGTCATCGCTCTCCTGGTCAACTATCTGGCCGTGAACCTCAACCGGACGCGCGCCGCCCTGGCGGCGGCCCGGCGGGACCTCGAGATCAAGGAGCGGCAGGCGGTCGCGGGCCGGATGTCGGCCCTCATCGCCCACGAGATCCGCAACCCGCTGGCCGCCATCTCGGGATCGATCCAGGTCCTCAAGGGCGAGCTGACCCTGACCGAGGAGCAGGGCCGGCTGATGGACATCATCGTCGGCGAGTCCCGGCGCGTGTCCCAGTCCATCGATCAGTTCCTGAACCTCGCCGCCCCCGGCAAGGACGTCGTCATGTCCTTCGACCTGGGCGAAATCTCCCGGGAGACGGCGACGATGCTCCGGATGAGCGGCGAGCTCACCGACCGGGTCGCCTTCAGCGTCCGGCCCGACGGCCCGCCGGTCGAGTTCTTCGGGAGCCCGAACCAGCTCAAACAGGTCTTCTGGAACCTGTTCCGCAACGCCCTCAGGGCCATGCCCGACGGCGGCGCGCTCACGGTCGACCTCGGCCGGGACGGCCGGGGCACGGTCGAGGTCCGGGTCACCGACACCGGCAAGGGCATGTCCGCCGAGGAGCAGGCCCGGATGTTCGAGCCGTTTTATTCGAAGTTCGAGGGCGGGCAGGGATTGGGCATGTCGGTCGTCGAAAGGATCGTCGCCGACCACGGCGGCCAGATCCGGATCACCTCGGAGCCGAGCCGGGGGACCGTGATCTCCCTGACTTTTCCCGCTCGGCCGGGGGACAAGCCCCGAAAGGAGTGACCCGCCATGGAGACCGTGCTGATCATCGACGACGAGAAGAGTCTCCTGGAGCTCTTGAGCGTCGTCTTCAAGAAAGAGGGCTACGGGGTCAAGACGAACCCCGGCACGCCCAAGGCCTTCGAGCTCATCGACCAGGGCGACTATGACCTCCTGATCTGCGACATCAAGATGCCCCAGGTCGACGGCATGGAGATCCTGAAGAGGGCGGCCCAGCGCAATCCGCTTTCGCCCGCGATCATGATCACGGCCTACGGCAGCGTCAAGCAGGCCGTGGAAGCGCTCCGGATCGGGGCGCTCGACTATGTCGTGAAGCCCTTCGACATCGAGGAGCTCAAGATCCTCGTGGCCCATGGGTTGGAAGGCCGCCGGATTCGCGAAGAGAACACGCTCCTCAAGAAGACGTTCCACGCCGAGGCCAGCTTCGAGAACATGATCGGCAAGAGCAAGGCCATGCGCGAGATCTTCGGCCTCATCGAAAAGGTCGCTTCGACGGACTCCACGGTCCTCGTCATGGGCGAGAGCGGAACGGGCAAGGAGATGGCGGCCCGGGCCGTCCACGCCCTCAGCCGCCGCCGCGATGCGGCCTTCGTCTCGATCAACTGCGCGGCCCTCCCCGAAAGCCTCCTCGAAAGCGAGCTGTTCGGGCACATGAGGGGTTCGTTCACCGGGGCGGTGGCCGACAAGCGGGGCATGTTCGAGACGGCCCACCTGGGGACGATGTTCCTGGACGAGGTGGGTGAAATGGCGCCCTGGACCCAGGTCAAGCTCTTCCGGGTCCTCCAGGAGCGGAAGATCCGGCGTGTCGGCGGGACCGATGAGATCGCGGTCGACGTTCGGCTTATCGCCGCCACCAACCAGGACCTCAAGAAGCGGATCGAAGAAGGCAAGTTCCGGGAAGAGCTGTTCTATCGGCTGAACGTCATCTCCTTCGAGGTTCCGTCCCTACGGAAGAGGGTCGAGGACATCCCCCTTCTCGTGGCTCATTTCCTCCGGAAGCACTGCGACCGCCTGGGAAAGAAGATGAAGCGGCTGACGCCGGAGGTCGTGGGTCTCCTCGAGACGTACTCCTGGCCCGGCAACGTCCGGGAGCTCGAGAACGTGATCGAGCGGATCGTCGCCGTGGAAGAAAGGGAGACGGTCACGGCGAGCTGTCTGCCCGCGGAGATCATCGGATCGCGCCCCAAGGACGAGGATCCGGTCGCCCTGAAACCGGGATTCAAGCTCGAAGAGCATCTCGACCGGATTTCGCGGCTTTATCTCCAGGAAGCCGGCCAGGCGGCGGGCGGCAATATGCGGAAGATGGCCGACCTGTTAGGCCTGAGCTATCGGTCCCTGAGATACCTGATGGACAAGTATCAAATCAAATCGTTCAAGAGAATCGAGTCCAAGGATGAGCGCAACGGGAACGGAATATCCCCGGAGAGATGACAAAATGTGTCAACATTATCGAATATTTCGACATAAATTGTCAGTATTATTGGACGATGGATTACTATCATATTCATTATGAAAGAGTTAATAACGTCTATTAGATGGCACACTTATTGCATAAGAATAAGACGCAATGCAAATTCACAAACACCTTGTAGGAGACGAAATGAATCCGCAAGGAAATTCAAGGAGGTTTTCAATGATTAAGAAGCAGGAAGGCTTCACTCTCATCGAGCTGTTGATCGTTGTCGCGATCATCGGCATCCTGGCGGCGTTGCTGGTCCCGAACGCCATGACCGCGCTCCAGAAGGCCAAGGTCCGCGGTACGCAGAAAGACTTGCAGATGATTGCTACGTACATCACGGACTACGTCACCGACCACTCCAACCCCCCGGCGAACAATGGGGCCATCAGCACGACGCTAAAGACGGCCCTCTCGCCCATGTATGTCAAGGTTCTCCCGCTCAATGACCAGTGGGGTACGAACTTCATGGTCTACACCGGCACGAACGTAACGGTCTACGGGATTACCGGCGCCGCGGCGGACGACTACCTGGCTTCGTCCTACGGCCGGGACAAGACCGTCGAATCGTGGACCTACAACTCGTCCACGCCGGAATCGGGGCTGTACACGATCAGCACCACGGCCGATTTCAACAAGGACATCGTGAACTACAACGGGTCCTTCATCCGCGGTCCGCGGTCCGGCGTCTCCGGCTCCTGATAGCCTAGCAACGGATTTCGCGAGGGCGGTCCCGGCGTCGCCGGGGCCGCCCTTTTCATTGGCGGGAACCGGGCGGACGACGACTGGGAATCGGGAAGGAACGGCGTAGATGTCATGCAAGCAAAGAGGCTTTACCCTGATCGAGCTGCTGGTCGCGGTCGCGATCATCGGGATCCTGGCGGCCCTGCTGGTCCCCGGTGCCGTGACCGCGCTCCAGAAAGCCAAGGTCCGCGGCAGCCAGAAGGATATCCAGCTGATTTCGACCTACATGCTGGATTACATCACCGACAAAGTCGTCCCGCCGGCGAACAACGGGGCCATCAGCTCGACGCTGATGACCGCCCTGTCGCCCACCTATACCAAGGTCCTTCCCCTTTCGGACCAGTGGGGAACGGGCTACAAGGTTTACACCGGCGCGAACGTGACCGTCTACGGAATCACCGGCGCCGGGGCCGACGATTTCCTGATCGCGTCCTACGGCCGGGACAAGACCGTCGAATCGTGGACGTACAATGCTTCGTTGCCCGAAGGGGGGCTCTATACCCTCTCCGGCCCCGTCGATTTCAACCGGGACCTCGTCGACTACAACGGCCAGTTCATCCGCGGCCCGCGGGTCGGCACGTCCGGCTCCTAAGCGGCCGCCTTCGTCGACCCGGCAGATCCTCATCCGCCGGAGACAATCGACTCTTTCCGTCCGGGGACCGTTTGATCCCTTGGTGGACATCTGTTATCATAGTCTTGGAATAATAAGAGGAAGGGGGAATCATGCGTATCCATCGGAACGGCTTCACCCTGATTGAGCTTCTCATCGTGGTTGCCATCATCGGCATCCTGGCGGCGTTGCTTGTTCCGAACGCCATGACCGCGCTCCAGAAGGCCAAGGTCCGCGGTACGCAGAAAGACCTGCAGATGATTGCCACGTACATCACGGACTACGTCACCGACCACTCCAACCCCCCGGCGAACAATGGGGCCATCAGCACGACGCTAAAGACCGCCCTCTCGCCCATGTACGTCAAGGTCCTCCCGCTAAGGGACCAGTGGGGCTCGTCCTTCATGGTGTACACCGGTACGTCCGTGACGGTCTACGGTATCACCGGCGCCGCGACGGACGACTACCTGGCTTCGTCCTACGGTCGGGACAAGACCGTCGAATCGTGGACCTACAACTCGTCCACGCCGGAATCCGGGCTGTACACGATCAGCACGACGGCCGATTTCAACAAGGACATCGTGAACTACAACGGGTCCTTCATCCGCGGCCCGCGGTCCGGCGTCTCCGGCTCATAAGGGCCTTTCGCCGGGCTTAGGATTCCCCAAGGGAGGCCGAGGCAAGACCCGGTTCCCTCTTTTCATTCGAGCCCCTCCTCCGCGGGCGGCATCCGCCGTCCCCGATTCGAGTATAATGAAGCCGATGCGATTTCGAACCGCGCTCCTCGTCTTGATGTACGTCGTCCTCCTCGTGCTGGCGATCCCGTTTCTCCTCCTGTGCATGCTTGTCGGGACGCGCGACCCTCTCGTGGCCATCGGCAAGGGAACCATGCGTCTGTCGCGGCGCATCCTGGACATCCCCCTGGATGTCCGAGGCTTGGAGAGCGTGGATGCGGGCCAGCCGCTCGTGTTCATGGCCAATCACCTGAGCTTTCTGGACGGCCCGCTCCTCATCATGCTTATTCCCCATCCGGTCCGGGTGATCATGAAAAAGAGCCTCGGCCGCATCCCCATCCTGGGCTTGGGCATGCGGTTCGTCGGGTTCCTGACCGTGGACCGGAAGGGCGCCCGGGAAGGGATGGCGAGGATCGAGCTTGCCGCCCGGCTGATGAAGGAGAAGGGTTATTCCTTCCTGCTCTTTCCCGAAGGGACGCGGAGCCCTGACGGCCGGCTGGGCCCGCTCCGGCGGGGAGGATTCTTCCTCGCCCTGGAAGGCGGGGCGCCGATCGTCCCGATCGCCATCCGGGGCACGTACGAAATGATGCCCCGGGGACGCTGGTACGTAGGCAAAGGGCGGATCGGGGTCGATTTCCTCGAGTCGATCCCGGTCCGGGATTACACCGTCGAGACGATGCCGGCCCTGATGGACCGGGTCGGCTCGGCCATCCGCGACAGTCTGGAGAAGGGGGACGCATGAATCACCTCGAGATCGCCCGGGAGTGGGCTCGTCTGCTTGATGAATTTTTCCGGACCCGGGGGGAGACGCTGGACGCGGCCGTCGCGGTCTCGGGGGGGGCCTTGGCCGCCGGGCGCAAGATCCTGGCGTTCGGCAACGGCGGGAGCGCGGCCGAGGCCCAGCATTTCGTCGCGGAGCTGGTGAACTCGTTCCGGCGGCCCCGGCCCGCCCTGCGGGCGGTGACGCTTTCGGCGGATACGTCCGTCCTGACGTCGATCGGCAACGATATCGACTTCGCCTCCGTTTTCAGCCGTCAGATCGAGGCGCTGGGCGATGCCGGGGACGTGGCCCTGGCTTTGTCGACGAGCGGCACATCGCCAAATGTGATCGCCGGGCTGAAGGCCGCCCGGGCGAGAGGGATGGTGACCATCGGCCTGACCGGCCGCGGCGGGGCGATGGCCGGGCTCTGCGACCATCTCCTGGCGGTGGCGTCGGACGAGACGCCGCGCATCCAGGAAATCCACCTCTTCCTGCTGCATCATCTCGCCGGCGAGATCGAGCGGCGAATGTTCCCCTAATCGGCCGGCTGTCCTGCGCCGACGATTTTCCTGATTTTCTCCGCACCGGCCGTCCGGCCGTCGTAGAGACGGCCCCGGACGCCGGTCCCGGCCTCGGCGTCGCTCAGGACGTTGAGCTTCCCATTGCGGGCCGGCTTGAGAGGCGGGCCAGGGCGGCCGTAATCCGATCCATGCCCTTCTCCAGGTTCTCCATGGAGGTGGCGTAGGACAGCCGGATGTGGTCGTCGGCGCCGAAGGCCTCGCCGGGGACGATCGCCACACGGGCCTCGTTCAGGAGGTAATAGGCCATCTCGGTGGAATTGCGGATGGGCGCCCCATTGAACTCCAGGCCGTAGTATGACCGGACGTTCGGGAAGAGATAGAAGGCGCCCTGGGGCTTGAAGCAGGACAGGCGCGGCGCGGCCCGGAGCTTCATGAGGCAGAAGTCGCGGCGGCGCTGGAACTCGGCCACCATCCGGGCGAGCTCGACCTGCGGCCCGGCCAGGGCTTCGATCGCCGCCCTCTGGGAGATCGAGGTCGGGTTCGAGGTCGTGTGGCTCTGGATCTTGTCCATGCCGTTGATCACGTCGGCCGGCCCGGCGGCGTAGCCGATGCGCCACCCGGTCATGGAATAGGATTTCGACACGCCGTTGACGATGATGGTCTTCTTCCGGATGTCCTCGCCGAGCTGGGAGAAGCTGACGCAAGGGAAGGAGTCGAAGACAAGCTTGTTGTAGATGTCGTCGGCGATGACGTATATGTCGACCTTGCGGATGACGTCGGCCAGGGCTTCGAGCTGGGCCCGGGAGTACGTCGCGCCCGTCGGGTTGGACGGCGAGTTGAGGAGGAATGCCTTGGTCGCGGGCGAGATATGGGCCTTGAGCTCCTCGGCCGTCAGGACGAAGCCGTTCTCCTCCTTGGTCGGGACGATGACCGATTTTCCCTTGGCCAGGGTCACGAGGTGGGGATACGTCACCCAGAACGGGGCGGGGATGATGACCTCTTCGCCCTCGTCGACCAGGGCCTGGATGAGGTGGAAAAGCGAGCTTTTGGCCCCGGCGGAGACGATAATCTCCTTAAGGCCGTAGGTCAGGCCGTAGTCCTCTTTGATCCGGTCGGCGACGGCTTTCTTCAAGGCGGGCATGCCTCCGGACTCGGTGTACTTGGTGAAGTTTTCCTGGATGGCCTTGATGCCGGCGGCCTTGACGTTCTCGGGGGTGGGGAAGTCGGGCTCACCGAGGCTGAGGTCCACGACGTCGATCCCTTCCGCCTTCATGGCCTTGGCCCTGGCCGCGACTTTGAAGGTCGGGGATTCCCCGATCTGATTGGCTCTTTTTGAGATCATGACAGCCCCTTCCGGCGCGCGCCGGCCTTACTTCTCGGCGTTGGCCCCGGTCTCGAGCTTCCGGCGAAAATAAGCGATCGTGCTCTCCAGGCCTTCATCCAGGCCGACCTTGGGCTCCCAGCCGAGCCTGGCCGCCGCCAGGGAGATGTCCGGCTGCCGCCGGACCGGGTCGTCGAAGGGGAGAGGCTTGCGGATGATCTTCGATTTCGTGCCCGTCATCCGGATGACTTTCTCGGCGAGATCGTTGATCGTAAATTCGCCCTCGTTCCCCAGGTTGACCGGTCCGATGAATCCGTCGTTGTCCATCATCCGGACCAGGCCTTCGATCAGATCCGTCACGTAGCAGAAGGACCTCGTCTGCCCGCCGTCCCCGTAGACCGTGATCGGCTCGCCCCGGAGGGCCTGGACGATGAAGTTGCTCACCACCCGGCCGTCCTCCACGGCCATCCGCGGCCCGTATGTGTTGAAGATACGGACGATGCGGATGTCGACCTTGTTCTGGCGGTGGTAGTCCATCATCAGCGTCTCGGCGACGCGCTTGCCCTCGTCGTAGCAGCTTCGGAGGCCGATGGGGTTCACGTTGCCCCAGTAGGATTCCGGCTGGGGGTGGATCCGGGCGTCGCCGTAGATCTCCGACGTCGAGGTGAGCAGGATCCGGCACTTGATCCGCTTGGCCAGCCCGAGCATGTTGATCGTGCCCATGACGTTGGTCTTGATGGTCTTGATCGCGTTCTGCTGGTAATGGATGGGCGAGGCGGGACAGGCCAGATGGTAGATTTGGTCCACTTCCATGAAGAGGGGATGGATCACGTCGTGGCGGACGAACTCGAAGTAAGGGTGGCCCAGGAAGGGTCGGATGTTATCCTTGTTCCCGGAAAAGAGGTTGTCGATGCAGACGACGTCGGCGCCCCGGCTCAAAAGGTATTCGCAGAGGTGGCTCCCCAGGAACCCGGCCCCGCCCGTGACGAGGATCCTCTTCATGCCGCCGTCTCCTTCCTTCCGTTATTTTTCCGGATAGCCGTAGGCCATGAAGAGCATGCTTTTCTTCTTCAGGACGTCCTTCTGGATCTGGATGATCTCGGCGATCCCCTGGTCGGCCAGGCGCAGGAGCGAGCTGAGCTGGTTCCGAGAGAACGGCGCGCGCTCGGCCGTGGCCTGGATCTCGAGGAGCTGGCCGCGGTCGGTCTGGACGACGTTCATGTCCGTCTCCGCGGTCGAATCCTCGGCATAGTCGAGATCGAGCAGCGGCTCGTCCTTGACGATGCCGACGCTCACCGCGCCCACGAGGTGGCGGAGGGGCATGGTGTCGAGCTTCCGCTCGTCCATCATTTTCTTCAGGGCGAGGGCCAGGGCCACGCAGGCGGCGTTGATGGCCGCCGTCCGCGTCCCGCCGTCGGCCTGGAGCACATCGCAGTCGAGGATGATCTGGCGCTCGCCGAGGACCCGGAGGTCGGTTACGGCCCGCAGGGCCCGGCCGATCAGGCGCTGGATCTCCTGGCTCCGCCCCGAGGGGCCTTGGATGCGCTCGCGCGCGGTCCGCTTTTCGGTGGACCGGGGGAGCATGGCGTATTCGGCCGTGACCCAGCCCGAACCCGTGTTCTTTATGAACGGCGGGACCTTTTCCTCGATCGTGGCCGCCGCCACGACGCGGGTCTTGCCGACCTCGATCAGGGCCGAGCCGTCGGCGAACTCGAGGAAATCGGGGATGATCTTGATCGGCCTGAGGCCGTCGACCCCGCGGTTGTAGGAACGGTTCACGATGACACCTCTTCGGTCGGCCGCGTGTTCCAACGCTTGTGGATCCAGAGCCACAGCTCGGGGTGGCCCCGGATTTCGTGTTCAATTATCTTAGTGCAAATGCCGGTGATTTTCAACACGTCGGCCTCGCGGTCGCCGCCGGGCGCGACCTCCAGGGGCGGGAGATAGCGGAAGACGTAGCGCCCTCCCGGAGCGGGGTACGAAAAGAACGGCACGATCGGCGCCCCGGTCATGAGGTGGAAGAAGGCCAGGCCGGGCGTCGTGGCGGCGGCCTTCCCGAAGAAATCGACGAACACCGCCTGGCTGCGAAGGACATTCTGGTCGATCAGGATGGTCACGATCTCGTTGCGGCGGAGGGCCTTGAGGACAGGTCGGCTGGCCCCCAGCTTGTCGATGACCGCCGCCCCCATCCGGATCCGGAAGCGGAGGAGGTCGCGCTCGATGAGCGGATTGTCGAGGACGCGGACGAGCGGCCGGAACGTCCCCGCTTCGGAAACGACGGCGCTCGCGAGCTCCCAATGCCCGAAATGGGCGGAAAACGCCAGGACGCCCCGGCCTTTCGCCCGGGCGGCGGCCATGTTCTCGGCGCCCTCGATCGTGACCAGGCTGAGGACGCGCGACCGGGAGTAGCGCATCATCTTCAGGACGTCGGCGAGAGCCCGGCCGAAGCCGGCCAGCGACCGGCGGGCGATGGCCTCGAGCTCCTCGGGCGGGCGTTCCTTCCCAAAGGCGACGGCCAGGTTGCCGAGCGCGATCTCCCGATGCCGACGGTCGAGCCGGTAGACGAGCCGGCCGAGACCGGCGCCCACGGCCAGGCAAATGCGCCGGGGAAGAAGGGCAAACGCCAGGGAAACAGCTTTATAGGCGCCGTACCCGAAGGCGTCTCCCGGCCCTCTTGGGCCTGGGCCCCCCGCAGCTCTCTTGAGCTTGTCCCCCCCGCGTTTCGCGCGCCGAGCGCTTCTCGCGCCGCCCTCCTTAGACATGGGCGGCCCCTTTCCGGGACTGGAGAATTCTCTCGATCTCGGCGAAGAAGGCGGCCGGAAGCGCGAGCCCGATCCGGAGGACATAGACCGGGATCCGTCCGAAACCCTCTCGCCGGCCGAGGAGCTTGACGGCGTCCTTTTCGGTGGTGATGAACGCCTCCGAACGGGCGGCTTCGGCCCCGGCGGCGAGGCGGGCGATCGCGGGATCCGGATAATTGAAATGATCGGAAAAAGCCGTCCTGGCCTCGATCCTGAGGCCGAGGACTTCGAGCGTTTCGAAGAACCGGCTGGGGCGAGCGATGCCGCAGAAGGCCGATACCCTCCGCCCCCGGAGCGAGTCTGGGGGAAGGACCCCGCTTCCTCCGAGGACCTCCAGGCCCTTCACCTCGACCGCGTATTCGTGGACGGCGAGCGCCGGGAACCTCGCCTGAAGGGCGGCGGCCGCGGAGGGGTCGGAATGTTTCAGGAGGAGGATGTCCGCCCGGCGGAGCGCGGAGAATCCCTCGCGGAAAGGCCCCTGGGAGGCCGGGTCATGGAGGACGATATCGATATCGCGGGCGAGCTTCAGATGCTGGAAGCCGTCGTCGAGGACGACGGCTTCGAAGCCCGCCGCTGCGGCCGCCAGGCAGGATTGGAACCTGTGCTTCCCGACATAGACGCCGGCCCGGGGGAAGCGGGCGGCGATCATGAACGGCTCGTCCCCGGACTCGCGCCACCCGCCGAGAAGCCGGTCCCCGTCCGAAAGGACGCCCCCCGTCCGTTCCCATCGCCCTTTATACCCGCGGGAGACCATCGCGGCCCGCATCCCCCGGCTCTCGAGGAAAGCGAGGATCTCCATGACCAGCGGGGTTTTTTCCGATCCGCCCACGGTCAGGTTCCCGACGCTCACGACGGGGATAGGCGCGCGCCGCTGGAAGACGATCCCTTTTCGGACGAGGGCGGACCGAGTCCGGCAGGCCGCCCGCGAAATCAAGGAATACGTTCCCGGGAGGATATCCATCTTCCCAAAACTATACTATAAGGCTCCGCGGAGCGGCAAGGGGGCTCGGGGGAGGCTCGGGGGGAGAGGGGCGTCGGCACGCCAGCTCAAGGAAGCGGGTCCTGTCGCCGGCCANNTCGCTCATCACCCTGACGAGGGTCCCATTCGCTTCGACCGCCGGGGCGCCCCGGCCGGCGCCACCCGCTTCCCCTCGCCAGGCTGAAGTCGTTGTCCCTTAGGCGAGGGGGGAGAGGCCAAGGCGGCCGGTGTGGAGGCGAGCCGGCATGGACCAGCGACGCGAAGCGGCGCTGGCGGCGAGCCGTAACCCCGAGCCGGTTTCCGGGCCGGGGAAACC
Source organism: Candidatus Aminicenantota bacterium (assembly GCA_003141555.1). GTDB lineage: Bacteria > Acidobacteriota > Aminicenantia > Aminicenantales > UBA4085 > FEN-413. Next base: position 68,300 of record PLMN01000016.1, read on the forward strand.
GGCGTGCCGACGGCCCTCTCCCCCCGAGCCTCTCGCGCGAAGACCTTAGCCCGAGGCGCCCCATTGCTTTGCATAGCTCGACGCAATCACATATAATACCGTCGGTTTGAGGCTTTGAATGGGAGGATTTCACATGAAACGACACATGCGCTGGGCGCTGCTGATACTCGCCGTCGGGCTCGTCCTGGCGGGTTGCCAGAAGAAGAATTCGGTCAAGGGCGTTGAGCTCGAGGTGAAGTTCGGGGAGCCGACCCTGTCCGACAACCTGATCACCGATGTGGAATACAAGTGGAAGATGACGGGCGACTTCCAGCCCCTGGGCCGCGACTACAACATTTTCGTCCATTTCTGGCACAATTCGAACAACCTCCTCCAGGATGACTACATCCCCGACCTCCCGACCTCGAAATGGGAGAAGGGCAAGGAATACACGTTCAAGCGGCGGATCTACATCCCGGCCTTCATCGATGAGTTCGACCCCCAGTTCAAGGGCGAGGAGACGCTCCGCCTGTCCGTCGGCTTCTACAATCCCTATGACCGCAGCGGCAACTCCGAGCTCGAGGTCGCCTCGAAGAAGCTGAAGGTCGTCCCGCCGCCCATCGGGACGCCGGAAGTGATCTACGAGAGCGGGTGGTACGACGAAGAAGCCAACGCCGATTCCGCCCTTAAAAAGTGGCGGTGGACGGCTAAAGAAGCCAAGTGCGTGATCGACAACCCCCGCCGCGACGCGCTCCTCGTGATCAAGGGGGGCGTGAGCCTCGACGCGGTCAAGGACCAGAAAGTCATCTTCAAGATCAACGGCGTGGTCCTCGACGAATTCACGGAGCCGAACGGGCTGTTCGAGAAGAGCTACCCGATCAAGAAGCTCCAGCTCGGCGACAAGGACGAGTTCACCCTGACCATCGCCGTGGACCGGGCCTGGACCCCGGCCAAGTTCACGCCCGGCTCCAAGGATGAGCGCGAGCTCGGGCTCCAGATCTCGTTCATCTACTTTCGCTGAGGGGCATCCCGGGCGCCGCACTCGGCCGTGCCTACGGCCGCGGCCGAGTGCTACTTGATTCCCACCGCCGCGGCCTTGTCGCGAGCGGCCAGCGCCAGAAATTTTTCGAGGTCGTCCTTCGCCTTGGCCTGCTCGGCCGTCGCGGCCTGGAGCGTCTGATACGTCTGGGCGATCTCCTGCTGGATCTGGCTTTTCATCTGCATGTTGTTGAAGGTGAAGAAGCGCTGCTGAAGCGACTTCATCTTCAGGTCGAGGAGCTCGGCCCGCTCTTTGGCCTTGGCCGTCTTGCCCTCGAGGTCGGTTCTCATCTCCAGATATTTCTTGTCGATCTCGGCCTGCCGGGCGTCCGCCGCCGCCGCGTCGCCGCCGGCAGCCTTGCCCCCGGCTTCGTTTTCGGCCTGCGGACCGGCAGGCGAGGCCGTGGCGGAGACCTTCTTTTTTGTTCTCGATAGGTCGGCGTTCGTCACCACGACGCTCGCCTTGCCCTTGAGCTCCTCCCTGCGCTCCCTTTCCTGCTTCGCGGCGTCGGCGACGGTCTGGGCCGCGGCGAACGACGCCAGCAACAGGGGAAGGAGGATGGCGCCCAGGGTTCTTTTCACGGCCGTCGCCTTTTTATTCATGATAAGGCCGGGGGATTCCCCTGTCAACCCGGGCGTCGGACCGCGGTCCTGACCGTGACCCGGCTTCCGTCCGAAGAGATCTCGACGGCGCCGTCGAGATCGGTGCGATATACGGTCGCTCCCGCCCCGGCATAGCGGGCGAGGATGTCGGCATGGGGAAGCCCGTAGCTGTTTCCCTGCCCTGCCGAGACGACGACGATCCGGGGCGCGACTGCAGCCAGGAATTCGGGCGAGCTGGAGCCGCGGCTGCCGTGGTGGGGCGATTTGAGGACCAGGCTCCGAAGGTCCGGCACCCCCGCGTCCAGGATTCCGCGCTCCGCGTCCGCGCCGATGTCGGCGGCCAAGAGAAACGACGTTTTTCCATAGGCGATCCGCAAGGCGATGGACCGGTCGTTGCCTGCCGGAGGCCCGAGCGGGCCGGTTTTCGGGGGCGACAAAATCTCGAGGGCGACGCCGCCTTCCCGGCGAGAAAAGCCTCGGAAAGCCCGCGCCTGCGCGACCGCGCGAAGCTCCGCCTTGAGCTTTTCGTATACCGCGTCCATGGGCGGGCTGTCCGCCTCCCAGAATTCGCCGATCCGGAAATCGGCGGCGATCGACGGCAGGCCGTAGAGATGGTCGGAATGCCCGTGGGTCACCATGAGGATATCGATCGCCTTGATGCCTTTGCTCCACAGGAACGGGGCGACGACGCTCTCTCCGACGTCGAAGCTCCCGGTCGGCAGCCCGCCTCCGTCGACAAGCATCTTCCTCCGGCCCGGGAATTCGACCAGGATGGAGTCGCCCTGCCCGACGTCGATGAACGTGACCTTGAGGTCGCGGGTGGCGGCCGAAAAGGGATAGGTGATCAGGACCGCGAAAAAGAGGGCGTACCCGACGGCGGCGAGGGCCCTAGGCTTCCGGAGCTTCGCCGGAAGGAGGAGGGCCAGCAGGCCGACGTAGTATCCGGCGGCGACGGCCGCGGGGGGCGTCGGGATCCGGTAGGAGAAGAAGGTCCACCGGTCCAGGAGATGCGTCGAGAGCATGAACACTTTGGTGAGGAGGGCCAGGGCCGCGGCGAGCGGCTTGGCCGCGCCCGGGACGGCGACGGCCGCGGGCAGGTAGACGTAGCCTGCGGCCATGATCAGCCCGACGAGGGGGATGCCGATGAAATTAAGGAGCAGCCCGGAAAAGATGATCCGATTGAAGGCCAGGGCGATGAGCGGCATGACGCCCGCCTGGGCTGCGAGCGACATGCCGAAGGTCTCCCCGATGTGGAAGGGCAGAGCCGGGAGGGCGGCCGAGATCCGGGGCGTGAAGAGGATGATCGCCAGCGTGGCCGCATACGTCAGCTGGAATCCCATTTCGAACAGCTGAAAGGGATTGGCCAGAAGGAGGACGAAAGCGCTGGCCCCGATCCCGTTGAGCAGGGAAGCGTCCTTTTCGAGGAGCTTCCCGAGGAGGAAGGCGATGCTCATGATGACCGCCCGGAGGACCGAGGCCCGGCCTTCGACCAGGAGCTCATAGAGGAGGAGCAGCGCGATCAGGAGGATGTACGAGGCGCGCCGCGGGACTCGGAGCGCCCGGAAGATCCCGAAGAGCAGGAACGAGATCACGCCGATATGGGCCCCGGAGATGGCCAGCAAGTGGTAGAGGCCGGTCTTCTGCATGGCGCTTGTCGTATCGGGCGTCAGGCGGCCCCGGCCGCCGAGGAGGAGCGTCTCGAGGATCGCTCCCTCGGGGGTCAGGCCCGAGGGCGAGGCGGCGGAGGCGAAATCGCGTTCGAGCGTCCGCTGGAACCGGAGGCGCAGGGCGGACACGAGCGCGGGGAGCGAGGACCGCGGGGCGGAGCCGATCTTTTCGACCAGGAGGGGGCTCTTGGTCGAAGCCAGGTTGTGCAGGAGCTGGGTCTTGAGATACATCCGGGTGAAGGGCTCGAGGAAGTTCCGGTACTCCCGAACTGGCACGATTTTGGCCGAGACCTTGAGACGGTCCCCCGCCCTGAAGGAAAGGCTCGTGGGAAACTCCGCCGAGCGCGGGACGGAGACGCGGAGATTGCCCTCGAGCCGGGAGCGGGCCCCCCGGATGTCGACGCTATCCACCCGTAGGAAGAGGAAATCCCGGTCAAGCGCCGGGGAGGGCGTCTGGGTAAGCGTTCCGGTGAAATCCCCGTACACGGCCTCCGCCAGGCCCCGCAAGCCGTTCCGCTCGTAGCGGGAGGTGGCCTCGGCGTACAGGCCCGCTCCGAGAAAGATGGCTGCGGCCGCGAGCGCCGCGGCCGAAGCCGCGTTCTTCTTCAGGGCATAGAGCGTCCAGGCCGAGGCCAGGGCGGCCGCCAGGCCCGCGATGGCCGCCGGGGAGGGAAGGGCGCCGAGATCGGCGAGCCAGAGGCCGGAGGCAAGGCAGGACGCCAGGACGAGGAAAGGACATCCCATCGGAAGGCTGTGAAAAGAAGATTACGTGCCGCTTTTTTCGAGGCGGCTTTGCTGGTCGAGGCAGTCGAGCAGGAGATGGCACAGGATCTTCATCCCGATGCCGATGCTCCGCTCGTCGGGGTTGAACGCCGGGCTGTACAGCGAAGTCGCTGGCAGGCGCGGGTTCTGCGCGCCGAGCAGAAAATAGAGGGCGGGGATGCGCTGGCCGTAAAAGGCGAAGTCGTCGGCCATCATCTGGGGCTTGATCGGCATCACTTTCCGGTCGCCGAGAGCCTCGTTCAGCGAGGGCAGCATGAGGTCGAGCAGCTCCGGATGGTTGGTCACGGAGGGGATGTCCTCGTTGAACGAAAACGTGTAGTCCGCGCCGTAACCGTGGACGATGCCCTTGATGATGCTGTCCATCAGCCGGGGGATCTTCTTGCGGTTGGCGTCGCTCAGCGTCCGGACGATGCCCTCGAAATGGGCCCTCTCGGCGATCAGGTCGGGCCGGGTCCCGCCTTCGATGCGGCCGATGGTCAGGATGGCCGGGTCGGTGGGGTCGAGGCTGCGGCCGATCAGGGACTGGAGGGCGGACACGACCTGGGCGGCCAGGACGATGGCGTCGATGCCGTCCTGGGGCAGCGATCCCTGGGCACTCCGTCCCTTGATCGTGACGTCGAAGGAATCGGAGTTGGCCAGCATCGGCCCGGAGATGGCGGATACTTGGCCGAGCGCCTCGGGCCAGATGCGGAAGCCGAAGATGGCCCCGACACGCGGATTGTCCAAGACGCCCTCCTTGATCATGAGCGCCGCGCCGCCTTCTTCGCCTTCCGGCGGCCCCTCGCCGGCGGGCTGGAAGATGAACTTGATGTTGCCCTTGATCCGGTCCTTGAATTCGTTCAGGACGAAGGCGGTCCCCAGGACGATGGCGGTGTGGATGTCATGGCCCGTGGCGTGCATGATGCCGGGATTGAGCGACTTGAACGGGACGTCGGCCGTCTCCTGGATCCGGACGGCGTCGATATCGGCCCGGACGGCCACGGTCGCCCCGGGCTGGCTGCCGCGGAGGAGCCCGACGACCCCCGTCTTGGCCACGCCCGTCTGGACGTCGAGCCCGAGCTTGGCCAGGTTGGCGCTGATGCTCTTGGCGGTTTCGGTCTCGCGGTTGGCCAGCTGGGGATTCATGTGGAGAAACCGGCGGATCTTGGTCATTTCCGGACGGATTTTCTCGATTTTGCCGTCGAGCTCGGCCGCGGTCTTCTTGTCGACGGCGGACACCGACAGGACACAGCAAAGGGCTGGAATTAATAAAGATAGTAAGCGAATTCCGGTCTTCGAAGCCACACCTCATCTTAAGGCAGGGGGCATGAAAAGTCAAATTTGGGGGGCTCGGGGGGAGAGGGCCGTCGGCACGCCGCGTCGAGGGGAGCGGGTCCTGCCGCCGGCCCTCTCCCCCCGAGCCCGATTGAGTTCACGGCGCGAATCTGATAACGTGGAGGCGAGGAGATAGAACATGACCCCAAAACCCGCCCCCCTCTACCGCGCCTATTATAAATCCCCCATCGGTCGGATCGAGATCACGGCCACGGACAAGGAGATCTGCTCGCTCGATTTCGTCCAAGGGAAGCCGTCCGGCCGGGCGACGCGGCTCTCGCTGGCGCTTCGGGCGTGCCTCAAGCAGCTCGACGAGTATTTCGCCGGCAAGCGCCGCATCTTCGAGCTCCTGCTCCGCCTCGAGGGATCGGAGTTCCAGTGCGACGTCTGGCAGGCGTTGCTCGACATCCCCTACGGGGCGAGGGTGTCCTACGCCGACGTCGCCAAGGCCGTGAAGCGGCCCAAGGCCGTGCGGGCCGTGGGCTCGGCGAACGGGGCGAACCCGATCAGCGTCATCATCCCCTGCCATCGCGTCATCGCCTCCGACGGCGGCCTCGGCGGTTACGGCGGCGGGCTTTGGCGGAAAGAATGGCTGATCGAGCACGAGTGGAAACACACTCCCGTGCCGGCCAAGAAAAAGGTTAAATAAGAAAAAAGACCGGCTCTTGCCGGGAATCGCGCCGGGATCAGATGGAAATCCTTTCCCGGTATTCGCCGAACGCATCCTTGAGGACGCGCGTGATCTCGCCAAGCGTGGCGAGGCTCTTGACCGTAGTGATGAGGGGCGGCATGAGGTTCGCCCCGCCGTCGATGGCCGCCCTCAAGTCCCGGAGCGCGGCCTCGACCTTCTCTTTTGAACGCTTCGCCCGCAGCCGCCGCAGGCGCTCGGTCTGTTCCTTCTCCAGTCGCTTAGACGCGGCGTGGAGCTTGAACGACAACCGGTTGTCGGCGGCGGTGAACTCGTTCAGTCCGACGATGATCCTCTTTTTCTCCTCGATCTGGCGCTGGTAGGCGAACGCGCTTTCCTGGATTTCCCTCTGGATGTAGCCCGACTCGATCGCCCGCAGCGTCCCGCCCATCGCCTCGATCTTCTTCAGGTAGTCGAGGACGCCGGCTTCGATGTCGTTCGTCAGAGATTCGAGGTAATAGGATCCTCCGAGCGGGTCCGAGGTCCGGGCCGCGCCGCTCTCGTAGGCGATGATCTGCTGGGTGCGGAGGGCGATCATCACCGATTCCTCGGTCGGGAGGGCCAGGGCCTCGTCGCGCGAATTCGTGTGAAGCGACTGCGTGCCGCCGAGCACGGCGGCCAGGGCCTGGATGGCGACCCGGACGACATTGTTCTCCGGCTGCTGGGCGACGAGCGTCGAGCCGCTCGTCTGGGTGTGGAAGCGCAGCTTCCAGGAGGCGGGGTTCTTCGCCTCGAACCGGTCGCGGGCGATGCGGGCCCAGATCCGGCGCGCGGCGCGGAACTTGGCGACCTCCTCGAAGAGGTCGTTGTGGGCCGCGAAGAAGAACGACAGCCGCGGGCCGAAGGCGTCGAAGTCGAGGCCCGCGGCGATGAGCGCCTGGCCGTAGGCGATGGCGTCGGCGAAGGTGAAGGCCAGCTCCTGGACGGCCGTGGCCCCGGCCTCGCGGATGTGATAGCCGCTGATGCTCATCGTGTTCCACTTCGGCGCGCGATCCTGACAGAAGCCGACGAGGTCGGCGATGATCCGGAGCGAGGGCCGGGGCGGGAAGATGTACGTCCCGCGGGCCACGTATTCCTTGAGGATGTCGTTCTGGACCGTGCCGGACAGCTCCTCCCAGCGGAGGCCGCGCTTGTCGGCCAGGGCGAAGTACATCGCCAGGATGACGGCGGCCGAGGCGTTGATCGTCATCGAGACGCTCACCTCGTCGAGGGGGATGCGGTCGAAGAGGACGGCCATGTCTTCGAGTGAATCGACGGCCACGCCGACTTTCCCGACCTCGCCCGCGGACAGGGGATCGTCGGAGTCGAGGCCGAGCTGCGTCGGAAGGTCGAAGGCGACGCTCAGGCCGGTCTGCCCGCCGGCGAGGAGATAACGGTAACGGGCGTTGGATTCGCGGGCCGTGCCGAAGCCGGCGTATTGCCGCATCGTCCAGAGCCGGCCCCGGTACATCGACGGATGGATGCCCCGGGTGAACGGAAAATCGCCCGGCCGGCCGAGCGATCGACCCGGGTCGAATCCCGGCAGGTCCTCGGAGGCATAGAAATCCTTGATGCCGGGGGCTTTCCCCCGTCCGGATGAGTCCATGGCCTCAGCCGATATACTTGACGAAGGGCCGGGTTCCGGCGTAGACGGCGCGCGCGCCGAGCTCGGCCTCGATCTCGAGGAGGCGGTTGTACTTGGCCACGCGCTCGCTGCGGCAGACCGAGCCGGTCTTGATCTGGCCCGTGCCCAGGGCGACGCTGAGGTCGGCGATGAACGTGTCCTCGGTCTCCCCGGAGCGGTGCGAGATGACGGCCGAATAGCCGTGGGCGTGGGCGTAGTCCACCGCTTCGATCGTCTCGGTCAGGCTCCCGATCTGGTTGAGCTTGATCAGGATCGAGTTGGTGATGCCCTCGGCGACGCCCCGCTTGAAACGGACGAGGTTGGTGACGAACAGATCGTCCCCGACGAGCTGCGTCGTCCGGCCCAAGGCCTCGGTCAGGATCTTCCACCCGGCCCAGTCGTCCTCGGCCAGGCCGTCCTCGATCGAGACGATGGGGTATTTGCGGACGAGGTCGGCGTAGAAGGCGACCATGTCCTCCGAGGTCCGCACGGCCCCGCCCGATTTCTTGAAGACATACTTCCCGTCCTCGAAGAACTCGGAGGCCGCCGGGTCCAGGGCAAGAAAGACGTCGCGGCCGGGAGCGTAGCCCGCCTTCTGGATGCCCTCGACGATGCACTCGAGGGCCTCCTCGTTCGACTTGAGGTTCGGGGCAAAGCCGCCCTCGTCGCCGACCGACGTCGAGTAGCCGCGCTTCTTGAGGATCTTCTTGAGGTTGTGGAAGACCTCGGCCGCGGCCCGGATGGCCTCGGCGAACGTGGGCCGTCCGGCCGGGGCGATCATGAACTCCTGGATGTCGACGTTGTTGTCGGCGTGGGAGCCGCCGTTGAGGATGTTGACCAGCGGCACGGGCAGCGTGTAGATGTCGTGCGTCCGGAGCGAGGCGTAGAGGGGAAGACCCGCCGCGCGCGCCGCGGCGTCGGCCGCGGCCATGCTGACCGAGAGGATGGCGTTGGCCCCGAGCTTGGTCTTCAGCGGCGTGCCGTCGAGCTTCAGGAGGAGCTCGTCGACGGCCTTGCGGTCGGCGGCGTCGATCCCCTTGATCCGGGGGGCGATGATGTCGTTCACATTAGCGACGGCCTTCAGGACGCCCTTCCCCAGGTAGCGGGCCGGGTCGCCGTCGCGGAGCTCGAGGGCCTCGTGCGATCCGGTCGAAGCGCCGGAGGGGACGGAGGCCTTGCCCACGGCCCCGCCTTCGAGGACCATCTTGGCCGCGACCGTCGGGTTGCCCCGGGAATCGAGGATTTCACGGGCGTTGACATGGAGGATGGTCGTGTTGCTCATGGATGTTTGCGCCTTTATTGGGGGGATGAGAAGGTCTGCCTTCGCGGGGGGATCGGGCGCCGCGCCCCGGCGGCCTCCGAAGCGGGGGCAGCCGGGGCGGCGCGGGAGGTGAGGCTATGGTTTTGGCTCGCCTTCGGGAAGGGTTTCGGTCGACCGCTTCTGGAACTCTTCCTTCTTCTTATCAATAAAATCCTTGATGGAATCGATGCCTTCCTGGGTCTTCTCCCGGACGACCCGGATGCCCTTTTCGGCTTCCTTGGCGATCTTCTCGAAGCCGTCCTTGGCCTTGTCGCCGGTCTTGTCGACCTCGTCATGAATCTTCTTGCGGGTTTCCTTGCCGCTCGCCGGGGCGAGGAGGATGCCGGCTACGAAGCCTGCGGCGGCGCCGACTAAAAACGACACGGCGACTTCGAGGGCCGAGCCTTTGTGCTCACAGTGCTCACATGACATTTCTCTTCTCCTTTTTTTTTTTCATATGCCGCATCACGAACCGGGCGACGGGCAGGGCCAGGGGCAGGATCTTGGAGGACGGGCTGAGCACCTTCGTCGTCAGGAAGTACGAGATTTCGGCCAGGCCCGCGGCCGCCTTCTTGGAGGCCTCGAGGGTCGGGCCGATGTCCTCCACGCGCTGCTTGACGAGCACGTCGAGCTCGGACAGATTCTTGGCCAGATCCCGGACCGCAGCCAGTGTCTGCTCGCCTTCGGCCGCCGTCCTCCGCAGTTGGATGAACAACCGGACGAGGTAGACGGCGACGACGATGGCGACCAGGGACAGAACGAGGAAGAGGAACTGGTTGAGAGTCAGTGGCATAGCCCAATTACGATAAAGCAAAAAGAAGTCTTTGTCAATTTTCTAAACGGGGCGGCGTCGCTCCCTGGGATCTATTTCCAGAGCACCTTCCTGAGGCTGACCAGGCCGAAATCCGCCTCGATCCGGGCCAGGATGTCCGGATATTTGTCCTCGGCCCCGGAATCGACGGCCGTTTCCCATTCGGCGAGCAGGGGCGACGCCTCGAAAACACACGTTTTTTTCAGGAGGGCCCGCAGGCCGCGGACGGACAGCCAGTGGGTGATGGCCAGCAGGGCCACTACGTAGAAAGCGACATTGGGTCCCGGCAGGGGCATCAGGAGTCCGGTCAGGGGGATCAGGAGCATTTCGCCGACGAGATAGAGGATCCGCTTCGTCCTCTGGCGCTGGAGGAAGAAGGTGAAGCGGGACCCGGTCTTGTGCGCGTCGGCGATCCCCGAATAGAGGATGCGAATTTCCGGCTCCCCTAGCCTTAGCGCCCGGGCGAAAGCCTGTTCCTGGCGGAGCATGCGCTGGGGGAGGACCATAAGCTTCCTCTTGGCCAGCTCCCAGGCTTCCTTGGCCTTGGACCGGCCCGCCTCGGGCGGCTTCGGGGGCTCGGACGAGAAGAACCGCATTTCGCGGCGGCAATCCCTCACGAAGAAAAAATTCAGCATCGAGATTCCCCGGCCCGCGATATTCGTCCTCGGCGGGAGCCGTAAGGATATACGGAATCGACGGCCGTGCGGTTCATTTGATCAGGTCGGGATGCAGCAACCGGGCGAGCTCGGCGAGGGCGTCATAGAGGCGCGGCCCGAACCGGCTGGCGGCGTTCTCGTCGAGCCGGAGGACACGGCCCGCCCTGACCGCGCGGATGTCCTTCAGACCGCCTTGGGTCTCGAACCAAATCCGGGTCCGGGCGAAGTCCGCATCGGTCCGGGCCATGACGAGAATAATGTCGGGATCGTCCTGGATGAGCCGCTCCCGGTCGTATTCCAGCCAGTCCCGCCGGATCGCGGCCGCCACGTTGACTCCCCGCGCCCTTTCAAGGAGATCGTTGAGGTAGCTTCCCCCCCCGCAGGTCGAGAGCCCGAGACCCTGGAGATCGATGAAGACCTTGGGTTTCCGGCCGGCCGCGTCCAGCACCCGGGAGAGGGCTTGGGCCTTGTCCTCGAGCGACCGGACCAGGGCCGCGGCTTCCTTTTCCCGGAGCGTGACGCGGCCGATATTTTCGATCGTCCGGGGGACGTCCGCGAGCGTCTTGCCGATGTCGAGGACGAACACGCGGAGGCCGAGGCCGCGGAGCCGGTCGACGGCGTCCCAGGGGTTGCCGCGGAAGGCGATGACGAGATCCGGCCGAAGGGACCTGATTTTTTCGAGGTCGGGGTCGAGGAGGCCGCCGACTTTTTCGATGGCGAGGGCGGCCGGAGGATAGTCGCAATAGCGCGTGACGCCCGCCATCCTGTCCCCGAGCCCGAGGGCGAACAGGATTTCGGTGATGTTCGGGGCGAGGGAAATGATGCGCCGCGGCGTCTCGGACACGCGGAAGACCGCGCCGGTGTCGTCGCGGACGACGGGGGCCTGCCCCGCGGACAGGGCCGTGGCGAGGGCGAGGACGAGAGCGGGGAGAGGGCGGATGCGGGCCTCCTTCTTCTCCGGATTATATGATCAGCAGCGTCTTGGGGTCGAGTTTCAGCGGGAGCAGGCCGGCGGCCGGATGGTCATGGTCCTTGACGACCTTGAGCTCGACGTGGCCGCCCGCGGCGTGGAGGGTGATGAGGACGTCGATGGCTTCGCAAAGGGGCGCGAGGACGACGGGGACGCCGGCGGCGTCGTAGAGCGGGCCCTCGGCCTCGCGGAGCGAGGCGCTGAACCAGACTTCGAGGCCGAGCTTGCCGGCGAACTCCTTGAACTTGATCAGGTCCCCGCACGAGCCGCGGGTGAAATCGTAGCCGTCGACGATGACCGAATCCGCGGCGAATTTGCCGAAGGTGATCATGGCCTCCACGCTCTTGAGGACCTGCTCGGTGCGCGTGCCCTCCTGCTTGAAGTTCATGATGACCCGGTTCTTGATGATCTCGTCGTGGACGTCCACGGCCGCCCGCAGCTTCCGGTTCTTGGCGATCTCCTTGAAGATGTCCTCGTACCAGGTGATGATGTAGTCCACCCGGCTCGAGTACGAGACGTGGATGACGGGCTTGCTCTGGAAGAGCTTGTCCATGGCGATGTGGACGAGGCAGGCCGTCTTGCCCACGCCCTTGGGCGAGGCGAGGACTCCGAGGTTGCCCCGGCCCAAGCCGCCGTGGATCGACTGCTCGAAGACCCGGAGGGGGCTGCGCTTGATCAGCTCGGCTTTGACCATCGTTCGTGGCTCCTTGGTTATTTCGCGCCGGAGTCGCGGTTCCGGCCTTGGTGGGCGGCGATGAGGGCCTCGGCGACCGCGCCGGGCACCCGCCCGTATTTTAGGAATTCCATCGTGAATTCGGCCTTGCCCTGGGTCAGGGACCGGAGGACGTTCGAGTAGCCGAACATCTCGCTCAGGGGCACCTCGGCGTCCACCCGGGAGAAGTTCCCGTCCTCGACCGAGCTGACGATGATTCCGCGGCGCTGGTTGATGCTGCCGAAGATCGCCCCGGCGAACTCGGACGGGCCCTCGACCGAAACTCTCATGATCGGCTCGAGAATCTGGGGCTTGGCCTTGCGGTAGACGCTCCGAAAAGCGCCGATCGCCGCGGCCTGGAAGGCGTGGTCCGAGGAATCGACCTCGTGGTAGGCTCCGTCGGTCAGCCGGACCCGGACGCCCGTGATCGGGAACCCGATCAGCTCGCCTTTCTTCACGGCCGCTTGGAAGCCCTTGTCGCAGGCGGGGATGAATTCCCGCGGGATGCGACCCTGCCGGACCTCGTTGACGAATTCATAAACACCCTCGGCGAACGGCTCGATCGACCCGATGACCCGGCCATACTGGCCGGCGCCGCCGGTCTGCTTCTTGTGGGTGTAGTCGAACTCGACCGCCTGGCTGATGGCCTCGCGGTAGGCGACCTGGGGCTTGCCGGTCTCGACTTCGGCGCTGTATTCGCGCTTCATCCGCTCGACGTAGACCTCGAGGTGGAGCTCGCCCATGCCCTGGATGATCGTCTCGTGCGACTCGGGGTCGACGAACGTCCGGAAGGTCGGGTCCTCCTTGGTGAACCGGTTGAGGGCCTTGACCATCTTATCGAGGGCTTTGTTGTCGACGGGCTTGATGGCCAGGGAGATGACCGGCTCGGGGACGTAGATCGAGGTCATGGCCACGGCCAGACCGGGCGCGGCGAACGTGTCGCCCGAGGCGCAGTCGATGCCGAACAGGGCGACGATGTCGCCCGCGCCGGCGAAGACGATGTCTTCCATGCTGTCGGCGTGCATCCGGACCAGGCGGCCGACCTTGACCTTCTGACGGGAGCGCGTATTCGTGATCTCGTCGCCCTTCTTCAGGCTGCCCTGGTAGATGCGGATGTAGGTGAGCTGGCCGTAGGGGCCGTCTTCGAGCTTGAACGCCAGGGCGACGACCGGGGCGTCGTCGTCGGCCGTGAGCTTGACGACTTCGCCTTCGGTTTCGAGGCTCAGAGCGGTGTTTTCGACGTCGGCCGGGTTGGGAAGATAACGGACGACGCCGTCGAGCAGGGGTTGGACGCCCTTGTTCTTATAGGCCGATCCCAGGAAAACGGGTGTCAGCTTGCGACTGATCGTCCCTTTCCGGACGGCGGCGTGGATGAGGTCCTCGGTGGCCCGATCCTCGAGAAGGGCCTCGGTCAGCTCGTCCGAGAACATCGAGGCCGCGTCGAGCAGCTCTTTGCGCCGGGCGCGCGCCTCGTCGGCGAGGTCGGCCGGGATGTCTTCGATCCGGAGGATCTCCCCGTCGCGGCCGTCGAAGTAGATGGCTTTCATGCGGACCAGGTCCACCACACCCAGAAGCTTGTCCTCGAGGCCGATCGGGAGCTGCATCAGCACGGTGTTGTGCCGGAGCTTTTCTTCGAGCTGGTCGCGGACTTTAAGAGGGTTGGCCCCGATCCGGTCGCACTTGTTGATGAAGGCGATCCGGGGGACGTTGTAGCGCTTGAGCTGGCGGTCCACGGTGATCGTCTGGGATTGGACGCCGCCGACCGCGCAGAGGACGAGGACCGCTCCGTCGAGGACCCGCAGGGAGCGCTCGACTTCGATCGTGAAGTCCACGTGCCCCGGGGTGTCGATGATGTTGATCGAGCAGCCGTCCCACTCGACGTAGGTCGCGGCCGAGGTGATGGTGATGCCCCGCTCGCGCTCGAGGTCCATGTGGTCCATGGTCGCCCCGATACCGTCCTTGCCCTTGACCTCGTGGATCCGGTGGATCTTCTTGCAGTAAAAGAGGATCCGTTCGGTCAGCGTGGTTTTGCCGGAGTCGATGTGGGCGCTGATGCCGATATTCCGCATTTTGGCGATGTCTGTGCTCATGACGGTCTACACCTTTACGTTCATCCTCAATAAATCCTTGCCGGGAACCGATGACAGGGTGAGGGGTTCTGAGGCTCTATTCGATCAAGGGATCAGCAAGTGAGCCGATATTGTAGCGGAAATGGCAGGGAAATTCAATGAGCGGGGACGACCTTGTGCCGCTCGATGAACGAATCGAGGTCTTCCTTTTTGAAGCGATAATCTCTGCCGATCTTGTAGGAGGCAAGTTGCCCGCTTTTCGTCCATCTTCTGATGGTTTCCGGCGACATTTGGAAGTACTGCGCGGCCCCGTTCAGATCGAGCCAGAACTTGAAATCGTCCAGGCTCTCGCTCACGAACAGCAATTCGATGCCGACGGCCACTCCGTTCGCATCGAGATCGACATGGCAATATTCCGAAACTGCTTTTGTTTCTTTAACGGGCTTATTTGTAATTTTAATATATGCCGCGTTTGCGCTTCTGTCGATTTTGAGCTTCATTTCGCTTCTCCCGGCTGGCCGACGATCATGACCGTGATGATCTTCTTTGGTTCTTCACCGACGAATACGACCCGGATATTCCTGCCTTTGATAATTTTCATATTATTCGTTTCGCCTTTCGTTCCCGGATAGCTCATGTCCGGATTATTCGTTACCAGGCGGACTTCTTCAGCGGAGATATTTCGTTCTCGCATACGGTCACGAGCATGGGCCGTAAAAATATACTCAACTATGTTCATTAATTATTATATATTATTATATCTATACAAATCCATACATTTGTTATTTGATTGAACGAGGAGTTTTAGACTACCGTCAGTGGCAGGATATGGAGAAGGACGTATTAGAAATGCACAATTCTCATATGCGGTAGTCCTCCCTCGCTCGGGATTGCCGATGAGGCCCGGAGGCTGGCCTATTTTTCAGGGGTTTCTTAGTTAATTCTCTTCGGGAGCCTTTCTTAATTCTGGAATTCGAAAAAGAGATTGAGGCAGCGGCTTATTCCACTCGAAATCAAGATTGTTTACCAACTCGCCGAGTGCGGTGTTTTTTTTGATCTCTTCACGAATGGGAAGGCCCGTCTTGATATCCACCCAAAGCCGCTTATATTCTTTTCCGCCCGGGTATTTTTTTGAGTCCTTTTCGGCCGGCTCAATGGGAATTTCAATGCCTTCGGCCTTGATTCCATTAATCGCTTTTCTTCCAATCTTGACATAGGGATGGGAAAGGAAATCATGGATCAATAATTTTGGATCATAAAAAAGGCCGGGGCCGGGCATATCCGTCGATTGTTGTTTTAGTTCGCCAGTTCGGGGGTCGATTACGGAGACAAGTTTGCGATCGGGCGAAACGAAGCCCCGCACGGTTCTTCCAAAGACTGTCATTTCAAAATAGCCGCCGAATTCTTTTGAAAAATAGGCTAGCGTTCCGATTACAAAAAGCTTGAGTTCAGGATTTTCCCCACGCTGGAACGATTCCCCACGGACGATTGTCGTGGGGGACTGGTCGACGCGCTCGGCGACCTTCCCCCAGGCGACACTGCTTCCTTCGAAGGGATTGAGGAGCAGGATCAGGGCGGCCGCAATGATCGGGATCGCAGCCCATTTCAGCAGTGGCAATAATCGGAGTCTTTTCCAGGCATAGGCGCTGGATGCAGCCGAATTCTTTTCTTTCGAATCCTCGTATTCAACCAGAGCGTCCGCGAGGATCTTCTCGTCCAGCGCGGGATTCTGACGAATGCTTAATATGTATTTGTCCCAAATATTCACCAGCATGAATTCCGGATTCCCGTATTTAGGCATTTCCATTCCCCTTCGCGAAAATGGCGCGCATTTTCTGCATTCCGTACCGGTACCGGCTCTGGATTGTATTGATGGATTCCTCCTGCGATTTCGCGATCGAACGGAATTTCAGGCCTTCCAGGTGGTGGAGTATTACGACCTCTCTCTGAGAATCGGGGAGCTCAGCCAGGGCTCTCTGCAGGCGCTCCTCCTCTTCAGGGGCATTGGTTGGAGGGGCAGGAGGATGGGCTGAAAGATCCGCCGGATCCAAATTGCCGATGGAAGCAGCGCAGCGCGCCTCGGCCTTTTGGATGTTGCGTATTCGATTTGCGATTGATGTAAGCAGGTAGCCCTTGAGATTTGTTCTTAGTTCTAGTGAACGGGCGATTCCGGCGAATGAAATAAAAGCATCATGGACGACGTCTTCGGCCGCGGCCCTGTCGCGGCACATCGCCAGCGCGAAGGCCAGCATATCGGTTTTATATTTCTCGTATATGGGCCTTAAAGCGTCCCCGGAGCCTCCGCGGAGCTTTTCCAGCAAGGCCTTATCCTCTTTGATATCAACGATTCGCATTTCTTCTTAAATTTACTCTTCAATAATAAGACAACTCTCGATTCGTGTTTAGTTTAAAAAGATCCGCGGAACCCCGCAATCACCCCGGCCGCACGCGGTTGCTGCGATCGCTCTGCTCGCTCGCAACGACGATTTGACCGCCGATTGGGAAGAAGGGATCCCTCGCAAGGCCTCGGGATGACTTGGGGAGGCGCAGCCGCACCTCCCCAAGTCAAATTGACTTTTCCGCCTGTTCCCCCTATCATGAACGCTGATTCTAAAGCCTTTCCGTTCGCCTCCCGCCAGGGTCACGGAACAACGAGGATCGGTCGCATCATGAGTACTGACCACGCCGAGTACAATTTCGCCGAGATCGAAGCCAAGTGGCAGAAGGTCTGGGCCGAGCGCCGGACGTTCGAGGTGGGCGAGGAGCCCGGCCGCCCGAAATTCTACTGCCTCGAGATGTACCCCTATCCCTCGGGCCGCATCCACATGGGCCACGTCCGCAACTACTCCATCGGCGACGTCATCGCCCGCTACCACACCATGAAGGGCGAAAACGTCCTCCACCCGATCGGCTGGGACGCCCTGGGGATGCCCGCCGAGAACGCGGCTATCAAGTTCAAGACCCACCCCCGGACATGGACGATGGACAACATCGACCACATGCGGACGCAGCTGCGGCGGATGGGCTTCGCCTACGACTGGTCGCGGGAGGTCAACTCCTGCCAGCCGGATTATTACAAATGGAACCAGTGGATCTTCCTCAAGATGTACGAGCGCGGCCTGGCCTACCGGCGCGAAAGCTGGGTCAACTGGTGCCCGACCTGCCGGACCGTCCTGGCCAACGAGCAGGCCGCCGGCGGCGCCTGCTGGCGCTGCGGCGACGCCGTCGAGCAGAAGAAGATGGTCCAGTGGTTCCTCAAGATCACGGCCTACGCCGACGAGCTTCTGACGGGCCACGCCCAGCTCGCCAAGTGGCCCGAGCACGTCCTGCTGATGCAGAAGAACTGGATCGGCCGGAGCGAAGGGGCGTACGTCGACTTCCCCGTGCCCGCCCTCGGTCCCGGCCGTTCCATCCGCGTGTTCACCACCCGGATCGACACGATCTACGGGGCCACGTTCCTCGTCCTGTCGCCCGAACACCCGGCCAGCCGCGACCTCATCAAGGGCGGCCCGCGAGAAGCCGAGCTCGAGGCTTGGATCGCGAAGACCGTGGCCGCATCCCGGCTGAAGCGTGAGATCGGCGAAGCCGAGAAGGAGGGCGTGGACACCGGCGCCACGGCGATCAATCGCTTCACCGGCCGCCGGATCCCCATCTTCCTGGCCAACTATGTCCTCATGGAATACGGGACGGGGGCCATCATGGCCGTCCCGGCCCACGACGCCCGCGACCACGAGTTCGCCCTCAAGTACGGGCTGTCCATTCCGGAAGTGATCGTCCCGGCGGAGGGGGCCGCCCCCGCTCCCACAACGGGCAATGGTCCGGCGCTCTTTGAAGACCTCGGCGTCCTGGTCAATTCCGGCCCGTTCACCGGGCTGACCTCGAAAGACGCCATGGATCAGATGGCGGCCCACGCCGCGGCCAACGGCTTCGGCGAGAAGGCCGTGACGTTCCGGCTCCGGGATTGGGGCATCTCCCGGCAGCGCTACTGGGGCACGCCCATTCCCATCATTCATTGCCCCGTCTGCGGGGTCGTGCCCGTGCCCTACGAGGACCTGCCCGTCCGCATCCCGTACGAGGCCGAGTTCACGGGCGAGGCCGGCTCGCCGCTCGAGAAGATCCCTTCGTTCGTCGACGTCGCCTGTCCCAAGTGCGGCGGGCCGGCGCGCCGCGAGACCGACACCATGGACACGTTCGTCGACTCGTCCTGGTACTTCTTCCGCTACGCCTCGCCCCGGAACGAGACGCTGCCCTTCGCCCGCGAGGCCGCGGACTACTGGCTGCCGGTCGACCTCTACATCGGAGGCGTCGAGCACGCTATTCTCCATCTGATCTATTCCCGGTTCTTCACCAAGGTCCTCCGCGACCTCGGCCTGACCGGGCTCGACGAGCCGTTCCCCCACTACCTGGCCCAGGGCATGGTCACCAAGGACGGCTCGGCCATGTCCAAATCGAAGGGCAACGTCGTCGATCCCGACGAGATGATCAGGAATTACGGCGCGGACGCGCTCCGCCTGTTCATCCTCTTCGCCGCCCCGCCTGAGAAGGAGTTCGCCTGGAACGAGGACGGCATCGAAGGCTGCTATCGCTTCCTCTGCCGCGTCTGGCAGGCCGTCGAGGAGGAGAACGCGGCCGGCGCGCCCGAAGGCGGCTCTCCCGATGCGGACAACTCGGTCGTCAACGCCGGCCTGGTTGTCGCCGAGAGCTTCGCCCGCCTGCAGAAGAAGATGCACCAGACGATCCGGAAGGTCGGCGAGGACATCGGGAAGAGGTTCCATCTGAACACGGCGATCAGCTCGATCATGGAGTTGACTAACGCCCTTCGCAAAGAGAAGGACGCCCTCCGGAATTCGCCCGCCGGCCGGGACCTCCTCCGCGACGTCCGGCGGACGCTCGTCCTTTTGCTCGCGCCTTTCACGCCCCACGTCTGCGAGGAGATGTGGAGCCGGATGGGAGAGGCCGGGCTGATCCACGGCGCGCCCTGGCCGGCCTTCGATCCCGCTCTCGCACAGGAGGAGAAGGCCGTGATCGTCGTCGAGATCAACGGCAAGATCCGCGACAAATTCGAGGCCGCGCTCGAAATAGGCGAGGAAGAGATGAAGGCCCAGGCCCTCGCCTCCCCGCGCATCCAGGCGCTCCTCGAGGGAAAGGCCGTGCGCAAGGTCGTCTGCATCAAGAACAAGATCGTGAACATCGTCATCTAAGGCCGGGGGCGGGGGCGGCCACCGCGTCCGGCGCCGCGTCGGCGGCAGGGAGATCGAGATGAGAACGGCGAAATACCTCGGATGCATCCTCGCGGTCCTTTCCCTTGCCGCCTGCGGCTACAAGCTCCGCGGCACGGGGAATCTCCGGGACGTGCTCCCGGCCAACGTCAAAAAGATCTCCGTCCAGTTCAAGAACCTGACGACCCGGTTCGAGCTCGACAAGATCCTCGCCCAGGCCGTCATCGGCGAGTTCGTGACTCGCGGCACCGAGATCGTCAGCGACCCGGCCGCGGCCGACGCCACCTTGGCGGGGGACGTCGCGGTTTTCAACGCCTCGCCGGCCGCCTTCTCGGCGGGCAAAGGCGCGGCCGACCGTTACACGATCACGGTCGTGACCCGGATCGAGCTTAAGGAAGCTCGGACGAAGGCGATGATCTACTCCAATCCGGCCTTTCCCTACACGGAGGACTATGAAGTGCCGCAGGGCACGGATTTCGACTCCGTCCAGACCGAGGCGATCAAGAAGATCGCCGTGAAATTCGCCCGCCAGCTCGTGATCACGATCCTCGAGGGATTCTAGGATGGGCGGCCTCCTCCTCGGGCGCGAGATCCGGGAGGACGAGCTCCCGGCCGCCTACCTGCTCCACGGCGAGGAGGGCGCGCTGGCCCGCGAGTTTCTCCGCGGGCTCCGGTCCGCCCTGTCCTCCGACGGCGCCGAAGGGCCTCTCCTCGAACGGTTCGATCCCGGGCAAACCCCATGGCGGGATATCCTCGACGTGGCCCGGACGATGCCCTTCTCCTTCTCTCCCTGGCGGCTTCTTGTCGTCGACGTCGAGGAGTCGGAGGAGCAGGACCTGAGGGTCGCCGAATCGAAGATGCTGGCCGAGTATCTTTCCGCGCCCACCGGCCGGACGATCCTCATCGTGATCGTGTCCGGCAAGGCCCGCAAGTCGTCCTCGCTCTACAAAGCGTTCGCCGCGGCCCCGCCGCGGGCCGTCGCCATCATGGAAATGAAGAAGCCGGACCCCGCCGCCCTCGCCGATGGAGCGAGAGGCATACTGGCCGGCCTGGGCAAGACGGCGGACCGGGGCGTGATCGACCGCCTCATCGAAGCCGCGGACGGCGATTCCCAGAGGACGGCCAACGAGCTTGACCAGATGGCGGCTTACGTCGGGGACAAGAAGGCCATCGAGATCGCAGATGTCGACGCGCTGATCCTCCCGGCCAAGGAAAACGAAAACTGGGCGCTCTACAACGCCATGGAGAAAGGGGATACGGCGGCGGCCCTAAGAGTCATCGACGTCGAATTCGCGAATGGCTCCGCGCCGGAGCTTGTCCTGGGCACGATCGGCGGCTTCCTGAAGCGTCTCGTCATGGCCAAGTCCCTGCTCCGGGAGGGCAAGGATCGGCGGGAGGTCTTTGGGGAGATGAAGGGGAAGCCCGACTTCTATGCGACGGTGGACGCCATTTCGGCGCGGGACCTCGGCCGCTTGCTTGAGGAGCTTCAGGCGGCGGACCTGAAAATCAAGAGCTCGGATGTGAACGGAAGGACTCTCCTCGAGTCCTTCCTGGCATTCTACGGGCGGGTGCGAAAGGGACGGCGGTCTATTTCGCCGGGGCGGGGGAGATCTGCTCGATCTGGCGGCTGAGCCGGGACTTCGTCCGGGATCCCTTGTTCGGATGGATGGTCTTCTTCTTGACGGTCTGGTCGATGGCCGAAAAAACTTCGGGGAGCAGCTTCTTGGCGCCTTCCTTGTCGTTGGCGTCGACGAGTTCCTTGAGCTTCTTGACCTGGGAACGGAGGGTGGACTTGTTCTTCTTGTTGATCGCGTTTCGCCGCACGCTGCGCCGATCCTGGCGAATCGCGGATTGATGATGAGCCATGATATTCTCCTCTAAGGCCGTGTAATGATAGATGATCCGGCCGCCAAAGTCAAACGGGACAGGGCGGGGACGAGGTTCTCATGAAAATCGTATTGCAGCGCGTCAAGCGGGCTTCGGTCGAGGTCGAGGGCAAAATCGTGGGCGAGATCGGCCGGGGGATCTGCCTGCTCGTCGGGGTCGAAAAGGGAGACGGGCCGGACGACGCGGAGCGGCTCGCCCAGAAGGCGGTCGAGCTCCGGATCTTTCCCGACGCCGAAGGCAAGATGAACCTGGCCCTGGCCGAGGCCGACGGAGCCGTCCTGGCGGTGTCCCAGTTCACCCTGGCCGGCTCGGTGAAAAAGGGCCGGCGGCCGAGCTTCGACACGGCCGAGGCGCCGGACCGGGCCGCGGAGCTTTTCGAGACGTTCGTCCGCAAGCTCTCCGAAGCCGGCGTCCGCGTTGCGACCGGCGTCTTCCAGGCGCACATGGACGTCCACCTCGTCAACGACGGCCCGGTCACGTTCATCCTGGATTCGCGCGCTTAGATCTGGCGGATGGGGGCTCGGGGGGAGAGGGCCGTCGGTGCGCCGGCTCGGGAGAGCGGGTCCTGTCGCCGGCCAGCCCCAGCGGCCTCCGGAAAAAGGGGACACAGAACCCCGATAATGACCTACTAAGAGTCGGCTAGCGTTCTGTGTCCCCTTTTTCCGTCCCATTCGCTTCGGCCGCCGGGGCGCCCCGGCCGGCGCCACCCGCTCAGCCGCCAGGCACGAGCGCCTCGCGTGCGCCCCATCCCCCTCGTCGGGTCAAGGTCGTTTTCCGAGAGGCGAGGGGGGGAGAGGGCAAGTCGGCCGGTGTGGAGGCGAGCCGGCATGGACCAGCGACGCGAAGCGGCGCTGGCGGCGAGCCGTAACCCCGAGCCGGTTTCCGCGCCGGGGAAACCGGCGTGCCGACGGCCCTCTCCCCCCGAGCCCTCCGTTGACACGGTCCGGCCCTTGTGACATAAGGGCCTCGATGGACATGACCCCGCGGGAACGGATCGAGCGCTTGTTGGCCGGCCTCCCCGCCGACCGCGTCCCCTTCTGCCCGGCGATCTACGAGCACAAGGCGGCGCTGATCGGCATGACGCCCTCGCACATCGCCCAAAACGCCGACGCGCTGGACTACGCCCTGGCCTGCGAATACGAGCTCTATCGTCCCGACATGCTCACCGTGGGCTGCGATGTTTATAACGTAGAGGCCGAGGCCTTGGGCTGCGAGGTCAGATATCCCGAGACGAACGATGTGCCGTCGATTTCCACCCGGATCGTCCGGCCCGGAGATGATATCTCCCGCCTTCGGCTCCCCGACCCGGCCGCCGCCGGCCGGATGCCCGTGTTCCTCGAAGCCGGCCGCCGCGTCCAGGCCCGCCTCGGGTCCAGGATGATCGTCCGCGGGGCGCTTTGCGGGCCCTTTTCCATGGCCTGCGAGCTTGCCGGGGCCGAAGGCGTACTGACGGCCGTCCTGGACGACGCGGGGTGGGTCGCCGGCCTTCTGGCGTT
Organism: Candidatus Aminicenantota bacterium; assembly: GCA_003141555.1. GTDB lineage: Bacteria > Acidobacteriota > Aminicenantia > Aminicenantales > UBA4085 > FEN-413. The sequence continues at coordinate 91,095 of PLMN01000016.1, forward strand.
CACCGCGGAGGTGGCCAAGACCTACGGCCGGGCGTTCGTCGAGCGCGGCCTGGGCGTCATCCTCTTCGACTCCCACGCCGCCCCGCCCCTTCTCTCGCCGGCGCTTTATCGAAAGATCGTCCTCCCGGCCACGGCCTCGGTCATCTCCTATTTCCGCCGCGACCTTGGCGTGCCCCTGGTTCCTTACATCGTCGGCGGCGATACGGCCGTCCTGTTGGACGCCATCCTTGCGACCGGCACGAACAACATCCTCTGCGATTACAAGGCCGACCTCGCCGGGTTCATCGACCGTCTCCGCGGTACGGACGTCCTTGTTCGGGCCAATCTCGATCCCCGCCTGATCCACGCCGGCCCTCCCGGCGAGGTGAAGACCCGGGCTCGGCGGGTCCTGGACGTCGGCCGTCGGCATCCCGGATTCATCCTCGGGACGGGGATCCTGCCCTACGACACCCCGCCGGATAATGTCGTCGCCGTCCGCGAGGCCCTCGAGGAGGTCTGACTCTTCCTTTCCGGCCGCCGGCCATGCCTCCGCTCCCATCATCGGCGCGCGGTGGCACAAAATCCGTTTTCCAGCGTCTTAGTCTATGTGCCCAAGGAGCCGATTCCCATGGATGCCGGCGGCGAGGCGGCTGCCCCAACCGACGAGGGCCGCGATTCCCGCGACGGCCACCGTCGCCGCCTGCGCGAGAAATTCCTCCGCGGCGGGCTCAATGCCTTCCTCGACCACGAGATCGTCGAGCTCCTCCTGACGCTGGGAACGCCCCGGAAGGATTGCCGGGCGCCGGCCCGGGAGGCCCTCCGAGAGTTCAAGACGCTTCGCGGCGTCCTCGAAGCCGACGCCCGCGACCTGCGCCGCGTCCGGGGCATCGGCGCCCACAATGTCTTCGGCGTTCGCCTGGTCCAGGAGGTCTCGCGCCGGTTCCTGAAGGACCGGATGCTCAGCAAGCCCTATGCCCGATCGTCGCGGGAAGTCTTCGACTACCTTTACCACTCCCTCCGGGACCTGAAGAGGGAGCATTTCAAGGTCCTCTTCCTCGACCCCAAGAACCAGATCCTCGAGGAAAAGACGCTGTTCGAGGGAACAGTGGACTCTTCGGCCGTATATCCCCGGGAGATCATGAGGGACGCGCTGCGCTATGACGCCACGTCCCTGATCTTCGTCCACAACCATCCCTCGGGCGATCCCGACCCGTCGCTTTGCGACCGCGAAATCACAAAAGAGCTCGTGTTCGCGGCGAAGGTCATGCAACTCAAGATCCTGGACCACATCGTCATCGGCAACAACTGCTATTTCAGCTTCGCCGACCATGGGCTGATCGAGGACTACGCCCTGCTCTTTCTCAACATGCCGAGGTGAGGCGGCGGAAAGCGGGGACGTGGATTGCGGAATTCGGTGACGCGATCCCAATTCTCTTGAATTGGGTTCGTGTCACCGAATTCCCGAGACCGGGGCCGGCGAATTTCGCCGGGAAAATGAATTCTGATAAAATACGGCGGGGCGAAGGCCGCCCGGCCGCCCCGGAGGATCCATGAGCGAAACACCCCGTCCGCCGTTATCTCCGAGACCCATCGAGGAGGTTGCCCGCTGCCTGGGCATCGCGCCCGAGTTCGTCGAGCCTTGGGGCCGGGGCAAGGCCAAGATCGACCTCCGCCAGGGACTCGCCGCCCCTTCGGGGAAGCTCATCCTTGTCACGGCCATGACGCCCACGCCGGCCGGCGAAGGCAAGACGACGACGGTCATCGGCCTGGCCGACGCCTTGAACAGGATCGGGGTCAAGGCCGCGGCCGCCCTCCGCGAGCCGTCGCTCGGGCCCGTGTTCGGGATGAAAGGCGGCGCCACGGGCGGAGGGCGGGCCCGGGTCATCCCGAGCGACGACATCAACCTCCATTTCACGGGCGACATCCACGCCGTCACCTCGGCCCACAATCTCCTGGCGGCCATGGTCGACAACCACCTCCACTACGACAGCGCCTGCGGCCTGATCGACATCAAATCCATCCGCTGGCGGCGGGCCCTCGACATGGACGACCGCTCGCTCCGGTCGATCGTCACCGGCTTGGGCGATACCTTCAGCGGCATCGCCTGCGAGTCGGGCTTCGACATCACCGCCGCCTCGGAGGTCATGGCCGTGCTCTGCCTGTCGCGCGACCTCCGCGAGCTCAAGGAGCGGCTGGCCCGGATCGTCGTCGCCGCCTCCCCCGGTGGGGCGGCGGTCACGGCCGGCCGGATCAACGCGGTGGGGGCCATGGCCGCGCTTCTCCGCGACGCCCTTCGCCCCAACCTGGTCCAGACGCTCGAGGGCTCGCCCGCCTTCATCCACGGCGGCCCGTTCGCCAACATCGCTCACGGGACCAATTCGGTGATCGCCACGCGGATGGCCCTCGGGCTGGCCGAGGCCGTCGTCACCGAGTGCGGCTTCGCCTCCGACCTCGGCGCCGAGAAGTTCTTCGACATCGTCGTCCGGACGGGCGCGGTCCCGCCGCCCGCCGCCGTGGTCATCGTCGCCACGCTCCGGTCGCTCAAGTATCACGGCGGCGCCGCAGCCGACGCCCTCGGCGCGGAAAACGCCGGGGCCCTGGTGGACGGCTTCGACAACCTCCGAAAGCACATCGAGAACATCCGCCTCTTCGGCTTGCCGATCGTCGTCGCCCTGAACAGGTTTCCGGCCGATACCGAAGGCGAGTCGCTGGCGTTCGGCGAGCTCTGCCGGAAGGAAGGCGTCCGGTTCGCGGCGAGCGACGTCTACGGCGGGGGAGGGGCGGGCGGCGAGGTGCTGGCCCGCGAGGTTCTCGCGGCCGCCGCGGGGGACGCCCGCGATTTCCGGTTTCTCTACCCTCTCGAGATGCCGATCGGGGAGAAGATCGGGACGATCGCTCGGAAGATTTACGGGGCGTCCGAGGTCAGCATCGATCTCAAGGCCCGCAAGAAGCTGGCGAAATTCGAGAAGGACGGGGCCGGCGGGCTGCCCGTCTGCGTGGCCAAGACGCAGTATTCCCTGTCGGACGATCCCAAGCGGCTCGGCCGGCCGCGCGATTTCACGGTCCATGTGACGGACGCGGCGCTGAGCGCCGGGGCGGGGTTCGTTGTCGCGCTGTGCGGCGAGATCATGACCATGCCCGGGCTCCCGAAATCGCCCCAGGCTGAGAAGATCGACGTGTCCGACGACGGCGAGATCACGGGGATTTTGGGGTGAAACGGAACCGTCGCGGCCGACAGGACCCGCTGGCCGAACCCGCGGGTCGTTTACTCGCTAGCCCGAATGTGGTAAAAAGAGGGAAGTGATTCCCGAGAAAAAACCCGAGAGATGAGAGGCGGACCGGTCCGCCGGCCGTCTTAGATCAGGGGGGCTATGGCCGGGCGCCCCCCCGCCCCGCGATCCCGCGCCCGGCGACGTCCTTTAGGAGGAAGCTTTGAAAGACGAAGAAATCGAACAGAGGAAAGTAGCCCGCGGGAAAGCCCTCGAGGCCGCGGTTTCGCAGATCGAAAAACAGTTCGGCAAGGGCTCCGTGATGAAGCTCGGCCAGAAGGAGGCGGCGAACAAGATCCCAGCCATTCCCACCGGCTCGATCTCGTTCGACCTGGCCATGGGGATCGGCGGCTTCCCGCGCGGCCGGGTGGTGGAGGTGTTCGGGCCCGAGTCGACGGGCAAGACGACCTTGACTCTCCATGTCATCGCCGAGGCCCAGCGCCTGGGCGGCCAGGCGGCCTTCATCGACGCCGAGCACGCCCTCGACCCCGTCTATGCGGCCAAGGTCGGCGTGGACATCGACAACCTTCTCATTTCCCAGCCGGACTTCGGCGAGCAGGCCCTCGAGATCGCCGAGGTCCTCGTCCGCAGCGGCGCGGTGGACGTCGTCGTGGTCGACTCCGTGGCCGCGCTCGTCCCCAAGGCCGAGCTCGAGGGCGAGATGGGTGACGCCCACATGGGGCTCCAGGCCCGGCTGATGTCCCAGGCCCTGCGGAAGCTGACGGCCATCGTCGCCCGGTCCAAGACCTGCTTCATCTTCATCAACCAGATCCGGGAGAAGATCGGCTTCTTCCTCGGCAACCCCGAGACGACGACCGGCGGCCGGGCGCTCAAGTTCTATGCCTCGATGCGGGTCGACGTCCGCCGCCTGACGGCCATCAAAGAAGGCGACAGCGTGATCGGCAACCGGGTCAAGGTCAAGATCGTCAAGAACAAGATGGCCCCGCCGTTCAAGGAAGCTCAATTCGACATCATCTACGGCGAGGGCATCTCTAAGGAAGGCGACCTCGTCGACCTGGGCCAGGAGCTGGGCATCGTCGAGAGGAGCGGCACCTGGTATTCCTACAAGGGCGAGCGCGTCGGCCAGGGACGGGACAACTTCAAAAAGCTCCTGAAGGAAAACAAGGCCCTTGCCGCTGAGCTCGACCACGAGATCCGGAAGAAGGTCGGGTTGTGCACTGAAGACGAAGCCCCCGAGAGGCCCGCGGCCCCGGAGAAGCTTGAAAAGCCCGAAAAGCCGGAACGGCCCGGACGGGGACGCTAACCGCCCGTGAAGGAAAGGTCGAGCGGCCTGCAATCCCGGGCGGCCGGCCTGTCCCCGGGCAGCCTGGTTCACGTCGGGGAGCGGAAGGTCGACAAGGTCCGCATCAGGGTCATCGACTATGACGGGGACAACGTCTTTGAAAAAGAGGTCGGATCCGTCGAGGAATGCTACCCTTTCCGTGACACCTCGACGGTGACCTGGATCAACATCGACGGCCTCCACGATGCCGACGTCATCGGTAAGCTCGGCGGCCATTTCGGCATTCACCCCCTGGTGCTCGAAGACATCATGAACACCACCCAGCGTCCGAAGATGGAGGACCTGGGTGAGGCGGTCTATCTCGTCCTGAAGATGATTGAGACCGGCCCCGATTGCGAGATCGGGGCCGAGCAGCTGAGCCTGATCTTCGGGAGGAACTACGTTCTGTCCTTCCAGGAAAAGCCGGGCGATATCTTCGATCCCGTCCGGGAGCGTATCCGAAAAGGCCAGGGGCGCCTGCGCAAAATGGGGCCGGACTATCTGGCCTATGCCCTCCTCGACGCCGTGGTGGACGATTATTTCGTCGTCCTGGAGAAGCTTGGGGAGAGGGTCGAAACCCTGGAGGACGAGCTCATCTCCAGGCCCGACCGCAAGACGCTCGGCGACATTCACGACCTCAAGAGCAAGATGCTGTTCCTGCGCAAGGCCATCTGGCCGCTGCGCGACGCGGTCGGCCGGCTGGAGCGGGCGGAGACGCCCCTCGTCAAGGAAACGACCGGCATCTACATCCGCGACGTGTACGACCACCTGATCCAGATCATCGACAACATCGAAACATTCCGGGACATGCTGTCCGGGATCCTCGACATCTACCTCTCGAGCGTCAGCAACCGGATGAACGAGGTCATGAAGATCCTGACGATCATCGGCACGATCTTCATCCCCCTGACGTTCATCGTCGGCGTCTACGGCATGAACTTCAAGTTCATGCCCGAGCTCGAATGGCGCGGAGCTTATTTCGTCGTCTGGGGGGTGATGATCGCCGTGGGCGCGGCCCTGGTGGTGTTCTTTAGGCGCAAAAAATGGCTTTGAGATAGGGGAGGGATACGCATGAAAACAAAGACCGTCGTGATCCTGGTCCTTGTGGCGCTGGTGGCGATCCTGCTTCTGCAGAACGCGGAGCTTATTCCGTTGCGGCTCTTTTTCTGGAACGTCTACGCGCCGCTCTTCGTCCTAATCCTGGTCGTTTTCCTCCTGGGAGCGCTGGTCGGCCATCTGACGGCCCATCGAGACCGGAAAAAGGATCAGAAGACGGGCGACGAGAAGCCCGCTCCTCCCGTCCTCCCGCCCCCGACGGCCGCCCATCCGCACGCGTAATCGACTTCCGCTCGAATCGCACGCACGGTTCATCCGCGTTGGATCTGAATTGGAGGCGGGCTCTTGGGCGGCGGGGCTCGGGGGCGTGCCTCCGGCCCTTTCCCCCCGAGCCGCCTTGCCGGGGAAATTCGGCGTACTTTCGGCNNCCCCCCGCCCGGGAGCCCCCGTCGTTTTATTGTTCCACTTATTATTCTACGATGATTTCGTCGCAGAAGAGCCACGCTTTTCTCCCCGCTCCGGGATGACCCGGCGGGCAGAGGCCGATGTTCTTGGCCCGGACCCTGATGAACCGCACCGCCGCTTTGCCGGCGTCGGCCGAGACATCTTTCATCATCGTCCCCCCCGCGTCGAGCGGGGCCAGGTTCGCGGCCCTTCCCACGACGCGGTAGTCCCGCCCGTCCGTCGAGACGGCGAATTCTACCGATTCCGGGAAGAAGACCCAGGCGCCGAGGTTCTGCAGAAACCCGGCCGTGATCCGCGACACGGTCGTCGGCGCGCCCAGGTCGATCACGGCCTCGAGGTCGTCCCCTTCGAATCCCTGCCACCGGCCGTCGATATGGGACTTCGTTCCGCGAAGCCCGTCGGTCAGGCCGAACGGCCCGCCTCCGGCGTACGCGTCTTTGTAGGGATGCGTGAGATTGACGGGCTTGCCCATCGCCTTGTGGACCGTGAACCGTGTCTCGGTGATCGCGCCCCGCAGCTTCCCGTTCTCGAAGGCGCCCGCCCGAAGGATGGTGGTCCGGTCGATCCCCAGGGGAGCGGCATAGCGCGACGACTTCGGTCCGGGGTCGGTTCCATCGAGGGTGTAGCGGATGTCGGGGTTGCGCGTTTCGGTCTCCAGCCGGACGATCATCGTCTTGGCGGCCGGGTCGATCGACGGCGTACATTCGACATTGAACGCGCTCCGGGCGTAGTTGATGCCCGCCCGATCGTAGCGTTCGTACTGGGCGGTCATGCGTGCCGTTAAATCCTTCCAGCTCCGCGCGTCCTTGGCCGACCAGCCGACCTCGGCCATGGCCGCGAGGCGGGGAAACGTCATGTATTCGGCCTGGGACGTCGTCGGCACGTATTCCGTCCAGAGATTGGCCTGCGGGCCGAGGATGTGGCGGGCCTCGTCGGACCCGAGCTCGGAGGGAGTCGGCTCGAAGGCATAGACTTTGGAGAGCGGCAGATATCCTCCGATTCCGGGAGGCTCGACATCGGGCCGGCCCTGGTAATAATCGATGTAGCAGTACGATGTGGGCGTCATGACCACGTCGTGCTTGTCCCGGGCCGCGGCGATCCCGCCCTCCGTGCCGCGCCAGGACATGACCGCGGCGTTCGGGGCGAGGCCGCCCTCGAGGATCTCGTCCCAGCCCATGAGCTTCTTGCCCTTGGAGTTCAGGAACTTCTCGATGCGCCGGATGAACCAGCTCTGGAGCTCCTCCTCGGTCTTCAGCCCCTCGGCTTTCATCCGGGCCTGGCATTTCGGGCAGGCCTTCCAGTTCATCTTATCCACTTCGTCTCCGCCGATGTGGATGGTGTCCCCGGGGAAAAGGGCGATCACCTCGGTCAGGACGTCCTCGAGGAAGGAAAAGGTCTCGTCGTTGCCCGGACAGTAGACGTTGACGATGGGCCAGACGCCGCCCGGCGGGACGGTGAACGGGCCCCCCGTGCAGGAGAGCTGCGGGTAGGCGGCCAGGGCCGACATGCAGTGTCCCGGCATCTCGATCTCGGGCACGATCGTCACATATCGGCTCTTGGCGTAAGCCACGACCTCCCGGATGTCCTCCTGGGTGTAGAATCCGCCGTAGGTCGCCCGCTCGCCCTCCTTCAGCGGCTCGCGTTCGTTCCAAGGCTTATTCTCCCGGTCCGCGCGCCACGCCCCGATCTCGGTCAGCTTCGGATATTTCTTGATCTCGATCCGCCAGCCCTGGTCGTCGGTGAGGTGCCAGTGGAAGGTGTTCATCTTGTGCATCGCCAGGTCGTCGATCAGGGACTTGACGAACTCCTTGGGGAAGAAATGGCGGGAGACGTCGAGCATCAGGCCGCGCCAGGGATATCGCGGGGCGTCCTCGATCGCGACGCCGGGAACGACCCAGCGGACCATCGTGTCGGGCGTGCGGCCGTAAATTGCCGGAGGCAGCAGCTGATAGAGGGTCTGAACGGCGTAGAAGAAGCCTTGAGGCGTCGAGGCTTCGAGCGTGACGCCCTCCGGCCCGGCCGCAAGGCGGTATCCTTCGGCTGCGAGACCCGCCGCCTTCTTGAATAGGATGGCGTTCGAAACGCCCGCGGGGATCGAATTCCCCTCGGCGAGCCGGAAAGCCGCCTGGGTGCACCGGCTCAGGCGGTCGGCGAGCTCGGCGGCCGTCCCGCGGACCTCGACGTCCCCCGGAGGAACGAGGATCACGGCGCCTTTCGGGGCCAGGAGAAGCTCGCCCGGCCGCCGCTCGAGCTTGAGCGGCCGGGGGATGACGCTGATCTCGGGGGCCAGGCCCGCGGAGGGGACCGTCCGGACGGGCCCGCACGCCGCGAGCAGGGCGAGCCCCGCCGCTAAGAGACAGATTTTCGCGATGTTCTTCATAAGAGCACCTCGCAATGACAATCGGACCGCCGGAGCTTTCTCGCGCGGCTATCCCGGCCCCAGAGACACCGAAGGAGCGCGATTCTCTTGGGAAACCCTAAAATACGGGAATTCTCCCCGTGGCGCAAGCCCCGCGGTTCGGCACGGGCCGCTCTCCTCAATCGGCCTTGCGGAGTCAAACCGTTCCGGTGATATAATACCCGCGATTTCCCAGGGGAAAGGAGAGGTCCATGGCGGATTCCCTGACGCTCGACCGGGCTTATGGCCGGCGGTTCCCGACGCTCCTCGCCGGTGCGGGGATGGCGGCCGCCTCGTTCCTGACGATCCAGCATTTCTATGCGGCGAACTTCCCCGAATCGATCTTCAAAGGGGCGTTCTGCGACATCAATGCCTTCTTCAACTGCAACGGCTCGGCCTATTCGCCCATCGCCCAATTTCACGGCGTCCCGACGGGCTGGTGGGGGCTGGCCCTGGGAGTGATCATCTGCCTGGGCGCGATTTTTCCTTCGAAGTCGTTCGAGCGGACGGGGAAGGCCCTCACTCTGCTCAACGCGCTCGGCGTCCTGGCCCTCCTCGGGTATTCCCTGTTCGTCCTGAAGAGCCTCTGCCTGCTCTGCTCGGGCTACTACCTCTTCTCGCTCTTGGCCGTCTTCCTATACTGGAAATACGGCGTCCGGGGGTTCCCCTGGCCGTCGCCCAAGCTCCTGCTGACCATGGCCCTTGTCGTGGGGGCGGGCGCGTACGGCTTCCATCTCTACTCCGCCGCCAAGCGGGACGCCCAAGCCGGCGGCGTGTCGGCCCGGGCCGTCAAGGATTACTACAGCCTCGAGAAGTCCCCTCTGCCGAGCTTCATCTCGCCGTTCATGGTGGCCCAGTCCACGGACCGGTTCGAAGACGCCCCGATCCAGGTGATCGAATACGCCGATTTCCTCTGCCCCGACTGCCTGTTCCTGTATGAGCAGCTCAACCGGCTGAAGTCGGAGTTCGCGGGAAAGATCAACATCGCCTTCCAGTTCTTCCCCCTGGAGGCGAAGTGCAACACGGTCGTGGAGAAGGACCGGCATCCGGGCGCCTGCGACCTCGCCTATCTCGCGGCCAAGGATCCGGCCAGCTTCGTCTCGATCTACAACGAGATCTTCTCCCATTTCGAGGAGGCCAAGGACCCGGAGTGGAGGGCCGCCCTCGCCCGGAAATACAACGTCGAGTCCGCCCTGAGCGATCCCGCCGTGAAAGAGCTGGTCGGGCGGATCATCGCCACGGGGGCCGAATACGAGAAGACCTCGGCCCAGTTCTCTCACGGCATCCGCTCCACGCCGACCCTGATCGTCAACAACCGGATGATCATCGGCACATTGCCTTACCCCCAGCTCCGGGCGATTTTCGAGTCGCTCGTCGCCGAGAGCGGCAAGACGGGGGACAAGCGGTTCCTCGAAAACTGGGTTCCGGTCCCGCCGAAGAAAAAAGCGGCGTGAGCGGGAGGCGGGTCCGGACGGCCGGCGATCAGGCTGATTGCCGGAGGCGGATCGAGAGCTCGTAGTCGGCCATCATCTCCTCGAAGAGCGCCGGCTTCTTCTCCTTGAGCTCGATGGCGTAGTCGAGGAACATCCGGATCCCATCCGTCAGGACCTTCCACGTCTTCTTCATCATCTCCTCGTTCTTGGCGGCCTCGTGGATGAAGAGCTGCCGCGGGTGCTTGGCCTTGAAGCTCTTGACGTCGTAGATGAAATGGAGGAGGGCGATCATGTCCATGAAGATGTCCTCGAAGTTGTAGGTGATCGCCCGCTCCCGGAACGAGTGCCAGACCGGCTCGGCCGCGACATACTCGTCGATCACCGGCTCCAGGGCTTCGAGCGACTTGAATTCGACAGCGTCGGCCCGGCGGCGCATCGCCCGCAGCTCCTCAAGGCTCGCCTCGTGGATGTCCTTCATGGTCAGGGCGGGGCTCTTCAGGGCGGCGTAGTCGGCGATGAACAGGTCCCGCATCTGCGAGCGGAACATAATGCTCTTGATATACATGAGCTGCTGGCGCTTGGCCCGCCCCTCGTGGCGCTCGAGGAGGGACTCGACGATGAACACGGCGATCAGGATCTCGAGGGGGATCGCCGCGAGGTGCCAGAAGAAGTCCCATTTCGTCCAGGCCTGGAGGAGGATGAAAATCGCGGAGGCGATGACGAGCCCGATCGTGAAGGCGATGGTTTTGGATTTCCGCATGACCGTCCCTTCCCTGCGGCGGAAGATTACACGAGCGGCCCGCCGCTGTCAAACGGCGGGGGCGGCTAGAGGGCTTTGCGCAAATAACGGGCCGTCATCGACGCCCGGCTCCGGGCGACCTCTTCGGGGGTGCCTTCGGCGACGATGGCCCCGCCCCGCTCGCCGCCCTCGGGCCCCAGGTCGATGATGTAGTCCGCGCTCTTGATGACGTCCAGGTTGTGCTCGATGACGACCACGGAGTGGCCCTCCTCCACGAGCCGCTGAAAGCAGCGGAGCAGGGTCGAGACGTCGTCCATGTGGAGGCCGATCGTCGGCTCGTCGAAGAGGTAGAGGATGTGCCGGTCGCGCTCGTGGACCAGGTGGAAGGCGAGCTTGATCCGTTGCAGCTCGCCGCCCGAGAGGGTCGTCGTCGGCTGGCCGAGGCGGACGTAGCCCAGTCCCACGTCCTGGAGAGGCTTGATCTTCTTGACGATGTCCGGCCGGTCGCCGAAGAAATCGAGGGCGTCGTCGATCGTCAGGTGGAGGACGTCGTCGATCGTCTTGCCCTGGTACCGGATTTCGAGGATCTCGGGCTTGAAGCGCTTTCCCTGGCAGACCTCGCAGGTCAGGGTCACGTCCGACAGGAACTGCATCTCCACGATCTGCTGCCCCGCGCCCTGGCACTCCTCGCACCGGCCGCCGGCCGTGTTGAACGAGAAGTAGCCCGGCTTGTAGCCCAGGGCCTTCGCTTCCCGCGTGCCGCTGAAGAGGTTCCGGATGCCGTCCATGGCCTTGGTGTAGGTCGCGGGGATGGACCGGGGCGAAGCGCTGATCGGCGACTGGTCGACCATGATCATCTTGTCGACGGCCTCGAGGCCGCGGATGTCGCGGAATCCCTCGCTCGCCTCGCCCGTCCAGCCCTGGTAGAGGACGTCGTGGAGGAGCGTGCTCTTGCCCGAGCCCGAGACGCCGGTCAGGCAGGTGAAGACGTTCAGGGGAAGCCGGACGTCGAGGTGGCGGAGGTTGTGCTTGTGGGCGTCGCGGATGAGGAGGAAGCGGCTCGCCTCGCGCCGCCGCTTTGGAACGGGGATTTCCTTCTCCTTGCGGATATAGCGGGCCGTGAGCGAGTCCGGGCTCTCGAGGAAGGCGGCCATCGGCCCGGCGAACATGATCTGGCCGCCGTGCTCGCCGGCGCGGGGGCCGAGGTCGACCAGGTGGTCGGCGGCCAGGATGATCTCGGGGTCGTGCTCGACGACGAGGACCGTGTTGCCGATCTCCTTCAGCGACTTCAGGATCTGGATGAGGCGGGCGTTGTCGCGCGGGTGGAGGCCGATACTGGGCTCGTCCAGGACGAAGAGTGTCCCGACGAGCGAGGAGCTCAGGGCCGCGGCCAGATTGATCCGCTGGGCCTCGCCGCCGCTCAGGGTGAAGGTCATCCGATCGAGGGAGATGTAGTCCAGGCCGACCTCGAGCAGGAACTTCAGCCGCCCCTGGATCTCGGCGATGAGCTTTTCGGCGATCTGCTTCTGGGCGGGCGGGAGCTCGAGGCGGGCGAAGAACTCGTGGGCTTCCTTGACCGTCATCCCGACAATGTCGCCGATGGAGACGCCGTCGACCTTGACCGCCAGGGCCAGGGGATTCAGGCGCTTCTGGCCGCAGGCCGGGCAGGAGACGAACTTCCGGTAGCGGCTGAGGAAGACGCGGACCTGGACCTTGTATTTCTTGGACTGGAGCCATTCGAAGAAACCCTTGATCCCGCTCCAGCCGCCGCCGCCCTCGAACAGGAAGAGCCGATCCTCTTTCTTCAGGTTCTTGTAAGGAATTTTGGTCGGGATCTTGCGCTTCCGGGCCTCGCGCAGCATTTCCTTCATCATCCCCCGCGAGACGGGCTTGGTCCAGGGCTCGATCGCCCCCTCCTCGAGGGACCGGGACTTGTCCGGGACGATCTTGTCCTCGTCGAGGACGGCCAGGTCGCCGAAGCCGTGGCATTCGGGGCAGGCGCCCTGGGGGCTGTTGAAGGAGAAGAGGTTTGGGAACGGCTCCTCGTAGGGGACTTTGCATGTCTTGCACTCGAGCTTGTCGGAGAACTCGAACATCCGGCCGTCGCCGGTCCGGACCGCGACCCGGCCGCCGCCGTGCTTGAGGGCCGATTCGAGGGAATCCACGAGCCGCTCGCGGTCCTCGGGGTCGGGCGTGAGGCGGTCGACGAAGATGTCCAGCGTCCCGGACTTCGGCAGGGAGTGGCCGTTGACCTCCCGGACCTCGCCGTCTTGGACGATCCGGAAGAAGCCGAGCTTCTTGAGGGAAGCGATGCCTTTTTCCGCGGGCCAGGGAAAGGAGATCATGACCTCCGCGCCGGCGGCCTGGGCGAAGAGCGAATCGACGATCGCGTCGATGGTGTCCCGGACGACGGGCCGGCCGCAGGTCAGGCAGTGGATGGTCCCGATCCGGGCGAAGAGGACGCGGAGGTAGTCGTAGGCCTCGGTGACCGTGGCCACGGTCGAGCGCGGGTTCTTGGTGACCGCCTTCTGCTGGATGGCAATGGCCGGGGGAATGCCCTCGATCAGGTCGGCCTCGGGCTTGTCCATGCGCTCCAGGAACTGGCGGGCGTAGGAGGAGAGCGATTCGATGTAGCGGCGCTGGCCCTCGGCGTAGAGCGTGTCGAAGGCGAGCGAGGATTTCCCCGAGCCGCTGACCCCCGTGACGACGATGAACGAGTCCAGGGGGATGTCCAGATCGATCCCTTTCAGGTTGTGAACCCTGACATTGCGGAGGACGATTGAGTCGTGCATCATGTTCCCGAAAAAATCCGACTTTGTAGCCGGATATTATAGCAGAAAATGACGCTTTGCGTCATCCCGGGCGGGACGAGGGATCTCCTCTCTTGGCCGGGAGGCTTTGGGAACCGCAAAGTGCGACGAAACAATCGCGTGGCCTGATGGCATGCCCAGCGGGTGGCGCCGACCGGGGCGCCCCAGCGGCTGAAGCGAATGGGACGGAAAAAGGGGACACAGAACGCCAGCCAACCCTGAGCAGGCAATCCTCTGGGTTCTGTGTCCCCTTTTTCCGGAGGCCGATGGGGCTGGTCGGCGACAGGACCCGCGTGGCACGTCAAAGGGGAATCCAGCGTTCTGTGTCCCCTTCTATGA
>PLMN01000002.1 GCA_003141555.1 Candidatus Aminicenantota bacterium
AGTCTATGACTGTCGAACCCCAGCTGATGAGATTGCGCCATTCGAATAAATCGGGCCTGAGCTCATAGCCGGCCAACGCATTCGCCGTCTTGGGCGAGATCTTCCGGAGAAAATTGCCGAGTCCGGCGATCTTCTCCGCCCCGATCTCGACCATGGACAAGGCCCGGACCCGGATCTCGGTCGAGGGAACGCGGCCGCGCAGGCGCGCCGGGACGAGCGCTTCCGCCAGCCCGGCGTTGGGATTGACGATATCCGCCCGGACGCCGCGGTCGGCGAATGCTTTTTTCCAGAGGGGCAGGGAATATCCGAAGTGCGTGCAGCAGAGGCCGACGACGGCGTCCGCCTTTGGGCCCGCAGTCTTGGCCAGGGCCTCGTCCACATAGGATTCGATGAGCAGGCCGGTCTCGTCCGAGAGAGGCGCTTTCTCGATGTAGCTCGCCAGCTCGGGGCAGGCCTGGGTGACGATGCGCGCGTCGGTAATGCCCTTCTCGACGAGGCGCCTCCGGTGCTCGCCCTCGGCGATGGTCGTCTCGGTGCCGAAGATCAGGATGGGCGGGGCGGGGGCCGCCGTCGCCCCGCGCCTCGCCGCGGCGATCATCTCCACGCCCGGCTCGACGATCCCGAGGACGGGGACGCCTGCCGAGCGGGCGAACGGCGTGTCGGGTAGGAGGACGGACAGCGTATTGCAACCGACGAGGATCACATCGGGGTGAGCGCGCTCGGCCAAGCTCCGCAAGGCGCTGTCGAAGACGGCGATTTTAGCTCCGCGCGAAGGCAAGCTGTTGTAGCCGTTGTCGTTCGAGAACAGGGCGTTGAAGAAGACGAGGTTGGCGCGCCGGAAGATGCGGGCGTCCCCGAGCCGGGAAGCGAGCTCGGCCATGATCGACAATCCTCCCAATCCGGAATCGACCACGGCGATGGTTACATCGCTCTTGGCGAATAGGCGGGCGAGCCGGCCATCGTCCCGCGCCGCTGTGTCCCGGCTTCCGCAGGCTGGGGCGGCGAGGGCGAGGGTCGCCGCTGCCAGAAGGACGGCCTTCGGAATAGGAAACCGCGTGCCGATCGGGCGCATGTCTCCATCAGAATACAAAAAGGGAGGCCCGAAGTCGATGGGCGTGCGCGGCCTCAGGCATGCGCGTAGAGTTCCGCCCGCGCCCTCCGTTTTTTGAATTGCGCGCCGGGGATGGAAAAAAAACCTGGAACATGCTAAATTGATATCCCTTTTGGGTACCCGGATGCTCCGGAAACCGGCGTATGGGCCGTTAGTTCAGTTGGGAGAACGCTGCGTTCGCAATGCAGAGGTCGGGGGTTCGAGTCCCCCACGGTCCACCATTTTCCCCCATCGCGAGCGGCTTTCGGCATTTTCCCGGCGTCGCCGCGCGCCTGCCCGCCGCCCATGACCTTCGTCGTGGATTGCATGCTGGGGAAAGCGGCCAAGTGGCTTAAAATCCTGGGATTTGACGCCGTCTTCTTTTCGAGGGCGGAAGACGACCGCCTCCTGAGCATCGCCCGGGACGAGCGCCGGACGCTCCTCACCCGCGATCATGCGCTTGTGGCCCGGGCCAAAGCGCGCGGCGTCGCTTGCCTCCTCATCGAGAGCGAAGTTTGGGAAGAACAGGTCCGCCAGGTCCTGGTTGATCTCGATCTTCTCGGCGAGGTCCGGCCTTTCTCCCGATGCGTCGAGTGCAACGTCCCGCTCAAGCCCCTATCCCGCGAGAACGCCGCGAACCTCGTCGCGCCGTTCGTCCTGGAGCATGAAAAAGAATTCTCTCTCTGCCCCGCGTGCGGACGGGTATTCTGGCCGGGAACGCATCACGAGGACATGGAAGCCAAGATCGTCGCCCTTTTAAAAGGAGACACAATACCTATTTCCTAATTCCGGCTTCGGTCCCCGGCAAAGGAAATTGGGAATTAGGTATTGTGTCTCCGAATTATTTGTTGTAGAAAAAGGCCATCAGTTTCGGATCTTTCTCAGGGAGGGATTCGCCATGTCCAAGTCGAACCACATCCGGCGCTTCGAGCTCATCACGGCGGCCTGCGCGCTTGCCGCCGCCTCGCTTCTGCTCGCGATCGCCGTCCGCCCCGCTGCGGCCGCGGACCGGTCCAAGCTCGTCTACTCGCCCCAGGAGCTCTATCGGCTCGCTCCGCCGCGCACGTTCGAGGGGGCGGCGGCCCGCGAGGTCGCGTTCCCGCTTGGCGGCATCGGGACGGGCACGGTCTCGCTCGGCGGGCGGGGCAATCTGCGCGACTGGGAGATCTTCAACCGTCCGGACAAGGGGGTGAGCCTGCCGTTCACCTTCTTTGCCCTCCACTTCCAGCAGGAGGGCCGCGCTCCGGTCGTCCGCGTGCTCGAAGGCGCCCTGACGCCGCCGTTCACGGGCCAGGACGGCTATCGGCGCACCGAGGTCCCCGGCCTGCCGCGCATGGAGAAGGCCACGTTCCACGGCGAATATCCCTTCGCCTGGATCGACATGGAGGACAGCCGCCTCCCGCTCCAGGTCACGATGGAGGCGTTCAATCCCTTCATCCCCCTCAACCCCGAAGATTCGGGGATTCCCGGCGCCGTCATCCGGTTCAAGGTCCGCAACCTGAGCCCGAAGCCGGCCCGGATCACGATCGCCGGTTCGGTGCTCAACCCGATCGGGTTCGACGGGAAGGGGACGATCGACGGGACCGACAACGCCCTGTTCGGCCAGAACGTGAACGAGATCCGGCGCGGGCCCGCCCTGAGCGGGCTGTTCATGTCGTCCCAGCGGGTCAAGCCCGACGCGGCGGCCTACGGGACGATGGCCCTGGCCACGCCCTGGAAGAACTTGACGTACCTTTCGCACTGGGTGCGGGGCGACTGGTGGGACGACCTCCAGATCTTCTGGGACGACTTCGCCGCGGACGGGCGGCTGAAGGACCTCGACGAGAAGGCGCCCTCGCCCGACAAGCGGACGGACATCGGCACGCTGGGGCTCGTCGCCGAGATCGAGCCGTTCGGCGAGGTCACGCTGCCCTTCATCCTCTCCTGGAGCTTCCCCAACTTCCTCGACGACTTCGACATCGTCCGCGAGCAGCGGGGCAAGATTTTCAAGAACCACTACGCCGAGCGCTTCGCCGACGCCTGGGCCTCGGCGGAATACCTCCAGTCCAACCTCCCCCGCCTCGAGAGCGAGAGCCGCCGGTTCCACGACGTGTTTTTCTCTTCGACCCTGCCGCCCTATATCCTCGACGCGGCCTCGAGCCAGGCTTCGATCGCTCGGACGATGACCTGCTTCTGGCTCGAGGGAGGCCAGTTCTTCGCCTTCGAGGGTTGCAACGACAAGAGCGGCTGCTGCCCGCTCAACTGCGCCCACGTCTGGAACTACGAGCAGTCCGTGGCCTTTCTCTTTCCGAGCTTGGAGCGCTTCATGCGGGAAGTCGATTTCCTGAGCAACACCAAGGACAACGGGGAGATGGTCTTCCGCACGTCGCTCCCGCTCTGGAGCGGCGTCTACTGGAAGTTCCGGCCGGCGGCGGACGGCTCGCTCGGCCGGATCATCAACCTCTACCGCGACTGGCAGCTCTCCG
This sequence comes from Candidatus Aminicenantota bacterium, assembly GCA_003141555.1. Taxonomy (GTDB): domain Bacteria; phylum Acidobacteriota; class Aminicenantia; order Aminicenantales; family UBA4085; genus FEN-413. The sequence continues at coordinate 3,556 of PLMN01000002.1, forward strand.
GCGACCTCGGCTTCCTGAAGAAGGTCTGGCCGAAGGCCAAGAAGGTGCTGGAATATACTTGGCTCGCCTGGGACGTCGACAAGGACGGGCTGATCGAAGGCGAGCAGCACAACACCTACGACATCGAGTTCTACGGCCCGAACAGCATGATCGGAACGTTCTACCTGGGCGCCCTGCTGGCCGGGTCGCGGATGGCCGACGCCGTCGGCGACGCGGAGGCGGCGAAGGCGTACAAGGCCTTGTTCGAGAAGGGGAGGGCGAAATTCGATCAGCTTCTCTGGAACGGGGAGTATTACGTCCAGAAATATGACCAGGTGATGCAGAAGAAATATCAATACGGCGACGGCTGCCTGTCCGACCAGATGTTGGGCCAATGGCTGGCCCAGGTCGCAGGGCTCGGGCGGTTCCTGCCCGAAGACCGGCTCAAGACGACGCTGGGGTCGGTGTTCAAGTATAACTTCATGCCCGATTTCCGCGAATTCTCCAATGGCCAGCGGACCTATGCCCTCAACGACGAGCGCGGCCTGCTCTTGTGCACCTGGCCGAAGGGCGGGCGGCCGCCGCTGCCGTTCGTCTATTCGGACGAAGTGTGGACGGGGATCGAGTATCACGTCGCCTCGCACTTGATCTACGAGGGCCTGGTCGACGAGGGACTGACCGTGGCCAAGGCCGTCCGGGACCGCTACGACGGCCTGAAGCGAAACCCCTGGGACGAGATCGAGTGCGGCCACCATTACGCCCGGGCGATGTCGTCCTGGGGGCTCGTCCTCGCCCTGTCGGGCTTCGCCTATTCCGGCCCGGAAGCGACGATGGGCTTCGCCCCCAAGGTCTACGCCGACGATTTTCGGACGTTCTGGAGCACGGGGAGCGGCTGGGGCGAATACAGCCAGAAGGCGGCCGTCGGGAAAACCCAGAAGGCCGAGGTGGAAGTCGTCCAGGGCGGGCTCTCGCTCCGGGAATTCCGCTTTGTCCTTCCGGAGTCGGCGCCGGCAAAAAGCCCGGCCTCGTTCAAGGCCGAGGCGGCAGGCAAGCTGATCAAAGCGGCCGCCGGCTTGGACGGCAGGACGGTCAAGGTGAAATTCGATGCGCCCGTGGTCCTGAAGGCGGGCGACAAGCTGACCCTCACCGCCTCCTATTAAATCGGTGACAGTAACCTGATTTCCTAATTAAATACAAAAGAAATCCGGAAATCAGGTTACTGTCACGGATTTATTCCAGGCGTTTGTGGAAGCGCAGGGAGGCGAGGACGAAGGTCGCCAGCCCGAAGGCCAAGAGGTAGATCATGTCCGGCCAGAGCTCGGCCGGGCCATTGCCCTTGAGCAGGATTTCCCGCACGATCTTCCCGAAATGGCGCAGGGGATTGAGGTAGGTCAGGTATTGGGCCGGCATCGGCATGTTGTCGATGGACGTGAAGATTCCCGAGAGCATGATGGCCGGCATGATGAACGAGAAGGCCGACATCATGGCCTGGCTCTGCGTCCGCGAGATCGTCGAGATGAAGAGCCCGACGCCAAGCGTCGTCAGGATAAAGACGAGTGACATGGCCAGGAGGAAGGGGACGCTGCCCCGGATCGGGACGCCAAAGATAATCCGGCCGAAGGTCATGACCAGGATGACGTCGCAGAAGCCGATGATGGCGAACGGCAGCGTCTTGCCCAGGATGAGCTCGTAGGATTTGATCGGCGAGACGATCAGCTGCTCGAGCGTGCCCATTTCCCTCTCGCGGGTGATGGCCATGGCCGTCAGCACGAGTGTCGTCACCAGCAGGATCATGCAGATGACGCCGGGCGCCATCCACAGGGCCGTCTTCAGCTCGGGATTGTACCAGATGCGCGGCTCGACTGAGGCGAATCCCCCCGGGCTGCGCCCCAGGGCCCTCATGATCAGGGTCTCCGAAAACCGCGACGAGATCATCTCCACGTAATTCTGGATGATCGTCGCCGTGTTCGAGTCCGTTCCGTCGAGGAGCACCAGGACTTTGGACGCCTCCCGGTCGGCGATTTTGCGGCCGAACTCGGCCGGCACGACGATCGCCGCCTGGACCGCGCCCCGGGCGAGGAGCGCGTCCACGTCCCGCTCCGCCGCCGGCTCGGCCTTGATCTCGAAATACCCCGACCGGACGAAGGCGTTGATGTAGGCCCGGCTGTCCCCGGTCCGGTCCTCGTCGACGACGGCCAGGGTGATGTTCTTGATGTCGACGTTGACGGCGAAGCCGAACAGGATGAGCTGGATGACGGGGGCGATGAACAGGGGCAGGATCATCCGCTTGTCGCGCAGCAGCTGGATGAATTCCTTGCGGAGGATGGTCCGGATGACGCTCAGCATGCCCGTCCTCAGTCCAGCCTCAGCTTCAGCCGGCGGACGCAGCCGGTGAGCACGATCGCGGCGAAGGCCGCGAGCAGCAGGAGCTCCCGCCAGATGTCGCCGAAGCCGAATCCCTTGAGAAAAATCCCCCGGACCATGATGATGAAATAGCGCGCCGGGATGAGGTAGGTGAAGGCCTGGATGATCCTCGGCATGCTCGAGATGGGGGTCATGAACCCCGACAGGAGGAACGCCGGCAGCAGGGTCAGGAGGATGGCGAGCATGAAGGCCAGCTGCTGGGCCCGGGCGACGATCGACAGGAAAAGCCCGATCCCCAGGCCGCAGAGCAGGAAGACCGACGAGGCGACGAGCAGGCACAGCAGGTTCCCGCGGAGCGGCACCCCGAAGACCAGCGTCCCGGTCACCACGACGAGGGCCAGCTGGGCGAGGCCGAGGGCGAAGTAGGGAAGGAGCTTGCCGAGCACGATCTCGTGGGCTCGCACCGGGCCTGAGATGAGCTGCTCCATGGTCCCGGTCTCCCACTCCCGGGCCACGGCGAGCGAGGTCAGGATGCCGGCCATGACCATCATCACCACGGCCACCAGCCCGGGGACGATGAAGTCCGTGCTATTGAGATCGGGGTTGTACCAGACCCGGATCCTCGGCTCGACGGACGGAAGCCCGCCCCGGGCGCCGGCCGCGGCCGTCCCGGCTGCGACTCCTCCCGCCGTCCCGGCCGCGCTCGCCCCGGCGCGGGCCATCCCCTCGGCGAGCAGGTCCGTGGCCAGCTTCTGGAAGAGGCGGGAGATGTAGCCCATGGCGATGAGGGCCGTGTTGTTGTTGCTCCCGTCGAGCAGAACCTGGATCGCAGTGTCGCGCCTTGCGGCCACGTCGCGGGCGAAGCCCGACGGGAAGACGACGACGGCTTTCACCCGGCCCTCGTCGAGGAGCTTCTCCACTCCGGCCGGGCTGTCGAGGGTGAGCTTCAGGTCGAAATAGGCGCTCGCCCCGAGCTTGGCCGCGAACTCCCGGCTTAGCGCGGTCCGGTCCTGGTCCACGATCCCGATCTCCACGTGCTTGATGTCGAAGGTGATGGCGTAGCCGAAGAGGAGAATCAGGAGGATGGGCAGGCCGATCGCCAGGAACAGACTCCGCGGATCGCGCCGGATGTGGATCGCCTCCTTCCGGGCCAGGGGGACGATGCGCCGGATCATGCCGTCCTCGCGCTCCCGATCGCGGCCACGAACACCTGTTCCAGGGAGGCGCTCTCCGCTCCGGCGAACCGGATCTTGAGCTCGCGGGGGGATCCGAGGGCGATGATCACCCCGGCGTAAATGATCGCGAGCCTGTGGCAACGCTCGACTTCGTCCATGTAGTGCGACGTAACGAACGTCGTCGTGCCTTCTCCGGAGAGCTCGTAGATCAGGTCCCAGAAGTCGCGGCGCGAAACCGGGTCTACGCTGGCCGTGGGCTCGTCGAGGAAGAGGATCTGGGGGCGATGGAGAATCGCGCAGCCCAGGGCGAGGCGCTGCTTCCAGCCGCCCGAGAGCTCGCGGGCCAGGGCCCGTTCGCGGCCGACTAGGCCGGCCATCTTCAGCACCCAGCGCTTCCGCTCGGCCAGCACGGCGGGCGGGAGGCGGCGGATCCCGCCATGGAAGGCGATGTTTTCCTCGACGGTCAGGTCGTTGTAGAGGGTGAACTTCTGGGACATGTAGCCGATGATCTTCTTGATCTCCTCGGATTCGGTCGTCACGCTGAAACCGCCCACGCGGGCCTCGCCCGAGGTCGGTTGGAGGATGCCGCACAGCATCCGGATCGTCGTGGACTTGCCGGCGCCGTTCGGGCCAAGGAAGCCGAAGATCTCGCCTTTGGGGACTTCGAAGGAAATTCGGTCGACGGCGGTGAACGATCCGAACTTCTTTGTCAGGTCCCGGACGACGATGCTCGGCCCGCTCACGACGGCCGGCCCTCCTCATGTTCCGCTCCGAGCCCCAGGAAGACGTCCTCGAACGACGGCCGGATCTTGCGCAGCGACCGGACATCCACCCCGTCGGATTCGAGCTTCGCCCGGATCGCGTCGAGGTCCGGTCCGCCCGAGGCGAGGACGATGTGGATGCGGTCGCCGAACGGGTGGACGCCCTTGAGCCCGGGCAGGGTTTTCAGGGAACGCAGGGCGGGCGTGAGCGGCGCGACGAGTTCGGCGATCTCGTCCTTCATCCCGAGGATGAGGTTCTCGGGCGCGTCACAGGCGAGGAGCTGGCCCTCGGAGATGAGCGCCACCTTGCGGCAGCGGGCGGCTTCGTCCATGTAGGGCGTGGTCATGACGATCGTCACGCCCCGCCGGTTCAGCTCCAGGAGGAGCTGCCAGAGCTCGAGGCGCGAGACCGGGTCGACGCCCGTCGTAGGCTCGTCGAGGAGCAGGAGCTCGGGCGTGTGGAAGAGGTTGCAGGCCAGGGCGAGCTTCTTCTGCATCCCGCCCGAGAGGTTGCGGGCGGGGCGGCCCTCGAACGGCCCCAGGGCGCTGAAGCCGAGGAGCTCGCGCTTGCGCTCTTCGAACCGGGCCCGGGGAACTCCGTAGAGATCGGCGAAGAATTTCATGTTCTCGGCGACGGTCAGGTCGCCGTAGAGGCTGAAGTGCTGGGGCATGTAGCCGATCTTGTCCTTGACTGCGTACGGGTGGCGGGCGACGTCGATGCCGGCGACGGCGATGGTCCCCGCATCGGCCCGGAGCAGCCCGATGATCAGGCGAAGGAGGGTGGACTTGCCGGCGCCGTCCGGGCCGATGAGTCCGGCGAGTTCGCCCCGTTCGACGCTGAGATCGAGGTCTCGGATCGCCCGCGTCGCTCCGAACGACTTGGAGACGCCCTTGACGTCGACGGCGTCGCCAAAGGCCCGTCCTCCGGCGTCATTCATGGCCGGCTCTCGCTCCCTACTTCGCGAAGGAGACGACGACGTCGACCGGCATGCCCGGCTTGAGCTCCCCGGCCGCGTTCTCGAGATACGACTTGACCATATAGACGAGCTTCAGCCGCTCTTCCGTGGTCTGGATGTTTTTGGGCGCGAACTCGGCCTCGCTGGCGATGAAGTCCACCGTTCCCTTGAAGATCCGCCCGGGATACGAGTCGCAGGTCACCTCGACCGGGCCTCCGAGCTTCAGCCGGCCCAGGTATTTCTCGGGGACATAGGCTTTGACATAGGTCTGGGAGAGATCGATGAGGCTGAAGAGGACGGTCCCGGGGACGGCCAGCTCTCCAGGCTCGACGCTCTTGACTTCGACGATGCCCGCCACCGGCGATTTGACCTCGGTGTCCTGGAGCTGGCGCAGGAGATACTGTTCCTGGGCCTGGAGCCCCTCGAGGTCGGCCTGGGTCATGTCGATCTCCTCCTTCTCGCGACCCCGGACCGCCATGTCATAATTCTCCTTCGCGCCGCGGGCCTGCTCCTGGGCTGTCTTGAGCGCCAGGTCGGCCTTCTCCTTCTGGGTTTGGGAAATCGCTCCCTCGGAGAAGAGGCGGGCGAAGCGCTCCTGGTCCTTCGCCGCGAACTCGAGCTGCTTGTTCGCGATTTCGACCTGGCTCTGGGCGACGGCGATGAGCTCCTTCTTGGTTCCGATCTTGGCCAATTGGCGCCTGGCCTTGGCCCCGTCGATTCCCGCCCGGACCTGGTCGAGCTGGATTCGGAGCTTGTCGGAATTGATCGTGCACAGGAGGTCGCCCTTGGCCACCTTCTGGCCTTCCTTCACCGGGATCTTTTCGATTTCGCCCTGGGCCTGGGCCTGAATGTCGGTCTTGACCGCCTCGATCACGCCGCTGACGCTGATCCGCGATTCACCGTCCGGCCCTTTCCGGCAGCCGGGCGCGGCCGCGATCGCCCCGGCCAGGACCGCAAAGAGGAGGAATATCCGGGCTTTTTTCATGGCCGCTCCTTGTCAGACATTAAATATAAGCGATTTTAAAGGAAACCGGCAACCTTTTTGATCCCGCCCGCATCTCTAGTGGTGAAGAGAGCAATCGCATGGCCTGCCCTGACCTCGCGTTGGCAAACGAAATTCAAATGAGGGATAATGCCTTCGTGAGCCGGCCTAAAATCGAAAAAAGCCCGGGTTACGCAGCCGTTTCCGAGGATGTTCCCCTGGCCGAGCTGATCGCCCGGGGCAGGGCGGGCGACGCCGCGGCCTTCGAGGCCCTGTACCGGCGCTATAAAACCGCCCTGTTCAACCTGGCCTACCGCTACTCGTACGATCAGGCCACGGCCGAAGACCTCCTCCAAGAGATCTTCCTCAAGATTTTCACCCACCTTGACGACGTGCAGCGGGTCGAGACCTTCACAGCCTGGGTTTTCCGGATCGCCTTGAACACCTGCTACAGCCATCTCCGGGGGAAGCGGGTCGAGATCGAGAAGAGCGTTCCCATGGTCGACTTGGAAGGCACCCGTCACGAAGCCCGGGTCGAGGCGGATGAAAATGACCTCCGGAGGCCGTTGGACGAAGCGATCGCCGCCCTCGCGCCGCGCCTCCGGGAGATCTTCCTGCTGCACGACGTCCAGGGGTTCAAGCACGAGGAGATCGCCCGCACCCTCGGGCTTTCGGTCGGGACGTCCAAGTCCCAGCTCTTCAAGGCCCGCCTGAAGATCCGCGAGATCCTCAAGGCGAGGCGGGCGTGCTAAGGAGACAGGACCATGAAATGCCGGGACGCGCATGAGTTTATGGGGGATTATCTGGAAGGAACCCTCGCCCCCGAGGACGTCGAACGCCTGAAGGAGCATCTCGAGTCCTGCGCCGATTGCCGGGATCTTCTCGAGGACTTCGAGGACATCGCCCAGCAGGCCCGGGAGCTCCCGCGGCTCGAGCCGTCCGACGCCGCTTGGCCGGCGATTCTCCGCCGGGTCCGTGAGGCCCGGACCGAGGCGGCCGCCCCGGCCGAGCCACGCCGGAAATGGTACGAGGCGATCTTCGGCCCCGGCCGGATGGTCTACGCCGGAGCGACGGCGCTCCTCGTCCTGGCCATCGTGGGCGGGCTCGTCCTCGCCCGGCGGCCGGAGGGACCGGTCGTGCCGGGCCAGGACCGCTACACTCTGGCCAAGCTCGAGGAGGCCGAGAAATACTACACTCTGGCGATCAAGGCCCTGAGCGAGGCCGTCGGGTCGCCCCGAAACGGGCTCGATCCCCAGGTGGCTTCGGTTCTCGAGCAGAACCTCCGCGAGATCGACGCATCCATCTTGGCCTGCCAGAGGGCGGTCAAAGCCGCGCCCGGCGACGTCACGGCCCGGACGTATCTGCTTGGAGCCTATAAAAGCAAGGTCGAATTCCTCGACAACGTGATCGAGGTCAAGAAGAATACCGCGCCCGCGCTGCCCGGCGGCCGGGCGCTGTGAACGGAATACCGGCAAGGAGGATGATGATGAATATGAACAAGAGAAGCTTTGGAATCACGCTCGGGATCCTGGCCCTGCTCGCCCTGGCCGCGGGCGTCTGGGCCTCCGAGAAATATGAAGACAAGTTCGCCCGGACCGAAGCCTTGGCCAGGGACGGCCGGGTCTTGGTGATCAATCTCTCCGGCTCGGTCGACGTCCGGGTCGGCGATCCGGGCCAGGTCAAGATCGAGGCGGACAAGATCTCGAGCGCCTCGTCGGCCGAGAAAGCCAAGTCCAACGCCGACCTGGTGACGATCGAGGTCACGAAGGACGGCAACGGCCTGAAGATCGAAACCAAATATCCGTCCGGCCGCAACAACGTCAATGTGGGGGTCAACTATCGGATCTGGGTCCCGGACAAGGCGGGCGTCAAGGTGCGCAACACCAGCGGCTCGGTGATCGTCGAGGGCATGGGCGGGTCGTTCGAAGCCGACATCACGAGCGGGAACCTGTCCGCGGCCAAGATGGCCGGTTCCGTGGACGTCCGGACGGTGAGCGGGCGGATCTCGGTCGAGGACGCGGCGAATGACGTCGACCTTAAGACCGTGTCTGGGACAATCACCGCCTCCCGGATCAAGGGGTCGGTGGACGCGGAGACCACGAGCGGCCGGATCGAGCTCCGGGACATCTCCGGGGCCAAAAGCGTTCGGGCGAAGGTTCTAAGCGGGAACATCACTTATGACGGCGAGCTGGCCGCCGGGGCGAAGATCACTCTCGAAGCCCTGAGCGGCAGCCTCGACCTGACGCTCCCGGCCGCGGCCGCCTTTGAGCTCGACGCCGAGACCTTCAGCGGCCATGTCGACTCCGAGTTCGCGATCACGATGTCGGGCAAGCTCTCGCCCAAGGAGCTGCACGGCGTCGTGAACAACGGCGGGGCGAACCTCCGCCTGAAGACCTTCAGCGGCAGCATCCACCTCAAGAAAAAGTAAGCGGCGCCGGACGGGATCAGCGGCCCCCCGCGGGGCCGCTTTTTTTTACCCTGCGGGCCCGGCCGGAAAAACGCTATAATGGGGCCCGAGGAAACCACGTCCCCATGCCCTTGACGCTTCATCATCGAATCCACCTCCTGAACTTTCTCCGCAAGCTCACTGTCACGAGCGTCCTGTTCCTGCTCCCGCTCCGGTTCCTGGACCTCGGCTACGACGGGTGGCGGATCGGGATCATCGTCTCCATGTATGCCGTGGCCCCGCTCCTCGCTTCGTTCCCAACGGGCTGGATCAACGATCGGCTGGCGATGTCGGGCGTCATCCGGGGCGGGCTCCTCGTCCAGGGCCTGGCTCTGCTTTCGATGGCTTGGATCCGGGCGTTCCCGGTCATGGCCGCGGCGTTCCTTGTTTTGGGGCTGGCCAATAACGTCCTCGATGTCTCGTTCAACAGCCTTTACTACAAGGATGAGACGGCCATGGACCAGAACCGCAAGTATGGGGTCTATGCGTTCTGGACCAGCTTCGGACCGGCCGTAGGCATCCTGGGCGGCGGGCTGCTCCTCCACGGCGCGGACTTCAGGCTCCTCCTTGTCGTGTTCGCCGCGATCATGATCCTGTCGCTGGCGGCCGCGCGGCGCCTCGAGCACGTCAAATTCCACCGGGTGACGCTCCGCGAATACGGGCGGAGCGTCCTGAGGGCGAAAACCCTGCTCTTCATCCTCTTCGCTTTCATCCTGGCCCTGCACTGGGGGATCGAGGGGACGGTGTTCAGCCCCTTCCTCCAAAAGGCGTTTGGGCTGAAGGACTTCGGGCTGGCCCTGTACATCTCGGCCGGCCTGTTCTGCCTGTCTTTTTCGGCCGTCCTCGTCGGCGCACTCCGATTCAACCTCCGGGCCAACAAGCGGCTGCTCCTGGCGGCGATGGCCGCCTCGGGGACGGGCTTCATCCTGATGGCGGCCGTCCGCGGCGTTTGGGCGTCGTTCGCCTTCAACGCGCTCCACCAGATCGGCGACGGCGCCTTGGGCGCATTAATGACCCTCTTCACCTCGCGGCTCTTCGAGAAGCGGAACATCGGCGGGAGCGCGGGGCTGGCCCAGTCCGTGCCGATCCTGGGGCAGATGGCCGGGGCGATGATCTTTTCGCCCCTCGGCTACAAGTTGGGGCTCCAATATCCGTTCTTCCTTTGCGGCGGGCTGTTGGTCCTGAACGCCTTCTATGGGGCGGTGATCTTCCGGAAGATGGAATACTGAGAGGGCGGCCGTGATTTCCTTGAAGCGGACGGGCTCGGGGTTCGACGTCATCCTCGTCGGCGGCGAGCCCTATGCCGACCATCCCCTGTCCGGCATCGGGGTCATCGCCCGGGTGCTCGATGCCGAGGGGCTCAAGGTCGGGGTCATCGAGCAGCCCGATTGGAAGGGCGAGGCGGACTTCCGGAAGCTCGGCGCCCCGCGCTTGTTCTTCGGGCTCACGGCCGGCTCGATCGACAGCATGCTGGTCAACTACACACCCCTCAAGCGGGCCCGGGCCAAGGATGAGCACGCGCCGTACGCCTCGGGGATGCCCGACCGGGCCGTGCTCGTCTACGCCAACAAAGTCCGCGCCCTGTTCCCGGGCGTCCCGGTCGTGTTGGGCGGGATCGAGGCGTCGCTCCGACGCTTCGCCCACTACGATTACTGGGACGATAAAGTCCGCCGCAGCCTGCTGCTCGATTCGCGGGCCGACATCCTGGTCTACGGGCCGGGCGAATCGCAGGTCGTTGAGATCGCCCGCCGGCTGGACCGGGGCGAGCCGCTGGGCGGGATCCGGGGGACATGCCTCGTGGCGCGCGACCTCCCCCCCGAATTTTCGGAGATTCCGGCTTACGAGGACGTCGCGGCGGACTCCGGCGCCTTTCTCCGGGCCCAGGCCGACTTCTCGAACCGCAAGGCGCTCGCCCAGCGCCACGGCCCCCGCTGGGTCCTGCAATATCCCATGCCTGAGGCGGCCCCGGCCGACCTCGACCGGATCTATGCCCTGCCGTTTTCGCGCGCGATCCCGTCCCATTTCCCCGAGCTCAAGATGGCCCAGTTCTCGGTCGTGACCCACCGGGGCTGCATCGGGCGCTGCTCGTTCTGCTCTCTCGCCCTGCACCAGGGCGACCGGATCGTGTCGCGGAGCGAGGCGTCGATCCTCGACGAGATCCGCCGGCTGACGGTGCATCCCGATTTCAAGGGCTACATCGATGACCTGGGCGGGCCGTCGGCTAACATGTACGGAATGGATTGCCCGGCGCGCGACCGATGCGAGAGGGACTGCCTGGGCTGCAAGCGGCTCGAGCGCAGCCATGCGCGCCTCATCCGGCTGATGCGGAAGGCGCGCGCGGTGCCGGGCGTGAAGAAGGTTTTCGTCCGGAGCGGGATCCGTTATGATCTGGCCATGGAGAGCGAGGAGTATCTCCGGGAGCTCTCCGACCATCATCTCTCGGGGCTGCTCAAGATCGCGCCCGAGCACGTCTCGCCCGAGGTCCTGCGCCGGATGAATAAGGACGTCCGGCCGCTCGAGGAGTTCCGCAGGCTCTTCAAGGCGATCAACAAGGGGCGCCGCCAGCATCTCAAATACTATTTCATGGTCGCGCACCCCGGAAGCGGCGAAAAAGAGGCCCGGGAGTTGGCCCGGGAAATCCGTCGTCTTGAGAAGGACGGGGAGAAGCCGGTGGAGGGCGTCCAGATCTTTACGCCTACGCCCATGACGGCCTCGACCTGCATGTACCACACCGGCCTCGACCCGATCACCGGCGAGCCGGTCCATGTCCCGCGGACCTTCGCCGAAAAAAAAGAGCAGAAGCGGCTCGCCCTCGGCGCGGGGAAAACGCGGCCGTAGCGGCCGGCCCGGCGCGGGAAACGCAGGGCGTCCCTAATCGAGAACCAGGACGGAGTGAATCTTTACCAAGGGGATGACCGCGGTCACCCAGCCGTCCTTCCAAGTCCAATCTTTAACCGGTCCTTCGGGAACGAGGACGACGCTCGCCGGCTTTTTTGTCGCTCGAACCTTCACCGCGACCGGTCCGACGGGCGGGATGAAATCGGTAAAATTGTAGAGGTCGGGGAGAGGAATCCCGGCGCGGTTCAGCAGATGGACGCTCGTCTTGCCGTCCGCGGTCGTCCGGAGCGCGACGTCGAGGACGGGCGGCCCGTCCACCTCGACGGCCGGGGCCGGGAAAAGCTGACGGACGATGTCGCCGAGGAAGCGGCGGACCGAAGGATGATGGCCCTTGAAGAAGATGTCGGCCAGCGGGCCGTATACCGCCGCGATCCTGCCTTTTCCATAGGGGGTGATTGAAGCGGCCGGCTTGGCGTCGCGGCGCAAATCGCGCGTCGGATGCCGGAAGCCGGCGGCCGACGCCCCGTGCAGGGCGATGTCCTGCCATGATCCTCCGATCGAGACCGGGCCGGCCGGAGTGGCCAGCTCCTCACTGACGGTCCGGGGCGCGCCTTGGAAGTCGACGCCGAGCGCCGGGGCGAAAAGCCGCGCGCATTTCTCTCCGAGGAGGAACAGGCTTCCTCCTTTCTCCGCATAATCCAGAAGCGATTTCCGGAACACCTCAGACAGGACGGGCGAGTCCGGGACGACGACCAGGGGGAATTCGCCGAGGCGCGGCCCGAGCTGGTGCTCGGCCAGGATGTCCACGGAATAGTGGAGCTCGAGGAGGGCGTGGAGCGCGCCTTCGAGCGCGTCGAACTCCCCGGCGCCCGGAGAAAATAGGTTATCCGATACTTCGTCGTGCGATGTCGACGAAAGCAGGAGAGCGACCTGGGGCACGGTCCGGCTCTTGAAGCTGGCCGCCTTGCGCTCCCGGCAGAAATCCGCAACCTTGCCTTCCTGATCGATGATGGCCTCGGCGATGTAGCCCGAGCGCGTGGGCTGGTGGTAGATCTGGAACCCGCCGCCCTGCATCAGGACGACGGCCGCCTCCTGCATCATCTGTTCGGGCGTCTTGATCGACCAGTCCTGGTCCTTGCCCTTGTCGAACCCCCAGGCCATCAAATCCCAAGGCATTCCCGTGCTCGCAAAATAGCGCGCCTCGACCCGGGCCCGGTCGACCGAGAGTGAGGGGGAGTAATCGCCAGAGAGGAAATCGAGTTTGGCCGCCGCGGGATGGGGGGCGAACGAGGAATACATCCAGTTGCTGGTGATCTGCAGGCCTGGTTTGAAGGCGTGGAGCGCATCGACCCAGGAGATCAGATAATCCTCGAACCCCATCCGGTTGAAGGTCTTCCAGGCGAACCAATCGGGATCCTTCGGATTCTTGGGCGCGGCCGTTTTTCCCGTCATCTTGGTCCAAGCCGCCAGGGCCCGGGGCGAATAGTCGAGCCGGGCCGCCCAGCATTCGCCGTCGACCCAGAGGCCGTCGAGGTCGTAGGCGGCCACGACTTCCTTGAGCTGGGGGATGAGCAGCTCGTCCTTGTAAGGGCCGAAGACGCTGGTGATGTTGGGGTCGAGCTTCCCCTTCTCGTCGACGCGGCCCCAGTCGGGGTGGTGCTCGAGGGCCTGGCCGTCCCAGACGCCCGAATAATGAATGTAAAGCCCCACGCCGCGCGGCCGGGTCATCCGGCGCCAGATCTCCAAGCTGTCCTTCTTGATTCCCGGGGCCGGCCAGCCGATCTTGGTCGGATAGCCCGCCCAGCCGACGTGGCCCTTGCAGTCGTACTGGACGTAGTCCGGCCGGACGCGGTCGAGGAGCTTGGCGATGTTCTCCTCGGTGACGTCGGCTCCGAGGGCGGTGTCGGTCTTATTCGGATGGAGGTCGAAGTGCAGCCCGAAGAAAGCGTCCTTGCGCGGGACGGGCTTCTTATCGGGGGACGAGGCCGGCCCGGCGAGGACGGCCAGGACGAAAATCGCGGCGGCGGCCGAAATCTTTTTCAAAGTGTCGGACATGGCGGAACCTCCCGGGAGAATGCTCAAAACATATCGAAGATAGGCCCGGTTTTCAAGAAGAAAAACCTTGATTTTGCGGCCGAATCAATATATTCAATGCCGAGGAGGGGTCCCATGCGAAGATACGGGTCTGCGGCCGCCGTTCTCGTCGCGCTCGCGCTTGCCGTATCCGCGGCCGCCTACGGCCAGGAGATTCCCGACAAGTCCTATAAGTCCTGGTCCCCCATGCCGATCGTCATGTATGACAACGACATCGGCGTCGGCTACGGCGGGAAGATCAAGTTCGTCGATTTCCTGGCCAAGAAGGAATCCTTCGACCTCATCCTGTTCAACTCAAGCAAGGGTGAGCGCTGGTACGTCTTCACGTTTTCCATGCCCGACACGGAAATCCGGCAGGGAAAGACGTATCCGCTGGCCTTCGACTTCAAGTTCGAATACGACAAATACCTGAAATACGATTTCTACGGCTTCGGACAGACTTCGAGCAAGGACGACATGACGATCTTCACCCACGAAACGAAGTCGCTCCAGGCCACGTTCAGCCGCGGGATCACGCCCGAATTCGTCGTGACGGCGGCTTACAGTCTCCGCTGGCTGAACTATTCGAACGTCGAGGACGGGAAGACGTTCACCGACTTCCTCCGCCAGCGGACGTCCCAATTCGTGCCGTTCCTCTCGCTCATCCTCCGCTATGATACTTCGGAAAGCCAGATCCACCCGACCCGGGGCGTCCGGTTCTTTCTCCAGGACGACGTCGCGGGCGGGATCGTCGGCAGCCGGGACTCCTCCTACAACCGGATCACGCTGGATCTGCGGAAATATACCCTGGTCTTCGGCGATAAGGACGTTTTCGCCGCCCGGGTCATGCTCCAATACATCACCGGCTCGGCGATTCCGGTCTTCGATATGTCATCGCTCGGCGGCGGGAACGAGCTCTCGGCGATGCGGGGCTACAGCCTCAACCGGTTCCTCGACAAGGGCAAGTTCCTGGCCAACTTCGAATACCGGTTCCCCCTCTTCTGGCGGCTGGGCGGAAACCTGTTCGCCGATACGGGGACGGTTTGGCCCTCGCTCGACCGGTTCAGCTTTAGGAATCTGGCCATCGACTACGGCGTGGGCCTCCGCCTCTATCTCCCCGACTTCTGCGTCCGAGTGGACTACGGCTTCAGCAAGGAAGGGACGAGGCTCTATTTCAATTTCGGACACATTTTCTAGAGAAGCCGAGGCGTCCTCTTCTCCCTCCGCCCATTTCCTGTGCAGTTCATGGTAACGGATGAGATTGTCCGTTCTTAGAAAACCGGAAAGGCCACTTATCCACAGCCTTATGCACACAAAGTGTGGAAATCGCGATGGCGAGAGCTGCGCCGCTCTTCCGTGAAGCTCTTTCGTCAACCTATTTTGAGTTGCTCCAGCTCCCCGCGGGAAGCTCGCGGATCTTTTCGATGAGCTTCTTGATGTTCTCCTGATCGGGCTTGACCTCGAGCGATTTCTTCCAGGCTTTCAGAGCCTGGTCCTTGTCTCCGATTTGCAGAAAACACGCTCCGAGCCGGTTCAGGATCTCCACGACGTTCCCTTTGTAGGAAAGCGCTTTCTGTAGCCACGTGATCGCTTCTTGATAGTCCCCCGTATCCTGGCAGGCCGTCCCCAAGACAGCGTAGAGATCGAAATCCGCGCTCCCTTTCTTGCCGAAAGGAAGGAGGAAGCCCTTCGCTTTCGCCGGGTCCTCGGTCGCCAACAGGGCGCGAGCGTATCCGACGGCATATTCGACGGAATCGGCCTTTTTCTTGTAAGCTTTGGCCAATTCATCACGGGCCTTGGCCGCATCCCCTGTATTCAGATACTGAATGCCCAGACTATACGAATAAGAGGGGTCTTTCTCGGGAGGGTTCTCTTGGGCGAACACCCAGGTGCCGGGGATCGCCTTGTCCGAGACGGTGAACCCGAGAGTCTGGGAGACGATTTCGCGTCCGTCCTTGTCCTGGAGGGCGGATTTTAGCGCATAGGAGCCGGGAACGAACTTGTCCAGCGGAAATTCGGCCAGGAAATCGCGCCCGTTCTCGGAGTCCGCCACATTCTTCCGCGACGACCGAAGGACTTGGTCCCCTTTCATGATCGAGTAGACCAATACGCCGGTTTCGCGGAGATCGCCGCTCAAGCCGTGGAGCTGCAGGAAGAAATACGCGGTGTCCTTGGTTTGGAACGTGCTGTTCAGGCAGGGGTAGAGCTGATATTTGCCGATCTGATAGGCCCGGCCGTTTCCTCCCTGGGACGGATCTTCCCCCACCTTCCGGGATGGGACGAGCGGGCTCATCCAGAGGCCCGGTTCCGCGGGAATGACGATGTTCTTTTCAACCGTCGTGAATTCCTTGGTCATGGTGTTTTCCATCAGGATATTCAGCAAGTAATTTCCCGGGATGACCGGCACCGCGTCATAGAATTGGAAGGAGCTATTTTCTACCGCCTTTAGCTCATCCTTTCGCATCTCGATAGGGATGAGCTTTTCTTGCTGGAATACCGTCTTCCCTGTTGTGTCGGATAAACGAAGCGTCGTTCTCAGGTCGGCGACATATCGATCCTGATAGGTGTCCATGCTCAAAGTTTCTGGCACGATGACGTAATGGAGGAAGTACAGCCCGGACGGGCTGGTAAGGACACTGACCGCGGTCCGGTTGCCAATGAAGTGGACGGAATAGCTCACTTCAACGGTGGCTTTGTGGTTCAGGAAATCGAGGGCGTAGGCGTCGTCGACTTTCTTCTGCGGATATTTCTGAACTTCCGCAAGGAGAATTGATGAGGGGATTCGGACTTGTAAGCTATCGTTCCCGGGGATCATTGACAATGTAGCCGATGCCACTTCCGGCGAAACGGTTTGGCGCAATACCTGGTAGGCGTTTTGATCCGCCTCATCCCAATCATCTGGTGTCGCTGTTCCAGATTGCTTACGATACTTTCCAGGATTGCCTACCAACTCCTTTGGCGAATTAGCTATGGGATTATAGAGAATGTAATCGCCGGCGCCGTATTTTTGATAAAAGAGCAGCCGGTAATATGGGGCTTGGCCTAATCCGGGATTGCCTTTGTAGTACCAAAGTTCCATCGGGTAAGCGTCTGAAGATACGATCCGTTGGACATCGACCGGAGGGCCGAGGATGATATAGATGCGTCCGCGTTCCGTCCGCCATCCTTGAAAGGGCGTCCCGCGGCCGAAGGTCATATTGGCATACTCGATTCTACGGTAGTGCTCCTCCTTGAATTCGTTCCTAGGCGTACCGGGCGTCGGATCGCGCTGCTTCCAGAACTCCTCGATGAAGCGGTCCCGGAGCTCGTCGGTTTCCAGCTTCCGGAAGACGTCCCGTTCCTTCGTCGTGACGATATAGGGGACTTCCTCCTCGAGCCATTTTTTATGCTTGGGGGAAAGAGGTGCCTGTCCGTAGGCTAGGTTCGAAACAAGTTCGAGGATTACGAATAAAACGAGCCAGCAGAGCTTTTTCGCCATCGTCATCCTCCTAGAACCTGATGATTATGCCACCGACGACATCGGCTCCGGTGAAATCGAATACCGCCTTCCGCGCGCCGGCCGCGTCGGACGAGCCGTCCGGAAGGACCGCCAGCCGGGGAGAGGCCGTACCGGGAACGAAATAGAGCGTTCCGGTTGTTGTCGTGGTCGATTGCGCCGACATGCCGTTATCGCCGCTCGAAACAAATCCCGACCCCGCTAGATTCGAAATCTTCGCATATCGGCCCCGCACGTCCACAAAAAAAGCGACGCGTTCATTTAATCCGAATTGGACCCCCAATCCTCCTTGGACTCCCGCTTTCCACGCCTTGCCCGTAAGATTCATTTTGTCCCAGAACTCTCGTCCATTGTCGCTCAGCGTGTAGTCTAGATTCGCGTAAAAAAGGGCGGGCCCGGCGTTCAGTTCGATCTTGATCTGGCGGCCCAGGGCTATCGTGTAGTATGCGCTTAATTTGAACGTGAAGACCGTTAAGTCCGTGCTGCTTTCGAGCGAATTTTCATATGCCTTCAGCTCATTATAGGTGTAAGAGTCGGCATGGATGGTATGAGTATAGACGAAGCCCAAGCCGACTCCGAGCTTCGGCCCGAGATCGCAGATAACGTCGCCGCCCAGGTTGAAGCCCGAATGCAACGGTGAAACAGTCCTTTGTTCGAACTCAACACCGCGGGCGGCGACAGTATTAGTCCAGATATCAAAGAGGCCTTTTTCGCCCGGGTCGATGTCTCCGCTTTGATAGAAAGCCCAGCCGCCGGCCAGCTTGAGATGAAATCCGATTCCCTCGTACCGCTCTTGGTCCTTCCCCCAAAAGTCGGTCGGCTTGTTCGATTTCTCTTCCAGGATTTCCACGTCGGTGCGAGCGACGTAGCCGATGAGGACGATGCCCTCTTTTCCGGGCGCGAGCGTCACTCGGTACCAATTCCCCTCGGCTTCATATGAGTTGATGATCGTTCCCTTGGGTAAGGTCGCGATGATCCGACTTGTCTCCGCTGCGTTGATGCGGATTGATGCCTGAGCGACAGATACCTTGAGCTTCCATTCGAAATCCCGCCGGTCTTGCGCTGATAACAAGCCGGACAAGAAAAATGCCGTCCATAATATGCTGAGGAGCGATAGGCGTATATTCTTGTTTCCCCTCATGTCACCCCCCTGATTATTCGATCTGATGATTATAATACTCTCTCCGTTTTTCTTATCCCGTCAAAAATTGCCTTTCACGGAAGCTAACCCGCCTATTCCTGAAAATTGAAGCAGCATAAAACGTGCCATCAATTCTGAAAAGTCCTCCAGACAGACAGCCCATTATGGAGGCGCCTAAGATGTCCTTCTTTAAGTACAGTCGTCCTTAGCCCGCGCTGACGGATAAAAAATCCCCTCGCCCTCCCGCGGGGGAGGGAAGAGGGGACATCGTTTCGCGCAGCGAGAAATGATGTCCGCTTTATTTCTTGTCCTTGACGTACTTGTCGCACCACTCGATCATTTCGGCGAGCACCGTGAGCACGGACTCCCGGGCGCTGTAGCCATGGCGCTCGTAGGGGAGAGTGATATATCGGGCGGTCGCGCCGAAACCCTTGAGGGCGGCGAACAGCCGCTCCGACTGGATCGGGAACGTGCCCGAGTTGTCGTCCATCTCGCCATGGATCATGAGGATCGGGGTCTTGATTTTGTCGGCGAACATGAAGGGCGACATGTTGATGTACGTGTCCTTGGCTTCCCACAGCGTCCGGCGCTCGCTCTGAAAGCCGAACGGGGTCAGCGTGCGGTTGTAGGCCCCGCTCCGGGCGATCCCGGCCGCGAACAGATCGCAATGGGCTAAAAGGTTGGCCGTCATGAAGGCCCCGTAGCTGTGGCCGCCGACCGCGACGCGCTTCGGGTCGCCGACGCCCATCTGGTCGAGCTTGTCGATGGCCGCCTTGGCGTTGGCCACGATCTGCTTGATGAACGTATCGTTCATCGTCTTGGCGTCGCCGATGACCGGCATCGTGGCGTTGTCGAGCAGGGCATAGCCCGCCACGACGTAGAAGAGCTCGGATGTGCCCCGGTAGAAAGTAAACCGATTGACCGAGCCGCGGACCTGGCCGGCCGTGGCCGCGTCGCCATACTCGAAAGGATAAGCCCAGATGACCACGGGCAGACGCTGGCCTTCCTTGTAGTCGGCGGGCAGGTAGAGTGTCCCGGACAGGTCAACCCCGTCGTCCCGCTTGTACTTGACGAGCTCCTTGCGGATCTTGGTCAGCTGGGGCGCCGGGTCTTTGAAGTCGGTCAGGGCCGTCTTCTTCCTGGTCTTGAGGTCGAGGAGGAAGTAATTCGGGGGCTCAATCTTGGACTCGGAGCTGATGAAGATCCGGGTGCGCGAGGCGCCGTCGAAGTCGATGAACGTGTCATAGGTCGGGTCCGCGCACTGGAATAGCCTCTCTTTTTTGAGCGTCTTGAGGTCCATCCTGTCGAGGAACGGATGGTCGCCCTGGGGCGACGCGCCGGTGCCGTGGAGATAGATCCAGTCCTTGTCCTGGAGGATCACCCGGTCGCCCGTCTTGGTGTCGGTCATGACCGGGACCCCGGGGTCGCCGTAGTTGTCCTGGATGCTCAGGTCGAAGATCTTGCGTGGGAGCGTCTGGGGCTGGTCGAGGTTGACCAGGTAGCTGGTCCGCCATCTCTTCTTCCAGTTGCTCTCCGAGGCGAGGGCCAATCCGGGCGTCGCGAACCAGGTCAGGCCGCCGGCCCGGTGCTGGAGCTTTAGGACCTCTTTCGGCTCCGCGGTGAAGGGCGCGGGCTGGGCCAGGATCCTATCGCGGAACGGGACGTCCTTCTCGGGATCGCCGCCGTCGAGGGCTTCCGTCCAGAGGAGTATCGCCGGCTTGAGCGGCTGCCAGTCGAGGCTCCGCGGCCCGGTCGGGACGCCGTTCATGGGGATGCCCTCGTTCGGGGGAAGATCGGCGACGACATTCACCAGGTCGCCGTTCTTGGACCAAATCTCGTCGGCCCGGGCGAATCCGGAGTAGGGGAGGCTGTAGGAATAGGGCTTCTTGATTCGCGTGACGAGGAGGTAGTTCCCATCCGGCGAGGGGTTGACCCCGGTGTAGACGCCGGGGCCGCCGATTTTCCGCGCCTGGCCGGTCGTGACGTCGACCTCGACGATCTGGCTCGTGGCGTAGTAATCGAACAGCTTCTCGTCGTAGGGGGTCTTCAGGAGATCTTCGTAGGTGGCCGTTTTCACCGCCTTGCCGCCGGAGACCTGGACGTTCGGGCCGATGGGAACGCGCGGCGCCTCGGGCTCTTTTCCCCGGCCGTCCGGGACCATGTGAACGAAGACATGACGGTTGTCCGCAGTCCAGACCATCCCCCCGGAGACGACCATGTTCAGGGTTGCGGCGGTCAAGGCCTTGGCCTCGCCCGTCGCGGCATTCAGGGCCCAGAGCTCCACGCCATTGTCCAGGTAGCGGGCGAAGACGGCGCACTGGCCGTCGGCCGACCACCGCGGGGCGGAGAACTTGATGCCGGCCGGCAGAACGATTTTCTTCGTCGTCCCCTCCTTGACTTTTTTGAGCGTCAGGCCTGTGCTGAACGACAGGATCTGGACGCTGTTGTTCATGGGGGTGATCCTGATCCCGGCGATCCGATAGATCGGTTGGGAGAGGTAGGCGATCGACGGCATGGACTCGGAATCGATCAGGAGCATGGTGTCGCGGGCCGCGTTCATCGAGACGCGCGGCGTCGGCGGCGCGTCGATGATGTCGAGGATGGCCTTGGGCGGGAGCTTGTAGGGCTCCTGGGCCAGGGCCGGGGCCATCGAGACGAGGGTGATGGCCAGGACCATCAGGATCAGGCGCTTTTTCATGAGTCCTCCTTGAATCGGGTTCGAAACGGACCGGACGGGCCTTTTATATCCCAACTCCGCGTCGGATTTCAATTCGGCGCGCCCTCGGTCGGGAGATCGGCGAGGCGGCTGCCGGACGGGACTCTCCGCCGGTATTTTTGACACCGGCCTTGGGCGGTCCTATAATCGGGCCATTCCGTCCGCCGCCGTTGAGGAGGAGAGGGCATGAAGAAATACGGGTTCGCGACGTTCGCCTGCTTTACGCTTATCCTAACCCTCCTCGGCTCTCCCGGATGCGCCAAGACGCCCGCGCCGGCCGATCTCGTCCTCCTAAACGGCGACGTTTACACGGTCGATCCGGCCCTGCCCGCCGCCCGGGCGCTCGCCATCAACGGCGACAAGATCACGGCCGTCTGCACCGCGGACCGCCAGGCCCGTCGCTACATCGGCCCCAAAACGCGCGTGTTCGATCTCCAGGGAAAATTCGTCCTGCCCTGCCTCATCGATGCCCGGGTCCATTTCGAGGCGGCGGGAGCCCTCCTCTGCGGGGCCAATCTCCTGAATGTGGCGGATGAGGCGGGGCTCAGGAAGGAGGTCCAGCGCGTCGTGGACCTGCTCGACGACGGGGAGTGGATCACCGGCGGGCTGTGGGGAGCTTCCGAACAAGGAGCCGCGGGCGACGCCGGCCAAGAGGCAAGGGAGAAGAAAGCCCCCTGGCGGCCGAGCCGTCGGATGATCGACGACCTGACGCCCAACCACCCCTGCTTCCTCAGCCGGTTCGACCGCAAGGAATGGCTGGCCAACGGCGCCGCCCTCGCCGAGGCGGGCCTCGACAAGCAGCGGCTCCCGGGGATGGAGACCGGGCCCGACGGGCAGCCGACCGGGATCGTCTTTCCCGGCACGCCCGCTTTCGACAAGCTCGAGAAGGCGGTCAAGCCGAAATCCGAGATGCGGCTCCTCGATGAGAGCCGGACCGCGCTCCAGGCGCTCCGCGAGGCCGGAATCACCGAGATCCACGTTATCGAGACGCCCGGCCAGACCAAGCGCTTCGTCGAGCTCGAAAAGAACGGCGAGTTGACCTGCCGGGTCTGGATCCGGCCCGACCTCTCCCGAGGGGCCGAGCTCAAGGCCCAGGGCTTCTCCATCGGCCTCCATCCGGCAACCAGGCAGAAGAGCTCCATGTTGCGGTATGGGCCGCTCGACGCCGATGGCGAAGGAACCAGGGGCGGCCGTGAAGCCCGGTTGTCGGTCGGTTCGGACTGGCCCGGGACGAGCGGGGCCGTCTCAGGTATGCGGCCCACCGACCTGATCTACGCCGCCGTGACTCGGACGACACCCGGCGGAAAACCTGAGGGAGGCTGGCCTCCCGAACAGAAGATCACGGTCGAGGACGCGATTCGGGCCTATACGATCAACAATGCCTACGCCGCCTTCGAGGACGACATCCGGGGCAGCCTGAAGGCCGGCAAGCTGGCCGACATCACCGTGTTCGACCTCAACCTGCTCAAGATTCCGGCCGCGGACATCCTCAACGCCAAGGTCACCCATACGATCGTCGGCGGGAAGATCGTCTTCCGGCGCCGGGTGCCGCCCCCGGCCCGGGCCTCACGATAGCTTCGTCGTCTTGATCCGGCCGGTGATGGCCAGCGTGATCTTGTAGCTTCCCCAACGGTTGGAGATAAGGACTGTAGCCAGGCCGGACACGGCGCCGTCAGGCCCGAAGACGGGGGAGTTGTTGGCTTCGATGGTCACGCCTTCGGCGGTGTGGCGTTCCTCGAGGATCCAGGCCTTGCGGTCGGGATCGTAGCTTTCGACCGCCGTGGCGCCCGATCCGAATTTCACCCGATGGGACCTCCCTTTGTAAAGGGCCTTGGCCCGCGCGGCATGGAGGGTGGTGCCGGCCTCCCGGACCGATTTCTCGAGCTTGTATTTCGGGACCAGGTTCTGGAGCGACATCCCGGCGACATAGATCAGAATCGCCATGATCGCCAGGGCGATGCTGGTTTCGAGGAGGGTGAATCCCTTGGCCATGCTTCCTTTTTCCTTCTCCTTCATTCGTCGCGCCATTGGAGCGGCTTGAGGGACAGGACGGCGAGAAGCGGCCGGGCCGTGGCTGGAGCGTTGTCGGGAGCCCAGCCCGGGGTCCGCAGGCGCTCATCGGGCAGGACCTGCAGCGTCGACCCGTTCAGGGCGAGGCTTGCCGTTTGGACGCCGCCGGCGAGGACGATGTTTTTGGGATCCCCGACCGAGCGGAATTCGCTTTTCGCTGCGATCGACGCCTGGAGGGCGATATTCCTCGGGGCGCGCGGGTCGAGGACGACGCTTCCCGAGCGTGCCGCGTCCCCGACGAGGTCCCGGCCCGTGGCGTAGAGGATGAGCTGGCTCGTCGAGTCCTTGAGATAAGGGATGCTCCCCACCCACTTGACGCCTTGTTGGATCAGGGGCGAGGAAATGATGATCTTGTCCGAGGCGACGATCGTCAACGAAGCGCCCCGGAGAACGCAGGGCGCGTCGGAATCGGCGGCGATCTCCGCGCTGCCGTCCGGCGCGATGATCCCCCCTCCGAGGGCCCCGACGGCCCCGTTGACAAGGACGATCCCGAGGGGGATCCGCTCGAATTCCCGCGTGCCCTCCGGCGACAGGAATGTCGTCCGATCCTGGGCGAAGCTGTATTTCAGAAGCCAGACGTGATCGCCCTGGGCGAAGGCGATCGCCTGAAAATCTTCCTCGATCGCCAGGACCAGCTCGTCGAGGTCGCCTTGGACGAAGACGCCGCCGAGGCCCGCGTCGCTCTCCATCAGGTAGACGCCGTCGGGCACGGGCTCATCCACCATCTCCAGCCCGAGCGCGGTTCGCAGCTCGGTCCGGGTCAGGCGCCCCGGCGTCAGGAACTTGACCCTGGCCGCTTTCTTGAGAAGGAGGTCGGCTTCCGCCGGGGCCACCTCGTCCTCGGAGAAGGAAATCGAAGGCGGCGCTGCCGTCCCGGGCTGGGGGATGGGAACGAGGCTATTGTCGGCCAGGATGCGCTGCCTCTCTTCCGGCGGAGTGTTTCCCGCGATCAGGACCGGAAAATAGGCCAAGGGGACATGCCCCGCCAGAAGGCGGAGGGCGATGTCGAGAGAGGCTTGCCTTGTCGGCGCGATCCCGGCCAGCCGGCCGGTGCTACGGGACGTTCCCTGGAAATCGGCGATGAAATAGCGGTCCGCGGCCGTCATGGTCTGCAGGGCGAATTCCGTGCCGGCGGTCCAGGTCTGATCCCCCGCGCCGTCCTCAATCGTGAATGGAGGCGCGGCACCGAGGACGTCCGTGATGACGGCCGTGCTTCCGGCTTCGATCTCCGCCCGGAGTCCGGCAAAGCGCTCTTCGGTGCAGACGGCCGGACCCCCGGCGGCCGCCACCCGGGCCGCGAGGAAGGCGAACTCCTGCTTGATCCCGTTTTCCGCGGCGTAGGCCAGAAGGGCGGATGATTTGCGATAGGCGCTGATCCGGAGGTGGATCTGGGAAACGCAGATCAATCCGAGCCCCACGGCCGAAAAGAGGAAGGAGATGAAGATGGCCAGGAGCGCCAGGGAGCCCGGTTCGTTCTTGCGGGGCATCGTTTCATCCAGATCGGGCCAGGGCCAGGTTCCTGGGAAAAATCGAGATCGTGTAAGTCCGGCCGGGCTTTTCCTGGAGGGCTAAGGACGAGGTGACCAGCCCGCCCGAGGAGGCGCCGGACATCGAAAACGAGGCGACGCCTTCGAGAAGCGGCTGGGCCGAGCTGGCGTTGACCTTGCGCTTGAGGACGGACGTTTCGGAATCGAAGGCGAAGGCCACCTTCCGCAGGAGGAGGATTTCGGAATCCGCCGCGGCATGGCCGCGGGCGATCGGCGAATCCAGGCGGAGCGAATTGCCCGCGACCGAGGCGGCCGTCAGGACTTCTCCATCCGCCTTTTCCATGAGGAGGACGATCCGTCCCGGGCCGAAGTCGCTCGCGTCCGCGAGCGTCAGGGACGCATCGCCAGCCCGGGCGTCGGCCGCGAGGACGGCCGATTTTTCCAGGCTGAGGATCGCCATTCCTCCCTCGGCCGAATCGATCCCCGACACAAGCCCGAGAGCGATCGGCCCGGCCAGGCCCAACCCGGCGAGGAGGACATCCACCCTGATCCTTTCCAGGGCGGCTTGGGCGCTTTCCCGGGCCGAGAGACTGTCCTCCAACTTATAGAACGCCGCCCGTGCCATTCCGAAAAATTCCAGGCCGGCCTGAAGGATCATGAGGAAGCAGACGAGCGCCAGGAGGCTTTCGAGGAGCGTTGATCCCCGCTGCTTGAGTTTCGCCCGCGCCATTTAAAACCCCAGGGCTTCCGAGATCAGGAGGGTCGACCTGAGCGCGCGGTCGCTTTCCCCCTCGAGAAAGAGGCTGTATTCGATCCGCTTTAATCCTCCGGCCGCCGGGCCGATCCGCCATTCCATCCGGACCGCTTTTCCTCCGGGAAAAAGCTGGCCGTCCTCCGCGTACTCTCCCGCGGCCAGGGCCGGGTCCGAAAAGGAGCGCGTTTTGAAACCCTCGAGCGCCGATCCGAGGAGGGCTGCCTTGAGCGCCGTTTCCTCCGCCCTTCGCCCGGCCCGGAACGACTGCAGAATGAGATCGCCCATCCCGGCCAGCAGAAAGGCGACAATGGCTATGACCCAGAGGACTTCGATCAGGCTGTAGCCCGGCCGCGCTGTCCGTCGCATCCGCGTCTCCTCGCCCCGTCCCCGCCGGGAGGGCGTCCGCCCTCCCGGACGGGAATCGGAATCTATCGGGAAAGAGAAAAGCACCGAACGCAACTTAAGCAAGAGCCGTGCCAAAGCCCTGCCGTCCGCCTTCGGGGAGAAATCCGCAACAGGCCCGCCGCGCCGTCTACCGCCGTCTACGAGCGGCGCCTCGGGCGGGCTCCAAGGGGAAACGATGGGCGACGCCCGGCTCCCCGGAATCTACCCTCGGCCGTTTCGGCTTTTCTGAAATTCTTTCGGCGGCCTCTTGCGCTCCGCCTAAAATTGAGTTATAAATATCTGAAATTTAATCAATTAAGAATTTAAAAAAAAGTTATATTTCCCGCTTGACAACGGGAGGCGAAAACCCTATTATACTTTAGCCCCTCACTTCTGGCGGCCGAAAGGCTGAAACCAAGTGAAATTGTTCAGAAGGCGGGTTTTTCTCCCGGGCGGAGAAAATTTGATCTTTGAAATAAAAAGCGGAGCGACATTGATTGATCCAATTTGCCACATCAAACTTCGTTAAGTACCCGCAAGGGTGCTTATAAATTGGAGAGTTTGATCCTGGCTCAGAGCTAACGTTGGCGGCGTGCCTAACACATGCAAGTCGAACGCGTCCTGGGGGCAACTCCGGGATGAGTGGCGAACGGGTGAGTAACACGTGGGTAATCTTCCCTCGAGTGAGGAATAAGCTCGCGAAAGCGGGTCTAATACCGCATAGCGTCCTAAGGCATAAGCCTTAGGGCCAAAGCCGTAAGGCGCTTGAGGATGAGCCTGCGTCCTATTAGCTAGTTGGTGGGGTAACGGCCTACCAAGGCGAAGATGGGTAGCCGGCCTGAGAGGGTGAACGGCCACACTGGGACTGAGACACGGCCCAGACTCCTACGGGAGGCAGCANNGGCTAACTACGTGCCAGCAGCCGCGGTAATACGTAGGGGGCAAACGTTGCTCGGAATTACTGGGCGTAAAGGGTGTGTAGGCGGCTGGGCAAGTCAAAGATGAAATCCCGAGGCTTAACTTCGGAACTGTCTTTGAAACTGCCTAGCTTGAGGATAGTTGATGAAAAGGGAATTCCCGGTGGAGCGGTGAAATGCGTAGATATCGGGAGGAACACCTGAGGCGAAGGCGCTTTTCAAAACTACTCCTGACGCTGAAACACGAAAGCTAGGGGAGCAAACGGGATTAGATACCCCGGTAGTCCTAGCCGTAAACGATGGACGCTAGATATTCCTGCGCTTATGTGGGAGTGTCGAAGCTAACGCGTTAAGCGTCCCGCCTGGGGAGTACGGTCGCAAGGCTGAAACTCAAAG
>PLMN01000026.1 GCA_003141555.1 Candidatus Aminicenantota bacterium
CAAAAACTCAAGAAAGGAGGCTTAAGTCATTCCGATGAAGGGGCGGAAATGTCCTTACCGCGCTCCTGGGAAATATCCTTACCGCAGGGATAGGAAAAGTCCTTGACATTTACACGAGGATAAAAAAGAAGGCACCGCGGAAGCTCGGGCGCCCGCGGTGCCTTTCGCTATGGATTCAGCGGGGATCCGGACTCAGCCGAGGATCGCGTCTTTGCAGGCCTTGGCGACGCGGAACTTCACGACCTTCTTGGCCGGGATCTTGATCGCGGCCCCGGTGGCCGGGTTGCGGCCCATGCGGGCCTTGCGGTTCACCAGGACGAGCTTGCCCAGGCCGGGCAGGGTGAAGCCGTTCTTCGCGCCCTTGTAAGCCATCGCGACCAACGCGGCGAGCGCTTCGCCGGCCTGCTTCTTGGTGATGCCGGCCGCTTCCGAGACGCCCGTGATGATCTGGCTCTTCGTCATTGCTTTTGCCATTCGTTTTACTCCTTCTCCTCGTGAGAGATTTGTAATTTCGAGGCGGCGCCCCTTCGGCCCGGCCTCGGGATGAGACATTATCACTTTTTTCCGGGGAAAAAGCAATCCCCGCCTTTCTCAGACCGCGGCCAGACGGGCTTCCATCGCCTCGGCGTTCCTCCAGATCTCGTCCGGTATGTGACGGCCGAACTTGTCCAGGAAAGCCCGGGTGTCCCGGAGCTC
Source organism: Candidatus Aminicenantota bacterium (assembly GCA_003141555.1). Lineage (GTDB taxonomy): Bacteria > Acidobacteriota > Aminicenantia > Aminicenantales > UBA4085 > FEN-413. The sequence continues at coordinate 697 of PLMN01000026.1, forward strand.
GTCGCGCCATTCCGCGGCGTTGACCTCGAATAATTTTTCCCGGCTCTCGAACGAGAGAGAAAGGCCGTCGAGGTCCATGTCCTCGGGACGGGGGACGAGGCCGATCGGGGTCTCGCGGGCGCCGACTTTGCCGTTCACCCGATCGATGATCCACTTCAGAACGCGCATGTTCTCGCCGAAGCCGGGCCAGAGGAACTTGCCGGCGTCGTCCACCCGGAACCAGTTGACGGCGTAGATCCGGGGCGGCGCGCTGATCCGGCTGCCCATGTCGATCCAGTGGCGGAAGTAATCGCCCATGTTGTAGCCGCAGAAGGGGAGCATGGAGAAGGGATCTCGCCGGAGGACGCCGACCTGCCCGGTCGAGGCGGCGGTTGTCTCGGAGCCCGTCCGGGCCCCCATGAAGACCCCGTTCGCCCAGTCGGTCGCCTCGGTGACGAGCGGGATGGTCCGGGAACGGCGGCCGCCGAGGAGGATGGCCGAGATCGGGACGCCCTTCGGGTTGTCGAACTGGGGGGAGAGGGTCGGGCAGTTGTAGAGCGAGACCGTGAACCGGGAGTTGGGGTGGGCGCACTTGGTCCCGGAGGCCGGGGTCCAGGGCTGGCCCTGCCAGTCGAGCATGTTCTTGGGGGGCTCCCCGAGGCCTTCCCACCACGGCTCGTTGGCCTCGAGGTCGAGGCCGACGTTGGTGAACAGCGTCGGGGCGAAGGCGGAGGCCTTGAGCGTCCGAATCATGTTCGGGTTGGTCTTCATCGAGGTGCCGGGCGCGACGCCGAAGAAGCCGGCTTCGGGGTTGATGGCCCACAGGCGGCCGTCGGGGCCGATGTTGAGCCAGGCGATGTCGTCGCCGATGGTGAAGACCTTGTATTCGGGCAGGGCCGATTGCATCATGGCTAGATTGGTCTTGCCGCAGGCCGAGGGCATGGCCGCGGTGACGTAGGTCACGTTTCCCTCCCTGTCCTCGACGCCGATGATGACCATGTGCTCGGCCAGCCAGTTCTGGAGGAGGCCGAGGTAGGACGCGATCCGGAGGGAGAAGCATTTCTTGCCGAGGAGGGCGTTGCCTCCGTAGCCCGATCCGATGCTCCAGACCAGGCCCTCTTCCGGGAAATGCATAATGTAGCGCCGGCCGGGGTCGAAGTCGCCCACGGAATGAATGCCCTTGACGAAATTCTCGGAGTTGCCGATCTTGTCGATCGTGTTCCGGCCCATGCGGGTCATGATCCGCATGCTGACCGCGACGTATGTCGTATCGGTGATCTGGACGCAGGGCTTGGCGTAGGGCGAGTCGACATGGCCCATCGTGTAGGGCAGAACGTACATGGTCCGGCCCTTCATGGCCCCCCGCGAGAGGCGGGTCAGGAGCTCCTTCGCTTCGGCCGGGGCCATCCAGTTGTTGTTCGGGCCGGACTGCTCGGCCTCGGGATGGCAGACGAAGGTCAGGTGCTCGGTCCGGGCGACGTCGGTGGGGTGGCTGCGGTGGTAGTACGAGTTGGGCCAGTTCTTGTGGCTGAGCTCGCGGAAGACGGGGGTTGTCCCGATCTTCTCCTCGCGGATGCCTTTGTCGATCAGGCGGGAGGCTTCGTTTTCCGATCCGTCGCACCAGTGGATGTCCTTCGGCTGGAAGAGCCGGGCCTGCTCGTCGACCCAGCGTTCAAGAGGTGTGCTCATGGCGGTTCCTTTCGCGGGAGAAGAAAATTCATAGCATACGAGGCGGGATTTGTCAAAAAGGGTCACAGGAAAAGATTGATATTCCGCCCCGCTTGTGCTAATTTATCGCGGACTGCTCCCCGGTAGCTCAATAGGCAGAGCGGTTGGCTGTTAACCAATAGGTTGGCGGTTCGAGTCCGTCCCGGGGAGCCATTTTTCCCCTTGTCATCGTTCTGCATAACATCTGGCATTTCCCAAACTGTTCGTATATTATTGATCCTGGCGCGTTTGTTCAGGGGGCCAGCTATGGCAACAAAAGGGGAGACCCGGCCTTATCGTCAGCGAACGTAAAGAGAATTCTTCCGCATGACGACTCCGTTCCACAGCAAGTATTGGGCGAATGAACTGACGCTCCGGGCGGCAGCTGGGAGCATCGAGTCGTTATCCCGTTCCATTGCGGGCGCTCGGGTAGACCTCAATCCCCACCAAGTGGATGCCGCCCTCTTTGCGCTCCGGTCGCCGCTGGCGCGTGGGGTCATTCTGGCCGATGAAGTTGGTCTAGGAAAAACCATCGAGGCGGGCATCGTCATCGCCCAGCGATGGGCCGAGCGGAGACGACGTATTCTTCTCATCGTGCCCGCGATGCTGCGCAAACAATGGCAACAGGAACTCGAATCCAAGTTCTACCTGCCTACGATAGTCCTCGACTCGAAGGTTTTTAACGCGCTTGTGAGCGGCGGAAATGCCAATCCCTTCGATCTCACGGATAGGCTGATCGTTTGTTCCTACCACTTTGCATCGGCGAAAGCGCAAACGATCAATCATCTGCCTTGGGACTTGGTCGTTATCGATGAGGCTCACCGTCTTCGGAATGTCTATCGGAAGTCCAGCAAGCTCGCCCGCAATATCGTGGACGCAATTTCTCAATTCCCAAAGATTCTCGTCACGGCCACGCCGCTGCAAAATACGCTCATGGAGCTCTTCGGTTTAGCCAGCGTTATTGACGACCATCTCTTCGGGGATGCTGCCTCGTTCCGCGATCAGTTCGTGCGAGCAACTGATGAGCGACAACGCAACGCCGAACTGAGGGAGCGGCTGCATTCGATCTGCATTCGAACGCTCCGCAAACAGGTTGTCGAATACATCCCCTTCACGCGGCGCGTTCCCGTGACGCAGGATTTTTGTCCAGGCGATGAGGAGCAAGCGCTCTACGAGAGCGTCTCTACCTATCTTCAGCGCGACGGACTGATCGCTCTGCCTGCCAGTCAACGCACCCTCATTACCTTGGTGCTTCGCAAACTCCTGGCGTCATCCACATTCGCCATTGCAAATACGCTGGACCGTTTGGTCAAGCGGCTTGAAGGCATCTCATCCAGCCAAGAGCTTCTCTTGAATGACGAAGACGTTGAAGGTGTTGACGAACTTCAGGACGAAATGGAGGAGCAGGAAGAGGATGTCGAAGGGAAGCTTCCGCAAGAAGATACCCCCATCGATCCGGAAAAACTGAAGGCGGAACTGGCCGAGTTGCGCGGATTTGTCGAAACGGCTCGCGGGATTTCCGTCAACGCCAAGGGAGAAGCGCTCATCCCAGCCCTCAAAGTCGCCTTCGAGCGTGCCGAGCGGCTTGGGGCGGAACGGAAGGCCGTCATCTTCACCGAATCGCGGCGCACCCAGCAATATCTCTTCGATCTGCTTTCCGCGCAGGGGTATAAGGACCAACTGGTGATGATCAACGGGTCGAACAACGACCCGCATTCAGGGAGCATATATCGCCAATGGCGCGATCGTCACGCCGGGCAGGAAGTGATATCCGGCTCCAAGCCTGTGGACATCAAGGCGGCTATTGTCGAGCAATTTCGCGACCACGCGAACATCCTTATCGCCACCGAGGCTGCCGCCGAGGGTGTGAATCTTCAGTTCTGTTCTTTAGTAGTGAACTACGATCTGCCATGGAACCCCCAGCGCATAGAGCAACGGATCGGCCGTTGTCACCGCTACGGTCAGAAGCATGATGTGGTGGTCGTCAACTTCCTGAACCGCCGCAACGAGGCCGATCAGCGAGTCCTGGAACTCCTGAGCGAGAAGTTCAAGCTCTTCGACGGAGTCTTTGGTGCGAGTGACGAGGTCTTGGGCGCGCTCGAATCCGGTGTGGACATTGAGCGGCGCATCGCCCAAGTTTACCAAACCTGCCGGAACGTCGAAGAGATCAAGGCTGCGTTCGATAAACTTCAGGCCGAACTGGAAGAACAGATTCAGTCCCGCATGGCTCAGACCCGCGAGGTGCTGCTCGAAAACTTCGACGAAGACGTGAGCGCCCGCTTGCGAGTCAACCGGGACAAGACGATGGAGACTCTCTCGAACCGCGAACGGAGTCTTCTGGAACTGACGCGCATAGAGTCGAACGGCGAGGCTCGATTCGAGGCCGAACGGCCGCGTTTCCTCTATTCCGGTACGCGCGCCCGGCAAGGCTGGTATCACTTCGATTGGAAGGAAGCCGAGAAGACCGGCGACACCTTCTATCGGCAAGACCATCCACTTGCCGTTCAGCTCATCGAGCAGGCTCTGAACCGCGAGCTGCCCCCGGCTACGCTTGCGCTGGATTATGCCGCCCATCGCCAAGTGATCAGCGTCCTCAAACCACTGGTTGGCTCTATGGGCTGGTTTGAACTTTCGAAGCTCACGGTTGACTCTCTCGACACGGAGGAATTTCTCGTTTTCGCAGCGCAAACAGACTCGGGACATACGCTCGACGAGGACGAATGCCGGAAGTTGCTGCTTTTACCCGTTAAGATCGAGATACAACCGCCCGGCGCCTCGCCGGACCTTACGGCTATTCGCCATACCGAGATGCAGGGCAAGATTAAGCAGGTGGAGGATCGGAACGGGAAGTTTTTCGACGAGGAGGTCGTGAAGCTCGATCGCTGGTCCGATGACCTCAAGCAGGGGCTGGAGCGGGAGATCAAGGAACTCGACAAACAGATCCGGGAGGCCCGCCGGACAACGGCGTTGGCCGCATCCCTGCACGACAAACTGGAGGCCCAGAAGTCCATCAAGGCATTGGAGAGCGCCAGGAACCGCAAACGGCGGGAACTGTTCGATGCGCAGGACGCCATCGACTCCCAGCGCGACGAACTGATCGGACGCATCGAGAAGCAGCTTCAGCAACGTCATTCATCGAAGCCGGTGTTCATGTTCCGGTGGAGGTTGATATGAACCGAGGCCTGATGATCAGCGCGAAGGAACTGTCCGCCCTATTGACTCAGAGCGAAGGCGAGACCATCGAGTTCAAACGTTCAACGGGTGAGCTGAAAGAAGCCATGCGGACGCTCTGCGCCTTCCGCTGGGAAAATCTTCCCGCCGAAGGACTGGCGCTGAAAGATCTGGATCGCAAGGAAATCCTGCGGACGCGCGAGCTGGCCATTCAGCAAAACCGGATTTCGCCGGATACGAGCCGTGATATCGGCGAAATTCTTGACCGATTGGGGCTGCGGATTGACGGTGTTCTCACGCAGGCCGCGCTGATGCTTTATGGGAAGCGATTCCTCCCCGACTATCCGCAATGCCTTCTGAAACTGGGACGATTCCGGGGCACGGAGATTACCGGCGAGATCGTAGATAACCGGCAGGAGCACATGAACGCCTTCGCTATGGTCCGCGAGGGGATGGAGTTCCTGAAGCGCACGATGCCGTTGGGCGCTCGATTCCCGGCGGGCGAGGTATTCCGGGAGGACCGTTTCCCGGTTCCTTTGGATGCTCTCCGGGAAATCCTTCTCAATGCTGTGATGCACCGCGACTACTCCCACTACTCCGGCCATGTCGCCATTGTGGTCTTTGATGACCGGATCGAGATCCGGAGCTATGGACGCCTTCCCAACGGCGTGACGGTGAAACAGCTTTCAGGAAAACATATCTCGAAGCCGACCAACCCGCTGATCGCCGGAGCCTTCCACCGCACCGGCGCGGTCGAGGTTTGGGGCCGTGGCACCAACCGCGTCATCGAGATGTGCAAAAAGCATGGCGCGGCCCCACCAACATTCGAGGAGATGCAGGGATTTCTGATCGTTACGTTCAAGGCGCAGTTGGTCGCCGGTGGCGCGGCGGGGACTTCAGAGGTCCAGTCGGGGGACCAAGTCGGGACCAAGTCGGGACTAAGTCAGGACCAAGTGGAAGTCCTGCGGCTTTGCCGTCAAGAACAGACATTGGTTACGATGATGAATGTCGTCGGAAGGCAAAACCGTACCAAATTCCGAGGCGGCCTCGTAAAGTCGCTGATCGAAGCGGGGCTGCTGGAATTGACCATCCCGGACAAGCCGCGCAGCAGCAAGCAGAAGTACCGGCTGACCGAGAAGGGCCGGAAGGTTTTGCGCAAGCAGACGGGGGGCGGGAAATGAAAATAACACATCTGCACATTGAGAACTACAAGGGGCTTCGCGAGATCGATATCCCGCTCTCGCGGTTTGCGTGCCTCATTGGCGAAAACAACGCGGGAAAATCATCTGTCCTGCAAGCTGTCTCTCTTTTCTTCTCTGGGTCCGCGCTACAAAAAATGCACTACTTCGATGCTGACAACCCGATCCGTATCGAAATGTCCTTCAATGAGATCGCCGATGGCGACCTCGACCGATTGGCTGAGGAGCACCGGACAAAGATAAAGGGCATTATCAAGAATGGCGCGCTAACGTTGGTGAGGCTATACGGAGCAGAGGGTAAGAGCGCTCTAAAATATCGCAAACTACTTCCAAGAGAGGAGCGATTCTCTGACAACAAGATCGCCGAGTTGGTCAAGGGACAAAAGGCAAGCAAGGCATTCGCTGACGCAGTCACGGCAGTGTTCCCCGAACTCAATGGCATCGTAACGGCCGCGATGAACCAGAACGATACTAAGGCCAAGATTCAGGAGTTGGCCGACAGCCTCCCGGATAATCAGAAATCACCCGCTGACGCCGACCTTCCCACGGGCATCGACAAGAGCATTTCGGCGTTACTCCCGGAGCCGATATACATTCCGGCAGTCAAGGATTTGAAAGACGATGTAAAGACAAGCGAGGGTACGCCTTTCGGAAAGGTGCTCGGCATTCTGCTAAAAGCCATTGAGCCGCATCTTGCCGAAGAGAAAACTCTCTTCGAGCAACTCAATAAAAAATTGAATCGTGTTACCCAGGCCGACGGCACCGAGACGGACGAGCGGCTAGTACCAGTCAAGACCATCGAGGAAACGGTTGAACGCTTCGTTCAGGACAGTTTCAAGACCGTCAAGTTGCGGATCACCATTCCTCCGCCCGAATTGAAGACGGTTCTTTCGTCCGCCCTGATTTATGCCAATGACGGTGTTGACGGCCTGATCGACTCGAAAGGCGATGGGCTTCGCCGCGCCATCGTCTTTGCCGTTCTTCGATCCTACGTCGAACTCAGCAAGACGGGATTGATTCCCGGGGAAGGCACGCAAACGCCGACTGACCCTCGTCATCTGCTTCTCTTTGAAGAACCGGAACTGTACCTCCATCCCAAAGCGCAGCAGGTTCTGTTCGAAGCTCTGGGCACGTTTTCTCAAAAACACCCGGTGATTGTAACCACGCACTCGCCTACTTTCTTCGGTCCGCAGTCCACCACGACCTTCATCAAGATGCACAAGAGGACGGACACCTCTGTTGCACGTAAGCCTTTTGGTGTCGCCCATCCGGTTGATCTGGGTGACACAAGCGCGAGAGATCAATTCCAGATAATTTGCTACGAAAACAACCACATTGCCTTTTTTGCGGAAACGGTGGTACTGGTTGAAGGCGACAGTGACTACATCGTCCTGCCGCATCTGGCGCGCATCATCAATCCTGCGTGGGACTCCGGCCAATTGCCTGTTCGCTTTGCCCGCATCGGGGGCAAAGGCAATATTCGACGGTACACACAGTTCTTCCGCCGGTTTCAAACACGCGTTTTAGTAGTGACTGATTTGGATTTTCTATTGGGAACCGAATTCGGACAGATCGATCCCGCTGATGATCTTAAAACCCAACGCGACGAACTGCTGGTGGCGGTCGATAAGGTCATTGACGCCAACGGCGGCACGCTGGAGCCGAACGCGGAACAAGTTAAGGATACCCACGAACGAGGCGATTTGCGTGCGTTGTGGAAAAAGGCTCGTGAGTTGCAGGCAAATTACAAGATAGGCCACGCGTCCTTGGAGGATGTGACCAAAGCGGTTGATGAGTTTTTCGCATGGGAAAAATATTGGGGGCGGCGAGACACGCTTCGCCAATGCAATGGTACTCTGTTATCGCAGAAACGAGCGCTCCTTGCCGGTCTCCGAGGACATGGGGTCTGCGTGTTGGAGAAAGGCACTATTGAAGACTACTACCCCGCCGACATAACCGGCGAAAGCAAGCCCGCCAAAGCACAGTGTTTCTGCAATTTCGTGACCTCCAAAGAGCAAGCACTGGCGTTGTGCGCCACGGGGCACAAGGGACCGAGGGGCGCGGACACCTCGGAATTTGAAGCAATCTTTGAAACAGTGTTCGGAACTTGAGGAATAGGTATGGCCAATAACAAGACAAAACTCGAACTCACCTGGATAGGCAAGGAGAACCGGCCGAAACTGGAGCCGCGCATCCTCATTGAGGACCCGGCCAAGTCCCACCACGCGCCGTTTCGCACTGGAAAAGACGACGTTTTCGATAACCGACTTATCTTCGGCGACAACCTACTCGCCCTTAAGGCGCTGGAGCAGGAGTTCGCGGGCAAAATCAATTGCATCTACATCGACCCCCCATACAACACGGGATCGGCTTTTGAGCACTATGACGATGGAATTGAACACTCGCTTTGGTTATCGCTCATGCGCGATCGGCTGGAGATTCTACGACAATTGCTGGCAAAGGATGGCTCGATTTGGATCAACATCGACGACATCGAGGGGCACTATCTCAAGGTCTTATGCGATGAGGTATTTGGCCGTCCGAATTTCGTCGCGAATATCGTGTGGCAGAAACGTACCTCTCGCGAGAATAGAGCTGCGGTCGGCTCTTCACATGACGACATTCTTGTCTATGCCATGTGTAGTCCACAGGCGTGGAAAGCTGTTCGGAACAAGCTGCCGGCAAACGACTCCGGTTATGGGAATCCAGATAACGATCCTCGCGGAAAATGGCGGTCGATTCCATTCAGTGCACAGGGGTATCGGCTCAACCAGATGTACGACATCATCACGCCGACGGGCGTGGTCTTGCAGCCGCCGAAGGGCAGATGCTGGGGTGCGACAGAGCCGGTGTTTAGGCAATACCGCGCTGAGAACCGTGTCTACTTTCCCAAGGGTGGCGATGGTCGTCCCCGGATCAAGCAATTCGCAGGAGAGGAAGAAGGGCTAACACCGATGACCTGGTGGGAAGCGTCGGAGTCTGGTGACAATGAGGAAGCCAAGAAGGAGATTCTAGAACTATTCCCGGATCAGGAGCCGTTCTCGACGCCAAAGCCGGAGCGTCTGATTCATCGGATAATGACCATCGCTACCGCCCCTGGCGACCTCGTCCTCGACTCCTTTGCCGGTTCCGGTACGACCGGCGCGGTGGCGCACAAGATGGGCCGCCGCTGGATCATGGTCGAACTCGGTGAGCATTGCCACACACACATCATCCCCCGGTTGAAGAAAGTGATTGATGGCGAAGACAAGGGCGGCGTTTCGAAAGCCATGGACTGGAAAGGCGGAGGAGGGTTCCGCTATTATCGACTCGCGCCATCGCTCCTTCAAAAGGACGAGTTCGGCAACTGGGTCATCAGCAAGGAATACAACCCGGCCATGCTGGCCGAGGCGATGTGCAAGTTGGAGGGCTTTACCTACGCTCCCAGCGAAACGGTCTACTGGCAGCACGGGCACTCCACCGAGACTGACTTTATCTACGTAACCACACAGACCTTAACCCGTGAGCAATTGCTGAAACTCCTCGATGAGGTCGGCGAAAGCCGTTCGCTCCTCGTCATGTGTGGCGCGTTTCGCGTTAAGAACCTCGACGAGTTCCCCAACCTGACGGTGAAGAAGATTCCGAAGGCGGTTCTCAACCGGTGCGAATGGGGCAAGGACGATTACAGTTTAGAGATCCAGAACCTGCCGGTACGGGAGGAACCGCTGATTGGGCAGGTGGCGGTGGAAGCGGAGAGGGGGAGGAGGGGTAGGACGAAGGCGGAGCGGCGGGCGGAGGCGGCCGAACAGCCATCGCTTTTTGACCTTCCGGCGCAGGAGAAGAAACCGTGAAACGAAAAAAAGGCATATCGAGACCGTCGTTGCCGATGTATGAACGCATTCGGCAGATACTGGATTTCGCCAAAAGCACCGTGGCCCGTTCGGTAAATACGACGCAGGTGGTCGCAAACTGGTTGATCGGACGCGAGATCGTGGAAGAGGAGCAGAAAGGCCGAGCGAGGGCCGAATACGGCAAGCGGCTGATCGAGAACCTATCAAAGCGTTTGGTGAAGGACTTTGGCCGTGGGTTCGCCGTCCGCAATCTGGAAACATTCAGAGCGTTCTATCTGGGATATCCCGAACTCGTAATTCCGCACGCACTGCGTGCGGAATTGGCAGATCATCGATCGGCAGTGATTCGCCCCGCAGTGCGCAGCGAATTGAAAGATACGGTTTTACTCCCCGTGCCGGTGATTCCGCACGCAGTGAGTACGAAATCCTGGAAGCCGGGCGTGCTTCATCCGAACTTGTCTTGGACGCATTATCGGGTTCTCCTTCGCGTGGACAAAGCGGCAGCCCGAGCCTTCTACGAGATCGAGGCGATCAAAAACAACTGGGCCGCGCGGGAGCTGGAACGGCAGATCAACAGCCTTCTCTACGAACGTCTGGCCATGAGCCGGGACAAGAAGGGGCTGATGCGCCTTGCGGTCAAGGGCCATGAGGTGCAGAAGCCCACCGATGTGTTCAAAGACCCGGTGGTTATGGAGTTTCTCGGCCTACCGGAATCGCCGAGACTGGTAGAGACCGACCTGGAGCAGGCACTGATCAACAACCTACAAATCTTCCTGCTGGAGCTGGGCAAGGGCTTCGCCTTCGTAGCCCGGCAGGAGCGGCTGACCTTGGATGGAGATCATTTCTACATTGATCTGGTGTTCTATCACACCATCCTGAAGTGCTATGTGATCATTGACCTTAAAACCGGCAAGTTATCGCATCAAGACCTTGGGCAACTCCAGTTATACGTGAACTACTACGACCGAGAACGTCGGACGGAAGGCGATGGTCCGACGCTCGGGTTGATCCTCTGTGCGGACAAGAACGATGCCGTGGTGCGGTACACGTTGGGCGCGGATCAGCGAAAGACCATCTTTGCCAGTCGCTACAAGCTCCATCTTCCCAGCGAGGCTGAACTCCGGGCCGAACTGCGGCGCGAAGTGAGAGCGCTGTCCGCCCCGACGAATATGGGAGGCGCGAAATGAACCCGCACATTAATACCATCGCCAACCGACTCAGTCTCCGGCCGCCCCAGCGCGACTCACTGGAGATTCTTGCGCGGGTTTGCGACATCGTGCCGCTGGAGAAGAACACCGACGTGGCCCAGGCGCTTAAGACCATTCAGGCCGAGTATGCCACGGTTACCGACTTCGAGCGCGACTTTCCGTCGCTCTGCTTCGCCCTGGCGACCGGCGTGGGCAAGACGAGGCTCATGGGCGCGTTCATCGCCTACCTTTTCAAGGCCGAGGGCATTCGGCACTTCTTCGTCCTCGCGCCAAACCTGACCATCTACAACAAGCTCATCGCGGACTTCACACCCAACACGCCGAAGTACGTCTTTCAGGGCATTGCCGACTTCGCGGTCGAGCCGCCGGAGATCATCACCGGAGACAACTACGATAGCGGGCGGGGGGTTCGGACCAGGACGCTCTTTGGCACAGATGAAAGGGTGCACGTCAATATCTTCAACATCTCGAAGATCACGAGCACGGAGACGCCCAAAGGGGCTGAGAAGACCAATATCCCGCGATTCCGTCGGCTCCAGGAATACATCGGACAAAGCTACTTTGAATATCTTTCGAAGCTCGACGACCTCGTGCTTCTCATGGATGAATCGCACCGCTACCGGGCCTCGGCGGGCATGAAGGCCATCGGCGAGTTGAAGCCCATTCTCGGCCTTGAACTCACCGCCACGCCGCATGTGGAGCGCGCAGGAGGTACGCAGGCGTTCCAGAACGTCATCTATGCCTACCCGCTATCGAGCGCCATGACCGACGGGTTCGTCAAGGAACCCGCCGTGGCGACTCGCGAAAATTTCAATCTGAAGAACTATGACGCGGCGGGACTGGAGCGGCTGAAGCTGGAAGACGGCGTCCGCATCCACGAAAACACCAAGGTCGAGCTGGAGGTATACGCCCGCGAGAACGGCAAGCCCATCGTTAAGCCCTTCATGCTGGTCATCGCTCGCGATACCGACCATGCCGACGTCCTCATGAAAGCCATTAAAGAAGAAGCGTTCTTCGCGGGCCGATACAAAGGCAAGGTCATTCAGGTTCACTCGAAACAAACGGGCGAGGAACGGGACGAGACCGTCGAGCAACTCATCAACGTGGAGAAGTCGGACAACCCGACGGAAATCGTCATCCACGTGAACATGCTCAAGGAGGGTTGGGACGTTACCAATCTTTACACCATCGTTCCGCTCCGGGCAGCGAACTCGCAGACGCTGGTGGAGCAGTCCATCGGCCGCGGACTGCGCTTGCCCTACGGCAAACGCACGGGCGTGGGAGCGGTGGACCGGCTGACCATCGTGTCGCATGATAAGTTCCAGGAGATTGTGGACTACGCCAACAGCGCCGACTCCATCATCCGGGGCGGACTGAAGGTCGTCTATATCAGCGATGAGCGTTCCAAGGTCGTGATCGCCGAGCCGGAGATCATGCAACGCATTCAGCCTCAGGCCGTTGCGGAGGGCGCTGGCGAGTACAAGATTGAGCGGCCCAAATTATTGTTCGATAATCCTAAGGAACAAGAAGCGGCTAAAGCAACGCTGGAGGTCATCCGTCGGGAATTCGAGCGCCTGCCGCGTTCCGCCGACCTCGCCAAACCGGAAATCCAGAAGCAGATCGTCGAGAGGGTGAAAGAGATCATCACCCCGGCACAACAAGAACTGGGAGGCATCGCCGAGCAGGTGAACGTGGCCGAGGTCGTGGCCAAGACCATCATCCTGCGGAACGAGCTTTCGATTGATATCCCCCGCATTGCGGTCCAGCCCGTTGGCGACGTGACGCGAGGGTACCGGGAGTTCAATCTCAATCTCGCCGGCGTCCGCCTCCAGCCGGTTGATAACGAGATTCTCATCCAGGAACTGCACCGACGGGAACAGCATCGGCTCATGAGCGGCACCGGTATCGTGCCGGAGGAGAAGCTCGCAGACTATCTCGTGCGCGGCCTCATTGATTTCAATGACATCTGCTACGACGACCACGCGGGTTTACTCTACAAATTGGCCGGGCAAGTCGTGGCCCATCTACGGTCCTACCTCAAGAACGAGGACGAGGTCCTTAACGTCCTTCAATACCACCAGCAGGCGTTGGTCAATCTGACCCATGCCCAGATGCAGGAACACTACGAGGAGAAGGCGGCGGCTTATGAAGCGCAGGTGAGCAAGGGTTTCAGGACGATGCGCCCCAACAACTACTCGGCTCCTGCCGGGGAAAACGAGCGAGACTTCCGCGCGCCTGTGTCCGACAAGCAGGACATCCGCAAGATGCTTTTTGCCGGATTCGGAAAGTGCCTCTACCGGGTCCAGAAGTTCGACTCGGACTCGGAGCGACGGTTCGCCATGGTTCTTGAGAACGACAAGGAAGTCCTGAAGTGGTTCAAACCGGCGCGGGGAGTGTTCCAAATCATATATGGCAATCGTGACGGCGAGATGTACGAGCCGGACTTCGTGGTCGAGACGAAGACGGAGAAGTTTCTATGCGAACCGAAGGCTGCGCGCGAGATGAACGACGCGGAAGTATTGGCCAAGGCTAAAGCTGCGGCGGAATGGTGCGTCCATGCCACCACGCACGAGAAGCAGCACGGTGGTAGTAAACCGTGGAAATACCTGCTTATTCCGCACGATGTGATTACGGACAATAAGTCGCTTCAGGGCCTGGCCGCGACTTACGCTTGGGTGAAAAAATGACGAAGAGCTTCAAACCCATCTTCACGATCACTAACCGCATCACCGCCGGGCTGACCCGTATCGAACGGGCTCGGGGGTTCCTGGAAGCCGCGGCATTGTCCGAGGCCTGGATACGCGAGATGGGTCAGCGCGCTTTGATCCTGGAAGCCCACCACACAACGCACATCGAGGGAACGCGCCTTACGTTAGAACAAGCCCAGCGCTTACTTGGAGGAAACTCGGTTCCCGGGGCTGACCCCGACGACGTGCGGGAGCTGCTGAATTACCGGAAGGCCTTCGATTTCGTTTCGGATCATTTGGAAACAAGAGGGCCGATCACGGAGGGGCTGGTTCGGGAAATTCACAAGTGGCTCGTCAAGGGTGTTCGGGGCGGGACCGCGGCTCCGGGCGAGTACAGAAAGATCCAGAACTATGTAGTCAATTCGGTCACCGGCGAAACGGTCTACACGCCTCCTCCGGCGCACGATGTCCCGATTCTTATGGCGGAGTTAGTGGGCTGGCTCAACCAGGAACAGGGGGTCCATCCAGTATTGGTGAGTGGCATCGCCCAATATCAACTCGTACATATCCATCCTTTCCTAGACGGCAACGGGAGAACGTCCCGGTTGCTTTCCACTCTTTATCTTTACCGGGCCGGGTACGACTTCAAACGGCTGTTCACGATCAGCGAGTATTACGACCGGGATCGGATCGCGTTCTATCGGGCGATCCAGAGCGTTCGCGAACACGGATTGGACATGACCGGCTGGCTTGAGTACTTCGTCGAGGGGTTGACCACCCAACTTGCCGAGATCAGAGAGCGCGGGGAGCAGGCTATCCGCCGTGATGTGCTTATCAAGGGACAGCGACTTTCGGATCGGCAAGCTAAGGCCCTCGAATATATCCTAGAACACGGCAGTCTTACAATTCAGGAATTCGAGCGCCTATGTCCCAAAGACAACCGGCGGACCTTACAACGCGACCTCAAGATGATGGTGAACCGCGGCTTGGTGATCACCGAAGGTAAAACCCACCAACTATTTTACCGATTGGCAAAGCCGAACTGATCTTTGCGACAGGTTTGCGACAATGTTTGCGACACGTTCGCGGCAGGCTTTGTGACATAACCCGTAGTGCTGAGAATTGAGCTTAGCCCGGGGAGCCATTCTTACTTCATATCCCGGACTCTTACCTCGATCCCTTTTTCGTCCTTCATGAGCGCCACGAGCTTGGCCGTGTCCGAATTCCCGAAGTGGTAGGGGTAGAAGATCTTCGGCCGGACGACCTTGGCCGCCGCGGCCGCCATCTCCACGGACATGGTGTAGGGCAGGTTCATGGGCAGGAAGGCCACGTCGATGTCCTTCAGGGCGGCGAGCTCCGGGATGTTCTCCGTGTCACCCGCGACATAGACCCGCTTGTCGGCGAACGTGAGCACGTAGCCGTTGCCCCGCCCCTTGGGATGGAAAACCGCGGTGAGGTTGTAGGCCGGGACGGCTTCGATCTTGATGCCCTGGAAAATCTTCGTCTCGCCATTCTTCATGACCACGGCCGCGGGCAGCGCCGCCTTGCACGACTCCGAGGCGACAATCTCGGTTCCCGGCTTCGTGATCGCCGCGACCGCCTTGGGATCGAGGTGATCGCCGTGTTCATGGGTGATGAGGATCAGGTCGGCCTTGGGCAGCGCACTGTAGTCCGCGAACTGGCCTACCGGGTCGACATGGATGATCTTGCCGTCGAAGCCGAACATCAGCGTCCCGTGGCGGATGCAGGTGATCTTCAAGTCGCCCTTGGACGTCTTTATGATGTCTTCTTGGAACGACCATCCCAGCGAAATCAGGGCCAAGGCGGCCGAGGCCAAAAGACCGAACTTAAAAATTGTCTTCATGATCTTGTCTCCCGCGAGGTGGTCCTCCTCGCAACAACCGTCAGCATTACTTCATCCTCCGGATGCGAACCTCGATCGCTTTCTCGCCCTTGAGGAGGGCGGCGAGCCTGGATACGTCCGTGTCGCCCTGGTGGTAGGGGTAGAGGACTTTAGGCTGGAACATCCGGGCCGCGTCGACCGCCATTTCGGGCGTCATGGTGTAGGGGAGATTCATGGGCAAGAAGGCAATGTCGATGCCCTTGAGATCGGCCATTTCGGGAATGTTCTCGGTATCGCCCCCCACATAAATCCTTTGGCCGCCGAACGTGAAGATATAACCGTTGCCTTCGCCTTTCGGATGGAAGGGATGGCCGGGCGCCCGCATGTGCTTGATGTTGTAAGCCGGGACGGCTTCGATGGAGATTCCCTGGATCTTCCGGCTCTGGCCGTTTTTCAGGATGACGGCTCCGGGGACCTTGCCTGCGCACGAGGGCCCGGCGACGATCTCCGTCCCCGCTTTTTTGAGTGCGGCCAGAGCGGCCGCATCGAGGTGATCATAGTGGTCGTGGGTGATAAAGACCAGGTCGGCTTTGGGCAGCATCGCGTAATCCGCTTCGGCCGTCACGGGATCGACGTGGATCACCTTCCAGCCGTCGGAAAACATGAGGGACGCGTGCCCGATGAACGTGATTTCGAGGTCCCCGCCGGGCGCCGGAAAAACGTCCTTCTCGAATCGCGCATCTTTTCCGGTCATGAAAAGCCTCCTTCCGCGTGCCTCTCGGGCGTCCCGCCGGGCCGTCGGCCCTCCGCGTCCCCGGCGCGCGCTTGAATTATAGCTCAAAAAGACCCGCGCCCCTAGCCGTTGCGCCTCAGGGACAGGGGAGGAATCCGAATTCACTCAAAATTCATCGCCTCTTCATCATTTCTTAACACGGCAAGCCTATCCTGGACTTGTCCATGAACCATGAAGATGCCCCTCAGTCGGCGGATCGAACCGGTGCACCCGACCGCCCCGGAGGAAGGGCAATTTTCCAAGGAGGAAAACGCATGAAGAGCAAGATCTTGAAGAGGGCGGTTCTCGTCGCGCTGGTCGCCGCGGTCGCTTCGACCGGCCTGTTGGCCCAGACCCCGGCCGCCCCCCCGCAGACATTCAGCACGACGATTTACCTCGACTACAGCTTCTTCGGGACGAACAACGGCAACATGACCAACACCACGGCCAACCCGAACCTGATCACGAACAAGTTCCAGTTCCGCCGGGCCTACTTCACCTACGAGAACAAGATCAGCAACGACTTGAAGTTCCGGTTCCGGTTCGACGCCGACAACACCGCCGTTCTCACCAGCACCTCGGGGACCACGGACCCCAAGATGAGGCCCTTCCTGAAGCACATCTACCTTGACTGGGCCGGCCTTCTGCCCAACTCCAGCCTGAAGATCGGCATGACCGAGACACTGGCTTTCAAGAACGCCGAGGATCGTTGGGGCTACCGGAGCGTGGCCAAGACGCTTCTCGACGGCTACAAGGACATCACCGGCGTCGACATCCGCACCTCGAGCGCCGACCTCGGCGTCAACCTCACGGGCGCGATCTCCAAGGAGCTGCGCTATGGCGCCATGGCGATGAACGGCGAAGGCTACTCCAAGCCCGAGCTCAACAAGTACAAGAAGTTCGGCGGCTACCTCCAGCTTGTCCCCGTATCCGGGCTCAACATCACGGGCTACTATGAATACGAGAAGCTCAGCGACAAGCCCGAAGCGGGCCAGTTGTATAAAGCCGACGTTTACTTTGACATGATCCCCGGCCTGAACATCAGCGGCGAGTGGTTCAAGTACGATAACGATCAGAAATACAACGTGATCAAGGTGGACGACGGAACCGGCACTGGCAACATGATCAACCAGAATATGCATTACAACGTCGGCGGCTACTCGATCTTCGGCAACTACAAGATCATCCCCGACAAGATCGCGGTCTTCGCCCGGTATGACAAGTACCAGCCCGACTCCACGAACGGCCTCAAGGACATGAGCATCGTGATCGCCGGCGTGGATTGGATCCCCGTCCACAGCAGCTGGAAGATCCAGCCGAACGTTTGGTTCTACAACTACACGGATCCCGCGAAGAAGAGCGACATCATCATCAACCTGACGTTCTTCCTTTCGTTCTAAGCATCGACGCATAAGCAAGGAGGCTTAACAATATGTTTTACGAAAAGTACAAGAAGCTCATCGCCTGGGCCCAGCTCGGTCTGGCCCTCGTCTTCACCCCGATCCTGATCGCCCAGGGCCGGAAGATGATCCAGGTCAAGGGTTCGGACACCATGATCAACCTCGTCCAGGTCCTGGCCGAGGAGTACATGAACAGGACCCCGGCGGCGAAGATCGCCGTCCTGGGCGGCGGCTCCGGGACGGGGATCACCGCCTTGATCAACGGCACGACCGACGTCGCCGACCACTCCCGCGAGATCAGCACCAAGGAGATCAACCAGATGTGGGAGAAGGGTGTCAAACCACGGACGTTCACCATCGCTGTGGATGGCCTGAGCATCATCGTCAACGAGAAGAACCCGATCACCAAGCTCACCATGGACCAGGTCGGCGCAATCTACCGCGGCGACGTCAAGAACTGGCGGGCCGTCGGCGGCAACGCCCAGCCCATCTCGCTTTACGGCCGGCAGTCCAATTCCGGCACGTACACCTTCCTCCAGGAGACGGCCTTGAAGAACAAGAACTACTCCTCGGACGTGAAGGAGATGAACGGCAATGCCCAGATCATCGAGGGCGTTCTCTCCGATGAGGCCGCGATCGGCTACGTCGGCGTAGGATATGTGTTGGACAAGACCACGGGCAAGCCGATGAAGGGCCTCAAGGTCCTACTCATCGCCAAGGACGACAAGGCCGAGAGCTTCTCGCCCATGGACAAGGACGCCGTCGACACCGGCAAGTATCCCATCTCCCGAGGCCTTTACCAGTCGACCAACGGCAAGCCCGGCGCCGACATCGCCGCGTTCATCCAGTTCGAGCTCGGCCCCGACGGCCAGAAGATTGTCGAGCGGGAAGGGTTCTATCCCATCGGCGCCAAATATACGCAAGAGAACGCCAAGAACCTCAAGTAATTCTGCAGCTGCAGAAGATCCCTATGAGCAAGCAAGGGCTGCGCAACCTGAAAGAGTCCGCCGTCCGGACGTTCTTCCTGATGAATGGCGTCCTGACGATCATCATCCTGGTCGGGATCTTCGCCCTGCTCCTGTATTCGGCCGTGCCGGCCTTCCGAGAAGTGAAGATTGGGGAGTTCCTGACAAGCACGTCTTGGGATCCGACGTCTCCGGTCAAGGCCGAATACGGTATCCTATCGATGATCGTCAGCACGGTGATGGTCACCCTGGTCGCGGTCCTGATCGCTTTTCCCATCGGGCTGGGCGTGGCGGCTTACCTTTCGGACGTGGCCCATTGGCGCGTGCGCGAGATCGTCAAGCCGATCGTGGAGATCCTGGCCGGCATCCCCTCGGTCGTCATCGGGTTCCTGGGGATCGTCCTCTTCGGGCCGTTCCTGGCCGGGCTCTTCGGCCGGACCAACGGCCTCAACGCCCTGAATGGCGCTGTCCTGCTGGCCATTATGGCCCTGCCGACGATCATCAGCATCTCCGAGGATTCGCTGAACGCCGTCCCCGCCGCCTATGCCGAAGCGTCCCTGGCCCTCGGCGGGTCTCGCTGGCAGACGCTCGTCCGGGTCAAGATTCCGGCCGCCCTTTCGGGGATCATCGCCGCGTTCATGCTCGGCATGGGCCGGGCGATCGGCGAGACCATGACCGTCCTGATGGCCACTGGGAACGCCCGGTCGTTTCCCCACGGCCTTCTGGATTCCGTCCGGACGATGACCTCCAATATCGCCATCGAGCTCGGCGAAGTGCCCTATTACACGACCCATTATTACGCCCTGTTCGCCATCGGACTCGTCTTGTTCATCATGACCTTCGGCGTGAACCTCGTGGCCGACCTCGTGCTCAGCAAGTATCAGGAGCGGGAGCAATGAGCGTCAAGCCCGCGACAAGAAAGAAAATCATCCAGGGCATCGGGTTCTTTCTCCTGCGGGTCTGCCTCTATATCGTCCTGGCCGTCCTCCTTCTCATTCTCTATGACGTGGGCAAGAAGGGCGGGGGGGCGATCTCCTGGCAGTTCCTGACCCAAGCCCCTCGGCGGGGCATGACCGAGGGCGGGATTTTCCCAGCCATCATGGGGACGTTCCTCGTCACGATCGTCACGGCGGTCCTGGCGATTCCCCTGGGCATGTTCAGCGCCATTTATCTGAATGAATACGCCCGGAAGTCGCGACTCAACCGTATGATCCGGCTCGCGATCCGGAACCTGTCCGGCGTGCCGTCGATCGTCTATGGCCTGTTCGGAGTCATCCTCTTCGTCAATATCCTCAAATTCGGGACGT
This sequence comes from Candidatus Aminicenantota bacterium, assembly GCA_003141555.1. Classification (GTDB taxonomy): domain Bacteria; phylum Acidobacteriota; class Aminicenantia; order Aminicenantales; family UBA4085; genus FEN-413. The sequence goes on from PLMN01000026.1 coordinate 20,765, forward strand.
CTATCCTCTCGGCTGGCCTAACACTAGGCCTGATGACCCTGCCCTGGACCATCACGGCCAGCGAGGAGGCCCTGAAGACCATCCCGAATTCCTATCGCGAGGGGTCCCTGGCCCTGGGAGCGACGAAATGGCAGGCCATCCGGACGAACGTCCTGCCCTACGCCCTCCCGGGCATGCTGACCGGGACCGTCCTCGGCCTGGCCCGGGCGGCGGGGGAGACGGCGCCCATCATGTTCACCGGCGCCGCATTCTCCCTCCCGTTTCTTCCGAGATCCCTGTCCGACCAGTTCATGGCCCTGCCGTACCATCTCTACATCATGGCCACCCAGCACCATGACATCGCCAAGGCGAGGCCCCTGGCCTACGGCACGGCCCTGGTCCTGATCGTCTTCGTCCTGGGAATGAATATGGGCGCCGTGCTGCTCCGCTATCGGCTCCGCCGCAAGAAGAGGTAAACCCTCATGCCCGACCTCATCCCCCGAATCGAAACCCGCCGCTTGAACTTTTACTACGGCGCCACGAAGGCCCTAAAGGATATATCGCTCGTCTGCTACGCGAACCGCGTGACGGCGATCATCGGCCCTTCGGGCTGCGGCAAATCGACATTCATCCGGACGCTCAACCGGATGAGCGACGTCGTCCCCGCGACGCGCGTGGAAGGCGAGGTCCTTCTCGACGGCCAGAGCATCCACGGCCCCAAGGTCGACGTCGTCGAGCTGCGAAAGCGCGTCGGGATGGTCTTCCAGAAGCCCAATCCCTTTCCGAAATCGATCTTCGACAACATCGCTTACGGCCTTCGGATCAACGGGATCCGGAACCGCGATCGGATCTCGGAGATTGCCGAGCGAAGCCTGCGCGAAGCCGCCCTGTGGGACGAGGTCAAGGACCGCCTCGACGAGAACGCGTTTTCCCTCTCGGGGGGACAACAGCAGCGCCTGTGCATCGCCCGGGCGTTGGCCGTCGAGCCCGAGGTCATTCTTTTCGACGAGCCGTGCTCGGCCATCGATCCGATCGCCACGGCCAAGATCGAGGACCTCATCCAGCACCTGAAGGAAAAATACACGGTCATCATCGTGACTCACAATATGCAGCAGGCCGCCCGCGTCTCGGATTTCACGGCCTTCCTCATGCTGGGCGAGCTCATCGAGTTCGGCGTGACCGACAAGATTTTCACCGCCCCGGCCAACAAGCTGACCGAAGACTACGTCACCGGCCGCTTCGGATGACGACCCCGGCCCATGGGAAGGAGAGTCCAAATGGATCGACCGTTCGATGAAGAGCTCCGCGACTTGAGGAAGAAACTCCTTCACATGGCCGCCCATGTCGAGGAAGCCATTGCCCTGGCCGTCCGCAGCCTCAAGGAGCGCAACGGCGAGCTGGCCCAGGAAGTCTTCCGGGGGGAGGATCTGACCAACGACTTCGACATCACCCTCGACGAGCTCGGGATGAAGCTCCTCGCCCTTCGTCAGCCAATGGCTTCTGATCTGAGGTTCATCACCTCGGCCATGAAGATCGGCTCCGACCTCGAGCGGATCGGCGACCTGGCGGTGAACATCGCCCAGCGCTCGCTGGCCCTTCTCCAGAGCCCTCCGCTCAAACCGTTGCTCGACATTCCGGAAATGGCGGTCCTCGCCGAGCGCATGGTCCGGGACGCCATCAAGTCCTTCATCGACGGGGATGAAGCGCTGGCCCGCGACATCTGCCGGAGGGACGGCTCCGTGGACCAATACAACGATCAGATTTTCCGGGAGCTTCTGACCTACATGATGGAAGATTCCGCGACGATCAACCGGGCAATGGGCCTCATCCTGGTCAGCCGCCATCTGGAGCGGATCGCGGACCACGCCACCAACATCGCCGAGGACGTGATCTACATCGTCTCCGGAAAGACCATCAAGCATCATGCCGAGGAGAAGGCCAAGGCCCAGCCCGGCCCCGGGGACGGGCCGGCCTGAGCCGAGCCGGCCGCCTGTTGCGGGGAGGCGTTTTTGTTTATAATGGGGCCGGCATGAGCGTCGACGATCTCCGATCCCCGTCCCGAACGCGTATCGCTCTGATCGAAGACGAGCCCGACATCGCGAGCCTGCTCGCGGCCTTCCTCCGGAAAGAGGGCTATGCGGTTGACCATTTTCCGGAGGCGAACCGGTTTTTCCTCGCCCTTCAAAAATCCCGGCCCGACCTTCTCCTCCTCGACCTCATGCTTCCCGACGCCGACGGCTTCGAGATCTGCAAGGCGCTGAAGAAAAACGAGTCCTGGAGCCGGATCCCGATCATCATCATGACCGCCAAAGCCGAAGAATCGGACAAGATCCTGGGCCTCGAGCTGGGAGCGGATGATTACGTCACGAAGCCGTTCTCGTTCAAGGAGATGGCCGCCCGGATCAAGGCCGTTCTGCGCCGGAGCGAGGGTCCGGAGCTCGCCAAGTCCATCGAAGTGGGGGGCGTCCTCCGGATCGACCTCGAGAAGTTCGAGGTCCGCGTCGGCGGCCAGCCGGTGAATTTGACGTCCACGGAGTTCAAGATCCTCAGCTTCCTGGCGGCCAGGAAGGGACGGGTCTTGACGCGCGACCAGATCCTGGATCACGTCTGGGGCGACGAGAAAATCGTACTCGACCGCACCGTCGACGTCCATATCCGCAACCTTCGGGAAAAGCTCGGCCCGGCCGCGGCGTTCGTCAAGAACCTGCGTGGCGTGGGATACAAGGTCGAAGAATGAAGAAATCCATCTTTCTGAAAGTGTTCGGCGGATATGCCCTCATCCTCCTGGCCGTCGGCGCCCTGATCGCCCTGTTTTCGTTCTCCACGATCCGCTCCCATTATCAGGACCTCCTGGCCCAAGACCTGGAATACCTGGGTCGGGCCCTCTCGACCGATGTCCGGGGCTTCCTCGATCAAGGTCGAACGGACGATATGGATGCTTACCTGAAGAGGGAGGCCAAGGACATCCATGCGCGGGTGACGGTGATCGACCCCTCGGGGACGGTCCTCGCGGACTCGGAGGCGGATCCCCGGAAGATGGAAAACCACAGGTATCGACCCGAAGTGACCGACGCCCTAGAGGGGAGGATCGGCAGGTCGCTGCGGTACAGCGTGACGGTCGAAGAGAAAATGCTCTATGTCGGCTTGCCGCTCGAGAACGATGGCCGGATCGTCGCCGTCCTCCGGCTGAGCCTGCTCATGAAGAATATCGACATGCTCCTGGGCAGCCTCCGGACGACCATCGGCCGGACCATCCTCCTCATGCTCCTGGCCGCCCTCCTTCTGGCGTTCTTCCTGTCTCTGAACATTATCCGGCCCATCCGGAAACTGACTCACGCCGCCCGGGAGATCGAAGCCGGCAAGTTCGGAACGCGCGTCACGCTGCACGCCAAGGACGACTTCTTCGAGCTCGGCGAAGCCTTCAATCTGATGACCGGGAGGATCGAGGCGCTGTTCGCCGACGTGTCCCGCCAGAAGGAGAGCTTGTCGAACATTCTCGCTTCCCTCGACGAGGGACTCCTGGCCGTCGATGCCGAAGGGCGGGTGGAGCTGGCCAATGAGGCCTTCCGCAAGATCGTGGATGTCGCCGCCCCCGAGGGAAAATTTTACTGGGAGGTCGTCCGGAAGCCGCGGCTCCAGGAGTTCATCGCCCGGCTGCAGGACGAGTCGAAGCGCTTGAGCGCGGAGGTCCGCGTGGACGAAAAGACGCTCCTCTGCACCGGCGGGGCCCTCGATGATCGGGGCGGCGTCGTCCTGACCCTGCACGACATCACCGACCTGAGAAACATCGAGGTCATCAAGCGGGATTTCATCGTCAACGCCTCGCACGAGCTGCGCACACCCCTGGCCGCCATCCTCGGCGCGGCCGAGACGCTGGAGGACGAGCCCGGCCGGGTCAACGCCGCCTCCCTGGAGATCTTGAAGCGGCACGCCGAGCGGCTCCGGGCCATCGTCGAGGACCTCCTGAAGCTGTCCGAGCTTGAAGAGCAGGGGTACCGTCTCGACCGCCGGGAGGTCGACCCGCGGGAGCTTGCCCGGAACGTCGTCCGGATCCTGTCGCCCCGCTTTAAGGAGAAGAACCTGGAGGCCAGGATCGAGTCCGCGGACGGGTTGCCCGTCCTCAAGGTCGATCCATTCCTCCTCGAACAGGCGCTGATCAACCTGGTCGACAACGCGATCAAATATACCGACAAGGGGAACGTCACGATCTCCCTGGCTGCGGACGAAAGGGATTTCATCCTCGCCGTGCGGGATACCGGCGCCGGGATCCCGGCGGAGCATCTGCCCCGGATCTTCGAGCGGTTCTACGTGGTCGACAAGTCGCGGTCGAGGAAAGTCGGCGGGACGGGCCTCGGGCTGTCGATCGTCAAGCACATCATCCAGCTGCACGGCGGAACGGTCTCGGCGGCGAGCGAGGAAGGGCGGGGGACGGAGTTCACGATCCGGCTGCCCCTTCTCGGCGCTTGAGCCGGGCTTTCCGCCGCCGTGCGTCGCCGCCGCTAGGCCGCGACGAAGGGCGACGCGTTTTTGCTGAAGGGGTTGATCCGGGCCGCCAGCGAATAGAGGAAGGGATAGGTTCCCTTGAGATGCTGGGCATAGGCCAGCCATTCACTCGCGATCTGGGAATACGCCCGGCGGACATCGACCGCGAGGTGGAGCGTGTCCGCCTCGGGCAGGTTCTCCAGATCTTCCGGTCTCATCTCCAGCTCATCCATCAGGTGGAACACCGCCCAAAGGAGGTCGGTGAAGCGGTCATGCTCCAGGAGGTTGGGATTCTCGAGCAGGCGGAGAAGGAATTCCCGGTGCGAGCAGAGGATCGTCTTCAGGTCCCGGAGCGAGGCGGGGCTGACATGGACCTTGTAGTTGAAGCAGCGGGCGGCCTCCATGGCCGCCAGGAAGTCCTTCTTTTCCCAGCGCCCGCCGAACTCCAGCCGAGGCGCGAGGTCCGAAGCGTTTTCCACGAACGTCGCGAACGTCCGAAGCATCTCGAGTCCGACGTCGTTGAAGAACGTCCCGATGACCATGTTCATCTTGTTCATCATGCCCTGCTTTTCGCGGCGGGACAGGATCTCCTCGAGGATGAGGATCACGAAGAGGATGTAGACGAACAGGAAGGCGATGTCCTTGATCAGGCTGTTGAAAAGATCCCGGGGCTGATGAAAGACCAGGTAATCCAGGGCATAGACAAAGGCCGACGCTCCAACCAAGCTGAGGGCCATGATCAGGCGCCAGGGCGATCGTTTCCTCATCTCGTTTCTCCTCGCGGACGACAACGACGTTGGGATTGCGAAACCTTATTTTTGAAGATGGCCGCGGGAAAGTCAAGCCGGAATGAAGATGGGACGCCGCCGTTGACGGGGCCGGGCCGGACTCCATACAATGAAGGCCGGCCGATTTTCCGAGGACGCGTGATATATATGATCTATCATCTGGGATTGGGAAGCAACCTGGGCAGCCCGGCGATAAACCTGGAACGGGCGCGGCGCCTCCTTGCTTCCGAAGGCATCGTCATCCTCCGGGCTTCGGCCTTGTACCGGACCGAGCCGGTGGGCTTTGCCGACCAGCCCTGGTTTCTGAATCAAGTCCTCGAGGTCGAATCCGAGCTTTCGCCCTGGGAGATGCTGAAAACGGCCAAGGCCATCGAAAAGGGGATGAAGCGCCGCGCTGCGCCGCCGAACGGTCCCCGAGTGATCGACATCGACATCCTGCTCGCGGGTCCCGCGGTAGTCCGGAGCCCCTCCCTGTCCGTCCCTCATCCGCGGCTCGAAGAGCGCAATTTCGTCCTTGTCCCTCTCGCGGAGATCGCCGCCGGGGCGGTCCATCCCGTCCTCAAGGCAAGCATCGCCGATCTGCTCCGCCTGTCGCCGGACCGCTCTCGCGTGGAAAAGATCGAGGTGAGGGCCAAAACGGGCCGCCGGGCCGGAAGGGGAGCGCGATCTTCGCCCCCGGCTAAAAAGCGTCCACGAAGTGGTTGACGACGGGACGCCCGTCTTCCGGGAAGAGGACCGCGATCACGTCAAAACGGCACGGGACGTCGCCCAGGCGATGGCGGACGAGGAATGCTTGGGCGAGCCTCCGAAGCTGGGCTTGTTTGGAGGGCGTGACCGACTCCTCAGGACGGCCGCAGCCCGTCCCGGAGCGGGTCTTGACCTCGACGAAAACCAGGATCCCGCGCCGTCGGGCGACGATGTCGATTTCGCCCCGGAGGAGCCGCGCCCCCCGGGCCAGGATTTTATAACCCCGCCGTTCGAGATGTGAAGCCGCCGCCTCTTCCCCGCGCCGGCCTAGCTCCCGCCGGAGGTCCGGACGATTTTCCATCGCACGCCGTCCTTGGTGTCTTCGAGGACGACGCCGGCCGCGGCGAGCTCCTTGCGGATCTTGTCGGCCAGGGAAAAATCCCTGGCTTTCCTGGCCTTTTCCCTGGCCTCGACCTTGGCCCGGAGCTCCGCGGGCAGATCCCGCTCGCCCGGCCTCGGGGGCATGATTCCGAGGACGCCGTCCAGGGAATAGACGTAGGCCGCGACGGCAATTGCGTCACCGGCCGCGAGCCGGTCCTCCTTGATTAGGACATTGACCCTCCGGATGAGCTCGAACAAGGCGGTCAGGGAGATGGAAATGTTCAGATCGTCGGCCAGGCCTTCATCGAATTTGGCCCTCGTGTCGACCAGGAGAAGGGCGATTTCGGGCGAGCTGCCGGCGGGAAAGGCGCGGGTCTCGAGCTCGAATAGAAAATCTCTGATCCGGCGCAAGCCCGCCGCGGCCTGGTCGAGGGCCTCGAACGTGAAATTGAGGACCTTGCGGTAGTGGGTCGAGACGAGGAGAAGGCGAAGAGCCATGGGGTCGATCCCGCGGGTTTGGACGAGATCCGGAATCGTATAAAAATTTCCTTTGGACTTCGACATTTTTTCCCCATCCACGATCAGGTGGTGGCAATGGAGCCAGTAATTGACGAACGGCCGCCCGGCAAAGGCTTCGGATTGGGCGATCTCGTTCTCGTGGTGGGGAAAGATATTGTCCACCCCGCCGCAGTGGATATCGAACGGCTGGCCGAGGTAGCGGGCGCTCATGGCCGAGCATTCGATGTGCCAGCCCGGCCGCCCCGGCCCGATCTCGGTCTCCCAGACGGGATCGCCTTCCTTCGGCGCTTTCCACAGGGCGAAGTCCTGGATGCTTTCCTTTTCATATTCGTCCGATTCGATCCTCCCGGACGGGCGAAGCTCGGAGAGGTCGAACTTGGACAGCCGGCCGTAGTCGGGAAATCGCGAGATCTTGAAATAAATCGACCCGTCCTTGCGGTAGGCAACTCCCTTCTCGAGCAGCCCTTTGATGATCCGGACCATATCCGGAATGTGGGCCGTGGCGCGCGGGTAGACGTCGGCCGGCTCGATCCGAAGAACGGCCAGGCCCTCGTGGAACGCCCGGATGAAGGGGGCGGTATATTCCTCGAGCCCGACCCCTTTGGCGTTCGCCCCCCGGATCGTCTTGTCGTCCACGTCCGTGATGTTCATCACGTGGGTGACCCGGAATCCGCTGTATTTCAAGAATCTTTTGAGCAGGTCCTCGAACATATAGGCCCGATAATTGCCGATATGGGCCTCGTCGTAGACCGTGGGACCGCAGGTATAGAGCTTGACCTCACCCGGGACGAGCGGAACGAACGGCTCCTTGGCGCCGGAGAGCGTGTTGGTGAACCGGATCATGGCGGGTCTTATTATAATCACCCTCCGGGGCAAAAGAAATAGGAGGCGGACCGCCTCGCCCGGCCGGAAAATTGACCGGACCGGGCATTTATGACATAATTTCCCGTCATCATATAATATTTCCGCAAGCGAGATGCACTTATGCCCAACATCATCGGCATCCGCCGGGAAGACCGAAATCCCTGGGAGCGCCGCGTTCCCCTGATCCCCAGCCATGTCCGGGAGCTCATCAGGGTTCACGGCCTCAAGGTGTTGATCCAGCCGTCCCCGATCCGCGTCTTTGCGGACGAGGACTTCAACCTCGAGGGGGCGGAGGTCCAGGACAGCCTCGTTCCGGCCTCGGTCGTTCTTGGGATCAAGGAGATCCCGGCGGCCTTTTTCGAGGAGGGCAAGACCTATGTCTTCTTCTCGCATACCATCAAGGGACAGCCGGGAAACATGCCGATGCTGAAGTCCCTGATCGAGCGCAAGGCCAGCTTGATCGATTTCGAGCGGATCGTCGACGAAAAGGGCCGCCGGCTGATGTTCTTCGGCCGCCAGGCCGGCGCGGCGGGCATGATCGATTCGCTCTGGACCCTAGACCGGCGGCTGAAGGCCGAGGGGATGGATAGCCCGTTCGGCGGTGTCCGGCAAACGCTTTATTATCAGAGCCTTGTCGAGGCGAAGGAAGAGATCGTGGACATCGGTGAGGGCATTCGGCGGAAGGGCCTGCCGCCCTCCCTCGTGCCGTTCATCTGCGGCTTTTTGGGTTACGGGCATGTCTCCCAGGGCGCCCAGGAAATCTTCGACCTCCTGCCCGGCAACGACATCGATCCCTTGGAGTTCGACGAGTTTCTGCGCCGGGGCGATTTCTCTCCCCATCGCGTCTACAAAGTCGTCTTCCGCGAGGAGCATCTCGTCCGGCCCCGCAACCCGGCCGTGGCCTTCGATCTCCAGGACTACTACGATCATCCAGAAGCGTACGAGCCCATCCTGGAAAAATACCTCCCCCATCTGAACATGCTCATCAACGGCCTCTACTGGACTCCCCGCTACCCGCGCTTCGTCACCAAAAAGTACCTCCGAGCGCTCTACGGCGGCGCCGAAGCGCCGCGCTTGAAGGTCATCGGCGACATTTCCTGCGACATCAACGGGGCGATGGAATGCACGATCAAGGACACGGACCCGAGAGATCCCGTCTATGTCTATGACCCGGCGGCCGACGCGGCGATTCCCGGCGTCCAGGGCAACGGGCCCGTCATCATGGCGGTTTACAACCTTCCGGCGGAGATCCCGCTCGAATCCTCCGTCTTCTTCAGCCAGTCGCTCATGCCTTTCATGCCCGCCCTCGCGCGCGCGGACTTCCGCGGAGCCTTCGAGGACTGCGAGCTTCCCCTGCCGATCAAGAAGGCCGTGATCCTCTTCAGGGGAGAGTTCACCCCGGCCTACCGATATATGGCCGACTTTCTGAAATAATCCGGGTTCCGGAGGCGCGGGCATGACGATGATCCTGGTTCTGGGCGCTGGCTTCGTAGCCGGACCCCTCGTCCGATATTTCCTGGAATTTCCTGAGATCAAGGTCCGGATCGCGGACGTGGAGCTTCCCAAAGCCCGGGCCCTGGCCGGGTCGCATCCGCGCGCCGAGGCCGTTGCCCTCGACCTCAGGAGCGACGAGTCCCTGAAACGGGAAATCGCCGGCGCGGATCTCGTGGTCAGCCTTGTCCCGTATGCGTTCCACCCGGTGGTGGCGAAGCACTGCATCGCCTTCCACCGGAACATGGTGACGACGTCCTATGCGAGCGAGGCCATGAAAAGTCTCGACGCGGACGCGCGCCGGGCGGGGATCACGCTCTTGAACGAAGTCGGGCTGGATCCCGGCATCGACCACATGGAGGCGATGCGGGTCATCCACAGGATCGGGGACGAGGGCGGGACCGTCCTGGGATTCACCTCCTGGTGCGGCGGCCTGCCCGCGCCCGAATCCAACACCAATCCCTTCGGCTATAAGTTCTCGTGGAGCCCGCGGGGCGTGCTCCTGGCGGGCACGAACGCCGCGCATTACCTCAAAGAGGGCCGGGAGACTCTCATCCCCGGTCCCGAGCTCTTCGCCCATTACGAAATGGTGAACGTCGAGGGCCTGGGGACCTTCGAAGGCTATCCCAATCGGGACTCCCTGTCCTATGCGGGGCTCTACGGAATCCCGAAGACCCGGACGATGTTCCGCGGGACGCTGCGATACCCCGGTTGGTGCGCGACCATGAAAAAGATCGCCGATGTCGGTCTTCTCGGCCAAGCCGGGAGGGACCTCCGAGGCAAGACCTTCGGCGGCTTGCTGCGAGAGCTGACGGGCTTGCCGCCGGCTTCGGACCTGAAGACCGCCCTCCCGGAGAGGCTGAGGCTTCCCGCCGGATCCGCGGTCCTGGATCGCTGGGAATGGCTCGGTCTGCTCGCCGAGGCGCCGATTCCCCTAGACCAGGGCTCGCCCCTCGAAGTCCTCGAAGGCCTCATGCTCGACAAGCTTCGCTACGCCGAGGGAGAGCGGGACATGATCATCCTCCGGCACGAGTTCCGCTACGCCGCCGCCGACGGCGGAGAACGGTCGGCCATCTCGACCCTGATCGACTACGGCCTTCCCGGCGGCGATTCGTCGATGGCCCGGACCGTCGGGCTTCCGGCCGCTGTCGGGGCCAAGCTCGTCTTGGACGGCAGGATTTCGCGGAAGGGCGTCTGCGTTCCCATTCATCGCGAGATCTACGGACCCATTCTCCGGGAGCTCGAAGGCCGCGGCCTCGTTTTCCAGGAAAACGAGGGACCGGCCGGCTCCTGAGGGGGAGAATCCATGAGAAGAAAAGCGGCGTTCGCGGGGTCTTTCTATCCGGGCTCGAAAGGCCAGCTCAAAGAGCAGTTGAGCACACTGATCGATCTTGCCGCGGACAAGATTCCGGCTAAGGCCGTGGTGGCTCCCCATGCGGGGTACATCTATTCGGGTCCCGTGGCGGGGGCCGTCTATTCCTCGGTCGTGATTCCCGACCGTTTGGTCATCCTGGCTCCGAGCCACAGGCCCATCCGGCCGGTCTTCGCCCTGATGGAGGATGGCTCGTGGGAAACTCCGCTCGGCCTCGTCCCGGTTGAGAAGGACCTGGCCGCGGCCATTCGAAAGGCCGGGCGCTACGCCGTCGTCGATCCCGCCGCTCATGAAAAGGAGCATTCCCTCGAAGTCCAGCTTCCGTTCCTCCAATACCTCAACCCTCGGATCTCGATGGTCCCCGTGGCGGTTTCCTACCTGGCGACTTTCGACCAGCTCGAGGACCTCGGCCGGGCGGTCGCAGCCGGCATTCGGGGTCTCGGTCGGGACGTCTTGATCGTGGCCAGCACGGACATGAGCCATTATCTCAGCCGGCGGGAGGCCGAGACACGGGACGCTCTTGCCATCCGCAAAATCCTCACCCTCGACCCCCGGGGGCTGTTCGACGTGGTAAGGGCCGAGGACATCAGCATGTGCGGCTTCCAGCCGACGGCGGCCGCGCTGATCGCGGCGAAAGAGCTTGGAGCGGAAAAGGCCGAGCTCGTCATGTACGCCACGTCGGGCGACCGGACGGGCGACGACCGGGAAGTGGTCGGCTACGCCGGCCTGCGCATATACTGAAAAACGTCATCCCGAGCGAAGCAAGGGATTGAAAAAGGGGACACGGAATACTCAATTTCCGTCGGCAAAGAGAATTCGGGGTTCCGTGTCCCCTTCTATGATGGCGAA
>PLMN01000018.1 GCA_003141555.1 Candidatus Aminicenantota bacterium
GCGATGTAGAACATATCCAGGTCGTACTTTTTGATGACCCGGTTCAAGTGCACGTAGATGAAATTCTGGCCCGGCGTCGTGCCCCAGTGTCCGACCACCAGCGGCTTCACGTGCGACAGTTTCAGCGGCTCCTTCAGCAGGGGATTGTCGAGGAGATAAATCTGGCCGACGGAGAGGTAGTTCGCGGCACGCCAATACGCATTCATCTTTCGCAGCAGATCAGGCGATAACGGCTGGTCCGTTTTATTCACCTTCTCCGCTTTCACTACGATGTTTTTCTTACCCTCATTTTTCGGCTTCATAACAATGCTCCCTTGAGACACCTTTTTAGCTTTCATGATCATGTTCCTTTTTCATCGTCAGATCCAAAATGCAGCAGACCATGCTCGCAATCATCCATTCTTCATCCGTGTGAATGACGCGGACCATAACCCGACCGGCTGGCGCGGAAATCAAACCTCCATTCGCTGTGTTTCGCTTTTCTTCGAGTTTGATTGCAAGAAATCCCAGCCCTTCGCAAATCCGCGCTCGGACTGTGGGCGCATTCTCGCCAATGCCACCAGCGAATACCAGCGTGTCCAGTCTGCCCAACGCAGCCGCGAAGGCGCCGATCTATTTCTTGACCTGGTAGCAAAACAGCGCGACCGCTTTCGCCGCCCGCACGTCCCGCGTTTCACGGTTGAGCAAGCCACGTATATAAGAAAGCCCTTTCTAATGCTACTTGGCAACCGGTTTATCGACCCAGTATCCTTGGCGATCATAATGTCGATACAGTCCGGTCTCATAATCCCGAGTTAGCAGAGACTCTTCCGTGTATTCCGGTGACTGTTTGATGGTCTCGCGGGAAAGATTTATGAAGATCTTCGACTTCTCCCAACTAATGCGCTCGATCCATTGCGGGGAAACCAGGACCTTTTTTCCTGGCCACCAGTTCCGTGTATCGATGATTAGATAACGAATCACCCACGTCTCGTCATCGACGATAAAATCCTCGACGTGGCCAATCTCGCCGTCTGCGGCTTGGATATGGTAGCCACTCACATAGTGAGTGCTGCGCAAATGGAGATCCCACGCTTTCTCACTTTGGGTGGATTTTGTCCATTTTTCGCGGTCCCGCTCAATATAGGGATAAGCCCCCCACATGTATGGGCCGCCCCAATACATCGGCCATCTATAATACCCATGGTAGGCCTCCTCGAATCGTCGCGAGACGGGCTTGTCACTGTCCAAGGATGGGCTATCCTCAATCTGCTTTTTGGTCAAATCGATGGCGATGTGTTGCTCTTCTTTATTCACGGCGATCAGCGCATACGGGGAGATCAACACCTGCCTGCCCATAAGCCAGTTTCCTGTTTCGGCGACCAGGTAGCGAATCGCCCAGTGCTTGTCATCGAAGTAGAATTCTTTGACCTTCCCTATTTCCCCGTCGAGACCTTTCAATTTGTAATGCATTAGTGTTTTGGCCTTGTTTAGCATAATAATTGTCCTTTCTTTCTTTGAGGTTCGTTTTTGTTCGCTGTTGTCGCCCGGCTGATAGCGTATTTGAGAAATCCATTTCACCGCGATCTGTACGGGTGCCAACACTCATAGCGCACCTGTAGGGGCAACTTCGCTACGGGGGACAACCCGAATGTGGATTATGCGGGGACACCGCCCGCCGAAAACGGGTCGAGCCGAGAGAACTATTTCGTCGCATGGTCGGAATTCCTTCTTTCACGAGTCATGCCAAGTCCGAGTGCGCGGCACACCAAGCGCGCGATCATCAGTTCTTCGTCTGTGCGAATGACGCGGACAGCGACCGGAGCGGCATCTATTGAAATCAAACCGCCATTCGCCATGTTGCGCTTTTCGTCGAGGTTGATTCCAAGGAATCCCAGCCCCTCGCAAATCCGGGCTCGGACCATGGGCGCATTCTCTCCAATGCCGCCAGCGAAAACCAGCGTGTCCAGTCCGCCCAAGGCCGCCGCGAACGCCCCGATCCATTTCTTGACCTGGTAGCAAAACAGCGCGATCGCTTCGGCCGCCCGAACGTCCTGCGTTTCGCAGTCGAGCAAATCGCGCATGTCGGAACTGGTCTCCGATACGCCGAGCAGCCCGGACTGGAAATTGACCATCTCGTTGAACCGCTTTGCATCGAAGCCCTCGGTGCGCGCCAGATACCAAACCAGTCCGGGATCGAGATCGCCCGAGCGGGTGCTCATCGGCACTCCGGCTGTCGGGGTGAAACTCATGCTTGTGTCCATGGATTTGCCGCCCCGCACCGCCGCGAGGCTCGCGCCATTGCCGAGGTGGGCGAGGATGACCCGGGCTTGCGCCGCTTCCGTTCCGGCCAGGCGGGCCAGCTCTCCCATGAGAAACGCATACGACAACCCGTGAAACCCGTAACGCCGCACCCCCTGCGCTTCGAAGCGGCGCGGGATCGGCAACATTCGGGCCACGCGCGGCAGGTCATGGTGAAAGGCCGTGTCGAAACATGCCACTTGGGGCAGGTCGGGAAACCGGCGATGAAACGCTTCGGTCAACTGGATTTCTTCCGGCAGATGCTCCGGATCGAAGGGGCTGAGCCGGCGCAGATCTTCGATCATTTCCGCCGTGATTCGCTGCGGCTCGCTATACTTCGGCCCGCCATGCACCAGGCGATGCCCCACCGCGGTCAATGCATCACCCGCACGGCGTTCCTCAATCCAGTCCATCAAAGCGCCCACCGCCACCGTGTGATCCGGCGCCGCCACCGTCCGCAAAACGTCGTCCGCCTGGTCCAAGCCCGTCACCCGGAAGGCGGCGTCCGGTAGACCAATCCGCTCAATCCCGCCCTCCAGAATCCGTCGGAGCGCACCACCCGCTTCGAACAGCGCGAACTTGATGCTCGACGAGCCGCCGTTGATCGTCAGGATGCATGGGCTAGCCGCCGGCATGAAGGACTCCTTCGTCATTCCGCAATCCTAACAAGGCCAGTTTCGCAAACGTGGACAGGGTGAGCTTTCCTTCCTCGTAAGTATCGAAGTTCAATTGATGCCGCTCCTCCATCTCGGCCCACTTCGGCTTGAAGTTCCTCGCCGCGCGCTTCCGGGCATGATGATCCCACCCGTTGGTGAGCAGGACGCCGCCGATAGACGGGTGAACATATGGGGCGCCCCGATCACAGCTTCACCTTCCGCAGACGCAAGGCATTGCCGATGACCGACACGGAGCTCAAGCTCATCGCGGCCCCGGCGATGATCGGGCTGAGCAGCAAGCCGAAGAACGGGTATAGCACCCCCGCCGCAATCGGAATGCCCAGCGCGTTATAGAGAAAGGCGAAGAGCAGGTTCTGCCGGATATTCCGCATGGTGGCCCGACTCAGGCGGATGGCCTTGGCGATGCCGCGGAGATCGCCTCTGACGAGGGTGATGCTCGCGCTTTGCATGGCCACGTCCGTGCCGGTGCCCATGGCGATGCCGACTTCGGCTTCGCTGAGAGCGGGCGCGTCGTTGATGCCGTCCCCGGCCATAATCACGTGATTGCCTTCCGCCCGCAGCTTCTTGACCTGAGCGACTTTTCCGGCGGGATCGATTTCCGCTTCCATCGCATCGAGGCCGAGCTGCCTGGCCACCGCGGTGGCGGTCCGCCGGTTGTCGCCCGTCAGCATGACGAGCTTCAACCCGAGCGCGTGGAGGTCGCGGATGGCATCGGCGGTGGTAGATTTGATCGGGTCGGCAACGGCCAGGATTCCCGCCGGTTTTCCGTCGATGGCGACAAACACCGCGGTCTTGCCCTCTTCTTGAAGTTTTGCCGCCGAGGCCTCGAGCGGTTCCAAACCCGTGATCTTTTCGTTCCGCAGAAAATCCGGTTTGCCGACCATCACCGCGCGACCAGCGACCGTGCCGAGAACGCCGCCCGCCGTCACCGAACGAAAGTCCTTCACGGCCTCGAAAGCGATCCCTTCCTCCTTCGCCCCCCGCACGATTGCGGCGGCGAGAGGGTGTTCGCTGTTCTGCTCCAATGAGCTGGCGAGGCGCAGGAATTCCTTCGCCTCGTAATCGCGGGTGGGGAAGACGTCGATGAGATGGGGTTTCCCCTCCGTAAGAGTGCCCGTCTTGTCCACGACGAGCGTCGTCGCCTTCTCCAATCGCTCGAGCGCCTCGGCGTTTTTAACGAGCACGCCGTCTCGCGCGCCGCGGCCGACGCCGACCATGATGGACATGGGAGTGGCCAAGCCGAGGGCGCACGGACAGGCGATGATCAGGACCGCAACGGCGTTGACAATGGCGTGCGCGAGCTTCGGCTCCGGCCCAAGCCACATCCAGAGGAAGAATGTGAGCACCGATACCGCCAGCACCGTCGGCACGAAAATGCCCGCGATCTTGTCGGCAAGACCCTGAATGGGCGCCCGGCTCCGCTGGGCCTCGGCGACCATGTTCACGATCTGCCCGAGCAACGTATCGCTTCCGACCCGCTCGGCGCGCATGACAAAGCTGCCGGGGCCATTGACGGTGCCGCCGGTCACTTTATCGCCGACGGTCTTTTCCAAGGGGAGCGGTTCGCCGGTGATCATGGACTCTTCCACGCTGGAGTGACCTTCGACCACCTCGCCATCAACGGGCACCTGGTCGCCTGGAACGACGCGCAGCCAATCGCCGACTTTCACCTGGTCGAGCGGGACTTCGTGATCGCCACCCGGCGCGATTTGCCGCGCCGTGGGCGGTGCGAGATTGAGGAGCGCTTTGATGGCGCTGCCCGTTCGACTTCGGGCCCGGAGCTCGAGCACCTGACCGAGGAGCACCAGCACGACGATCATAGCGGCGGCTTCAAAGTAGATGGCCACCCGACCGTCGTGTTGCATCGTCTGCGGGAACAGGCCGGGCGCGATCATCGCCACGGCGCTGAAGAGGAAGGCCGCGCCCACGCCGACGGCGATCAAGGTGAACATGTTCAAGTGACGCGTCAGGATGGAGCGCCAACCGCGGCGGAAGAACGGCCAGCCCGCCCACCAGACCACGGGAACGGCAAGGGCGAATTGCAGCCAGCGCGAGACGCGGCTATCCATCCAGGATGGCCGGACCAGGACCGGGATCACGTGAGCCATCGCCAGGACGAAGACCGGCAGCGTCAGAGCAGCGCCGATCCAGAAGCGCTTCGTCATGCCGCGCAGCTCGGCGTTTTCCACGTTATCCGGACCCGCCGTCGGCCTTTCGAGTTCCAGCGTCATGCCGCACTTGGGGCAATGGCCGGGATGGTTTTGCCGCACGTCGGGGTGCATCGGACAAGTGTAAATGGGGCCGGCCGCCGCGGCTTCATCATTCATAGTCGACCGGCTTATTTCTTGGTGAGCTTGACGATAACGACAACCAGCAGGACCACCACCAGGACTCCTATCAGGGCCCAAAGCCACCCCCCTCCGCCCATCCAGCCCGTCATCCATCCGTGCGCTTGATTCATCATTAAACTCCTTTCATGGCGTTGCGTCCGAACCGCCGTCGGGCAAACCGAGCGAAGCCAGCTTCGCGCAAGTGGACCGGTAATCCGTGTGAAGAACGCTCCGAATCCCCAAGCCTTCCGCGATCTGGACGAACATCGGGGTGTTTTCGATATAGACGATCTGCCGGATTGGCGCCTGGGCGATGTCCAGCGCCAGCCGATAAATGTCCGCGTCGGGCTTGTGGAGATGGACGAAACAGGAAGAAATGAAAGCATCCACAAACGCGTCCAGCTTAAACCTCCGAATTCGGTACGCATTCAGCTCGCGGCCCTCGTTGCTGACCGCGACGATCTTCAACCCGTGCCGGGTTTTGAGCCGAGTGGCCAGATCGATCATCTCGGGGTAAGGTTTCGATTGCGCGAACATGAAGCGCCGAAACTGAGCCCGGGTGAACGGCCGCTTTTGATAGAAGACCACTCGACCCAGGTATTCTTCCAGGGTGAGCTTTCCTTCCTCGTAAGTATCGAAGTTCAATTGATGCCGCTCCTCCATCTCGGCCCGCTCCAGTTTGAAGTTCGCGGCGGCTCGTTTGCGCGCATGATGATCCCACCCGTTGGTGAGCAGGACGCCGCCGATATCCAGGAACAATGTCGTGATCGGGATCGCTCTCTTCATCTGACTTCGCGGGCCGACGTCGCCGATTCCCGGACGTTCTCAAGAAGGCGAGGCGGCAGCAACGAGCGGCAGCCGAGGCTGACCAACGTCTCGGTCAGGCGCTGAGGGCGTCCCCAATCGCTCCAGGCCACTCCCTCCATCGGCAGAACCATGCTTCGCTCGGAAGCGTGCTGAAGGATATCTCTCGAGAAATCCGCCGGCGAGAGATCGTTGTAGACGGTCGCCAAGGCAGTCGACTCGAAATCGGGGTCCAGCCATCCCGTGTGTATGGAACGCAGCACTGTAAGGAACCTATCGAATTTGCTCATCATCTCGGGCAGGCACT
This sequence comes from Candidatus Aminicenantota bacterium, assembly GCA_003141555.1. Taxonomy (GTDB): domain Bacteria; phylum Acidobacteriota; class Aminicenantia; order Aminicenantales; family UBA4085; genus FEN-413. Next base: position 6,399 of record PLMN01000018.1, read on the forward strand.
GCCGGCCCAATGTCCAAAGAGTCTTCGCCTTGACGGCCATCACCATGGTATTCCAGAGGCACCCTTGCCGGAGCAACGCGGAGGCCTCTCTCTCGCTGGGTTTCTCCTGAAAATACATGACTTGCAGCGGTTCATGGGCCGGCGGGCCGGGCCAATATGTCTGCGTTTTGCCCGGGGCTATCCACCCGTAATCGGTTTCAGCCCGATCGGGAATCGCGCCGACGAGGATGAGCCGGTCGAGATACTTCTCGGCCTGCTCGAGCGCGTGAGTGATGTGGTCGCGAAACTTGTCCTCGGGGTGCACAAAATGATCTGAAGGAAGGATCAGGACCGTCGCTTCCGGCTCTTTCGCAAGCACGTAGGCTGTGGGTAAGAACACTCCCGGCGCCGTACCGAGATTATTCATCTGTTCGAGGACTACCCCGGGCATATGCTCATTCTCGGCCTGGGTCATGAACTTGCGGTGGCCCCGTCCAATAATCGTCACGACGTGTTCCTCGGGAACGACCGAACGTGCCCGGTCAATCGTATGTTGAAACATGGAGCGGGAACCGACGAACGTGCAGTACTGTTTGGGCCGGGCCTCGCCCAGCCAGTCATTGATCAAGGGACGCATCCGCGTGCCCTCGCCTCCCGCCAGCACGATGGCCCATCGGGCAAGAACGGGGTCCGCGGCGCCGCTGAGGGCCGCCGATTTGAAGGGCGGCCTGTTCCAATGGGGACGAGCATAAGCGGACATGATTCCTCTCCTTCAACAACGCAAGCCGTGTCTGTTTGGCAGCCAGTCATCACCCCGCGACAAGATCCCATGCGGCAATTCTTGAAACAACATTCCCAATATCAGTGTGATTCGCTTGAACAGGTCATCTGTCTTATCTTCAAGAGACCGGGGAGCTGGGGGGGGATCATCACTCTTCAATCGCCCATACGTTATCGTCATGCTTCGCAGCCTTTGGGCGAGTCCCTGAGTCAGGGCGCCATCCTTCAGGCGCCATCGCCAGTTTCCTTTCGCAATTCCGGGAAAATTCATTCGTGCTTCCGACCCCAGTTCCAGGAGATCTTGGGCAGGAACGATGGCGATCTCGGCTGGCGATGCCAGCGCGACACGGATCATAGCCCAGATCATCTCCCGGCGATTGGCTCCCAAACGCTCTTGCAGGACTTGGCGTTGCGGGCTCGGCAGCTTCCGGTACCAGCCTGCCGTCGTATCGTTATCATGGGTTCCGGTATAGACCACGGATTGCGTCGGAGGCGATTCCGGCGATAGGGAATCGATTTCGATATTTGAGCCGAACTCGAATTGGAGCACCCGTACGCCCGGGATCTGAAGTTGATCCCGCAAAGCCGCCACGTCCGGCGTCATGGCACCGAGATCATCCGCGATCAAAGGCAATTCCCCAAGGGCCGCGCGGACGGCTTCGAAAAACGGAGCTCCTCCGCCAGGTTGGTATCGCCCGTTCGCGGCCGTCTTGGCTTGGGCAGGCACTTCATAGGTGCGGACAAAGCCGATGAAGTGATCCAGCCGATTGACATCGAACCGCCCCCCAGCTGTCCGCAGGCGTTCGATCCACCACTTGTAGTTCTGCTTCTGAAGCGCTTCCCAGCGGTAAACTGGAGTACCCCATACCTGCCCTGTTTTCGAGAAATAATCGGGAGGAACTCCCGCGACCACCGTGAGGTTTCCATGTGCATCCAGTTTGAAAAGCCCGGGATGAGCCCACACATCGGCGCTTTGGTGCGCCACGAACAGGGGAATATCGCCAATCAGCCGGATTCCCTTAGACCTGCAGTAAGCCCGAAGCCCGTTCCACTGCAAGGAGAACTGCCACTGGACGAACTGATGGTAACGGATGTCCTCGGCAAAGTATTTCTGCGCGCGAATGACGTCGTCCGGCTGGCGCGTTCGCAGCCCTTGGCTCCATCGGGTCCAATCCGAAGTGCCCTCTTTCCCCTGAATTGCCGAAAACAACGAAAAATCCTCGAGCCAGAAAGACTCCGTGCGGGCAAATGCGTCGAGCTCAGATTGCCCGCCGGTTTGCTTGTTAATTTCAAAATGCTCAAATGCCTTTTTTAGCCATCGCCGCTTCAAACGTGCCGCCGCGGGATAGTTCACTTTTCCCTCGCCCCAGGAGAGGGGAAGCTCGATATCCTGGCGGTCAAGGAGCCCCTGCTCCACCAACCGGTCGGGGCTCACCAGGAGCGGATTCCCCGCAAAGACAGACCGTGACCGGTAAGGCGAATTTTCTTCCCCTGCTGGGCCGATGGGAAGCATCTGCCACCAACGCTGTCCGCTCTGGACCAAGAAATCCACAAAGGCCGTTGCCGCGGGCCCCAGATCACCGATGGGAAAGCGGTTGGAAAGCGAGGTTGGATGGAGGAGTATGCCGGAGGCTCTTTGATTCAAAAGATTCAGGGTTCCTTTCGAGATTTCCATAGCGAGATTCCTATGCCTCCTGCGAATAGATGATCGCCGTATAGGGCCCGATGGAGATCTTGCCCGAGCAGGGCAGCCCATCGAATCCATCCTCTTGGGCCTCGACGTCCGGGGCGGGATGATTGGCGTAATTTGGGTCGTAACAACGGGAGTCGCTGTTAAATCGCATTTTCCATAATCCGGCCCGCGGAAAACCGATGACATAACCATTACGGTTTTGATTCATCATATTCACTACGACAACGACACTGTCGGTGGGGCCCTTTTTGTCCCAGCGATGGAAAGCGATGATCTTGGCTCCCTCATCAAAATGAAAGAGATGGATATTTTGACCACACAACCCCCGCGTCACGCCCGACAGATTGCGCCGTAGGGCGATCATATCCCGGTATATTCCGAGAGTACCGCTTTCGTTCTTAACTCGCGACCAGTCGATCGGGACTTTATCCTGGAACCAGCGATCTTCCAGTAGCTCTTGTCCTTCAAAAATCATCGGGATACCTGGTGAAGTGAGAACAAGCACGCCGGCCAACGTAGAGCGCTTCTTGGAAAACCAACTGTCCGCATTACCTGGCCAGATATCCTCGGGGATGCGGGCCCGGCCATTAGCAACCGCGTCGTGCGACTCGGTATAAATGATCCGCTTGAAGGCATCCTGATCGTAGCGATGCTCAATGGCTTTGCTGACTGCCCCTAGATCGCGATATCGATCATCTTGGGCAATGACGGCCCGGCGAACGTGGTGAACAAAATCGGCATCCCATTGGGCATTGAAGCCGGCGCCACCCGCTCCCACGTCTTTAGTAACCCAAGGGTTCTTATGCATCCCTTCGGCGATGGTGATCTTATGGGGAAAGAGGCGTTGGATTTCCTCGTTGATCCATTGCATCAAGCTCCAGCCATCGGGGATGTCATTCGCCGGATTGCCGACGTTGCCGTCAATGCTTTTAATATAGACGATCATGTCCCAGCGGAGACCATCGGCACCGTACTCCTCGAGCCACATCAGAGCATTGTCGCGGATGTATTGGCGCACTTCGCCCCGGCCATAATCAGGGCGCGTCTCGCCCCAGGGGGTCTGTGAGCGGCGATCATTGTAAAAGTAAATCCCCCCTTTTCCATTTTCGCTCCAACCGTCAAAGCGCCATAAATCAAGGTCCGAAGGGCCAAAGTGGTTATAAACGACATCGACGATGACGGCGATCCCATGCTCATGGGCCGCCTTCACAAACCGCTTAAATGCATCCGGGCCGCCGTAACTACTTTCAACGGCAAAGGGATGGGACGGATCGTAGCCCCAAGAAAAATCGCCTAAAAACTCCGCGATCGGCATCACCTCCACGGCATTAATGCCCAATTCCTGGAGATAGGGAAATTTTTCGATGGCGCTGTCAAACGTGCCCGGATGCCCCTTTTCTTTCACGTTGAAGGTGCCGATGTGCATCTCATAAATGACGAGTTCATTTCCCGTGGCCATGTGGAACGTATGATTGCCCCAGTCGAAGGTTTCGGGATCATAGACAACTCCGTTGCCGATGGAGTTGATCACTTTTCTGGCATAAGGGTCGATGCGAGAGAGAGGAGGGAGCTTCCAATCAACAGGAGCGTGAATCATGTATCGGTACTCATCTCCCGCTTTTGCCTCTAATACCTCAACCGACCAGCAGCCGTTTTTTTCATTGAAGAGAGGGGTCGAGGTTTCATTCCAACCATTGAAAGTTCCGATCAGAAAGACCTTTTCGGCATGGGGCGCCCAGACGCGAAAGGTCACTCCCTTGGCACCGGGCATGGCCCCAAAGCGTTGCGCCGCCCGTCTCATTTTATAAGCCTCGCTTAGCAACTCATCGCTGCCACAGGATTTGAGCAGATTCCAACGGAACCGCCACCCCGGCGCGCCGAGGTATCACCCGGGCCGTATAATCCTTCGCCGGGCGGGCCGCGGGCACGGCCGCGCCGAAAACGGAGCCGTTCGACCCGACAGCCGACCGGCGGACGCGCTTCATCTCCTGCCGGACCGGTGGACCGCCGTCCACGCCGTCGGCACAGAGCTCGACGCGCACGGCCTTCGGGTCGAGGTCATGGAGATCGACCTGGACCTCAAAGACGTGCTGCTCACCGCGGGTCTCAACCTTCAATTCGCCGAAGCGGAGCGCCGCCCATGCCTCCTCCAGCGCCCGGCGCCAGCTCACGATCTTGCGGCCGACGCCGCCTTTATCGGCAGCCCGGCGGCGATAAGCCGCAGCCGCGGGGATATAGTGCTCTTCGGTGTACTCTCGCACCGTTCGGTCGGCGGAAAAGCGCGGCGTCAGCCGGGCCATGCTTTCCCGCATCCGCTTGATCCACGCGGCGGGAAGGCCCTGTTCGTCGCGGGCATAAAACTCCGGGATCACCTCCCGTTCGAGCAAGTCGTAGAGCGTCGCGGCTTCGGCGGCGTCCCACGCGGGATCATCGCCATGTTCCCGCTCGTCCCCCAGCGCCCAACCCACCTCGGGCGTGTAGGCTTCCGCCCACCAGCCGTCCAGCTCCGAGAGATTGATGCCTCCGTTGACGAGCACCTTCATGCCGCTTGTCCCGCAGGCCTCCCAAGGCCGTCGCGGCGTGTTGATCCAAAGATCGACCCCCTGCACCATCTGCTCGGTTAAAAGCATGTCATAGTCGCTCAGGAACATCACATGGGGGCGCGCCTCGGGCCGCCGAATGAAATGGATCCACTCCTGAATCAGCGCCTGCCCCGCCTGGTCCGCGGGATGGGCCTTGCCCGCAAGGATGAGCTGCACGGGCCGCTGAGTATTGGCTAACAGGCGAAGCAATCGCTCCGGGTCGTGAAGCAACAGATTTGGCCTCTTGTAGGTCACGAAACGGCGCGCGAAGCCGAGGGTCAAAGCGTTGGGATCAAACAGATGCTTCGCGCCGTCAACCGCCTCGGGTGACGCCCCTGAGGCGGCGAGCTGCTTGAACAACCGCTCGCGGGCGTATTCCACAAGAGCGGTGCTGGCGGCCGTGCGAAATTGCCAGAGTTTCGCGTCCGAAACGCGGCGAATATCCCGGTCTAAGGTCTCAACCGTCCCTAGCCAGCGGTCTTTTCCACAAGCTTCCGTCCAAAGATCATCGGCCGGGGCGGAGTCCCAGGTCGGCATGTGCACTCCGTTTGTCACATGCCCAACGGGCACTTCGTCCGCTGGCCATCGGGGGAAAAGAGGCTCAAAGAGATGCCGACTGACTTTCCCATGCAAGCAACTTACGCCATTTACCGCGCCGCTCCCGCGAATGGCCAGATAGGCCATATTGAAACTCTCCGATGAGTCGTTCGGGTTCGCGCGCCCTAGCGCCAGCAAATCATGAAGCGAGATGCCGAGCTTGTTCTGAGCGTACCAACCGAGGTATTGTTCGATGAGGGCCGGAGCGAAACGATCAAATCCGGCGTCCACCGCCGTGTGGGTGGTGAAGAGGTTCCCCGCTCGAGTGACGGCCAGCGCGACGTCGAAGGGCTGCGCCGTCTCTTGCATGAAGCTGCGCGCGCGTTCTAATACGGCAAAAGCCGCGTGCCCCTCATTCAGATGACAGACTTCCGGCCGGATGTCGAGCGCGCCAAGCAGCCGCCATCCGCCGATCCCGAGCAGTATTTCTTGCTTGAGGCGCATCTCCGGCCCGCCGCCGTAGAGCTCGCTGGTAATCCCCCGATGAGCGGGGAAATTCGCCGCATCATTGCTGTCCAGCAGGTAGAGCTTGACTCTGCCGACCTGGGCCTGCCAAGCACGCAGCCAAACCGAGTATCCGGGTAAGGCGATCTCCAACCGCAACCACTCGCCGTTCGCCTGCCGCAAAGGCGTTATCGGCAATTGTCCGGGGTCGTTATAAGGATAGAGGGCTTGTTGCGCTCCGTCCTTGTCGATCACCTGGCGAAAATAGCCCTGCTGGTAGAGCAGTCCCACGCCGACCACGGGCACGCCCAGGTCGCTCGCGGCCTTGAGCTGATCGCCGGCGACATTGCCAAGGCCCCCGGAATATATGGGCAGAGCCTCGCTCAACATGAATTCCATGCAGAAATAGGCGATGCGGGTCAGGGACGGCTGCGGGTGATCGTGCTGAAACCAGGAGGGGGCATCCGCCGCCCGCCGCCTGGCCTGCAAGAGCGCATCGACCTTCTTGCGGAATGTCGGATCGGCCGATGCGCGCCGGAGCTTGTCCCGGGAGACCGTCTGAAGGACGACCCAGGGATTTTGAGTGAACTCCCAAAGCCCGGGATCAAGCCGCCGCCATACTTCGTCGGTCGCATGGTTCCACGACCAGCGCATATCCAGGGCAAGCTCGCTAAGAGAATCGAATCCGTCCCCATCAGGCGGCGGGAAAGAGGAGGGAGGGCTCGCTTGTGCTCGTTCATTCATGGTCTATCCATAATGATTTCCTGCTTTGAAGCTGCCTTGGCGGGAAGCCGTGGCCGCCGCGGCGCCCCGCCCAAAGTCTCGTCGACGATGGCCTGCGCTTCCTCCAGGATGCGACGCAGATGATCCTCTCCCCGGAAGCTCTCCGCATAGATCTTGTAGATATCTTCCGTCCCTGACGGACGCGCCGCGAACCATCCGCTTTCCGCTATAACTTTTAGGCCGCCGAGGGGCGCGCCGTTCCCGGGAGCGCGAGTGAGGATGGCCTGGATCTTTTCCCCGGCCAAGTCCGCCCGGCGTACTTGTCGGGGCGAGAGTCGAGCCAGCCGTGCCTTTTGCGAGGGAGTGGCCGGCGCCTCAACTCGGTCGTAAACTGGCTCACCAAAGTCGCGCGTGAGTTCGCGGTAGAGCTCGCCGGGATCACGTCCCATCCGGGCCGTGATCTCCGCCGCGAGCAGTGCCGGGGCGATTCCGTCCTTATCCGTCGTCCAGACGCGGCCGTCCCGACGGAGAAACGACGCCCCCGCGCTCTCTTCGCCCCCGAATCCCAGCGAACCGTCGAGCAGGCCATCGACGAACCACTTAAAGCCGACCGGAACCTCGTAGAGCTTACGGCCGAGCTTCGCGGTGACTCGGTCTATCATCTGGCTGCTCACCACCGTTTTGCCGATCGCCGATCCCTTGCGCCACTTCGGCCGATGTTGGAAGAGGTAGGAGATGGCGACGGAAAGGTAATGGTTGGGAGGCATGAGACCCTCGCTCCGGGTGACAATCCCATGCCGGTCGTGGTCGGTGTCGCAGGCGAAGGCGATCTCGTAGCGATCCTTGAGTCCGATGAGCCTTTGCATCGCATAAGGGGAGGACGGGTCCATTCGGATCTGGCCGTCCCAATCCGCCGTCATGAAGCGGAAGGTCGGGTCGACGGCCTCGTTCACGACCGTGAGGTTCAACCCGTAGCGCTCGGCAATAGGCGCCCAATAATGGACCCCGGCGCCGCCGAGCGGATCGACCCCCATCCTGATCTTCGCGCCGCGAATAGCGTCCATGTCGATCACGTGACCGAGATCGGCTATGTAAGTATGGAGAAAGTCATGCCGGTGCGTCGTAGGAGCGCGAAGAGCTTTCTCGAACGGAATCCTCTTCACTCCCCGCAAGCCCTTCTCGAGAATCTCGTTGGCTTTCGCCTCGATCCAGTCGGTGACATCGGATTCCGCCGGCCCTCCGTTTGGGGGATTGTATTTGAATCCGCCGTCATGGGGCGGGTTGTGCGAGGGGGTGATGACGATGCCGTCGGCGAGCCCTTTCTTGCGTCCGCGGTTGTATGTGAGAATCGCGTGGGATACGGCAGGGGTCGGGGTATATTCATCCCCCTCGGCGATCATGACGTCGACCCCATTCGCGGCCAGCACTTCAAGCGCGCTCGCAAGAGCCGGCACGGAAAGGGCATGCGTGTCCATGCCGAGAAACAGGGGGCCATCGATCTTTTTCCGCTTCCGGAATAGGCAAATAGCTTGGCTGATGGCCAGGACATGCTGTTCATTGAATGACTTTTCGAATGCGGAGCCGCGATGTCCCGAGGTGCCGAAGGCAACCCGCTGTTCCGGCACCGAAGGATCGGGCGTTTCCTCGTAATAGGCCGTGACGAGTTTGGGGAGATTCACCAGCATTGATGCTTCGGCCGGCTTTCCGGCGTACGGGCTGACTTTCACGACTCTCTCGTCAAAGGCCGTGCTGACCTTTGGGCTAAGGTCTCCATCAGCTTGTCGAACGGTTTGATGAATTTCTCTACTCCTTCGACCTCAAGTTGCCGCGTCACATTATCGATGTTGATCCCCAGTTCCGGCAGGAGCTCCAACACCCGGCGGGCTTCCCTGACATCTTGTTCGAGCCGGGCCTTAGGCTTTCCGTGGTCGCGGTAAGCGTCAAGAGTTTCCGGCGGGGCCGTGTTGACCGTGTCCGGTCCGATGAGGGCCTCGACGTATTTCACGTCGCTGTAGTTCGGATTCTTGGTGCTGGTGCTGGCCCAGAGCAGCCGTTGGACGCGAGCCCCTTTTTCCATCAGACTCTTATACCGAATCGTGCCGAAGATCTTCTTGTAGATTTGATAGGCCAGCTTAGCGCTGGAGATCGCCACTTGCCCGCGCACGGCTTTCGCGAGGTCTGCCTCTTTCCCGCCTTGCGCGAGGATCGGCTCCAGCAGCGGATCTACCAGCGAATCAATACGGCTCACAAAGAAGCTGGCCACCGAGGCCACGTGCCTCACAGCTTTCCCCCGGATCGAACGCGCTTCGATACCGGCTAGGTAGGCTTCGACCACTTGCCGATAACGAGGCAACCCAAAGAGCAATGTCACATTGACGTTGATTCCTTCACTGATAAGCTGCTGGATGGCGGGGAGCCCTTCCGCCGTAGCGGGGACCTTGATAAAGACGTTGGGCCGATCCAAAGCGCCCCACAAACGGCGGGCTTCCTGCACCGTGCCGTTCGTGTCGTGCGCCAAGTGGGGATTGACCTCCAAGCTGACATAGCCATCTTCGCCGTCCGTCCTATCGTGGAGAGGCCGGAACTCGTCGGCGGCGCTCTGAACGTCGCGCTGGCTGAGGGTTTCATAGATTGTCTCAGCGCCTTTTCCTTTCAAGGCCATGGCCTGAATGTCCTTGTCGTAATCGTGGCTGTCCACAATCGCCTTCTCGAAGATGGATGGATTCGAGGTCATCCCCCGCAGGCCATCCTCCTCGATCATGCGCCGGAGCCTGCCGCCGGCGAATAGATCTCGTCGAATGTAGTCCAGCCAGATGGACTGGCCGAGCATTCCCAATTTTTTCAAAGGATTATCTTGCATGATCTTGATTTCCTACTCCTCGGGCTCCATCGTTTTGTATCCAGGCAGCGAAGGCGCTTCATGGCCTATGCCGCCACGGCGCAGATCGATGATTTCCATACGCGGGTTCGTTTGAGGATTGCGCCGGGAGGGACCTTCCATCAGCACCACCAGATCCAGGGGCAACCCCTCGCTTCGCACCCAACTCTTGGCAAATGCTTTCCAATCGTGGGGAGGCTTCGGCGCATGAACCGGAGTCACTCCGTATGAGAACTGAAGTCCATGACAGGTTGCTTCTTCCGGGCTGATGGCCGCGATCCAAACAGGCAGCTTGAAGCGGGAGACCATCCGCGCCGTGTAGCCTGTGACCGTGGGGACAATGACCGCCGTCGGGCCGAGGTGCGCTACGGTGTGCCGGACATTGCGCGAGATGAGATCCACGAGATGAACGTCATTGTCGCGGTCGTAGTCGGCGAAGCCCTCTCGAATGCCAACATCGGGGCGATAGGGCTCAGTCGCGGCCGCGATCTTGACGAGCATTTTTACGGCCTCGACCGGGAACTTCCCCATAGCCGATTCTTCGGAAAGCATCACGCAATCCGTGCCGTCGAGGATGGCATTAGCCACATCGGTGGCTTCGGCCCGGGTGGGGCGGTAATGGTCGACCATCGATTCCAGCATTTGCGTGGCCGTAATCGCCGGTTTCCCGAGTAGGTTAGCCTTGCTGATGATTTGCTTCTGAACCACGGCAATTCTCTCCATGGGGGTTTCTACCCCCAAGTCGCCGCGAGCAATCATGACCCCGTCGGCAGCCTTCAGAATCTCATCGATCTGGGCCAGTGCTCCCGCCCTTTCGATCTTGGCAATGATGAACGGGTGATACCCCAGCTCGGCTGCCGCCTTCCGCACCGCCTCAACATCGGCCGGCGTCTCGACGAAGGACTGGCTGACCGCATCCATACCGTTTTCCAATGCGAACTTCAAGCAGTCATGATCATGTTCGGTGAATGCACGGACGCCCAGGTCGATTCCGGGGAGATTCAGCCCCTTTCGCGAGCGCAACTCGCCCCCGACCAGCACGCGGCACTCGACATCGTGGCCAGCGACCTTGACAACCTCCAACTGAATATTGCCGTCGTTGAGGAAAAGGCCGTCGCCCCGCTTGGTAACTGCGAGCAGACGCGGAAAGCTTACAGAGACGCGCCGCCGATCACCGATAATATCGTCTATGGTCAGCGTGAATAGATCGGCTCGCTTCAACTCGATCGGCTCTTCAGCCAATTGCCCAATCCTCAATTTCGGGCCGGGGAGATCGGCCATGATCGTCACGCGCTTGCCGTCCGTAAGGGCTGTCCGCCGAAGATTCTCGATCACTGTTTTATGCCACGCAAAATCGCCGTGCGAGAAGTTGAGACGGGCAATATTCATCCCGGCGTGCAACATTCGTCTCAGGATTTCGGGCGATTCGGATGCCGGTCCGATCGTACACACGATCTTCGTTTTATTGGGGGCTAGGGCCATGGGTCTATCCTGCGAGTCTTTCGCCTAGGAGTCTCGTGAAATCAGGCTTCCATAAGCTTAAAACCTGAAGACTACCTCCATAATATTAGAGCAATTATCGTGCCAGAATCTTTGCGTTCTCAGAAGGTCAGAAAATGGATTTTTTCTCTGAAAATAAGGGGGGATTTCAGAGGACCGGCGATTTAAAGCTTCCGGTTAGACAAATCGAGCTATTTCTCACCTAAGGAATCGGCCTATGAAACAGGACTATTTCCGATTTTAAAGGACTTTGTTCGCTTCTATGTCGGGCTGAGTCGGTATAGGAAACCCTCCTGGTTCTTGGACGTCGCCTCGAGGATGGTCTTGTCCGCCGTGTTAACGGGCGGAAACGGTCAGGGCAAAGGATAACGAGCCGTGGTCAATACCGGCTGTGGGGAGGATGTGGTAGCGGCTGCGGTGGTTGAGAACGACCATTCGGCCGATGACGTAGCCAAGGACGCCGCCGACCATCGAGTCCGAGAGCCAGTGCTTGTTCTCGGTCGTCCGCGACAGCGCCACGCCCGTGGCCGTCGTATACGCTAGGATGGGCACCCAGACGCTCTCCTGATATTGCATGGCCAAGACCGTGGCCAGGCTGAAAGCCGTCATCGAGTGTCCGCCGGGGAAGGAATCATATCTTCCATATTGCCCCGCTCCGAACCTCGAAAAAAATCCGACCGGCCCGGACCAGCGGTCAACCCCATTGTCCCAAAACGGGCGCTGCCGCCCGAACACCCCTTTGAGGAACGTGATCAGGATCCCGCTTTGCAGTATGGCGCTCGAAGCGAGAACCCCCGTCTCGAGGGTCTTGCTGCCTTCCTTGCCGAACAAGAGGAACGCGGCGGCTATTGCCCAGGATCCATAGGATCCCATCTGGGTAATGACCGGGCTGACGGCCTTGACCCAAGCATGGTCCATCCGATATTGGATAAATCCCCGATGGATCGCCTCGTCGTTCGCGATCATGAATCCGGTCAGGACCGCAACGCCCGCAATCGGCAGGATGTCTCGGGTCCGTATATGTAATGGGTAGCTCCAGATCTCGCCGGCGTCCTTCAGGAAATCGCCGGTGATGGACCGGAACGACAAACTCCACGGCGCCGCAGGAGTTGATTGCGAAAACGCTGAGGAGACCACCAGGGCGGAAACCGTCGGAGCGTCCGGCGCATAGCGACTCGCGAGCGAGAAATGGGGCGCCGCATCGTTCTTCGATCCCCCGGACATGGCTCCCTGAGCAAACAAGGAAAACGGCAAGATGAGCAGGAGTAAGGTCGCGACCCTAGCTTTGTAATTTTTCATCTCTAGCCGTTTGTCTGATCTTAACATAAATCTTTGAGCGGGTGAATTGCGTAAACCGAGTCAAGAAACGGATGAATTCCGATCCGCGGAGGATATCGACATAGGAAATCGCTTCGCGGAGGAACATACCTCCCTATCACACCCAACTATCTGTGTCCAACTTGATTCTGAGCCAGTACGTTTCCCGCAATCGCCTTTCGTTCATTTCGGCCGAGCATGATCGCATCATCTAGTGTAGTGTCTCAGTAATATATTTACAATGGTGGCTGGTTTGTGTTATGATCTCTCCATGTGGAAGCCAACCTCTGTTTTGCCCATGCCCCCCGAACAGCGGCGAACCCTGGAAGCGTGGGTCAACGCCAAAACGACTCCGCAGAGAGTCGTCCTGAGATCGCGGGTCTGCTTGTCGGCCGCGGATGGTCGATCCAATAACGCCATCTCCAAAGATCTCGGGATCTCCCGTCCGACGATCATTCTGTGGAGGGCGCGTTTTGAAAAACTCGGCCCGGCCGGAATCGGCGAAGATGCGGCGCATGGCCGGAGTTCTCGCCGAACCGATGATGCAACCGTGAAAACGATTATTGATCGGACTCTGCAGACTCATCCGCCCGGCGCGACCCATTGGAGTACGCGAACGATGGCCAAGGCGGTTGGAGTCAGCCATGCCACGGTGGCCCGTGTCTGGGAGGCCCACGGATTGCAGCCGCATCGCATCAAAACGTTCAAGCTGTCGAAGGATAAACACTTCGTTGAAAAGCTGACCGATGTGGTCGGACTCTATTTGAATCCCCCTGATAAAGCCTTGGTTTTGTGCGTCGACGAAAAATCGCAGATCCAAGCCCTGGATCGAACTCAACCGGGATTGCCCATGAAAAAGGGCCGCTGTGGAACGATGACGCACGACTACAAGCGAAACGGAACGACGTGTCTTTTTGCCGCCTTGAACATGCTGGATGGGACGATTATCGGCACCTGCTATCCGCGTCATCGCCATGAGGAGTTCTTGAAGTTCCTGCAAACGATCGATCGGTCGTCTCCCCGCCGTCTTGATCTTCATTTGATCCTGGATAACTATGGGACGCATACTCACCCAGTTATCAAAGAGTGGCTGTCCAAACATCCTCGTTTTCATCTTCACTTCACACCGACGAGTTCGTCCTGGTTGAACATGATCGAACGATGGTTCGGCGAATTGACCCAGAAACGGATTCGACGCGGGACGTTCGCCAGCGTTCCGGATTTGACCGGGGCGATTAACGAATATATCCGCATTCATAATCGGGAACCGAAGCCCTTTGTCTGGGTAAAGAAGGTCGATCAAATCCTTTCCAAAATCTGCCATTGTAAACCCGTTATTGAGACACTACACTAGCCATAAAAAAGGGTTATCTGGATCGGAACCCCGTCAAGGGCGTCGGCTTCTGCCGGGAAGCTTCGTGGCGCCATAAATACGTACTTTCCGGCGCGGAGATCCAACGGCTGATGGACGCGGCGGCGCCGCACCTTCGGCCGATCCTCGTCGTCGCCTTCGGAACAGGACTCCGCAAGGGAGACATCCTGAACCTCAAATGGGAGGATATTGACTTCGATCGTCGCCTCATCTCCCTCACGATGCAGAAAACCGATGATCTTATCGAGATCCCGATGATGCCCATGGTCGAAGGTGCGCTGCGACGCATGAAGGCCGAGGCGGACGTGAGGTCGGCCGCAGGGGGGCCAGTCTGCCCGTATGTCTTCGTCAGCATCCGTCCCGGCCGACGACAGCACGAATACACGAAGATCGTCGATCTCAAGACCGCCTTTCATGCCGCTCTCCGCCGAGCTGGGCTGGCTGATAAGGGCTATCGCTTCCACGATATACGTAGGACCTTCGCCTCGACCCTTGCCAATGGAGGGGTAGCCCTGACGAAGGTCCAGCGTCTCCTTGGGCATCGTAGCGTCACAACGACCGAGCGCTACCTCAACGTGAAGCTCGAAGATAAGCGGCAGGCGGTCATGATCCTCGACGCGATTTGGAGTAAAAACCTGGTCTCGAACAGAGTCTTGGGCACAGATCGGTCACAAAGGCTCCATGGCCAGGGCGCAACTTATTTGTTACCAGATGGTTCCACTGGTAATCCATCGGACTCTTAATCTGCGGGTTGTAGGTTCAAGTCCTACGCGGGTCATTCCCAAATCCCCCTGATAAGCCTTATAAATCAGATGGTTAGACGAATCTATCCATAAATCTCAATTCCTCCCATTTCCGTCCAAATATACCCGATTCCGTCCTAAACACGACAAAAAGTCGACAACGAAATTCGTCAGTTATATCGCTAGGGTGATTCACTGACTAAAAGGGAGATCGATCCTTTCATTTGATATAAACGAGATATTAGGGAATAATTCTCATATCCAAATATAGGGAGTGAGCCGAAACCTTGCCGCAGGCGGGCGGAGCCGAAAAGTAAATTCTTATCTTCCGTTTGTGCACTGCTTGAGCGGCCAGGGTGTCGGGACCGCCGGGGAGGTGATCGATGATCGGTACGTTTCGCAGATCGTACTCTCATGTGTCCGTTCCAGCGTTCGGTGTTATTGAGATTGTGGCGTTCGGCTGGCTGGCTCTCGGCGCGGTCGTTCATCGCCTACCGTCTGGCGTGCCCGGGAAGGCGACGGAGTCTGCACCGCCGACCGTGACCACGAACGCCGTGCATAACTTGACGGCCGACGATCTTGGCGCGTTTCTCGATGGTCGCGTGCCATCGATCATGCAGCGCGACGACATCGCCGGCGCGGTCGTTGTGGTGGTCAAGGACGGGAAAGTGCTCCTCGCGCGTGGCTACGGTTACGCGGACATTGCCGCCAAGAAGCGGGTCTCACCGGAAGAGACGCTCTTCCGCCCGGCTTCGATCTCCAAACTATTCACCTGGACGGCTGTCATGCAGCTCGTGGAGCAGGGGCGGCTCGATCTCGACCGCGACGTCAACACCTACCTCGATTTCGAGATTCCTCACAGGTTCGGAAAGGCCGTGACGCTGCGGCATTTGATGACGCATCGGGCGGGATTCGAAGAATCGCTTGAGGACCTGTTTGTAGCCGATGTGAAAAAACTCACGCCTCTTGGCCCGCTTCTCGCTGCGCATTTGCCGCGTCAGATCTTCGTGCCAGGCACCACCACGGCTTACTCCAACTACGGCGCCGGTTTGGCTGGCTACATCGTGCAGCGTGTCTCGGAACGCCCGTTCGAGGACTACATCGACGAGTTCATTTTCCAGCCGCTTCGCATGACTCATTCCACATTTCGACAGCCGGTCCCGGAGCCAATGGGTTCGCTGCTGTCACGGACCTACTTTGCGACCTCCCAACCGGCTCTGGAGACCCAGTGGATGCCGATGGCGCCTGCGGGCGGTCTTTCGACGACCGGCGCGGACATGGCGCGATTCATGTTGGCTCATCTCGGCGAGGGGGAACTCGATGGCGTCCGAATCCTGAAACCCGAGACCGCGCGTCTGATGCATGCGGGGCAGGTCGATTACGATGCCGCAGGCAATGGCTTCACCCTCGGCTTCATCGATGAGTCGCGAAACGGCCACCGCATGATCAGCCACAACGGCCGGATATCGACGTTCCGAAGCGATTTGAATCTTATGCCCGACGCCGGTTTCGGATTTTTCATTTCCTGCAACGGCCCGGTAAACTGTGGGCCTGTATGGCAGCACGTGTTCGACCGGTACTTTCCGCCACCCGGGCCCGAACCTCCCACGCTCGCGAGCGCTGAGCAGGACGGAAATGCCGTCGCTGGCCGATACCTGACGAGTCGACGCATTGAGACGAACGGTATAAACTCACTGTTTCAGGAAATCGAAGTCACGGCTGGGGCAGACCACACTATCACGACCGATGGCGGCGAGGGTTGGAAGACGTGGAGCGGTGCACCCAGACGCTGGCGCGAAGTGGCCCCATTTGTGTTTCAAGATGTGAACGGACCGGATCGGATCCTGTTCCAGCGGGACCCGAATGGACGGCTGCGTTTAGTGGGAGCGGGGTGGTTTGTGGCAGAGCGCGTGGACTCCATGTGGTCCAACCAGACAATGTTTGTCATATATCTGGTCCCCTTCGGCGCGTTTTTTCTGACGCTTCTGGCGTGGCCTGTTGGAGCGCTAGTCCGCCGACATTATGGCCGCAAGCTGCGCTTGTCTCGACAAGAGCGATGGCAACGATGGATCGTCCGGATCGTCTGTGCCTGTTATTTAGCCGGAAATATTTTTCTGATCTCCGCGGAAGGATGGTTTCGCGTTATGATGATCGTGGTGGTCGGACTCCTCGGAACCGTCTTCGTCGGTTGGGCCGCAGTGGGCGCATGGCGCAGCCGTGAGTATGGTTTCCTAACGAAGCTCTGGTATGTCGCCCTCGTGCCGATATGTCTGGCTCAGGCGTGGGACGTCTTCCATGGACACCTGTAGAGCTAGTCGCTGAACCCGGCGCCTGTCACGAGACCGAGCTGGCTTGGATCGGCAGCGAAAGCTATGTTTGAAAAGGACGATATTATCCTAGGTCTATTAAACGGCTTGGAATTTCACACGACAGTAGATTTCAAAATATTTCGAAAAACTACAAAACCCGGAGATATTTATACGTTTAGGGACCTCATCCCATAAAAATGGTCCAGACATAATGCGAGTTTTCTGGTTTTCGAACTATTCGATGAACTGGAATAGAGTCAATGCTCAAAGCGCGCGGCGAGTCGTTGACCCTTATAAGCACTGTGACCAAAATGTGTCCAAGAATTTCCACATTCTGATACACGCTGATACAGGCATTTACATGCAGATAAACACTTTACGTATCTTCCCCTGGTGGGCGGGCAGACTCTTAATCTGCGGGTTGTAGGTTCAAGTCCTACGCGGGTCATTCCCAAATCCCCCGGACCTCATCCCTGAAAAATGGTCCAGACATAATATCCCTCTCAAAGAAGTCGCCTTTGAAATGGACCGAGATTGGAACTCAAGATCACTTCTCGTTGGACGGCGGGGCCGACGGCGCGATTTAACCCGGCCCGAATCGGAATCCAGCCGTGGAAAGGGGGGCGAGAGTCACGCGGAATTCGGAGACGTTTTTGGCGATGATCTTTTGTTCAAAGAGATCGTAGATCGCTTCCGCTCGACGCGGCAGCCGAAAGACTCTTTCGCCGCCCGCCACGGTGTGGACTCCCAGCAGGCATTTGTTGGCGTAGAGCACGTCGTCGGCGTCGGAGTAGAGATGAACGCCCGCCCAACGGGCGAGATGGCGCAGCACATCGGCTGGGAGATTGGGAGCGGCGCTCCAAACGGATCTCCAGCCCGCGAATTCCCTGACGGCAAACCCCGGACGGCAGTTGCCCTGGGAATAGACGACCTCACCGAGGATCCGGGCCTCCGCATCGTCCGCGTAGAAGATCGGGGCGAGCTTCGCGTTCGTGCCCCAGACAAGGCCCTGGCTCAGACCCTTCGTAATCGGATGGTCGAAATCCGTGAGATGGACGAGAGGTCCCCACGGCTGTTCCCCCAGGCCGAAGCGGATTCCGGTGATGTCTTCCATATTTTCAAGTCCCGGAGCGTCCTTGATATAGCCGGGGGCATAGATCCAGAGCGCGACCCGGTCCTCCCGATGTAGCTCGGCCGCCAACGCTTTCCTGCGCCCTGCATCCAGGCGGAAGGGGTTGAGGAAAATGTAGAGCCTGTACGGTCGGAGCTTTCCCGCCAGGAAATCGTTGAGCAGAACGACGTCAAACGGCGCGCCCATTTTCGGCAGCCCCCAAAGCCGCTGCTGAAAAATAAGCGGAATGTCAAGATTGTATCGGCACGTTTCGTAGAAGAAGCTTTCGTCGTCAAGGAGGACGACGACTTCGGCGGCCGATGACCTGTCCAGCGCCATGGACATTTCCCCGATCTTCTTGAATTCTGCGAGCAGGGATTCAAACCGGGGATCTTTGATAACGTCCAGTTTCCAGCGTGCCCACCAGGCGCCCTCGGCGTGCGTCAAGTCATGGAGGAGATTCCGTCTGAGGATCGTCCGGCCGGCTTCATATGTCTTCACTTGACCGTAGTTCGGATCCTGGTCGTCGATGTGGGTCCTCGTGTCGTCCTCGATGAATAGGAGTTTGCCGTGGAGACGGACCGACTCGGCCGGGAGCATGCTTGGGCTGTCGCCGCCCATACCCCGGTAGCCATAGGAATAAGGGCTCGCGAGGAAATCGACGTAAGGAGATTCGAGGACTTTCCTGAGGCCGAGGTGGCCTGAGCGCTGGTAGGTCGAATAGTCCGAATCCGGCCGTTCCTTAAAAAATCCGCCGTTCCAGGCCAGGTCGAGAACGTAGCCATAAAAGGCCCCGGCCAGTCGCCGGCCGTCCGTTGCCTCCTTAACCGTGCGGCAGAAGTCGACAATTGCGTCGGCCGAAAGGTCGGCGAAGGCCTCGAAATAGTCGATGATGTCTTGTTCGCGGGCAGGGTCCCGGAAGGTATAGAGTCCGGCCTCGAGCTGGCGCTCTGCTTTGGGGACCTCGGCCGCATCGAATGTGACGGAGGGACTCTGCCAAGCCGCCCGAAGCTTCATGACGTCGTTTCCATAGCGCGTCCTCAGCCAGTCCCGGAAATAGAGCTGCATGGGCCGGCTGAAGTCACCGCAGGGCCTGTACATGGACGACTCGCCTTTCACCCATTCGCCCGTGTGGCCGGCCCCGACCTGATAGGCGATAATGCGGTCGAAGAGCCCCGTTGTCCTGAGGTTTTCGACATAGGCCCGGAGGAAATCCTTAGCCTGCTCGCGCCAGACTTTCGAAGCGAAGGACATGCCGTTCCGCCGGCCGTCATCGAGAATTTCGCATTCGCCGGGGTAGGCTTTCTCCCACCAATCGTCGTGGCCGGTTTCAAGGTAGATCCGAAGATGGAAGAGGGCCTCGGGGTCGGCTTTGATCACGCGGTTGAACCGGGCTTCCAGGGTAGAAAAGTCGAACGCTGAATTGCGGCCGGGCCCGGGGCCCACCCATTCCGTGCCTTTCCCGACGTCGAACGCGTAGATGTGGATCCCGGTTTTGCCGTTCCGCCCGGCCTGCGCTTCGAAGTCCCATCCGTCGGTCCGGGGGCTGGACACCCAATTGATGGCTGCGAAGATCGGCTTCCCATCGAGGAAAAGCGCCGGGCTCCCGTTGTGTAACTGGACGGTCGCGGCGGCGACTCCCGCTTTTTCGGCACTCCCTGGAGTTGCCGGACGAACGGCGGGAGTCAGACCTGAGCCCTGCGGTCCCAAGGAAGGCCTTCCGCGAGAGTTGGCAAACCCTAGGACCGATAGCGGTGCGATCTTCAGAATGTCGCGGCGTTTCATCTGCCTCTTTGACCCTTTAACTCGCCTCTATTTAGTGTACCACCTGTGAAATTCCTGTCAAAAAACTCTCGCTATGTCTGGACCATTTTTCAGGGATGAGGTCCCTTTTTTGAATTGAAATAAGACCGTTCCGCTTGTCCCAAATCTCCGGTCGGCCATTTTTGGCGGCGAACGCGAATCGATAGAATCCAGAGCGCGGCCAGGCCAAGGCTGTATTCCCAGACCTGAGTGGTGAGGTGAATGACCAACGCCGTCAGGAAAGGATTTTCGAGCCCGAGGCCGATCTTCCCCGCCACCAGGGAGAAGGCCGCCTCCCAAGTGCCGAAACCGCCTAACCCCTGGATCGGGAGAAACGAGGATAGCTCGGCCCCGGCAATACCGAAACTGAACAGGGATAAGGACTTCCAAGTGAAGCTTGTTCCGGTCATCCCGGAGAAAAGAACGTAGACCGACACGTATTTGGCCAGCTTGAGCGTGAAGCTCAAGCCGAGAAGCTCGGCCCGTTCGCCGGCCTTCCCATGCCTCGAAAAGTACTCTTCGATGGACGCGAATACGGCGGCCATCTTGCCTGAACGAAAGCGCCTCAGCGTCCGACGCGCCAGACCGGCCGCGGGCCGAACCAGGAAAATGAAGGCCAGGGATATGGCCATGATCACGACCAGGCCGGCGGCGATGGGGCCCCTGGGGATGGCCGCGCCGAACGACCTCAAGAAGAAAAAGGCGGCGGTCCCCAGCATCAAACCCAAGGCCAGGGCATCATAAAAAACGGCGATTATGAAACTCGAGGCCCCTTCCTCGAGGATAACGCCGCGTTGGCGGGTGAGGTAGGCGTAAAAGCCGAGCGCGGCGGTTCGGGCCGGGAGGAGGTCCACCGAGAAATTCTGGACCAGGGTGATGAGGAAAAGATCGCCCGGGCCGATCCCTTTCCCGAGGAGAAGCCGATAACGGGCGGTCCGGACCACAGTCCCGAGAAGGGAGAAGACCGCGTAGAGACCCACGGCCCAGAACGGAAGGAAGGCAAAGGCGCGCCGCACCTCATCCCAACCTGTTTTACGGAAAAAAATGAACAGAATGGCGGCTGTTACAAGGAGAGGCAAAACGATCCGCAGCAGATATTTTTTCAAGGCGCGGCCCTCGCCTTTCTCTATATGTGTCCCCCGGGCGATTGTCAATGGGCGCAGACGATTTCAAGGCGCTTTTAACGGCTCGGCCTTTTTGTTAAGATGAAAAAGCCGTGCGTCCTGACGCAAAGAGCGAGCAGGCCGAATGATGGCGGAGCGGGATCAAGAATAGAGAGGAGGCAAAGACCATCGATGAGGAAGCGGTTCCCCGGCCTGCCTGCCGTTCTGGCCGCCGGTGTTCTCTTTGCTTCGGCGGGGGGTTGCCGTCAGGAGCCTCCACCGCGCCCGTCGGCGCCCGTCGACCTCGCCGCCTTCAAGCCGAAGTCCGATTTCCGCGGCCGCATCCTCTTCCAGTCCGACCTCAACGGAAACAACGACATTTATCTGCTGACCAGGGAAGGCCTGCGCAACCTGACCAACAACCCGGCCTCCGATGAGTTTCCCAAGTGGTCACCGGACGGGCGGCGGATCGCCTTTTCCTCCAACCGAAGCGGCCGTTACCAGATCTACGTCATGAGCGAGGATGGGACGGGTATCGTCCAGGTGACCCATTCAGAAAACGACGCCATCGAACAGGCCTGGTTTCCCGACGGAAAGAGGATCGCCTTCACCGAGTCTTGGAAGAGGACGTTCGGCCGCTCCTATGTGATCTATAGTCTGGATCTCGCCTCGAGCCGGACGGAGAAACTTCTTCCCCGCTTCGCCGAATCGAATGCCTTGCCGGAATTCGCTCCGGACGCCCGGCGGTTCGGATTCACCGGCAAACGTCTGGCCGGATGGGACGTGTTTGTCGCCGACCTGACGACGGGCGAGGCGCGCCGGCTGACCGACGGGGGCGGTGCTTGCCGGCCTCATTTTTCGCCCGACGGAGCCCGGATCGCCTACGTGTCCGCTTCCGCCGACGGCAAAGGCGACATCTGGATGATGAATCCGGACGGCGGGGAGAAGGAACGCCTGACCGAGCTGCCAGAGACCTGGGATTATTTCCCGGCCTGGTCACCCGACGGCAAATACATCGTCTTCAGCTCGGGGACGGAGCACTACCCGACGGAAGGCAGCTGGTCCTTGAATCTGATCGAAGTGGGGACGAAGCTCGTTATCCCCCTTTTTTCGAGCGGGGCCCGGGACGTCTTCCCGGACTGGCGTTAAGACGGGCCAGACCCGCCAATATTCATGGCGGGCCGAATTATGACCCGTAAGGATCATGGTTAGAGGTTTCATCTAAAGCTACGACATAGCCGTCTTTCGACTGAATGGTAATTCAGATTATGATTGGACCATTTTTCAGGGATGAGGTCCCTGTCCGGAATGCCGAAGCCGGTGCATTTTGTCGATGATTTTATCCTTAGCCAGGATTCCACCTAGAAACAAAACGAGAGCGATTCCCGAGAGAATCCAAACAGGCAAGTAGTCCTTCTTCTGAAGATTGGCGCCGATGTAGGCCGATCCTAGCAGTCCGGGAAAACGGGCGATCATACAGATCAAGAAAAACCGGATCGGCTTGACCGGGGTCATCGCGGAGACATAGACGAGCGTGTCTTTGGGGATTCCGGGGATGAGGAAAAGAACAAACATCGCGATTTCGGATTTCGGGCTGTTGATGAGGAATTCGAACTGCGCGAGCTTCTTCGGCGAGACGAAGGATTTGATCATGGAATAGCCGAGGAGCCGGGTCGCCAAAAAGACGACAAGAGTGCCAAGGAGAGTTCCGCCGAACGAGTAGAGGGTCCCGAGTGCCGTCCCAAAAGCATAACCGCCGGCGATCTGGACGATCTCTCCCGGAATGATGACGATGATGACATGAACGATCATGATAAGGATATAGATCAGCGGGCTGACAGGGCCGTAGGAAGTGAGAAATTCCTTGAATTTCCCCGGATGGCTTATAAGCCGCGTTATGTCCGGCGTGAAGCGGACCGAGACGTAGATGATCAAGCCCAAAAAAGCGATAAACAAAATACCGTGCGTGAGAATATAGATTTTCTTTTGTTTTTCAATCATTATTCGCGTCTCGTGCTCCATCGTATTCTGAAGTGGCAATCGAGGGCGCTAGCATCAAAGTGAACATTTAGCCGGTTTTCTTGGGCCGGCCCTCGTCGAACTCCCTCTCTTTCAATCGAGCACGAGGACGCGAATGCGGGAGGCGTCCTTTCCGCCCCGATAGATACGCTCGGCGGCTTTCTGAAAATCGGCCTCGACGGCGCGCGGAATTTCCACGAATTTCTGGGGATTGCGGTCCGTCAGCGGGAACCAGGAGCTCTGGATCTGGACCATGATCCGGTGGCCCGCCCGGAAGGTATGGAGGACATCGGGCATGGCGAACTCGATCATTTCGGGCCGGCCGGGAACGAAGGGTTCCGCCTTGGCCATGTCCTTGCGGAACTTCCCCCGGAAAGGCTCGCCTCGAACGAGCTGCTGATAGCCCCCCAGACGGATCCCCGCCGGGTTCGGGTCGGGATCGGGATAATCGTTGGGATAGACGTCGATGAGCTTCACGTCGAAGTCGGAATCGGTGCCCGTCGTGGAAACTCTCAGGACCGGGGTGATGGGCCCCGCGATCGTGACGTCATGATCGAGCGTCCCCGTCTCATAGACCAAGACATCCGGGCGTTCGGAGGCAAATCGCTGGTCCTCGGTCATATAATCGTAGGACATGCCCGACCCGATGTGACCGATCACGGGCACCGGCTTAGCCGGGTCGCTCAGGTACTCATCGAAATCGCCTCCCGCTCCCCCGACCGGCTCGAGAGAGAGCTTGCCGCCGGCGCCCAAATAAAAGGCTTTCTCCCGGGCTTCCCGCGGCGGCCAGACGTCGAAGCGGCGCCAGACGTTGGTTCCTGTCTCGAACAGCCAGGCTCTGGGCAGGCGGCCGTCCTTCGGATTTTTCAGGCCTGGGCCTTGGCCCTTGAGGTAATACAGGAAAAAGGGCAATTCGATCTGCGTCCGGAAATACTCCCCCGTCATCGACCCGAAGCTCACGTTGCCGAGCTTGTCGCCAGCCATGCCGCCCCAGCCGCCGTGGGCCCACGGGCCCATGATGAGCGTGACGGGGGAGGACGGTTGGCCGGCGTCCAGGGCCCGGAACAATTTCAGCGTGCCGCCGAGGTCTTCCGCGTCGAACCAGCCGCCGACGAAAAGGACGGCGGGCTTGATGGCCTTCATGTAGGGCGAAAGGGCGCGGGCCTGCCAGAACTCGTCATAGGAGGAATGGAACAGCGTGTCGTTCCAGTAAGGGTTCGCGTTTTTCAAATAGAGTTTGTTGCTGTTCGCGAGCGGTCCCATCTTCAGGTAGAAATCATATTGGTCGGGGTTGCCGGAATTCGGCCGCGAGAACCTTTCCGGCAGCGCCGGTCCGCCCTGACGAGGTCTGAACGAGGAGTAGAAACCGAAATTGGCGGCCAGGAAGAGCGCCCCGTTGTGGTAGGCATCGTCGCCGTTGCCGACATCTCCCATCGGGGCCTGCGGGGAGACCGCCTTGAGAGCGGGATGGGCATTGATCAGGCTGTGCGCGGCGAAGAAGCCCGGATACGAGATGCCCCAGATCCCGACGGCCCCGTTGTTATTGGGCAGGTGTTTGACAAGCCAGTCGATCGTGTCATAAGTGTCCGTACTCTCATCCGTGTCCGCCGGTCCGGCCAGATGCGCCTTGTGAAAGGGGATGTCGATGAATTCGCCTTCGGAAAGATTCGTGCCGCGAACATCCTGATAAACGAAGATGAAGCCTTCCTTTTCATAGCCCGAAGACGGCCCGAGCACGGACCTGTAATTATCAATGCCATAGGGGGATACGGAGTAGGGGGTGCGCTCCATTAGGATCGGGTAAGCTTGGCCGGAGTCTTTGGGAAGATAGACGGTGGTGAAAAGCTTAACTCCATCCCGCATCGGAATGCGGTAGTCGAATTTCGTATAGTTCGCCCGCGTATACTCGAGCTGCTTGCGGGCTGCGTCGTTGGGATTGTGGTCTTGCCCGAACGCGCGGCGGCCCGGCCACGCGCCCACGGCCAAGAGCAAAACGAAACAAAAAGAAGCTCTAATAGCGACTCTGCATAATTTCATGATTACATCTCCAATGCGCCAGCTCCAAGCGCATCAGCGGCGGGTGGTCTTGACCCGGATCCCGATGGCACCCAGGATGGTCGCAACCGCGGTGAGCAAGCCGGCAACAATCCACATCTTGATGGATATATTGCTGCGCCGCCGGTCCGGAGTCAAGGGCCGGAAGGGTCGGCCTCAGAGATCGTCTTCCCCGGCCCGCGGACACCGCGGAGGATCCGATTATCTCTTGGCGGCGTCCAGGACGGCTTTTTTCAGGCCCGCCTGGATCTGGATCTTTTGGGCCTCGGCCCGATCGAGGAGGGCGAGCGCCTCGGCGTATCGTTTCTGCCCGTAGAGCAGGCTGATCAAATTGTTGCTGGCGTTCGCATGGGCGGGGTCGACCGCAAGCGCGTCCCTGTACTGTTCCTCAGCCTCCGTGAATCTCTTCAGCCGGAGGAGGCAATTGCCGTGAAAATACAGGTATTCGGCGGGCGCGGTCGGTTTTCCCTTGCGGAGCGCGTCCGGCTTGTCGTTCTTTGTCTCGTCGAGCTTGTTCTGGGCGTCTATGATGGCGGCCTGGTACGTCGGAGGCTTGCACCCGGACTGCTCGTAGGCTTTCTGCAAAGCCGGGATGAGGTCGGCCAAGGCCTCTTCTCTCTCCACATCCTTCATCATCTTGTTGACCCGGGCATCCTCCATGGCGGACGCGAGATGGGCATATCCGCTCTCGGCCGCCAGCATATGTTCCAGGCCCTTGGCGAAATCGCCCTGCTTGTAGCAAATCTGCGCCTTGAAATAACGGGCTTCGTGATGATCGGGAACGGACTTCAAGCACTTGTCCAGCTCTTTGTCGGATGCGGCCAGGTCGCCCTTCTCGAACGAGTTTCTGGCCTTGTCCATCAAGCCGAGCAGCGTCTTGTACTTATCCAGGATGGTCACGTCCGTTTGCTGGGCGGCGGCTCCGAGCGTCAAAGTCCCGAGGACGATGGCGAGGATGGATTTCTTCCACATGATTCACCTCCTTCGAGGCGTCTTCCTGCGGCGGGCGCCTCGGCCATCGGTCGCGGATCTATTATAAGCCATTGGCCAAAGTTTGTAAGAGGCCAACCGGGATATCTTGAACAACCCCGACCTCATCAAGGCGGGCCAGAGGCTGAAGACCTTGACGAGTTGCTCCTGGTAATAGCAATTCTCCTCGCTGGCCGGGTCCGGGCGGAATGATCTATTTCTTCTTCTCGATCTCCGCGGCCAACGGGCCGGCATCATACAGCTTCTTCAGCCCCTCCAACATGTAGGCGCAGTGGACCGCGACGGCCCGGTTTTTCGTGACGTCGTAGGCGAACCGGCCCGGCAGGCTCTCGATGTTCCCGTCGAAGATCAGGCCGACGAGCTCACCCGCCCGATTGACGACGGGGGATCCCGAATTCCCGCCGATGATATCGCAGGAGCAGACGAAATTCACCGGCGTCGCGAGGTCGAGGCCCGCTTTCCGGTCCCAGAAACGGGCCGGCAGTTTGAAGTCGCCCTTGTTGCCGAATCCTAAAGCCCGGTCGTAGAGGCCGTAGAGCGTTGTTTCGAAAGGCGCGAGCGTCCCGTTCATCAGATAGCCCTCCGCCGTCCCGAATGACAACCGCAGGGTGAATGTCGCGTCGGGGGCCTCGGTCTTCCCATAGCCGGCGAATCGGGCCTTGCCGATCTTCTCGCCCGCCGAGGTCAGGACGCTCTCGACGTTATCCCGGGCCCATTTCTCGTCGGCCCGCATCGTCGCATCGACCTTGCGGGCCAGGACAATGAGCGGGTCCGCGGATTTGGCGACCGCGCCTTCGCCGCCCTTGAGCAGCTCCTCGCGGACCTTGGGGTCGGCGAGCTTGGTGCCGCCGATGAGCTTCTTCGCGGCCGCGTCCGGGGCCGCCCCGTCGAGGGCCGCCTTCACGAACTCGTCGTTCGGGCCGAGCTCGGCGAGCGCCTTCTCGAGCGCCTTGCCCAGCATGAGCTCCTCGAGATCCGCGTAGATCGGCGCCGGCGAGAGGAGATAGAACTTGAGCTCTTCGATCTCGGACTCATGGAAGCCGGGGATGCGGTCCGCGTCGGGCTTCTTGACCTCGGCCACGTAGCGGACGATGTTCTGCCCGAATGAGGCGAGCTGGGAGCCGGTCTGCGCGCGCCAGAACCGCTTCTTGAGACTCTCGGAGCTCTTGGCGATCGCGGCGCCGATCGCGTCCCAGGCGCCGCCGAACTCCGCCTTCCATTCGGGTTTCGCGGCGACTTTCTTCCGGAACTCGTCCTCGGCCTGCTTGCGGCCGGCCATCAACGTTTTGTCCTTGAGGCCCTCGAACTCGCCGGTGAGGGCTTTCCGGCTGTTCTCGTATCCGAAAATCTGGACAAGGGCCCGCCGCTCCTGCTCCTTGCCCCGGGCGCTGTATTCGCGCAGGGTTTTGACCGTCTGGTCGATGTAGGACAAGACGAGCGGATAGCGGACATCGCGCTGGTATTCGAGCTGGGCATAGGTGAACTGCCGGTCGGTCGAGCCGGGATGGCCGGAGACGAAGACGAGATCGCCTTCCGCGAGCCCTTTGGGGTTCCAGGTCAGCCAGTGCTCGGGATGAAGCGGCTTGTCGTTCTCGTAGATCCGGAAGTAAGCCATGTCGAGATCGTAGCGGGGATAGGTGAAATTATCGTTATCGCCGCCGTAATACGCGGCTTGGCGTTCCGGGGCCATGACCAGCCGGACGTCGGTGTATTTCTTATAGCGGTAGAGCCAGTATTCGCCGCCCTGGTAGAGGCTGATGACGTTCGACCGCAGTCCGGTCTTGTCGAGGCTTTCCTTTTCGAGCCGGGCGATCTCCGCTTGCCGGGCCTTGAGGGCATCGGCCGCGCTCGCGGCCGGTTCGATGGAGGCGAGAACATGCGCGGTCACGTTTTCCATGGCGACGAGGACGTTGACCTCGAGGTCGGCGGACTTGATTTCCTCGGCCTGCGTTTTGGCATAGAAGCCGGTCGCCACGTAATCGCGGGCCGCCGTGGACATCTTCTGGAGCTGGCCGATGGCGACGTGGTGGTTCGTCAGGACGAGCCCGTCGGGGCTGATGAACGAGCCCGAGCCGCCGTCCATGAACCGGACGCTGGCGAGGCGGATGTGGTCGAGCCAGGCCTGTGTCGGGACGAAGCCGTAGCGGTCCTTGAGAAGCTTCACGGGCAGGTTGTCCAGGGTCCACATCCCTTCCTCGCCACGGACCGGGGCGGGGGACAGGGAGAGGATGAGGGTCAGGGCGAAAAGGCCGAGAACGAAGCGGATGCGATTTTTATGGGTCATCGGTTGCCTCCATGATGCGGAACATTATGATACGGGAAAGGACGGACAAGGTCAAAGAAACCGCGCCCCTTTCGTTTCTTGACAGGGGCTGCGGCGGACGATATAGTTTTTTCCAATGAACCAAGGGGCTCCGGATTGCGAATTTCTGGATCGATTGAAATCCGGCGACGCGGAGGCCTTCCGGGCGCTGGTTTCTCAATATCAGGGGAAGGTCTACCGCCTTTGCCATCGATTCCTGCAGAACCAGGAAGATGCGGAGGATACGGCCCAGGATGTTTTCGTCGAGGTCTATCAGGCGCTTCCCGGGTTTCGCGAGGAAGCCGATCTGGGGACATGGATCTTCCGCATTGCGACGACCAAGTCGCTGGACGCCATCCGCCGGAAGAACAGGAAGAAGAGGCGGGACGGGTTCGTCAGCCTCTTCAAAAAGCCGGAGTCGGACGAAGGTCCCGCCGCCGGCGAAGGCGCCGAGCCGGACCGTATCCTCGAAGCGAAGGAGCGGGCCGCCGTCCTCCGCCGGGCGGTCGAGACGCTGCCCCGGAATCAGCGGATCGCCGTGACGCTCTCGGATTACGAGGGATTTGGGAACAAGGACATCGCGGGCGTCCTGGGGACCACGGTGGTTTCCGTCGACAGCCTTCTCTACCGCGGCCATCGGAATTTGCGGAGACGGCTGGCGGGCCATTATGCCGGATTCGGGAATCGTGAGGGGAAAAATGAACCGCCAAGTTGACGACCGAACGACGTCTAAAGGGAATGAGGAGGAACCGGACAGGTCGAGGGATGGCGATTCCATGATCAGGAAAAAACAGGTCGAGAGGGACGTTGAGGAAACGCTCCGCGCCTTCCGGGACGATCCGGGTCCCGAGGCCGTCCCCGATCTCTATGCCGGGATTCAGAGGAAGATCCGGGCGCTGGCTCCGTCCCCCCGCCCTCAGGGAAGATCCTTTTCTCAGAAGGTCCTCATTCCCGCCGTCCTGATCCTGATGCTCGTCCTCAACATCGCCATGACCGTGTTCGTCTCCAGGACGAAAAAAATCGAATTCGAAGCCCGGGAAAAGGGCATGGCCGCCCTGTCCGAGGACTTCACGGCCGGACAAAGCGCGTTCCTATCCTATTTGAAATGAGCGGGGATAAGGCATGACGAACTTCGATCGAAAATCGTTCGCGGGAAAAGCGATCGTCTTCCTGATCATCCTCAACCTGGCGACGCTCGCGGTGCTCTGGTACTTCGTGTTTCGGCGTCCTCCCGGCCGGCCTCCACGGCCGAATGACGGAGGCCCGGGAGACGTTCCGTCCTTTTTGAAAAGCGAATTGAGGCTGACCGACGAGCAATCCAAGAGCTTCGACGTTCTCCGGGAGCGCCTGGGCGATTCCGTCCGTCCCGTCCAGGATGAAATCCGCCGGCTTATGGAAGCGGCGGTCGAGGAAATCTTCAAGCCCCAGGGCGGTGAGAAGGCCCTCGAAGACCTGGCCGCTCGGATCGGAGCCGAACGGGCGAAAGAGGTCGGGCAGCTGTTCCTCCATCTGAGGGGCCTGATGGCCGTCTGCCGGCCCGAGCAGGTCACGAAATTGCATTCCATCATGACTGAATTCCTGATCCGGATCGGCGCGGTCAATCCGGATCCTCCAAAAGGGGAGCGGGTCCCTCCTCAAGGCCGTCCCGGCGATCAGCCCGCGCGGCCGCCGCGCTGATATTTCCGGGCGCTGGCCGTCCCGGCGGCCGCCCAGAGCACGACCGCCAAACCCAAGCTCATCGACCTGAATACGGCCGGCCGTTCAAGACGCTTACCACCCTGCCGGGCATCGGTGAAGCGCTCGCTCAGAAGATCATCGACGCCCGGCCGTTCAAGTCCGTGGACGACCTGACAAAGGTTAGCGGCATTGGACAGTCCAAGCTGGACGCAATCAAGGGGCTGGTGACGGTGGGGACGATCGGTGCGGCCGCTTCAAAGCTGGCGCCCGGGGAGAAGGTCAATATCAACACGGCGACGGTCGAGCAGCTGGACGCCCATTATATCCCGCCCAGAAGCTTCTTGAGCGCCCCGATGCCATTTTCCAGAGATTGGCTTTTTATCGAAAACCTTGGTATAAATACGCCCGGCCATATTCCCCGGCAGGAAAGAAACGGCTCAGAATGACCCATCCGATGCCGGAGATAAGAACTGAATTTTGGAGGAGGATCAAATGGGATTGAAGCGGAAGCAGATGCTGCTGCGGCAAAAAACATATTTCGAACATGAGCTGGCGAACCGGCTGTCATCCCTCTCGGAAAAGGGGATCGAATCCAAGCGGATGGACAAGGATCCTCTCGTTCGAGAGCTGAAGGCCGACGTCAAGGCCGTGGCGGCCAGGCTGAAGGCGATCGCGAACAGCGACAAGATCACGGAAGACATGGCGAAAGCGAGGGCGGCCAAGGCAGCCGCTCCCGCCCCTGTGAAAGAAAAGGCGGCGGGCAAGGCTGAAAAGCCGAAGAAAGCCCCCGCAGAGGCCAAGGAAAAGAAGCCCAAGGCCGAGAAGAAAGCCGCCCCGCCGGCTGACGCTTCGAAATAATCCTGTGGCGCTCCGAGATAAAACGACCGGAGCGGCCAAGTCTTTCGACGGGCAAGATATCGTCTAAAACCCGACCGCCCCGGTCTCGAGAAAAAGGAGAAGAACGCTGAGTTCTTGGCTAAGCATATTCTTCAATCAGATTAGACCACGGCCCGGCGAAAACCTTAGCGGGCAGGGAGTCCAACCTAAGTCGTCAGCCAAGCGGGATCAATGCTGACCGGCCAGCGGCCGGCCGAATAGACGTTCTGGAAGATCATGAGGATGTTCCCGACCCGGACCAGCCAGAACGCGGGCGTGGCGAGGATCAGCCAGAAGCTGTAGATGATCAAGCCTCCGGCCAGGATGGCGGCGCCGAAGGCGGCCCCTTCCCGGAATCCCACCCTTTCCCCGAGGCGCGCGAGCGGGGCGATCTGGCCGGAAAAGAAAAGGACGGCCATGAAGTGGATCTGGTTGATGGCGCTGACCCGCGTCGTCCAGAAGGCGGATATGTAAAATGGCTCGGCCGCCGCGCCTCGCCCGGCGGCCTTCGTTCCTCCCGCTCAGGCCTGGCGCAGGAGCCAGCGCAGGGCGTTCTTCTGGAGCTTGACGTACTCGGGATTCCAAAAGCTCGGGATGGTGTGGCCGGGGGCCATGAAGCAGACGCGGCCCTTGCCGTAGTCGTAAGCCCAGCACGCCTCGCACGTCGCGCCCTGATTGCCGTGGGCCTCGGTCTTGTATTCTAGTCCCTCTTCGTTCACGCTCCGGATCAGGACGGATTGCGGGTCCTTGTCGTAGATGAGGAAGTGCTGCTCCTCGCTGACCACGAAATCCTTCACGCCGCGCGTGATGGGATGATCGGCGTTCACGATCTTCATCTTGTAGGGGCGGAAGACCGTGTGGCCGGTGAACAGCGCCCCTTCCACGTGGCGGAAATCCGCGTTCCCGCCCGAGATGTAGCTCGCGTTGTGGAAGAACCAGGCCGAGCCGCCGTTCTGGACGAACTCGCGAATGGCCTTGCCCTGTTCGGGCGTGAGCCAGTTCGCGGCTTTCTCGTCGACCGGCGCGGGCGGGTTACTGACGATCTTCATCTTTTCCGGATCATAGAAGGGATAGGGCGAGGAATAGCCCCCGGGGAACGAAAGCCCGTCGCAGAGCATGATGAGCAGCTTGCATGCGGCCAGCGTTTCACGGCTGAGAAGGGCATGGTCCGGCGTGAACATGGCGGAAGCTCCCGCTTCCCGGACGATCGTCCGGTGCAGGGCCGCATAAACGTAATCGAAGTTGTGCCAGCGGTCGCCGATCAGGGCGAATACGTCGGCCTGGGGCGACCCGGTCGGCCCGGTCGTCGCCGACGTCGCGGATGGGGCTGCGGCTGCGGGCTGCGCGAGGATCCGGCCTCCGAGCACCGCCCCCGCTCCGACCATCCCCATATTCCGGATCGCCGCCCGCCGCGAAATCTTCTCTGCGTTCTTCATATCATTCCTCCGATTGCGATTTCTGCGGCGGCGTACCCGCCGCGCCCGCCGCGGCGCTCTTGACCGGCCGCCGCCGCCACCATCCGGCGAGCAGCGATCCCGAGATGTTCATCCATGGCCCGAAAATAGCCGGGGCCAGCGCCGCGCTCGTGCTTTTCAGCACGTCGATGGCGATCCCCGAGGCCATTCCGCCGTTCTGCATACCCACCTCCATGGCTACGGCCCGGCAGGCGCTCTCGTCGAGGCGGGCCAGGCGCGCCCCCCCGTAGCCGAGGCCGTATCCCAACCCGTTGTGGAGGACGGCGGCCAGGATCAGGATCGGGCCCACGGACAGGAGCTGGTCGCGCGATTGGGCGGTGATCACGGCGATGATGAGGCAGATGGCCGCCATGGAGACGATCGGCAGAACCTTGTCCATCCAATGGGCGGGCCCGTCGAGCCCCACGTTGATGATCAGCTTGGCCAGGATCGTCAGCCCGAGCAGAATGAAGCCGAGGACGATGCCGCCCTTTAAGACGATCAGCGCGCCCCACGCGCCGGCGGGGGTGCCCAACACTCCGCCGGCGGTCGCCAAGGCCGCAAATCCGGCCATCGTCCACTGCGCCTTCCGCTCCGCCCAATCCTTCTCGCCATACAACAACCGATGGGCCGCCAGCCCGGCCACGATGGGGATGATGATCATGTTGAAGATGGCCAGCATCATGGCCGTGAAGTCAACCGGGATGAGCCGGCCGGCCAGGGTCTTCATCCAGAACGGCGTGACGAAAGGGGAGAGGAGCGTCGTGCAGGTCGTGATCGTCACCGAGAGGGGCACGTTGCCCCCGGCGAGGTAGGTCATGACGTTGGATGCCACGCCGCTCGAGACCGAGCCGATCAGGATGATCCCCGCCGCGACCTCGGGCGGGAAGCCGAAGGTCATGGCGATCGCGAAGCCGACGAGGGGCATGATCGTGAACTGCAGGACGACGCCGATCAGGACGGGCACGGGCATTGCCAGGACGTTCTTGAAGTCCTTGGCGCTCAGGGTGGTGCCCATGCCGAAGGTGATGATCTGGATGAGCGGGACGATGAGGGTTTTGAGATCCGTTCCGAACCACGAGCGGAAGAGGGCCGGCCGGGCCATCGAGGCCGCAACGAAGACCAGGACCCAGATCGTGAACGCGTACTTCCTGTAGAATTCCCGGGGCGAAATCGTCATAGCTTGTACAGCTCCGCCATCCGCTCGTTGGGCCTGTATTTGGTGACGCACTGCTCGAGCGGCGTCCCCACGAGCTGGATCTTGGCGTAGTCGCCCTGGCCCATGCCGGCCTCGGCCATGGCGTTCAGATAATTGACGATCCGCGGGTCGAAGCCCATGACCCGTGTGGCCGTGATGTCCGCCGCCACGGCGTCGCGGCTGGCCAGGGCCACGTGCGAAGCGATGGGCGAACCCCAGGCCGGGCCGTTGCCCTCGATGCCGATAAACCCGTCGATGACGGCCAGGTCGGGGAAGATCTCCCGTCCGATGTGGAACATGTTGTAATGGAGGAGGTCGTTGCGGGCCGGGCTCGCCTGGTGCATCAGGCCCTTGTCGTTCACCTTGTAGTCGTTGAGCGGCGAGGCCATGATCACGTTCTTGATCGACAGCGTGACGAAGACGTAGTTGTGCGTCTTCATCCGGGCCACGGAAATGACATAGAGGTCCGGATCGAGGAGGGTGTTGATGATCCGGATCCGCGAAGGCTTGTTGTCCAGGCCGAGGACGTAGCGATATTGGAATTTGTCAAGGTTGAGGTCGACGAGCTTTGCCCCGTACTCTTTTTCGAGGCGGGGATAGTCGTTGTACTTGAAGCCTTCCGCCGTATTGTTGACGCTCGACTCGCCGATGAAGATTTCGCCCTTGACGTGGGGCGTGAGGAAATCCAGGACGGCCCGCATGGCGTCGATGTGCGTTACGCAGGCGGCGCAGTCGGCCAGGACGATGTTGGGCTTGATCAAGACCCGCTTGTCGCGGATCGAGGCGGCGACCTCGTCCTCGATCAGCTTGAGCGAGCGCAGGACGATGTCGTAGCGGTCGGGTCCCTTGACCAGCGCCACTTTCGCCGGCGGAGCCGCCTTGCCGAGGTCGGTGATGGGGAAGTGGATCTGACCACCCTGGCCGTAGGGGGCGCCGGGGAGCGGAGGCACGGGCGGCACGCGCGGCATACTCGCGGCGCCATGGGCGAAAAGCCGCCCTCCGCCCATCGCCGCGGCCCCGGCCGCTCCCGCCGCTAAGCCGGCGCACTTCAGGAAATCGCGCCTGTCGATCTTTCGGTGGTCCGCCATCTTGCGCTCCTCTATTTCGGCCCGTACTTCAATCCTTTGACGCTCGTCTTGATCTTATAGATCTTGTCGTAGCTGACGATGAAGAGCGTCTTCATGTCGTCGCCGCCGAAGCAGCAGCTGACGGGATACGTAGGCGTGTTGACGATGCCCCGGAACTCGCCCTTGGGACCGAAGATCTGGACGCCCATGTACGTGGTGACGTAGATGCCGCCGCCCTCGTCCATCGTCATGCCGTCGGCCGCGCTCGTCCGGCCTTTTCTTTCCGTCACCTCGGGCGTGAGGAAGAGCAGGGCGAACTTCCGGGGATTCTTGACCGTCCCATCGTCGTTGACGTCGTAGGCCCAGACCCAGTTGTCCTTGTCGCTGTCCACGTTCCAGAACGCTTCGTTGTCATAGGTGTTGTTGACGAGGAGCGTCCGGCCGTCGGGCGTGAGAAGGATGCCGTTGGGCATAGCGAAATCGTCGGGGGGAATGATCCGGACGAGCTTGCCCGGCGGCGTGATGTAGAAGACCGAGCGGCCGGGCTGGAATTTCTTCTTTTCCGGGGTGAACTGCGGATCCGTGAAGTAGATCCCGCCCTTGACGTCAGTGACGATGTCGTTGGGGCCGTCGATGGGCTTGCCCTCGAACGTTGAGGCCAGCGTGCGCACGATTTGACCTTTCGTGGTCATTTCAATGACGCGGTGGCCGAACATGTCACAAACGGCCAGGTTGCCGTCGGCCAGGGGCATCAGGCCGTTGGTCTGCATTCCCTTCTGGATGACGCGGTACGCGCCGTCGGGATCGACCTCGAGGGTGGTGCTGCGCGCGGGGCTGCCGTTCCATTTCTGGTCGAAGCACATGCTCGAGAGGTAGAGCTTGCCCTTGAGCCACTTCGGCCCTTCGCAGAAGATCAAGCCGGGCTTCGTCACGGCCCCGTCCACGAAGAGCTCGACCTTGGCGTCAGCGGGGATGACGGCCGCGAGGGCCGCGTCGCGCTCGGCCTTCTTGGCCATGTAGTCCGGGCGGGGGGGATAGAACACGTCGAGGACGTCGCAGCCCCGGTCGCCGACCTTGCCGCCGTGGACCATGGGCGCCGGGAGATACAGCAGATCGCCTTGTTTCATGGCCGCCGTGCCGTCCAGGATGATCTCGTCCATCGCCCCGCGCAGGACGCACATGAGCTGCTCCTCGGGGTGGAGGTGCTCGGCGAACGACATGCCGGGGTCCATGCGCAGGAAGCTCAGCTGCGCGCCGTGGCCGCCGATGAGGCGGGAATTGGCGCCGGGCTGAAGCTCGGTGAACTGGACGTCGTTGAGGTCGCAGATGATTCCCGGGGCGACCGTCGGGGCGACCGGGAAGGCCGGAAGGGAGAGCCCGGCGGGAACGTCGGGGGCGCCCGCCTTGGCCAGATAGTCGGTCCGGGGCGGCGCATAGACCTCGATGATCGTGGCCCCGTTCGCCCCGGCCTTGACGCCGCTCGCCGCGCCCTTCTCGAGCAGGACGAACTCGTTCTTCGGCGTCCGGCCGTGCGTCCCGTCAGGCTCGTCCCGCGGGACGGCCCGCATCGCCGCGTATTTGTCCCCGAGGAGCTGCTCGATCTCCCCCTCCATGACGACCATGATCCGCTCGGCCGGGAGCGTTTCCTTGGGGATCGCCGCGCCCGGGGCGAGACTCAGCAGGGCGACGAGGTTGCCCTTGCCCCAGTACGCCCGGGCCTTGATGCCGGGCGCCAGTTCGAATTCAGGGAGCGATTCGAATCTCGTCACCACGCCGTCGGCGAGATTGGACTTCAGCCTGGCCGCGGGAATGTCGTCCCGGGTGCGGACGGCGATCTTCTTCTCGGCGATGAGCTTTTCGTTTTTGGCCGCCCAGGCCGGCCTCTTGGCGCAAGCCGGTTGCGTCGTCAAGACGCCCGCCGTGAGCAGGGCCGCGGCAGCGATGGCGATGATGTTCTTCCTCGGGATGTTCATGGCGCGCTCCTTCTATTTCACGCTCAGCTGGTCGTGGCGGTTGCCCATGTACAGCCAGAGCATGGGCTCGTCCGTGGCGTTGATCGAGCTGTGAGGGACTTTCCTGTTGGGCGGGATGAGGAAGGCCTCGCCCGGCTCCTGGTGGAGCAGGCGATTTCCGAACATGAGCAGGCTCGTGCCCTTGAGCTGGCACCAGACTTCCTCGCAGCCCGGTCCGTGGACGTGGGGCTGGGCTATGTCGAACTTGTCGATCGAGACGACGGCGAAGCCCACGGGGTTGGCGAACTTGGGCGGCGCGTCCCAGGCGAATCCGCGGCCGATGTGGGCCCAGTGCATGCCCACGCTTGGGACGGAATCGTGATAATCGCCGACCGAGATCTTCGCGTTCGGGACGAACCCCCCGGGAATCCCCTCGGTCACCATGATCGTCTCCAGGAACTTGTCCGTCGGGTTGAGGAAACGGAACTCGACGCCGGCCGGGACGAAGACGGCCGAGCCGTCCTCGAGGGGCGCGATCCGCCCGCCAGCCTCGACCTTGCCGGAGCCGCCGCAGACATAGATGAAGAGCTGCTCGGCCGCGCTCTTCCAGGGCACGGTATTGCAGCGCGGCTCGACGGCGGCCCGCTTGTAGCCCGTGATGTACTTGAGCACGGCGCCTTTCTTCGTCGGATGGAGGGGGTCGCCCGGCGTCAGGATGTCGCGCTCGATGAAGCCGCCGTGCCCTTCGTAGGGGATCGAATTCCGCCAGTGGTTGATGTAGAGGAAGACGTCGGTGTCGACGTCGGGATGGCGGTGATTGGAGAGGGCGTCCTCGGCGAACGAGGGATCGGGTTCCACGGTCAGCCGGGCAGGCGCCTGGCCGAAAGCCAAGGTGAGGCCGACGAGGGCCGCCGCACCCAGAATCGCAGCAATCGCTTTCATGATGACTCCTCGGGCCCGCGGCGGCTTCGGCCGCCCGGCCCCCTTATGTCAATTGAAAGACTTCGGCCATCTTTTTTGTGGGCTTGAATTTATAGAGGCATTGATCGAGGGCTGTCCCGGCGATCGGGATCGCCGCCGGCTCGATGGGCCCCATTCCCGCTTCGGCCATGGCCTTGAGGTAGGTGATGCGGCCGGGATCGAAGCCCATGATCCGCGCGCCGACGACGTCGGCCGCCAGGGGGTTGCGGCTGGCCAGCGCCAGGCGCGTGTCGAGCGGCGTTCCCCAGGCTGGGCCTTCGCCCTCCATCGACTCGAAGGCGTCGATGACGGCCAGGTCGGGCCAGACGCGCTGGGCCATGTGGAACAGGTTGAAATGCATGATGTCGTTCACGGCCTTGACCGGGCCGTGGAGGAAGCCCTTGTCGCTCTTCTTGTAATCGTTGACGGGCGCGGCCATGAGGACGTTCTTGAGGGCCAGCGTGACGAGCACGGTGTCGTGCGTCTTCATCCGGGCGAGCGAAATGAGGCAGACGTCCGGATCGACGAAATCGGAATAGACCCGGATGGGCTGGGGCGCTTGGTCCTTATTGAAGACATAATAGGGCTTCCAGATGGGGCGGGCGTTGAGATCGACGAGCGCAACGCCGTATTCCCTTTCCAGGCTCATGTAGCCGTTGTTCTTGAAGCCCTCGGACGTGTTGAGGACGCCCGATTCGGCGACGGTGATCGGCTTCCCGGTGATCGGCTTCAGGAAATCGAGGACCGCACGCACCGCGTCGACATGGGTGACGGCCAGGGGATTCTTGTCGACGGCCATGTTGGGCTTGATGACGATGCGCCGCTTGCGATCGACCGCCGCCCGGACCTCGTCCTCGATGAGCTTCAACGCCTGGAAGATGATTTCGCGCCGGTCGCCGCCTTTCACCAGGCTGACGCGCGAAGCGGCGGCGGACGTTGCGGCCCGAGCAGGGCTTTGAAGGGGGGCGCGGCCGCCCCAGCTCCGGAGAGGGGCCCCGGCGAGGCCGGCTCCGATCATTCCCAGTCCGGCGGCGCGCAGGAATTCGCGGCGATCGCAGCGCGTTTCGAGCTTATTCACGGCGTCACCCTCCCTGCCGGCACCCGAAGAAGAGCCACAACGGGGGCTCGCCGTCCGGCCGGATCGAGCTGTGGGGCGTCTTGTTGTTCGGCGGAACTAGGAAGGCCTCGCCCGGCTCCTGCTCCAGGAGAGCGTTGCCGAAA
Source organism: Candidatus Aminicenantota bacterium (assembly GCA_003141555.1). Lineage (GTDB taxonomy): Bacteria > Acidobacteriota > Aminicenantia > Aminicenantales > UBA4085 > FEN-413. Next base: position 45,104 of record PLMN01000018.1, read on the forward strand.
AAGAGGAGGCTGTGCCCCTTGACCTGAAGCCAGATCTCCTCGGCGGCCGCCGGGTGCGTATGCGGCTGGGCGATGTCGAATTCGTCCATGGAGACGACGACGAAGCCCATCGGATGAGCGAATTTAGGTTCGCGGTCGTAGGCGAAGGGGCGGGCGATATGGGCCCAGTGGGCGCCGAGGATCGGCAGGGAATCGCGGTAGCGGCCGATCGAGATGTCCGTTTGAGGGACGAAATCGGCCGGTGCCTCTTCGGCGGCCAGGAGAATCTCCAGCGGCCGGTCCCCGGGATTGGCGAGCCGGTAGGCGACCCGGGCCGGCACGAATACAGCCGTGCCCTCTTCGATCTCGGCCGTCCGGCCGAGGGCGGCGATCGATCCGCGTCCGGCCATCACATAGAAAAAGACCTGCTCGCGGGCGTCCTTGTAGGCCCGCGTGCCCGCGCCCGGCCCGAGCACCGCCCGGGCATATGTCTTCAGGAAGCGGAGGACCGCGCCCTTCTTCGCCGGATGGAAGGGGTCGCCGGGCGTCAGGAGGTCGCTCTCGACGAGGCCGCCATGCCCTTCGCGCGGAGCCGCGTTCCGCCAGTGGTTGATGTAAAGCGAGACGTCCGTGTCCAGGCCGGGGCGGCGGCGATTCCACTCGGCGTCCTCGCGATAGGAGGGATCGGGTGGGACGGCGGGCTTCTGCTGGGGACGGGCAAGGAGCAAGGAAGCGGCGGCGATCGCCGTCAGGACCGTGAACGATAGCTTCTTCCCGGACAAGGTGAACTGTCCACTGCGTTTTTATCATATGGAATATCCGGAGTCAAACCTTTGGGGAGGGCGAAAATGCTCGTCCGACGTCAAAGGTCCGGGCCCCTTTCGGTGTCCAATAGATGTCATCAACAAAGGAAGAATGCGGGGATGAATATGGCCCGAGAGGGAAAGGCAGCCTGAGATGAACCCGCGTTATAATGGCGCCGTCGAAGAAGCCGTCCTCCCTCTGCCCCTGTCGACGAAGGGTTCTCCCCTGACGGCTTTGATCAAATCCAAGGCCTTCCGGATCCTCGCCGCTTACGTCGGGATTGCGGCCTGCCTGGCCTGGGTATTCCATGATATGGACTGGAAGATGCTCGTGCGGAGCGTCGCGTCCATCAACTGGATGTGGGCGGGTCTGGGCGTTTTCCTCAACATCCTGAGCACCCTCAGCATGGGGTATCGCTGGCATCTCCTGCTCAAGCCGCTGGGAGACATCCGGCCCCTGCGGACGACGCAGGCGATCTATGCGGGATTCTTCATCAACGACATTCTGCCCATGCGCATGGGCGAGGTCTCCCGGGCGCTCCTCGTCTCCCACTGGATGTCAAACGAATGCCTCTCGATCGTTCCTTCGATGGCGCTCGAGCGCCTGTTCGAGGGCGTCTGGCTGGCCATCGGGATGGGCGTCACGGCCATCCTCGTCCCTCTGCCCCGGAACCTCGACCGCGCGGCCGATATTTTCGGAATGATTATCCTTGGGCTGGTCGGCCTGACCCTCTTCCTGACTGTCCGGAAGAAGAAAACCGGAGCGAACGAGGGTTCGTCAGCCGCCCGGCGCCTAAAACCTCTCCGGTGGGTGGGGTTCGCGTTGAACCGCCTGCGGGAGGGGTTTGGTTCGATCGGGCTCTCCCGCAAGTTCTTCCAGGCCTTCTTCATCTCCATGGGCTTGATCGGCTTTCAAGCCGTCGGGTTCTGGTGCATCACCAAGGCCTACGGACTTCAGTTCCCGTTCTGGATCGGGGCGGCCGTTTTCTTCATCGTCGTCTTCGGCACCGCCCTGCCCAATGCCCCGGCCAACATCGGGACCCACCAGTTCTTCTGCGTCGTCGGGCTCACGCTCTTCGGCGTCGGGAAGGCGTCGGCGGCCGGATTTTCGATTATCGCCTTCGTCTTGCTGACTCTTCCGTCCTTCGTGATCGGTTACGCCGCCCTGGCGAAGAGCGGGATCAAGCTCGCCGAGATCCGTCAGATGATCCGGCGCGCATCGAAATCATTCTAGCCGGGCGCGCGCGGCCGAGGGCCGCGCTCCCGGTCATTTCCCCGGGCTTTTCGTTTCGGGCGGGAGGAGCGGCAGGTCAAGCCAGGCCAGGCCGATGTCCCGCCCCATGTGGCTGCGGCTATCGCCGCCGGGCGCGTCGTAGAGGATGGCCAGCCGATCCCCGACCTTGATCACCGACGGCAGGCCGACGCAGCGCCGACTCCACGTGCAATTGCGGCCGTCGAGGACGACGGCCTTGCGGCCGGCATCCCATTGATTGAGGTCCTTCGTCCAGTAGACCCAGACGGCATCGGTGTATTCAAATCCGTCGAGGCCGACGTGGTTCGTGAACAGGAACCAGGTCCGATTCGCCGGCTCGAAATAGAGCGACGAGTTCTCGACCTGCTCCTCGGGTGCCACGATCGGCGCCGGATCGATCGTCCAGGGGCCGTCGAGGTCCTTGGTCCGGGCGATCCCGATCGTCCGCTTCATGGACGCGCTGAAGAACATCAGGTATTCGCCGCCGGATTTGATCACGTGCCCCGGGCTGGCCGTGTCCTGGTAATATGTCCCGGGCTTCGTCCGGAAGGGAATGATGTCCTTACGCTTGGCCCACGGACCCGCCGGAGACGCGCCCTGGGCTTTCATGGTCAGATAAGGGAAGCTGGGGATGAGGTCGGGCGCCGGCGACGTGTGGGGCGTGCCGAGGTAGAACATGTGCCAGCGGGCGCCGTCGAAATAGGTGACGCCGTAGGAGGCCGAGGCGGAATCGTCCTCGCCGGGCGCACCGAAATCCAGCAAGGGGCCGCGCGCCGTCCAATGGACCAGGTCGCGGCTCACGGCCAGGCAGGTCAGCCAGCCTTTCGGCCCCGCCCCGTCGTAGTTCATGTAATACGTCCCCTCCCATTCGTAGGCCCACAGGTCGCGCGCTCCGAGCTTGTCGCAGTCGGCCGGGCCGCCGCCGTGGCGGAAGACGACGCCCTGGTCGCGCGCCTCGAGGCGGTAAAGCGCGGCCGGGCGATGGTCGGGGTAGGAGACGACGGCCGTTTCGGGGACAATGCGCGAGCCGGCGGACGAGGAGGCCGTTTGGCCGGAAGATGAGCCGAGCATCATGATCGCTCCCATCGCTCCGGCCAGAATGAGCGCCGCGTTGATCTTTTTCATTGGCTTTGATCCCTATTCATGTCTTTTAAGATATTCCCGTCGATCCGGTTTTTCAAGCCGGTTCGTCCGGACATGGGACTGCGGCGTTTCTCTTGAGGTATAATGAAATGTCTTTGAACTTGAGCGAGATCCGGCGCCTTTGCGAAGGCCTCGGTTTCGGAGGAGGGCAGCCATGATTCGTAACGATTCCGTTTCCCGGCGGACCGTCCTGAAGTCCCTGCTTGCGGGCATCCCCGCGCTGGCGTTGGACTGGGAGAGCTTTCCCCGCGGGAAGGCCGGCCGGGGAAGCGACGGCCCCTACGACGCCGTGATCATCGGCTCCGGCCTCGGCGGCCTGAGCTGCGCCGCGGCTTTCGCCCGCCAGGGTTTTCGGCCTCTGGTCCTCGAACAGCACACGGTCGCGGGCGGCTATGCCACGACATTCAAGCGGCCCGGCGGATTCATCTTCGACGTTTCCCTTCACTCGACGAGCGTGGGTGAACGCGCCGGGCTTCACAACCTGATCCCGGGCTTTCCGGAGATCGTCGATGTGGAGTTCGTCCCGCACCCGTTCCTCTACCGGGCCATCCTGCCGGGCTACGACATCCGCGTGCCCCAGAAAGACCCGGCGAAATACGCGGAGATCCTGACCGGCCTCTTTCCCGAGGAAAAGGAAGGGATCGCCGGCATCCTCGAGGACATGGCGGGCGTAGGCCGGGACATCAACGCCTATTCCCAGGCCGGGGGAAAGGCGAACATGGCCACGTTCGCCAAGGACTATCCGCATCTCCTCAAGGCTTTCGGAAAGACCTGGGGCCAGATGGCGGACGCCCGGCTCAAGAATCCGAAGCTCAAGGCGATCGTCTCCGCGCTCTGGGGGTATTTCGGGCTCCCGCCGTCGAAGCTTTCGGCCTATTATTACGCCATGCCGGCTTCCAGCTATCTCCGCGACGGAGGTTATTATCCCAAAGGGCGCTCCCAGGCCATCAGTGGGGCGCTGGTGAAATTCATCGAGAGCCACGGCGGGACGGTGAAGCTCGGGGCTTCCGTGGACAAGATCATGATCCAAAACGGGGCGGCGATGGGCGTCAGGACGGCGGACGGCGCCGAATATCCGGCCAAGGTCGTCGTGGCCAACGCCAATCCGATCGACGTCTTCGGGAAGATGATCCCCGAAGAGATCGATCTCAAGGATTACGCGGCCAAGCTCCGGTCGAAGAGCATCAGCCTGTCCTGTTTCCAGGTTTTCCTGGGATTGAAAAAGGACCTCGTGGGCGAGCTCAAGATTCCGGACAGCGAGATCTTCTATATGCCCGGGTTCGACGACGACGACGGATACAGGAAGCAGCTGGCCGCCGACATGGAGAATCCCGGATTCGGCCTGATGCTCTACGACAACGTCTACAAAGGGTACTCGCCCCCGGGCAAGAACACGGTGAACATCCTGACCCTCCAGGGCTACGATCATTGGGCGCGCTTCGAGGACGACTACAAGAAAGGGCAGAAGAAGGAATATCGGGCCGAGAAGGAGCGGATCGCGGACATCCTGATCAAGAGGGTGGAAGAGGTCGTCCTGCCCGGCTTGTCGAAGGCCATCGAAGTCAAGGAGATCGGCACGCCCCTGACGAACTGGCGATATACGCGGAACACCCGCGGCGCGATCTACGGCTGGGACCAGACGGTCGACAACTCCGGCCCGAATCGATTCCCGCCGGCGACGCCGGTCAAGAACCTGTATCTGGCGGGGGCGTGGACCCAGCCCGGCCATGGATACGGCGCGGTCATTCCCAGCGGCCTCCAGACCTTCGCCGAGATCATGAAGCGCTGGACGGCCTGACCGGGCGTCCGGGAATTGGGGGCATAGGGGTGAAGCGCTGGGTCTAAGCGCGCTTCGCCGGATTGCCTACCGTCTGGCCGTAGAGGACGCGCTGGTCGGGCCGAAGATTCAACGCGGCGGCCAGGGCCGCCTTGTCGCAGTTGTGGAACCACGCAGCCAGGCCCAGCGCGGCGGCGGCCAGGTGGACGTTTCCGGCGATGAGGCCTACGGCGACATTGAAATAGGATTTTTGAACGTCCGGATCTTTCAAGCCCGGCTCCTGGAATCCCGCCGTTTTATATCGGGAGATATCCGCGACGTAGATGATGTTTAGCGGAGCCCGGCCCGCGGCCGTTCCGCGCTGGCCGCGGCTGATCGACAGCTCGCGGAGATCCCCGGCCGCCACGGGCGTCAAGCGGTGAGGAACGGCCTCGTAAAGGTAGACGCCATCCGGAAGAGCGACATAGAGATCGATTTCCTGGGAATTGGAAGCCGATGCGGCGGTTCTTCCCCGAGCCCCGAACGGTCCCTTCGGCCGGTTGACGCCGAACGCCGCCCACAGAATAGTCGAGAGCAGGCTTCGGGAGAGAGGCTCGGGGCCGATCTCGCGGTTGGTCGCCCTGGCGTTCAACGCCGCCAGCGCGGATTTGCCACCAGCCGTGCGCGGCTTGGGAAGCAGAATCGGCCGCAGATCCGCGGAAGGCGCGCGTTTACCATCGGCCGGAAATGATTTCAGGGTTGTCCCGCGCGGCATCGGTGCGCCTCCGGCTCAGAGGACCCGGTAGACGATCGAATTGATGTTCATGCCCGCCCCGACCGAGGCGAAGATGATGTTGTCCCGGCTGGACAGGAAGTGCTCCTCGAGCTTTTCCTTGAGGATCAGGTCCAGCATCGTCGGGAGCGTCGCGACGGAGCTGTTTCCGAGCCAGGAGATGGTCATGGGCATGATCCCGGCCGGGACATCCTTTTGCCCGTAGAGTTCGAACAGCCGCTTGAGGATGGCCTCGTCCATTTTCTCGTTGGCCTGGTGGATCAGGACCTTGCGGATGTCGCCGAGCTCCAGGCCGGCTTTCATGATGCTGTCCCGGACGACCAGGGGCACGGTTTTCAACGCATATTCGTAGAGCTTGTGGCCGTTCATCTTGAGGAACAGGTTGTCGGACCCGTAGGCGGGGTCGTAGGACTTTTCCATCCAGAGCATATAGGCGTGTTCCAGGGTATCCGTCCGGGCCGCATGGGAGAGGATCCCGATGGGCTCGGGAGACGGCATGGCTTGCAGGATCGTCGCCCCGGCGCCGTCCGCGTAGATCATGCTGTCGCGGTCGTGCGGATCGGATACCCGGGAGAGGGTCTCCGCGCCGATGACCATGACCCGGGACGCGTCGCCGGACCGGAGGTAGTAATTGGCCTGGATCATGCCCTGCAGCCAGCCCGGGCAGCCGAACGGGAGGTCATACGCCACCGTGTGGGGATTGGCGATCCTGAGCTTGTGCTTGACCCGCGAGGCGAGGGAGGGGACGAAATCGGATCGCCGGTTGTCCGCCCGCACGTCCCCGAAATTGTGGGCGACGATGATGTAGTCCAGCGTCTCGCGGTCGATGCCCGAGGAGTCCAGGGCGTCGATCGCCGCCGCCGCGGCGATGTCGGAGGCGTTGAGCCCGGGCGCGACGTATCGCCGCTCGTGGATGCCCGTGATCTCGGCGAACTTCCGGATGATCTCGGCGTTCGACTTCTCGTATTTCTTCCCGTCGGGTCCGAAGAAGGCGCGGCTCAGGAATTCCTCGTTTTTTACCTCCGTTTCGGGGAGATAGCTTCCCGTCCCGGCGATGACCGAATACAATCTGCTCATGACTGTCCATCCTTGGGGGATGCCCGCATCCCGCCGTCGATATTTTACAACCGGCGGGATTTCCGATAAAGGAAAAATTTCAGACGGAGCGGTCGCTCCCGTGTCTTGACATGGCGGCGCTCTGTAGCATAATTTGATTTCTCAAGGCATTTTGTTGCTGCATGAAGGAGGCAGATCATGGACCCCAAGATCACCGAGCTATATGCGCAGTATGCGTCGGGCCGCATGGATCGGCGGGATTTCTTGAAATCGCTGGCCGCGATCGCGGGCGGCACCGCCGCCGCGGTCGGGTTGCTCCAGGCGCTGGAGAGCGGCATCTCCTCGGGCCAGGCCGTCCCCAAGGACGACGCGCGCCTCCAGACCGAATACATCAAGTATCCGGCCGGGACGGGCGGGATGAAAGCTTATTTCGCCCGGGCCAAGGGCGATGCCAAGCGGCCGGGGGTCATCGTGATCCACGAGAACCGCGGCCTCACCCCCCATATCGAGGACGTCGCCCGGCGCTTCGCCGTGGAGGGCTACCTGGCCATTGCCCCGGACGCCTTGACGCCGTTCGGCGGGACGCCCGATGATCCGAACGCGGCGACCCCGCTCTTCCAGAAGCTCGACAAAGAGGAGAACACGAAGAACTTCGTCGCCGCGGTCCAATATTTGAAGACGCATCCGTTATCGACCGGAAAGGTCGGGTGCACGGGCTTCTGCTGGGGAGGCGGGACTACGAACCAGGTCGCCGTCCATTCCCCTGACTTGCGGGCGGCGGTTCCTTTTTACGGCATCCAGCCGGCGGCCGAGGACGTCCCCAAGATCAAGGCCGCGATGCTGATCCACTACGCGGCGCAAGACGACCGCATCAACGCGGGCATCGCGGCGTTCGAAGAGGCGCTTAAAAAGGCCGGCGTCGAGTACAAGATTTTCATGTACGAGGGCGCCCAGCACGCCTTCTTCAACGACACGAACGCGGGCCGCTACAACAAGGACGCGGCCCAGCTCGCCTGGCAGCGGTCGCTCGCCTTCTTCAAAGAAAAGCTGACCTGATCCGCGGCCGCGGGCTCCGGCGCGCGGCCCGGTCCGGCATCAGCCCTGCCGGCGCCACGCCGCCGCCACCGCGTCGACGAACGGCCGGCAGTGGTTGAAAAAGCGGTTGTATCCCGCGCACAAATAATTCAATCCCTCTTCACCGCCGGGCGTCCGGAGGAACCGGTTCTTCGGGCACTCGCCGTTGCACATCGACAAGACTTCGCATTTTCGGCACAGGAGGGGCAGCCGATCGCGCTTGGCTTCGCCGAACGCCTTCTGGGCGGGGCTTTCGAGAAGCTCGACAAGCGGCGTCTCGAGGATGTTGCCGATGCGGCGACCGGCTTCGACGAAATGGTCGCACGGATAGAAATCCCCGCTGTGTTCGACGACGGGAATATCGCCGCAGGTCGGCCGGAAGAGGCAAAGGGAATGCTCCTGCCCGAAGGCCGTCCGGGCGGCCTCTTCGAAAACCTGGACTTTGATGTTGCCGATGTCCTGCGCCACCCATTCGTCGAAGACGGCGCAGAGGAAATCCCCCCAGGCTTCGGGAGGGACGGAGAGGGCGCTGGCGCCGCCCGGGGCCTCCGGCGAGTGCTCGACCAGCGGCAGAAAGCTTACATAGTGCGCTCCGATGCCTTTGAGAAATCGATAGACCTCGAGAGGATCCCGAACGCTGTCGGCCGTCACGACGCAAAGGATATCAATGGCGACGTTGAACCGGCGCAGAAGCTCGTAGCCGCGCAGGGCTTGGTCATGGCTGGGCCGTCCGCCCTTCGTGACGCGGTAGCGGTCATGCACGTCCCGGGGCCCATCCAGGCTCAATCCGACGGCGAATCCCTCCGCGGCCAGGAACCGGCACCAATCCTCGTCAAGGAGCATGCCGTTCGTCTGGATCCCATTTTCGATGCGCCGGCCGGCGGGGCGATGCCTGCGCTCGAGTGCGACGATCCTTCGGAAATAGTCCAGCCCGAGGACGGTCGGCTCCCCGCCGTGCCAGGAAAAGTGGATGATCTCGTCCGGCGAGGCTTCGATGTGCTGGACGATGTATTCCTCGAGCAGGATCTCGGGCATGCGAAACGCTTCGCCGCTCGGATAAAGCCGCTTTTTCTCCAGGTAGTAGCAGTACCGGCAGGCCAGATTGCAGACGGGTCCGGCGGGCTTGGCGAACACCTGGAAGGACCGGGCGGCGGGAGCCATGGCGCTCCGTCAGGACCGCGCGAGCCGAATCCCGGCCCCGGTCATTTCTGCAGGAGTCGGTCGTAGAGCGCGGCCGCTTTTCCGAACGCGTCCGCGACGTAGGCCGTCAGCCGTCGGACGGCTTCGCCCTTGTCCTTCGCGTAGAGGGTGGCAATCTCGGACTCGATTTTGGCCCGGTTCGCGACGAGCTCATGCTCGAGGGGGCCCAGCTCGCGGTCGATCTCGCCGCGCATCTTGGCATAGTCGGCTTCGGCCGCATTCTGAAGGGCCAGGACCTTCGTGTGAAACAGCCGCTCTTTCTGCGATTTCAACTCCGCGTCCTCGAAGTGCTGCTTGTAGAGCCGCGCATAGTCGTGGTCGTCGGGTCCCACGCCCGCGCTCGGAGGCAGGCTTGCGACGCCGTAGTAGAGCGGCAGGTAGAGCGTTGTGTCGGGCTTTCCAAGGGCGATCCAGAGCGAGTCGGCGAGGGGATCGGGGGCGCCCGCCTTGAGCGAAGCGACGAAAGAGTCGATCGTCGTGGCGGTGCAGATCGTCCGGAATTTCGTCTTGTTCGGCGTGCCCGTCTTGTAGCCCTCCGTGGCGTCGTATTCCGTCCCTTCATAGTGGTCCCGCAGCAGGGCCATGAGCGATTCGGGCGTCACCTTCTTCGCCGCCTTGAACGAGAACGGATAGGTGTTGCTGATCTCCCATTTCTTATCGCTGAGGAGGCTCAGGCCGCGCCAATGCCGGAGCGTGTTCCCGTCCGAGACGAGATCTGCCCGGCCTGTCCGGTCGAAGGCTTTCTTGAAGTCGAGCTTGCCGTCCTTGGTTTCGTCGTACCAGCCGTTTGCCTTGGCGTAGTCCGCGATGTCGCGGCTGCCCAGGAAGCGGGTCGCGTCCGCGAGGTCCACGACCCGGATCGTATAGTGGTTGGGGATGACCGCCACCTCGTCGTCGGGAATCCTCTCGGCGCACCAGTGGCGCCCCTTGATGACGGCCAGCATCCAAGCTTCGTTCCGGTCGGCGATCGTGTAAGTCCGGCCCGAGCCCGTGTAGCCATATTTCTCGATGAGCGCGCCGGCGATGGTCACGGCCTCCCGGGCCGACGTCGCGCCCTCCGCGACGAGGCGCCGGAGCATGTAGCCGATGCCGCCGTCGGTGACGTCGCTCTTCGTCTCCCTGGACGGGCAGCTGTCCGACGTCAGGAGGACGCCGTATTCGTTGAGGAAGCTGTCGGCGAACTCCTGGGTCGTCGCCTCGATCCAGAGGAACCCGGCGGTCCGCCCGCCGGTCACGTGCTTCGCGCCCCGGCCCAGGTCGATCGTCTGGGGCGCGCCGTAGTCGCGGGCCTTGATCTTGCGGAGGTTGACGAGGATGGCCCCCGAATCGTCCTCGTTATGGGCCACGATCACCGATCCGTCGGCGCTGGCGGCCTTGCCGACGACGATCGTGTAGCAGTTGGTGTCCTGGGCTCCGGCGGGCGAGGCGCCCGCGAGGACCGCGATCGCCGCCAGGATGACAAGGAGCATTTTTTTCATCATGACCGTCCTCCCGATGAATCTCTTCGGTGAATGATATGTGCGACGGAGAAGCCCTGTCAAGGACGATCCGGTCCGCCGCCTTTCGGAGCGGCGGCCCCGGTCTTAGCGAGGGCGCCGTACTCCGCCTTGTCGAGCAGGCGGATTTCGTGCAGGCACCACTGGTAGCCGCTGCCGGGCGGATTGCCGGTGAAGGCGGGGTCGTCCTGGGCGTAGGTGAAATTCGCCGAGTACGACAGCCAAGCCGCCCGGCCGTCGGGGCCGATGAATTTCGAGGGGATGTGCACGAAATAGGCCTGGGGACCGAAATCCTTCCAGTAGGTGACCATCTTCCACGGCCCGGTGATTCCCGAGGACTCCAGGATGTACGTGTCCATCGACTTGATCGTGGGCCAGCCGTCGGTGATGCACATCAGGTATTTTTTCAGGGGCGGGTCATAGGTCATCGTCACGCAGCCGCAATGGTTGTTCCAGCTGAAGATGGGCTTGATCTTCGAGAAATCGCCGCTCCAGACCGGCGTCCCGCCGGGGGCGGTGCCGGCGAAGAACTCGTAGCTCTTCGCGTCGTTGATCGTCTCGGGCGATGGGGTGACCCGGGCCAGATAGATCTCGTCGCCGCTGATCCAGCTCAGGTTGCCGACGCGCGGCGCCGCGTCGGGCGCGGTCGCTCCGTGCCCGACGAGATAGGCCTTGCCGTCCGGCGAGCGTTCCATGTTCCTTCCGAAATCCACGAAATGGGGCGATCCCATCTCGACGGGCTCGGCGCCCTGGACCGACGTCTTTTCGCCGAACAGGGGCTTGGCCGGGGTCGGGGCCGGCGGCTCCCAGGTCTTCCCGAAATCCCGGGAGATGCGGAAGCCGACGAACGGCCCGAGGATCGGCCAGTTCATGCTCCAGGCGGGATTGTCGAGCAGGCAATAGGTCCCGTAGTACCAGATCCCGTTGCGGACGAGCGACCCGCACGGGTAGCGGCCCTCGTAGGGGAGCGGGCTGCCGGGATATGTGCCCAGGTTCGTGATCTTGAGAGCCAGCGGATCGTCGCCCTCGATCCTCGCCTGGCCGGTCCGGGCGTCATTCCCGCCCGAGGAGCATTCCATCCCGGCCACCTTGCCGTCCGTCCACGGCGAATACAGGTTGCCGTCCGAGGCCCAGGAGGGATACCAGGTATCGGCGTGCTCGTAGCTCGCGTGCCGGCCGGAGAAGCCGACGTCCACGATGTCCGCCGAGCGCGATACGGGGAACTTGACGTTCCAAGAGTCCATCTTGACGTATTGGGGCCAGAGCTTGAGGGGCGGGACTCCGGGTCCCGCCGGAGAGGGCCGAGGCGACAGGCGGGCCGCCCCCGTCCCGGCGGCCGAGCCGATGAGGATCGTGCCCAATCCGGCGAGAATGAGCGCCGGCAAGCGTCGAGCGGTCGTCGTTGTCATGTGGGTCCTCCTTGGAGCCGCGGGGCTCCCGGGTGATGCCTCCGATATAGCCAAGCCCCGGACCGTTGTCAAGCCGCGCCCGGTCACTTTTCGGGCGTGATGAATGCGCCTGATCGCGGCGCGACATCCCGTCTGCCGGTCGTCCGGACCGCGTCCGACAGGTTGGCCGCGTAGCGGAAGATCCCGGCCGGGTGTATCTTCCAGGCGACACATGTCCCTCGGCGGCGGGCTCGGCGAGGCGTCCCGTTTGTCCGATTTCTTTACATCGCCTTCTCCGCTTGGAGGTTCCCTAGGAGAAGACGGCGGGACGCCGGGACTGATCTGTGGTTGGCACGGAAATTGCTTGTTTATTCCTGATGATTCGATGCTTAAATAGGAGTTCCGCATGAAAAGCTTCAAAGCCATGGTTATCATCCTCATCCTCGCCACGGCGGCCTTCCCCCAGACGCAAAAGCTGGGGATGGGCTCATTCGCCAACGAGAAAGGCCCTATCATGATGGCCGTCGATGCCAGCCTGGCCATCAAGCAAATGGATTATCCTTACCTCATGTTCGTCCTTTACATGGCGGCCAAGACGAACAACCAGGGCATCACGGTTTCGCGCGACGATGTGGTCCTGGTTTATAACGGACAGGAGTTCCATCTGCCCACGGTCAAGGAGTTCCGGCAGAACTATGCCGGGGAGATCAAGGACCTCGACTTCTATCGCCACCTTGGCAAGGAGGGGATCATTTCGTCCTGGATGCGGGTTTACAAGTTCCCGACGCATGACGATTTCTTCCCCCCCAACGGGCAGGGCTCGTCCCTGGCGGTCGACCAGGGGTATATGTACAACTTCGTGGGCTTCGACACCCTGCTCTATTTCAAGAACCCGGGCCTCAAACGGGGCGACACGGTCACGATCAAGGTCAGGGACAAGAAGGATGCCGCCCTGACCGGCGAGGTGGACGTCGTCCTCCAGTGAGGAGCGGCTTCTCAGGATAGATGCGGGCGCTCAAGTAGGCGCCCGCGCTCCCGTAGTCCGACGGGTTCACGAACCCCGTTGACGCCTCGAAGTCTGGGTGGATCGACTTCCGGAAACCCCCACCGCTGAAGCTCTTGGTGAAACAGGACGCGTCCGCGTAGAACGCATGGCGAGCGGCGGGCAAACCGGATTGACGAGCGGCGATATGCCCCGAGTCTTGACCCAAGTTGACCGCCGGCCGCTAAAAAATATAAAGTGAAAGGACGAATCCGGGAACGTCCGAGGGACGGGAGGAGGACGGAATGTCGATCAAAAAAATATGCCTCGCGGGACTGTTTGTCCTGGCCGGTCCGATCTTCGCCTTGGCCGCCCAAAGCGGCGCGGCGGCGGCGGCCGACCGTCCGGCGCTTGACGCGTTCGCGGCCGCCCACTTCGGCCGGACGGACGCGCCCCCGGTCTCGTTCCTCTATGGAGGCAAGCTCTCGTCCGCGTTCCTGGCCGGATGGCAGGCGGCCGTCGAGCCGCCTGCGGCGGGATCCGCCGGAGACAAGACGCTGAAGAGCGTCGTCTATACCGATCCCGCGACCCATCTCCGCGTCACCATCACGTCCACCGTCTACCGCGATTTCCCGGCGGTCGAGTGGGTCGTTCGGCTTAAGAACGACGGCCCGGCCGACACGCCGATCATCGAAAACCTGATGGCCTGCGACATCAGGCTCCCGGCGTTCGGAGACGGGCCGGTCACGATCTACCGAGCTTTGGGCAGCAGCGCCGATCGGTCGGACTTCGCCCCCGTCCAGGATGTCCTCTCCGCCGCAGGGACCGTCCGGTTCGGCCCGTCCGGCGGCCGGTCCTCGGACTCGACGGCCCTTCCGTTCTTTAACGTCGCGGCGGCCGGACGGGGGATCATGGCCGGGGTCGGCTGGAGCGGGAAATGGCGGGCCGCCGTGACGAAAACGGATGCCCGCGGCCTGCGCCTCGAGGCCGGGATGGACGCGACGCATTTCAAGCTCCATCCGGGGGAGGAGGTCAGGACGGCGTCGATCGCGCTCCTCTTTTGGAAGGCCGGCGACCGGCTGGACGGCCACAACCTCTGGCGGCGCTTCGTCCTCGCGCATCACACGCCCCGGCCCCGCGGCGTCCCGGTCGAGCTGCCGCTCAGCGCGGGCGTCGGCTTCGGCGGCCCGTTTCCCTGCAACGAATATGTCTGCGCCACGGAGGCCGGCGCCCTGGCCGCCATCGACCGCCTCAAGCAATTCGGCCTCGAGGTGGACAACTGCTGGATTGACGCCGGCTGGTACGAAAACGCGACCAAGAGCTGGTGGTCGGGCGTGGGCAGCTGGGAGGTCAACCGGGCGAATTTCCCGCGCGGGCTGAAGCCCGTCACGGACGCGGCGCGCGCCTGGGGCAACAAGGGGTTCGTCCTGTGGTTCGAACCCGAGCGCGTGTACGAGGGGACGCGCCTCGACCGCGAGCACCCGGATTGGCTGACGACTCTGCCCGGCAACGCCAACCGCCTCCTCAATCTCGGCGACAAGCAGGCCCTCGCCTGGCTGACCGATCACATTGCGAGCTTCCTCAAGGCGGAGGGAGTGACCGTCTATCGCCAGGATTTCAACTTCGACCCTGCGCCGTATTGGAAGGCGATGGATGCGCCCGATCGCGTCGGCATCGCGGAGATGAAGCACGTCGAGGGCTTGTACTCCTTCTGGGATGGCCTGCTCGCGCGCGTGCCGGGGCTCCTAATCGACAACTGCGCCTCGGGGGGGCGCCGCATCGACCTCGAGACGATCGGCCGGAGCGTGCCCCTCTGGCGGACCGATTATTCCTACTTCGAGCCCAACGGCTACCAGTGCCACACCTACGGCCTCCATCTGTTTCTCCCGGCGAGCGGGACGGGCAACAACTCCACGCGCAAGTACGAGTTCCGCAGCTCGATGAACGGCGCGGTCGTCACGGGCTGGGAGATCAATGCCTCCTTCAACGTGGTCCAGGCGGTCGAGGACATCGCCGAGTTCCGCGCCCTGCGGCCGTATTTTTACGGGGACTTCTACCCGCTTACGGAATACTCGACATCGGACGACGCGTGGTCGGCCATGCAATGGGACCGGCCGGATGGGCGCGACGGGATCGTCCTCGCCTTCCGGCGGCCCATGGCCCTGAACGCCTCGATCACGATCTTGCCTAGGGGGCTCGACCCGGCGGGCGATTACGAGGTCTCGTTCGACGATTACGGGATCACTCTGATCAAGAACGGGAAAGAACTCGCGGGCGGACTGGCGATCAAAATCCCTGACGCGCCCGGCTCGCTCCTGATCAAATACCGCCGGGTGCGGTGAACGACGGAGGCGCATGAAGAAGACTCTCGGAATCCTGCTCGCGGCGGCGGTCGCCGGCTTTGCGGCCCTCGCCCCTGCCCAGAACGACCTGGCCGCCCGGATCAAAAGGGTGGAGAACGGGCTGGCCCCTGTCAAGGCGGCGCCGGATGCTGCGGGGGCGAACCTCCGCGATCGAATGGATGCGCTCAAAGTGCCGGGGGCGAGCATCGCGGTCATCAACGACTTCAAAGTCGAATGGGCCAGGGGCTATGGCGTTCTGGACGCGGAGACGAAGGAGCCCGTGAGCGTCTCGACGCTCTTCCAGGCGGCGTCCATCAGCAAGCCCGTGACGGCCATGGCCGCCCTTAAGCTGGTCCAGGACCGGCGGCTCGATCTCGACGCGGACGTCAATTCCGTTCTGGCGTCCTGGAAGCTTCCCGGCAACGAATTCACGGCCAAGACCAAAGTCACCCTCAGGCGGCTTTTGAGCCACACCGGCGGGCTGACCGTCCACGGCTTTCCGGGATATGCGGTCCCGGGGCCGGTTCCGACGCTGCTCATGGTCCTCGACGGCGTAGCGCCGGCGAACACGCCCCCGATCCGGGTCGACATGGAGCCCGGGCGGGCGTTCCGATATTCGGGCGGCGGCTATGCGATCGTGCAGCAGATGATGCTCGACGTCGAGGGGAAGGCGTTCCCCGAGCTGATGCGCGACCTCGTGCTCTCGCCGGTCGGAATGTACGACAGCACGTTCGAACAGCCGCTTCCGGCCGACAGGCTGAAGGGCGCGGCCGCGGGCCACGGAACCGGCGGGGCGCTCGTTCCCGGCAAACGGCACACCTATCCGGAGATGGCGGCGGCGGGGCTGTGGACGACGCCGACCGATCTCGCGGCGTTCGCCATCGAGATCCAGAATAGCGTTCTGGGGCGGTCGAACAAGGTTCTGTCCCGGGCGATGGTCGAGAAGATGCTGACCCCGGTTCTCCAGAACTTCGGTCTGGGACTGGGGATCGATCCCGTCGGCGGATACTTCCAGCACGACGGCGGGAACGCGGGCTTCACCTGCGTCCTCTATGCGGGCCAGCGGTCGGGAAAGGGCGTCGTCGTCATGACCAATTCCGACAACGGCGGCCCGCTGTTTGGGGAGATCCTGCGGAGCGTCGCCCGGGAATACGCCTGGGAGAATTTCTTCACCGAGCCGAAAAAATAACGGAGCCCGCCGCATCAAATAAGGCTTGACAATCAAAATAATTGTAATATACAATTATTACATAAACAAATAATTGCCATGAACATGAACACTCAAAAAATCAGGCTGTTGAGGGAGAAGCTCAGGATTCTCGAACGGGAATCGATGGGCGCCTTGGATCAGGAAGGGGCCTGTTGCGGCTTGACGCTTTCCCAGTGCCATACGGTGATGGAGATAGGCCTCAAGGGCGACATGTCGCTGGTCGATTTAGCGAACTCGCTGGGCCTGGATGCCAGCACGCTCAGCCGCACGATCCAGGGTCTCGTCTTGATCGGCCTGGTGGTCCGCAAGGCCAACGAGAAGGACCGACGCTATGTAACCCTCTCGCTGTCCGAACAGGGGAGGAAGGTCTACGAAGAGATCGACGGCGTCTATAACGCCTTCCTGGCCGGTGTCTTCGAACGGCTGCCCGCCGCCAAGCACGAGCGGATTCTCGAGGACATCGGCTTGTTCGTCGATGCCGTGCGCGCCGTCAACGAAGCGACCGGATGCTGCCGGCCCGGGAGGAAGTCGTGAGTTGCTGCGGGCCCGAAGCCAAGCCGCCCGACGCCGGGGAATCCCGCAAGGACGCGCCCAAGACCGTTTGCTGCGGCGGCTCCCGGGTTTGCGAGTCGACGACGGAGGCTTCCTCGCTCGACGGGACGTCGTTCCCCTGGATCGAGCGGACAATCGAGACCCCGGCCGGGAACGTCCCCGTCGTGCGTACCCGGCTCCTCCCCTCCGACCGGCATGGGACGTGGCGCGTGCGCTGGAATTTCGGCCGCATGTCCTACGCGGTCCCACCCGGCCTGTATGGCCTAGGATCGCCCGACCCGCCGTCGCCCGTCCTGGTCACGGCCAATTTCAAGCTGACGTTCGATCGCGTCCGGCGGCAGCTTGTGGGCCGGAGCGCTTGGCTCCTCGTCCTCGACACTAAGGGCATCAATGTCTGGTGCGCGGCGGGGGAGGGCACCTTCGGCACGGACGAGCTCATCGGCCGCATCGAATCGACCGGGCTCGCCCGCGTTGTGTCCCACCGGACGATCATCCTGCCGCAGCTCGGCGCGCCCGGGGTCGCTTCGCACCTCGTTACAAAAGCCACGAAATTCCACGTGGTCTTCGGCCCGGTGCGGGCGGAGGACATTCCCGCGTTCCTCGACGCCGGGCTGCGGGCGACGACCGAGATGCGGCGCGTCACGTTCCCGCTCAAGGATCGGCTGGTCCTGACGCCCGTCGAGTTTATGCAGGTCGCCGGCAACCCGGTCTTCTTGGCGATCTTCGGCCTGTGGGCCCTCCAGATCCTGGGACTGAAGTTTATCCCGCTCGACGGGCCGGCCTTCCTCGGAGCCGTTCTCATCGGGACGGTGGGCCTGCCGGCCCTGCTTCCCTGGATTCCCGTCCGGCCGTTCGCCCTCAAGGGCTGGATCCTGGGCATGGCCTGGGCGATCGCGGTTTGCGCCTTCCGCGGCGTATCGCTTGCCACGCCCGCGGGCCGGCTGGCGGCCGCATCCTACGGACTCATCTATCCCGCCCTGACCGCGTTCCTAGCCATGGGCTTCACGGGCTCGAGCACATTCACCTCGCTCTCGGGCGTGGTCAAGGAAATGAAATACGCCATCCCGGCGATGATTCTGTCCGGGGCGCTCGGCCTTGCGGCCCTGGCCGCCCGCTATTTTGTCTGATCGAATCGCGGAGGACGCCGATGCCGTACCGTCACCTCAAGAACGTGGCCACATTGGAATACGATCCGGCGAAGTGCACCGGCTGCCGCCTGTGCGTCGAGGTCTGCCCGCACGCGGTGTTCGTCATGGACGGGAAGAAAGCCCGCCTGGTCGACAAGGACCTCTGCATGGAATGCGGGGCCTGCTTGCGCAACTGCCCGTTCGGCGCTATCGCGGTCGAGCCGGGCGTCGGCTGCGCCTACGCCATCCTCATGAGCCGGCTCAAGGGACGCAAGATCACCTGCGGCGACTGAGGCCGCTCCCTTCTCGGCCGTATTTTGCCTGGGGCGGAGCGGCGGCCGCCTCCTTTTTTTAACAAATTATTGACTAATTCTTGACAGCGCACTGACAACTCATTGTCCCTCCCCGGGCTATAGTCGAGGCGGATGAAGGCAACATCCGAAAGCGTAAAAGGAGGGATGAACATGAAAAAGCTGGCGGTCTTCTTAGGGGTCCTCGGTTTGGCGGTCTTCATGGCGGGCACGGCTCAAGCCGCGCCTCCCATCCGTTTCTTCATCGGCGGATTCGCCGAAGCGGCCCATCTCATGCAATATCAGGGCCTGGGTTTCGGCGGGGAAATCGGCGTCGCCGTTTCCGATCTCATCAGCCTCTCGGCCGAAGTCGCCACGGGCAGCGCCTCGTTGAACTACGACTCGTCAAGCTCCTACTCGACCACTCATGAGACGGTGAAATTGACCATGATGCCCGCGATCTTCTCCATCAATTTCACGGCTCCGCTCGGGGACCGCGTCCAGCCCTACGTCGGCGTCGGGCTCGCCTACCATAGCCTCAAGATGACGGATGACTATGCCTACCAGGACACGTATTATTCCGGGGGGGCGACGTCGACCTCACGGACCGACGACTTCCATGCCCTCGCGCCGGTATTCAAGATCGGTCTGGCCGTGGGCATCACCGGCAATGTCAAGGTCGTCGGCGAATACCAGCAGATCGTGGCCAAGGATATCGTGAAGCGTTCGGACGCATACGGATCCTCGGAAACCGAAACCTATTTCGGTACGGCAAACCTAAAGGTGGGGATCAGGATCGTCCTTTGATGGTCCGGCGTTTCATTTCCTCTTGTCCGGATAGGCCGGCGGCTTGGGCACGTCGATCGGTTCCTTGTTGATCTTGTCCTGCAGGTACTTGATCGCCGCCTCGAGCTGGGCGTCCTTGCCCTGGAACGCGGCGTGGGGCGGGTTGTCCACGATGATGTCGGGATCGACGCCCCGGCCTTCGATGAGCCACGACCTCTCCGGCCCGTAGACGCCCGTCTCGGCCGCCGAGGCCAGGCCGCGATCGACGAGGACGTTGCTCGAGCTCAGCCAGATCTCGCCGCCCCAGGTCCGCGTCCCGATGACCTTGCCCAGCCCCAGCCTCCGGAAGCCTTCACTGAACGCCTCGCCGTCCGAGGCCGTGAACTCGTTGCACAGCACGACCATGTGCCCGCGGAAGGCGTACTGCATGTTCCAGGTCGGATTGCCGACGCGCCCCTGCCAATAGAACCAGGCCCGCCGCATGAGCTTTTCCAGGACCCAAGAGTCGATGTTGCCGCCCCGGTTGTTCCGGACGTCGATGATCAGGCCCTTGCGGTTGAAGACGGGATAGAAGTTCTTGACCCATTCGGTGTAGTCGCTCCCGCCCATGGCCCGGAGGTGGACGTAGCCGATGTCGCCGCCTCCCCGCTTTTCGGTGTCGAGCCGCCGGGTGTATTCCCATTCGGTGTAGCGGAGGTCGGAATCGGCCGCCGTCGTGATCGGATAGACCACGGTCTTGTAGGCGGCGCCGGCGGCGCCAACCGGGTTGCCTGCGGCCGGTTTGATCTCGAGCAGGACCTGTTGGCCGGCCGTCGCCCGCAGCAGGAGCGACGGATCGGGCACGGAGAGCGTCGGGCTCCCGTTGATCGCGGCGATGACGTCACCCTCGCGGACGGGCGACATGGGCTTGCCGAGCGGCGAGCAGCGCTCGGGATATTCGGGGTCGGCCCGGTAGATGTGATCGATCCGGTAGCCGCCCTTGGCCTCGTCGCGGACGAGGCGCGCCCCGAGCGAGCCCGGGGCGACGTTGTCCGAGCCCTGGCGCGCGTCGCCGCCGCGGACGAACGTATGGAGGGCGGACAGCTCGCCGACGAGGTGGGCCAGCAGGTCGTTGAGCTCCGCCCGGTCGCTCACCCGCTCGACGAAGGGCCGATGGCGCTCGAGGAGCCCCTGGTAATCGACGTTGTGCAGGTTCCGGTCGTAGAAATAATCGCGCTCCATCCGCCAGGCGTCGACGAACATTTGCCGCCACTCCTCCCGCGGGTCGAGGGAGAAGGTCCAGCGCGACAGATCGACCCGCTTTTCGGCGAGGGCGGGCGGGGCGGCGGCCGCGGCGTCGATCACGTAGATCTCGTTGTCCTTCAGAACGAGGATTTTCTTCCCGTCGGCGGACAGCTCGTACCCGCGAATGTCCTCCATGACCGTCTTGGCCTGGATGCCGCGGTTCTTGATTTCGAGGGCTTGCAACCGGCTCCGGCCGTCCCGCTCCACATAGAACAGGACCTTTTCGGCCGCGGCGAGCTGGGAATAGCTTCCCGCCGGGAGCGGGACTTCAAAAACGCGGCTCTGGAGCCCCGCGAGCTCGATCACGACCTTGGGGCTTGCTTCCTTGGCGTCCTTGGGCTTGTCGGGGATGGGCTTGTCCGGCTTCAGCGCGGGTGAGGGCGCGGCGCCGCCGGTGGTCTTGGCTTCGGGCGCGTCCTTCGCCTCCTTGGCCGCCGTTTCGATTTCGTTGGCCGGCTGGAAGGGGAACGTGTCCTTCCCGGTGAGGGCGACGGCGAACATCCGGGTCGTCTTGTCGAAATAGGGTTCGGGCTGGCGCGCGCCCCAGGGGCTGCCGACCGAGCTCCGGAACGTGCGATCGGACAGGAAATAGAGCCACTTCCCGTCGGGGCTCCAGGCCGGGTCGTAGGAATCGACCCGATCGTCCGTCAGCTCGGTCGTCTTCCCGGTCTCGGCGTCATAGAGCAGGATCTGTTGGAAAAGGTTGTCGGCGGTCCGGACATAGGCCAGCCACCGGCTGTCGGGCGACCAGGCGAAATCGTCGGGCATCCCGTTATTCGACGAGGCGATCTTGGCCAGGGCCTTGGTCTCGCCGTCGTAGATCCAGAGCTGGAAGTCCTTGTCGGCAAAGCCGATCTTCCGGCCGTCGGGCGAAGGAAGCCCGTCGAAGCGGATGACCTTCGCCCCCGACGTGAGCTGCATTCCGGGGCCGAGGCCGTCCGAGCTGAAACGATGGAATTCCCATTCGCCCGTGGCGTCCGAGAGAACCATGAGGCTCTTGCCGTCCTTGAAGAATCGGGCGGCGCGGCCGCGGACGCCGTCCTTGCGGCTGACGCGCACCCAGCGGCCGTCGCCGACCGGGGCGACGAAAACGTTGCCCCGGGAAACAAGGACCACCTTGTCGCCGGACGGGGACAGGTGGGCGGAGGTCAGGTATTCGACGGGGCGGGGGATCCATTTCTCCCGCATCTGGTCGAAATCCGAAGGCAGGGTGATGTCGACGGCCCGGTCGGACTTCGCCGCGATGTCATAGAGCCGGAGGTCGGCGACGAGCTGGTACGCGATCTTCCCGTCCCGGAGCGAGGCCGAGCTGACGTCGTATCCCTTGTGAAACGTGAGCTGCTTCAGATCGCCGCCGGCAAGGTCCATGGACCAGAGATTCATCGTCCCGTCCCTGTCGCTGACGAAGTAGATCCGGTCCTGCCAGATCATAGGGTTCTTGCTCGTCCCGGCGTAGGAGGCGGTGAGGGGCACGGCTTCGTCGGCGCCGGCGGCATATTTCCAAAGGTTCTGGGCGGTGCCGCCCTTGTAGCGCTTCGTGGAGCTGCCCTGGAAGGGGAGGCGGGTGAAGACGAGGGTTTTCCCGTCGGGCAGGAACGCGCCGTCGGCCGCCTGGGCCAGGGGAAGGACGGTCTCGGCGTCGGTCTTCGGGTCGAGGATCACGAGCTGGGCGTTGGGCAGGGTCGAATATTTCTGGGTGGCGTAAAGGATCTTCCCGTCGGGCGTCCAGCCGACGACCGTCGCGGTGGCGCCCGAGAACGTCCTCCGCACGGGAAGCCCGCCGGCGAGGGGCATCGTATAGACCTCGGTCGGGCCCTCGTATTGGGCGGAGAAGGCGATGATCGTCCCGTCGGGCGAAACGGCCGCGTTCGTCTCGAGGCCGGCGTGGGTCGTGCGCCGCACGGCCGTTCCGCCTTTGGTGTCCACGGTCCACAGGTCGCCTTCCGAGGTGAAGACGATGGTCTGGCCCTGGAGGGCGGGGAACCGGTAATAACCGTTTCGGCCTTGGCCGAAAGCGGCGCCGGCCAGGATCAGGGCGGATAGGACGATCGCGAGTTGAACGGCGGATTTTCTCATGGAGGGCCTCCTTGGCGGCGGGAGCCGCGTCGGTTCCCTTCCGCCGCACTCGCCCGGGCCGGCGGCTCTCGGGCGAGTGAGATTCGCAGCGCGAATATATCGCCGGGTCGAGCCCGGTGTCAAGAAAGCGGGCCTCCGGCCGCGCCGGGCGAAGTCCCATGAAAGGCACGGCCCCGGGTGAACTTTTATATTCCGCCGCCGTATCATAGAATGAGGGCAGGCAGGGCCCCGTCCATTCGAGGGTTCGCGAGGAGGGCGCTATGAGTTCGTTCCGCAAGATCGTCGGCGCGCTGATCATCATTCTCGTCGGGTTGCCGCTGTTGTTCGCCATCACCTGGGCGGTGGGCCTCACCCGGGCCGCCATGTCGCCCAAGTTGATTTCCGAGGTGCCGGAGAAGATCATCGGGGCCATGCCCGAGATGATCGACGAGATCGTCCGCGAGGGCCAGAAGCCGGACGTCGTGCACGACGCCGAGTCGCGGGCCTGGCTCCAGGCCATGGACAAGAGCGGGACATCCGTGAACGATCTCCTCGCCAAGACCGGCGTCATGGCCTGGATGCAGGGCGAGCTTAAGAGTGCTTTGTCTGAAGTCGGCGATGTCCTGAAGGGAGTCCGGCCGCCCGGCCGAATCGCGATCGATCTCCGACCGCTGAAAAAGTCCCTCCTCGATCCGCGCTTTAGCGACTACATCGTCAATGTTCTCAACAACCTCCCGCCGTGCGACGAGGCGGGAACGGCCCGCTGGCTGGAAGCGGCCGGCGAAGGATTCGGCCGCGGCCACCTGCCGACCTGCCGTCCCGTCGATGCGGCTGTCGCCGCCTCTGCGGTCCGCGCCGAACAGGCGCGAATCACCTCCAGCATGGACGACGAGGTCCAGATCTTCGAGAGCGTGCCCGAGCTGCCGTCGGGCTTTCCCCATATCTTGACGTTCTTCATCTATGGCCTCTTCATCATCCCGGCGGTCTTCATCCTGGGCGGAGCCCTGGTCGCGGCCGCGTCGCCGGCGGAATTCCTGAGATGGAGCGGCATTCCCACGCTCATCGGCGGCGGCTCGGCCCTCGGCCTGGCCCTTTTCATCCGGAGCTCGGCCCTGTTCGTCCTGCGCTGGACGCCCCTGCGGCGAGCCCACGAGTGGTCGGCCGACTTCGGCCCGCTCGTCCTCGACAAGACGCGTTGGGCCGTCCGGATCCTTCTCGCCCAGCTCCTGGACCCGGTGGTTGCCGCGGCGGGCGTCGTCTGCGTCGTAGGATTGATTTTCATCGCCTTCTCCTTCTCGGCCCGATCGCGGCGGACGGAGGTCCCGGCGGCGCCGCCCGCGGCATCGTGAGGGCGCGCTGACCTTATCGCCCATCTTGATATTTTCCACCGGCCCGTATAAAACTGAGGGGACGACTTTGCCGATGAAATGGCGGCAGGGGCGAGGGCAAAGGAGAAATCCGATGAAGCGCTATCCCGTGATCCTTCTTGTCCTGGGCATGGCGATGACGGCTGCCGCTCCCGGGCCGAGAATCCAGAATCCCGCGCCTCCGGCGCCCGCCGCCGTTGTCGACGGCCTGGCCCTGACGCCGCCCATGGGCTGGTATCCGTGGAACGAGTTCGGCCAGGAGCCCCAAAACGAGGCTCTGATCAAGCAGATCGCCGACGCGATCGTGAAAAGCGGGATGAAAGACGCGGGCTACGCTTACGTCGGCCCCGACGAGGGGATCTGCTTCTCGCGCGGCGTGGACGGCAGGCTCACCCCGAACCTCGAGCGCTACCCAAGCGGCCTGCACGGCCTCGGCGACTACATCCACGGCCTGGGATTGAAGTATGCCCTCTATACCGACGCCGGGACGCGGACCTGCAGCAAGGCCATGCCGGGCACCCGGGACCACGAGTTCGAGGACATGGCCTCCTTTGCCGAGTGGCGGGCGGACTACGTCAAGATCGATTGGTGCAACAACGAGGGCCAGGACATCGTCCAGACCTACACGAAGCTTCATGACGCTCAGCATGCCGCCGGCCGGCCGATCGTCCACAGTCTCTGCTCGTGGGGCGAAGGCGAGCCCTGGAAATGGGCCGCGCCCGTCGGCCATCTCTGGCGGACGACGGCCGACATCTGCGGGCCGGGCAAGGTCGACTGGTCCAACGTCTTGAAGATCGCCGCCTTCAACGGACGGCTCTCCGAGGCGGCCGGTCCGGGGCACTGGAACGACCCCGACATGATGATCGCCGGCATGAACGGCTTGTCCGAAACCCGGAACCGGAGCTTCTTCAGCCTCTGGTGCATGATGGCCGCGCCCCTCATGGCCGGCAACGACGTCCGGACGATGACCGACGCGACGGTCCGCATCCTGACCAACCCGGAGGCGATCGCGATCAATCAGGATCCCCTGGGCGTGCAGGGACGCATCGTCCGGCGGGACGGCGCATCCGAGATCTGGGGGGCCAAGCCGCTGTTTGACGGCAGCCGGGCCGTGCTCGTCTTCAACCCCGGGCCGGCCGCGGCGGACGTCAAGGTCACGTGGGCGGACGCCGGTTTCCCGGCATCGGCGGAGCTGTTCGCCCGCGACCTGTGGGGTCACCGGACCACCGGCCCCCACGAAGGCGGCCTGACCGTCGCGGTTCCGCCGGACGGAGCGGCATTTCTTCGTATCTCCAAGAAGGACCGCTTCCCCATCCCGCCGATCGTCGTCGCGAGTACGTACCGGGTCGTCCTGCGCGCGGACGGTTCCGCGCCCCGGACTCTCGCCGGCGCGGTCAAGGTCCGGAACAACGGCAGCGGCGATCTGCCCCTCTGGAAGATCCGTCCCGGCCTGCCCGCCTGGCTGTCCGTTTCGGTTGAGAAAGAGGGAAAGGTCCAGACGTTGACCAACACCGTTTCGACGGCGGGGCTGAGCCGAGGCTCATATCACGCCGTCGTCCGCGCGGACAACATCGAGCCGGTTTCGAAGAAGCCGATGTCGGCTCTCTATTACGACGTGGATCTGGAGGTGGCGGCGCCTTCCCGAGGCGGAAATCGTGGCGGAAACTGAAGCGGAGAAAGGGCGCGGCCTCGGGCGGTGGCTTTGGGTCATCGCCGGCGCGGCGGCGTTCGGTGCGCATCTCCTGTTCGGCCGGGATTCGGCCTTCGTCGAGCGGTTCTATTCGCGCGGCCTGTTCGTGGCGCTGCGCTGGATCTGGGATTACACCCTGGGCTTGTCGCCCGTCCCGCTGCTGTTCGTCTTCTGGGCGGCGGCCGCCGTCTGGATCGCGGCCCGCATCCTCTTGCGGCGCCCTCGGCGGAAGGGCGCCGCGCGTCCGTCGCCCCTGGTTCGGATTGGGCGCGCCGCCCGCTCGATCGCCGTCCTCGCCGGAGCGCTGGTCTTCTTTTTCTATGTCCTCTGGGGATTCAACTATGACCGCGTTCGCCTCGAGACGCACCTCGGTCTCGCGACGCCCGGCCTGGACGCCGCCGGTCTGGCCGACGAGGGGGCTTGGACATGCCGTTCTGCGGCCGAGGCCAGGGCGGCGATCCCCGGCGCTTCCGACGCCGCCCTCGACTCGCGCCTCTTGCCCTCGGACCTGGAATCCACTCTGCGGGCCGCCCTCGGCCGCGTCTTGAAGGACATGGGCTATCCCGTTCCCGGGCGCGTGCGCGTGCGGACGTTCTTTCCCGGCGGCTGGATGATGCGCTTTTCGAGCTCGGGGATCTACATTCCGTATTTCGCCGAGGGCTACGCGGCGGGGACGATCCTTCCCTGCGAAACGCCGTTCACCCGGGCCCACGAAATGGCCCACGGCTTCGGCTTCACGGACGAGGGGGACGCCAACTTCCTGGCCTTCCTGGCCTGCGCGGCCTCGGGCGATCCGCTCATCCGCTACTCCGGATTCCTGTCGTATTGGGAATACGTCGCCGGCGACCTTTCCCGCGCCGCCCCGGCCGAGTTCAAGACGCTCTGGAGCGGTCTCCCCGCGGGCATGAAGGCCGACATCCAGGCCGTTCAGGCGAACTGGAACCGCTATCGGGGCATAATCGCGCGCGTCAGCAGCCGGATCTACGAGCGGTACCTACGATCGCAGGGCGTCCGCGAAGGAATGATGAGCTATTCCCGGTTCGTCAATCTGGTTGCCGCGTGGACGAAGGCGAAGGGCCGGCCGAAGTAGCCCCGCCCGGCGCCTTGGCGAGCTTGACGTAGGCCCAGACCTTGAAATTCTGAAGGCCCCCGCCGCGTCCGCCCATCCGGCCGCCCGTGCGTCCGCCCATCCCTCCGCGCATGCCGCCCATCCCCCCCATGCCGCCGAATCCCCCGCCTCCGCGGCCGCCCCTTCCGGAGCGGCCGTAGGGCGAATCGGACTCGGGGATTTCGAGCCCCAGGCCGATCTTTCCGGCGCCCGGAGCCGCCCCGACCGAGAACGTGGCGTCGGGAGACGCAGCGAGCGGGATGCGGACCTCATAGACGAACCGCCCGTTGATGGTTTTGGCCGAGACCTCGAGCCCCTTGAGGTCGGCGAGCTTCACCCGGCGCGGCTCCTTCTCTTCCGGCACGATGATCTCGAGCTCATCGCTCATCTCGGACGTCGCCTCGCGCCGCCTGGCCTGGGCCCGGTCCCCGGAATCGACGGCCTCGTCACGGCGGGCATTTCGATCGAACCCGATGGGGAACCGGAGTCCATAATCCCGGCTCTTTCCCCCTTTGGCATCGACCCAGAGGACCAGTCCCCGGGTCATGAACGGGACGGGCCGGTCTCCGTTCCCCGCATCGAGGCAGAGGTACAGAGAGTCAGCGTCGTTGGCCACGCCCAGGGCAACGTCGGTGTCCTCGAAGGGGATAAGGGTGTTCCCCCAGTCTTCGCTGCTGCCGTCGATCGTGATGGGGAAGTCCCTCCAACGGCTTTCGACGTCGATCGAGCCGCAGCCGACCTGGCTCAGGGCCGTTACGGCCAGGAGCACGGCCGGAATGGCTCGCCGGATCGTCCGGCAGGCGAATCGGAAGGGTTTGTCATTCGCACGCATCACTCCACCTCTGTTCATTTCGACAAAATCAGGCGGCAAATCCTTTGAAGGCCGGCCTCCTTCGCGGCGGCCGGGCGCCCGCTCTCCGGTTTTGACCGCCCATTTCCCCCTATGATATAAGAATCAGCAAACAGGGCTATTTCAAGGAGAAGCCATGCCGATCACGAATCCGAGGAATAAGGTCGTGTCCGTCGCCGCGGTCGCCGTTCTCTGCCTCCTGGCAGCCCGCCCGGCCGGGGCTGAGATTTCTCCGAATCTTCAAGACATGATGAAGCGGATCGCCGCCGGCGAGTTCGGCGGCGCCGGCGGGCGCCGGGCTCCCGGGGCGGGCGGCCGGTGGGTCGACGGCGGCAGCGGCTACGTCGCCATGGAACGGACGCCGGGCGGCGGGAGCGAGATGGCCCGCTACGATACGGCGACGGGCAGACGGACCGTCCTGATGACGGCCGCGGAGCTCGTGCCGCCCCAGGTCGGCAAACCGCTCCCGTTCGGCGAGCCGGCATCGACCGATAACGGACGGGTCATGCTCTTTTCGACCAACCCGCGGCCGACCATGATCCGCAAGACCATGAACGATTATTGGGGTCTCGATAAGGCCGACGGCTCCTGGCGCAAGCTCGGCGGGAATTCGGGAGCGGGGCTGCTCTACGCCAAGCTCTCGCCCGACGGGACGCGGGCCGCCTCCGTCCGGGACAACAACCTCTATGTCGAAGACATCCGGAGCGGCGTAGTCACGGCCCTGACCTCGGACGGTTCCGCCATGATCATCAATGGCACGTCGGACTGGGTCACCGAGGAGGAATTCGGCCTGCGAGATGCTTTCCAATGGAGCCCGGACGGACGCCGGATCGCCTATCTTCAATTCGATCAGAGCAACGTGCCTGAATTCGCCCTGATCAATTACACCGATACGCTCTATCCGGTCATCACGAAATATCCCTATCCGAAGGCGGGGCAGACGAACGCCTCGGTGAAGTTCGGCGTCGTCGCCGCCGCGGGAGGGCCCACGGCCTGGGTCAAGGTGCCCGGCGACCCGCGCAACATCTACATTCCCCGGATGGACTGGGCGGGGAACTCCCGGGAGATCGTCTTCCAGCATCTGAACCGGCTTCAAAACGTCAATACCGTATTCCTGGCCGACGCCTCGACGGGCGAGCCGCGGGCGATGTACCGCGACGAGGACAAGGCCTGGGTCGATTACAACGACTCCTTCGTCTGGCTCGAGAAGGGGACGCGCCTCCTCTTCACGAGCGAGCGCGATGGCTGGCGGCACGCCTACGCCGTATCGCGGACGGGCGACGCCCGCCTGATCACGACCGGAGCGTTCGACCTCGTTTCGATCGCGGCCGTCGACGAAACGGGCGGCTGGCTCTACTACATCGCCTCGCCCGAGAACGCCGTCCAGCGCTACCTCTACCGGTCGCGACTCGACGGCAAAGGCAAGCCCGAACGCCTGACGCCCGCCGATGCGCCCGGGACCCACACTTACAATATTTCGCCCGACGCCCGCTGGGCGTTCCATGGCTATTCGAAGTTCGATTCGCCGGGCCAGTCCGATCTCGTCCGCCTCCCGGACCACAAGGTCGTGCGCGTCTTCCAGGACAACGCCGACCTCAAAGCCAAGGTGGGGCCGATGCTCGCCGGCCGGACCGAGATGTTCCAGGTCGACATCGGCGAGGGCGTCAAGCTCGACGGCTGGCTCATCCGGCCGGCGAAGCTCGATCCATCCAAGAAGTACCCGATGATCGTCAATGTCTACGGCGAGCCGGCCGCAACCACGGTCAACGACAGCTGGGGCGGCCCGGGGCGGATCCTGGCTGCGGCCCTTGCGGACGACGGCTACCTACTGGCGAGCTTCGACAACCGTGGGACGCCGTCGCCCAAGGGGCGCGATTGGCGCAAAGTGGTCTACGGCTCGATCGGCGTCCTGGCCTCGAAGGAGCAGGCCGCGGCCCTGCGGGCCCTGGCCGCTTCGCATCCATACGTCGACCTGACCCGGGTCGGCGTCTACGGCTGGAGCGGGGGCGGTTCCATGACCCTCAACCTGATGTTCCGGTCGCCGGACCTCTACAAGGTGGGCGTCGCGGGCGCGCCCGTGCCGGACCAGACGCTCTACGATTCAATCTACCAGGAGCGGTATATGGGCCTTCCCCAGGACAATCCCGAGGGCTACAAAGCGGGTTCGCCGATCACGTTCGCCGCGGGCCTGGAAGGGAAGCTCCTGATCATCCATGGCACGGGGGACGACAACGTCCACTTCCAGGGCACGCAGCGGCTGCTCAATAGGCTCATCGAGCTCAACAAGCAGTTCAGCTTCATGGAGTATCCCAACCGCCGGCACGGGATCAGCGGCATCCACCTCGACACGCTCCGCTACGGATTCCTGGAGCAATGGCTGCCCGCGGGGGGACGCTAGGGACGCGGGGCGGCCCAGAATTCGGGCAGCGATGTCGTTCTCCGGAGCATCGGCGGGTGCTGACCGCCCATCTCGCCGTCCCGACTTTTATGCTAGAATGAGCCCATGAACGGCCAACATCATCCTCTCAGCCTGGACGCCATCAGGAAGCTGCGCAAGCCCGTGCGCAATGTCAACGATGCGCATTCGGAGAATATGACCCGGCTGGGACGCTTCGCCGTCTGGATCACGAAGCATATCGGTAGCATGGGGTTCTTCCTGATCATCCTGACCTGGACGGTCCTATGGCTCACCTGGAACACGCTCGGCCCGCGGCATCTGCGTTTCGATCCCTACCCGGCCTTCGTCTTCTGGCTCTTCATCTCCAACATGATCCAGATCTTTCTCATGCCTTTGATCATGATCGGGCAGAACCTGCAAGGCCGGCATACCGAGATGCGGGCCGAGGCCGACTATGAAGTCAACACCCGGGCGGAACGCGAAATCGAAACCATCCTTCAACACCTGGAGAACCAGAACGATTTGATTCTCAAGATCCTCCAACGGCTCGAAGAGAAATAGCCGGGAAAGAGATAGAACGTATACCATGCGGTCTAAAACGGAATCGCACACCGAGGCTTCGCCGGTAAGTTTCCGATCGGAACTTGACCGTCTGGTCGAGCAATTCGGTCGTAACCTTAGTCAATATAAAAGCCATGTCTATGACGAAGCCAGTCTTCGCCAGGAATTCCTGGATCCTCTCTTTCGGGCCTTGGGTTGGGATGTTGAGAATAAGGCCGGCCTCATTCCCCAACTCCGCGAAGTCGAGATCGAAAGCCGAACGGAGATAGCCGGACGAAAAAAGCGCGCCGATTATCTTTTCCGGACCGACAGGCAGGATCGTTTCGTTTGCGAGGCCAAGAAGCCCATAGAGAATCTTGATAAGCGCTATGCCTTTCAGGCCAAGCGCTACTCCTGGAACAAAGGGCTTATACTGGCCGTCCTCACGGACTTCGAGGAAATGCGGATTTATGTGGTCGGAAGCAAGCCGCACCCCGAAGAAGACCTCATTGGCCTGTGGAAGAAATGGCAATTCCAAGAATACCCGCTGGTCGCTCAGGAAATCTGGGATCTTCTTGCCCGCTCTTCAGTTGCCGAGGGCAGCATTGAAAAGCTGGTTGAGAAGCTCCCTCGCAAACTTGTGGCCAAAGGTAGAGGGCGCCAACAGTGGCTTTTCAAGCCGGATCGGACTCGGACCATTGATGCGGATTTCCTGAACTTCCTCGATGAAGCCCGCCGCGAATTGGCTTCCGACCTTATCCGCCAAAACGACCGCGCCGATCTTCTCGAAGGTACCCGGCTCAATGAAGCCGTCCAACGTATCCTTGACCGCCTGCTTTTCCTGCGTATTTGTGAAGACCGGGACATAGACACCGGCCGCCCGCTGGCCTCGATATTGAAATATTGGCGTTCAAATGCGGAAGATGCCGTCCCGCGCCATATACGGCCCTCCAAATTTCTGGTCCGTGAGGACGAGGAGGCCGAAGACGTGAAATCCGGCCATCCGCCGCGCATCTCTCTTTGGCGCGAGGTCGTCGCCCATTTCCGGGCCCTGGACCATCGCCCCGCATCTCAAATCCCGTTCTTCAACGGCAATCTTTTCAAGCCTCATTTCAGCGAGGATCTCGTTGTCGGAGAGGAGTGGTTGGCGCGTTTTCTCGACGATATCGGCGACGAAGAATCCGCATATCTTTTCAATTACATCCCTGTTGAAATCCTCGGCATCATTTACGAGCGCTTCCTCGGCAAGATCGTCCGCCCGCATGGGCGCGGCGTGAGCATCGAGGAAAAGCCCGAGGTCCGCAAAGCCGGAGGCGTCTATTACACTCCGCGCTATATCGTCGAATACATCGTAGCTCAAACCGTCGGCAAGCTTCTCGAAGACCGGACGTTGGAGGAAGCGCTCCAACTTCGAATTCTCGACCCGGCTTGTGGTTCGGGCAGCTTCCTCATTCACGCTTTCGAGGTCGTCAGTGAACATTGCCAGCAATGGCTGACCGACCACCGAGATAAAAAGAAGAAAGATTGGTATTGGGTTGAGGGAAACGCCGTCCACCTTACCGCGAACGCCAAGCGTCACATATTGCGCGAAACCATCCACGGCGTTGATATCGACCCGCAGGCCGTGGAAGTCACACAGCTTTCCCTTTACCTCAAGATGCTTGAAGGCGAGAACCGTGCTACGCTGGCGCAGGAGCAGGAACTCTTCGGCAGCGACGACGCGCTTTTACCTCCTCTCGAAGACAACATCAAATGCGGCAACTCGCTCATCGCTTCGGACTTCTCAATCGTCCCCGAAGATCTCGTGCGCGTTCACGCCTTCGATTGGCCTGTGCAATTCTCGGCCATTTTGAAAGCGGGCGGGTTTGATGCGGTCGTTGGGAACCCCCCGTGGGTTTCATTGACCGGCAAGTTCGGCAACGACATCTGCTCTGCAGATGAAATCGCGTATCTTATAACCTGTTACCATGGCAATACCTATATGCCCAACTTATATGAGTATTTCATATCTCAGGGGCTGGACCTCGGGTCGTGTCAACTAATGTTCGC
>PLMN01000007.1 GCA_003141555.1 Candidatus Aminicenantota bacterium
AATCATTTAGGACGCCATGTATAAAATGATCCCACGCGTCGGCATGCCTATCATGGACATGTCCGTGCAGCCTTGACCTTAGATTTTTTGCCAGGCCTACATAATAAAGATCTTTGCCTTTGTAGAGGGCATATACGCCGCTCTTGCCTCTCGCAAATTCGGTGATGAACTCGGGATAGCGTTTAATCGCGGTCCGCGATATCCCCTCCAGATGTTCGACCACAAGACCGGTCTTGGCATATTTCGATTTGGCCATTAGTTCTTCCCCTCAACGATCTTGATTTCTTCTTTGGTCAGTCCATAGAGTTCATATACAAGACGGTCGATTTCCGCGTCGGTCGAGTCGATTTGGCGCTTGAGGATGTCTTTTTGCGCGGTCGAGTCAGAATCAGCGAGTTGCTTGTTAAAGGCCAACATCGACTCCACAAGCTTGACCATCTTGTCATGAGAGGATTTCTCGCCTGCGTTTCTCGGATCAATTTCGTGGACAGGAATTGTTTCAATATAGATCTTTTGCTGAAGGAGTCTCCCCCCTTTATCAGCATCACCAAGCACGGAACATAGCCGTTTCAAGAAAAACCATATTGGTTTTGAATTAAGAAGCCCAAGCAAATAGAGGTCATCGGTCGGAGTAAAAAAGCAAGTTTTATTTAAATAGATATGTTCATAATCGATAGCGAAACGACTTTCCTTAGCAATTTCAGGCCAGACAATCTTTCCCTTTTCAAAATCCGGATAATAATCACAGGCCCTGAGTTCCCACCAATAATCGCCTTTGTCGCAACGATTTTTAGCTTTTTCGGAAAATGGAGCCAAATGAAAAGCAATGCCCGGATAAGTATTTTGGATCCATTTCCAAGCGTCGCCGGACGCCTTCATTTTAGCTTGGGTCCAACCTTTCGTAATAAGGATGAGATATGTATCTCGGAAGCTAATTTTATATTTCCTAATATCATCTCCAATAGCAAACGGTCTAATCAACTCTATACTCTTTTTATCTTTTCGAATGAGCTGATCGCGAGTGGCACGGTCGATTACAAATGCCTCATTAAGACCAGTTAAGATGCCGCGATATATTTCGTCTTTTACAAATTCTCCCAAGGGAATCCCATGCTTCTTCATTTTCTCGAAGATATCAATTTCTTGCGTTTTTGCCAGCGTCCAATTGTCGC
The DNA here is from genome assembly GCA_003141555.1 of Candidatus Aminicenantota bacterium. Taxonomy (GTDB): domain Bacteria; phylum Acidobacteriota; class Aminicenantia; order Aminicenantales; family UBA4085; genus FEN-413. The sequence goes on from PLMN01000007.1 coordinate 1,173, forward strand.
CGGAGAGGGATCTCTCATCGAGAACGTCGCCGATATTTTTTACTTCCTTTTCAAGCGAAAGAAAATCAAGCCTCTTTATCGGAGCATAAATAAATTTTTGTTTTTTGGGCTTAATGTTTTGGGTGAGAATAACTGCCGGAAAAGTCGCCGCTTTTTCAAAGACGGGGAGTTCTCCAAAGTCGATGATTTGACAGATAGTTGTATGGTTTGCGATAAAGGAGCGAAGAGGCTTGCCGTAGTTTGCCCGCATAAATTTATTTGAACAGATCATTCCGAAGGAACCGCCCTCCAATAAAAGCGCGTGCGCTTTCTCGATAAAGTAAGTATAAAGATCCGCGGTTCCGGCGTAGCTAGAGAAAGTTTTTTGGGCATATTCCTTAAATTGGGGCCCAAGAGATTCCTGCCGCACATACGGCGGATTACCTATCACGCAGTCGAACCCGCCGGCCTTCATCGCCTCCGGGAACGCCTGGTTCCAATCAAAGGGATTGATCCGCTGTAATTCTGCCGGGTCGGGGATGAGCTCGTCAGCAAAGTAATCAGGTCCGATCAGGGAGTTCCCGCATTTGATGTTCTCGGCCAGGTTCGGCAGCGCGCGTTCCTGGAAGATCTTCATCTGGTCGCCGAACGTCTGGTCCGTTTCGTTTTCGAGGACCTTGAGCGACAGCGACAGCTTAGAAACTTCGACGGCCTGGGGATCGATGTCCACGCCGAAAATGTGATCGGTCAGGATCCGCTTCTTCTCATCGATCGTCAAACGCCATTGCCCGCTCCGCTGATCGCGATAAACGGCTTTCTTCTGACTTTCCGGCTTATTCGTCTGATACCAGGACAACGCGTGATCCAGGAGGTGCTGATAAGCGCCTAAAAGGAACGATCCGCTGCCGCAGGCCATGTCCAAGACGCGGAACGGAGGCGCGCCTTTGCCGCCGGCAAGTTGGGCCGGGCTCCGGCCCTGGATCTTCGTTCCCACCGTATTCTTAACGATGTAATCCACGATATAGGACGGCGTGTAATAAACGCCTCCGGCTTTACGGACCTCGGGCTTCTCTTCGATCTTGGCCTGATGGCCCTCGGTCAGGCGGATGACCTTTCCCAGGAAACGCTCGTAAACCGTGCCCAGAATCTCGACCGGCATGACCCCGAAGTGATAGGGCGATCCGAACTCGAAATAGAGGCCTTGGATGATGGGCTTGAGGACCTTGTCGTCGAGCGCGAGGCTGGGCGTAATCTTGTCGGGGGCCTCCTGGATATCGTTTTCTTTCTGGAAATGAAAAAGACCCGAATTGTATTTCTCGTCGGCCTTCCGGCACAGATCGCGCATGAACCGGGAATAGATGTCCGGCCGCTCGCACAGCTTGAGCAGCTGCTGATAGGGCTCGATGCCGCGGTCCTCGGCCATCCGAAGAAAGACGAGACGGTCGATCGTCAATTGGACGGCGACGTTCAAATCGCTCAGGGATAATTGGGAATTTCGAAGGGCGATGTTGCGGGCTAGAGCATCGCGCCACCCTTCGATTTCCTTCAGGAATTCCGTATCCACTTCCGACGTGCCGCGTTTGCGCTTGGACGCGACATATTGATCGAAATGCCCGGACCAGACCGCTTCGTGGGAAAATACGTCCCACAGCTCGCGCCAGCGGTCAGGATATTCCTCCGCATGAAAATATTGGATGCGGGCATAGGAGGCTTTGTCGACGGCCCGAGGCCGGAGCGTGCAATCGTAAACCCCGAGCTCCGCGAAATCGGTCAGCAGGGACAGCCCGACCTTCGCGCTCCAGCCGTACCGGCGGAGTTGATAAGCCGGCCCCGGATCGGAGCCGATGTCGATTCCGCATTTCTTGGCTTCGGCATAGAATTTGGGCTGGGCGCCCACGCGAAACGTGTAGTCGGGCGCTTTCTGGTGGCCCTCGACCTCGAGACTGTCCTCGGGAACGACTTCGCGGTATTGGGGCGCGACCATGTCCGTATTGCAAACGTCCCAGCCCAGGGCTTCGAACAGAGGATCGATCAGGGATTGGCGGACATGGGCCTCTTTGACGCCGGGGGCCAGAAACGCCTGGCGGTTGGTTGCGAAATACCGACTGAGCTTGGCGATATCGTCTTTGGCCTGATCGAACGTCTTCTTCATGCGGCCAACCCCCTGAGCATCATATTATGATTCTCAATTGCGCTTTTCAAGAAAACCGCGAGGGAAGGTGAAATCACTCGACTCCGAAGAAGGCCGCGAAGGGCACGGCCAGAATTTTCGGATTGAGCACGAGGATGTCGCTCCCTCCATAAAGGACGACGCCGAGAGACGCGCCGCCGCCGAGGTCGTCCAGGCACCGGTATCAGCTGACCTTGGACGGGAGCCCGATCGAGCGGCGGAGGCGATCCAGATCGACGCGCAGGCTCTTATCGCCGCCGGCGCCCTGCAGCCGTTCATAGTAGGCGAACAGGTCCTCCAGCTTCCGGCGTCCGGCTTCGGTCTTGACGGCTTCGAGGGGGGTGAGCCCGCCCAGCATCGGAACTTTCTGCCGGGGCCATTTCTTGAAGTAGTAATGCTCCGATTGCTTCCGAAGCATCTCCTGCACTTCGGGACGGGAGTTCAGCTCGTCATTTTCCCGGCGGATTCTTTCCCGCTCCTCAGGAGGGATTTCGGGCAGCTCGGCCTGATCCCGCCATCTCGTTTCCTGGTGCACGATGAGCTTACCGAGGAACCGCTCCAGCTTAAGTCTGAGGCGGGCGCCCCGTTCGCGCGAATTCGTTTCGGCGATCAAGATCCCCTTCTCGATACGGAACGAGCCGCGGACCGTGCGCGGATCGTCGGGATCCTCCCGGCTTCCGGCCTTGAGCCAGGTCCAGGAATCGTCCTTGACGTCGTAGACGAAGCTTTTGAGCGAAGCCAGCTTCTTCCTGAGCGCAGGTTCGTCCTTGACCCGGAAGCGATCCTCCGTGAATACGACGGCCTCATGATCGGTATTGAAGAGGAAAGGGCGGGCGGCGGCGGGAATATCTTCAATATCGGCGGGGCCGGGAATCCAAAAGGGCTCCGAATCGTCGGCGTTCAAGCCGCGATGGATGAGCTCGGCCCAAAAGAGGACGGCATCCTTCTGGGATTCGGCGAAATACTTCTCCCGAGGGAAGTGGGCGGCCCGCGACCCCGCCGCGAATTCCTTGGCTTGGAGCTCCACGGCTCGCGCGAATTGGGTTTTGCTCTCCGGATCGAAAACGTAGGGCGTGGTATAGGAGAGGGCCTCCTCGGCGCGGCCGATGAGACGCGTATACCAGATTTCCCCCGGCACGGCCGCGGTTTCGGTCAGCTCGCGGACATAGCGAACAGTCCAGCGCCGTTCCGTGCCGAGCTCTCTGAGGAAAGCGGTATCGCCTTCGACTCCGACGACCTCGTAAAAAGTCATATAACTCTCGCCCATGCGGCGAATGAGCGTGGGCCCGGGTTCGGCCAGGCCTTTTGTCTGCGGGTCGGCCAAGGCGCGCTCAGCGATGGTCTGTCCACTCACGCCGAACCTCAAGTCGAAATTCATCCAGCTCATGAAGAAACTGTCCGTAAGACCGCCCGGCCGGCCGGGGCGATATAACTTCTCGAAATCGGAAACCGCCCTTTTCAGCTCCTTGCCGTCCTCTTCAAACTGCCTGATTTTCTGGGTATACAGTCCCAGCAGCGGCATGACTTCCATGTAGTCGTCAAAGGGAGTCCCGGTCCGCTCGGATTCGGGGATGAGGAAAGAGGGCGATTCATTGAGGCCGCAACACTTTTTGAACTTCTTCCCGCTCCCGCACGGGCAAGGGTCGTTACGGCCAGGCTTGTTGGACATCCCAGAAGAAGCATACCCTCAAACGCGACCGAATTTCAACTTCGTACACGCCGCCGTATCCTCCATTATCCCCGCGAGGCCCATCGGTCCGTCTCCCCGTTTTTCCCCGGGGCGCCTTGACCGGCCCCTCAATCTCCCCTATCATTATTTCCCCCGGAGCCCGAGCGCGCCGCCGCGCTCCCGCGAAGGACCACGCATGCCCCTGTCCAAAGCGCCGATGATCACGGTCGAGGAGGCCCTGGCCGTCGTCGAGCGGGCCAAGGTCGCGCCGCGCCCGGAAAGCGCGCCCTTGCCCAAAGCCCTCGGCCGCGTCCTGGCCAAGGACCTCGTCTCCCGCATCGCCATGCCGCCCTTCGACAAGTCGGCCATGGACGGCTACGCCTGCCGGGCCGGCGATCCTTCCCCGAGCCTCCGCGTCGTCGAGACGATCCCCGCCGGCGGCGTCCCGGCGAAATCCGTGAAGAGGGGCGAGTGCGCCAAGATCATGACCGGCAGCATGATGCCCCGGGGCGCGGACCGCGTCGTCCGCCGCGAGCTCGCCGTCGAGGAGGGCGGCGTCGTGCGCTTCACCGGGGCCGACGACTCGCCCAACGTCTGCCGGCGAGGCGAGGACGTCAAGCCCGGCGACGTCGTCCTGAAAAAGGGCGTTCTGCTCCGCCCCCAGGAGATCGGTATCCTGGCCTCGATGGGGGCGGCCGACGTCGCCGTTTTCGAAAGGCCCGCCGTGGGCATCATCGCCACCGGTTCCGAGATCGTCCCACCCGGCCGGCCGCTCCCGCCCGGCCGGATCTACGACAGCAACTCTTATTCCCTGGCCGCCCAGGTCGGCCGGTGCGGAGCCGAGGTCAAGCTGCGCCGCCGGGCGGCCGACACGCCCGCGGCCATCCGCCGCGCGGTTGCGGCCGCCTTGGGGTCGTGCCGTCTCGTCCTCGTCTCGGGCGGCGTCTCCGCGGGCGATTTCGACTACGTGCCGGCGGTCCTGCGCGATCTCGGCGTGCGTCTCGCCTTCGAACAGGTCGCCATCCAGCCGGGAAAGCCGACCGTGTTCGGGACGAGCGGCGGCACGCTCGTCTTCGGCGTTCCGGGCAATCCGGTCTCGACCTTCGTCATCTTCGAGGTCTTCATCAAGCCCGCCCTCTACCGGATGATGGGCTACGCCTGGCGGCCCCTGATCGTGACGGGGACTCTGGCCCGGGCCATCCTTCGCCGCCGGACGGAGCGAGCGGCGTATGTCCCGGTCCGCATCGAAGGCGACACCGTGGACCGGCCGGACTACCACGGCTCGGCCCACATCCACGCCCTGGGCGGGGCCAACGGCTTGGTTTACGTTCCCAAGGGGGAGGAAGGATTTCCCGAAGGGAGCCGGGTGCATGTTCGACTCCTTTAACCGGGAGATCACCTATCTCCGCATCTCGGTCACCGACCTCTGCAACCTGAGGTGCACGTACTGCATGCCGGCCGAAGGCGTCAAACTCCGACCCCGGTCCGAGTTCCTCAGCTACGAGGAGATCGCCGCCGTGGCCCGCGAGGCCGCCGGGCTGGGCATCACCAAGATCCGGCTGACCGGGGGCGAGCCCCTGGTCAAGAAGGACATCGACGACCTCGTCCGGATGCTGAAATCGATCCCCGGCGTCCGGGAAGTGGGCCTGACGACGAACGGCACCCTGCTCGCCCCCCTGGCCGTTAAGCTCAAGGATGCCGGGCTCGATCGGATCAACGTGTCGCTCGACACGCTCGACCCCGATAAATACCGCGAGATCACGCGCGGGGGCGATATTGCGGCCGTGCTCCGGGGCATCGAAGCCGTCCGCGCCGCCGGCTTCCTGAACACCAAGATCAACATGGTCATGATCCCGGGCGTGAACGAGAGCGACGCCGAAGCGATGGCCGCCTTCTGCCGAGCGAAGGGCTTCGCCCTCCAGCGGATCCACCACTACTCGCTCCGGGAGCGGGGGGACGACGGCGATCCGCTCGAAGCCGAGCGGCCGCATGCCTGCGTCCGATGCAACCGGATCCGGCTGACCGCGGACGGACGACTGAAGCCCTGCCTCTTTTCCGACGCCGAGATCGCGGTCGATCCGGCCGACATCGCCGCGAGCCTGCGGAAAGCGATCCGCGAGAAGCCGGCGCGCGGCGCGAGCTGCACGGTCCGGGGCAACTGGCAGATAGGAGGATGACATGGCCCTCACTCACGTCGGACCGGCCGGGGAGGCGAAGATGGTCGACATCGGCCCCAAGCCGGTCAGCCGCCGGATGGCGCGCGCCGCGGGCCGCATCCGGCTCCGGCCGGAGACCGTGGCCCTGATCAAGGACAACCAAATCCGGAAGGGCGACGTCCTGGCCGCCGCCCGGATCGCGGCCATCTCCGGAGCCAAGCGCACTTCGGAGCTCATCCCCCTCTGCCACAACATCCCGATCGACGTCGTCGACGTCCGGTTCGAGATCAAAGCCGACGGCATCGTGATCGAAGCCCGGGCCGCCTGCGAGGCCCGGACGGGGATCGAAATGGAAGCCCTGACCGCGGTCGCGGTCGCGGCTCTCACGATCTACGACATGTGCAAGGCCGTCGACAAGACCATGGTCATCGAGGACATCCGATTGCTGGAGAAGACGAAGGATGCGATTCAACGTTGAGGCCGTGTGCGTCTCCGCGGCCAAGGGGGCGCCGAAGAGCGAGGTCGCGGAGATCGTCCTCGTCGCGGGCGAGGGCGTGCGCAGCGACGCCCACGCCGGGAGCGGCCATCGCCAGGTCTCGTTCCTGGCCGGCGAGGACGTCGACGGCCTGCGGGCCGAGGGCCTGACCCTCGCCCCGGGCGCGTTCGGCGAGAACATCGTGACCCGCGGGATCGATTGGACGAAGGCCGCGCTGGGCGGCCGGATCGGGATCGGGACGGCCGAGCTCGAGATCACCCAGATCGGGAAGGAATGCCATACGCCGTGCGCCATCTTCCGCGCGGCCGGCCGGTGTATCATGCCCGACCGGGGCGTCTTCGCCCGGGTCATCAAAGGAGGGACCGTCCATGCTGGCCATCGCGGTCATTACCGTTTCGGACAGGGCGTTTAAAAAAGAATACGAGGACCTCTCCGGCCCGGCGGTACGGGAGATCCTCCGGACCGGTGTCCCTTGCGAGGTCGGCCTGACCGTCGTCCCGGACGAAAAAGACGCGATCAAGCGGGCGATCCTCCTCAATGCCGGCAACGACTACATCATCACCACCGGAGGGACCGGCCTCTCGCCGCGCGATGTCACCCCCGAAGCGACACGGGAAGTCTGCGCCCGCGAAGTGCCGGGGATCTCCGAATGGCTGCGCCGGGAATCCGCGCGCGAGACGCCCAACGCGGTTCTCTCGCGCGGATACTGCGGACAGATGGGGAACACGATCGTGATCAACCTGCCGGGCTCGGTCCGGGGCGCCTCGTTCTGCGCCCGGCTCTTGGTGACGATTCTCGAACACGGAAAAGAGATGATCGTCGGGGGACGGCACTAAGATGGGGATGCGCGCGGAATAGGGGACACCTACNNGTAGGTGTCCCCTATTCCGCGCGGTAGGTGTCCCCATTTCGGACGCATTGACTTCACCCAAGCGAGCGCGTAAAATCTTGTCTCCCTGAGGTGATGGAGTTCACCCCAACCGCTTCATCGTAAGCTGATAACTCCTACGGGCGTCGTCCCTCGGAGGCTTGCATGAAAGCGGATATCGTCCCCTTGATCGTCGGTGGCCTCGTCTTCCTGGCCAGCCTGATTTCCCTAAAGCTGGGGCTGTCTGTCGCCATCATCGAAATCATCCTCGGGTCCATCGCGGGGAACGCCGGCTTGAAACCCGAAGAATGGATGCTCTACATGGCGAGCTTCGGCGGCATCATCCTCACGTTCCTAGCCGGCACGGAGATCGATACACGGCTGATGCGGGAGAAATTCAAGGAGAGCTTTCTCATCGGAATGCTCTCATTCCTGGTGCCGTTCGCGGCCGTCTTCCTCTACGCCTTTTTCGTCGCCGGCTGGTCCTACAAGGCCTCGCTGATCGCGGGAACGGCGCTCTCGACGACGTCGCTGGCGGTCGTCTACTCGGTCCTTGTCGAGACCGGCCTCGCCCAGTCGGCGATCGGCAAAATGCTGATGGCCGCCACCTTCGTGACCGATATGGGCACAGCGCTCGCCTTGAGCGCCCTGTTCGTCAAGCCCACCCTGTATACCCTGATTTTCCTATCCATTTCGGTCAACGTCATTTACCTGGCCGACAAGATATCCCATCACGTCTTCAACAATCCGCTGCTCAAGAACAAGGTCATCGAGCCCGAAATAAAATATGTCTTTCTCCTGCTCCTGACGTTCATGTATTTCGCCAACCTGGGAGAAGGCCACGCCGTCCTCCCCGCGTTCCTCCTGGGCCTGTTGATGTCGGGCCACTTCAAGGAGTCCTCGGATTCTCGCGTCGTTAGAAATAGGCTGAGGACGGTCGCTTATGCCGTCATCACCCCCATTTTCTTCATCGTCGGCGGAATGAGGGTCTCTCTGCCGCTCATCGCTTCAGCTCTAGGGCTGTTCTTAATCTTTTTCGTCCTTAAAATCGGGGCGAAATTCCTCGGCGTCTATTTCCTGGCCAAGAAGTTCGTCCCCCAGGGCCGGATGTATACGACGCTTTTAATGAGCACGGGCCTGACGTTCGGAACGATCGCCAGCGTTTTCGGGCTGAATTCCGGATTCATCACTCGAGTCCAGTACTCCGTCCTGGTCGGCGTCGTCATCGCCAGCGCTGTCATCCCGACATTCATCGCCCAGCACTGGTTTCGCCCCGTGCACGACGAGGATCTCGTCGAGAACGACGCGCCCGCCGGGACGATCGCTGCTGCCGGAACGCCTCGCTAGCGCCGGCCCAGGATCAAAATGCTCCTGTTCAATGTCTCCATCGCGGCCGTCTTTTCGCTGCTAGCGGCGCTTTGCGCCTTCGTGATTACCTACGGGGAATACACCAAGCACTATCCCGATAAGAAGAGGCCTCTCTTGCTCGCCGGGCGGACGGCCGTCGCCGCATTCGTATTTTTCATGCTGGCGGCGCTAGCCGTCAGCCTGCTGGCGACTCGCTTATGAAACGGGAAACACCAGCACCGCCGAGGCCTTGAACGTCAGCAGGACGTCCTCGCCGGGGCGTATCCCCAGCTCCTCGAGCGACTGGCGGGTGATGGTCACCCTGAGGGACAGGTCCCCGCATTCCACCCGGAGGGCGACGATCATACCCAGGTCGTCGACCGCCGCTACCTTCCCCGCGAGCCGGTTCCGGGCGGAGGACCGCACGGGCTCGCGGGAGACGATGATGTCCTCCGGCCGGAGGACGGCCGCCGCGGGCCCGTCCGCCGCGTCCGTCACGACTTGAATGCGGGCCGCCCCCGCTTCCAAAATAGCCGCCCCGCCTTCGTGCACGAGCCGCCCGCGGACAACGTTGGTCAACGGCGAGAAATAGGCCACGTCTAGGGTCGCGGGCCGCTCTAAAACCTGGAGGGCCGTCCCCTGCTGCACGATCCCGCCGTCCTTCAGGAAGAGCGCCCGGTCGCCGAACAGGCGCGCCTGGAGCATGTTGTGCGTCGTAAGGATCACGGTCCGCCCCGCTTCGGCCATGCGCCGGAGCCGGTCCTCGATCGTCCGGGCCGAGAGCGGATCGAGGTTGGCCGTGGGCTCGTCGGCGAACAGGACCTCGGGCTCGAGGACCATCGCCCGGGCGAGCTGGAGGCGCTGCTTCTCCCCACCGGAGAGGAGCCGGACGTCCAGATCGCGCTTCGCGGCCAGGCCGAGCGCGGCCAGCTCCCGCCCGATCGCATCCTCGGCGCCGGTCCGCCCGCGCGCCTTGAGGGCGAAGCGCATGTTGGCAATCACCGTTCCGTTGAGGAGGAGGGGATGCTGGAAAACGAACCCCATCCGCCGCCGCAGGGCGGTCTTCTCGCGCGCGGACAGGCCCGAGGCGGCCCGGCCGTCGTAGAGGATCTCGCCGGCGCTCGGCTTATCGAGCAGGGCCAGCGCGCGCAGGAGCGTCGTTTTCCCGGCGCCGTTGGGCCCGATGACGGTAAACACGCCCGCACCGCCGAGATCGAGCGAGACGCCGCGCAGGATGCGGTGGCCGCCGCTCGTCCGCCCGAGGTCCCGCGCTTCGATCCGCATCACTTCCCCTGGCACGCCTGGAGGACGGCGTTCACGAGCAGGGCCACCACGAGGAGGACGATCCCCAGAGCGAGCCCAATCTCGAAGTTGCCCTTCATCGTCTCGAGCGAGATCGCGGTCGTCATGACCCGCGTCGCGCCCTTGATGTTGCCGCCGACCATCAGGGTCATGCCGGTCTCGCCGATGACGCGAGAGAACCCGGTGATCATGGCCGTCAGGAAGGCGAAGCGGCCCTGGCGGACGATGGTCCCCAGCATCCGCCCGCGCGACGCGCCGAGCGAATAAGCCAGGTCGCGGGCCTCGCGCGCCTGGCCCTTGAGCGCGGCCAGGGTCAGGGCGGCGATGATCGGCGTCGCGAGCAGCGCCTGGGCGAGGATCATGGCCCCGGGGGTGAAGAGAAGGCCCATGAAGCCGAGCAGCCCGCGGCGGCTGACCAGGATGTAGACCACGAGGCCGATCAGGACGGCGGGGATGGAGAGCGCGGTCTGGACGAGCCAAATGAGGAACCGCCGGCCGCGGAACTCGGCGACGGAGAGCCACAGGCCGAGCGGCGCCCCGATCGCCGCGGCCAGAAGGGTGGCCGCACCCGAGACGAGAAGCGACAGCCCGACGATCGACAGCAGCTCGCGGCTCGGCGGCACGAAGATGTGGAGCGCCTGCCTCAGCCCTTCGAGGAAATAGTCCATGCGACAGGATAATAGCGTATTTCTCGGAAAGTGCCCAGCGGGTGGCGCCGATCGGGGCGCCCCGCCGGCTGAAGCGAATGGGACCCTCGTCAGGGTGATGAGCGAGGCTGGTGGGGCTGATCGGCGACAGGACCCGCTGGGTACGCCCCCTTGTGTTTGGCCAGGGGAAGAGCGGCGGGCACTATGATCCGTTCCGCAGCTTCCGGATGATCTCCGCGATCGCGTTGAGATCGGGGAATGAAATGGCGCCGGCCGCGCATTTGTCCTCGCAACCACTGCAACCGACCACGCATTGATAGGGCTGGCGAACCTCGACGGCGCATGTGTCCTCGTTCCAGGCGTAGACGCCATGTTGGCAGTATTCGAGACACGCCCGGCAGCCGGTGCACTTTTCACCGTCGATCGTGGGGAACCAGGGAATCTTTTCCCGCGGAATGGGATTTGAGGTCATGCGTCGCTCAGGGTCATATGAAAGTATTATCATATATTAATCCCGACCGCGAAGTCAACATATCATTTTGTTGACAACGCATTTCGCTAATAATATGATTCTATCTTCATTTGTCATAAGTGCGGCAAGAAGACCGACAATGGAATCCGTCAAGGTTTTCAAGGCGTTGGGCGACCCCACCCGGCTGCGCATCATTAGGCTTCTTTTCGAACGGCCCCTTTGCGTCTGCGAGCTCGTTTTCGTCCTGAAAATGGAGCAGTCGCGCGTATCCCACCACCTGCAGATCCTGCGGGAGGCGGGCCTGGTCGAGGACAAGCGCGAGGGGCGATGGATGATCTACGGAATCCCGGCCGGCCGGCGGGAGGGATTAGACGCCCTCCTGAAGGTCGCTCTCCGAGACGACCGGGAAAGCTATCGGACATTTCGCCGCGATTTGGCGGAGCTCGACATCTGCCTCCAGGAAGACGTCCGGGGGAAAAAATGCGCGCCGGCGGGAGCGGGAGCCGAAACGGCAATCCCCGCCAAGGAGTGATCGCTTGAACATCGAGGTGCCAAGAATCCTGTTCATCTGCGCCCACAACTCGGCGCGGTCCCAGATGGCCGAGGGCCTGGTCAACGCTCTTCACGCGGACCGGTTCCGGGCCTCCAGCGCGGGATCCGAGCCGACAAGAGTCCATCCCATGGCCATCGCGGCCATGGCCGAGATCGGGATTGATATTTCCGGCCATCGCTCCAAGAGTCTCGATGAATTCCTCGACCAGCCGTTCGATTACGTCGTCATGGTCTGCGACGAATCCCAGGTCGAATGCCCCTTTTTCCCAGGGGGAGGAGAGCGCATCCCGCACGCTTTCAAGGACCCGGCGGCATGCGTGGGCACGGAGGAGGAGATTCTGAATTGTTTCCGCCGGACGCGCGACGAGATTCGCGCTTGGATTGAGGAGACTTTTATCAGGAAACGCCCATGACGCCCGGAAACACGCGGCTCAAGTTCCTCGACCGCTATCTGACGCTCTGGATCTTCTCGGCCATGGCCGCCGGCGTCGGGCTGGGCTATTTCGTGCCGGCCATCGTCGGCTTCATCGGCAAATTCCAAAGCGGCACGACCAACATCCCGATCGCCATCGGGCTGATCCTGATGATGTATCCGCCGCTGGCCAAAGTGAAATACGAGGAGCTGGGCGACGTCTTTCGCAACGTCAAGGTCCTCGCGCTGTCGCTCGTCCAGAACTGGATCATCGGCCCTATCCTGATGTTCGCCCTGGCCCTCATCTTCCTGCGGGGCCATCCGCACTATATGTACGGCCTGATCATGATCGGGCTGGCCCGCTGCATCGCCATGGTCATCGTCTGGAACGATCTGGCGCGCGGCGATGCGGAATACGCCGCCGGCCTCGTCGCCTTCAACTCGATCTTCCAGGTCCTGTTCTTTTCGGTTTATGCCTACGTCTTCATCACCGTCCTGCCTCCCGTGTTCGGGATCAAAGGGACGGCCGTGGCCGTCACCATCGGCCAAATCGCGAAAAGCGTGTTCATTTACCTCGGAATCCCGTTCCTGGCGGGCGTGATCACTCGGTTTTCAATGCTGAAAATCAAGGGCAAGGAATGGTACGAGCGGAAATTCATCCCGGCCATCAGCCCGATCACGCTGATCGCCCTTCTTTTCACCATCATCGTCATGTTCTCCCTCAAGGGCGAAATCATCGTCAAGATCCCGCTTGACGTCCTCCGGATCGCGATTCCCCTCCTGTTCTATTTCGTCATCATGTTCCTCGTTTCGTTCTATATGGGCCGGAAGATCGGCGCCGACTACGCCAAGACGGCGACGCTGTCCTTCACCGCCGCCAGCAACAACTTCGAGCTGGCCATCGCCGTGGCTGTGGCCGTCTTCGGCATCAATTCGGGCGAAGCCTTCGCGGCCGTCATCGGCCCCCTGATCGAAGTGCCGGTCATGATCGGCCTGGTCAACGTGGCCCTCCATTTCCAGCGGCGATACTTCCGGGAAAGGGTGGCTTCCTAGGACCGGGACTTAGAGGTTGAAGGATGGGAAAAAGCAGGTGGGCGAAGAAGGTCGGGTGAGAGAGCTCGAAGAAATTCGCCGTGATCGAACGCCGATCCCGGGGAAAAGCCGGGTGCATCAAGTTCGCCTCGGGGATAACGGCGACTTGATTCTTCCCTCCTCGTTGCTCAAGAAACTCGGCACGGCCGGCAAAGACCGGTTCGATATAGTCGAGAACCGGGGTTTCGTCGAGGTCCGGCCGAGTCTCCACGCCCTGGCCCGGGTTTATATCGAGCCGACCTCGCGCTGCAACCTGGCCTGCAAAACCTGCATCCGGAACACTTGGGATGAACCCCTCGGCGATATGTCCATGAAGACTTTCGACCGGCTCGTTTCCCAGCTCCACGGGTTTCCGCATCTCGAATCGGTGATGTTCGGCGGATTCGGCGAGCCGACAGCCCACCCCGATATCCTGGTTATGATCGGCAAGGTCAAGGCGCTCGGGGTCCGCGCCGAAATGACGACCAACGGGACCCTGCTCGATGAACCCACGATCGACGGCTTGCTCCAAAACCGACTGGACAGGCTGTGGGTATCCTTCGACGGAGCGGACGAAGCGCGGTTCGAATCCATCCGTAAAGGCGCCTGGTTCATGGGTGTCGTCGAAAGCCTGAAACTTCTTCGGAGGAAAAGCGCGCGGCGCCGCAAGATCGATATCGGGATCGCCTACGTCGTCATGAAAAGCAATATCGACGACCTCAAGGCCATGGATGAACTGGCGCGCAGGATCGGTGCCGATAGAATTATGGTAAGCAACGTCCTCTCTTACAGCCCGGATATGGAGAAGGAGATGCTCTGCCAGCTGACGCTGACGACCGATACGTTCACGTTCGCCCCGGGCAAGATCGAGATGAGCCTCCCCCGCCTCGACGTCAGCCCCGCCACCCGCGAGGCCCTTTTTAGCCTGCTCCAGGGATTCCAGAACCTGTCGCTCATGGAAAACAAGATCCGCGTCCCGTCCCAGCAGTGCCGTTTCATCCAGGACCGGACGACGTTCATCCGCTGGGACGGTCGGGTCAGCCCCTGCATGGGCTTGTTGCACCCCTACAAAACCTATCTCTACGGCAACGAACGGAAGATCCGCGATTATACGCTCGGCGACATCCGCCGGAGCACGCTCCCGAAGATCTGGAATTCCAAGGAATATAAGGCATTTCGCGAGCGCGTGCGGGCTTTTGAATTCTCGCCCTGCCACATCTGCGGGGGCTGCACCCTCGTCGAATCGAACGAAGAGGACTGCTACGGCAACACGTTCCCGGCTTGCGGGGCCTGCCTCTGGGCCCAAGGCATCATCCAATGCCCGTGATATAAAGCCCTACGGGGACGACAAGAGGGGACACAGAACGCCAGCCCTCTCTTTAGCAGGTCATCATCGGGGTTCTGTGTCCCCTTTTCCCGGAGGCCGACCGGGGCGCCCCCGCCGGACGCATATTTCTATGGACAGCCTCCCGTGAAGTTGCTAGATTAGAAAAAAGAAATAATCGTGCTCGAAGGACAGAAGACGACCGCCATGGACCCCCAAGACCGCCTCGCCGAACTGAGCATCGCCACCATCCGCACCCTGGTTATGGACGCCGTCCAGGCGGCGAATTCGGGCCACCCCGGCGCGGCAATGGCCCTCGCCCCGGTGGCTTACACCCTCTGGCAGGATGTCCTGCGCTACGACCCCGCCGACCCGCTTTGGCCCAACCGCGATCGATTCGTCCTCTCGGCCGGCCACGCTTCGATGCTGCTCTACGCGCTCCTCCACCTCACGGGGGTCAAAGCCGCCGACATGACGTACGACACGATCGGCGGCCCGGCGGTCTCGCTCGAGGAGATCAAGCGCTTCCGCCAGCTCGGCAGCCGCACGCCCGGCCACCCCGAATACCGTTGGACCTCGGGCGTCGAGACGACGACCGGGCCGCTCGGCCAGGGGTTCGGGAACAGCGTCGGGATGGCGATCGCCGGCCGCTGGCTGGCCGCCCATTTCAACCGGCCGGGCTTCGAGCTGTTCAGCTACCGCGTCTACGCCATCGGCGGCGACGGCTGCATGATGGAGGGGATCACGGCCGAGGCCGCCTCGCTCGCCGGGCACCTGAAGCTCTCGAACCTGTGCTGGCTCTATGACAGCAATCGGATCACGATCGAGGGCAAAACCGACCTCGCCTTCAGCGAGGACGTGGGCGCCCGCTTCGCGGCCTACGGCTGGAACGTGTTGCGCGTGACCGACGCCAACGACCGGGACCGCATCGCCGAGGCCTTAAAGGCGTTCCGGGAGACGGCGGACCGACCGACCCTGATCGTCGTCGACAGCCACATCGCCTACGGGGCCCCGCACAAGCAGGACTCCGAAACCGCCCACGGCGAGCCGCTGGGCGAAGAGGAAATCCGGCTGACGAAGAGGGCCTACGGCTGGCCGGAGGAGGCGAAGTTCGAGGTGCCCGCCGAAGTCCGGGCCCATTTCGCCGAGGGGATCGGGAGCCGCGGCCGCGCCCTGCGGACGGCCTGGCGATCCGAGTTCGACCGCTACCGCGAGCACTTCCCCGAGCTCGCGGACCACATCGTCCGGATGCAGAACCGGCGCCTGCCCGAGGGCTGGGACAAGGACCTGCCGGCCTTCCCGCCGGACGAGAAGGGCCAGGCCACCCGGGTCAGCTCGGGGACCGTGCTCAACGCCATTGCCAAGAACATTCCGTGGCTCATGGGCGGCGCGGCCGACCTCGCGCCCTCGACCAAGACGCGGCTGACGTTTGCCGGCGCGGGCGATTTCGAGGCCGGCAGCCCCGGCGGCCGCAACTTCCATTTCGGCGTCCGCGAGCACGCCATGACCGCGATCCTCAACGGCCTGTCGCTCTCGAAGATCCGGCCCTACGGCTCGGGCTTCCTGATCTTCAGCGATTATGCCCGGCCGGCCATCCGCCTGGGAGCGATGATGGAGCTGCCGGTCATCCTCATTTTCACCCACGATTCGATCGGCGTCGGCGAGGACGGCCCCACCCACCAGCCCGTCGAGCAGATGGTCTCGCTCCGGACCGTCCCCGGCCTCATCGTCCTCCGTCCGGCCGACGCCAACGAGGTGGTCGAGGCCTGGAGGGTGATCATGCAGTTCCGCCGCCGGCCGGTGGCCCTCATTTTGAGCCGCCAGAACCTGCCGACGCTCGACCGGACGAAATACGCGCCGGCGGCCGGCCTGGCCAAGGGCGCCTACGTCCTCGCCGACCCGTCCGACGGCCGGCCGGACATCATCCTCATCGGGACGGGCAGCGAGGTGGCGCTCTGCCTCAAGGCCGCCCAGGCCCTGGACAAGGAAGGCGTCAGGGCGCGCGTCGTCAGCATGCCGTCCTGGGAGCTATTCGAACAGCAGGAGCCCGACTACAGGGATGCGATCCTCCCGCCGGACCTCAAGGCCCGCGTCTCGGTGGAGCAGGGCGTGACCTTGGGCTGGGACCGCTACGTCGGCCCCGAGGGGCGGGCCATCGGGATGACGACGTTCGGCGCCTCCGCTCCTTATCAGGACGTGCAGCGAAAATTCGGGTTCACCGTCGAGAACGTGGTCGGAACCGCCAGGGACGTGCTGGCCGGCGGGCGGCGCTGACCCCGGCCCGGACCGCCCGCGGGGGGATTTCATGATCTCAAGCCAGGATCCGCGAAGCCCCCTTCGATCCGCCCGGACCGATAAATACCGGCTCGGCGCCCATCGCCCCGCGGTCGAGAAGCGGCTCGCCGATTGGGACGGGGCGCGCTTCGGACGGCGGCTCTGGGCGGGGGATCCGTCGCTCTGGGTGACGGGCTTAGCCGCGGAAATCTCCGACCGGCTGGGCTGGCTGCGCTTGCCCGAAGTCATGGCCGGGCGGCT
This sequence comes from Candidatus Aminicenantota bacterium, assembly GCA_003141555.1. Taxonomy (GTDB): domain Bacteria; phylum Acidobacteriota; class Aminicenantia; order Aminicenantales; family UBA4085; genus FEN-413. The sequence continues at coordinate 18,173 of PLMN01000007.1, forward strand.
CGCCGCGTTCCGCGCCTTTGCCGAGGAAGTCCGGGCCGAAGGGATCGACCGCGTCGTCCTTCTCGGGATGGGCGGATCGAGTCTGGCCCCCGAGCTCTTTCAAAGGACGCTGGGCAACGCACCCGGCTATCCCCGGATCTTCGTTCTTGACAGCACCCACCCCGCGGCCGTGGCCGCGATCGAGCGGGCGATCGACATCCGCTGGACGCTCTTCGTCGTCTCGAGCAAGTCCGGGACGACCATCGAGCCGCTGTCGTTCTTCCGCTATTTTTGGGAGAAGGCCGGGCGCATCGACGAGCGCCCCGGCCGCCGGTTTGCCGCAATCTCCGATCCTGGAACGCCGCTCCAGGCGCTGGCTCGGGAGCGCGGCTTCCGGCGCGCGTTCGAGGCGCTCCCCGATGTCGGCGGCCGCTTTTCGGCGTTGACCGATTTCGGCCTCGTCCCGGCGGCGCTCATCGGCGCGGATATCGGCGCCCTGCTCGCGGCCGCCCGCGAAGCCGCGGCGGCTGACGGTCCTGATGTCCCCGCGGCCCAATCCCCGGCCCTGCGGCTGGGGGCGGCCCTGGGCGAGCTCGCCCTGGCCGGGGCGGACAAGCTGACGATCCGGACGACGGCCGGGCTGGCGAGCTTCCCCGACTGGCTCGAGCAGCTGATCGCCGAAAGCACGGGCAAGGACGGGAAAGGGATCGTGCCGATCGCGGGCGAGCCCGCGGGCCCCGCCGCCCGGACCTCGCTCGACCGGGCCTTTGTCTTTCTCGCCCTCGCGGGCGATAACGCCCGGGCGCTCGATAACGAGGCCCTCGCCCTGGAAGCCGACGGGCGTCCGGTGATCCGCATTCGGCTCGAAGGCCTGGGGGCGCTCGGCCAAGAAATCTTCCACTGGGAGCTGGCCGTCGCGGCTGCATGCTCCGCGCTCGGCGTTCACCCATTCAACCAGCCCGACGTCGAGCTGGCCAAGGACCTTGCCCGCCGGGCAATGGCCGCCCGGGCGAAGGGCGCTCCGGCCGGCGCCGACGCCGCGCCCGGCGTCATGGCGAGCGACGGCCCCGCCCTCCCCGAGGCCGTTGCCGCCTGGTTGGGTGGTTGCCGCGAGCACGATTACGTTTCCCTCCAGGCCTATCTCGGTCCCGGCGCTGACGTCGATCAGGGACTCGACCTCGTCCGGGAGCGGCTGCTCGCGGCGACCGGCCGGCCCGTGACCCTCGGCCGCGGCCCGCGCTTCCTCCACTCCACCGGCCAGCTCCACAAGGGCGGACCGGACGAAGCCCTCGTCCTCCAGCTCGTGGACACGCCCGCCCTCGAACTCCCCGTGCCCGAGACGGAGTTTGACTTCGGGACGCTCGTCCGCGCCCAGGCCGACGGCGATCTCCAGGCGCTCCGGCGTTGCGGCCGCCGCGTTCTGCGGGTCGACCTCGGCGGCAACGCCCCCGGAGGGCTCGCCCGCCTGGCCGCCGCCGTCGGCAGAGCGTACCTCCCCGGTCCGCGCCTTGACACCTCGGGCCGGACGTGATATTAAGTAGACGTCTATCGACTATCCTCCTAGAATTTCGAAGGTGCAAACCCCATGACGGCCGTAAAGACGATTGATCACACTCTCCTGGGCGAGCTCGTCCGCACCCACAAGTCCCTCCGCCAGCGGGGCGACCGCGAGCTCGGCCGGATCGGCCTGCGCGTCGGGCAGGACCTCGTCCTCTTCCGTCTCGCGGAAGGCGCCCTCTCCCAGGCCCAGCTCGCCGAGCGGCTCCGCGTGGAGCCGGCCACGGCCAGTATCATGGTCGGGCGCCTGGCGAAGGCGGGGCTCGTCGCGCGCCGGTCCGACCCGTCCGACGCCCGGGTGACAAAGATCCGCCTGACGCCGAAAGGCCGCGCCCTGGAAACGCCCGTCCTGCGCGTCTGGGCCGCCCTGGAGAAGGGCCTGGCGGCCGGGCTATCGGCCGCGGAGGTCCGCGCCCTGAAATCCCTGTTGGCCAAGGTCCGACAGAATCTGGAATCGAGGAGACCGAACGATGCCGAATGAACGTCCCACGCCCCCGCCGTCCGATAGCGTCCCGCCCCAGGCCGGGGCCGCCGGGCCGAAGCCTGGGGGCAACGGCGCCGCCGGGAACGGCGACGAACGGATCGACGACGTACCGATCTACCGCAAGAAGCGCGTCATCATCCCCTTCGTCCTGCTCATCGCCGCCGTGGCTTTCGGGGGATGGTATTGGTACACGAAGCTCAAGGACTATGTCTCGACCGACGACGCCTTCCTCGATGCCGACCGGGTCGCGATCAGCGCCAAGGTCCTCGGCCGCATCGTCAAGCTTTCGGCCGACGAAGGCAGCGCGGTGAAGAAGGGCGACCTGCTCGTCCAGCTCGACGAGACCGACCTCCGGGCCCAGGTCGAACAGGCCCGCTCGGCGCTGGCTCTTGCCCAGGACAGCCTGCCCCTGTCCAAGGTCGTGGTCGCCCGCGCGACGGACGACTTCGCCCGGGCCGAGACGCAGTTCAAGGCGGCGATCGTCACCAAAGAGCAGTACGTCCACGCCCAGGAGGCGCTCGACGCCGCCCGGGCCGAATTCGCCGTCGCCCAATCCCGGATCGCGCTCGCCCGAACCCAGTTGGCCGTCGTCGAGACCCAGCTTCTGAACATGACCCTGAGCGCCCCCTTCGACGGCGTCGTGGCCAAGCGCTGGTTGATGGAGGGCGACGTCGTCCAGCCCGGCCAGGCGGTGTTCACGATCTACGATACCGGCCGCATCTGGGTGACGGCCTACCTCGAGGAAACCAAGCTCGCCGCGCTGAAGATCGGCGAAACGGTCGAGGTCGCGGTCGACGCCTATCCGGACCGGCGGTTCGCCGGCCGGATCACGAGCATCGGCGACTACGCCGCCTCCCAGTTCTCCCTGATCCCGCCCAACAACGCCTCCGGCAATTTCACCAAGATCACTCAGCGCGTCCCGGTGAAGATCTTCTTCGACGGCCTGACGGCCGGCGCGCGCAAGGACTTCCCGCTGCGGCCGGGCATGTCCGTCGAGATCCGCATCAAGGTCCGGTAATCGATGATCGCCGGCATCGCCCGCTCGATGCGGCGCCAGGCGATCGGCCAGATCCGATCCCTGCACCACGAGCACGAGTTCTACCGCTGGTGGGTCCTGATAAACGTCATGATCGGGACGTTCATGGCGGTCCTCGATTCGACCATCGTCAACGTCGCCCTGCCCAAGGTCATGGGCGTCTTCGGCGTCACGCTCGACCGCGTGGAATGGGTCGTGACGGCCTACATGCTGGTCTTCGCCGTCATGCTGCCCACGTCGGGCTGGGTGGCCGACCACCTGGGCTACAAGCGGACGTACCTCCTGGCCCTCAGCCTCTTCACCGCGGGCTCGCTCCTCTGCTCCCTGTCCTGGAACCTGAACAGCCTGATCGCCTTCCGCGTCATCCAGGGGGCCGGGGCAGGCTTCCTCATGCCGGTCGGCATGGCCATCGTCACCCGCGAGTTTCCCATCGAGCAGCGAGGGCTGGCCCTCGGCTTCTGGGCCATCGCCTCCGCGGCCTCGGTCTCGCTCGGCCCGATGGTCGGCGGCTACCTGGTCGACCATTTCGCCTGGCACACGATCTTCGACGTGAACATCCCCGTCGGGATCGTCGGGATCGCGGCCACGGTCCTGATCCAGCGCGAGTACCGGTCCGAGCGGATTCGGGCGTTCGACGTCGTCGGGTTCGTTTCCGTGGCCGTCTTCCTGAGCACCCTCCTGCTCGCCCTGACCAACGGCAACGCCGCCTGGAACACGGGCGGCTGGACGTCGAGCTACATCCTGACCTGCTTCGCCCTCTCGGCCGTCGCCCTGGTCGTCTTCCTCATCACGGAGTTCACGGTCAAGCATCCCCTGATCGACCTAAGCCTGTTCAAGGGCCGCAACTTCAGCCTCGCGAACCTGGCCCTGTTCATCTTCGGCCTGGGGATGTTCGGCAGCACCTTCCTCCTGCCGCTCTACCTCCAGAATTCGCTCGGCTACACGGCCTTCCAGGCCGGCCTCCTGTTCCTCCCCATGGGAATCCTGCAGGGCGGCATTGCGCCCGTCGCCGGCTTCCTCTCCGACCGGCTGAACCCCAAGATCCCGGGGTTCCTCGGCATCGCCCTGATGGCCTCGAGCTTCTACCTGAACCACACCCTGTCGCTGTACACCGAGCAGAACTACATCACCCTGACGCTCATTCTGCGCGGGATCGGGATGGGCCTGCTCTTCACGCCGCTGAACACGCTCGCCCTGGCCGAGATCCCGCGCGAGCGGATGGCCCAGGCGTCGGGCATGTTCAACGTCATCCGCCAGGTCGGCGGCAGCTTCGGCGTGGCCATGTTCGGGACGCTGATGACCCGCCGAGTACTATTCCACACGGCGGTCTACGGCGGGGCCATCGACCCCGGCTCCCCCGTGTTCAAGGCGACGCTCGGCAGGCTCCAGGCGTTTGCCGGCCACGTCGCCGGCGGCACGGCCGCCGAGGCGGCGGCCCGGGCCAAGTCCCTGGCCTTCAGTCACGTGAGCATGCAGGCCGTCGTGTCGGCCATCGGGGACGATTTCCTGCTCGCCTCCGGAATCACGTTCGCCTGCATCATTTTTCTGTTGCTGCTGCGGAGCCCCAAGCTGAAGCGCCGGTCCGGCGGCGCCTCGGCCCTGGAATGAAATCCATCGAAAGGTGAATGAGGATGAGACACGTTCTCCCCACGGTTCTGATAATCGGCCTTCTGAGCCCGGCCTTCGCCGCCGTCCAGGCCGCTCCGTCCGAAACCCTGACGGTCGACGACGTCGTCCGCCTGGTCCTGGCCCGCAATTCCTCGCTGAAGGAAGTCGAGGACGCCGTCGAGGTCTTCAGGGCCAAAGTCGACGAAAGCCGGGCGGCGCTGCTCCCCGGTATCCGGGGCGAGGCGTCCTACGCCCGGATCGACCCCCTTCAATCGCTCACCGTCCCGGGCATGGGCACGCTCTCCCTCTACCCGGAGAACAACTACGACATCCACACGAGCCTGCACCAGATGCTCTATGACGGGAAGAAAACCCGGACCGCGATCGATCTCGCCGGCGCCGAGGTCGAGGGCGCCGTGGACCGCGGGGAGATCCTGAAGCGCGATCTGGAGTTCCAGGCCGCCCAGTTCTTCTACGCCATCCTCTTCCTCCAGGAGAGCATCCGCGTCCAGAACGACCACCTGAAGACGCTCGACGACCACCTGGCCATCGCCCGCAAGAAGCTCGAGATCGGCACGGCTATCGAGCTCGAGGTGCTGAACACGCAGGTCCGCATCGCCGCGGTCCGCAACCAGGTCACCGACCTCGAGAATGCTCTCCAGAAGCAGGAGGTCGCCCTGCGCCGGCTGGCCGGGATCGAGGGCTCGGCGCCGCTCCGGCTCCAGGGCGAGTTCACCCGTCAATCGATCGGCCTCGACGCCGACGTCCTCATTAGCGGCGCGCTGGAGAAGAGGCCGGAAGGCAAGGCCCTCCAGACCTTGAAGCGGGCGGCCGAGATCCAGGCCCAGCTGGCCGGCCTCCGGGCCATGCCCGTCGTGAGCTTCAATCTGGTCGTGGGGGCCAAGAACGGCTACATCCCCGACCTCAATCCCCTCAAGCTGAACTTCGTCGCCGCGCTCCAGGCCGACGTCCCCATTTTCGAGGGGAACCTGACGAAGTCGCTGAAGGCGGAGGCGGCCGCGAACCTGAAGACGGTCGAGGACCGGCGGAAAGAGCTCGAAGACCTTGTCCGGTCCGACGTGGAGCAGGCGATCTCCGACGTGACGGCGAGCGAGCGGAAGCTCGAAACCGTGGAAGTCAACATCGGGCAGGCCCGGAAGGCCCTGGAATTCGCCAAAGCCCGCTACGAAGCGGGGACGCTCACCAACCTCGAGGTGCTCGATACCGAGGAAGCCCGCTCGGACGCGGAGTTCATGCGGCTCCAGGCCCTCTACAAGCTCGTCGTGAGCCGGCTTTCCCTCCGGCGGGCGGCGGGAGACCGGGCCGCGGGCCCTTCTCCGGAAAAAGGGGACACAGAACCCCGACGGTGACCTGCTAAGAGTTGGCAGGCGTTCTGTGTCCCCTTTTCTAGAACCCGGCCCGGTTGAAAAAGCGACGCCCGAAGATTACAATACCCGCTCTTTTCGGAGATTCCCGGGCCGTCTCGGCAACCCCGGAAAGGCGATCATGAAAAAGAACGTGTTCCTTCCGCTCCTCGTCCTGCTCGGCGCCGTCGGCTTGGCCGCCGCGCCGGCGCGGGCCGAATCCGTCGCGGCGGAGACCAAGGACACGGACGCAGCCAGGGCCGTAGTGAAAGCCGTCCGCGTCTCCGTCAGCCCCAAGATCGACGGCTCCCTGAACGACGAGGCCTGGGCGTCGGCCGTCCCGTTCGACGAGTTCCGGATGTTCGAGCCGCAGGCGGACGGCGTCCCGACGGAGCGGACCGAGCTGCGCGTCCTCTACGACGACGCGAACCTCTTCATCGGCGTCCGCTGCTTCGACGCCGAGCCGAAGCGGATCGCGGCCAACACCATGGCCCACGACGCCGGGACGTCGACGTCGTCGATGATGATGTATTACGGCGGCGCCCCATCGAGCCCGAGCGACGACATCGTCCGGATCCTCCTCGATCCCTTCCAGGACAAGCGGACGGCGTTCATCTTCTACGTCAATCCGCTGGGCGCCCGGAGCGAGGGCCTGGTCTACGCCGGAAGCGCCAGCCTCAACTGGGACGGCATCTGGGAAGCCAAGAGCCGGGTCCTCGACGACGGCTGGTGCGCCGAAATCCGGATCCCGTTCAAATCGATCTCGTTCAACCCCGGCCTGGACGCCTGGGGGATCAACGTCGAGCGGGTCATCGCCCGCAAGCAAGAGACAATCCGGGCGTCGGGGACCAACCTCGACAGCAACTTTTACAACCCGAGGGAGGCCGCCGTCCTCCAGGGCATCTCCGACATCAAACAGGGCTTGGGGGTCACCTTCCGGCCGTACGGCCTGGCGGGCGCGACGAAAGACGCGCCGGCGGCGGCCACCCAGGGGAAGGTCGACGGCGGGTTCGACATCTATAAGAGCTTCACCCCGAGCCTTGTCGGCGCGGTCAGCTACAACATGGACTTCGCCGAGACCGAGGTCGACGATCGGCTGATCAATCTGACCCGCTTCGCGATCAACTTCCCCGAAAAGCGGATGTTCTTCCTCGAGGGTTCGGAAGTCTTCAGCTTCAGCTCGAGCGTCAGCTTCATGCCGTTCATCAGCCGCAAGATCGGGATCCTCAACGGCAACCAGATTCCCGTCGTTTTCGGGACGAAGCTCTACGGCCGCGCGGGCGATACCAATCTGGCGGCCATCGACATCCAGACGGGCTCGGGCCAGGGCCAGCCCGGCCGCAATCTCCTCGCGGCCCGCGTCGTCCAGAACATCTTCGCCCAAAGCAAGATCGGCCTGATCTTCACCAACGGCAGCCCCACCGGAGGGAAAAACTCGCTCGTCGGCGCCGACTTCAATTACTCGTCCTCCACGTTCCTGGGGAACAAGAACATCATGCTCGCCGCCTGGGCCGTCTACAACTGGAACGAGCAGACCGAAGGCCGCCACCACGGCTTCGGATTTCGGGCCGACCTCCCCAACGATTTGTGGAACCTCCAGACGGTCTACGCCTTCTATGGCGAGGCCCTCGATCCCGGCCTGGGCTACCTGATGCGCCAGTCGATCCAGACGGGCTACGTCCGCCTCGCCTACCAGCCCCGGCCGATGGGCGGCTGGCTCGACAAGATCGTCCGCCAGTTCTTCTTCTCCGGGAGCGCCGACTACTACTGGGACCTGGCCGGCAACCTCCAGACGCGCCATCTCACCCTATCCCCCCTGAGCTTCAAGATGGAGGGCGGCGAGCGGTTCTCGTTCAATGCCAACGTCTACCGCGACGTCCTGCCCTACGATTTCCAGGTGGCCAGCGGCGTCGTTCTGCCGGCCAAGGGTTATAATTATACGAACTACTCGGTTGGGATCGACACGGCGACCCACCGATCGGCAGTCTTCGACCTGAGCTATACGTTCGGCCAGTTCTATTCGGGCACGCTCGGCGAGTGGCGGGTCGGCCTGGCCCTGAAGCTCAACGGCACCGCCAACCTGTCCTTCAACGCCGACCTCGTCCGCGGGAAGCTGCCCGAAGGGAGCTTCGCCGAGGACGTGTACCAGATCAAGGCCGACATCTATCTCTCGCCGGACTTGGGCCTGATGAACTACATCCAGTACGACGATATCTCCCGCCAGCTGGGCTGGAGCTCGCGGCTCCGGTGGCAGATCTCCCCCGGCAATGAAATCTACCTGGTTTTCAACAAGAACTGGCAGCGGAGCTGGGACCCGACACAGCGCTTCGATCCCCTCGACCAGCACGGCGTGCTGAAGCTTACGCTGTCGGTCAGGCCGTGACCTTGAATCCCAAGGCGGTGAGCGGCGCCGCAAGGCCCGCGTGGGCGCACGGCAGCCGGACCGTGATGTTCGAGAATTCACGGCGCTCCCGGTAGCAGGCCCTCAAAGCCCGGAAATAAGCAGCCCGCATCTCGGCGGGCTGCCCCGCCCCACGGCGAAGCATATCGGCGTCGATTTGGATATCGTAGCAGGCGGAAACGGCCTCGCGCAGAACCTCTTCCGCGGGCGACGGTTCGGGCCCGATCTCGATCTCCCGGAGGGCGGGCGGGGGGGGCTCCGCGGCGGGATCCCACGGCGCGTCGAACCCGAAATACCGGCAGAACGCCTCGCGGACCAGGCGGACGGCGTTCGTCTTGCCCTCCATCGAGTAGCCGGCGATGTGGGCCGTACCCAACAAGACGTGGGCCAATAGCTCGTTGTCGATATAGGGCTCGCCCTCCCAGACGTCGAGAATCGCGGCGCCGAGGGAACCATCGATCAGCGCCTGCATGAGGGCCCCCGAATCGACGACCGCCCCGCGCGAAGTATTGAGAAGGATCGATCCCCTCTTCATCCGAGCGATTCGGCCTTTGTCGAAGAGGTGATACGTCGCGTCCTCGCCGGTCCGCGTCAGGGGGACATGGAGCGTGACAATATCTGCGGCCATGACCTCGTCGAGCGAGACGAACCCGTCCGGACCCTCGGCCCGCGCCCGGGGAGGGTCGTTAAGGAGCACGGCCATGCCCAGGCCGGCGGCCATATCCGCGACCTTGCGGCCGACGCTGCCCACGCCTACGATGCCGAGCGTAGTGCCTCGTAAGGAAGAGGATTTCATCCACGCAATGTGGAGAAGCGCCGCGGCGACGTACTCCTTGACCGAATCGGCGTTGCACCCCGGCGCATTGGCGAAGGCGATGCCCCGCGCGGCCAGATCGTCGAGGTCGACATGGTCGGTGCCGATTGAGGCCGAGCCGATGAAGCGGAGCCGGCTTCCGTCGACGAACGGACCGGTGACCCGGGTCTCGGAGCGGAGGATGAGCGCGTCGGCCGCGCGGACGGCGTCGCGGGTGATGGCCTTCGTGGGAAGCGCCGTGACTTCGCCGAACGGGGCGAAAGCCTTCAGCACGAACGGGATATTTTTATCGACGACAATATTCATGGCGAGAGCCTGCGGCTTGAGGCGGGCAAAATATACCTCATCACCCCCATCCCGGGCAAATCCGCATTTTACAAATCGGTGACAGTAACCTGATTTCCGGATTTCAGAACGGCAAAGTCTAAAATGACACCTCTCTCGCGAATTTAGGTAATGCCTAGCCTGTCACAGAAATTAGGAAATCAGGTTACTGTCACCGATTTAGCCGCCTTAGACAAAGGCGGCCATGACCCGATTGGAGACGAGGAGCCTGTCCTCGGGAATGCGAAGGATCCCTCCTTCGAGGGTGATCAGACCGTCGCTCCATAGCTCCGCGATCTCGCGCTCGAACCTCGCCCCTACGTCCACTCCGAACCTTCGCTGGAATTCGGCGAGATCGATCCCGGCGACGAGGCGCAGCCCGGCCACGATCGCTTCCCGGAAATTTCTTTCCGGGTCGAGGACCACGCCCTCGGCCCGCGGGTCCGCCCCCGTAGCCAGGGCTTGGCTCCAGGCCGCAAGCCCGGCGGCGTTCGTCCAGCGCTCGGCACCGATGCGGGAGCCGGCCGATGGCCCCAATCCCAGGAAGGGCTCGCCCCGCCAGTATTTCAGGTTGTGGCGGCATTCGAATCCGGGCCGGGCGAAATTCGAGATCTCGTAGCGGGCGAGCCCGAGCGACCCGAGCCCTGCGGCGAGGTATTCGAAGGCGGAGGCCGCCGCGTCGTCGTCCACCGGGTTCTCGGCCAGGACGGCCTCGAACGGCAGGCCCTCGACGTTTTCCAGGAGATAGACCGAGACATGGTCCGGCCCGGCCCGCTCCACGGCCTCGAGCGTCCGTCGGAGCGAGGCCCGCGATTCGCCCGGCACGCCGGCCATCAGGTCGATCCCGATCGCCTCGAATCCGGCCCGCCGGGCGCGCGACAGGAAAGAGAGCGCGTCCGCAGCGGCGTAATCGCGGCCCAGCACGGCCAGGGTCGCATCGTCGAAGCTCTGGACGCCGACGCTCAGCCGCGTGACCCCGACGCCAGCCCATCTGGCCAGGGTCGCATCGTCCGTCCCGGCCGCCGGGTTCGCTTCCAGGGTGAATTCCGCGATTCGCAGCCGGAGGCGCCGGCCCAACGCCGCTATGAGCCCGGAGATGTCCGCGGGATCGAGGAGAGAAGGGGTCCCGCCGCCGAAATAGAGCGTCTCGAATTCGATCTCCGGACGCGACCGGAGCGCGGCCTCGCGCTCGATCCCCTCACGCCAGGTCTCCCAATCGCCCTCCCGCGGCGGAGCGCTGGCGAAGTGGCAATAGGGGCACTTCCGCCGACAGAAGGGAACATGGATATAGAGGCCGGCTTTCTCCGGCGCGCTTCGCATTTCTTCGCCCTCCCGGCTCAGGCCCCCGGCCGGCGACGGCGTCCCGCTTATAACAGATGGTCCGGGCATTGTCAAACCAGCGCCGTTCGCATATATTTTTGGAGGAGGGATCCATGAAACGCATCGCCGCCGCTTTTCTGACGCTCGTCGTGACTGCCGGCTTCGCCGGGCCGGTTCTCGCCGCTCCTTCCGGGCCGCAGCTCCACGGCAAGCCGCTCTACGACCAATGGGCCAAGCTCGAGCTCGTCAAAACGACGGGGATGCAGCGCGTCACGTGGCTTCCTGAAGGGATGGGCTGGCTCGAGGCCGAAACCGACAAGGCCGCCGGCACGAGCGTCTTCTTCAAGGTCGACCCCGTCACCCGAAAAAGAGAGCGCTTGTTCGAGCCGGAGACCGAAAAAAGCCTGACCTCGGAATACAACAGGCTCAGCTTCAAGAATTTGGCCGGCCTCCCCTTCACCGCGTTCACCTATCTCCCCGCCAGCCGGGGGATTCGTTTTACGGCCGCGGACGGCGAATTCGTCTATTTTTTCAAGGAGCGCCTGATGCGGAAGCTCGAGCGGCCGGCCGGGACGGCGGCGCCTGCCGAAGCCGGTCCGCCGCGCGGCGGACCGGCGGGCGCTCCCCCTCAGGTTCAGGACTATTCGCCCGATTTCACGAAGCTCCTCTACGTCAAGAAGAACAACCTGTGGGTGTTCGATCTCGCCGCGAAGAAGGAGGAGCCGCTGACCTTCGACGAGGAGGAGACCCTGCTGAACGGAAAGACCGACTGGGTCTATCCCGAGGAGCTGGGCCAGCGGGAGGCGTTCTGGTGGTCGCCCGACGGCCGGAAGATCGCCTTCCTCCAGTTTGACGAGCGCGAGGTCTACGGGTTCCCGATCGTCCACGACCTCGCCCCGGACCGCCGGCCGGCCTTCGAGTCGACCCTCGAGCTCGAGCGCTATCCCAAGGCGGGGCGGCCCAATCCCACGGTCAGGATGTTCGTCATCGACCTCGAAACCCGCAAAACCGTGGCCATGAAGACCGAGAGCTCCGGGGACGTATACCTCACCCGGGTCGCCTGGCGCAACGACGGGAGCGAGATCTTCTTCCAGCGGCTGAACCGGCGGCAGAACCGTCTCGAGCTCCTTGCGGCCGACCCCGTCGAAGGCGCCGTGCGGACCATCCTGGTCGAGGAGGAGTCCTGCTTCATCAACCTCCACGACGATTTCCGGCAGCTCGCGGACAACAAGCGGTTCACCTGGAGCTCGGAGCGGACGGGCTGGAAGCACCTTTACCTCTACGATTACGCCGGCAAGCTCCTCGCCACGCTGACCCGGGGCGAATGGGAGGCGACCGGGATCGCCCTGATCGACGAAAAGGCCGGGTGGGTTTATTTCACCGTCGCCGACAACGTCGGAATGGACACCCACTTCGGCCGCGTCCGGCTCGACGGCAGCCGGCTGACGCGCCTGACCCCCGAGCCCGGGACGCACCGGGCGTCCATCGATCCCGCGGGCCGGTTCTTCCTGGACAGCTGGTCGTCGCTGACCGTCCCGCCCACGGTCAACCTCCGCCGGGATGACGGCACGCTGATCAGGACGGAGGCCTCATCGAATGTCGACGAAATCAAGAGCCTCGGCCTCCGCGAGCCGGAATTCATCAAGCTCAAGGCGGCCGACGGCAAGACCGACGTCTACGGGATCCTGTTCAAGCCGGCCGATTTCGACCCGGCCGGGAAATACCCGCTTTACGTCCAGGTCTACGGTGGACCGTCCCACCGGAACAGCAACGCCTACCAGACCGCCGGCCCCAAGGCCCAGCTCGCCCAGCTCGGCTACCTCGTCTGGGAGCTCGACGGCCGGGGGACGACCCGCCGCGGCAAGACCCATCTCACCGCGACCTACCTCAAGTTCGGGCAGGTGGACGTCGACGACCAGGCCGCGGCCGTGACCCAGCTTTGCGCACGGCCCTACATCGACGGCGCACGCGTCGGGATCACCGGCGGCTCCTACGGCGGCTATATGACCTGCATCTCGATCCTCCGCTATCCGGAAGTCTATGCCGCGGGGGTAGCCGTCTCCTCGGTCACCGACTGGCGGAGCTACGACTCGATCTACACCGAGCGCTACATGCGGACGCCCGAGTCCAATCGCGACGGCTACGACCGAGGCTCGGCCCTCACCTATGCCAAGAGCCTCAAGGGCAAGCTCCTCCTCGTCCACGGCACCATCGACGACAACGTCCACCCCGAGAATACCCTCCATCTCGTCGACGCACTCCAGCGGGAAGGCAAGAGCTTCGACCTGATGTTCTACCCGGAGCACCGCCACGGCATCACGGGCTACAACGCCGCCCATCTGGGCAAGCTGAGGCTCGAATTCTTCCTCCGCAGCCTGAAGCCGGACGGCTGGGAGGACTCGATCAAGACTGTCTGGTGAGAAAAGGCGGGCCGGGGCGCAACGAATCCATGGATATCGGGGTTGGAAAAGTGTAGAATGGCCCGGATTAGGAGACCGAAAATGCGTCCAGCCCCGTCCCGCTCCCGGCGATTGTCCGCCGTCCTGCTCGTCCTGCTCTTCGCCGCGGCCTACGCCGGCGCCCAGGGCCGCGACCGCTCCCCCAACCAGGAGTTTTCCCGCTTCTCCCTGTCCATGGCCGGCGGATTCGGCTTTTCGGAAAATCATCGCGGGCTTCTCGATCTCCAGACCGAGCTCCAGTTCGGGCTCACGCCCCGGCTGCGCCTCGGACTGGGCGTCGGCTACCTGAACGACCATGCCGGACGAGGGATGGACAGGGGCCGGAACGATCAGCTCGACGCCTTCTCCGGCGGGATGGGATATGACGGCCTCAGGGCCCGGATCGTCCCGGTGAGCCTGAACGCCTATTATGGGCTGCCGATCGGCCGCAAATGGACCGTCTTCATGAGCGGCGGGGGCAGCTACTATTTCGGCTCGTTCGCCGGGTCGGACGCCAGCCAGCATAGGCCCGCCTGGGGCGGGCAGGCCGGCCTCGGCCTCGAATACCGGGTCGCCCCGCGCCTCCAGCTCTTCGCCGAGGCCGCCTACCGCTTCGTCGAATTCACCGGCTTGACGATCGCGGCCGCCACCACAACGAGCTATGAGCAGATGGTTGAAAGCCTGGTGAGCTCCATCACGGGAAGCGACCGGGCCGACGTCGACAAGATCGCCGACTATCTGAAGGGACTCGTCGTCCCGCTTGCATCCAAGCCCGCCCGAACCGCGGACATGAACCTCAGCGGCCTCAGCCTGCGGATGGGCGTGAAGTTCGGGCTCTGAGCCCGCGCCCCGGCGGCGCCCGCGGCTTCGCCGGGCTTGAAGATCATGCGCAAATTTCATCACCTCGGATTGCCCACCTCGGTTCAGCGCCCCGGCGAATACCATCTCCCCGAATACAAGATCCACGTCTTGGACTACGGCTCGAATCCCTACGGCATCGAGTGGATGCGCTATGATCCGGATTGCCCCCTGCCCGAGCTCGTGAAGACGGTGGCCCATCTCGCCTTCGAAGTGGACGACCTCGAGGCCGAGATCGCCGGGAAGGAGATCCTGATCGCCCCGAATTCCCCGTCGCCGGGCGTTCGCGTGGCGTTCATCATCTCGGACGGCGCGCCCGTCGAGCTCCTCCAGTTCACCAAGGACGAATAGCCGACCGGCGCGCCTTGCCAGCGGCCCCCGTTCTTTCTATAATCCGGTCAGCCCTCAGGATAAGGAGTCATCATGCCTTCCTCCGGAAACGGTCCGTTCGGCTACAAAGGCGTCTGGGCCAAAATCGACCTCGGCGAGCGAACCGTGCGGGTCGAGCCCGCGGACCCCGCCGTTTATCGCGATTACGTCGGGGGCCGCGGCGTTCAGGCCAGGCTCATCTACGACCATCTCCGCAAGACCGGCCCGCTGAAGGACCCGCTTTCCCCCGCCAACCGCATCGTCATCGGCAGCGCGGCCCTGAACGACACGGCCGTCCCGACGGCCGGCCGCGGGTCGTGCTCCTTCATCGGCCCCATGACCGCCTCGCCCGGGCCAGCGCCCTGGGTCCCCGGCCATGCCCCGGTCGCCGGGCTGCTCACCCATTCGAGCGCCGGCGGCCTGTTCCCCAACATGCTCAAGCGGGCCGGGATCGACCACCTGATCATCGACGGCCGGGCCGACACGCCCGTGCGCCTCCTCGTCGCGGACGGGAAGGTCGAGATCCTCGACGCCGAGGACGAGCTCTTTGAAACCGTGGACGGCCGCCGGGTCGCCCGGACGGCCTCGGCCATCACCGATGCCCTCACCCGCAAATACCCCGGCTCTTCGACCATGTGCCTGGGACCGGCCGGGTGGAACCTGGTCGCTTATGCCTGCCTGACGGGCGACCACCACCGCAACTTCGGCCGCGGGGGCGCGGGCGCGATCTTCGGCTCGAAGAACCTGGTCGCGATCACGGCCTTCGGCCGCGGAGCGACCGCCTATCATGACGCCGCGGCGTTCGCGGCGCTGGCCAAGGAGATCGATGCCCAGGTCAGGACGCACGTCGCCGATCCCAAGTGGACGGCCTCGTTCCGGCCGACGACGGGCACGACCTGGTGGCTCGACCGGACTTTCAACGGCAAATACCTCGGCAAGCAGGGCGGCTATCTGCCCTGGCACAACTTCGACGAGGGCTGGTTTCCGCCGGAGGACCAGGCCAAGGTCGGCACGGACGCCTTCCTCGCGATCTCGGGAAGACACAACGTCTGCAACCGCTGCCGCCATGTGATGTGTACCCGGGCGGCCAAGGTCGAAGCCGGGCCCTACGCCGGCGCCGGCGTCCGGCCCGAGTTCGAGACCATCGCCCTCTGGATCAATTGCTGCATCCTCGACCGCGACGCCCTCTTCCGCCTGAACTACCTCTGCAACGAATACGGGATCGACACGATGACCTTCGGGAGCGTCATGGCCGGAGCCATGGATCTCGCCGAGAAAGGCTTCATGAAGGCCTTCCCCGGGGCGCCGGCGTTCGGCAGCGCGCCGGACATGATCCGGACGCTGAAGGCCATCGCCTACCGGACGGGCGACCTCGGCTCGCTCCTGGCCGGGCCGTCCGACCGGGTGATCGCCGGCGTCGGCGCGGCGAATCCGGGGGCCGCCCTCAAGGACATCGCCCGCTGCGTGACGACGGCTTACGGGGGCCTCGGCTACGCCGGCATCGAGCCCAAGGCCTTCCCGGGCATGTTCACGGCCTACGGGACCTCGAATCGCGGGCGGGGCGACCACACCTACGCCTGGACCATCCAGGCCGAGGAAGGGGGCCTCGAAGGCGCCGGAAACCTGGCCGCCTACGTGGCCGGCGGCCAGACCGGCAAGGCGCTCGTCGATTCCATGGGCCTGTGCGACTTCTTCACCGAGGATCACACGTCGGAGCCGTTTCTGGCCCTCTACCGGGCCCTGACGGGACTGGAATACACGACGGCCACGATGACCGCCTGCGGGCGCCGGATATACGCCCTCGAACGACACGTAAACAACGGCCAGGGACGGACGCGCGCCTACGACGCCTACGTGCCGCCCAAGCTGACCGTACCCATGACGGGCGGGGCGCTCAAGGGACGGGCGGTCGACGAGGCCTATTACGGCCGGGTTCTAGACGCCTACTACGAGCATCAGGGCTGGACCAATGACGGCCTCGTGCCGGCCGAAAAGCTGAAAGAGCTCGGGATCGCCTGACGAGCGGCCTTCAGTCGAGGGGCTTGTAAGTGAACTCCCCGACCTTCACCGTGCCGGCGCCCTTGACATAGACGCCGAGCTTCAGGCTCAAAAACGATCCCAGGACGTTGGTCTGATATCCGGACACTTCGGTTGAATTCGGATAGGGCTTCCACGATTTCCCGTTGTCGCTGTAGAAGGCCTGCAAGTCGAAGTCCGTCATCCTCAGCTTTAAATACTTGGCCGAGGACGCCTTGATCCGAGGGCCGAACGCCGCGCCCCTGGACATCCCCTCCACGGTTCCCTTCCGCAGGCTGATTCCGGCGAACATCTTGGCATTGTAGAAGGCCACGAGGCCGGTCTCGACGTCTGCCTCGGGCTCGAGCCGGACGGTCGCCTCGTAGGAATGGTCGCCGACCGTCACAAGGAGGGCCCGGAGATCGAGCGCGTTGCCGGTCAGGATCAGGCGTCCGTCCCGAAGGGCGTGGTTCTCGAAGGCGTCTGCGCCCAAGAACTGCCACTGGAGCTTGAGGGCGGGGGCCGCAAAGTCGTCGGGCTCGACGGCGGCGTTCCGGAGCCGGGCCACGGGACCTTCGGCCTTCGCGTCACGTATGGTCTTGAACCATCCGTCCTTCGTCCATTCGATCGGTTCGAGAAGCGTGGAGCGGCCCAGGGGGAGATAGCCGTTCTCATAAGCGTGATAGACGATGTACCAGCGGCCGTCGGCGTCGTCGAAGATCGTGCCGTGGCCTTTGGACCAGTATTTCTCGGCGCGGCTCCAGGTCTTGACGATCGGGTTGAAGGGGCTGTTCTTCCAGGGCCCGAGCGGGTTCTTGGAACGGGCCGACACGATCATGTGGCTCGTCGAGGGCCCGGAAGTCCCGCCCTGGGCGGTCGTCAGGTAGTAATAGCCCTTAACGAAGGCGATCTTCGGCGATTCGGCATAAAAGCCTTCGACCACCCAGTCCTCGGGGAATTTCCAGCCTTCGTAGTAGCCCTTCGCCACGCCGACGATGGACAGCCCGTCCGGGGCGAGGTGGACGGCGCGGCCGCCGTCGATGAAGAGGTACCTCTTCCCGTCCGGCGCGGCGACGTGCCCGGGATCGATCCCTGGGAGCTTGAGATCCACGGGCTCGCTCCACGGTCCCTCGGGCTTGTCGGCGGTCACCACCCAATTCGTCCGGGAGGCCGGGAAGTAGATGTAATACTTGCCCTTGTAATAGACGAGGTCCGGCGCCCAGACGTCGCCGACGGGCTTGCGCAGGGCGTAGCCGACCCGCTGCCACGACACGAGATCGGTCGAATGCCAGACGAGCAGGCCGGGGATGCTGCGGCCCGAGGAATGGGTCATGTAGAAGTCGCGCCCGACGCGGACCATGGTCGGATCCGGATAATCGCCGGCCAGCACGACCCGGATCTCGCCTTTGGCGGGGACGACGGGCTGTTGGGCCGGCTGGGCGGCCAGGGCCGCAACCGAGGCCGCGATCAGGAGGCCGAGCACGGTCTTCGTTGTCTTCATGGTTCTCTCTCCACGGGGCCTCCCTTTAAAAGCGCAGCGACAGGCAGGTCAGTCCTCCATCCATTTTCCTAACCTCGCTCACCTCGGGCTCGAGCGTCGCCTCCTCGCCGCGGCGCGACGGCGCCCCGAGGTCCGAGATCACGGCCACCTCGGGCGTGACGACGGCCGGATCCTCGACGAAATAAGCGTCGGGGAACCCGGGCGCAGGGTCCAAGACGGTCACTTCCAATCCGAGGCCGCGCAGCGCGGCGACGTAGGCCGCATGCTGCTCGAGGATCAGGGGAAAGCTCGGCGGACCGAGGTCGGCCGTGGTCAGGCCGCGGGCGAAGTCGGGGCCGGGCTGGCGGACGATGGCCCGCGAAAACATTCCTTCTATTTCTTCTTCTTGGCCGTGAAGGTCGAGCTCCCGAAGTCGCCCATCTGGACATCGCCGGTCATGGAATCGCCGTCGACCTTGGCCTTGAAGCCGAGGGCGAACTCGCCGTTCGGCGTGCTGATCGTCAGCGTCCATTGGAGATCCTGGCCCTTGATCGTGCCTTCGCCCTTCATGTCCGTACCCATCGGGCTCGTCATCGAAACCTTGAGGGCTTCCTTGTCCTGGGTGAAGGTGGCTTCCTGGGTCATCTCGCCCTGGGGCGTCTGCATGGTGACCAGCCAGACGCCGGAAACGTCCACCGTCTTCTGCGGCGCGGGAGCCTGGGCGAGGACGGGAAGTGTCAGGGCCAGGACGGCCGCGACGGCGAGGATTGAAGATGTCTTGCGCATGGTGAACCGCTTCTCCTTATTATTCCTGGATTCCGTCTTGGATTTATATTCCTTTCGGAGGCGGAAATCAATTCGCCCGGAAAGCGGCGGAAGAGGCCGCCGCGGGCGCGCCGCCCTTGCCGGACGTCAACTGGACGGTCGCCCAGATCTTGAGAGGCTCGGACAGGCCCATCATTCCACCCCGACCGCCCCGACCGCTGGAGTTTCCCGTGCCGCCCCGGCCGCTCGTCCCGCCGGAGGGCGGATTGTCCGTCCCCCCCGTGTTGCCGATGGGGCCGTTCCGCGACAGCGATGAGGCATCGAACTTCGGCGTCTCGAAGCCGAGGCCGATGACGGAGCCCGGGGCGGCGCCGACAGCCAAGGGATGTCCGGCGTCGGGCAGAAGGAGGATCTTCATCTCGTAGACCAGCAGCCCCGTTCCCGGAACGACCTTGATCTCGAGGCCTTCGGGCTTCCCCTCCGCGACGCTGATCCGCCGGGCGGGCCCTTTCTCGGAGCGGAGGATCTCGAGCTCGGACAGCGCTTCGTCAGGCAGGTCCGGAAGCGTAAGCCCCTCGCCTTCGCCTCCCGGCCGGGACGCCGGCCGCTGACCGGCCGGGAGGCCAAGCGGATAGCGGATGCCGAAGACCTTCTTCGTTCCTCCCTTCGGATCGAACCAGATCGTCAATCCCTGGGACATGGCCTGGTAGCGTTGAAAGGAGTCTTCGATGAGCAGGGCGACATAGAGATACCGCCCGTCGTTCTGGAGGCCCATCGACATGCGCTCGCCGGGAACGACGTACATCTCGCCCGACCAATCGTCGGTCATCCCGTCGATCGTGATCGGCCGGGACAAGGCGTGGCTCTCTGTGTCGAAAGTGTTGAACGTCGCGCAGCCGGCGAGGGCCAGGAGGACGGCGGCTACGGCGGCCAGCGACGCGGCGCGCGTCCCGGACCCGGCCGGCTCAAAGGCGTGTTTCCAAATGCCCATGGGACCTCCTCGATTCCAATAACGCTCGGGCGATATAAGACATCTATATACCATAACCGCGGAACGGGCCGCATCGGACAAGAAAATCTTGGCCGCCTCGCGAGGACCGGGGCAAACCTTCCGGCCGTCCGGTGCGTATATATATGCGAACGCCGAATGGAAAGTTCTCGTCAGGAGTCTGGGATATGAGAAAGATCGTTGCCGCGCTCGCGCTGCTGGCGTTGCCCCTCCTCGGAGCGGAGGCGAACGGAAGCATACCGTCATCCAAGCAAGACAAGAAGCCCTTCGAGCCCCGGGTGGTCAGGGCCGTCCGGACCGAGGAGCCGATCGTCCTCGACGGGATCCTCAGTGAGAGGGTCTGGCAGAACTCTCCCGCCCAAGGATTCACCCAGAACGACCCCAAGGACGGAGAGCCGTCGACCGAACGGACCGACGTTTGGGTGGCCTACGACGACAAGGCCCTCTATGTGGCCGCCTTCTGTTATGATTCCGATCCCAAGGGGATCATCAGCCTGATGGGCCGGCGCGACTCCCAGATCGACTCCGACTGGTTCTATTTCGCGGTGGATCCCTACAACGACAAGAGGTCCGGGTTCCTCTTCGGCGTCAACCCGGCCGGTTCGATCCTGGACGAGGCCCTCTCGAACGACGTCAGCGAAGACCCGACCTGGGACGGCGTTTGGGATTGGAAGACCCGGATCAACGGCGAAGGCTGGGCCGTGGAGATGAAGATCCCATTCGACCAGATCCGCTTCAAGAAGAAGGACGACTACATCTGGGGGGTGAACTTCAGCCGGGTCATCAAGAGGAAGAACGAGAAGGCCACCTTTTCCTGGATCCCGAAAAGCGAGTCGGCCTTCGTCTCGAAATTCGCCCAGCTGGAGGGCGTCCGCGGCATCAGCCCCGGCCGCCATTTCGAGATCCTGCCCTACACGGTCGGCCAGGCCCAGTTCCGGCCGATGGAACGGGGCAACCCTTTCGAGCTCGGGCACCGCTACACCGGCAACTTCGGGTTCGACCTCAAGGCCGGCCTCCTGAGCAACCTGACCCTCGACGCCACGGTCAACCCCGACTTCGGCCAGGTCGAGGTCGACCCGGCGGTCCTCAACCTGTCCGCCTACGAGACCTACTACGATGAAAAGCGCCCGTTCTTCATCGAGGGCGCCTCGCTCTTCAACGGCTTCGGCCGCGGCGGCGTCTACCTGAACGCCAACATTAACTGGCCGCAGCCGAGCTTCTTCTACAGCCGCCGCATCGGGCGATCGCCGGAGGGCCCGGTCACCGAGGACGGCTTCGCGAGCGTTCCCGACCGATCGGAAATCATCGGCGCAGCCAAGCTCACCGGCAAGTTCGGCGACTGGAACATGGGATTCATGAATGCCCTGACCTCCCGCGAATACGCCGAGATCGACCAGTCCGGCCTGCGCCTGCAGCAGGAAGTCGAGCCCTTCAGCTATTATGGGGCCTTCCGCGCCGAGAAAGAGATCGACAAGGGCCAGAGCGGCTTGGGGCTCATGGCCACCGGCGTGATGCGCGACCTCCGGACCGACACGCTCGACGGGATCCTGAACAAGAACGCCTTCAGCCTGGCCGCCGACGGATGGACCTTCTTCGACAAGGACCGGACGTACGTGGTCGGCGGCTGGGTCGGCGCGACGCGCGTCGAAGGCACGGCCGACGAGATCTTCCGCCTCCAGAACTCCTCGATGCACTATTTCCAGAGGCCGGACGCCACCGAGGTTTCCTTGAACCCCGACGCGACGTCGCTCTCGGGCTGGGGCGGCCGGCTGACGTTCGGCAAGCAGAACGGCAACTTCCTGTTCCTCACTCAGCTCGGGGCGCTCTCGCCGGGCTTCGACCCTAACGACGCCGGATACCAGCGCGGCAGCTCGGACATCATCAACGTCTCGGTCATCCCGGCCTATCAATGGACGAAGCCGGGCAAGGTCTTCCAGCTCTTGCAGATATTCGGCGGCGTCGCCCGCAACTACGACTTCGGGGGCAACAAATTCTACGAGGGCTGGGTCGCCGTGGCCCAGGGCGTCTTCGCGAACTTCTGGAATTTCGGCCTAACCTACGCCTGCAACCCGCCGACGATGAGCGACACCCTGACCCGGGGAGGCCCCCGGGCGATCACGCCCTGGGGCTGGGAGCTCGACGCCCAGCTCGCGACCGACAGCCGCCGGCCCGTGGTGATCGAGAGCCAGATGTCCTCGTATCAACAGCCCGGCGCGAGCCGTCAGATCAGCGGCCAGATCACGATCCGCTGGAAGCCGCGGGGCAACTTCAGCCTGTCCATCGGCCCGAGCTACACGACGGAGCTCGACGAGCACCAGTGGGTGACGCAGGTCCAGGACGCGGCCATGACCCCCACGTACGGCTCGCGCTACGTATTCGGACGGATCAACGAGAAGGTGATCTCGGCCGAAATCCGGTTGAACTGGACGTTCAATCCCAAACTGACCCTCCAGGCGTATCTCCAGCCCTTCATCGCCGTCGGCCGCTATGACCGCTTCAAGGAGCTCGCCCGGGCGCGCACCGGCGCCTACAACGTCTACGGCGAGGGCGCCTCGACGATCCAGTACGCGGACGGGAGCTACACGGTGGACCCCGACGGCGACGGCCCTGCCCAGGCCTTCGCCTTCGGCAACCCCGACTTCAATATGAAATCGCTGCGGGGCACGGTCGTCCTCCGCTGGGAATACCGCCCCGGCTCGCTCCTCTATTTCGTCTGGACGCAGAACCGGGTCGACTACGCGCACCCCGGAGACTTACAGCTCCGCCGCGACCTCAGCGACCTCCTGACGGCGCCCGGAGACAACATCTTCCTGCTCAAGTTCTCATACCGCTGGAACATGTGATCCGGCCCGGCGTCCGGATTGCCTTCCGCCGCGAAATCGATACAATGTCCTTTTCCACCCATGACCGATTTCTCCGCTCTCGTCCTCGACATTGAACGCCGGCTCCGCGCCGCCCTCCCGGGACCGCCCTCGCAGCTCAAGATGGTCCCGACGCCCCGTCCCGGGCAGCTGGCGTACACCGAAGTCGAGGGCACCAGCCTCAAGGCGGGGGTGATGGTCCTCCTTTACCCCAAGGCGGGCGGGGCCCATCTCGCCTTCATCCGCCGCCCGGCGACCGTCCTCCACCACAAGAACCAGATCAGCTTTCCCGGCGGAGGGATCGAGGAGGGCGTCGGCGCGACGGCCATGGTCCTGGCCGAATTCCTGGACGTCCTCGAAAAGAACGAATAAAATAGCCGCACCGCCATCCTACTAAGGAGTCGAACGACATGAGAACATCCGCCCTCGTTCTGGCCCTGACCGCGCTCTTGGCCCTGTCCTGCGCGAAGAAGGAAACCCCGCCGCCGCCGCCCGCCGAGGCCCCGAATCCGCTCCTCGCGGCCTGGACGACCCCGTTCGAGACGCCGCCCTTCGACGCGATCAAAGACGTCCATTTCCGGCCGGCCTTCGACGCCGGCATGGCCGCCCAAAAGAAGGAAATCGAAGCCATCATCGCCTCGCCCGACGCCCCGACGTTCGCCAACACGGTCGAAGCCCTGGAGAGGACGGGCGTCCTGCTGACCCGGACGTCCAACGTCTTCGGCGCCCTGACCTCGGCCAACACGAGCGAAGCGCTGCAGAAGATCGAGGCCGACCTCGCCCCCGTCCTGGCCAAGCACCAGGACGACATCATCCTGAACGCCAAGCTCTTCGCCCGGATCAAGGCCGTCGACGACCAGAAGGCCAAGCTGAGCCTCACGCCGGAACAGGCCCGCCTCCTCGAGCGAACCAGCAAGCAGTTCATCCGCAACGGCGCCGCCCTCGACGAGGCCAAGAAGGCGGAGCTCCGCAAGGTCAATGAGGAGCTCGCGGTCCTGACCCAGAAGTTCGGCCAGAACGTCCTGGCCGAGGACAACGGCTTCACCCTCGTCCTCGAGAGCAAGGACGACCTGGCCGGCCTGCCCGCGGACGTCGTGTCCGCCGCAGCCGAGGCTGCCAAGGCCAAGGGGCGGGAGGGCAAGTGGGTCTTCACCCTCCACAAGCCGAGCTGCATTCCCTTCTTCCAATACAGCAGCCGCCGCGACCTGCGGGAGAAGCTCTTCAAGGCCTTCATCGGCCGGGGGGCCAACGGCAACGCCAACGACAACCGGGCCGTCCTGACCAGGATCGCCGCCCTCCGCGTGACGCGGGCCAATCTTCTGGGCTACAAGACGCATGCCGACTACGTCCTCGACGACACCATGGCCAAGACGCCGGCCGCCGTCCATAAGCTCCTCGACCAGGTCTGGACGCCGGCTTTGGCCACGGCCAAGGTCGAGGCCCGCGAGCTCAAGGCGATGCTGAACAAGGACGGCCTCGCCGGCGAGCTCCAGCCCTGGGACTGGTGGTATTACGCCGAGAAGCTGAAGAAGGCCAAATACGACCTCGACGACGAAACGCTCCGGCCTTATTTTGAGCTCACGGCCGTCCGCCAGGGCGCCTTCGACACGGCGAACAAGCTCTGGGGCTTGACCTTCACCAAGCGGACGGACATCCCGGTCTACCACCCCGACGTCGAGGTCTTCGAGGTCAAGGAGGCCGACGGAACGCACATCGGCATTCTGTATTCGGATTACTACCCCCGGCCTTCGAAGCGCGGCGGCGCCTGGTCGAGCGCCATCCGCTCGCAGCAGGTCCGCGACGGGAAGAAGATCACCCCGATCGTCTACAACGTGGGGAACTTCACGAAGCCCACGGCCGAGAAGCCCTCGCTCATCACCTTTGAAGAGGCCCAGACGCTCTTCCACGAGTTCGGCCACGCCCTTCATGACCTGCTCTCGAACGTGACCTATGAATCCCTCTCCGGGACGAACGTGCCCCGCGACTTCGTCGAGCTTCCCTCCCAGATCATGGAGAACTGGGCCGCGGACGCCGAGGTCGTCAAGACCTACGCCAAGCACTACAAGACCGGCGAGCCCATCCCCCAGGCGCTCCTCGACAAGATCAAGAACGCGGGCTTCTTCAACCAGGGCTTCACGACCGTCGAATTCATGGCGGCCAGCTACCTCGACATGGACTGGCACACGCTGACCGAGGCCAAGGAGCCGGACGCAGGCGCCTTCGAGGATGCCTCGATGAAAAAGATCGGCCTGATCCCCGAGATCGTCGTCCGCTACCGCAGCCCCTACTTCCAGCACATCTTCTCGAGCGGCTACTCGGCGGGCTATTACAGCTACGTCTGGTCCGAGGTCCTGGACGCGGACGCTTTCCAGGCCTTCAAGGAGACGAGCCTCTTCGACCAGAAGACGGCCAAGAGCTATCGGGACAACATCCTGGCCAAGGGCGGCTCGGAGGAGCCCATGGCCCTCTATAAGGCTTTCCGGGGGCGCGAGCCCAAGGTCGAGCCCCTGCTCAGGCGGCGGGGCTTCCTGAAGTGACGGCGTTCTCCCGCGCGGCGGCCGGCATCCTGGCCGCCGCCTTCACGGTCGGCGTCTGCGCCGCCGCCCCCGAGGAACGAACGGCGAAGTCGCCCGACGGGGTGGAAATTTCCTATCGAGTCGAAGGCGCCGGCGAACCGGCCCTGGTCTTCGTCCACGGCTGGGCCTGCGACCGGAGCCATTGGGACGCCCAGGTCAAGGACCTATCGCCGCGCCGCAAGGTCGTCGCGATCGATCTGGCCGGCCACGGCCGCTCGGGCGAGAACCGGAAGGAGTGGACGATCGCGGCGTTCGGAGCCGACATCGCGGCCGTCCTCGACAAGGAGGCCATCGGCGGCGCCGTCCTGATCGGCCATTCGATGGGCGGCTCGGCGATCGTCGAGGCCGCGCGCCTGCGGCCGGCCGCCGTCCTGGCCCTGATCGGCGTCGACACATACAAGGACCTGACACGCCCCGTCTACGGGCAAGACGACGTCGACGCCTACCTGCGCCTCTTCCAGCCCGACTACGCCGCCTTCGCCGAGTCCGTGGTGCGGAGCATGTTCCGGCCCGAGACCGACGCCGCGCTCGCGGATCGCATCGTGAAGGGCATGCTCCGCACGCCGGTCCCGGCCAGCCTGGGCGCGCTCGCGGCCGACATGCTCTACAGCCCGGTCGCGGCCCTAACCGCGCTGCGCAAGCCCGTAGCCGCCATCAACTGCGACAGGTTCCCCACCGCCCTCGAGGCCAACCGGCGCGTCGTCCCGTCCTTCATCCTCAAGACGATGAGCGGGGTCGATCATTTCCTGATGCTCGAGGCGCCCGCGGAGTTCGACCGGGTGCTCGAGGAGACGCTCCGGGAATTGCTGGGGAATTCGATTTAGGCGCCGCGAGGCGACGAAACACGGCCTTACGGAATCGACTGCGCCGGATCAGTCCACGATGAAGGCGCGCGCCCCCCGCGGCGAAAAGGCCTGGTGCGGGTTAGCCTCGTCGTCGGAGACCTGGAAGCTCTGCCCAGCCGCCAGCCGATGCTCGGCGCCGTCCTTGAGGCGCAGCGTGATTTCGCCCTCCAGGACGAGCAGGACATGCCCGCGCGCACACCAGTGGTCGGACTCGTAGCCCGGCGCGTAATCCACCATCCGGACGCGCAGGCCGTTGGCTTCGACCGTCCGCCAGAACGAGGTCCCGCGCACGCCGGGGTGTTCGGTCCGGGGAATGTTTTCCCAGTCGGGCACGAAAAAAGGGATGGGCGGCAGCTTCATGGGCCTATTTCCTTCCCCGGTCGAGCGCTTGTTTCAGCCTCGCCAGGAATTCCTTCTTCGGCTCGAACCCGACCAGCCGGAGCGGCTCGATCTCCTTGCCGTCCGGCCCGAGGATCACGTAGGTCGGCACGCCCCGGACGCCGTAGCGGCGGTAGAGCTCCTTAATCGCCGGATCCTTGTCCGTGGTCAGGTTGGAGCGGAGGCAGACGAACTCGCGCGAGGCGGCGATCACCTCGGCCTGGGAGAACGTGTCGCGGTCCATCTCCTTGCAGGCGATGCACCAGTCCGTGAAGAAATCGATGAAGACCGTCTTGCCGTCGCGGGCGGCCGCGGCCAGCCGCTCCTCGCTGTAGGGCTGCCAGGCGATGCCTTCGGTCTTTGTCGCCGCGCCCCCCCCGGCGGCGAGGCCCTGAACCCGGGCGTTCACCTGGTCGTCCAGGTAGCCGCGGATGCCGGCCGCGGCCGTCGCCAAGGCCAGGCCGAAGAAGATCACGCCGACGACATTCCGGACGAAGGGGAAGACCTTGCCCGCCGTTTTCGTGGGCTCGATCCAGGCCATATAAATGCCGGCCAGGAGCATGATCAGGGCGAGGGCCAGGTCGTAGAGAAGCGCATCGGGAAATAGTGTCTTGAGAAAATAGACGGCCATGCCCAGGAGGATGAAGCCGAAAATCGTCCGGACCCAGACCATCCACGCCCCGGAGCGCGGGATCTTGTTGATGCTCCCGGAAAAGATCCCGAGGAGGAGAAACGGGACGCCCAGGCCGAGGGCCAGGACAAAGAACAGCGAAAAGCCCAGGACGACGTTGCCCCGGTTGCCGACATAGGTCAGCAGCCCGAGGACGAAGGGTCCGATGCAGGGGGCGGCAATGATGCCGACCGTCAGGCCCATGAAGAACGTCCCGAAATAGCCCTTCTGTCCCCCCCCCGCAAACCTGTTGAGGAAGGCGGGCATGCGGAGCTCGTAGACGTTGAACATGCTCAGGGCCAGGACGACCATGATCAGGGCGATACCGACCAGCACCGGCGGATATTGGAGGGCCACGCCGAACAGGCTGCCGGTGAAGGCGGCGATGATGCCCAGGACGGAATACGTCACGGCCATGCCGATCACGTAGAGAACCGCGTGGGCCACAACGCCGCCCTTCTTGCCCTCGGCCTGGCCGCCGAAATAGCTGATGGTGATGGGAATCAAAGGATAGATGCAAGGCGTCAGATTGAGAGCCAGACCTCCGAGGAAGACGAGGAGGAACGTCAGGGGCAGCCCCTTGTCGTCGAACGGAGACGAAGCCTTGGCGGCGGCGCTGGATTTATCGGCCGCCGGCGATGCCTTCTTTTCCGCCGCGGCAAGGTCCGCGGCTTTCTGCTTCTCGATCGCGCCAGCGCGATCCTCCTCGTGCTCCGACGCGGACACGAGGGGAGGCGCTACCGGTGCGACAAGAATCGCGGCGCCTTGACCGGTGGACCCGCCTTTGGTTTCGGCACCAGTGACCGCCACCTTCCGCGAGAACTTGGCCTCGGCGGGCGGCAGACAGGCGCTGCCGTCGCAGGCCTGATAGCCGACCGTGCCCTCGATCGCGAGCTCGGCACCCTTGAAATCCGGGCCGAGAGTCACCTCGGCCGTGACCTTGACCGTGCCCTCGTAGATGGCCATGGGATTCGGGGAGAGGTCGAGCTTCCGAACCTCGGCCGGAGGGAACGCGATCTTCCGGTACGCCACCCCCGCCGGGGCTTTGAACTCGACCGTCGTCCCGATGAGGAAATCCTCGAGCGGCTGGTCGGCGTTGATATGATACGGCGACTTGACCGTCAGCTCGAGCGTGATCGGCGCGGACTGACCGGCTTTAAGCGGCAAAGCGGGAGGCACGACCTTGACCGTGACGATATCCAGGCCCTGACCGTACGCGGCGCGCGGAAGGCCGGGGCCGAGGACGAGAAGCGTCAGCCCGAGGAGAATCGAAGACGTGCGCTTCATGGCGACTCCTTTGCGGATTCCATTAGCTGAACGGGAAGAGGACGAAGACCGCCAGGTCCCAGATCGTGTGGCTGATGAGGACCAGCAGGATTGATTTCGTCCGCAGGTAAAGATATCCCCAGAACAGGCCGCAGACAGCGGCCGCGAGGACGAGCATCGGGTTGCCGCTCCCCGCGTGGACGAGGGTGTAGAGGGCCGTGGCGGCCAGAAATCCCCGGATACTACCCCACCGGTCCTGGAAACGGCGCTGCAGGTAGCCCCGCCAGAACAGCTCCTCTCCCGGGCCGATGACCATGACCATGAGGAAAATGACCCGGAGCGGGGACACGCCCGCCTTGAAGCCGTAGACCCGGGAGATGCCGGACCCGGCGAACGGCAGGATCCGCCGGGCCAGGATGTTGGCGGCGAAGAAGACGGCGTACAGGCCGGCGGCGGCCAGCAGCCCGAGCCCGATCTTCGCCGACGGCCGGTCGAGGATGTCGTTGGCCAGGCGGATGAGCTGCTGCGGGTCGATCGCGGCCGTCAAGACCAGGAGCCCCGCCAGGTTCGCGCTCATCCACCACCAGAAATCGAACGCTCCGACCCCGCGGAGGACGAACAGAGGGATGAAGAGCGCCGCTGCTAGGACGGCGACGACGAGCGGCTGCCGGGAACGGTTCGTCATCCGAGCTTCAGGATGGCCTGCAACCAGACCGCAGCCGTCGAGAGCAGGCCGAACATGAGGTTGTACTGGGCTGTGGCCCCATCCAGGATCACGAAATCCAGCGGCTGGCGCGGGGCGCGGCGCCGCCGCGCCCGCCCCCAGAGGGCGAGCGCCCGGGGCAGGGCCGCCAGGACGATCGCGAACGTCCAGGGCAGGGCCGGCAGCCCCCCGCCGATCAGTCGCGGCACCAGGATAAAGGCCAGGACGAAGGCCGTCGCGCCGAAGAGGAGGAAGGCGTAATAAGCCTCGGCGCCCTTATCGCCCAACAGCGAAGCCACCGTCCGGATGCGGAGCTCGGTATCGGAGATCGAATCCCGCCAATTGTTGGCATGGAGGATGGCCACGACCAGCATGGATATCGGTACGGTCCAAACAACGGGGATCCAGGAAAATGTCCGGGTCTGGACGACCCACGCCCCCAGGGCGCCGAGAATCCCGAAGTCCAAGAAGACTGCGAGATCGCCGAGCGCCCGGAACTTGAGGCCGGTGTAAAACACGCCGATCACGACCCCAACGCCGCCGATGATCAGCAGCGTCGGCCCGGTAACCAGCGTCAGGACGAGGCCAAGGACGATGCCGACGGCGAAAAAGGCGGCGGCCCCGCGCGAGGCTGCGCCGGGCGACAGCCAGCCCCGGACGACCGCCCCGCTCACCGGGGTGACGTCCTTGTCCAGGCCGCGTTTGAAGTCGAAGGCGTCGCTCAGCATGTTGGCCGCTGAATGCATGATCATCATCGCCGCGAGGGCGATCAGGAACCGGAGGGGATCGAGGCGGGCCCCGCCGAAGACGACGGCCATCGAGGTCCCGAATATGACCGGCATGGTCGAGGCGGGCCACGACCAGGGCCGGGCGGCGATCAACCATTTTCTCAAAGTCGGCACGGTTTCGGGAGTATCGGTCATGGACTTGGTCCTTTCTGTCCGGGGGAAAAGCCGGCCGATATCATACCAGACTTCGGCCAGGGACAAAAGGCGGCTCTCGCCGCCCCGCGTTGACAGTCCGGCGGTTCTATGCTACAGACTATTTTTTTCAGGAGGTCCACATGTCTCAGTCCCGAACCGGCATCGACCGGCGATCCTTCCTCAAAAACAGCCTGATGGGCGTCGCCGGCGCGGGCGTCCTGGCCGCAGCCCCCTCCGCCCTCCGCGGCGGGCAGAAGCCCTTCACGGCACCCAAGGCCGACGCCAAGACCGGCGGCTCCGTCCTGCGCAAGCTGGGCAAGACCGGCGTCACCCTGCCCATTGTCTCCATGGGCGTGATGAACTCCGACAACGACAACCTCGTCCGGGCGACGCTCGACGCGGGGATCATCCACCTCGACACGGCCAACGGCTACATGCGGGGCCGGAACGAGGAGATGATCGGCAGGGTCCTCCAGGGCCGGCCGCGCGATTCCTTTTTCATTGCCACCAAGGTCGAGGGCCAGCCGCGCGACGGCCGGTCCGGGCTCTTCTCCGCCGAGACCACGGGCGAGAAGTTCCTCGCGGCGTTCGAGGTCAGCCTTAAGCGCCTCGGCCTCGAGTATGTCGATATCCTCTACCTGCACAACGTCCTCCACCGGGAATCCGTGCTTTTCGAGCCCCTGATGAAGGCCCTGGAATCCGCCAAGAAAAGCGGCAAAACCCGCTTCATCGGCGTCTCGACTCACGCCAATGAGCCCGAGGTCATCCGGGCGGCGATAGAAAGCAAGCTCTACGACGTGGTCCTCTCCGGATACAACTTCATGAAAACCAACCTCGTCGACCTCGACAAGGCCATCGCCGAAGCCAACCAGGCCGGCTTGGGGATCATCGCCATGAAGACGCTGGCCGGCCGCTTCTTCGATCGGGCCCGCACCCAGCCGATCAACACCAAGGCGGCCCTGAAGTTCGCTCTCTCAAACCCCGGCATCACGACCGCGATCCCGGGCATGACCGCCTTCGACCACCTCGAGATGAACCTCCAGGTCGCGCGCGACCCGATGCTCACCGACCAGGAGCGCAAGGACCTGAAGCTCACGGTCGAGCCCGAAGACGTCCTTTTCTGCCAACAGTGCGGCGCCTGCCTGGATCAGTGTCCCAAGGAGCTGCCCATCCCCTCGCTCCTGCGGAGCTACATGTACGCCTACGGCTACAAGAACCTCGGCGCGGCCTACGACCTAGTCGCCTCGACCGGCGTGGGACAGGATCCGTGCGCCTCGTGCGCGGGCTGTTCCGTGCGCTGCGCCCAGGGCTTCGACGTCCGGGCGCGCGTGACGGACATCGCCCGGCTGCAGGCCGCCCCGGCCGACTTTTTCGCATAAGAAAAAAGGGGGGGTTCTCTTTTCCGCGGAAAAAAAGAGAACCGTCCCCCTGTCAAAGCTACGCCCATGGGCTTTCCTTGGTTGCTTATTTTTCTTGGGAACGGGACTGTAACAGCCCCGCCGGATCGTAGACCACGCCGCCTTTGATGACCCGATAAAGATTACGGAGGTTTCTAAGATCGCCCAGGGGGTCCGCTTCGACGATGATGAGATCGGCGAGCCGGCCTGCCTCGACCGTCCCGATCTCGCGTTCCTTTCCCAGCGCCTTGGCCGCATCGCGCGTGGCCATGAGAATCGCTTCCATGGCGGTCGATCCCATTCTGGTTTCACCGTAGAGCGCCTTATACTCCTCGCCGTGGATCGCCAGAAAAGCGCCCGCGTCCGTGCCGAATATCAGGAGCACCCCGGCCTTGCGGGCACGGTCCGTTTCCCGGATGAACCCGGCGCGGACCTGTTCGGCATCCCAGCCCGACGCTTTCATCTGGGCGGTCTGCTTCCGGAGCACGGCCGCCCCTTGGCGCAGGGCCGATACGACGCCGTCGGGGAAAAGGCGGATGGCGGCCTGCCCGATGGGATCGCCGAGGCCCGCATCCTCGAATCGCTGAACATAGAATTCGCCGCTTCCGGCCATGACGGTCATCCCTTTCCGGGCGATTTCTCCAAGCAATGCGTCATCTTTCAGGCGAAGCGGCGCGTTGTGCTCGATGCCGTCCGCCCCGGCGTCGACCGCAAGCCGGACGAGATCATCCGCGGGGACATCGGTGTGAACGGTGGCGCGCAGGCCGAGCTTGTGGGCCTCGTCGACGATGGCCCGGACTTCCTCGAGCGAGGGGACGGCGCGCTGATGGGTCAAACGGATCTTGATCAGGTCGACCCGAGAAGAGGCCAGCCGCCGGACTTTCGCCCGCGCATCGTCGGGGCCGTCATAATCCAGGAACATTCCGACCTTCGCCGCCCCGGGAGTCGTCTTGACCAGCTGCATGCCCGCGGCCAGGATGCGGGGGCCGGCAATCTTGCCCGCGTTGATTTCGTCGCGCACCTGGAGGACGAGCGCCGTGGACCCCAGGTCCCTGACCGTCGTGATCCCCCCGATGAGATCGAGCCGGGCATTGATCATAATCAATTCCTTGATCTTGTCCGGCGAATCCCAAACGGCCGGCAGCTCTCCGACGTCCGAGAGGCCGACATACTCCAGATGGACATGGGTGTCGATAAGCCCGGGAAGGAGGTATTTGCCGGTCGCATCGATGATCTTCGCCCCGGGCGGGATTTTCAGGGCGCTTTGCCGGCCGACGACCGTTATGCGTTCCCCATCGACGATCACGACCGCTTGCGGAAGCGGCGGACCGCCTTTCCCGTCGATCAGCGTCCCGCCCGTGATATAGAGCGGAGTCTTCTGTTGAGGAATTACGGGGACGGCGACCAGGAGCACGATCCAGAGTCCGATCAATCGTCGTTTCATCACGCCCTCTTTCAATACCGCTTCCCCATGAGAGAATACCGGCGCATAAAGCAAGAGGTTACAATTGATGAATTCCGGCCGAGGAAATCCACGTTCCCGGCTGCAGCTCCGCCGTCAATCCGGACAGGGGGCGCCGTCGCCCAACGGCTTGAAATCCTTCGGCCGGACCTTCTTGTCGATGGCGTACACCAGCAGTCCGACCAGGGTGATCCCAATCCCGAAGAGCGACTCCTTCGTCCGATAGAGAATTCCGTAGCCGAGCAGGAACAGGCTGAACAAAAGAAAGAAGATGGGGACGACGGGGTATCCGAGTGTTTTATAGGGCCGGGGAAGCTCCGGGTGCTTCCTCCGGACGATCATCACTCCCAGGACGGTCATGAACGTGAACAGGCTCAGGGTGAAGCCGATAAAGACCATAACCTGCTCGAACGAGGAAGTGATGATATACAGGCACGAGAGAAGGCCTTGGAAGACGATGGCGATCGCCGGGGTATCCCGGCGGCTCGAGCGCCCCATCCAGCGAAAGATATAGTAATCTTCTCCAAGGACCTTGTTGATCCTCGGGCCGGCAATGATCATCGCGCTGGCGCTCGCCAACAGCAGGAAAGAGATGATGCCGCCCATGATCCTTCCGGCCGTGGGCCCGAACACATTCGTCGCGAAAATCAGCCCGACCTCCACTTGCCCTTTGATCTGGGCGATGGGCACGGTGTAAAGAAAAACGAAGTTCAAGAACAGGTACAGCCCGATGACGAAAAGGGTCCCCGTGATCAGGCTGATCGGCAGGTTTCGGGAGGGGCGATCGATCTCGCCGGCGACATAGGCCGCGGCATTCCAGCCCGAATAGGCGAACGAAACGAAGAACATGGACGTCCAGAAGGCGGGGCTGAAGATGTCATGAGCCGCCGCCCGCGAAAGGCCGAAACTCAAAGAAGTCGATTTCCCCAAGACCAGGCCGAGGACGACGATGCTCAGCACGAAAAGGACGTTGAAAATCGTGATGGCGTTCTGAAACTTCGCCCCGATCTTCTTGTTGAGGGCGTGGATGCCGGTCAGGACCGCGACGACGGCCAAGGCGATGAGAGTCTGGGTTTTGAGGAAAGAAAAAGACCCCGGCAAAGCCTTCGGCAGGCTCAAGGCCCCGCCCATGTATTTCCCTAACGCCATCGAGCTCACCGCGACCGGGGCGGCAAATCCGACGACGAGGGAAATCCAGCCGGCCAGGAATCCGACCTCGCGATGATACATTTTCGTCAAATAATGGTATTCGCCGCCGCAGCGGGGATAGAGGACCGCGGCCTCGGAATACGTGAGGGCCCCGGCCAGGGCGGCCAGGCCGCCGAGGGCCCAGAGGAACATGAGGGCAAAGCCCGAAGAGAGGCCGACGACCTGGAAACCCAGGCTGGTGAAAACTCCGGTCCCCACCATGTTGGCGATGACCAAAGCCGTGGCCGTGGTCAGGCTGAACTTGGTCTTCATCGTCCCCCCTCAGCGGGCGGCCGCCGGGCGCCGCTTGAACAGCAGGAGCGAGTCCTTCTGCGTGCCCCAGTGGTACCCGACGTGGAAGGGCAGCGTCCGCACCGCGGCCGGATCGGCATAGGCGGCCTTGAGGTCCGCCTGCTCGACGCCCCTGAACTCGCTGATGGGCGTGCTGTACTCGCCGTAAAGGCGCACATCCCAGATCCGCGGCGAGAAGAACTTGAACGGGACGGCCGTATCGTCTTGGAGGACGAACTTGCTCCTGGCCAGGATGAGGCTCCGGATGTTGCTGAAATACCGGTACTGCATCAGATACGAGGCCGATTTAATCAGCGACGTCTCGAAGCCCAGCCCGTCCAGATACTTGTAATACAGCGAGTCCTTGGCGAAATACTCGTCGGCGATGTTGCAGGAGAAGTAGTACAGGGAGCGAACCCGGCCCGATCCCGGCTGAAAGAACTCGATCTTGACTCCATAAGGTTTGCGGAACGTTTTGCGCGGGTAGGAGAAGTCGTACTCGAAAACCTCGCCCGGGGCCAGGAACTCGCAGCGCTTGACGGACGAGATCGTATACCCCGTCCGCTTGAGGAACAGGCAGAGGATCGGCAGCACGCCCTCGACCCGGTCCCGGACGAGCAGGGCGTTCATGTTGCGGGTGATGAAATAGCTCTTGTTGAAGAAATCGGATACGGCCGCGGTCAGGTTGCCGAGGTAGTTCTCGAGGTGCTTGGCGGCGCGCGGGCCGTCCGCGGCGAACTCGGGGAGCTTGCCCACGAACTCCAGGCCGAAGAGGACATAGGCGGAAGCATCGGGGAACATTTGAGACGGGGTCACGAAGTCCGGCCCGCCGAACGGGTAGAACAGCGTCCGCGTGGCGGCGTTCGCCTCGGCGAGCTCGGTCGCGGCCCACTCGCGCATCGGCGCCCACCGCTTCGCCTCGAGCTCCGCCCAGCCCTTGTCGAGCGCCTGGGCGTAGGCCTGCCAGGCGGGAGTCGCCTGAAGGGCCCGGAGCGCTTCCGAGTCGCAGGGCAGGCCGCTGATGAACTTGGCGAGCTCGTCGTTCGCAACATCGACCGGCGGCCCGGGCTTGGGAGGGATTACGACGGCCGCCTGGTCCTGGGCTCCCGCGGCGGGGGCGGCTCCCGCCGCACCGGCCGGATCCGCTCCGAACCACGCGAGGGCGAGCGTGAGAAGCCCGGCGAAGAGCAGGATCGCGAGGGCCCGGGCGGCGGCGTTCTTCATGCGCATTTTCTTCCGATTCAAGTCTCCCATCATAAGGAATTTCGCCCGAAAATGCTATGGGAAAATCGGAGAGGCGGAAGGCTAAGCGATGCGCCGGACGATGACCAGGGTCCTGTCGTCCGCGGCCGGGGAGGAACCCGTAAAAGCCTCCAGGTCGAGGAAAATCGCGGCCATCAGCTCCCGGGCGGTCGACCGGGGAAGCTTACGGCAGACGTCTGCCAGCCGGTCGGCCCCATACTCCTCCTTGGCCGCATTCCGGCTTTCGGAGAGGCCGTCGGTGTACAGGATCATGACCTCGCCCGGAGCCAGGGTGTCGTGGCGCGCCTCGTAGGCCATCTCGGGGAGCATCCCCAGGCAGAGGCCCGTGCTCGGCAGCGTCCGGAGACCGCCGTCCCGACCGACGACGAGCGGGGCGTTGTGGCCGGCGTTGACGTAGGCCAGCTCGCCCGTCGTCCGGTCGAGCTCGGCGAAGAAGAAGGTGATGAAGGAATTGATGGCCGAGCTGCGGTGGACGAAGCCGTTGAGCTTGACGGCCATATCGGGCAGCCGGTAGTCCGGGCGCACCTCGGACTGGAGGGCGGCCCGGAGCGAGGCCATCAGGAGCGAGGCGCTGACGCCCTTGCCCGCCACATCGGCCACCGTGATCCCCAGGCGGCGATCGTCGATCCGGAGGAAGTCGTAATAATCGCCGCCGACCTGGAGGCAGGGGATGTTCTTCCCGGCGATGTCGAGCTCCGCGCAGGACGGATCGGACTTCGGCAGGAAATCCTTCTGGATGCGGGCGGCCAGCTCGAGCTCGCGCTCCATCTTCTCCTTCTCGATCGACTGCTCGATCAGGATCGCGTTCTCGATCTTGATCGCGGCCACGTTGGCCAGGAGCGTCAGGAGCCGGAGATCCTCCTCGGTGAACTCCTGGAGGAACGAGATCCGGTCGGCGTAGATGATCCCGATGATCTCCTTGTTGTTCCAGAGCGGGACGCACATCACCGAGTGGATCCCGGAATCGATGATGCTTTCGCGGGCCTTGAACCTCGGGTCGACGGCCGCATCGGAGGTCAGCACGGAGAGCTGCTGGTCGAAGGCCATGGCGATGATGCTCCGGCTGACCTCGATCTTCTGGTTGCGAAGAGACTTAGCGTTGACCCGGATGACCTTGGGGATGAGCTGGACGGGGTTGCCCTCCTTGAGCATCATGACCCCCCGGTCCATGGAGAGGTGGGCTGAGATGAGGTCCATGACGTGTTCGAGGAGCTCACCGAGCGGCTTGTGGAGGACCAGGGCCTGGCTGACCTCGCTCAGGACGGAGAAGATCCGGTGCTCGATCCGCATCCGGTCCGCGTCCGTCGCGGGGGCCGACGCCGTGGCCGTCATGCGCGACGCCGGCTTGGCCAGGATCTCCCGCATGGGGATGATGGTATTGAGGTTCGTCGCCGGGGCGGGCGCGTCCGTCAGCTCAACGTTGGTCCGGAGCGGCCGATCATACAGGATGCGGACCGAGCCGATGAGAATCTCGTCGCCGGGCTTGAGGTCGGTCGGGGCCAGGATCTTCTTCCCGTTGACGAACGTTCCGTTCTTGCTGCCGCCGTCCTTGACGGCAAAACCCCCGTCCGAGGAAACGATGAGGGCGTGATGGCTCGAGCAGAACGGATCCGGGAGGGGGATGTCGTTGTCCGCCGCGCGGCCGAGGCCGGTCGCCCCGGCCTTCAGCGGGACGGCATAGTGGTCGCCCTGCTTCGGATAGATGTACAGCGTGGGCATCGATCTGGTCCCCGGGCCATTCTAGCACAATCGGACCGCCCCCGGCATTCGGGCCTTCCCTCAGAGGGCCCGGAGGATCTTCGCGCAGACGGCCGCCTTCTCGTCGAGCGGCCGCTCCTCGAGAAGCGGCAGGAGGGGGTCCTTGATGCCCTTGGCGAGGATGTGCTCGAGGAGCTCGAGCGAATAATCGACCGAGCGTTTCGTCCCTTCGGTATAGTTCTGGTAAGCTCGGGCGATGTCGTCTTGGGGATAGATCAAGCCCAGGAGCTCGAAGATGAGCTTCAGGGTCCTCACCAGGCGGGTCGCCGCCGCGGCGGACGGACCGGCCCTCGTCCCGCTTCCCTCTCCCGCCATTTCCAGGACCGCGGCGCAGGCGCGCTTGATGAGGTCCAGGATCTCGGGCTCGACGTCGGCCGGCCGGAACGCGGCCGCGGGATGGAGCGTCCGGAACCGGGCCAGGCCTTCGATGACGGCGGTCCGGACGGCTTCGTCCCGCTTCCTGAGCTCGCGGACCAGGGCGCCGGCCGCCCGCGCCGAGCCGATGCGGGCCAGGACACCGGGAACCGCATTCCGGACTGCGGCCGGCTCGTCGGGATCGGCCAGGTAATCCTTCAGCGTGCCTGAGATCCGGTCGCGATAGGCGAGGAGCGCCTCGGCCGCGGCTTCCCGCGTGGCCGGCGGACCGAGGCGGGGCACGATCAGGGGCACGAACTCCGGCCTCCGCTGCCGGCCCGCGCTTTCGAGGGCGTAGCGGACGACCTCGGGCGACTCGTGCTTCAGGAGCCGGCCGAGGTTCCGGACGAGCGGCGCGTCGGCCGACATCATCCCCAGCGCCTTGGCGACTTCCATCTGGGCCGTGACGTCCCCGCCGCCGCGCGTTGCGGCGATCTCCTCCACCCGCTCGCGCATCACCTGCTGGTAGACGTCGAGCGAGAGGACCTCCCGGATCTCGGAGTCCAGGTCCGCGTCCTCGAGGACGTCATCCCAATCGGCCCCGGCCGCTGCGGCGCCGGCGTCGGTGAGGCCGTCGAAACCGCCCGCACGGACGACGGACGACTGCTGGGCGATGATCGCCTTGAGCTCGGGCGTGAGCTTGTCCTTCTTGATCAGGGCCAGAAGGTTCATGGCGTAGAGGACCGAGCTTCGGTTGCGGCTCTCGAGCGTGTCGAAGACCAGCTTGGTCGCGTCGACGTCGATCTGGTCGAAGACGAGCTTGTCCGCGTCTGGCCACTTCAGGGCCAGGTTCTTCTTGACGATCCCCGCGTATTCCCGGATCAGGCGACGGTTGAGGGCGAGCCAGGCCAGGATGAACGCCACGAGAAGCCAGCTCAGCTGCGGGATCAGGAGATGGGAATAGAGAAGAAGGAGCAGCGCCGCCACGGCGTCGCCCAGCTTGCCGATGAAGAGATCGATGAAGATCTTGGCCTTGTACTTCGTCGCGGAAGGGACGGGGATGTAGAGGAGCTCGCGAGTCGACTGGTTGAGCGAATGCGACAGGCTCTTGTCCGTGCCGCGCATGGCGGTCGCCCAGACGAGCAGGGCGAAGGCCCCCCCCGGCACCGCCAGCAGGGCGGCGCAGCCCAGGGCCAAGACGACGGGAGGAATGGAGATCGCGTTCCGCAGCCCGAACCGGCGGAGGATGCGGCTCGTCGCCAGGGCGTTGAAAAAGTAGGAGACCACCAGGAGAACGGTATAGAACGTGGCCACGTAGACCGTGATCTTGGCCTTGTCGCCCTGGTAGTAGATCTTGAGGGACGCGGAGAATTGGAAGTCGATGATCTTGGAGACGATGGTGGCCGAGAGCATCATCCCGCTCAGGAGGAGCAGGTAGGGGCTGCCGAGGACGGCCCGCAGGCTTTGAAGATAGCCGACGCGCGCCCGTGCGGGCCGGGGCGGCTCAGGCTCGGCCGCGCCGTCCGCCTCCTCCGGCGGCTTGCGCGGAGGCCGGCCGGTCAACGGCATCCCGGCGAGGAGCAGGCCCGCGCAGACCAGGAGCAGGTCATCGCCGCTCCTCAAAAATCGGCCGTTGAAGGACGCGATCAGCGAACCGGCCATGCCGCCCAGCAGCCCCCCGCCGATAAAGAAGCCGACGAAGCGACGGGCCTGGCGCGGGCTGAAATGATCGCCCGCCTGGATCCAGAACTGGCTGACCGACGTCGCCAGGAACACATCCGACCAGAACCAGAAAGCCACCGTCACCCCGATCCGGTGGTTGAGGAACAGGATCCGGAAGACGATGAGGCTGAGGACGTAGAAGACCTGGGTTCCCAGGACATAGCGGCGCCGGTCCATGCGTTGGAGGAGGCGGGCGTTGAAGGCCGCGACGACGCTCATGAGGACGGCGGTGAGGAGATAGATGAGCGGCAGCTTCTCGGTGCCCAGGTCCTGGAGGAACGACGAGAGCTTCAGGGGCATGATCAGGTAGGACGAAGCCATGACCAGGAAGAACTGGAGCGTGAAGCGGAGGACGGCCCCGGACTCGTCCGGACGCACGTCCACGAAGCGGCGCAGGAGAGTGTAGGCCCGCCCGTCCTTCATGGAATTTCCTGCGCCGCGCCGCCGCGCGCGAGCGACTCGAGCCGGGGGAGCAGACCGCCCTTGAGCTCGGGATCGAGCGTCTGGTCCAAGAGCTCGACGGCGTAGCCGACCGAATCTTCCGTTCCCTTGAGGAGGCTTTGATAGGCTCGGAAGACATCCTCATGGTTATAGATGAGGCCCAGCAGCCTGAAGACGGGCAGGACGTCGGCCGCGGCCGTCACCGGCCCGAGCGCCGCGAGGGCCCGGGCGAGCCCCGCCCGGACGGCGTCCTCGGGGAACGCCACCTCGGAATTGCGGGAGCGGATCCGGTCCAGAGCGTCGACGATGTCGGGTTCGAGACCGGCCGGCCCGCGCGCGAGCTCATCGAGGAGGGCTTCGGCCGCCTCCGCGGTCCCGATCCCGGCCAGGAGGGACGCGACCGGGCCCCGGATCCCGGGGCTCTCCTCCCGGTCCGCGAGGAAATCCGAAAGAGTCCCGACGACCGAGTCCCCGTACTTCTCGAGCGCCGCCCGGGCGTCGCCCCGGCTCTGGGGATCGGTCAGCCGCCGGACGAGGGCCGGGACGAACTCGCGCCGGCGGAGCCGGCCGGCGGACTCGGCCGCGAACTGGAAGACCGCCGGCGAAGCATCGGCCAGGAGCTCATCGAGCCTGGACACGAGCGGCGAGCCGCGGTCCATCAGGCCGATGGCCTTGGCCAGCTCCATGCGCGAGGTCTCCCCTCCTCCGCTCCGGTCCTCGAGGACGCCGGCCGCGTAACCGCCCATCAGCGCTTGGTAGCTGTCGAGCGACAGGATTTCGCGGATCTCCCGATCCATCTCCGCCGAGAGGGCTGGATCGGCCGCCTCGGGCGTCCAAGGCGCCTCCTCGGCCTCGAGCAGCGAGTTGATCGCCGAGGCCGAACGCTCTGCGGGCGACCCGGTCGTCGCGGACGGCGGGACGAGGAGGCTTTTGATCTCCGGCGTGAGCTTCTTTCGCCGGGCCAGGTCGTAAAGATGCAGGGCGAACAAGGTCGGGCTCTGGCTCCGGCTCTCGAGGGCGTCGACGATGAGCTTGGCCGTCTCGACGTCCATCCGCTCGGAGACGAGGACGTCGGGCCGCTCCCATTTTTTGGCGAGCTGGAGGCGGACTTCGCGGACGTAGGCCCGGCCGAGGAGGATATTCAGGACGATCCAGACGACGATGAAGGCCGCCGAGGCGATGCTGGCCTCGGTGACGAGGCGGGGGCTCGCCGCCGCGTTCGAAAGCCGGACATGGGCGATGGAGAAGACGATGAGAAGCGCAAGCCCGCCGAGCGCCTTGGAGAACCGATTCACGAACATGTCGATGAAGATCTTGGCCCGGTATTTCAGTTCCGGCGCGACGGGGA
This sequence comes from Candidatus Aminicenantota bacterium, assembly GCA_003141555.1. Classification (GTDB taxonomy): domain Bacteria; phylum Acidobacteriota; class Aminicenantia; order Aminicenantales; family UBA4085; genus FEN-413. The sequence goes on from PLMN01000007.1 coordinate 59,441, forward strand.
TATACAGCAGCTCCCGGGCCGACTGGTTGATGGAGTAGGACAGGGCTTTGTCGCTGCCCTTGATGCCCACGGCCAGCCACAGCACGGCCGGGGCGGCCGCGATGCCCACCGAAAGGAGGAGGAGGGCGGCGGGATAGATCATCAGCCCGAGCCGGATGCCGAACCGATCGATGAAACGGCTGGTCAGGACGAGCTGGAAGAGGAAGGCGAAGGCGAGGAGCCCGGAATTGAGGAAGCCGAAGAACGAGGTCAGGTTGGCCTGCCCGGCCACGAAAATGATGTTCTTGGACTGCCAGTCGATGAGCGTCGAGACGATGCCCGTCACCAGGACCACCGCCGCGATGAGGATTAGGTAGCGGCTCCCCTTCACGCTCCGGGCGCAGTCCCAGAACCCGACTTTGGCCGGAGCCGCCGGGGGCGGTTCGGCAGCCCGCCTCCCGGCCGCTTCGGCCGACGGCCGGCCGGCGAACAGGCTCCGGACGACCGCCAGGGCGGCCGCGAGGAGAAGGGCCGAGATTAGAAGCAGGTCGTGGGGGTCCATCCGCCTGGCCGCGAACCCGGTCAGTATCCCGCCGGCCACTCCCCCCAGAATGCCGCCGCTCCCGAAGAAGCCGATCAGCCGCTTGGCCTCCCGCGGGTTGAAGAGGTCGTTGACCAGGATCCAGAACTGGGTCGTCAGGACCACGACCAGGACGTTGGCCCACATCCAATAGACCAGCGACCACCATTTCCAGCTGGAGGCATGGAACACCTGCCAGAAAACGAGGTCGAGGACGACGGAGACGGCCAGCGTCCCCATGAGGAGCCCGCGGCGGGAGAGCCGGGCCTGGAGGCGGGCGTGAAGCGAAACCGCCAGCCCGACCACCACCACCGACGCGTAGGCGAAGGGCAGGAAGTTGGGCCCCAGGTCTTCGAGGTAGGACGCGTCGCGAAGCGACTTGATGATGTTGTACGGGGCGGTGATGAGGAAAAAATAGGCGAACAGGAGGAGCGCCAGGCGGGCCTCGCCGGGCTTGACCTTGGCGACGGCCGCCAGGACTTTGTGAAGGCGACGTTCCGCCATGCGGGGACTCGCGCGCCGCCGCGGGGGCGGCTATTCTTTGAGGAAGCTCCGGAGGGCCAGGTCCTCCTCGTCGAAGATGTCGAGGACCTTGGTGAGCATGGTGACCTGAAAGATCAGGAACAGCTTCTTGGAGATGCGGGCCAGCTTGAGCTTCCCCCCGAGGTTGAGGGTGGAAATGTAGCTGGCCAGGATCTCGCCGACCCCGAAGCTGTCGATGAAGTCCACCTTCTCGAAATTGAGGAGGATCTGCTTCTTGCCCAGCTCGAGCTCGTTCTTCACCAGTTGATGGAGGGTGACGTCGGTGATGTCCGAGCGGCGGATCTCCCCCTCGATGTCGAAAATGACGACGTTGTTTTTTTCCCGCTTGTCGATCACCATGGGCTCTCTTGCCTCTTTAGCCTAATCCAATATCAGAACGACCCGGGAAAGTCAATTCGGCGGGGCCGGGCGCGAGCCGCCGCGTTGCGCGTCGGCCGGGCGGGGATGCGACCCCCGTCTTCAGCGGGCCCAGGTCGTCCGCAACCGGGTCAGCTCCGTCCCCTTCGCCTTGTGATAGATCCCATGGAGGAATACGGGCCGGGGGCCGTCTTCGATCTGGAGGATCCGGGACACGACCTCCTCCCCGTACACCGCCTCCCCCTTATAGGCGACCTCGATCTCGGCGGGGGCCAGCGTCCGGAGGACTGGCTCCGGGGCGGTCTCCAGGGCCCATTGGATGTATACCGGGTGATTGACATGGTTGTTGAAGTCGATGTCCTGCATCTGCACGCGGAACCCGAGCTCCCGGCCGCCCGGGGGACAGGTCGGGAGCGCCGGGAAATCGTCGGGGATGGCGCGCCGGGCCAGGGTCACCCGGTCGGGAAGGTTCTCCTCGATACGGGCGGGCTGGCGGCTCTTGGGGTTCCACAGGATCCAGGAGCTCGTGGCCGCGCCGATCGCCCGCCCCTCGCCGTCCGTCATCTCGAAATCGCGGAGGGCGAAAATCCCCTGCCGCCCCGAGGGCCAGGTGGTGATCGTGACGGTTTCGCCGAGCGACGGGTAGCGGAGGACCCGGACGTGATATCGCGACAGCAGCCAGGTGAGATCGCGCTTCAGGAGCTCGAGGACGGAAAACCCCAGGAGGGCGGCATGCTCGCCGGCCGCGTCCTGGAGGTAATTCAGAAGAGCGAGCGGCAGGGCTTTCGCCCGGAAATCGACCTCATAGGTACGGACGAGAAACGAAACGGAATGGGCTTTGTCCATGGCCCGGTCAACGTATCACGAGAGGCGAGGGAATGTAAAATCCTCCGCGCTTGACTCTGAACGCAGAAGATTTAAGATAGCCGGATAGGCCCTCATGCCCCGCCGAAGACCGCGACCGCCGCTTCCCTCACGGGGAATCCCCGTTTTCCTCGTCCTCGCCCTCGTCCTCGGCTTCACTCTCCCCCGGCCGGCGGCGGTCCAGCCCGAGAGCGTCTGGACCGGGGTCGAGAAGATCGTGGCCATCGGCGACCTCCACGGCGGCTACGACCAATTCGTCCGCCTCCTGCGCGGCACGGACCTGATCGACAGCCATTTAAAGTGGATAGGCGGCAAAGCCCATCTCGTCCAGATGGGCGATGTCATGGACCGCGGGGACCGGGCCAAGGATATCTTCGACCTCATCCGCCGCCTTGAAAAAGAAGCCGAGGCGGCAGGCGGCCGCGTCCATATGCTCATCGGGAACCATGAAGAGCTGAATTTGATTCGCCGATCCCTCCAGTATGCCGACTTCGTTTCCCAAAAGCAGTTCTTCGATTTCCTGCCCCTGGGAATCCGGATCGCCGAGGAAAGCCGGGTCGGCGGCCGGCTCAGCTGGAACGATTGGCTGGACATCATCGCCAATGAGGAGTCCGTCGCGAAGGCCTACTACGACAATTTCCGAGACACCTACGGATATTGGATCGCCGAGCACAACGTGGTCATCCAGATCAACGACACGGTCTTCGTCCACGGCGGACTGACCGAATCCTACGCGGCCATGGGCATCCAGGCCATCAACGATCTATACCACGGCGAGATTCAGCCCGGCCTGCGCGGCGAAGATATCTCCCGGCCGCGGATCGTCTTCCAGGCCGACGGACCGCTCTGGAATCGGCGCCTGGCCGATACCGACGAGACCGCCGAGCATCATGCGACCATCGACCGGATCCTGGCCAGCCTCAACGCCAAGCGGATCGTCGTCGCCCACACGCCCACGAACTTCCATGGGCGCGAAGAAGAGATGAAACGGTACGACGGCAAGATCTGGGTGATCGACACGGGCATCGGTTTCCGCGGCGGTCGCGTCTGGGCCATCGTCATCGAGAACGGCGAAGTGGGGGTCCACAAGGGGGGTGGAACGCCATGAACATTCTGTCCTTCGCTCTGATCGTCGGTGTCCTGGGGACGGGCGGCGGGGGGCGCGGACCGGACGCGCAGGCGGCCCCGCCCGGCGGCGGGCAGCTCGAGCTTGAGGGCTTCCTGAAGAACGCGAAAATCGCGTCCGTCGAGAAGAACGTCGCGACAGGCCGGGGCGCGCCCTGGCGCGTGACGCTCCGCGACGCGGCGTGCTCCCGGCGGGGTTTCTTCAAGTACATCAACGCCCGGCGCCCCCAAATCGCCCCGATGAGCTACAAATACGAGATCGCGGCCTACGCCCTGTCCAAGCTCGTCGATACGCCCATCATCCCGCCCATCATCGAGCGGGACGTCGAGGGGAAGAAGGGCTCGCTCCAAATCTTCCTGGAAACCTGCGTCTCCGACATCGAGCGTCGGAAGTCCGGCAAACCGGTGTCCGGCGATCCCGTGGCGCTGGCGAACGCGTTCGACGAGCTGACCCTCTTCGAAGCCCTGACGGCCTGCGAGCGCGACCCGAACGATGTCCTGATCCACAAGGATACGGGCCGGCTTTGCCGGGTCGACTTCGCCGAGGCCTTCGATCCGACGCCCGAGCTTTCGCCGGCCGCGGCCGCGGCCGGCCGCTGTTCGCGGCGGCTGTATGCCGGCCTGCGCGATCTCGATCCCGCGGCCGCGGAAGCGGCCCTGGCGCCCTTCCTCAATGCCGCCGAGATCAAAGGCCTGCTCGTCCGCCGGATGCTCCTCCTCGAAAAATTCAAGACGCTGATCGGGGCCAAGGGCGAGGCGGCGGTGCTGTTCGACCTCGCCGTTCCCACGAGCGACCGCGAAGGAGCGGGCAAAAGGATTCCGTGACGGCGGGCCGCCCATCGAGGCCTAACCGCCGGTCAAGCGCTGGAAGGGCGTTCGTTTCGGGAGGTGGGGTCATGAATCCAAAGACGCGGCGGACGGGGCGGCTGGTCCTTTGGGCGGCGGCCGCGGGACTGGTCTTCGGAGCGGCGGCGGGCTTTGCCGGCCCCCAATACAAGCCCGATGAGGTCGCGCAGCGCGAAGCGTGGGAGAGCTTCCTCCAAACGGCCGAGATCGTGAGGTCCGAGCCCATCGGCGAAGGCGTGACGAATCCCTGGAAGATCTATCTGAAAGCCGGCGGCGTCGAGAAAAAGGCCGCCTGGAAAGGGACGACCGGCCTCCAGGAATGGCGGTTCGAGATCGCGGCCTACCGCCTGGACAAACTCCTCGGCTTGAACATGCTCCCCCCGGCGGTCGAGCGCGAGTTCAACCGGAAGCGGGGGGCCCTCATCCTTTGGGCCGATTCCAAGACGAGCCTCTTGAAGCTCGCCGAGGACAACGAGAAGGCGCGGAAGGCCGGGCGGAAGGAGGACCCGCCGCCCGAGTTCGTGGCCGTCTACGGCCGGGGCAAGTACATCGCCCGGATCTGGGACTGCCTCGCGGCCAACGAGGACCGGACGCAGGAGAACATCCTCTACACCGACGACTGGCGGACGCTCCTCATCGACCATTCCTTCGCCTTCCGCTCCGAGGGCGAGTACGCGACGAAGCTCATCTACGGCAGGAACGGGATCAAGAAATACGAGAACGGCGACCCGATCCTGATCAAGCAGGCCCCGCGGGCGCTCGTGGACAGGATCCGGGCCCTCGACGCCGAGAGCCTCAAGAAGGCCGTCGGCCCCTATCTGACCGCCAACGAGATCGCCGCCGTCCTGAGCCGGGCCAAGATTCTGGTCACCGAAATCGAGGAAATGGCCAAGCTCATCGGCGAAGACAAGTTCTATTTTTAGTCGGCGACAGGACCCGGTGGGCGGCCGCTATATTTTCTTGGTCATCGTCAGGACGTTCTGCCCGTCCTCGCGTCGGTAGGAGCAGACGTCCATCAGCTGCAGGGTGAGATAGATCCCCAGTCCCCCCTTCCGGCCGGCGGCGATGATCTTCTTGATGTCGGGCTTGGGGGCCGAGCAGGGGTCGAACGGCACGCCTGAATCCCGGATCTCCACGATCACCCGGCGCCGCCCCTCCTTGAGGGACAGGCTGATCGAGCCGCGCTTCTTCGGATAAGCGTAGCGGATGATATTGACGCAGATCTCAACGACGGCCAGCTCGATCTTGAAAAAGTCCTGCTCGGACAGGGCCGCGGGGGCGAGATGATCGCGGAGAAAGCGGCGGACGTCGTCGATCCTGGACAAATCGGCCGTGATGGCGAGCGTCTTCACCGCAAATCCCTCCGAGCCCATTCTAGCAGAAGGCTCCCCGGCCCGCAATTTGTGCTAAGATGGGGACCTCTTGCAGGAGGTTCCCATGAACAGAATCCTATCATCCCGGGCCGCGGCCGCCGCGCTGGCTATCGCTTTCGGCGGTGCGCTCCTTTTCGGCCAGGCCGCCGAGATCAAGCCCGTCACGATCGGCCGGCCCATGCCCGCCTTCACCCTCCCGACCTTCCAGGGCGGGACGTTCGACCTGGCCGGGCTCAAGGGAAAGAACGTGATGCTCATCTTCCCCCGAGGCTTCGCCGCCGAAGGCCGCTGGTGCACGATCGACAACTACAAGTACGCGGAGATCGTCGATCTGGACAAGACGGCGGACATCCGCAAGAAATACAACGTGGAAATCGTCTATGTCTTCCCCTACGCCCGGGACGTCGTGGCCCAGTGGGTGGACGACAATCCCGAGCAGCTGGTCAAGATCAAGGACTTGAAGAACCCCGCCGACCCGTCCAAGCTGGACGACCAGGCGAAGGCCCGGATGGAGCGGTGGCGGACAAGCTACCCCAAGAACTTCGGCATGGAGAAGGGCAAGGTCCCGCTCCCCTTCCCGATCCTCATCGACGCCGACCGGAAGCTCTCTAAGGGCCTGGGCCTGTTCGCCACGGAATGGGGCGGCAGCAAGGTGGACCAGAACATGACGAGCGTCTTTATCGTCGACAAAAAGGGGCTGCTCCAGTTCAAGTACATCGGCCAGAGCACGGTCGACCGGCCGGAATACGACACCCTTTTCAAAATACTCGATCAGCTGAACAGATAAAGAAGGCGCTCGCCCTCGCCCGGCGCTACTCGGAGTCGAGAACGCCCTCGAACAGGAATTTCCGGTAGCGGGCAATAATGTCCTGGGCCAGGGTCTCGATCTCGAGCCGGAGGATTTCCTTGGCCTCCACGTTCCGGATGAGGGGGACGGTCTTCTCCTCGAGCGGGCCGGGCGGCGTCCGCCGTCCCCGGACGGTCAGCTTCAGCATGAGCTCGACGGAGTTCTTCGGCATCCAGAGAATGTAGTGGAACTGGTCGACCCGGGAGCGGGGAAACCGGATTTCGAGATGCGTCGAGACGCCCCGGATCGTCCGGTATCTCGTCTTCACCCCGAACCGAAGGAACTCCTCCTCCAAAGCCTCGAAAGCCGGCTCGGCGACGTATTCGCAGAATTCGATGAAGCGCTCGAGGGCCTCGGCCCGGCATTTTTCGATGACCTGGAGGTCCTCGAAACACGCCTTGAGGTCGCTTTTCCAGTTCTTGTCGTCCATGGGCGGGCCTACGTCCGCCATCTTAGCATAAAAAAAGCCCGAAATTAAACGCCGGAGCGGCCGAGGGCCCGCCGGGCGGCGGCGATGACGTCGACGACCGCGACCTCGTCCACACGAGGAGCGCTCAGGACGGTCGCCCGGCCGAACGGCCGCCAGGCGGGGACGAACTCGTCGCGAAAGACGGCGATCGTCTCGGTCCCGCAGGCCGCGGCCAGGTGCGTCACCCCCGAATCGTTGCCGACATAGACGGCCGCCCGCCGGAGCGCATCCGCGAGCCCTGGGAGCGGCGGCCGGACGGCGCGACGCCAGCCCCGCGGAAGGGGCATCGCTTGGAGCTCACCTTCGAGACTCGCCTCGGCCTCTCCCGTCACGACCAGGCCGTCGAGTCCATCCGCCGCGAGGGCTTCGATCACGCTTCGGAAACGCTCGAGCGGCCAGAGCTTGAGACGCCCGCCGCTCCCCGGATGGACGACGCCGAACCGTTCGCCCGGACGGGGGCTTCGGCCGAAGAGGAGCCGGCAGTCCTCGAAGCCCGCCGCCGGCCTGCCCTCGGCGCGGACGAATTCCGCGGTGCGATCGAAGAAATAGCGGCTGATGGGGATCGACGATTCCCGGTCATACATGAACGGGCGGAAAACGGGCGGGGAGCCCACGGCGGGCGCTCCCTCCGCCCGGAGAAGATCTTCCCTCCAGGGCGGCCGCCCCGCCGCCCCATGAAACCAGCCCGCGACGCAATCCAAACGCCCCAGGGCGGCCCGGAATTCCGGCGACGGCGTCCCGCCGCCGTCGAACAGGGGCGTCCAGGCCGGATCATCCGCCTCGGACACGGCGTCCACGACGCCCGCCTCCCGGAGCAACTCCCCGTACCCGGCCCGGGCGAGGAGGCGGAACGAGGCCTCGGGGAAGGCCTTCCGCAGGAGGCTTATCGCGGGGAGCGCGACGACGAGGTCGCCCAGCCCGCCGAGGCGGATGAGGAGCGCAGCCTTCACCCTAAAATCCCATTTACCGATAGGATCATCGTAATATGCCCCCAGGAATGCCGGCTGTTATTAACAGCAGAAAAGGGGAAAATGATGATATAAGGTAGGTTTTGTTTTCTCCAGCCGGCACGAGAAAACTTGTCTTCAGTATAAAAGCCTGAAAAACGAAAATCAAGGACTATTTTCAGGGAGCATCGCAGCCGGCGGAACGCGTCCGGTCGAGGTAGTGTTTGACCGTCTTGCCCTTGACCATGTAAATGACATCCTCGCCGATGTTGGTGGCGTGGTCCGCGATCCGCTCGAGGTGGCGGCCCACCAAGAGGAGGCCGACCGCCCTCTTGACCGACGTCGGGTCCTGGATCATGTAGGTCAGGAGCTCGCGGAAGATCTGGTCGTTGAGGCCGTCCACGCCCTCGTCGCGCTTCACGACGTCCTCGGCCAGGACCGCGTCCCGGGCGATGAACGAGGCGATGGAATCGCGGACCATGGCCTGGGCCATCTTGGCCATGCGGGGGATGTCGATCAGGGGCTTGAGAAGGGGCAAATCCCTCAGCTCCACGGCCCGCTCGACGATGTTCACGGCCAGGTCGCCCATCCGCTCGAGCTCGGCTCCGATCTTCATGGCCGAGGTGACGAAGCGGAGGTCGCCGGCCATGGGCTGGCGAAGGGCCAGGAGCCTCAGGCAGGTCTCGTCGATCTCGATGTCCAGGAGGTTGACGTCGCGCTCGCGCCGCAGGACTTCGCAGCCCGGCTCCTCCTTCTGGGTCTTGAGCGCCTCGATCGCGAGTTCGATGGAATCCTCCACGAGCGCGGCCATGCGCAGGAGCTTTTCCTTGAGCCTGGTGAGTTCCTCGTCGAACAGTCGTTCCATGGCGATCTCCCGTCTTCCTCCGGGCCGTTCGTTTCGCTTGCCCCGGATGGAATTCTAGCAATTTAACACACTTGCCGGGGAAAGTCACCGGCCCGAGCCGCCGCCGGCGGGTCCTCCCTTCGCCCGCTTGACTCCGCCGCGGCCGTCCCCGTATAATCGAAGCTCAAATATCGCTGTTCTCGCGAGGCCCTGAGGATCAACAAAGGAGACCGAACATGAGGAAGTATACCGTCCTCTTCGCCGTATCTCTCGTCTTGCTCTCGGCAGCGGCGGGGGCCGCCGCACCGCAGAAGGCGAAGGCCGTCCAGATCAAGGGCTCGGACACGATGGTCAACCTCGGGCAGGCCTGGGCCGAGGCCTTCAGCAAGCGCACGCCGGCGGTCAACATCGCCGTCACCGGCGGCGGGTCGGGCACGGGCATCACCGCCCTCATCAACGGCACATGCGACGTCGCCGAATCGTCCCGGGCCATGGAGGACAAGGAGATCAAGCAGGCCGAGGCGAAAGGCATCAAGCCCAACCAGGAAAAGGTGGCCCTGGACGGGATCGCTATCGTCGTCCATCCCAAGAACCCGGTCAAGAACCTGACGGCCGACCAGCTCCGGGAGATCTTCATGGGCAACATCGAGAACTGGAAAGTGGTCGGAGGAGCGAACAAGCCCATCGTCATCCTCTCCCGCGAGGTGAACTCGGGGACCCACATCTTCCTCAAGGAGCATATCCTGCGCCGGGGCAACGCGAAAGGCCCCGAGGAGTTCTCGCCCTCGGCCCTGATGATGCCTTCCTCCCAGGCCATCGCCGAAGAGGTCGCGGGCAACGAGAACGCGATCGGCTATTACGGCATGGGCTACATCAGCCCCCGCCAGAAAGTCATCGCCGTGGCCAAGGACGCCAAGTCGCCCTTCATCGAACCGACCATCGACAACGTGAAGTCCGGCTTCTACCCGATCTCCCGGCCCCTGTTTCTCTATACGAACGGGGTTCCCCAGGGGATCATCAAGGGCTTCATCGATTTCGTCTACTCCAAGGACGGCCAGGAGATCGTCAGGAAGCTCGATTTCGTCCCCGTGAAATAGGTCTCGATGTCGCCGAGAAAGATCAGGGAATTCTTCATCGAGAAGCTGATTTTTCTCAGCGGCGTGGCGTCCATCGTCTTCGTCGCCCTGATCTTCGTCTTCCTCCTCAAGGAAGGCGTTTCCCTGTTCAAGACGATCGGCCTGGGCGACTTCCTCGGCGGGCGCTTCTGGTACCCGATCTCGGACCCGCCCAAGCTCGGGATCCTGCCCCTCATTCTCGGCTCGCTCCTCGTGACCGCGGGGGCGATCGCCCTGGCGGTCCCCCTGGGCATCGCCTCGGCCTTTTACATCGCCGAAGTCGCGCCGCCGCGCCTGCGGGACGCCCTCAAGACCTGCATCGAAGTCCTGTCGGCGATCCCCTCGGTCGTCCTCGGTTTCATCGGCATGGTGACCCTCGTGCCCTTCATCAAAAGGGTGTTCGGCATCCCGACCGGCCTGACCGCCATGACCGGCTCGATCATGCTGGCCCTCATGGCCCTGCCGACGATCATCAGCATCTCCGAGGACGCGATCAACTCCGTGCCCGGGGAGTATAAGGCCGGGGCCATCGCCCTGGGGGCCACCCACTGGCAGACGCTCCGCCGAGTCATCATCCACGGGGCGATGCCGGGGATCATCGCCGCCTCGATGCTGGGCATCGGCCGGGTCTTCGGCGAGACCATGGCCGTCATGATGGTCACCGGCAACGCGGCCGTGATCCCCAAGAGCCTCCTCCAGCCCGTCCGGACCCTGACCGCGACCATCGCCGCCGAGATGGGCGAAGCCGTCCGGGGCAGCGAGCACTTCTACGCCCTGTTCGCCATCGGGATCGTCCTGTTCATCATCTCCTTCGCCATCAACGTGACCGCCGACCTCTTCCTGAACCGGGGGAAGAAGCGATGAGCCGCGAAGGCCGCCGGCAGACGGTCGGCTTCGGCGCCCTCCTCCTGGCCACGCTCCTCGTGGTCATCCCGGTCATTTTCATCGTCGGGATGATCGTGGCCAAGGGCTGGAGCGCCCTGTCGCTCAATTTCCTGTTCACGATGCCGACCGAAGGGATGAAGGCCGGCGGCATCTTCCCGGCCCTCGTCGGCACGATCTACCTCGTCGCCGCGGCCGTCCTTTTTTCCCTGCCGATCGGCATCATGGCCGCCATCTACCTAAGCGAATACGCCAAGGACAACCTCCTGACCCGGCTGATCAACCTGTCCATCATCAACCTGGCCGGCGTGTCCTCGGTCGTCTACGGCCTGTTCGGATTGAGCCTGTTCGTCGTGTTCCTCAAGTTCGGGGTGTCCATCATCTCCGGGGCCCTGACCCTCGGCGTCATGACCCTGCCGGTCATCATCACCACGACCCGGGAAGCGCTCCGGACCGTCCCCCGGTCCTACCGCGAGGTCAGCTTCTCGCTCGGGGCCACCCGCTGGCAGACCGTCCGCCACTCCGTCCTGCCCTCGGCCGTCCCCGGGATCATCACCGGGGCCATCCTCAGCATCGGCCGCATCGCGGGCGAGACCGCGCCCATCCTCTTCACCGTCGCCGCCTTTTATCTCCCGAAGCTGCCCCACGGCCTCTCCGACCAGGCCATGGCCCTGCCCTATCACCTGTACATCATTTCGACCCAGATCCCCGGCATCCCCGAGAATTACCGCTACGGGACGGCCCTGGTCCTGGTCGGACTCGTCCTGATCCTGAACATCTCGGCCACGATCGTCCGGGCGAGATACCGGAAGCGGAAATGACCGCCGAAGCGCCGACCCCCAAGATCGAGGTCCGGGACCTGACCGTCGCCTACGGGCGGGAAAGCGCCCTCCGAAACCTGTCGCTCGACATCCTCCCGAACGAGATCCTGAGCATTATCGGCCCCTCGAACTCGGGCAAGACTTCATTCCTCCGGGCCCTGAACCGGATGAACGACCTCGAGCCCCGCATCCGGACGACGGGCACGATCCGCCTCGACGGCGCGGACATCCGCCGCGATCTCGCCGCCGAGGACCTGCGGAAGCGGGTCGGGATGATCTTCGCCCTGCCGAATCCCCTTCCCCTGTCCATCTTCGAGAACATCGTCTACGGGCCCCGGAGGTCCGGTGTCCGCGACAAAAACATCCTGGCCGGGCTCGTCGAGAGCAGCTTGCGATCCGCCTTCCTCTGGGATGAGGTCAAGGACCGGCTCCAAAGCTCGGCCTTCAAGCTCTCCGGAGGGCAACAGCAGCGCCTGTGCATCGCCCGGACCCTGGCCCTCGGGCCTGAGGTGATCCTCTACGACGAGCCCTGCTCGGGCCTCGACCCCATCTCGACGGCCAAGGTCGAGGAGTCCATGACCGAGCTCCGGAAGAGCCAGACCATCGTCCTCGTGACCAACAACACCAAGCAGGCGGCCCGGGTCGGGACGCGGACGGCCTTCTTCCTATCGGGCGAGATGGTCGAGATCGGGCCGACCGACAAGATCTTCACCGCGCCCGACGACAAGCGGACGGAAGACTACATCGTGGGACGGTTCGGATGAGCGCCAAGATCGAGGTCGCGAAGCTGAACCTCTGGTACGGGGACTTCCAGGCGCTGATCGACGTCGACCTGGCCGTCCGGGAGAAGACCATCACCGCCCTGATCGGCTCCTCGGGCTGCGGCAAGTCGACGCTCCTCCGCTGCCTCGACCGGATGAACGATCGGATCGACGGCGTCCGCATCACGGGCTCCGTCCGGATCGACGGCGAGGACATCTACCGGATGAAGAAGGCCGAGCTGCCCCGCCTCCGAAAGAAAGTCGGCATGGTCTTCCAGCGGCCAAACCCGTTCCCCCTGAGCGTCTACAAGAACGTCGCCTTCGGGCCCACGGTCCACCATCAGGCTAACCACGACGAGCTCGACGCCCTCGTCGAGGAGAGCCTCCGGGCGGTCAACCTCTGGGATGAGCTGAAGGACCGGCTCGACGAGAGTGCGCTCGGGCTGTCGCTCGAGCAGAAGCAGCGCCTGTGCATCGCCCGTCTGGTCGCGGTCAAGTCCGAGGTCCTGCTCATGGACGAGCCCTGCTCGGCCCTGGACCCGGTGGCCACCCTCAAGATCGAGGAGCTGATGCGCCGCCTCCGGGCTGATTTCACGATCGTCATCGTCACCCACAACATGCAGCAGGCCGCCCGCGTCTCCCAGGAAACGGGGTTTATGCTCCTCGGCGAGCTGGTCGAGTTTGGCCGGACGCCGGACATCTTCACCAGCCCGCGCGACAAGCGCACCGAAGATTACATCACTGGAAGATTCGGGTAATCTCCCCTTTTCTCCTCCGCCTTTCGGCCCCCTGGAAGATTCGCCGCCGTCCTGCGTCTAAAATATGGGGAGAAGTGTCCCTAATTCCGGGAGGAGGTAACCACCGCATGAAGCGCACCCTGACCGTCTTTGCCGCGCTCGTCGCATTCGCCGCCCTGGCGACCCTCGCCGCGGGCGCGGAGCTGAAGCTCGACGTCAAGGAACACGTGCTGGCCAACGGGATGAAGATCCTGATGATCCCCCGGCCCGGCGTTCCTCGCGTCGTCTGCCACGTCTACTTCAAGGTCGGCTCGATCAACGAGCGGCCGGGCATCACCGGGATCGCCCACATCCACGAGCACATGATGTTCAAGGGCACCCAGGTCGTCGGCGTCACGGACTTCGCCAAGGACGCCGAGATCGACAAGCAGATCGACTCCGTCATGGACAAGATCTACCGCGAGAAGTACTGGAAGGCCGACGGCGACAAGGCCAAGATCGCCGAGTGGCAGAAGGAGTACGACGCCCTGGCCAAGGCCGAGAAGGCCTACATCGTCAAAGACGAGCTCGACAACCTGTACGCCAACAACGGCGGGACGGGGGTCAACGCCTCGACCGGCACCGAGAACACGGGCTACTATGTGACCATGCCCTCGAACAAGGTCGAGCTCCAGATGTTCATGGAGTCCGACCGGATGCTGAACGCCTACTTCCGCGAATTCTATTCGGAGAAGGACGTCATCATGGAGGAGCGGCGGCTGAGCGAGAACCAGCCCGGGTTCTTCTTCAGTGAGCAGGTCAACGGCGCCTTCTACGCGGCCACGGGCTACCACTGGGACACGGTCGGCTGGATGGACGACATCCAGAGGATCACCAAGGCCGATCTCATCGAGTTTCATACCAAATACTATGTCCCCAACAATGCGGTCGCCATCTACGTCGGCGACTTCGATCCCGCCTCCTTGGCGGCCATGGCCGAAAAATACTTCGGCCGCGTCCCGCGCGGTCCCGAGATCGAGCCGCTCCGCACGGCTGAGCCTCCTCAATACAGTGAGAAGCGGATGTACGGCGAAAGCTCCGCCCCGACAAGCCTCCTGATGATGTTCCACAGCGTCGCGGCCGGGCAGCCCGACGCGGCCCCGCTCCAAGTGCTGGCCAGCATCCTCGGCGGCGGGGGCGGCGGCATGCGCGGCGGCCTCGGCCCCGACGGGGAGGAGATCGGCCAGCGCGGCGGCCGCGGGTTCGGCGGCGGCGGGACCGGGCGCTTGAACAAGATCCTGGTCCAGGAGAAGCAGATGGCCGTCAGCGTCTCGGCGGCCAGCCGGGCCCAGTGGTACGTGGGCGCCTTCCAGTTCAACGCCACGCCCCGCCAGGACAAGAACGTCACGCCCGAGGACCTGGAGAAGGAAATCTGGGTCGAGATCGACAAGGTCAAGAAGGACGGCGTGACGCCCGACGAGATCCAGAAGGCCAAGAACCGGTTCGAAGCCCAGTTCATCCGCAGCCTGTCGAGCTCCAGCGGGCTCGCCGGGAGCGTCGGCCGGGCCGAGCTCATGCGCAGCTGGAAGTCGATCATGACCGACGTCGACGACCTGAAGAAGGTCACGAACGACGACATCAAGCGCGTGGCCGCCAAGTATTTCGTCAAGGACAACAGCCTGACGGCCATCAACCGGCGCGGCTCCGGGCGGTAAGGAGAAATCCATCATGAAAAAGACAATCATCCTCACCCTCACCTGCGCCTTCCTGATCACCGGGCTCGGCCTCGGCCAGGCCCAGAAGCCGGCGGATCTCAAGTACCCGCCCCTGACCTACACCCCGCCCGATCCGGCGGCTTACCGGGTGACGTTCGCCAACGGGCTGCGGGGCTTCGTCCAGGAAGACCACAGCCTGCCCCTGGTCAACGTCACGGCCCACATCAATTTCGGCGGCCTGTACCTGCCCAAGGACAAGCAGGGCCTCGAAAACCTGATGAGCGGCGCCTTGATCCAGGGCGGGACCAAGACCAAGGAAGGAACGGCCATCCAGGAGCGGCTCGATTTCCTCGGCGCCTCGCTGGGCTTCAACGTGGCCGAGCGGACGGCGACCCTGACGCTCTCGGTCCTGAGCAAGGACCTCGACGAAGGGCTCGGCCTGTTCTTCGACGTCCTGATGAACCCCGAATTCCGGGAAGGCCCCCTGAACTTGGTCAAGGCCCGCGCCCTCCAGCAGCTCCGGCAGGCCAACGACCAGCCGTCCGGCGTCCTCTCCCGGGAATACGAGAAGCTCCTCTACGGCGACCACCCGCTGACCTGGCAGCCGGTCAAGAAGAACTACGATGTCGTCACGTCCGCGGACCTGAAAGCCGTCCACGAAAAGTTCTTTTTCCCGAAGAACATCATCCTCTCCGCGGCGGGCGACTTCGCCAAGGCCGACTTCAAGGCCAAGGTGGATAAGTACGTTTCCCCCTGGAAGAACAAGGACCTGGCCTTCCCGGCCCTTTCCAAGGCCTTCCCGGCGCCCGAGCCCGGCGTCTACTTCATCCAGATGCCGACAAACCAGGGCTACATCAATATCGGCCACCTCGGGCCCGAGGACACGAGCCCCGACTACCACGCCGTCCAGGTCATGAACTTCATCCTCGGCGGCGGCAGCTTCTCCTCGCGCATCACGTCCAAGGTCCGCTCGACCGAAGGCCTGTCGTACAACCAGGGCAGCCGCTTCACCTACCGCTGGGGATTCCCCGGGACGTTCTCGGGCTATGTCCAAACCAAGTCCTCCACGGTCGGCTACGCGATCTCGCTCATCCTGGACGAATTCAACCGCATCCGCAAGGAGCCCGTCTCGGACGCGGAGCTGGCGACCGCGATCAACTACTACCTCGAGAGTTTCGCCAACGGGTTCGAATCGCCCCAGGGAACGATGGCGAGCTTCGCCAACCTCGAGATGACCGGCAGGCCCCTGGACTACTACAAGACCTACCGGGACAAGATCAAGGCCGTGACCAAGGCCAAAGTCCAGGAGGTCGCCAACAAGTACGTCCATCCGGACAAGGCCGTGATCATGATCGCCGGCGACTGGGATCCCTGCAACAAGGGAAGCGACAAGTGTCCCGGACCGCTCGACAAGCTCGGCAAGGTCCACAAACTCACGCTCGCGGACCCGCTGACGGGCGAAATCACCAAGTGACGCATCCGTAATGAGGGGGGCGGCATCTGCCGCCCCCCATTTTAATTGGTGACAGTAACCTGATTTCCTAATTTAACTATCATATAATTAACAAGTTGCATCGGGAATTCAATTTGCGAACCTCTATCTGCTTTGTTTTCAATAAGCATAATAGAGACTAATTCGGAAATCAGGTTACTGTCACCGATTTAATGACATCCCCTTATTCGTCTGGACGTCATCCTCGCTTTCCCTTATAATGGGCGTTCAAGTTGGGAGATAACTGTATGAAAAAAAAGAATTTCCGCATTGTTTTCGCCGCAGCGGCGCTCCTGGGCTTCGTCCTCGCGAACCTGACCTTCGCCCAGACCCAGTCGCAGCAGCCGCCCGAATACAAAGAGGTCGTCGCCGCCAGCCGCATTCAGGACCTCGCCGCCAAGATCAAGGAGCTCGAGCGGATCAAGGCCGCTTATCCCACCACGCAGTACCTGTCCACGATCGACAGCTGGATCCTCGCGGCCAAGATCGACCTGTCCGATTCGCTCGAGGCCATCCTGGGCCTCCAGAAGGAATTCCTGACCAAGGGCAAGGGGCCGGACCTCGTCCAGGCTCCGTACATGGCCGCCGACCAGATCGTCAGCCATCCCAAGCTCAAAACCTTCGACAAGGCCAAAGTCCTGGCCGCCGTCCTGGGCTACAAGGAGGCGGTCCTCAAAGCCGTCGCGAGCCCCGAAGCCCTGCAGGGCATCCCCCTGGAACAGCGGAATTCGTTCAAGACCTTCTTTTCGTCCGGGATCGACGTCCTGGTCGCCCAAGCCCAGCTGAACACCGGCGACGCGGCCAAGGCGCTGGCCTCCCTCGAGAGCTACCGGACCGCCGGCGGGACGGTCGACGGCCAGTATTCGTACACCAAGGCCGAGGCCCTTGTCCTTCAGGGCAAGACCAAGGAGGCCTACGAGGCCTACCTCCTCGCCGCCACCGAGAACTACGCGAAGTCGGCCGAAAAGGCCAAGGAGCTCTACGTCAAGCTCAACGGCAAGGCCGACGGCTTCGACGCCGCGCTCGAGGCCAAGCTCAAGGCGCTGCCGTATCATCCCGAGGAATTCAAGCCCGAGCCCGGCTGGAAGGGCAAAGCCGTGCTGGCCGAGATCTTCACCGGGTCCGAATGCCCTCCGTGCGTCGGGGCCGACCTCGCCTTCGACGGCCTGATCGAATCCGTGCCGGCCGACTATCTCGCCATCCTCGAATACCACCTTCCCATTCCGCGCCCCGATCCGATCATGAACCCCGCGACCAAGAAGCGGCAGGATTACTATGGCGTCAACAGTACGCCGACGATCATCATCGACGGGGACAAGAAGCTGGTCGGCGGCGGCAGCCGGGGCATGGCCGAGGGCAAGTACAAGGAATATCGGGCCGGGATCGAAGCGCGCCTCGCCGCGGTGCCCGCCGTGGCCCTCAAGGCCAAGGCGTCCCGCGCCGGCGACGCGGTCAAGGTCGAGGCCTCGTTCGACAAGGTCGTGCCCGGCGCCGAATACTACGTCGTCCTCATCCAGAGAGAGGAAAAGTACAAGGGCTCGAACGGAATCGTCTTCCACAAAATGGTCGTCCGCGACCTCGCCGTCCTCGACCCCGCCGCGCCCAAGGCCGTCACGTTCGACCTGGCCGCCTCAGAACAGGCGACCGACGCCTACCTGACGGATTTCGAGAAGACGAGCACCCGCTTCCAGAACTTCAAGTTCCCCGAGCGGCACGCCAAGATCGACCGGTCGAAGCTCGGCGTCGTCTTCTTCGCCCAGGACAAGGAGACCAAGAAGGTCTTGAACGCCGTCGTCGCCGGCGTGAAGTGACGCGGTGATCTTCCTCCGAAGAAGAGGGGATCCCTCGCTGCGCTCGGGATAACATAGGAAATTCGACGGGGGGGGGGAACGCATGACCGTCGCGTATTCGGTCGAGACCGTCAGGAAGCTCCAGGACAAGTTCCGCGGCCTGAACATCCTCCGGCCCCTGCGGGTCGGCCGCTACGAGCCCGGAACCACGCTGGAATTCGAGCTGCGGGGCGTCATCCCCGCCGGCCGGGCCGCGGCCCGCTTCGAGGTCATTAAATTCGTCGGCGGCGGCTTCGCCGGTCAGGTCTACAAGATCAAGCTCCTCGAGCTCTCCCCCAACGAAGGTGAGGTCCGAGGCCTCGAGCCGGGAGGCGTCTATGCCCTCAAAATCCTCATCCCTCCTTCTGGGCTCGCCAAGAAAATCAGGGACCTTTTCTACGGCTTCGCTTTCCAAGGCCCGTTCTCCCTCCAGGTGAACCCCGCCGCCGGCCGGGCCCAAGCCCTCTGGCAGAAATTCATCCGGCGCGCGGCAAAGATCGAGCTCGGCCGGGAGGACGCCGTGGCCGACATCCTGGCGACGCTCGTCGACCCGACCCTCGGCAGCTGCGGAGAGGTCCTCGAATGGGTGGACGGCCGGCTCTGGCGGTTTGAGGTCGACGACGACCTCGACACCCGCCATGCCTGGAAACCCGGCCGCCCCGGCGCTGGCGTCGGTTCGCCCGAATACCGGGCCAAGCGGACGTTCATGGCCCGCCTGGTCGAGCTCATGCACCGGATGGGCGCCGTGGAGCTCGCCCGCCAGTACGAATGGTGGTCGCTCAAGAGCCAGCCCAACGCCCTGAAGCGCCTGGCGAGCGATCCCGACCCCGAAGCCGGCCTGGTGGCCGTGGATTTCAAGGCCGGGATGGCCCTGACACCCGTGACGCCCCAATGCCCGGCCGACGTCAAGCTCGTGTTCCAGGGCCTCTTCCGGGGCAGCCTCGTCCAGTTCGACCGGGGCGATTTCCGCAAGCTCGACGCCTACCTCGCCGCCCACCCGGACGCATTCGCCGATATGGCTCCCGCCCTCGACGAGCTCAAGACGGCGGATGCCTCCTACCGCGATTCGCTTCCCGATTTCACCCACCACCATGTCCGGCTCCTCGGCCCCCGGCTTTGGAGATCGATCCTGGCCGCCATGCGCGAGAGCTGGCGGATCCGGAAGATGACCGACGAACGCGCGGCGGCAAAACTCGAGCGAAGCACCCTCCGCTCGCTCGCCTTCATGCTCTTCCCCTTCCTGGCCCTCGCGACGCCCCTCCTCCTCGTCTTCGCCTTCCCCGGCCCGGTCTGGTGGAAATACCCGCTCTGGCTCGCGCCGCTCGTCCTCGTCCCGTTCCTGCGGAGGCTCTGGGGGCGGGGCGACCTCCGGCGCCATTACGGGAAGATGCTGACGAGCCCGCGCTATTTCCTGCGCGCGAGCCGGGCCCGGATCGCCGAGTCGCTCATCCGCTGGCACCGGCAAGGCCGCGTGTCCGAGACGCGGGCCCTGTCCCTCGCCGAATCGCCCCTGCGCTTCTATCTCCACCTTCCCCTGTCCGTCCTGCCGCCCGGGCTGCACCGGATGCTGACGGACAAGGCCGTCTTCAAGCACAGGCTTTACCTTATCTTCGTCCGGCCGATCCGCCTGTATTTCAAGGCCGAGGAGCGCAAGAAGTGGCTCCGGGACATGCTCGCCGCGGGCGAGCGCAACGGCATGCTGTCCCGCACCGAAGCCGCCCGCATCGACGCCCAGGTCGACGAGCCGTTCATCCAGAAGTACCTGAAAAGCCTGGCGATCCACATCGTGCTCATGCCCACGACGCACGTCGTCGCCCTGATCGTGGCCTTCATCTATCTCCGCTTCCACGCCGAGATGACGTGGCAGCAGGCGACCCTGACCACGGGTGTCATCTTCGCCCTCTTCCAGATCATCCCCATCTCTCCCGGCTCGATCGCCCGCGGGATTTACACCACCAGCCTCATCCTCCGGGAGAGGAACTTCAAGGACTACAGCATCGCCTTCTGGATGAGCTTCTTCAAATACATCGGGTATTTCTCGTTCCCGGTCCAGATGGCTTATCGCTATCCCGACCTCGCCCGGTTCATGGCCGGCCACACGGCGACGAGCGCCGTCCACATCGTGCCCGTCTTCGGGGAGAAAGGCGCCTGGCTGGAGCACACCGTCTTCGACCTGTTCTACAATTTTCCCCTGACGATCCGGCACCGGATCAAGGCCCGGGCGCGGAGGAACGCCGGGAAAAAGGCGAGGACGTGGCCCGCCCTCCTCATCGTCCTGGCCGCGACGATGGGCCTTGCGGCCCTCGATTTCGGCTTCTTCAAGGTCCGGGGGCGCGTCCCCGAGCTCAAGAACGTCTGGGCGTTGGCCCTCTGGGTGCCTGCGTTCGCCTCGGCCTTCATAAGCCGCCTGGCGGGCGGCTCCAGACTGGGAAAAAGGATCGCCCTGGGGACGATCAGCGCCGGGGTCATCGGCCTGCTTTACGCGCTGGCGACTGCGTTCCTGCCGCCGCTCTACGCGGCCGCGGCGGCCTCCTCCCCGGCGCTCGGGCCTCTCGCGATCAAGGTCTTCTGGCACGTCTTCCTCTTTACCCTGGCGGGCGTTGGGGGCGCGGTTATCGCCGAAACGCGCAAAGTCCGGTAAGCCGACGCGGAATTCGGTGTGCCACCGAATTCCCGCGGCCGTCCAATCGGAGATTTTGAGGAAAATCCAACGGCTTGATTTCGACGGCGGGCAAGATTTACAATAGGGATAGTCAGCAGGTTCCTCATGCCCTCGAAAAAGCCGGGTCCTCGAAAACCGAAAAAAGGCGGCGGAAACTCGCCCGCCCAAAAAAAGAAGGCCGCAGCCGCAAAAGACCGGCGAAAAGCCGGGCGCACCCCCGCGGAGGAGAGACTGAAGGAATCCGAAGCGGAATACCGCAGCCTGTTCGAAGATCCCTTGATAGGAATCTCGCAGACCCTGCCGAACGGGCGACTGATCCGGGTGAACACGACCTATGCCCGAATGTACGGATATGCGGGTCCAGACGAGATCATCGCGGAAATCAACAATATCGGGCGGCAACTTTATGCCCACCCGGAGGAGCGGAAGGAGGTCCTCCGGATTCTCAATGAAAAAAGCGGCCCGGCGCCGAGGGAGTTTTGCGTGGGCAGGCGCGATGGGACACAGATCTACGTCGCCGTCGCGGCGCGCGCCGTCAAGGATTCGGACGGCACGCTGCGCTACAACCAGGCGACGCACGTGGACATCACGGAGCAAAAGCGCACGGAGCAGGCGCTTCGCGAATCCGAGTCGAATCTGCGCGCTCTGACCCTGGAACTCTCGCGGACCGAAGAACGCGAGCGCCGGCGCCTGGCCACCTGCCTCCATGACGAGATCGGCCAATCCCTCGCCCTGGTCCAATTGAAGCTCGGCGGTCTCGCCGCCGCCTCGAAATCGAGATCCGACAAGCGCAGCATGGGAGCCTTGCGCGATCTGCTGGAGACGGTCATCGAGCAAACGCACGCCCTGATTTTTGAGCTGAGTCCGCCGGTCCTCCATCAATTAGGGCTGGCGGCGGCGATCGAGTGGGCCGGGGAAAAGATCAGCCGGGACCATGGGCTCAATTTTGCGTTTAACGATGACGGAGTGGCGAAGTCTCTGAATTCCGATCTCCAGGCGGTCTTGTTCCGTTGCATTCGCGAATTGATGCTCAATACGGTCAAGCATGCGAAGGCCCGGCGTTTGACGGTGGCGATCGGACGGACGGACGAGACAATATTCTTCACCGTGGCCGACGATGGAATCGGCTTCGACGCATCGCGCCAGAACGCCCGGCCGGAGAACGGGGGCTACGGCCTTTTCAGCATCCGGGAGCACCTGGCCACGATCGGCGGGGCCTGTCGGATCCAGTCCAGGCCCGGACAGGGGAGCCGCATCACGTTGACCGTCCCGGCGACGAACGGGACGCCCTTGGAGAACGAGGCGGCCGGCCCAAAGACGCTTTGGCCCCCTGTCCGAAAGAACGAGCCGAGATGAAGATCCTGCTGGCGGACGATCACAAGCTGATGCGGGAAGGTCTTCGGATGCTGCTCGAAAAGACCGGCCGCGCGACGGTCGTCGGGGAAGCCGGGGACGGGATCTCGACCGTGCGCCTCGCCCGGGAGCTGAAACCCGATCTGGTCTTGATGGATATCGCCCTGCCCGACCTCAACGGCATCGAAGCGACGCGCCGGATTCGAGCCGAGGTCCCCGAGGTCAAGGTGATCGCCCTCACCATGCATGCGGACATCCGGTTCGTCCGACACATGCTCGAAGCGGGGGCGGCGGGATATGTCCTCAAAGGGGCGGCGTTCGAAGAGGTCGCCGCCGCCATCCGGACCGTCGCGGCGGGCCGGACCTATATCAGCCCTAAGATCAACAAGCTGGTCATCGGGGACTATCTCAATCTGCTGAGCAAGGCGTCCCCCGGCGGCAAGCCGCTTCTCTCGGCCCGCGAGCGGGAGGTCCTGCAGCTTCTGGCCGAAGGCCAAAGCAGCCGCAAAATCGCGGAACGCCTCCATGTCAGCGTCACGACCGTGGACACTCACCGCAAGCACATCATGGATAAGCTCGGGTTCCGGAGCATCGCCGAGCTCACAAAGTACGCCATCCGCGAAGGCCTGACGTCTCTCGACGCATAGCTCCGCCGCCTGACCGGCCTCGGCCGCCGGTCGATTTCCCCACTGGCCCCGGATCAAGATTTCCCCAGCTCAAAATCCTGATTTCCCCGGATTTCCGAAAGCCTCGAGATGAGGGATTCTATATAAGGGTGAATAGCCTCGGATCCCATAAATGAAAATAAAAGGTCAGGCCCAAATGTCTCATGGTATCCTCCTTCTTGGCGACGGCTCCGATGCTGGTCGCTGTCTGAAGCTCCTGATCGAAGCTCTGCCCGGCTGGTGTGTCATTGGCGAAATGACCTGCGAAAACGCCGTGGCCGGGAGCCCGCTCAGGTCAACGCCCGACGTCGTCATCGCCGAGCTGAACCAGCTCGACGCGAGCATGATGCCCCTGATCTCGGCAATCCGCGACAAGTTCGGCGGCTCTAAATTATTGGCGGTCTCGGACCAGCAGGACTCCCGGTTGGTCCTGCGAATCATCCATGCCGGGGCCAACGGCTTCATGATCACGGACCGGGCCCCGGAAGAGCTGGCCGCCGCGATCCGGACGATCGCCGCCGGCGGGATGTTCTTGAGCCCGGGCATCGCCGGACTCGAGGGAAGGCACCCCCGGTAACGCGGGGAAAGGGAAAACGATGAAAAAGCACGCGGAACAGACAAATAAGGCCCGGAAGAAGCTGGAAGCGGCCCAATTATTAAAAAATTACCCTAGTGAATTCGCCGAGAACATCATAAACACGGTCCGTGAACCCCTGATCGTCCTAGATCAAGATCTCCGAGTCGTCAAAGTCAGCCGGTCCTTCTATGATTTCTTCAAGGTCAAGCCTGAAGACACCGTCGGACAGCTCATTTATGATCTGGGCGACAAACAGTGGGATATTCCCAAGCTGCGGGATCTGCTGGAAACCATCCTTCCCCAAAAGGCGGCCTTCGATAGCTACGAGGTGGAACACGATTTTGTCGGCATCGGCAAGCGCACGATGCTTTTAAACGCTCGGCAAATCGAACAACCGCTGGGCAAGGAGCGGATCATCCTCCTGGCCATCGAGGACATCACCGAGCGTAAGGCGATCGAAGCCGGCCTGGAAAATACCCGCAAAGAGCTGGAAGCGGCCAACAAGGAACTGGAAGCGTTCACCTACTCCGTGTCCCACGATCTGCGCGCGCCGCTGCGGGCGGTGATCGGCTTTTCACGCATCCTGATCGACGAACACGCCGCACTTCTTTCTCCGGAAATCCAACGCTACCTCGGCCTGGTCCTCTCGAATACGCTTCAAATGGGCCGTCTGGTGGACGATCTTCTCTCGTTCTCGCGGTTCAACCGGCAGGCGATGGCCGGCGGCCTCGTCGATCCGGTTCAGCTCGTCCGTGAAGCCATGGATCTGTTGGGCGGCGAGCAACCGGACCGCCGGGTGAAGCTGACCGTCGGCGACCTGCCCTCCTGCCGAGGCGACCGCGCGATGCTGAAGCAGGTCTTCGTCAACCTGCTCTCCAACTCCCTGAAATTCACGCATCATCGGGATCCGGCGGTCATCGAAGTCGGCTCCAGCCGCAAGGACGGGGAGACCATCTACTTCGTCCGCGACAACGGCGCCGGGTTCGACATGCGCTATGTCGGCAAGCTGTTCAGCGTTTTCCAGCGCCTGCATTCGTCCGAAACCTACGAGGGGACGGGCGTCGGGCTGGCCATCGTCCAACGGATCGTCCACCGCCACGGCGGGCGCGCATGGGCGGAAGGGGAGCCGGACAAGGGCGCGACGTTTTATTTCACGCTGGGAGGAATGAATTCATGAATACGAACGCCGTGGAAGTCCTGTTGGTGGAAGACAACCCCAACGACGTGGAGTTGACGCTGCACGCGTTCCGCAAGCACAACCTCGCCAACCGGATCCATATCGTCCGCGATGGGGCGGAAGCGCTGGACTTCCTGTTCTGTCGGGGCCCTTATCAAGATCGGGACCCCGTCATACCCAAGGTGATCCTGCTCGACTTGAAGCTGCCGAAGGTTGACGGCCTCGAGGTCCTTCGTCAGCTCCGCGCCGACGAGAGGACCCGGCTGATGCCCGTGGTCGTCATGACCTCCTCGCGCCAGGAGAACGATGTCGTCGAAGCGTACAAGCTGGGGATCAACAGCTACATCGTGAAGCCCGTCGATTTCGATCAATTCACCGAGTCCGTCCGCCAGATCGGCTACTACTGGCTGCTCCTGAACCAGCCTCCGAAGCTCTAGACGAGAGGCGCAGGGGGGAAGGAAAGCGAACCGATGTCGACGAAGCTCAAGGTGCTGCTCGTAGAAGACCGGGCCGCCGACGCGGAGCTTGTCCTGCACGAACTGCGTCGGGCCGGCTATGATCCGGAGTGGACGCGGGTCGAGACGGAGGCGGAATTTCTGGCCCAGATCGGCCAGGGCTGGGACATCATCCTGGCCGACTACAATCTGCCCGAGTTCAGCGGACTGCGGGCGCTCGAATTGCTCCGCGAACGCGAGCCGGATTTGCCGTTCATCCTCGTCTCCGGCACCATCGGCGAGGACAACGCCGTCGCGGCCCTGAAAGCCGGGGCGAACTATTATGTCATGAAGGACCGGTTGGTCGGATTGGGGCCGGCCGTCGAACGGGAATTGCGCGAGGCCATAGAGCAGAAAAAAAGGAAATGGGCAGAAGCCGCGCTTCGAGCGAGTGAAACGCGGTATCATCTTTTGATCGAGAAAGCGCAATTTCCCATCGTTGTCGTCTCCGCCCAGGATCTCCGCGTTCTGTTCATCAACGATCATGCGTCCCACCTGTTCGGGGTACCCGCGCCCCAAGCCATTGGAATGCGCGTTTCCAGGTTCTGGTGCCAGAAAGAGGATTTGTCTCGATTTATCCGTCTCATCCAGGAAGAGGGCGAAGTCAAGGATTTCGAGACTGAGCTCCATTCGAAATATAGCGCCAAGATGACGGTGATGCTCTCGTCCAATGTCATAGAGTACGCCGGCAGGCAAGCCAATATCACCGTCTTCCAGGATATCTCCGACCGCAAGAGGAAAGAGGAGCAGCTACAGGAATCCGAAAAGAAATACAAGCTGCTGGCCGACAATGCCACGGACATCGTGTGGACCATGACTCTCGGGACGAACAAGTTCACCTACTTCAGTCCCTCCGTGCAAAAACTCCGCGGGTACACTCCGGCGGAAGCGATGGAAATCCCGCTGGACAAAACGGTGACGCCGGATTCCTACAAGCGAGTTTTGATCGAAATCGGCGAGGCGCTTGAAAGGGAGAAAGCGCCCGGCAGCGATCCCGACCGCACAAGCCAGTATGAGTTCCAGCAATTCCGCAAGGACGGTTCCATTGTTTCCACCGAAGCGCGGGTCAAGTTTCTCCACGACGCGAACGGAAGGCCCACCAGCCTCCTGGGCATATCCAGGGACATCACGGAGCGCCAGCGGACGCAAGAGGCTCTGCGCAACGCCGAAAAGAACTTCCGCCTGTCCCTGGACGAATCTCCGTTGGGGATTCGCATCGTCAGCGCCGAAGGCGAAACGATCTATGCCAACCGGGCCATCCTGGACTTTTTCGGCTATGCCGACCTCCGGGAGCTGAATCAGATCCCCCTCAGGGACCGCTACACGCCCGAAAGCTATGCCGATTTCCGGGTGAGAGATCGGCAGCGGAAAAACGGCGAGAACGCCCCCTCCGAATATGAAATCAGCATCGTCCGGAAAACGGGCGAAATCCGTCATCTCCAGGTCTTCAGAAAAGAAATCATATGGGACGGACAGAAACGGTATCAATCGATTTACCAGGATGTCACCGAGCGCCGGAAGGCCGAAGCCAGTCTCCAGAAAACCCTCCTCGGCCTGCGCAAAGCCCTCGCCGGCATCATCCAGGTCCTGGCCTCGGTTTCGGAAATCCGGGATCCCTATACGGCCGGACACCAGAGGCGGGTCGCGGACCTCGCCCGGGCCATCGCCCAGGAAATGGGACTCTCCCCGGACCGGGTGGAGGGCATCCGCGTGACCGGCCTGATTCATGACATCGGAAAGATGTCCATCCCCGCGGAAATCCTGAGCAAGCCGGCACTTCTTTCGAAGATCGAATATGCGCTGATCCAATCCCACGCCCAAATCGGCCATGACATCCTCAGCGAAATCGAATTCGCCTGGCCCATCGCCAAAATGATTCTCCAGCACCATGAACGGATGGATGGGTCCGGGTATCCGCAGCGGCTGAAGGGGGACGATATCATGCTCGAATCCCGAATTCTGGCCGTGGCCGACGTCATCGAGGCGATGGCCTCCCATCGGCCCTACCGACCTTCCTTGGGAATCGAGGCCGCGCTCCGGGAGATCGAAAACGACGGGGGCGTCCTCTTTGACCCGGCCGTCGTTGCGGCCTGCCTGCGGCTCTTCCGGGAAAAGGGATACAAGCTGAAGGATTGACGCTTCGGAAGCCGCTGAGCTAGGAGTAGATTAGATCATGTTATGGCAGTGGTCTCCCAGCGTCATTGCCGAAGTCACCGCCGCGGCGGGCCTCCTTCTCATCGCCATCTACTTTCCCTGGCGGAACCTTAACCGCCGGGCGAGTTTTTTTGGAGCTTCGCTTCTCCTGGCTTGCGCGTTGTGGGTCCTGTCGCACGCCATGGAGATAGGTCTGCCTTTTCCCTCCTATAAGAGCTATCTGATGGGAGCCCAGCTCATCTGGGGCGTCATCGCCCTGACGTTTTGGTTGCTCTATATCGTTCACCATATCGGTCCAAAAAAATGGATGACCCGCCACGCTTATGCTCTTCTCGGCATCATGCCGCTCATAGGCATCGTGGGGATTTGTACCAATCATGTTCATAACCTGATCTGGAGCAACCCCGGCTTGGACGGCCATAATCCCTACCTGCCGCTTCAGCCCACCTATGGTTTGATTTATTGGATCTGCATGGCTTATGTGGTCGTCCTGATTCTTACCGGCAGCTTTCTGCTTATCTCGAGCGTCGTCCGGCTTCATCATGGCCGCAACAAGGAATCCGCCGGCTTGCTGATTGCCGCGGTGCTTCCCATGCTGGCCGCCCTCATTGAAACACTCGGCTTGAGTGACTTTTTGAAGCTGTCGATTGGAATTACGCCGTGGGTATCCTTTATCGGCGCCGTGATCCTGGTTTGGAATCTGCCGCGATTCCACCTCCATGAAGTGCTGCCTTATGCCCGCGATACCATCTTTGAACGCATTGAAGATTACATCATCGTCCTGGATGATTGGGACCGCATCCTGGACCTGAATCCTGCCGCGGAACGATTTTTGGGTCACGGAATTTCGGATGTCCTCGGCTTCTCCGTGAAACAGATTTTGCCTCAATGGCCCGACCGGGTCGGCAAAGCCGGCCGTACGATCGGATCCGCCAAGGAAATCGTCCTGGAACGAGGCGGCGTGCAGCGGACCTATAATCTGAGCGTTTCCGTGGCGTCCGATCCTGAGGGCCATTCCCCGAGCAAGGTAGTTTTACTGGCGGATATAACCTATCGAAAAAAGGCCGAGGAGGAGCGCCTCCAAGGTGCGGAGCAATTACAAAATGCCCTGAAGGCGACCATCGAGTCCATATCGAGGACAACTGAGATAAGAGACCCCTACACGGGGGGTCACCAAAAGCGGGTGGCGCAACTTTCCTTTGCCATAGCCGGTGAGATGGGATTGTCGAAAGACAAAACTGAAGCCGTCCATATGGCTGCCGTCATCCACGATATCGGCAAGATCATCGTTCCCGCGGAAATCCTGTCCAAGCCGGGCAAACTAAATAAAATCGAGTTTGACATGCTCAAGCAGCATCCCCAGGCGGGTTTCGATATATTGAAAGACATAGCCTTTCCCTGGCCGATCGCCCAAATCGTCTTTCAACATCACGAGAGGATGAACGGTTCCGGCTATCCTTCCGGTCTATCGGGGGAAGCGATAATAATCGAAGCAAGGATCTTGGCCGTCGCCGATGTCGTCGAAGCCATGGCTTCCAACCGACCTTATCGGCCTGCGCTCGGGATAGACAAAGCTCTGGAGGAAATCGGCCGGAACAAGGGCATCTTTTATGATCCTGATGTGGTGGACGCTTGCACGCGCCTGTTCAATGAAAAAAAGTTTAAATTTGAATAGTAGACTGAGTAGGCGTCGGGGGTCGCTGCGAACCCTCCTCACTTCGCGACGGCGCCGTCCTTGATAACAACCACGCCCGCCGCATTCATCTTCTCCGCGTAAGCCGCGGAGAGACGCCAATCGCCGTCGAACCGCCCCTCCGCGACCGGTGTCGCCGGTGAATCCTTGAAAAGGAGGAAATCCTGGAAGGCGTTGAGGCCGAGGGCGGTTCCGGCGGCAAATCCTCCCCGGCGCGCAGGGGCGGCTGGCGGAGGCGGAGCGGCCGCGCTTGGCGCGGTTACGACCTGCGGCGCTCCTGCGCCACGCGTCGGTAGCGTCCACCAGGGCAGGCCGGAGCTGACGACGACGTAATGGTCGTCAATCGGGAAGATATAGACCAGACCATAATTCGATACCGCCGCGGGATCCAAGTGGATCGGAAGGCGGTCCGCGAATTTCTCGATGAGGGCATTGGTTTCCTTCGTCCCGAAGAGGATGAGGTTCGAGGTCGCGAGATCGCTCGGCCGTACTTCGCGGTCGGCGATTGCCCGCGGGAAGACCATCAACCGCCCCCTCGCCGAGGACCAGTCCGCCGCCTTGGCCGCAATGTCGCGGCGGGCCAGCGATTCCTCGCGCGCCGGATTTCCCTCGGTCCCGTAGACATAGACGTGGCGGCCGGCCAGCGCCTCGCCGAGC
This sequence comes from Candidatus Aminicenantota bacterium, assembly GCA_003141555.1. Taxonomy (GTDB): domain Bacteria; phylum Acidobacteriota; class Aminicenantia; order Aminicenantales; family UBA4085; genus FEN-413. Next base: position 88,978 of record PLMN01000007.1, read on the forward strand.
GGGCCCTCCGCGCCTTTGCGCTTCGCCCCGGCGGACGCTTCGTATTTGGCCGCCGTCCAGGCGCCGTCGCGGCGAACGAGGGCGAGATCTCCGCCCGCGGCGCGCGCCGCGACGTCCTGCCCGTCGATCGCCACATCCAAAGGCTTGCCCGACGCGAACTTCGGGTGTCCCGCCAATCGCAGGGTGAGGGCCTCGAGCCCGGCCGTCGCGATCTCCAGCCGGTTGGGCGATGTGAATTTCGCGTCGACGCTCGCCGCCGTGCCCGGCGTGAGCCGGTCGATCCGGACCCAATATGCGCCGTCGTATTTGTAGCGCGTGGTGACAAACCGCACCCGCTCGGGGAAGCGGTTCCGCTTGAACTTCGCAAACCAGCTGAAGATCGCCGCGTCTTTATAGGCATTCTCCCAGCTGTTGTGCTGGACGTCCGGATATTCGGTGTATCCGACGTCGGTTCCCAAATCCTTGAGCCTCTTCACCCAGTCGCGCGTCCCCTCGGGCTTCACCACGGGGTCGGCCCCGCCCTGGTGGATGTGGACCGGGAGGTTCAGGGCGTTGGGCGCAAGGTCCGCCGCCTCGGCCGGCGGAGCGGGGCAGACGGGTGCGATCGCCGCCCAAAGGTCGGGCCGGGTCAGCCCCAGCCACAGCGTGCCCCCGCCGCCCATGGACAGGCCCGTCAGATAAATTCGGTCCTCGTCGATCGAAAACCGGCGCCGGACGTCGGCCAGGGCGTCATAGACGTCCTTCTCGGCCAAGCCCTGATAACCCATGGTTCCGCGCGCGAAAGGCGAGACGACGATGTAGTCGACATCCTTCAACGCGGCGAAATAGCGGGTCGCCTCGACATCTGTCTCGCCGCCGGCGTTGCTCATCCCGAACACGCGGCGCAGGTTCAGGCGGTGGTTCGACCCGGCGCCGTGGAGGCTGACGACGAGCGGGTATCTCTTCCGGGGATTGTAGCCGCGCGGCAGGTAGAGCCCGTAGGGCTGCTCGGTGTCATCGACGTCCGAGAAGAACGTCAAAACCTGCGGGCCCGGCTTGAGCGTCTGGCCCGGCGCGGGACGGGCGGCGGCCAGGAGGCCGAGAGCGAGGGCGGCGAAGGTGAGGTGGCGGATATTCAGATGCACGGCGTTCCTCCTTTGTCGACAGGCGGCGGTTCCGCGGGTCGGGCGGCGGGGCGCCGGCCCGGAGCTATTTGAGCTTCAGCCCCAGATCGGCCAGCTGGCGCTCGTCGACCTCGGACGGCGAGTTCGTCATGAGGTCCATGGCGCTCGTCGTCTTGGGGAACGGGATGACTTCCCGGATGGACTCCTCGCCGGCCAGGAGCATGACCAGCCGGTCGAAGCCGAAGGCGATCCCGCCGTGGGGCGGCGCGCCGAAGCTCAGGGCCTCGAGGAAGTAGCCGAACTTGGCCTCGGTCTCGGCGTCGGAGAGGCCGAGCGCCTTGAAGATCCGGCGCTGGACGTTCATCTCGTGGATACGAATCGAGCCGCCGCCCACCTCGACCCCATTGAGGATCATGTCGTAGGCCTTGGCCCGGACCCGTCCCGGCTCGCTCTCCAGCAACGGCAGGTCCTCCTCGACCGGCGAGGTGAACGGGTGGTGCATGGAGACGTACCGGCGCTCCTCCTCGCTCCACTCGAAGAGCGGAAAATCCGTCACCCAGGCGAAGGACAGAGTGCCTTTCTTCAGCGACTCGTCCACCGGCCAGGTCCGCCGGATCTCGCCAAGGGCCTTGAGGGCGACGTCGCGCTTGTCGGCGATGAGAAGGGCCAGGTCGGCCGCGCCCCCGCCGAGCCCGGCCCAGATCCGCTCGTACTCGGCCTCGGCCAGCTTGAGCCCGGCCTTCCAGCCGTCCTGCCGCTTGATCCAGACCAGGCCCTTGGCCCCGAGCGACCTGGCCTTGTCGCCCAGCTTGTCGAGCTGGGCCCGGGAGAGGCTCCCGGCGCCGGGGACGAGCAAGCCCTTGAGCTCGCCGCCCGCGGCGAATACGGCCTTGAGCATCTCGGAGGACAGGCCTTTGCCGATTTCGGTGAGGTCCCGCATCTCGAGCGGGACGCGCAGGTCGGGCTTGTCCGAGCCGTACTTGTCCATGGCCTCGCGATAGGTCAGACGAGGGAACGGCCGGGCGAGCGTCCGTCCGGTCAGGGCGAAGAGGGCCTCCATCAGGCCTTCGTTCAGGTCGAAGAACTCCTCGCGGTCGATGAAGCTCATCTCGATGTCGATCTGGGTGAACTCGGGCTGGCGGTCGGCGCGCAGGTCCTCGTCACGGAAGCATCGGACGATCTGGAAGTAGCGGTCGAAGCCCGAGATCATCAGCGTCTGTTTGAACTGCTGGGGAGACTGGGGCAGGGCATAGAAGCGGCCCTTGTACATCCGGCTCGGTACGAGATAATCCCGCGCCCCCTCGGGCGTGGGATTGGCCAGGATGGGCGTTTCGATCTCGAGAAACCCGTTCCGGCTCATGTAGTTGCGGGCGGCCAGGGCGGCGTCGTGGCGGAGGCGCATCAAGCGCTGCATCTTGGGCCGGCGCAGGTCCAGGTAGCGGTATTTGAGCCGCAGCTCCTCGGAGGCCTGGGGTGGATCGGCTATGGCGAAGGGGGGGACCTTGGACGCGGCGAAGATCTTGAGGTCCGCGGCTTCGACCTCGACCTCGCCGGTCGGAATATCCTTGTTCACGGCCTCGCGCCGGCGGACCTTGCCCCGGACGCCGATGACGAACTCGCCCCGCAGCTTCTTGGCTTCTTCCATCAGCCCCGCGGTCTCCGAGCGGAACACGACCTGGGCCAGGCCCTCGCGGTCGCGGACGTCGACGAAGACGAGGTGGCCCATGTCGCGGGTCTTGTGGACCCAGCCCAGGAGGCAGACGTCGGCCCCGGCGTCCCCGGCCCGCAGGGCGCCGCAGTAGTGGGTTCGTTTCCAGGCGTTCATTGTTTTTCCTTGATGACGGCCAGCAGGGCGTCGGGAGCGCCCTCGATCTGGGTTCCAGCAGCCATGTCCTTGAGCTTGAAGAAGCCCTTGGCCAGCTCGTCGTCGCCGATGATCAGCACCCAGGCCGCGCCGAGCTTGTTGGCCCGGGAGAACTGGGCCTTGAAACCGCGGCCGGCGTATTCGATGAGCGTTTCCACCCCCGCCCGGCGGAACATCCGGGCCAGGCGGATGGCCTCGGCCCGGGCCTTGTCGCCCATGTGAACGACGTAGAGCGACTTGCGCGGCTCGGGAGCAAGAGCCAGCATGGCCACGAGCCGCTCGACGCCCAGGGCGAACCCTATCCCGCAAATGTCCGGCCCCCCGAAGTCCTTCATCATGTCGTCGTAGCGGCCGCCGCCCAGGACCGCGTTCTGCTGGCCGCCGCCGAGGGCGATCACCTCGAACGTGGTTTTGGTGTAGTAGTCAAGGCCTCGGACCATGTTCGGGTCCACCTTGTATCTCAGGCCGTAGAGGTCGAGCGCCGCCCGGACTCCGGCGAAGTGGTCCCGGCACTCCGGACAGAGGAATTCCGAGATCTTGGGAAAGCTCCGGGCCGCCTCCCGGCAGCCTTCGACCTTGCAGTCGAAGATGCGGAGGGGGTTGGTCTCGATCTTGCGCCGGCAGTCGGGGCAGAGCCGGTCGCGGACGAGGCCGGCCGCCTCCCGGAGGGCTTGGGAATAGGCCGGACGGCAGGCCCGGCAGCCGACCGAGTTGATGAGCGTTTCGGTCTGCGTGACCCCGAGCGTGCGGAGGAGGGCGTCGGCCATCTCGATGATCTCGGCGTCGACGGCCGGGTCCTTCTCGTTGAAGACTTCGACGTCCATCTGGTGGAACTGCCGGTACCGGCCCTTCTGGGGCTTGTCGTAGCGGAACATGGGGCCGATGTAGTAATAGCGCATGGGAAGGCCCAGGAGGTCGAGCCGGTGCTCGACGATGGCCCGGGCCACGGACGGGGTATATTCCGGGCGGAGGGTGATCGACCGGCCGCCCTTGTCGACGAAGGTGTACATTTCCTTCGTGACGATGTCGGTCGTCTCGCCCGTCCCCTTCTCGAAGAGCTCGGTATGCTCGATGACGGGCGCCCGGAGCTCGCGGTAGCCGTAGCTCTCGAACAGGCGTGCCGCGACGGTCTCGACCTTCTGCCAGACCTCAACCTCGCCGGGGAGGATGTCGTGCGTCCCCTTGACGGCGGTCAGCTCTTTTTTGGCGGGAGTTTCGGCGCTCACGATTCGGTGAAGATCCCCATCTTTCGAAACTTCTGGTAGCGGGCCTCGAGGAGATCGGGCTTCGGCACCGTCCTGAGGGCGGCCAGGGTCCGGGCCAGGTATTCGTCCACGGCCGCCAACGTGCGGTCGGGATCGATGTGGGCCCCTCCGGGCGGCTCGGGAATGATCTCGTCGATGATTCCGAAGGCGTAGAGGTCGCGCGCCCGGATCTTCATGGCCGCGGCGGCCTGCTTGACCGCGTTCTGGTCCTTCCAGAGGATGGCCGCGCAGCCCTCGGGACTGATGACGGAATAAAAGGAATTCTCGAGCATCGCCACCGCATCGCCGATGCCGATGCCCAGGGCCCCGCCGCTCCCGCCCTCGCCGATGACGACGATGACGATCGGGGTCCGGAGAGAGGAGAAGACCTTGAGGTTGTTGGCGATGGCCTCGGCTTGGCCACGCTCCTCGGCCCCGAGGCCGGGGTAGGCGCCGGGCGTGTCGATGAAACTCACCAACGGGAAGCCGAACTTCTCGGCCATTTTCGCCACCCGGAGGGCTTTGCGGTAGCCTTCGGGGTTCATCTGGCCGAAGTTGCGGTCGATCCGCTCGCGGGTCGACCGGCCCTTCTGGTGCCCGACGACCGCCACGGTCTCGCCCTTATAGAAGGCGAGGCCGGCCACGAGCGCCGGGTCGTCGGCGAAGCGCCGGTCGCCGTGGATCTCGGTGAAATCCTGCATCAGGAGCTTGATGTAGTCCATGGTGTAAGGCCGCTTGGGGTGGCGGGCGATCTGGACGATCTGGTGGGGGGTCAGGTTGGGGTAGATCTTGACCCACTCCTCCTCGATCTCCCGGCGCAAGGCGGCGATTTTATCCCGCGCCCCCGGCTCGGCGGTCAGGGCGAGGACGTCGATCTGCTCCTTGAGCAGGGTGATGGGGCGCTCCAACTGATAAAAATCTTCGACGATGGCCATGGATTTTCCGTTCGGCGTTGGTACGCTGATACGCGGCTATTCTAAGGGGAGCGGGGGGGAGCTGTCAATTTGAAAAAGGGGACACAGAACACTCGCTTCCCTTCAACAAAGCGAATTCGGGGTTCTGTGTCCCCTTTTTCAGCCCCCGACCCGCTGCCGGACGACCTCGAAGAGAAAGACCGAGGCGGCCGAGGCCACGTTCAGGGAATTGACCTTACCCCGCACGGGGATGGAAAGGACCTTGTCGCAGGTTTTCCGGACGAGGGGCCTCAGGCCGCGGCCCTCCGAGCCGAGGACCAGGCCGACGGGCAGGGCGTAATCGAATTCCCAGTAGCCGCCCTCGACGCCGCCCTCGGCCCCGACGAGCCAGACGCCCAGATACTTGAGCCGCTCCATCGCCTGGACCAGGTTCGGCACGCGGGCGACGCGGAGGTGCTCGAGGGCCCCGGCGGACACCTCGTAGACGGCCTCGGACAAGCCGGCGCTCCGGCGTTCGGGGAGGATGACCCCGTCCACGCCCGCGACCTCGGCGCTGCGGAGGATCGCCCCGAGGTTCTGGGGATCTTCGATCTCGTCGAGGAGAACGAGGAAGGGATTCGCCAGCGGATCCGAAGCCTTATCCAGGGCAGCGTCCCGCGCCAGGACGGTTTCCACGCGGCTGAGGATATCCTCGAACGGGATGAACTCCTTCGGGGCGATCAGGGCCACGACGCCCTGGTGGTAGGCGGAGAGCTTGTCGAGGGCCTGCTTGGGGACGAAGAGATAGGGAATGTGTCCGGCCTTGGCCAGGGCCACGATCTCGCCCGCCGGCCGCCGCCCGCCCTCCTTCTGGAGGAGGATCTTGTTGACCCGGCCGGGCGAGGTCCGCAGGATCTCGAGCAGGGGGTTGATCCGGTTGATCTTGTCCATGGGCCGAGCCGATCTTATCACCCGCGTTTTGGAGACACAATACCCCAAAATGGGGACACCCACCGTCGGAACTAAGCGCTAATCGCGAAATTGGAGGCTGGGTGTCCTCATTTTGAGGGACCGGGTATTGTGTCTCCATTTTAATTCGGAAATCAGGTTACTGTCACCGATTTCGGTATTGCCTTGCCTGGAACCATAACTTATAATGGGCCGACTCGAAAGGAGCATTTCCCCTCTTTGAAAGCGATCCTGGTCCTCGAAGACGGCAGCGTCTGGCCGGGCGAAGGGTTCGGAGCCTTCGCCAAAGTCTCGGGGGAGGTCGTTTTCAACACGGGCATGGTCGGCTACCCCGAATCCATCACCGACCCCTCCTATCACGGCCAGATCCTCTGCCAGACCTATCCCCTGATCGGAAACTACGGGATCAACCCCCGGAGCTTCGAGTCGGACAAGCCCAAGATCTGGGGCTACGCGGTCAGCGAATTGTGCGAGCATCCCTCGCACGCCACCTCGGAAGCCGCGCTCTCCGACCTGCTCAAGGAGAACGGCATTCCGGGGATCTCCGGGATCGACACGCGGGCCCTGACCAAGAGGCTCCGCGTCCACGGGGTGATGCTCGGCATCCTCGAGACCTATTTCTCCAAGGTCGACCTCGGCTCGCTCCGCCGCGAGGCGAAGCTCATCCCCGATCCGAACAAGCGCCGCCTCGTTGCCGAGGTCACGGCCAAGAAGATCAAGGTCTACAACAAGGACGCGACGCGGACCGTGGTCCTGATCGACTGCGGGACGAAGCTCAACATCATCCAATCGCTGGTCCGACGCGGCGTGCGCGTCGTGCGCGTCCCCGCCTCGACGCCCGCCGGGCGCATCGTCGAGCACGTGCCCGCCGGCGTCATCATCTCCAACGGCCCGGGCGACCCCAAGCAGTGCCCGGACACGATCGCCGCGGTCAAACGCCTCATGCAGGACAATATCCCCCTATTGGGCATCTGCCTCGGTAACCAGATCCTGTCGCTCGCGGCCGGGGCCAACACCTACAAGCTCAAGTTCGGCCACCGCGGCCAGAACCAGCCCTGCCTCCAGGAGGGCACGAAGCGCTGCTACATCACCAGCCAGAACCACGGCTTCGCCGTCGACGTCCGCAGCCTGCCCAAGCCCTGGAAGCCCTGGTTCACCAACGCCAACGACGGGACGAACGAGGGTGTCCGCCACGTCTCCAAGCCCTTCATGAGCGTCCAGTTCCACCCGGAGGCGGCCCCCGGGCCGACGGACACCGAGTTCCTGTTCGACGAGTTCCTCGGAGGCCTGCGGTGAGCCCGAAGGCGAAGCGCGCCCACCCGGCCGGCGCCGCCGTGCCGGGGCGCCGCCTCAAGAAAGTCCTGGTCCTCGGCAGCGGCGCCTTGAAGATCGGCGAGGCCGGCGAATTCGACTATTCCGGCAGCCAGGCCATCAAGGCCCTGAAGGACGAAGGCCTCAAGGTCGTCCTCATCAATCCCAACATCGCCACCATCCAGACTTCCGAGCACCTCGCCGACACGATCTACTTCCTGCCCGTGACGCCCGATTTCGTCGAAAAGGTGATCGCCCGGGAAAAGCCCGACGGGATCCTGCTCTCCTTCGGCGGCCAGACCGCGCTCAACTGCGGCCTGGCCCTCTGGGAATCGGGCGCCCTCGCCCGCCACGGCCTGGCCGTGCTCGGCACCCCGGTCGAAGCCATCCGCAACACTGAGGACCGCGAGCTCTTCAACGCCAAGCTGGCCGAAGCCGTCCTCAAGTCCCCGCGCGGGATCGCGGCGAGCCGGCTGGAGGACGGCCTGCGGGTCGCGGAGAAGATCGGCTACCCCGTCATGGCCCGCGCGGCGTTCTCCCTGGGCGGCCGGGGCAGCGGCCTGGCCCGGAACGAGGACGAGCTGCGGGAGACCCTGAAAAAGGCCTTCGCCCACGCCCCCCAGGTCCTCATCGAGGAATATCTCGAGGGCTGGAAGGAAGTCGAATACGAAGTCGTCCGCGACGCCGTGGACAACTGCATCACGGTCTGCAACATGGAGAATTTCGACCCGATGGGGATCCACACCGGGGAGAGCATCGTCATCGCCCCGTCGCAGACCCTGACCAACACCGAGTACCACCGCCTGCGCGAGATCGCGATCAAGGCCGTCCGCCACCTCGGGATCGTGGGCGAATGCAACATCCAGTACGCCCTCAACCCACGCGACGGCGACTACCGGATCATCGAAGTCAACGCCCGGCTCTCGCGCAGCTCCGCCCTGGCCAGCAAGGCGACCGGCTACCCGCTGGCCTACATCGCGGCCAAGCTCGCCCTGGGGCACACCCTGCCCGGGCTCACGAACTCCATCACCCGCAAGACCACGGCCTGCTTCGAGCCGGCCCTCGATTACCTCGTGGTCAAGATCCCGCGCTGGGACCTAAAGAAGTTCCGCCGCGTCTCGAAGAAGATCGGCTCGGAGATGAAGTCGGTCGGGGAGGTCATGGCCATCGGCCGGAGCTTCGAAGAGGCCATTCAGAAGGCGACCCGGATGCTCCAGATCGGGATGTACGGCGTCGTGGGCAACGAGAGCTACTCCTTCCGCGACCTGGAGAAGGAGCTCTCCCAACCCACCGACGAGCGGCTGTTCGGGATCGCCGAGGCCCTCCGGAAGGGCTGGTCGGTCGACCGGATCCACCGCCTGACGAGGATCGACCGCTGGTTCCTGTTTAAAATCAAGTCCATCGTCGATCTCGCCGAGACCCTCCGCGGCCGCGCCCTCCACGACGTCTCCCCCGGGCTCATGAGCGAGGCCAAGAAGAAGGGCTTCTCGGACAAGCAGATCGCCATCCTCACTAGCTCGGACGAACTCGAGGTCCGGAAGCGCCGGACGCGCCTCCGGATCCTGCCCGTCGTGAAGCAGATCGACACCCTGGCCGCCGAATACCCGGCCCGGACGAACTACCTCTATCTCACCTACCACGGCCGGGAGGACGACGTCCGCTTCAAAGCCGGCGGAGGCAAGGTCATGGTCCTCGGCTCGGGCTCATACAGCATCGGCTCCTCGGTCGAATTCGACTGGTGCTGCGTCTCGGCCGTAACCGCGCTCAAAAGGATGGGCGTCGAGACGCTGATGGTCAACTACAACCCCGAGACCGTCTCGACGGACTACGACATCTGCGACCGCCTGTATTTCGAAGAGCTGAGCTTCGAGCGGGTGCTGGACATCTATCAGCGCGAGAAGCCGCGGGGCGTCATCCTCTCCATGGGCGGCCAGATCCCGAACAACCTGGCCATGAAATGCCGCACGGCCGGCATGCGCATCCTCGGCACGTCGCCCGAATCAATCGACATGGCCGAGAACCGCTACAAGTTCTCGAAGCTCCTCGACGGCCTGGGCATCGACCAGCCGGCCTGGAAGGAGCTCCGGAGCATCCGCGAGGCCGAGGCGTTCGCCGAGGATGCCGGCTACCCCGTGCTCGTCCGGCCGTCCTACGTCCTGAGCGGCGCGGCGATGAGCGTCGTTTTCGACCGGGCCGACATGGACACCTACCTCAAGAAGGCGGTGAAGGTCTCGCCCGAGTATCCGGTCGTCATCAGCAAGTTCATCCTCCGGGCCAAGGAGATCGAGATGGACGCCGTGGCCAAGGACGGCCTGATCATCGCCTCGGCCATCGTCGAGCACGTCGAGAACGCGGGCGTCCACTCGGGCGACGCGACCATGGTCCTCCCGCCCCAAAAAACCTACCTCGGCACGATCCGCAAGATCCAGAGCACGGGGCGGCGGATCGCCGCCGCCCTCGACATCACCGGCCCGTTCAACATCCAGTTCCTGGCCAAGGCGGGCGAGATCAAGGTCATCGAGTGCAACCTTCGCGCCTCCCGCTCGTTCCCGTTCGTCTCGAAGGTCTCGCGGGTCAACTTCGTCGAGCTGGCCGTCGAGGCGATGCTGGGCCGGCCGGCCCGGAACCGGAAATCGACCCTCGACCTCGACTACGTGGGCGTCAAGGCCCCCCAGTTCTCGTTCTCGCGCCTCAAGGGCGCCGACCCGACGCTCGGCGTGGAGATGGCCTCGACGGGCGAGGTCGCCTGCCTGGGCGAGGACGTCCACGAGGCCTTCCTTAAGTCCATCCTCTCGGCCGGGTTCGTCCTGCCCCGCACCTCGATCCTGCTCAGCATCGGCAGCCGGGCGGACAAGCTCAAGTTCCTGGAATCGGCGGAGGTCCTGCGCGACCTGGGGTTCACGATCTACGCCACGGAGCAGACCTCGGCCGTGCTGGCCGCCCACGGCGTGCCCAACACGCTCCTCCACAAGGTTCACGAGAACCGGACGCCCAATATCATGGAGTATCTCACCGAGCGGAAGATCGAGTTCGTGATCTCGATCCCCGACCCGGAGCGGAAGTCCTCGTTCGACAGCGACTACATCCTCCGCCGGACGGCCGTCGACTTCTCGATTCCCCTCCTGACGAACCTCCAGGTGGCCGAGCTCTTCGTCCAGGCGATCGCCCACAAGACGGTGGACGACCTCCAGATCAAGGCCTGGGGGGAGTACGTCTAGGACGCGCCCGGCGGGTCCTGGCGCCGACCGGGGCTGGTCGGCGACAGGACCCGCTGGGCTCGCAATGATGATTGAATAAAAAAGGGGCGCGGCCCCGGTCCTTTCGAACCGGGGCCGCGCCCCGTTCGGTCGGTGTTCTAAATCGCTGCGCGGCTTACCGCTTCTGGAGGTCCTCCATGTTCAGGGTCGCCGTCTTGGTGAAGCCGGCCGGGACGGAATAAGCGCCCGCCGGGGGAGACTTCTTCGTGATCTCCATGACCTCGGTCGCGGTGTGCATCTTGGCGCCCATGATGTCGCCGGTCATGTCGCTCGCGATCTGGTAGCCCTTCATCTTGGCGAATTCCATGGCCGAGGCATCGTCGAGCCGCATCTGGCCCTTGAGCATGTTCCCCATGAACTTAGCGTTGAAGTCCGCGAAGTCGAACGGCACGTCGGCGCTCACCCAGGAGCGCATCTTCATGGCCATGCCCATGATCGTCAAGTTCACGTCGTAGCCCGTGCAGTTCCAGGTGCCGATCTTCTTGGTCTCGGTCGTGGGCGTCACGGTGGCCGTCATCTTGAGCATGCCGGCCATGGCCGCGGCCTGCGGGGGCAGGATCTTGCTGAAGTCGAGGGGCAGGGGCGTCTCGACGTAGGTCTTCGACTTGGGGTTGATCATAAAGGCTACATTCTTAGTCAGGTCGATGATCATCGTCTGTTCGGGCGTGACCGTGGCGAATACCTTGTCGCCGATCCACGACTCGCTGACATCATCTCTGGCCGGGGTGTTCTGGCCCATGACCGACATGGCGTCGGTGTGGGTCTTGGTCTTGATGTAGATGTCGGCGTGCAGCGAAATCGCCGCAACGACGATTATCGCTAGGACAGTAAGGGTCTTTTTCATCGCAATCTCCTTTATTCTCAGAATTGAACCTAATTTTGTCGAATCATTACCGGATTCGGGCTTGAAACGAGCTTATTTCAGGCAGAAGGTCACGCCGAGCGCGCCGCCGACGCCCCCACCTGTGACCAAAGGAGCGAATACTCTAAGGCTGATGGCCATCTTGGGCGAAATATAGTACCGGCCTCCGAAGATGGGTTCCAGGATCAGGCCCGAGCCGCCTGAGAGTCCGCCCGTAAGGGTGCCGGAGGAATAGCTCTCGCTCCAGATCCCATAGCCAAGGCCTACGCCTAAATAAAGGTCGATTTTGTCCGCGGCCAGCTTGATGAAGTGATAGTTCGCCTCCGCGGAGAGCATGATCCACGTATAGGAGGCGTACGAATCGCTCCAAAGCTGGGTCATGACCGAGCCGCCGATGCCGATATTCTCGGTCAATGCGTATTCAGCATTGACCCCGAAGGGGATGCTTCCCCCATACGAGTTGATCCCGACCTGCGGCGTCAGGTAGAAACTGCCCATAGAGAACTCTTTCGACGAGGCCGACGCTAGGCCGGAAACGACCAGCAAGATCGCCAAAAGAACACTGAGTTTCTTGATCATTTTATAGCCTCCCAATTTGGCAAGGAAAATATGCATATATTGTAGCCGAACGGACGTTCCCTGTCAACCGACAAGGGCGGAGGAAATCCCGCGGAGGGCGAGGGCGCTTTCACCCGATCGAGGCCCGGGCCGGGGCCGGACGCCTTTCCATCGCCCCCCGATTGTGGTAATACAACGGTGATGGCCAAGCGCAGAACGCTCTCGTTCCTTCTCAAGCTGGCCTTTTCCGCCGCCGCTCTCGTTCTCTTCTTCCTCACCTCAAAGGTCTCGTTTCGGGACATCGGCCGCACGCTCGCCGGCGTGGCCTGGGGGTGGCTGGCCGTCGCCTTCTCCCTCCACACGCTCGGCCTGCTGTTCAGCGCCTACCGCTGGCGCATCCTGATCCGGGCCCAGGGCGACGACGTCCCCCTCTCCTTCCTGGTCAAGTCCTACCTCGTCGGGACGTTCTTCAACAACTTCCTGCCCACGCGCTTCGGCGGCGACGTGGTCCGCATCTGGGACGGGTCGAAGTATTCCCAATCGCTCGTCCGGTCCTCGGCCGTCGTCCTCGTCGAGCGCGCGACCGGGATCATCGTCCTTTTCCTTTTCGCCCTGGTCGCGTCGCTCTTCCGCCTCGACATGGCCCGCAGCATACCGATCATCTGGGCGGCGCTCACCCTGGGGATCGTCGGACTGACCGCTGCGGCCCTGTTCTTCCTCCCGGCCGTCGGACGGGTTCTGGCCCGCCTCCCCGAGAGAGGGCTGCCGGGCCGGTTCAAGCACACGATCATCGCCTTCCGCGGGACGATCCTCCGCTACCGCGAGGCGCGGGCGGAGTTCGCCCGGGCTTCTGTCCTGGCCGTGCTCCTCCAGCTGAATGTCATCCTCTACTATTTCCTCATCGGCCAGGCCCTCCACCTGCCCGTCGGGCTCCTCGACTATTTCATCTTCATTCCCATCGTCCACCTGATCCAAAACATCCCCATCACGATCAACGGCTTCGGACTACGCGAGGGCGCCTACGTCCAGATTTTCCGTTTCTACGGAATGCCGGCCGAGGCCGCCTGGTCTTTCTCGATCATCGACGTCGTTTTCGGGCTGCTGGTCGGGCTCGTCGGCGGCGCGGTCTACCTCTCCCGAAAATGAAACCGATCCCCCCCGTCCCGGCCGCCCTCCTCGGGCTCTTCCTCCTCGCCCTCGCCGCCCCGCAGGGCGGAGCGGCAGGCGCTGGCAGCGCGACCACGGCAGCTCCGCAGGGCGCGTCCGAATCCCGGGACTACGAACAGCGCCTGGCCCGGATCCAGGTCGAGATCGACAGCCTCCGGGGCAAGCTGGCCGAGGAGGAAAAGAAGGAAAAGACCACGCTCTCGGCGCTCGACCGGATCGGGTACACGAAGAGCCTTCTCCGCAACGAGCTCACCCTCCTTTCCATGCAGCTCGGCAAGAACCGGGCCGACCTCGCCTCGATCGCCAAGAACATCCCGGCGATCCAGTCCAACCTGGACCGAGAGCGCGACGCCCTGGCCCGGATCCTCGTCACCCTCTACAAATACGGGCGGTTCGACATCCTTCGGGTCATCCTCGAGTCCTCGAGCCTGGCCACGCTGCTCGGCGAAACCAAGCACCTGGGGCTCCTCGCGGACGCCCAGGAGCGGGTGATCACCGACTACGCCAAGAACCTGACCGACCTCGGGAAAGAGGCCGAGGCCCACAAGGCCAAAGAAGGCGAAATCCAGGACCTCATCCGGAAAGCGACGGCCAAGAAGGCCGAGCTCGACGTCCAGGAGGAGCGGTACCGGGCGCTCGTCGGCGAGATCACGTCGAACAAGAAGACCTACGAGCAGACGATCAACGAGCTAAACCTCCGGGCCCAGGAGCTGCAAAAGATCCTCCAGAAGCTCGAAGCCCAATCCCCCGGCCTGATGTTTCCCCTGGTCCCGTTCCTCGACCGGAAGGGGAAGCTCCCCTGGCCGTCCCCCGGCGCCGTCGTCCAGAAGTTCGGGATCCAGCGCCATCCTCAATACAACACCGTGACCATGAACAACGGCCTGGAGATCGCCCCGCCCAAAGATGACCTCCAGGTGCGGGCCGTGCATGGGGGAAAGGTCGTCTTCGCCGATTACATCCAGGGATACGGGTACTCGATCATCATCAACCACGGAGGGTCCTACCACACGGTCTACGGCCACTGTGCCGAACTCCTCGTCGGCCTGAACGACTTCGTGTCCGGCGGCCAGGTGATAGCCGTCGCGGGCGATACGGGCTCGCTCGTCGGAGTTTCGGTCTATTTCCAGATCAGCTATCAAGCCAAACCCCTCGATCCCTTGCAATGGCTCTCGCGAAGGTGATACAATCCGGCATCTTTTAAAGTGCAAATCATGCTGAAAACAAGGAAAGTCCGGGTCCTCCTGACGTCGGCCCTCGCCGCCGCGGCCTTCTTTTTCTGGCTCGAAAAGGGCATCTTCCCGGGCGCTCCCCAGAAGCCCTCGCCCCGCGAAAGCTTCCAGGTCATGGAGCGGGTGATCGGCTACATCAAAGCCGATTACCTCGAGGAGCCCGACCCTAAAAAAGTCATGGACGGCGCCTTCCAAGGGCTGATCAACTCCCTCGACGTCCTCTCCGGCTACCTCGACAAGCCGGCCGCGGCCACCTACGCCGCCGCAGCCAAAGCCCCGCTCAAGGACATCGGCGCCATCCTCTTCAAGCAGGCGAACGCCTTTCCGCTCGTCGTCGGCGTCCTCGAAACCTCACCGGCGGCGAAAGCTGGACTCCGAGTAGGCGACACCCTGAGCGCCGTAGACGACCGATCGACCATCATCTGGAGCCTGACCGAGGCGGAAGTCCGTCTCAAAGATCCGGTCGGCGGCAAGGTCAAGCTCCGGGTCATCCGGGACAACGCCACCAAGGAATTGGACATCGAGCGCGCGACGATTTACGACAAATCCTTCACCATGAGCGCCCAGAAGGGGACGGCGGGGATTGTGCGGATCCACCATTTCTTCCCCCCCCTCGCCGCCGAATTCCGCAAGACCGTTCTTCCCGGCCTGACGTCGGCCGTGGGGCCGCTCATCCTGGACCTGCGGGACTGCCACGAAGGGGACGCAGCCGAAGCCGCGGCCTTCCTGAACATCTTCCTCAAATCCGACCGGATCGGCTACTTCGAAAAGAAGGGCGGGGCGAAGGACGACCTCGGCTGCCCGGCCGCGCCGGCCCTCGAGACGCTCCCCCTGGCGGTCTGGGTGAACCAGGCGACGATGGGCCCGGCGGAGATCGCGGCCGCAGCCCTGCGCGACCAGAAGCGAGCCAAGGTCGTGGGAATCGCGACCCCCGGCCTGACGGGCCGGCGGGAGATTTTCCCCCTCGACCAGGGCGACGCGCTTGTCCTCACCACCGCGGTGTTCTTCCTTCCCTCGGGCGACAAGCTCTGGGGCAAGGGCGTGACGCCCGATATTAAAATCGACCTCCGCAAGATGGAGACGAAGGACTACCTCGACAAGACTCCCGGCCTCGCCCCCGGCCGCTGATCGATGAGGCGATCGCTCTCGCTTCCCCTGGCTTTCCTGGCCGTCGGAGTCATCGCCCTGGCCGTTTTTCTTCTTCTGGACCGCGGCGGCCGGCCGTCCCGGCGCGCCTTGACCGGACCTTCCCCCATTCCCTCCGAAACAAAAGGCAAGACGCCCGGCCGCGAAAGCCCCGGCGGCAAGCCCCTCGCCCCCGCCAGGAAGCCGGCCGCCCGCCCGCAGCCGCGGACGCCTGGCGAGCCCGCGCGGGCGGCCATCATCATGGACGACCTGGGGAACAGCCTCGAGCCCCTGCGGGCGCTGTGCGCCTTGGGCCGGAGGATCACGGCCTCCGTCCTGCCCTTCGCCGCCGAAACCCTGCCCAGCGTCAAGGCCGCTCACGAATGCGGCCTCGAGGTCATGCTCCACCTGCCCCTCGAATCGCTGGTGAAGCCGGCCCGGACGCCCGGAGGGATGATTTCCTCGGGGATGAGCCGGGACGAGGTCCGCGCCGGCGTCCTGGCCTGCCTCGAGCAGATCCCGGGATGCCGGGGGGTGAACAACCACGCCGGTTCGAAGGTCACGGAGGACGGCGTCCTCATGCCCGTGATCCTCGAGGTCGTGCGGGACAAGGGCCTGTACTTCGTCGACAGCCGGACGACCAGCTCCTCGGTCGCCTACGAAACCGCGCGCAGCCTGGGCGTGCCCGCGGCCGAGCGGCACGTTTTCCTCGACGGAGTTTTGGAGGACGGGGCGATCAAGGGCCGGATCGAGGAGCTTTTCCGGAAGGCGCGCGACGCCGGGCGGGCGGTCGGCATCTGCCATCCCAAGGCCGAGACGCTCGCCGCGCTCCGAAATTACCTCGGCCTGGCCGAGGCCTACGGCGTCACGCTCGTCTTCGCCTCCGAGATCGTGGAGTAACCCTCCCCGACCGTCCTTAAGGCAAATCCACCCGGAACATCGAGGTCGCGTCCGCGACATCGGCGATGTTCTGGGTCTTGAGGCCGCGCGGCAGCACCCAGCAGACCGCCGACTTCCCCCGGAAATAGCGCATGGCGCTCTCGACCGCCTTCTTGAGGGGGAACGGCTCGCGACTGACGACGTTGACCACGATCATCAGCCAGTTCATCGAGTAATGGCTGATGTTCGAGCCCTGCTTCAGGAGTTGGATGACGGACGGCCCGGCCGTCTTCTTCTTGGCATGGCCGAAGTCGGGCGCGTCGGGGGGGCCGATCGTCTTCAAGCCCGACGCCTTGGGGAACGCGGCGCTCGCCCAGCGGGCGACGGTATCGCAATTCGAAATGCGCGTATAGTCGCATTCGTAGATGTCCATGATCAGCTCGCAAGCCGTCGCCAACCCCTTTTCCTGGGGGAGCTTGAAGTCCGGGGCGAAGGCCTCGGCGCTTTCGATGAGCTTCGGCCGGTGGATCTGCGAGACAACGTCGATCCCGTGGCTCTCGGGCGTTTTCAGGTGGGTCTTGTAGATCTTGCTCGCCCTCCGGATGTCCTTGATCCCGCCGAACGACCCGCGGGGGATATGCCAGCAGACGGCCGAGCCCGCGCCGAAGAAGTCCAGGGAGAAGTCTACGGCCTCATCGACCGGGAGCGAGGCGCAGGTGAAGATGTTGGCCGAGGCCGTCGCCCCGAAGCGCCGGTAATTGATGGCGCTCGTCTCGATGTACTGGACGAGAGTGTCGCCCTCGTCCATCGCCGGGCTCGAGACGACCGGCGATCCGTAGGCGACCATCCCGATCGCCTTGCAGGTCTCGCGGCTCCACTGGGCGACCTGCCTGCCGTTCGGCCGCTTCCGGCCCGGGAGGTCGATGTCCATGACGATCTCCTCGCCGTACTTATCGACTTCGAGGCGCCGCTGGAACTCGGGATACGGGACGGCCGAGATCTCGGGCGAGTACCAGCTCGTCTTGATCCCCGCCCGCTTGAAGTTCCGCCGGGCGTTGGCCTCCGCGTTCTTGAAGAGGCGCTTGCCCTTGGAGCCCGCGGTCAGCGAGAACGGCCCGCCCATGTAGCTCACATTGGCGAACTGGACGACGCGGACGTCGTCGAACGTCCGTTCGATCTGCCGCCAGCTGCCGGGCGCCTCGAACGGCTGGAGGATGAGCGCTCCCGTCTGGTGGATGGTGATGCCGTCCTCCCTGAGGGCATCCTTGACGCTTTCGTAGAAGCTGGTGTTGAACAAGCTCTTGGCCGGCCCGATCGGGTCGGTGCTGTCGATTATGACCGCGTCGCACTGGCCCTTGAGCCGGCGGATGACCTCGGCCCCGTCGCCGACGATGAGCTCGAAGCGCGGGTCGTCGAAGATGCCGGCCGAGATCGCGGGCATGTGCTCCCGGCAGAGGTCGATGACCATCCGGTCGATCTCGACCATGGTCACTTTCTTGATGTACCGGTGACGAAGGACCTCCCGGGCGACACCCCCGTCCCCGCCGCCGATGATGAGCACGTGCTCGGCCGGCTTGGGCAGGGCAAAGAGGGGCCAATGGGCGATCCATTCATGGTAAATCCCCTCGTCCTCCTCGGTGAGCTGGACGATGCCGTCGAGGACGAGCACCCGGCCGAAGCGGTTGGTCTCGAGGATCATGAGCTTCTGGAAGCCCGTATCGGTTTCGGGGACGACGATCTTGGACACCTCAAAGCCGTAAGTGACGTCGGTATAGAGATCCTCGAAGAACCAAAGCTTGTTTCCCTTCTTGACCAGACCCATGCGACGCTCTCCTTTGCGAGAAACTCCCCGCGATCCGCTTCTGCCGCTAGGAACGGGCCGGGGACCGCCCGGCGACCGGGCTGATTCGCTGTCTTTAATAGAATGAAATCGAAAAAATGTCAATTGCGGCGGTGGGGTAGCGGACCCGCCGACACGTCTTAGACGAATGCCCTATCGCACGATAGAATACTTGTCGATCAACACAAACACCGCCAAGGAAAATACCGCGAGCACGGCCCAAAAAGCGACGCGCAGCGCGGGGCGGGATTTCAGCCTAAGATAGACGCCGCGGAGGCACGCGTCCAGGGCAAACACCTCGAGGGCGAAGACGGCGAATCCCCCGAAGCCAAAGACCGGCATCTGGAAGATCCGGCCGAAATTCAGATAGGGAATGTGATACTCCCAGTGCGATCCCGAGAACCAGTTCAGGAATTCCCAGAAAACCCCGGCCGCCAGGCCGGCGGCCATCCAGGCGAGAACGGGCGATCGCCTCCCCTCCTCAAGGTCGCGGAGGAACGACCGCCGCCCCCGCCTGTAATTCAGGGGCTCGATCAGGAAGATGAAGCCGACCCAGACCAAGGGGAAAAAGAGCCGCGGCGCGGTAAGCGTCAGAACGAGACTCAGGACGCCGGCGACGACCGAGGCGCAAAGCAGAGCGGGCTTCGCCCGGCGCCGAGCCGATTCGGCCGCGCCCGCCATGGGAGACCGGCCCTTCATGAGGGACCGGGCAAGCGCGGCCAGCTCCTTAAGGGCGGGGATCACCGTGGCGAAGGCGATCGCGTACCCGAGCCAGCGGACGGCGAGGCTCGTCGGCAGCCCGTGGTAGGACCAATTCCCCAGGCGGACGTTGAAGGCCTCGAAGACGAGCCAGACGGGGATCGAGACAAGCGCCGTCCAGGCGAAGCCCGGGGGCTCCGAGGCCAGGGGCGAGACGCCCGTCCGCAGGACATTCACCGCGTCCAGGATCAGGACAAGGGGCCACCAGGCGAAGCAATAGAACCAGGTCCGCGGGAACGGGACGCCGCGGGCGAGGAGCGCCGCGGACCCGGCGAAGACGATCCCTCCCGCCGCAATTTCCGCCCAAGCCCGTTTCTTCATCACCCTCGCCTCTCGCTCGTTCCGCTCGGGAAGACGAATCGCCTACGCGATTGCTTCGCTTCGCTCGCAATGACGGGCCATTGGTTGCCAAACCCCGGCCCATCCGCTATATTAAAATACGACAAGGAGATGCCCATGATACACCGACGCCCCGCTTTCGGCCTGGCCCTCATCCTCTCGGCGCTCTTGCCCTCGCTCGCCCTCCTCTCGGCGTGCAAGAGCCCCTCGTCCGACGAGGTCAAGAAATCCATGGAGGTCGTCGGGTTGGAGTCGAAATGGGTCTCCCGGGAATACAAGACCTGGCCCCGTCCGAAGCTGATCCTGGTCCCGGCGATCACCTTCCGCGTCAAGAATCTGTCCTCCGCCCCTATGACGTTCGTCAATTTCAACGCCTTGTTCAGAGAAAGCGACGCCACCAAATTCAACGGCGACTGCTATCTGGCGGCCATCCGGGACAAGGGCGTCCCGGCGGGCGAGCTGAGCGACCTGATCACCATGACGAGCAACCTCGGGGTCGAGGGCACGACGCTCGCCTCCATCCGGGACAACAAGCTCTGGAAGCCGTGGAAAGTCAGGTTGTTTACCGACACGAGAGGGTCTAGCCCTATCCTGCTCGGCGACTGGGACGTTTCCCGGACCATCGATTTCAAGGAGGATACGGTTCCCGCCCCCAAGGACGTCAAAAAGTAGAGCGCCGGATCTCCCTCAGTTCCCAATCGGGTTGGGCTTCAGGATCTTGATGTAGCTCTTTTTCTTGAGGTTGGTCAGGAACTCGGTGAGCTTCGCGTTCTGCTTCTCGGCGTAGAGGCGGTCTTCGATTTGCTTGCGCGCCTCGTCGAAGGTCAGCTGCCGGCTGTCCTTCTTGTCCTCGAGTCTGAGCAGATAGAGGCCGTTCTTGGCGGTCACCCAGGGCGAAGTTTCGCCCTTCTTCAGCTTCTCCACCGCCGCGAGCAGCGTCGCGTCCATCTCCGGCCGCTTCATCGTCCCCAGATCGCCCTTGGACTCCTTCATGGGGGCGTCCGATTCCGTTCCCGAGAGCTCGACGAAATCCGCGCCGGCTTTGAGCTTGTCATCGATCGCCTTCTTTTTAGCCTCGAGGTCGGCCGCCGAAGCCTCGGTCGTGGAAAGATAGATCGTCCGGAGCTTGAATTCATCGGGGATGACGAACTTGTCCAGGTTCTTCTTGTAGAAATCGACGACCTGGGCGTCGTCGAGGACGATCGACCGGTTGACCTCTTTATAGATGACGCCCTCTCGCATCATTCTTTCTTCGAGCTGCTTCAAGAATACGTCCCAGTCCATGCCCTGGCTCTGCACGGCCCGCTTGAGATCATCGTCGGACTCGAGGTTGTTCTCTTTCTTGATGTTTTCGAGGGCCATCTTGACCTGGTCGGTGACGTTCGTATTGTCCACCTTGGCCATCTGGAGGATCAGCGTGTCGGTGATCATCGCCTCGAGAAGGCCGGCCTTGGCCTGGACGATCCATTTGTCCAGGTCCTCGCCCTTGTACTGGGCCTGGGCGGACTGGAGCCGGAGGTCGTACTCGTGCTTGAATTGGGTGAGGGTGATCGCCTCGTCGTTGACGATGGCCACGATTTCCTCGACGACCTGCTGGGCGAGCCCGAGCGCAGCCGCCGCGGCGAAGATGAAGACGAAGAGCCGGATTTTGGATCGGGTCATGTTTCGTTCCTTTGATAGGCGAAGGGGAGGTTTTCGGTCCGGGCCTTCCAGTCGAGGCCCGCCTTGAGCGTGTCCAGGTGGGCCGTGACGGCGTCCTTGGACTTCCTGTCGGCGAGCCTGGCCCGGATGGACGGGGCCGCGTCATCGAAGGACATGAGGCGCGCCTCAAGCTTCTTGTCGAGGCGGAAGATGTGATAGCCGTAGGGCGATTCGACGACGCGGCTGATCTCGCCTTCCTTCATGGGAAAGATGAACTTCTCGAGCTCGGGCGGGAGCTGGCCGGCGCTGAAGACGCCCATCACCCCGCCCCGCTCGGCCTCGGGCCCGGCCGACCGGGTCCGGGCGATCAGCCGGAAGTCATCCTCGGAGGCGTTGTTCAGCCGCTCCCGGACCTCGGTCGCGGCGCCCTGGGAGGCGAACAGGATCTGGCTGACCTGCAGCTTCTCGGGCTGGAGGTATTCGCTCTTGTGCTCGGCATAATAGGCCGCGACCTCGCGGTCGTCGACCTTGAGGTCCTTGACGAGCTGGGTCAGGTATTTTTCGACCACGAGCCGCTCTACGAGGAAGGTGTCGGTGTCCGGCTTCGATGGCGCGGAATTTCCCCCCGCCGAGCCTTCGCGCTTCTCGACAAACTGCCGCCTTTCTTCCTCGGTCAGGGAGACGGCTTTGGACTGGGCCTGCCTGAGGAGGATCTTCTCGTCGACGAAGTCGTCGAAGAGGCGGCTGAGGGCCGGGACGGTCAGGGCGGCGGCGCCCTCGCCGACGGTCGTCCGGACGTACTTGCTGAAATCCTCGTTGGTGTAGCTCATGGTGTCCACGGTCAGCACGACCAGAGCCTTCTTCTTTGGGTCGGCGAGAGAGAGCGCGGCGCCCGAGTTGCCCGGCGAGGACTTCCCGCAGGCAAAGAAGGCCGCCAGACCGAAAGCGGCGGCCAGAACGGCGCTCATCTTCTTCATAATCAAAGTATTATAGTACAATCCTATAACTCCTTCAAGGCGGCGATCGTTTCAGCCAGGAAAGCGGCGTCGCTACAGGGCGGAGCTGCATGCGCCGTAGGCGCGACTATGGCAGCCCCGAGGGCCTTGAAGTTCAGGGTCATGACGCCCTGGGGGGTGAGCGTCCCCGCCGTGCGGTTCAAGAGCGAGGTCATGCGCTGGATCTGGATCGGCGTGGAAGGCAGGAATTTGAGGACGAGCCTGTCGTCGACCCGGTCCACGGCCTGGATCTTCAGCTTCTGGGCGAGATACTTGATCCGCCCGACCTGGCAAAGATTGGCCAGGCTCTGGGGAGGCGGGCCGAACCGGTCGCGGACCTCGTCCTCGACGGCCGCTATTTCGTCCAGGCTCTCGGCCGCGGAGATGCGCTTGTAGAGGTCCAGCCGGAGGTTCATCGGAGGCAGGTACTCTTCGGGGATCCGGATGTCGGCTTTCAGGTGGATCTCGCTCTTGACCTCCTCCACGGCCTCGCCCTTGAGCTCGCGGATGGTCTGCTCGAGAAGCTGGATGTAATAGTCGAAGCCGACGGCCTCCATCGTGCCGTGCTGGTGCGCGCCGAAGACGTTGCCCGCCCCGCGGATCTCGAGGTCCTTCATGGCCAGGCGGAACCCCGAGCCGAGGTCGCTGAACTCCTTGAGGGCCTCGAGCCGGCGCTCGGCCAGGACCGACAGTCCCGAGGACGGCGGGACGAGGAAATAGGCGAACGCCTGGCGCGACGAGCGGCCGACCCGGCCCCGGAGCTGGTAGAGCTGGGCCAGGCCGAAATGATCGGCCCGGTGGACGATCAGGGTGTTGACGAGCGGGATGTCGATCCCGTTTTCGATGATGGTCGTCGAGACCAGGACGTCGTACCGCCGCTCGACGAAATCCAGCATTCGCTTCTCGAGCTCGGCCGGGACCATTTGGCCGTGGACGGACACGACCCGGGCCGCCGGCGCCCACTGGGCGATGAGGGCGGCGATCGACTCCATGTCCTCGATCTTGTTGAAGATGTAGTAGACCTGGCCCCCGCGGGCGAGCTCCTGCTTGATCGCCCCGGCCACCAGGTTCGGCTGGAAGGCGGTCACCACGGTATGGACGGCCAGCCGGTCCTTGGGCGGCGTCTCGATCAGGCTGATGTCCCGCAGCCCGGAGAGGGACATGTTGAGCGTCCGGGGGATGGGCGTGGCGGTGAGGGTCAGGACATCGACGGCCGCCTTCATCTGCTTGATCTTCTCCTTGTGCTTGACTCCGAAACGCTGCTCCTCGTCGACGACGAGCAGGCCCAGGTCGCGGAAGGCCACGTCCGCGGAGAGGAGCCGGTGCGTGCCGATGATGATGTCGACCGCCCCCTTCCGCAGATCGGCGACGGCCTGGGCCTGTTCGGCCTTCGACTGGAGCCGGGTCAGGGCCGCGACGCGGACCGGAAAGAGGACCATCCGTGCGGAGAAGGTCTTGAAGTGCTGGCTGGCCAGGACCGTGGTCGGGCAGAGGACGGCCACCTGCTTGCCGTCCATGACGGCCTTGAAGGCGGCCCGCATGGCCACCTCGGTCTTGCCGTAGCCCACGTCGCCGCAGAGGAGCCGGTCCATGGGCGCCTCGCTCTCCATGTCGTTTTTAATCTCGCGGATGGAGCGGAGCTGGTCCTCGGTCTCCTCGAACTCGAAGGTCTTCTCGAACTCGGTCTGCCAGTTCCCCTCAGGGCTGAACCGGAATCCCTTGAGCGACTTGCGCTGGGCGTAGAGCTCCAAGAGCTCCCGGGCCATCGACTCCACGGCCTTCTTCGTCCGCTCCTTGGTCTTCTGCCAAGTGCCCGTGCCCAGCTTGTCGAGCGCGGGCGGGGCCGGGCCGACCTGGGCATACTTCTGGACGAGGTTCAGGTCCTCGACCGGGACGAACAGCTTGTCGTCGTCGCGGTAGCGGAGCTCCATGAACTCGCGGCCCGCGCCCTCCAGGTCCATCCGGATCAGGCCGTGGAAGACGCCCACGCCGTAGTCCGCGTGGACGATGAAGTCGCCGGCCTTCAGGTCCTGGAACTGGGTCAGCGCGGCCCGGATCGAGGGCCGGCTGACGATGACCTTCTCCTCGGTGATGATGTCGCCCTCGGCGAAGAAGACGATCTTCTCCCGGGCGAAGCCGAACCCCCGGGGAAGCTCGCCGAGGACGAGCAGGACCTCGCCGCTGCGGGGCTCGGCCCGCGGAGAGTCGGCCTCCGCGGCCGGAATTTCGCTCCGGGAGAGCAGGGTTCCGAATTTGGTCCTGAGGGCCGGCGTGGAGAGGAAGAGGTAGCACCGCTCCCGCTCGCGCTGCAGCCGCCGCAGGTAGTCCAGAAAGAACGGGATCCGGTTCTCGAAGCGCGGGACGGACTGGAACGGGAGGACGACGGTCCGGCCTGCAACCTCGCTTTCGATGTCCTCGCAGAGGACGGCCCGGGCGCGGACCGGCTTCCAGCTCGGCGGGGCGAAGAGCTCCTCGACCGAGGGGACCTCTTTGCCCGTCCGGCGGAGCTCCTTCTCCTGGGCGCGCAGGTCGTCGATGAGCGCTTCCCACTCGCGCTCGACCTCGCCGGGGCGGTCGATCACGAAGACCGCGTCCTCGAAATAGCGGGTGAAGAGCGACGAGCCCGCCTCCGGTCCCGACGATTCGCGCAGGGACGGCACCAGGACGGTGTCGATCCTCCGGATCGACTTCTGGGTCGACGGGTCGAACTCGCGGATCGAGACGATCCCGTCGCTTCCGAACTCGATCCGGCAGGGCGCGTTCTCCCAGGGCGAATAGATATCCACGATGCCGCCCCGGCCGGCGTATTCGCCGCGATAGGAGATCAGGTCCTCGCGGGCATAGCCGTAGGATTCGAGGGTTCCGAGGACGTCGTCCCGGTCATAGGGATCGTCCTTGTCCAGGCGGAGGAAGAGGCGCGGCAGGTCCTCGGGGGTGGGGAAGGGCCGGAGGAGCCCGGCCAGGTTGGTCACGACGAGCGAGGGCGGGCGGTAAAGGAGATCGTAGAAAAGCCGCATCCGGGCCGAGACGGAATCGAGAGGCGGGCGGGCTTCGTGGTAGGGGCTCTCGGTCAGGGCCGGCAGGGCGCGGGCGTGTTTCCTCGAACCGAGCTGGGCGAAGAAGAAGGCGCTCTCCTCCTCGAAGGCCGCGGGCGACTCAGCAATCGGCCGGACGAACACGACCGGCTTGGGCAGGGCGATCGCAAGGGAAGCAAAGACATAGGGTTTGGCCGGGGCGGCGACCCCCGACAACCGGAGTCCCCGCTCGCCCGCCTCGAGCGCGCGGACGAGTCCCTTGAAATCGGGCACCTCGCGGAGGAAATCGAGGCTCATGGGTCGAAGCGCCATTATACACGATTTTATAAAAGCGGGTCCTGTCGCCGGCCAACCCCATCCCCCGAGCCACCCCCGTCGCCGTTGCAAATTCTCCGGGGCGCGGCCTATAATGGGCGCGGTGTTTCACCATAAGCCGAGCATGGCAGGAGGAGATCCTATGTCCCACAAAACGTCCCTGTCTACGAGTCTGGGTTTTCTGATTGTCCGCGGATCGGTTTGGGGTCCATCCGAGGCCGCCCTCGGCCCGGCGCTCGAGCGCTGCGCCAAGCTCACCCGTCTCGGCTGATCAGGGACGTCTCTCATGGATACGCCCCGCAAGAAGAAGAAAGCCGTCAGCCGGAGGGCCTTCCTCCAGACCATGGGCGGCGGCGCCGTGGGCGCCGGCGTCGTCTCGCGCGTCCTGGGCAAGGAGATGCCCGCCCTCCAAGCCGGCCCCGGGCCGATGGACGTCGTCTCGTCGAAGACGATCAGCCTGACCGTGAACGGCCGCAAGGTGAAGGTCGCCGCCGAGGCCGGCGAAACCCTCCTCCAGGTGCTCCGCGAAAAGCTGCAGCTCACCGGCGCCAAGCGGGTCTGCAACCGGGGCGAATGCGGCGGGTGCACGGTCCTCGTCGGCGGCAAGCCCGTCTACGCCTGCCACACGCTGGCCCTGCAGATCGACGGGGCCGAGATCCTGACCGTCGAGGGGCTGGCGGAGGGAGACAAGCTCCATCCCGTCCAGCAGGCATTCATCGACAAGGACGGCTACCAGTGCGGGTTCTGCACCCCGGGATTCATCATGGCCTCGGTCGGGCTGCTGAAGAAGAATCCCCAGCCGACGTTCGACGAGATCCGGGCCGGCGTCTCCGGCAACCTCTGCCGCTGCGGCAACTACCAGAAAATATATGCCGCGGTCGGCGCCGCCGCCGAGACAATGAGGAGGGGCTGAGATGAAAACTCCTCCCCCGATCGACGACGCTTTCGCGGAATACGCCGAGCTCGCCCGAACCCAAGGGACGCAGACCGCGACGCCCGGGTCGACCGCCCCTGCCGCGCCGGCCCCCCAACCCAAGCCCGATGAATTCAAGTATATCGGCAAGGCTACGCCCCGGGTCGACGGCCGAATGGTCGTCACCGGCGCAGCCCGCTACACCCACGATCTCGCTTTCGGCGACATGCTGATCGGGAAGATCCTCCGCTCGCCGCACGCCTGCGCCGACCTGGTTTCGATCGACCTGTCCGGCGCGCTGGCTCTCCCCGGAGTCAAGGCCGCCCTGA
This sequence comes from Candidatus Aminicenantota bacterium, assembly GCA_003141555.1. Taxonomy (GTDB): domain Bacteria; phylum Acidobacteriota; class Aminicenantia; order Aminicenantales; family UBA4085; genus FEN-413. Next base: position 115,605 of record PLMN01000007.1, read on the forward strand.
AGCTCAAGGAGGGCCGGATCCGGTGGGCCGGCGAGCCCGTAGCGGCCGTCGCCGCCGTGAGCGAGAGCCGGGCCGAGGAGGCGCTGGCCCTCATCAAGGTCGAATACAAGCCGCTGCCCCACGTCACGGCTCCGGACAAGGCCATGGAAGCGGGAGCGCCGCTCGTCCAGGACCAGGGCAACGTCATCAAGTCCAACGACTACGCCCGGGGCGACGTCGAAAAGGGCTTCAAGGAGGCCGATGTCGTCTTGGAGCGCACATATAAGACATCGTGGGAAGTCCATCAGCCGACCGAGACCCACGGCAGCGTCGCCCGTTGGGACGGCGACGACCTCACGGTCTGGGATTCGACCCAGGCGGTCCAGTCCATCCGCGACGGCTTGGCCCGCGCGCTCTCCATCCCGGCCGGCCGGGTGAAAGTCCTCAAGCACTACATGGGCGGCGGTTTCGGGAGCAAGCTCAACCTGGGAGACTACACGGTCACGGCGGCCAAGCTGGCCAAGGAAACGGGCCGCCCGGTCAAGATCACGCTGACCCGCCGTGAGAACTCGATATGCGTCGGGTACCGGCCGACCGCCTGGATGACGGTCAAGGCCGGCGCCCGCAAGGACGGCACGCTGACCGCCCTGTCGGTCAAGAGCTACAATTGCGGCGGCGTCGGCCGGGGCGACCGCGTCTCCGAGCCCTACTCCGACATGTATGCCTGCCCGAACGTCAAGATCGAGGAGTTTTCGGTCTTCGTCAACGCCTGCGCGTCGCGCGCGACCCGCGCCCCCGGCCACACCCAGGCTACCCTCGGCCTGGAAGGGATGATGGAGGAGTTGGCCGCCGCGCTGGGCATGGACCCGCTGGCCCTCCGGATGAAGAATTTCGCGGCCAAGGACAAAGGCGACACGGGGATCCCCTACTCCACGAAGGGCCTGGAGCAGTGCTACAAACTCGGCTCGGAGAAAATCGGCTGGGACCGCCGCAACAAGAAGCCGGGCGGGGGAAGCGGCAAGGTTCGGACGGGCCTCGGCATGGCCAGCCAGATCTGGCCCGGCGCCGGCGCGCCCGGGACGCTGGCCGACGTCAAGCTCTACCCCGACGGGAGCGTCGAGGTGGAATGCGGGACGCAGGACATCGGCACGGGCACGCGGACGCACATCGCCGTCGTGGCCGCCGAGACGCTCGGCCTGGAGCCGAAGGACATCATCGTTCACATCGGGAATTCGGACCTGCCCTGGGCGCCGATCTCGGGCGGCAGTATGACCACGCCGTCCGTGGCCCCGGCCGTGCGCGACGCCGCGCTCAAGGCGGCCGAACATCTCAAGAATCTCGCCTCCAAGAAGCTCGGCCTGCCGCCGGCGGAGATCGTCCTCGAAAACCGGAAGGCGGCGTCCAAGGCCGACCCAACCAAGGCGATCGAGCTCAAGGAGCTGGCCCGCGGCCTCCCGCGGCCCCTGCCCTTCCACGGGGAGCGGAGTAATTATCCGTCCACCTTCGCCTTCCAGACATTCGGGGTCCAGTTCGCCGAGGTCGAGGTGGACACGGAGACGGGAAAGATCAAGGTCAAGAAGGTCGTCGCGGCCCACGACATCGGCCGGGTGATCAATCGCCAGACGGCCGAAAGCCAGGTGCTGGGCGGGGTCGTCCAGGGGATGAGCGCCGCACTCTTCGAGGAAAAGATCATGGATCCGCGGACCGGGACCATGGTCAACCCGAACTATCACGACTACAAGGTGGCCACGGCCATGGACATCCCCGAGATCGTGCCGCTCTTCGCCGACGTCATCGACGAACGGCTGAACAACCTCGGGGCGAAGGGCCTGGGCGAACCGGGGCGGATCCCCGCCTCGGCCTGCATCGCCAACGCGGTGTACAACGCCCTCGGGGTGCATGTCCGCGAGATCCCGATGACCCCGGCCCGCGTCCTGGCCGCCCTGAAGCGAAAGGAGGCCCGGCCATGAAGGCCTTCCAATTCGGATCGCCGAAGTCGCTCGAGCAAGTGACGGCCTATCTGGCCGGCGCGGACGGCGACGTCCGGCTCATGGGAGGCGGGACGGACCTGCTGGGCGAGATCAAGGAGGGGACGATCCAGCCCGATGTGGTCGTCGATCTCAAGGCCGTCCCGGGCCTGGCCTTCATCCGCCGGGACGCGGACGGGCTTGCGATCGGCGCCTGCACGGCCGTGGCCGACCTGGCCGCGGACCCGGACGTCGCGCGCGACTACCGCGGGCTGCACGAGGCGGCCGCGGTCGTGGCCTCTCCCCAATTGCGGAACATGGGCACGGTCGGCGGCAACCTCTGCCAGCGGCCGCGCTGCTGGTACTTCCGCGATGCCGCGACCGTCTGCAACAAGAAGGGCGGGAGCCAGTGCTTTGCAGAACAGGGGCGCAACAAGTATCACGCCGTATTCGGCGGCGGCTTGTGCTGGTCCGTCTATCCGTCCGACCTGGCCCCGGCCCTGATCGCCCTCGAGTCGAAGGTCGTGGTCGCCTCGCCCCAGGGCGAACGGACGATTCCCCTCGCCGAATTCTACGCGCCGCCGATCGTCAACGTCCGGAAGGAGAACATCCTCAGTCGGCAGGACGTCGTGAAGGAAATCCGGGTGCCGGCGCCGAAAAAGGGCGACCGCGGCGCCTATGTCAAGTTCATGGAGCGCGGGGCCTGGGACTTCGCCGTGGTCTCCGCGGCCGTGAAGCTGACGCTCGCCGGGAACTCGATCAGTGACGTCCGCATCGTCTGCGGCGGCGTCGCGCCCGTCCCCTGGCGGCTCAAGGCGGCCGAGGACGCGCTCCGCGGCCGGACCGTCTCGGAGTCCGCGGCGGCCCAAGCCGCCGCCCGGGCCGCCGGCGACGCCCGCCCGCTCGCCGAGAACGGATACAAGGTCGACATCTTCAAGGCCGTCGTGGCGAGGGCGGTCCTCGCCGCGGCGAAGGGATGATCGAGTTGGTCGCGCGGGTCCTACTAGGCGGGTCCTGTCGCCGACCAGCCCCACCGGCCTCCGGAAAAAGGGGACACAGAACCCCGATGATGACCTGCTAAAAGTCGGCCGGCGTTCTATGTCCCCTTTTTCCAAAGCGCCCGGGTGGCGCCGACCGGGGCGCCCCAACGGCCGAAGCGAATGGGACCCTCGTCAGGGTGATGAGCGAAGCCGGTGGGGCTGGTCGGCGACAGGACCCGGGCGACTGATATAGGAGTCCAAGATGCGCTTCAGAAAGACAGTTTCTCTCGTGATCCTCGTTTCGATGATCGCCGCCGGAGCCTTCGCCCAGACCGTCCCGGCGGCCAAGGGCAAGGCCGAGGCGCCGCCGCCCCGGTTCTTCGACACCGCTCCCGAGCCGCACGCCAAAGCGCGGCTCACGGTCCTTTATCCGTCGGTGGGAACGCTCAAGGCTCTCATGGCGCTCAAGGAACAAGGATGGCTGCCCACCGAGAGCATCGAGATCGTCGGCGTCCACCACGCTAAGGAAAAGACCGACTACATTAGCGCGTACAAGTATGTCCAGGACAACAAGCTCGACTGGATCAAGTTCCACGTCGTCTCGGCCGAGATCGGCCTGGCGGACATTTACAAACCCAACGCCGCCACCAAGGAGTTCGAGACGATTTTCGCCAAGTCCGACGGAGTGATCTTTTTCGGCGGGCCGGACATCGTCCCCGCGGCTTACGGCGAGAAAACGCATTTGCTGACGGTCATCGAGGATCCCTACCGCCATTACCTCGAGCTGTCCTTCGTCTTCCATCTCCTCGGCGGCTCGCAGAACGACGCAGCGCCCGCCCTCCTCGACAAACGGCCGGGCTTCGCCGTGCTCGGCATCTGCCTGGGGTGTCAGACTTTGAACGTGGGCACGGGCGGGACGCTGGTCCAGGACATCTGGAGCGAGACCTACGGCCTGAGCTTCCTCGAGGACGCGGTCGCGCTGGGCCAGCCCAATTGGCACACGAATCCCTGGCGAAGGCTCGATCCGCTCGACAAGAAGCTCCTGCCTTACATGCTCCACCCGATCAAGCTCGTGGACGGCGGAAAGCTCAGTGCCGGGCTCGGCTTCAAGGCGACCGACCAGCCATATGTCATGAGCGCCCACCACCAGGCCGCCGGAAAGATCGGGAAGGGGCTCCAGGTCGCGGCGACCTCGCTCGACGGGAAAGTCGTGGAGGCGCTCGGGCACGCGAAGTTCCCCAACGTCCTCGGCGTCCAATTCCACCCGGAATTCCCGATGCTCTGGGACGCGAAGACCGAGTACCATTTCACGCCGAAGGACAAGGATCTGTTCACGGTCAACGGCTTTCTCAAGTCCCACTCTCCCAGCCTCGAGTTCCACAAAAAGCTGTGGGCCTGGTTCTTCAAATCGGTGACAGTAACCTAAGGCTGCGATCCGGCCGTTCCGGAAGTGAGGAGCGCCCATGACCAAGATATCGAAGGCGATTTCGCTCCTGGCACTCCTGGCCGCGCTCGGGACATTCATCAGCCCGCCCGCGAACGCGCGCGAACCTCAAGCCGCGACCGGCACCGCTCTTCGCACGCCGCCCGCCCCGCTCTTCCGCGATCCCGTCTACGACGGCGCGGCCGATCCATCCTTCGTCTGGAACGACAAGGAGCGCGCCTGGTGGGTCCTCTACACGAACCGCCGGGCCAACGCCCCCGACGCCCAGGACGGCGTCCGCTGGTGCCACGGGACCGACCTCGGAATCGCCTCCTCACCCGACGGCCGGAGCTGGACCTATCGGGGCACGGCCCAAGGCCTGGAATTCGAGCCGGGCCGGAACACCTTCTGGGCGCCCTGCCTCGTCACTTTCGGCGGCGCGTATCACATGTTCGTCGCCTACGTGCGCGGCGTCCCGGCCGACTGGAGCGGCGACCGGCACATCGTCCACTACACAAGCCGCGACCTGGTCCACTGGACCTTTAGGGCGGTCCTGACCCTGAGCTCGGACCGGGTCATCGACGCCTTCGTCTACGCCAAACCGTCCGGCGGCTGGCGGATGTGGTACAAAGACGAGGCGAACGGCTCCCGCATCTACGCCGCCGACAGCGAGGACCTCGACCGCTGGACGGTGAACGGCCCGGTCGTCACGAAGGCGGCGGGCCAGGAAGGGCCGGCCGTCTTTTTCTGGAGCGGGGCCTATTGGCTCCTCGTCGACCGCTGGCAGGGCATGGGCGTCCTCCGCTCGGACGACCTGGAGCGCTGGACCGAGCAGCCCGGGACGATCCTGGGCGTGCCCGGCAAACGGCCCGACGATGCCGACATCGGCCGCCACGGCGAGGTCATCGTCCAGGGCCCCGACGCCTACCTGTTCTATTTCACCCATCCCTATGGCCCCAAAGACCATGTCCAGCCGGGCAAGCACCGCTCCTCGCTCCAGGTGGCGAAGCTCGAGCTCATCGACGGCAAGCTCGCCTGCGACCGGAACAAGCCGTTCGACCTCGAGCTCGGCCCACCGAGCGGCTACCGGCCGGCGCAGAGGCCGGCGAGCCCGCTCGAGCTCCGGACCTCCGATCCGAAGCTGGCGGCGGCCTTCGCCTGGGCCAAGGCGCAGGCCCTGGACTACGTCTTCCCCGCCTCCGTCCACGGCGATCCCGTCGGCGACTGGTACGAGGCGGCCCTGCCCAGCCGTTTCGCGTTCTGCATGCGCGACGTCTCGCACCAGGCGACGGGCGCCCAGGTCCTCGGCCTCGGCGCGTTCAACCTCAACATGCTGCGCAAGTTCGCCGCGAATCTTGCCGCGCCCCGGCAGTATTGCTCCTACTGGGAGATTGACAAGTGGAACCGGCCGGCGCCGGTCGACTACAAGAACGACAAGGACTTCTGGTACAACCTCCCGTCCAACTTCGACGTCATGGACGCCTGCCGGCGGCAGTACGAATGGACGAGGAACAAGATCTATATCGAAGACCCGGCGTTCCTCGATTTCTACCGGCTGAGCGCCGCGGCGTACATTGATGCCTGGGACAACGACAAGGACGGGATCCCCGATCACCGGAAACAGGACGGCAACCGGGGGCTGGGCAGCTACGACGAGGGGCCGCTTTCCGACCGGACCGCGATTGGGGCCGACCTCCTCGCCGCGGAGGCCTGCGCTTTCACGTCCTACGCCGCGACCCTGCGGGGAAAGGGCGACTCGGCCGGGGCGGACGCCCTCGAGGCGAAGGCCGCCGGGCTGCAGGACCTGTTTTATAAAAAGTGGTGGGACCCGAAACTCGGCCGCTTCGCGGGACTGATGTTCCAAGGAGGCGCGCTCCATTTCGTCGACGAATTCTGGTACGGCGTCTTCCCGCTGTATTTCGGATTCCTGCGCCCCGGGCCCGAACGCGAGGCCATCCTCGACCGGCACGTCGGGCGCGACACTGATGGGATCGAGGTCGAGTCCTACCTGCCGGAAATCTTCTACCGCTACGGCCGGGACGAGGCCGCCTACAGCGAGATCCTGAAGCTCTCCGACCCGGGCAAGGCGCGGCGGGAATATCCCGAAGTGTCGTTCGCCCTCGTCGGGGCGATCGCGACGGGGACGATCGGGCTCGATCCTGACGCCGCGGCGCACTCCGTGGCGACGCGGTCGCGCCTCACGGCCGCGACGGCCTGGGCCGAGCTGGCCCGCGTGCCCGTCCTGGGTAATGTGGTCGACGTCCGCCACGATGGCCGGACGCGCTCCGCACTCACGAACGTCTCCGGCTCGGCGCTCGCCTGGCGGGCGACGTTCGACGGGGCATGGGAATCTCTTACCGTGGACGGGCGGCAGGTCAAGGCAGCGCACGGAACGGACGAGGCCGGCCGGCCGCTGAGCTGGGTGACGGTCACCGTTCCGCCCGGAAAAACGATCGCCGTCGCCGTTCGGGCAAGCTAAGCGCGGCCGGCGCAGCCTTCCGTACGGACCAGCCCACGGATCCTTCCTATTTGCATAATCCCCTTGTTTAATGTAATTTTTCAACCTTCAGACCGATCAGAATTCGGGAGACGACGAATATGGCTGCTCCTCCTCCCCGGGCCGGCCGTCTCGACGGCTGGAAGGAAATCGCCAAGCACCTCAACTGCGACGTTCGCACGTGCCTGAGATGGGAGAAAGATCTCGGACTGCCCGTCATCCGGATCAACAAGGAATCCAAGCGCTCCAAGGTGATCGCCTACGCGTCGGACATCGACGAATGGCTGACCGGCAACAGGGAGCCGCTCGCCGCCGAGCACCGATTATCCTCTCCTGCAAGAATCGCGATCGTTGCGGCCGCGGTCCTCGTCCTGGCCGCCGCGGCCTATATCGGGCTGTCCGCCCATCGGTCGACCGGCCCGGCCTATTGGGCGCTGAAAGGCCAGGCGCTCGTTTTCTACGATGTTCGGGACCGGGAGCTCTGGTCTCTCGAGATCGACGGCTCGGCGAATCAATCGGAGGCCTATGCCGACCGCGGCCTCGTCAACTCCCAGGGACAGTCGATCAATCTCAAATGGGACCGGCCGAAGGTCGCGATGGCCGATATCGACGGCGACGGGAAGAAAGAGGTCGCCTGCTTCCTGAACCACGAGAATCCGTTCAAACGTTCGATCTGGCTCGGAGATCACGATGGCAGGCGATTGTGGGAGAAGACGATTGGTTGCCGGGTGCGATATCCCCAGAAGCCCGTGTCGCAGGACTTCCGCCTCATGAAGATCGCCTTCGAGGACGTCAACGGCGACGGACGTCCGGAGATTCTCTCGCTCTGGGCCCACGTCCGGGAGCATCCGGGAATCTTCCTCATCCATTCGCTCGAGGGAGAATGCTTATTCCGGTACGACCACACCGGGATCCTCCAGAATTTCCTCGTCCATTATGCTTCTCCGGAAGGCCGGGCCAAGGAGATTCTCCTGGGCGGAACGAATAACCTGCTCGGCGGAGATGCCGTCCTGATCGTCCTGGATTGCCGCGATTTGAAGAGCGGCCTGGGCCCGCCCTACGAGGTCCCGCCCGACCTCGCCGGCCGGAAGAACGGCTGGGGCGCTTACACCCCCGCCGATTTTGCAAGGGCCGGGCAAATGCGCTATTACCGCTTCCGGCACGATGAGCTGGCGGACGCCCTGCGCATCACCTACCTGAACATCCTCGAGATCCGGCCCACGCCCGGCGGAGCCACGGCCCAGCTCGCCTACGGCGCCGAGGCATTCGTTTATTACAACCTGGATTTCGATAAGGGCGTCCTGGATGTTTCCCCCGGAGTGGACACGGGACGGACCTACGGGGATCTCCTGGCCCGGAAGATGGTCTCCGCCCCGCTGGAGGACTTCCTCCACAAGGCCGGGACGCGCGTCCAGGTTTGGGACGGCGCCGGTTGGGGCTCCGTTCCCACAATAGGCCGCTAATGCCGCGGCTCGCGGCGGCAGCCGGATCAGGACTTCGCGCGCGAGGCCGGCACCGAGCGTGCCGTCCGGGCCGCCACCGGCCCGCTCACGGCTTCGATTTGGACGGGAAAACCGCCTGGGCGAAGCGGACGTAGACCGATTTTTTCGGCCCGCCCTCGGCCGCGGCCCGGGCGAATGTTTCGGCCAGGACCCGGGCGCTTGATTCCCAGGTGAAGGCTTGCGCCCGCACCGGCCCGGCCCGGGCCAGCTTCCGCTCGAGGGCCGCGTCCGTCAGGACGGAGAGCATGCCCCGGGCGATGTCCTCGGGCTCGTGAGGATCGACGTCCACGACCGCCTCGCCGCCGACCTCGGCCAGCGCCCCGCGCGACGATGTCACGACGGGCGCGCCGCAGGCCATGGCCTCGAGGACGGGCATCCCAAATCCCTCATAGAGCGACGGCAGGACGAAGAGCGCCGCCTCGCTCATCAGGGGCGCGCGGTCCTCCTCGTCGATGTAGCCCAGGAACTGGACCTGCGCCTCGAGGCCCAGCCGCTTGATCGTGGCGAACACATCGTCGTTCTTCCAGCCCTTTCCCCCGGCCACGACGAGCGGGTAGACCGCCCGCACGCCCGCGGGAAGCAGGGCGTAAGCCTGGATCAGCCGCGGGAAATTCTTGCGGGGCTCGACCGTGCTCAGGGAGAAGATGTAATCGCCGCCGAGGCCGTGCTTCCGGCGGACGTACTCGCGCACCGCCCAGGGGATGTCGGGCCGGAACGCCGTGAGGTCGATCGCCGGATAGACGACGTCGATTTTGTCGGCGGGGACGCCGAAGAATCTTATCAGCTCGGCCTTGATGCTCTCCGAGATGACGACCACCCGGGTCGCCTGCCGGATCGTCGCCGGCAGGTAGCGGCGGAGATAATCGACGCTCCTGGCCTTGAGGATGTGGGGATAGCGCAGGTAGGAAAAATCGTAGATGACCGGGACGCTCGGCGACTGGCCGAGCGGCGGCCCGACGTAGTTCGGGTAGAAAAAGACCCGCGACCCCGGCTCGGTGAAGAGGTCGACGGGGAACGGGAGGCGGCGGTGGCGCCTCCGGAGGCGCTCATCGAGCGCGCTCGGCGTCAGCTTCATTTGGAGGTCGATCGCATAGCCAGTGGCCTCGGAGACCCGGCGAAGGTGGATGTCGGCCGGCCCCTGCCAGGGCTTGAAATACCAGCGCGAGCCCAGGATCCGCACCGGGAAATGGCCGGGAAGGGCCTCATACGCCCGCAGCAGCTCCCGGGTGTAATAGCCCACGCCGGAGAGCGGCGGGAAAAGGGCGCTGGGCTCGACGACGAGCTCGGGGGCCTCGCGGCGCGTCACGTCGGCCCCCTTAAAATCTTATCGATGATGTTCGTGCTCGAGTGGCCTTTGAGGTAAGGGACACGGACCACCTTCCCCCCGGACGCCTCCACCTCGGCCCGCCCCACGATCTCGCCCGCGCCCCAGTCGCCGCCCTTGACCAGGACGTCGGGAACCAGGGCGGCGATGATCTTCCGCGGCGTGTCCTCCGTGAACCAGGTCACGTAGTCGACGTCGGCCACGGCGGACAGGATCTCGAGCCGCTCCCGCAGGGGGAAGACCGGGCGCCCGGGCCCCTTGAGCCGCCGGACCGAGGCGTCGGAGTTGAGGGCTACGATCAGGACGTCGCCCCGCTTTTTCGCCCGATGGAAGAGCCCGATGTGGCCGCCGTGGATCAAGTCGAAGCAGCCGTTGGTGAAGACAACGGCCTTCCCTTCGCGGCGCAGGCGGGCGCGAACCTTGAGGAGGTCCCCGGGAGCCAGGATTTTCAGATTCCTCATCGTGACCGGGCCGGGATTCCGCCCGCCGCGCCTCCCTAAGGTTCCTTCTCGTCCGGGGGACCGAACGCGATCCCAGGCGAAAACTCCCACGTGTGGGGGAGCCGGGCCACGCCGACGTCCTTGTGGGCCGCGGACGAGACCAGAAACGAATACATGTTCTGGTGGTAGTCGTAGGGATAGCCGTCGCGCTTGTGGACGGCCACGTCGAGATAATAGGTGCCGTTGATGAGATTCAGCCGCTCGATCCGGCAGACGACCTTGCCCTGACCCTCGAAATGCTTGGGCTCGAGGTCCTCGAGCTGGGTGTTGGTCCCATAGCAATGCGTCCCGAGCGAGTTGAAGACGCCGATTCCGAAGACGAAGTCCTCGACCGGAGAGGCCGCCGCCACGTCGAGCTCGATGGCCAGGCCCTCCTCCGGGTGAAAGACGTGCTTTTCCGCCCCGTCGAGGTCGCGGAGCGTGACCTTGCGGATCTCGACCTCGCGCTTGCCCCAGCGGTTCTCACGGCGGCCCTCCTCGAACACGGACGGGGCCGACCCCGTCGTCGCGGAGGCCGCCTCGGCGTGGCGTTCCTGGAAGTCCTCCTCCTGCTTGGCCGCGATGTCCTGGAGGTAGGCGGCCACGGTCCGCTTGGGCTCGCCCAGCATCTTGATCCGGCCGTCCTTGATCCAGGCTACCCGGTCGCAGATTTTCTTGACCGTCTCCAGGTCGTGGCTGACGAAGACGATGGTCTTCTTCCGGCGGCGGAAATCGTCGATCTTGTCCAGACACTTGGGGACGAAAGCCGCGTCGCCGACCGACAGCACCTCGTCGGTGAGCAGAATGTCGGGGTTGACGTTGATCGCCACCGAGAAGCCGAGGCGCATGTACATGCCCGAGGAATAGGTCTTGACCGGCGCGTCGATGAACTCCTCGAGCTCGGCGAAGCGGACGATCTCGTCGAATTTCCGGCCGATCTCCTTCTTGGTCAGGCCGAGCATGATCCCGTTGATGAAGACGTTCTCCCGGCCCGTGATCTCCGGATGAAATCCGGCCCCGAGCTCGATCAGGGCCGAGATCTTGCCCACGGTCCGGACCCGGCCCGCGGTCGGCTTGGCGATCCCGGCGATGAGCTTGAGGAGGGTGCTCTTGCCCGAGCCGTTCTCGCCGATGAGGCCGAACGTCTCTCCCTTTTCCACCTGGAAGGTGATGTTGTCCACGGCGGTCACGATCTCGTTCGCCTTCAGGGAGCCGAAGAGGTCGCCCCGGACGAGGGCGCTCTTGAACGTCTGGAACCGGTGCCGGGACGAATATTTCTGGTAAACCCGGGAGACGCCGTCGAGCTCGATCGCGGGCACCTAGACCTCCTCCGGGAAGGAGTCGCGCAGCCGGTCGAAGACGGCGTAGCCGATAACGAAGAGGACCAGCGAAACGAGGAGGGTGATCCCCAGGCGCTTCCAGTGGAGGGGCGCGCCGTAGAACAGGCAGGAGTGGTAGCCCTCGATAATGTGGGTCATGGGGTTGAGGTCGATCAGCGTCCGGAGGAAAGAGGATTTCTGGATCGACTCGAAGGTCAGGGGGTAGATGATGGGCGTCGAGAAGAACCAGAGCGTCAAGAGGTTGGCCAGGATGTCCCGGATGTCGCGGAAGTGGACGGTCAGCGAGGAGATCAGCAGCCCCAGCCCGAGGGAGAAGACCATCTGGATGAAGACGACCACGGGCAGGAGCAGGGCGTAGAGGGTCAGGCCCTTGCCGAACGCGATCAGGAAGAGGAGGAGGATGGGCAGGCCCAGGCTGAAGTGGACGAGGTTGCTCAGGACCGTCACGACGGGCAGGATCTCGGCCGGGAAGAGGATCTTCTTGATGAGGTTGCCGTTGACCATCAGGACGTTGGCCGATTCCAGAGCGGACGCCGAGAACCAGGTCCAGGGCAGCAGCCCCGTGAAGAGGAAGACGGCGTAGAGAGTCGAGGAGTCGCCGAATTCGCTCCCCCTCCCGCCTTTAAGGATGAGGCCGAAGACCAGGGTATAAACGATCATCAGGAGAAGGGGATTGAAGAACGACCAGAGGAACCCGAGGACGGTCCCGCGGTAGCGGGCCTTGAGCTCGCGGCTCACCAAGTTCTGGACGAGGACCCGGAACTTGTAGAGCTCCTTCAGGTTATCGAACAGACGGACCACCATCCCTCCCTTCGAAGATCGCCCGCGCCTCGCTCGTATGCCCGCCGGCCGCGTCGAACAGGACAAGCGGGTGCAGCGTCCGCGCTTCGCCCGGGCCGGGCCTGAGCTCGACCAGGATATGCCCGGCCCGCACGCCGACGCGCGGCTGGACCGGACGCAGGACATGGATCCGCAGCCCGGCCCGGCCGGCCGCGGCCTCGAGATCGGCCCGGCGCCCTCCCGGGTAAACGACGTAGGCCCTCCCCGCAGGTTTCAGGAGCCGGGCGGCCGCGCGCAGAACGTCTAATATATCGCACTTTATCTCATGCTTTGCAACGGTTTTCTCCTCAGATGCGCTCGGGAAACCGGTCGATTTCGGGATGTACGGCGGGTTGGAATAGGCCACGTCGAACGCCCTCCCCGGGACGTATCCGCGGAGGTCGGCCTCGACCACCTCGATCCGGTCCGCCAGGCCGTTGAGGACGACGTTGCGCCGGGCCAGGTCGGCGAGCGCCGGCTGGATCTCGAGGGCGACGAGCCGGCGGAAGGGCTTGCGGGCGAGGAGCAGGGCGACGATGCCATTTCCGGCGCCCAGGTCGACGGCGTCCTCGCCCGGCTCGATCCTGACGAAATCGGCCAGGAGGGCGGCGTCGAGGGAAAAGCGGTAGCCTTTCTTCTTCTGGAGGACCTTGACCCGACCCCGATGGAAGGAATCCAGGGTCTCGTCCTCGCGAGGGAGGGCGTCGATGGAGGGCTCGGTCATATCTCGGTGAAGACGAGGACCTGGTCGCCCCGGATCTCGGCGTAGCCGCCCCGGACTTCGTGGGCCTCGACCTCGCCGTCGGCCCGATAGGTCAGCGTCCCCTCGCCCAGGGCGATGACCATCGGCCGATGGCCGGGCAGGATCCCGATCAGGCCGTCCAAGCCGGGCAGGGAGACCTCGGCGGCGTCCGCCTCGCACAGGATCCGGTGCGGGGTGATGACCTTGAGGTGGATCGCGATCGCCGGGCTCACAGGTTTTTCAGCTCCTCGGCGCGCGCGATGACATCCTCGATGCCGCCCATCATGTAGAAAGCCTGCTCGGGCTTGTCGTCGTGGAGCCCTTCGCAGATCTCCTTGAAGCCGCGCACGGTCTCGGCCACGGTCACGTACTTCCCCGGCCGGCCGGTGAATTCCTCGGCCACGTGGAACGGCTGGGAGAGGAAGCGCTGGATCTTGCGGGCCCGGGCGACGATGAGCTTGTCCTCGTCGGACAGCTCCTCGATGCCCAGGATGGCGATGATGTCCTGGAGCTCCTTGTAGCGCTGGAGAATCTCCTTGACCCGGCGCGCGACGCGGTAGTGCTCCTCGCCGATGATGGCCGGATCGAGGATGCGGGAGTAGGAGGCCAGGGCGTCGACCGCGGGATAGATCCCCATGTCGGTCAGGGCGCGCGAAAGGTTCGTGGAGGCGTCGAGGTGGGAGAACGTGGTCGCCGGCGCGGGATCGGTGAAGTCGTCGGCCGGGACGTAGATCGCCTGGACGGACGTGATCGACCCCTTCTTGGTCGAGGTGATCCGTTCCTCGAGCTCGCCGAGCTCCGAGGCCAGGTTGGGCTGGTAGCCGACCGCCGAGGGCATCCGGCCGAGGAGGGCCGATACTTCGGACCCGGCCTGGGTGAAGCGGAAGATGTTGTCGATGAAGAGGAGGAGGTCCTGGTTCATCTCGTCCCGGAAATACTCGGCCACGGACATGGCCGTCAGCCCGACCCGGAGGCGGGCGCCCGGCGGTTCGGTCATCTGGCCATAGATGAGGGCCGTCTTGTCGATGACCTTGGAATGCTTCATATCGAGCCAGAGGTCGTTCCCCTCGCGGGTCCGCTCGCCGACGCCGGCGAAAACCGAGAACCCGCCGTGCTTTGTGGCCACGTTGTGGATCAGCTCCTGGATGATGACGGTCTTGCCCACGCCCGCGCCGCCGAAGAGGCCGATCTTGCCGCCCTTGAGGAACGGCTGGATGAGGTCGATGACCTTGATCCCCGTCTCGAACATCTCGAGCCGCGTGCTCTGCTCCTCGAGGCTCGGCGGTACGCGGTGGATGGGGTACCTCTTCGTACACGCGATCGGACCCATGTGGTCCACGGGCTCGCCGATGACGTTCATCACCCGGCCCAACGTTCCCTCGCCCACCGGGACCGTGATCGGCCCGCCGAGGTCGAAGGCCTTCATCCCGCGGGCCAGCCCGTCGGTGGGGTGCATGGACACGCACCGAACGGTGTCCTCGCCCAGATGCTGCTCGACCTCGACCACGATGTCCACGGGCAGGGGCGTGTCGAAGCCCTCGCTCGTGATGCGGATGGCATAGTAGATTTCGGGGAGCTCCATCCCCCGAAAGGCGACGTCGACGACGGGACCGATGACCTGGACGACCGTCCCGACTCGCGGCAGCGGATCCTGATGGGAAGCTTCATTCATGGGTCACTCCAACAGCTTTCGTTACTCTTTCATCGCCTCGACGGCCGAGATGATCTCGAGGAGCTCCTTAGTGATGCCCGCCTGGCGGATCTTGTTCAGGACGAGGACCAGGTCGCCGATCAGCTCCCCGGCGTTCTTCGAAGCGTTGTCCATGGCCATCATCCGGGCCGCCTGCTCGGCCGCCTGCGACTCGCCGTAGACGTGGCGGAGCTGGTCCTCGACGTAGCGCGGGACAAGGGCCGTGAGGAGGGCCGGCGCGGCCGGCTCCCAGTCGGGGGCCGACAGCTCGAAGCCGGGGGCGGCCGCGTCCCGAGCGACGGGCAGAAGCCGGACGGTCGTGATCCGCGGGGCAAGGACGGACTTGAACTCGTTGTAGACGATATAGACCGCGTCCGTCTCCTGGAAGGTGAAGGCCCGGCTCAGACGCCCGGCGAGCTCGGCGAAATCCGCGTCGCCCAAGCAGTCAGTCTTGTCGGCGTAGGCCTTCTCGATCGGAAACGGCTGCTTCTTGAAGAAATTCGAGGCCTTCTTACCGATCAGGATGAGCTTGACCTCGGCCCCGGCCGCCTTCGCCTGGATGAATTCGAGCGCCTTCGAAATCAGGTTCGAGTTGAAGGCCCCGCATAGCCCCTTGTCCGAGGTGAAGACGATGACGCGGACGCGCTTCTCCGCCCGGACGGCGAACAGCGGGTGGGCGCCCGCGCCCGCCCAGGCCGATATCTGGCCCAGGACGCCGGGCGCCTCGTGCCAGAACGGCCGCCCTTCGAGAACGCCGCGCTGAGCTTTCCGGAACTTGACCGTCGAGACGGTCTTCATCGCCTTGGTGATCTGCTGCGTGTTCTTCACGCTTTTGATCCGGCGGCGAAGGTCGATGAGGTTCGGCATCAGGCGGCGTCCTGCTTGAACCGGGCGCTGAACTCCTTCATCGCCGCGTTGATGGCCTCTTCGAGGCCGCTATCGATCTGCTTGCGCTCGCGGAGGAGGGTCAGGATGTCGGACTTCTCCTTGTCGAAGTAGGCATAGAGCATCTTCTCGTAGGCCCCGATCCGGGCGACCGGGATCTCGTCCAGGTAGCCGCGGTTCCCGGCGAAGATGATCAGGACCTGCTTCTCGATCGGGATCGGGGCGTACTGGCCTTGCTTGAGGATCTCGGTCAGGCGCTCGCCCCGGTCGAGCTGGGCCTGGCTGATCTTGTCGAGCTCGGTCCCGAATTGGGCGAAGGTCAGCAGCTCGCGGTATTGCTGGAGATCGCCCCGGAGCTTGCCCGCGACCTGCTTCATGGCCTTGGTCTGGGCGTTGCCGCCGACCCGGGAGACCGAGATGCCGACGTTGATCGCCGGCCGGACGCCGGCGTTGAAGAGCTCGGGCTCGAGGTAGATCTGGCCGTCCGTGATCGAAATGACGTTCGTCGGGATGTAGCCCGAGACGTCGCCCGCCTGGGTCTCGATGATCGGCAGGGCCGTGAGGGAGCCGCCGCCGAGCTCGTCGCTCAGCTTGGCCGCCCGTTCGAGGAGGCGGGAGTGGAGGTAGAAGACGTCGCCGGGATAGGCCTCGCGGCCGGGCGGCCGGCGGAGGAGGAGCGAGATCTCGCGGTAGGCGGCCGCGTGCTTGGACAGGTCGTCGTAGATGATGAGGGCGTGGCGGCCGCTGTCGCGGAAGTATTCGCCCATGGCGCAGCCGGCGTAGGGCGCCACGTACTGGAGGCTCGAGGCGTCGCTGGCCGAAGCCGAGACCACGATCGAATACTCCATGGCCCCGGAATCCTCGAGGGTCTTGATGACCTGGGCGACCGTGGAGTTCTTCTGGCCGATGGCCACGTAGATGCAGATGACGCCCGTGCCCTTCTGGTTGATGATCGTGTCCAGGATCACGGCCGACTTCCCGGTCTGGCGGTCGCCGATGATCAGCTCGCGCTGGCCGCGGCCGATCGGGATCATCGCGTCGATGGCCTTGATCCCGGTCTGGAGAGGCTCGCGGACCGGCTGCCGGTCGACGACGCCGGGAGCCAGGCGCTCGACCGGCAGGAAGCACTCGGCCTGGACCGGGCCCTTGCCGTCGAGCGGCTGGCCGAGGGGATCGACCACGCGGCCGACGAGGGCCAACCCGGCCGGGACCTCCATGATGCGGTGGGTCCGCTTGACCAGGTCGGACTCCTTGATCATATGGCTTTCGCCGAGGAGGACGGCCCCGATGCCGTCCTCTTCGAGGTTCAGAGCGATCCCCGAGAGGCCGTGCGGGAACTCGAGCAGCTCGTTGTACATGACCCGATCAAGCCCGTAGATGCGGGCGATGCCGTCCCCGACCGAGACCACCATCCCGACTTCCCTGATGTCGACGCCGGTCTCGAAGCCCTCGATCCGGCTCTGGATGATCTTGCTGATTTCGTCGGCTTTCATCGGCATGGCGTGCTACCTTTCTCGGATGATTTCCTTCAGCCGCTCGAGCTGGCCCTTGAGGGAAACGTCGTAGATCATGTTCCCCTTCCGGACGAGGAGACCGCCCACGATCGAAGGATCGAGGGCGTAGGCGCAGGACACGGGCCGCCGCTCGAGGGACCGGAGCGTCTCTTCGAGCCGCACCCGCTGGCCCTCCTTCAGGGGGACGACCGACCGGACCTCGAACGTCACGACCCCCTGCCGCTCGTTCCAAAGCGCGGGGAGCGCCCGGACGATATCGCCCAGGATATCGAGTCGCCCGTGTTCGGCGAGGAGGAGGATGAGGCGCCGTGTCTTGTCTTGGTAGCCCTGGCGGGCGAGGATGTCCTCAAGGACCTCGGTCTTGCGAGCCGCCGGCACGAACGGCTGGAGCATCGTCGCTCGGAGCAGGTCGTGCGATTCGAGGAGGCCGGCGAATTCGCCGAGCTCGACCGAAACGGCCTTGTATTCCTCCTCCGTCCGGAGCGCGCCGGCCAGGCCCTCGGCGTAGCGGTTAATCAGGACGTCGTTCTTCATGGAGCTTCGTCAGGTCGGTGATGGATTTGTCGATCAGGCCGGACTGGTCTTCGGGTGTGAGCCGGAGCTTCATCCGGCCCTCGGCCAGGCTGGCCGCCAGTCCGGCGGTGTATTCCTTCAATTCCTGGATCCCGGCTTTGAGCTGGAGATCGATCTCCTGCTGGGTGAACGACTGGATGCGCTGGGCTTCCTTTTCGGCGAGGGCCTTAATCTGCTCCGTCTCCGCCCGCCCTTCGGCCTCGGCCTCGACCCGGAGCCGGCCCATGTCGTCTTCGAGGGCCGCGAGCTTGGCCCGGGCCTCCTCGAGCTTGGCCTCGGCCCGGAGCCGGCCCTCCCGGGCCTCGTCGAGCGAGAGCTGGATGTCGCGGGTGCGCTTCGCCAGGAAATTCCGGGCGGGCTTGTAGAGGACGAAGGCCAGGGCGCCGAACAGGACGACGAAGTTGATGACCTTGCCCAGCATGCCGCCCGACCCCGACGCATGCGGTTCGCCTTCGGCGGACATGAAAAGAAGGAACGGGACGGAGAGCAGGACGGCCCGGGCAACTTTGCGGTCGGACATCAGTCGAGCAGCCTCTTCTCGATGTCGCCCGCCAGCCGTTCGGCCTCGACGGCGAGCTCGGAGCGCAGGCGGGCGATCTCGTCCCGGACCTGGGCCCTGGCTTTTTCGAGCCGATCCTTCGACACGGCGCCGGTTTCAGCCAGCAGGCGCGACTTCCCGCGCAGGGCGTCGGCTTCGATGTCATCACGGGCTTTGTCCGCGGCTGCCCTGGCCGTCTTCATGGCCGCGGCGACGTCCTGGAGGGATTTCTCATAAGCCTCGCCCCCCCGGCGCGAAGCCTCGCGGTCCGCGGCAAGGAGCGCATCGCGCTCGCCCGTGATCCGGCTCATGGGCTTCCAAAATACCTTGGACAGGACGAAAACGAGGATCCAGACCACAAAAAAGGTCACCAAAAGGGACGCGTCGATCTGAAGCATGGGACTTTTTGGTCAGCCTCGTTTTAACGAGATAAAGTAGCATTTTCGGGCCGAAAATTCAAGGACGGGGCTTAGGAAATCAGGCGCGAGCCCAGCTTTTTGGCGGCGCCCACGAGGAAGAGTGAGCCGGTGACGACCACGACGCCCCGGGGCCCGGCCTCGGCCCGGGCGAGGGCGACGGCTTTTCTCAGGGACGGCTCGACGAGAATCTTCTCCCGGTAGGGGCGGACTCGGCGGAGGATGTCCTCGGGGGCGGCCGCCCGCGCGTAGGGGATGGTCGTCAGGATGATTCTCCGGGCGAGGGGAAAGAGTCGGCCGGCCACCCGGCCGATGGCCTTATCCTTCATCATCGTAAACACGAGGACGAGGCGCCGGGAACGGAGGCCCTCGAGATACGCCCCCAGGGCGGCGGCCCCGGCCTCGTTGTGGGCGCCGTCGAGGAGGACGAGCGGACGGCGGCCGACCGGCTCGAGCCTTCCCTCCCAGCGCGTGCGGGCGATGCCCCGGACGATGGCCGCGGCGGGGATGGGCCGCCATGTCCGGTCGAGGACGAGGGCGGCCGACGCGGCGATGGCCGCGTTCCGGCCCTGATGCGCCCCGAGGAGCCCCGGAGAGAGCCGGAGGGCCGAGCCGTCGATCTCATAGCGGAACGCTGGCCGCCGGCCCGGGGTCACGGCCGCGAGCCGGCGCGTCCGGCCGAAGACATCCGTTACGGGAGAGCCCCGCTCCGCAGCCCGGGCCCGGATGACCCGGGCCGCGGTCTTCGATTCCGCGCCGCAGACCACGGGCACGCCCGGCTTGATGATCCCGGCCTTTTCGAACGCGATCCGGGCGAGTGTGCCGCCCAGGTGCTCCTGGTGATCCCGGGAAATACTCGTGATGACCGACACGAGCGGGAGGACGACGTTCGTGGCGTCGAAGCGGCCGCCCATCCCCGTCTCGATCACGGCGATATCGACCCCCGCCTCGCGGAAGTGCAGGAAGGCGATGAGAGTCAGGACCTCGAAAAACGTGGGCTGGGCCTCGAGCTCCCCGCTTGCGAGCAGGCGGTCGATCCGGGCCTTGACCGTGCCCGCCAGGCGGAGGAAGTCGCGGGCCGGAATCAGCCGGCCGCCCACCCGAATCCGCTCCTCGACCCGGACGAGATGGGGCGAGGTGTAGAGCCCGGCCTTCAGGCCGCTCGCCGCGAGGATTTCGGCCAGCATGGCGCAGACCGAGCCCTTCCCGTTCGTGCCCGCGACGTGGACGGTGGGGTAAGCGCGGTGGGGGTCGCCGAACGAGGCCAGCACGATCCGCATGGTCTCGAGGCCGAGCTTGATGCCGAAGGTCTGGAGGTCCCGGAGATAGGCCCGGCACCGCGAGGAAGTCATTGCGGACGGTTGAGGAGGAGGCGCAGGGCGCGGATCAGGTAAGCCCGCAGATTTTTCCGCGGGACGACATCGTCCACCATCCCGTGGCTGAGGAGGAACTCCGAGCGCTGGAACCCCTTGGGCAGCTTCTCCCGGATCGTTTGCTCGATCACCCGGGGACCGGCGAAGCCGATGAGGGCGTTGGGCTCGGCGATATTGAGGTCGCCCAGCATGGCGAAGCTGGCCGAGACGCCGCCCGTCGTTGGATCGGCCAACACCGAGATATAGGGAATCGCGGCCTCGTCGAGGCGGGCCAGGGCGCCGCTCGTCTTGGCCATCTGCATGAGCGAGAGGATGCCTTCCTGCATCCGGGCGCCGCCCGAGACCGAGACGATGATCAGGGGAATGCGCTCCCGGAGAGCCCGCTCCGCCGCCCGAGTGATTTTCTCGCCGACCACCGAGCCCATGCTGCCGCCCATGAAGGCGAAATCGAGGGCCGAGATCACGACCCTGATTCCGCCCATCGACCCGACGGCGTTGACGACGGCCTCGGGAAGCGATGTCTTCTTTCGTCCGGTCTCGAGGCGGACCGTATAGCTCTGGCTGTCGACGAATTTCAAGGGGTCGAGTGGGAGCAACCCATGGTCCACGACGTCGAACGGGCCCTCGTCGAAGAGCATGGTCAGGCGTTCCACTCCCGAGAGGCGGAAATGGAAGCCGCAGGCCGGGCAGACGGAGTGATTCTCGAGGATGTCCTCCTTGTAGAGGATCCTTTGGCAGTTGTTACAGCGGGTCCATAGATTATCGGCCATGAGTGCCCAAAAGTCTAACAGCAATCCGCCGGGGCTGTCAACAAAGGGAGCGTTTCCCGGCTTAGAGGGCCATCATCGACGATGAGGGTTTTGCGGCCGGTCGTCGGCTCTATTAAACGGCTTTTGCGACCGCGACGTAAGCCGGCGAGCCTTCCCGGTTCTTGGCGTCGACGGCGCAGATAGAGAAGCGATAAGACGTGTCGCGCCGGACCTTCTTGTAGATGAAGGCCCCCGCGCCGGGTTTGACTTCGCCGATCGTGGTCCGGCCGCCCTTGTCGTCGACCTGGGACAGGCGCAGCTTTACGGTCGCCACCGCCAGGCGGCTCTCCTTCCAGCCGAAGCGGATCGCGTCGCCGCCGGCCAGCGCGTAAACGCCTCCGAGGCGCACGGCCTTGAAATCGTTCGGAGGCGGAAGCGGCGCGTCCTGGACGACGAGCTGGACGGGAACGAGAAACGGGGAATTGGCGGCGGAGGGGCATTCGATGCTGATCGCCCCATCGTAGGTGCCGACGCCCAGGTCTTTCGAGGAGAGGGAGATCGCGAGGTCCACCGCCCCGCCCGCCGAGGTCCCGCTTGAGGGCGAGACGCTGAGCCAGCTCTGGACGGGCTTGGCCGTGAACTTGAGGCTGCCGCCGCCCACGTTGCGGACCCGGATCGTCTCGCCCGGGACGGACGGGGTCATCGTCCCCGCCTCGAAGACAAACGAGGTCTTGTCCACGCCGATGAGCGGGGCGGGATTGGCCAGGACGACGCTCGCCAGGACGGTGTTGAACGGCGCCGCGGCGGGAACATTCGTGTCAGCGGCCCGGAAGGTCGGGATGAAATCGTATTTGGCCTGGTCCTTAGTGACGGTCAGCCGGGTGTAGCCCGACGGCCCATAGAAATCCGGAGGCGTCCTGGTGTAGCTGCCGTAGTGTTTCTGCCAGTAGGCGCCCTGCCACCAGGATACTTCAGCCAAGGCTTTGGGGGATCCGGCGCAGACGCCTTGGAGGTCATAGAGCGTCTTTCCGTCGCCGATCCGGGTTGCCTTGAAAACGTGGTCGTGGCCGTAGATGATGCCCCGCAGGCGCCTCGTCCGGGCGAGCTCGGTCAGCTGGATCTGCTCGATCTTCGTGACATCCCCGTACCCCGTATAATCCTTGGCCGTGAACAGGTTGCCCCGCCCATAAGTGATCGACCGGGGATCAGTTTCCTCGGGCGCGGCCGGCCACCCCCCGAGGACATGGTGCTGGCAGGCGAAGCTCCACTCGTGCGTATCGTCCGTGAGGACGCCCTCGAGCCATTGCCGCTGGTCCGGACCGAGCGTCCAATCCTCGACTTTCTGCGGCATGGCTTTCATGGCGCCCATCACATCGAGGATGATGAACTGGACGCCGTCGCGGTTTTTCTCGTCGGCGCCCAGGGTCAAGGCGTAATAGTTGCCGGTGGGAGACCCGCCCTCGGGATAAGTGGAGGGGTCGGGCTGCTGGAACACTTTCTGGCGCCAGCTCTGGGCGTATGTTTGGGCCTGGTTATAGCCTTCCTCGCCGTCGTGGTTGCCGAGGGCGATCAGCGTAGGCATATTCGGCGTGAGCCCGGAGTAGGCCTTCCGCATCCGGTACCAGAGCGTGCGGGCGATGTAATCGTAGGTGGCGGCCGTGGGGTTATTGAAGGGCAGGCCCCAGCTCTGCCACCGGTACTCGGCCCCGATCCCCGTCGAGTCGCCGAGGTTGATGGCCACGTCGGGGTCTTCCGCCGCGAGGATCTGGCGGATGGATTTGCTCAGGGACAGGGCGTTGGTCAGGTTCGCCAGGTTGTTCGAGGGCAGCCAGGAGGCGTTGGACTTCAGGTTCCGGAGGAAATCGCAGAAAAAGTCGCCCGTGATCTTCGTAGCTTTGAGATCGGCCGAGACGACGGCGTCGGCGTCGTCGAACGCGTGGTCGTCGCCGATGAAGACGGCCTGGATCTGGCCGCCGCTCTGGAGCCGGGCGTTCGGGAGCTTGAAGTTCCGGGGCGGGAGCGCCTTCCAGGCGCCGCCGCCCTCCCGGTACTGGACCTGATAATACAGCCGCGGCGCGTCGAAGCCGTGCACCACCGCCTCGAGCGCGCCCTGGGCTCCGGTGAAGGACAGGGTCTCGCGCGGGTTGGCCAGGCCCTCCCGCGTATCGGCCACGGCGACATTGACGTCGATGGTCTTTCCGCTCTTGATGAGGAGGTTCAGGTTGGTGAGCCATGACTTGGAATCGACGGCGCTGCGGCGGATGTTGTAGATCCGCTCGGAACACTCAAAGACCGCCTCGTCATAGGGGAACGGGAATTCATCGGAGGCCAGCTGCTCATAGAACGGAGATTGAGGATTCAGGCTGGAGGGGGTGGCGGCGAAGAATCTCTGGGGGTCGAGGCTCGCGAGAAGAATCCCCGCGCCCCCGATTTTAATGAATTCTCGCCGCCGTATCTGCATTATTGAGGCGCATCCTAACAAAATCGGCCCACTCTGTCAATGTCGTTTTTTGTCGTGTTGTGTCGTGTAGTGTTCTGGATGGAATCCCGCAGGCCAAGGGGGGAAGACTCTCTGCAAGTTTCCCAGCCCGCCGTCTCAATCCGTCCGGCGAGCGACGACGACGAGCTCGTCCTGGCGCCGGGAGAGTCCGGCCGCGACGAGGATCGCTCCCAGGGCGACCTTCGCCGCGAGCAGCGCCGGCCCCCGCAGAGGGACATAATCCATTCTCCGCTTCAAGGACTTCACATCGAAGCTGGGCTCGGAGCGGACGGCCTCGACCGCGAACCCGTTGTCCTCGAGGAGGCGGACGATCGTCCGCCGTTCGAAGCCGTAGAGGTGCTTGTAATGCCAATCGAGTTGGTAAAGGATGCGGAGGGGCATGTCCAGCCGGCCGAAGGACAGCCGCCATCCGGCAAGCGAGATCGCCGGGAGAAGTCCCCGGACATCCGGAACGCGGAGGGCGAGGACGCCGCCAGGAGCGAGGAGACCGCGGACTTCGGCTAGGACCGCAGCCGGCGCCGGCACGTGCTCCAGGACCGACCAGAGCGTCGCAACCGAGAACGCTCCCTCCTTGAACCTGACCTGGCCGAACTCGCCGCGGACGACCGGATGTCGTCTCCCGGCGATCTCCGAGGCTCTCCGCGAAGGCTCGAGGCCGTAGGCCTGGAATCCGACCCGGGCGGCCACGTCGAGGAACTCGCCCATCCCGCAGCCGATATCGAGCAGCCGGCCTCCCGCTGCGCTCGCCCGGATGAGCGCCAGATCGCGCTCGTATTGGGGGCAACGGAACTCGACAATGAATTTCGCGTAGGTTTCGAGATCGAATCCCTCGTAGTCCTCGCCGGGCTCCTCCGGCACGGGAAGGGGGTTCATCTGGACGAGGCCGCAGGAGCGGCATTCGAGATAGCGGTCCGGGCCGACGGCGAACAAGACCCGGGTCAAGGGCGCGCCGCACAGCACGCAACGGAACGCGGGATTAATCATGGGGCGCCCCCGGGAGGTCCTTGAGCATAGCATAGCGCTCAAGGAGGAACGGCTTGAGATCGGGGATGATCCGGAGGCGGTCGAACGCCGCCCCGGCGCCCCGGTCAAGCCGCAGGCGAAGCCGGACCGTCGTCCGGAACGATTCCGGCTTGAAGCTCAAGACGCAGGTCGAGCCCCCCCCCTCGCCCGGCTTGGGAAGGTCGATTGGGAAGACGAGGGTCTTGTCGACCCCGTCCGTCCTGGTCACGGCCTCGGCCGTGCCGACGGGCCCGCCCGTCCCCGAAGGGTCGAAGAAATCGAGCTCGAAGCGATAGGCCTGTGGGACGAGCCGGAGCTCGGCCGAAAGGCCCGAACACGGACCGGCGGCGGGATCCGGCGACGCCTTTCGGGCCGTCTTGTTCGCCAGGGAAGGCGCCGTGACCGCGACCGCGTTCTCAAAGGCGAACGCATCGTCCTCGAGAAGGATGGTCTGGGTGGTTTCGAACAGGCGGACACCGAGGCCCGCATATCTTTCGAAGGGGCGCTCCCAAGCGCGGCCGCTCGTGAGGGCCGCATAGAACGGCCCGAACAAGGCCGCGACCGCCGGGTCGGCGGCGAAGCGCGACCTCAGCTCCTCCACCGCGCCGGCCCTCCCCGTCCTCTTTTCGCAGGCAGCGAGGTAGAGAGGGATTTCAGAGGCGAGGACGCCCGGCCTGGCCGCGGCCGCGGCCCGCCGGAAGAAGTCCGCCGCGAGGGCGTACTCGCCGGAGCGGAGGAGCTCGACGCCGATCTCGAAGTCGTCGGCCGAAACCTTGACGAAGCTTGCCGGGAGCCCGGCTGAGGCGCTCAGGTCGACCTTGTAGAAATAGGCATAGAACGGGAACGCGCGGGCCGGCTCGATGAGGGCGAACGCGTCCCCTCCCTTGCGAACGGGGATCGTCGCCCGCCGCAGGCCGCTCCGGACGACGATTTCGCCGTCGCCCGCCGCCCCGCGGACGAAGACGGCCACCCGGTCGATCTTCGTCCGGCTGATGAACAGCCGCTCCACCGGCCGGCCGTCACCGGCCAGCCAGAAGGCGCCGACGTCCTTGCCGTAGGGCGAACCGTCGGCGATGACGAACTCGCGGGCGGGGGCGTCGGGGGCGGCCGCGGCCGGAAGGGCGAGGCGCTGTTTCGGCCGCCGAGGGATTTTCCCGCTGTAAAGCCGGACTTCGGGATTCTTGTACTCGATGTCCCGGAAGAAGAAGTCCTTCAGGAGCTCGTGTTCGGCGTCGAGCCGGGTATAGACGCCGAGCTGGACGGGGTAGTATTTCGCGTGCCGGTAGAAGAACCCGCCCTGAACGCTCGAGCTCTCGATGTAGTCGAAAACCGGGAACGCCGGGAAGTCGCCGTAGATCAGGAACGGCCGAGTGAAGAAGAGGGCCGGGTAGGAAGGATCCGTGATTTCGGGCGTGAACAGCTCGCGGCCGAAGATCCCGCCGGCGGGGAGGTTCCGCCGGATCCAGCGCTCGGCGATCTGGGTCGTGTCGTCCTCGGCCAGGTAATAGACCCGACCCACGCAACGCGCCCCGAGGACGGCGATGATCAGGCCGGCAAGGACCGCGAACGCCGCCCGGCCGCGCCGGCCCCGCCCGAGGATCTCGCCGAGGAAAGACAGGCCGCAGGCGGCGAACGTGGCGTAAAAGAGGGCGAGCGTGCTCAGGTCGCGGAAACGGGAAAAGCCCATGAAGCCCAGCGCGCCCAGGAAATAGACGAGAGCGGACAGGGAGAGGAACGCCCCCTCGCGCGTCCGGCGGCCCTCTGGGGCCTGTCCCCCCCGCAGCTCTCTTGAGCTTGTCCCCCCCGCGTTTCGCGCGCCGGGCGCTTCGCGCGTCGGGCGGCGAAGGACCCAAGCCAGGCCGAGGAGGATAAGGGCGAAGAAGACAACGCCTTCCGCGGAGACGATGTTCACCAGACCCTTGACGTAATTGCTCTCCCAGATCTTTTCGAGGAGGGCCTGGGGCTTGATGAGCATCAGGTACCATTCGGTGTCGTGGACGAGGCTCGCCAGTTTTTTCGTAGCCCGGATGAAGGACGGGAACCACAGGAAGGCGTACGGGTGGCCGGCGAAGAAGCTCAGGACGCTCACCGCCCCCGCGGCCACGAGCTTGCGGTCGACGAGGATCCGGAGGACGTTCTTCCGCGTCTCCCGGCTTTTCCAGAAATGGGCGAGGACGATCGAGGCCGTGACGAACACCGCGTCGTACTTGGTCGCGACCGCGATCCCGGCGAAGAAAGCCGCCAGGAGATAGTCGGACCACCTTCCGGTCCGGAGGATCCGGACGCAGAAATAGAGCGCGATCGCATAGAAGAGCGTCATCGGGACGTCGAGCACGATCTGGCGGCTGTAGAGGATGGGCACGAAGGAGAGGGCAAAGAAGGCGGCAGCGGCCAGGGCCGTCATCTCCGAGAAAAGGCGTTTCCCGATCTTGAATACGACCAGGATGGTCAAGGTCCCCATCGCCGCCGACGCGAGCCGGGCGACGAGGAGGACCTGGTCGAGCGTGAATTCGTAAAGGCCGGGCGACGGGTTCCGGCCGAGCAGGCCGAGGAGCGCCGATCCCAGCTTGAGGAGGATGCCGACGATGTAATTGAAGAAGATGGGATAGAAAAGGAGGGGATCGGGGCTCCAATTGCCCTGGTAGATCGCGTAAATCTGCCGCGCCGCGGGAATATCCTCGATCCGCTGGTAGACCGCCGAAACGCCCCAGACGCGCAGGGCGAAGCCGCCCAGGACGAGCGCGGCCAGGGCGAGGCCGATCCTGTGGCCGGCGATCCAAGACGAGAGCTTTTTCATCGCGGCCCCCGGTCCCCGCCCATCACAGCCCCACTTCCCGGCGGAAAAATCTCCCGACAAGCCGGGTCAGCCCGAGCGGCAGGAGCGCTCGCCAGACCGCCGGCGCCGCGGCCATGAGCCCTCCCCCGCCGGAGAAGGTGTTCCGGATGCCGTCGGGCCGGCCGGTGACGTAGGCATAGGAGTAATCCGACAGCTCCATCCGCCATTTCTTCTTGAAGATCTCCTGGCCGCGATAGCGGACGGGCCCGAAATCGAAGGTTTCGTATCCCGCCTCGCGCGCCCAGCCCATAAATTCCCAGACGGCGAAGTCGTTCGGCTTCAGGAAGAAGGCCGCCCGGTCCGAGCACATGTCCGTGACGTGGATGGTCGACCCGACCGCCCAGGCGACCAGAGCGGCCACGGGGCGCCCCCGGAACCGGACAATGAAGACTTTCATCGCCCCTCCCAGGCCGCGCGACAGCCGGAGGAAGAACACCAGGGGGTGGGGCGGCGTGCCCAGGCGCTTCATGGTCTCGAGGTAGAGCGGGTAGAACGCGCGGCGGAGCGCCGTCTCGCCCGGCTCCTCGGCGAACATGAGCCCATAGCCGCGGGCTTTCTGAATCACGTTCCTGTCCTTGGGGTCGAGCCCTTTCCACATCGCCTCGGGAGCGTCGAGCCTTCGGACGGCGCGCTTGAAGATCGGCGCGCCATGGAACCGACGGGCCTCGTCGGCGGTCAGGCCGAGGGGCGAACGCATCTCCAGGTGGGCGAAGCCCTTGACGGCGAGGGCCCGCTTCGCCGACGCCTCGAATTCGTCCAGGACCGCGGCCCGCTCCGCGGCCGGCGCCGTGGAAGCCAGGAGGATGCCCCCGTATTCCGAGAAGGGCTGGGACAGGATCTTGCGGCCGTAGAGGCGGCTCGCGTGGAAGAACCCCGGGAACACGGCCCGGACCTCGCCGCCCGATTCGCACATCCGGTAGAAAGGCTCGAGGCCGTAGGTCGCCTCGACGGCCGGCTTGTATCCCGAGAGATGGACCATCCTCCCGCCGGGCTGGGCCCGGACGAACGCGTCCCAGGCGGGGGCCGCGGATTCTTCGAATAGGTGCCAGCTCATCGGTCGGAAGATTCTCCTGCCGGCTCAGCCCGCCTTCGGCCCGCCGGGGAGGCCGTACGCGCGAAGCGCGGGGGCGGCTGGCGAATGAGCGCCGCCGGCCTTCAGCAGGCCGATTTCCTGGACGAGCTTTTTCTGCGTCTCCTTGAGCTCGGAGATGGCGGTCGAGAAATGGATGAGAATGAGCATCAGCCCCATAATGAGGATGAGGAACAGGGCGGCGGGCGGGTATCCGATGCCGATGAAGTAGGAGAACTTGTCGAGCAGTCCGCGGAAGAGGGACAGGACGAGGAAGACGACGCCCATGGCCAGCCACAGGATCGAGAACTCCTCGCGCAGGCGCCTGCGCCGGATGAGCTCGAGGATGAAGAAGATCAGGAGGACGCTGCCGATGACGGCCAGAATCTGGATGCGGATGATTTGGACGTTGTCCATACTCGCTCTCCTCAGCCGGCCCGGTCGTCCCGGCGCAGGAGCAGGACGAAAATGGCCAGGCAGACCTTGACCATGTAATAAAGGGAATGCCCGAACCCGATCGAGGACCGGCCCGCGGCCCGGCCGGCCATATCCACGGGGACCTCGACGATGGTCAGGCCCCGCCTGCGGAGAATGTAGATCGCCTCCGGCTCGGGATAGTCGTCCGGATAGGTCCGGCTCAGGATGTCGATCGCCCGCCGGTTGAAGGCCCGGAAGCCCGAGGTGCTATCCGTGATGCGCTGGCCGAGCAGGACGGCGTTCAAGGCCTGGAACACCCAAATTCCCGCCCGCCGGAAGGCGCTCCCCCGGAATTTCGCCTTCTCGATGAAGCGAGATCCGATCACCGCGTCGGCCGTCCCGGCCAGGACGGGGGCCGCGATCTTGGGGATCTCGGACGGCACGTGCTGGCCGTCGCCGTCCACCTGGACGGCCAGGCCATAGCCGCCTTCGCGGGCGTAGAGGAAGCCCGTCTGGACGGCCCCGCCGATGCCGATGTTCTCGGGGAGATCGATCACCCGCACGCCGGCGAACGCCCGGGCGGCCGCCGACGTGCCGTCCGTCGAGCCGTCGTTGACCACCACGACGTCGAAATCCGGGGCGTCGGCCCGCAGGGCGCGCAGGACGGCGGGCAGGGATTTCTCCTCATTATAGGCCGGGACGATCGCGATTTTTTCCATGACGAGTGAAAGAATCATACAAGAATTCGGAGGGGGACACAACCAAGCCGGCCGCCCGTTCCGGGCCCGGACACCGCCGGCGGCGGCCTTTTGACTTGGTCCCGGGATTCGCCCATAATGGACTTCGCCCCGGGCGAGCCGGACACGACCGGCGTCCCCGGGGCGGACCCGAAATGAAGCCGAATCGAGCCGTCGTTGGCCTGGCCGCCGCCCTCGCCGGCGTCTTTTTCGCCGCCGGCTGCGGCCGGGAATCCCGCCCGCGGAACTTCATCCTCGTCACCCTGGACACGACCCGGGCCGACCATATCGGCGCCTCGGGCCGGGGGCGGGCGGCGACCCCCAACCTCGACGCCCTGGCCGCCCGGGGGATGTATTTCAAGAACGCCTACGCCTTGACACCCGTGACCCTGCCCTCCCACGCCGTGATGTTTTTTTCCGAGCCGCCGGCCGAGCTCAAGCTCTACAACAACGGCCAGACGTTCCGGAACCCCCGGTCCCTCCCCTCGCTCGCCGCCCTTTTCAAGAAGGCCGGGTTCGCGACGGCCGCCTTCGTCTCCCTCGGCGTCCTCCAGCCCGTCTTCGGACTCAACCAGGGCTTCGACACCTATGCGGCCGATTTCCCGGCCGACCGCTGGTACCTGCGCGCCGGCGAGGTAAACGCCCGGGTCTTCCCCTGGCTCGAAGCGCACCGCGGTACGCCCTTCTTCCTCTGGGTCCACTATTCCGACCCGCACGAGCCCTATGCCCCGCCCGGCGCCCCGGACGACCTGACGATCTACGTCAACGACAAACGCCTCGGCTCCTACTGCCTGAGCAACTATACGCTGAACGCCGCCGACCTCGTCCTGGCCCCGGGCATGAACGAAATCCGGTTCGAGGTCAAGAACGACTCGGACGCGTTCCCCTTCCACGCCCGGTTCGACGTGTTCAAGCTCGAGGGCGAGGACGAATCCGGCCTGAAGATCAAAAGGTACCGGGACTGGATCTTCAACAAGGACGACGGGACCTACTTCTTCAAGAGGACGTCCGCGGTCCTGGTCGAGAACGCGGGCCGGCCCCGCGCTGTCCGGATGACGTTCCGGGGAAAGCTGATCCTCCCCATCGACACCACTCTCCGGGCCGACTACCGGCGCGAGGTCGAATATATGGACGGGGAATTCGGCCGCCTCGCGGCGAAGCTCGGCGAGCTGGGGCTCGCCGGCGACACCGCGATCCTGGCCGCCGGCGACCACGGCGAAGGCCTGGGCGAATACAACGACGAGGCCGGCGTCCGGTACGTGGGGCACATCCACTTTCTCCAGGACGTCTACATGAAAGTCCCCCTGATCCTCGCCGACCCGAACCGTCCCGGGCCGCCCGCGGTCCGCGGGGACTTCGTCTCGCTCCTCGACGTGGCCCCGACCGCGGCCGGGCTCATGGGCCTCGGAAGGCCTTCGCATTTCCGGGGCCGGGACCTTCGCCGGACGGCCGGCACGGCGGCGCCCGAGATCTTCCAGGAAACCTACAAGCCCGAGGCTGTGCGGGACAGGTTCGGGATATTGGCCTTTCCCTGGCACCTGATCTTCACCCCGGAGCTGCGAAGGCTCGAAGCCTATGACCAGGGAACGGACCCGGACGAGATGCGAGACCTGGCGGCGAAGGGGCCGCTGCCGGATGACGTCGAGGCTCTCCGGCGGAAGCTCGAGGCCCGGGCGCGCGAGGTCCTGGCGGGGAAAGAGACCGTCAAGGTCGAAAAAAGCGCCGAGGACATGCTCCGGGCCCTGGGCTACATCAAGTAATTATCCAAGCCCCCCGCCGTTGATGCCCATTTTCTATTTGTGTTATAGTGACCGCGATGTCGACTCTCCCGCAAACCGGCGTATCCTTCGTTATCCCGATCTACAACGAGGAGGGCAGCCTCCCCGAGCTCCGCCGCCAGCTCGTGGCCGCCGGCGAGAAGCTGGGCGAGACGTTCGAGATCATCCTGATCGACGACGGCAGCACGGACGGGTCTTTCCCCGCCCTCAAGAAGATGCAGGCCGAAGATCCCCGGATCAAGGTCATCCGCCTCCGGAAGAACTTCGGGCAGACGGCCGCCCTGTCGGCCGGCTTCGATTACGCCCGGGGCGAGATCGTCATCACCCTTGACGCCGACCTTCAGAACGACCCGGCCGACGCCGCGATCCTCGTTTCCAAGCTCCGCGAGGGCTATGACATCGTCAGCGGCTGGCGCCAGAAGCGCAAGGACAAGTTCCTGACCAAGCGGCTGCCGTCCAAGATGGCCAACTGGCTCATCAGCCGCATCACCCGGGTCCGCCTGCGCGACTACGGCTGCACGCTCAAGGCCTACCGCCGCGATGTCCTCCGGAGCATCAAGCTCTACGGCGAGATGCACCGTTTCATCCCGGCCATCGCCAGCCAGATCGGAGTGGCGATCGCCGAAGTGCCCGTGAACCACCGCCCCCGCCTCTACGGCGAGTCGAAATACAAGCTGACCAAGTCCGTCCGCGTCTTCCTCGACCTCCTGACCGTCAAGTTCCTCCTGAGCTACTCCACCCGGCCGCTCCAGATCTTCGGCCTGTTCGGCCTGATCTCGGGAGGCGTCGGCGGCGTCCTGGCCCTCGTCCTCTCCTACCAGAGGCTGTTCCTGAAACAGAGCATCGCCAACCGCCCGCTCCTCCTCCTGGCCATTCTCTTGATGGTGATCGGCTTCCAGTTCGTGTCGATGGGCCTGCTCGGCGAGATCATGGTCCGGACCTACCACGAGGCGGTCGAGAAGCACATCTACGCGGTCCGCGAAGTCCTCGATTCGGAGCCCGGCGCAGCCCTTTGAGCGGACGGCCGATGAACGTCCTCATGCTCGCCCCCGAGCCGTTTTTCCAGCCGCGGGGCACGCCGATCAGCATCCACTTCCGGATCAAGGCCCTGGCCGACCTGGGCCACCGGACCGACCTCATCACCTATCCTCTCGGCGAGGACCTGGCTTTCCCGAACTTCACGATCTTCCGCGTCCCCAACCTTCTCCGCCTGCGCCGGATCAAGATCGGCCCGTCCGCGGCCAAGCTGCCCCTCGACGGGCTGATGGTCGTCAAGACCCTGTCCGCCCTGCTCCGGCGCCGCTACGATGTCATCTTCTCCCACGAGGAGGCCGGCTGGTTCGGGGCGTTTTTCGGCAGGCTCTTCCGCATCCCCCACATCTACGACATGCACTCCAGCCTGCCCCAGCAGCTCGAGAACTTCAATTTCTCCCGGTCGCGCGCCCTGAAGGGGATCTTCGACGCCCTCGAAAGGTATGTCCTCCGCAACTCGAAGGCCGTCATCGTCATCTGCCGGGACCTGCTGGACTACGTCAAGGACCAGGGATTCGCCGGAAAGGCGGTGTTTCTCGAGAACTTCATGGACTTCGCCGATTTCGCCGCCGCGCCGCCCTCGCCCGAGGAAGTGGCCGGGATTCGGGCGACGGTCGCCCCGGGAGGGGAAAAGATCGTCCTCTACGCGGGGAACTTCGAGCCCTACCAAGGCATTCCGCTCCTTATCGAGGCGTTCGCCCAGGTCCGGTCGCGGGCCGTGCTGCTCATCGTGGGCGGGGTCAAGGCCGAGCACGACGCGGCCCGGAAGATGGCCGAGAAGCTGGGGGCCGGCGGCCGGATCGCGTTTGTCGAGAAGGTCGCCCCCCGGAAGGTACCGCTCTATGTGGCGGCGAGCGACGTTCTCGTCTCGCCTCGCGTAAGCGGGACGAATACGCCGCTCAAGATCTACTCGTTCCTCAAGGCGGGGAAGCCGTTCGTGGCGACCCGGCTATGGACGCACACCCAGGTCCTCGACGACTCCGTAGCCGTCCTGGCCGACCCGAACCCGGAGAGCTTCGCCGCCGGGCTGACGGACGCCCTGGAAACGGAGGAAGCGCAGACCCGGGCCCGCGAAGCGAAACGGCGGGCCGACCGGGACTACATCTATCCCCGCTACCTGGAAAAGATCACGGAAGCCTTGAACAAGGCAACCGGCCGCTGAAGAAATGCGCGCATTCATCACGGGAGCCTCGGGATTCGTCGGGAGCCATCTGGCCGCCCGCCTGGTCCGCGACGGGTGGCAAGTGAGCGCTTTGGTTCACAGCCGTGCGGTCGATTCGGCGGAGGGGATCGAGCGCGTCGAGGGCGACATCCGCGACGCCGCCCTGCTCGCCGCGGCGATGAAGGGCGCGGACGTTCTCTTCCATCTGGCCTCCGCGCTCGGCGCCTCGCGCCTCGGCGAGGAGGGGTTCCGGGCGATTAACGCCGGCGGGACGCGGGCCGCACTCGCCGCCGCCGGAGAAGCGGGCGTGAAGCGGGTCGTCCACTTCAGCTCCGCGGGCGTCTTGGGACACGTCGCCGAGCGGCGCGCCGCCGCCGAGGACCACGCGCCGGATCCCCGCGACGCGTATGACCGGACCAAGCTCGAGGGCGAGCGGATCGCACTCGAATTCTCAGGGAAGGGCATGGACGTCGTCGTCCTCCGGCCCGGCTGGATCTATGGGCCCGGCGACCGCCGCACGCTCAAGCTGTTCCGGGCGGCCGCCCGCAGGCGTATTCCCGTGGTGGGCCGCGGCCGCACGCTTCAGACGCCGGTCTACATCGACGACCTGATCGACGGGACGCTCCGGGCCGCGGACAGGGGCCGGGCCGGGGAAATCTACAACCTGGCCGGGACGGAAGTCCTGTCCGTCAGGGAGATCGTGGCGATCGCCGCCGAAGCCGCGGGCGCAAAACCGATCCGGTTCGGCGTCCCGGCGCTCCCGACCAAAGCCGCGGCCTGGATCCTGGGCGGGGCGTTCTCGCTCATTGGCCGGGAAGCGCCGCTCAATCTCTCGCGACTGGCCTTCTTCGTCCACCCCAAGCCGCTCGACATCCGCAAGGCCGCGGCCGAGCTGGGCTATGCGCCCGCTTGGGACTTCCGCCGCGGCGCCGCCGCGACCGTGGCCTGGTACCGGGCGCAGGAGTGGATGTGAAAAAAAGCTCATGGCGAAGGGGAAATTAGAGACACAATACCTATTACCCTATTTAACCGCCGTATTAGCCGACGAGAATAGGGAAACAGGTATTGTGTCTCCAATTTACGTGTGCTAGATTACAAACAAATGGCCCAGGACTTTCCCGGCAGTACCCAGAAGGAGCTTCTCGACGGCGGTCGGTCCCTGTCCTTGAAATATCGCCGTCTGTTTGTCGGGCGGAAGGGCTTATGGTTCCTGTTCAAGTATGAGCTCGTCAATCTTTTCGTGGCGCCCATGCCGGGGGCGCTCGGCCTGGCCCTTCGTAAAATCTTCTTCCCCCGGATCCTGAAAAAGGTCGGCCGGGGCGTCATCTTCGGGCGGAACATCACCCTCCGGCATCCGCACAAGATCTCGATCGGGGACAACGTCACCATCGACGACAACTCCGTTCTGGACGCCAAGGGCGAGGCGAACGAAGGCCTGACCTTGGGCTCCAACGTCTACGTCGGCCGGAACACGTCCCTGAGCTGCAAGGAGGGGTCGATCGCAATCGGCGACTACGCCAACATTTCGGCCGACTGCAGCTTCCTAAGCGAGACGAAGATCGCCCTCGGCCGCTATTGCTTCCTCGCCGGCGGCTGCTACCTCGTCGCCGGAGGCAACCACCCCGTGACCGACACCTCGAAGCCGATCATGTTCCAGCCCTCCGAAGTCAAAGGCGGGATCGCGATCGGCGAGGACGTCTGGCTCGGGGCGGGGGTCATCGTCCTCGACGGCGTCACGATCGGCCGCGGGGCCGTGGTCGGCGCGGGGACGGTGGTCGCGGCCTCGCTCCCCGAATATGCGACGGCGGTCGGCAGCCGCGCCCTCAGGATCGGGGACCGGCGCGGGCTCGGCAAGTGATGGGTTTCCCGTCATCCCGAGTTTTGCGAGGGATCCCCCTGCGGCCTAGGAATTCGGTGAGACGATGGGCGGGAATCGGTGACACGAACCCAATTCCAGAGAATTGGGATCGCGTCACCGAATCCCGGCGGTTCGTTGGGTTCGCATCACCTACGTCCGCATGTCATCGGATTCAGCCAACCGACTAACCTTTTTCCTGCCTCCATGATAATTAAGTCATGGAGAACATTCGGCATGAAAAACCAGTATAAAATATTTTCCGTCCTCCTCGCCGCAGCGCTCGTGTTCGCCGCCGCCTCCCGGCCCCCCGCCCCGCTCGACGCCGGCCAGGCCGCGCCGCCGCGCATCATTCCCAACGATCCGTTCTTCAAATATCAGGTGAGCTTCCTGAATCCCGGCGGGAAGATCGTCATCGAGCGGACGTCGACCAAACCCTCGCCGGTGACATTCGACGCCGTCGCCGGGATCGACGCCGACATCACCCGAGCCTGGACGATTTCAACCGGCAGCAAAAAGATCGTCGTGGCCCTTTTGGACGACGGCTTCTTCTACGATCACGAAGACCTGACCGGCAACATCTGGGCCAACCCCGGCGAATCCGGGTTGGACGCCTCCGGGCATCCTAAGGAAACCAACGGGATCGACGACGACGGCAACGGCTATGTCGACGACGTGATGGGCTGGGACTTCGCCTTCGACGACCCCGATCCGGATTGCTACATTTTCGACGGAAGGCGAACGGACCGCATCCAGCCCTACTGGCACAGCATATCCGCGCTGGGCATCATCGGAGCCCGCGGGAACAACGGAATCGGCGTCGCCGGCATCAACTGGGACGTGTCGATGATGCTCCTCAAGATCGGCGCCCAAGGAGGAGCCGAATCGCAAAAGGAGCGCCCCGGACGCGCGGCCCGGGCCATCCGCTACGCGGCGGACAACGGCGCCCGGGTCATCAATTGGAGCGGATTCGTCAACGATCCAACGCCCGCG
Organism: Candidatus Aminicenantota bacterium; assembly: GCA_003141555.1. Lineage (GTDB taxonomy): Bacteria > Acidobacteriota > Aminicenantia > Aminicenantales > UBA4085 > FEN-413. Next base: position 151,776 of record PLMN01000007.1, read on the forward strand.
GCCCTGGCCGAGCTCAAGACGGCGATCGAGTATGCCGGACGCAAGAACGTGCTGCTCGTCGTAGGCGCGGGGAATTCCGGACTGGACATCGACCGCCCCGAGAACGCAACGTATCCGGCCAGCTTTCCCGACGATAACATTCTGACCGTGGCCATGATCGATTTCCGGGGCGATCTCGTCCGCTACACGGCCGGGGATCGGGTCTTGGGATCGAACTTCGGCGCGCGGAACGTCGACATCGCCGCCCTCGACGAGAATTTCTCGACGTTCCTCCAGGACGGGCGGAGCGCCTACCGTTTGGCGGAAGGGACGTCGAACAGCGCTCCGGTCGTCACCGGCATCGCCGCCTTGACCCTCTCGGTCCGGCCCGATTTGAGCGCCACGGCCCTGAAAAAGATTCTGTTGGACAGCGCGACGCGCCTGCCCACGCTCGAGGGCAAAGTCGCTTGTGGGGGGATGGTCAACGCTTATGCGGCGTTGCGGGCGGCCGGAAATCGGTGACGCGATCCCAATTCTCTTGATTTGGGTTCGTGCCACCGATTTCCGGTCCATCGAACGCTTTTGCCTCATCGCCCCGCGTTCGCGGGGCTTCTCGCAACGGCACTTTTACCGCGCGACGGGTGTCACCAGAAAAATGTTCCCCGTGATTTCGTCGACCGTGAACACGATCTTGTCCGCGGCCACGTCGATAAATCCGCCGCCCTTGGGAAAATTCAGGTTGGTGTGCTCACCCCGCGAAAAGAAAACCGCCTGGGCATCGCCTAAGGGCTTTTTGGCCTGAGGATCGAACTTCTGGGCATAGAGGCCGCAGCGTCCGCTTTTTTCGGACAGATAATAGACGTAGCGCCCGTTGGGAGACCAGCGGGGATTGCTGAGATAGTGGTCGCTTTGGATCAGCGGGATGACGGCCGAAGCCTGTCCCGCGCCGATCGGAACGACTGAGATCGCCACCCTCCCGTCAGGCAGACCCGTGCGAATCACGGCCCAGCGGTTGTCGGCCGACAGGCTGCCATCATTCAGAAATCCGGCGGGAAGAGCGAGAAGAAGGGCGTTTTCCCCCGTCTTGAGGTTCCGTTTGGCCAGCTCGGTGGATTTCGCCTGGACGAGCACAAAATTGGGATCGAAAAAGAAATCCAGCACCCGGCCGATTTCGCCCACGTCCGTTCCGGCGGTCGATCCCGCCGGAACGACGAACGTCCGCCATTTGCCCGCGACCATTTCCCGATAGGCGAGGAAGGCCCCGTCGGGGCTCAGCCGGGGATTCTGGCCGAAATTGACGTTCAGTCCCTGAAGGGGTAGGATCGTCTCCCGTCCGCTCGACAAATCCCGCCAGCGGAGTTCGAGCCGCCCCCCCTGCAGGCCGCCGAAGGCGGTGAACGCCAGCTTGGTCCCATCGCGGGAGATGGAGGGATTGAACTTCTGCATGGTATCCTGGGTGATCTTGCGGAAGTCCGTCGAGACGAACGCCTCGTCGGGCCGGGCCGCGACGCTCCAGGCGTCGATCGCCGCGTTGGCCAGCATGTAGGCGATGCGGCCGTCCCTCGTCGCGGACAGCATGATTTTCATCCCGGGTCCGCCGGTCACGGCCGCAACCGGCCCCGTGATCTGCCGGGATTTCGGGTCGATCGATGCCCGGAAGACATTCACGCCTTCGATCGTCGTCCCCGAGACATAATAAATGTCATTCCCCAGCCAGACGCTGGGATACCGCACGGCGGGCGCTAGAGCCAGATTGGCCACGGCCCTCGTCCTCACGGGTTCTCCCCCCTCGATCGGAAGGACCCACCAATCCGCGGAGGCCGGGTCGGCGTCGAGCGCCCCGTCGAACAGCAGAGCCTTTCCGTCCGGAGACCAGACCGGCGCCGCCCCCTGGCTGACAAAACCCGTCCTGAACTCCGGATGGAACGGGCGCGGCGCCCCGCCTTTGGCCGGGACCAAGTAAAGGTCGAAAAGCCGGGACTCGAGAGAAGCGGGAATGACGACATAGGCGATCTGCGACCCGTCCGGAGAAAAACGAGGCGCGGTCCCGGCATCGGCGATCCGCCGGGCATCGCCTCCCAGGACATCGATCATGTAGATCCCACCGCCGTTGCGCTCGGACCGGAAGACGATTTTCGTCCCGTCGGGCGAAAAGTCCGGGTACCAGTCGTTGCCCGGAGAATTGGTCAGACGGAGCGGCTTGCCCCCCGAGACCTGCTGCACCCACAGGTCGAGGGTCCCGTCTCCCTCCCGGTCCGAAGCATAGGCCACCATTTTCCCGTCCGGCGATAGCGCCGGCGTCGTCGTCATGCCCGGGTCGAAGGTCAGTCGGGTGCTTTCGAAAGCAGCTTCCTTCTTCGACGGTTTGAAGACAAAAACGCGGAGCAGGCTGGCCGCGGCCGCAAGACCGAGAACCGCTCCCGCGATGCCGAGAGCGAGGGCGGCATGACGCTTTTTACCGCGCGCCGCGGGCCCGGCCGCCGGGAGCTTCCCCGATTCGGAATCCTCCTTCATATCTTGAAGAGCGACCTTAAGATCGGAGATCGTCTGCCAGCGCCGCTGGGGGTCCTTCCGCAGGCAGCGGGCCAGGAGGCGCTCGGCTTCGGCCGGGATGGCCTCGTTGATGTCCGAAGCGGGGCGCGGGTCGTCGTTGAGGACGGCGGCCAGCGTCTTCATCCGGCTCTCCCGCTGAAAGGCGCGCTGGCCGGTGAGCATCTCGTAGAGGAGGACGCCGAACGAGAAGATGTCGGAGCGGGCGTCGACCGCCCCGCCCTCGGCCTGCTCGGGCGACATATAGGCCGCGGTGCCGACGGCGAAACCCTCCTCGGTCCGCGGCTTTTCGGCCTGGGCGAGGGTCATGGTCTGCGGGCTCGCCGCGGCGAGGGACGGTTCGGCCAGCTTGGCCAGCCCGAAATCGAGGATCTTGACCAGCCCCCCCGAGGTGACCATGACGTTGGTCGGCTTGAGATCGCGGTGGACGATCCCCGCGGCGTGGGCCTTGGCCAAGCCGTCGGCAATCTGGATCGCGTAGCCGAGGGCCGGGCCGAGCTTCATCCCGCGGCGGCCGATGAGGTGGTCGAGGGACGGACCGTCCACATGCTCCATAACGATGAAATCGACGCCCCGGTCCGAGGCGATGTCGTGGATGACGACGATGTTGGGGTGATGGAGGGCGGAAGCGGCCTTGGCCTCGAGGACGAAGCGCCGCTTCCGCTCGGGGTCCGCAATCTTATCGGCCGGCAGGATCTTGATGGCCACGGGGCGGTCGAGATGGGTGTCGACGGCTTTGTAGACAACGCCCATCCCACCCTCGCCGATCTTTTCGACGATGCGGTAGTGCAGGAGAGTCTGGCCGATCATGGTCACGGACGCTTTTCCCCCCTGAGACTCTTATAAGCCGGGGCGGCGGGGGAAGTCAATATGAGCGCGTCCTTGCGCGGCCGGCTCAAGGATTTGACCGCGCACTCGCGCGTCAGGGCCTGGGACCGGCTCCCGCACTCTTCGCGATAAACCAGGGCGACGGGGCGGCGGGTGCGCGTATAGCGCGAGGCTTTCCCTTTCTGATGGGCGAGGAACCGGCGGTCGATGTCGTTGGTCACGCCGGTGTAAAGGGACCCATCGCCGCATTTCAGGATGTAAAGGGACCAGACTGGTGCGGGAACGGGGATTGTTTTAGCCTTGGCCTTGGCACGGGATTTGGTCCCGGTCGCGCTTAAATACGATGCATGCTCCTCTTTTACCTTCATCCCTCGGAGCATGCGGCGGTACTTTGGCTTCATGGAACCAAAATTATCGCCCGGAGCGCGGGGAATTTGGTGACGCGATCGCAATTCTCTTGAATTGCGTTCGTGTCACCGATTTCCCCCTGGTTATGCAGATCAGCAAATCTTCCCCAACTCCTCAACAATCCTTATCATCCCCATCGTGTCCAGCCCGCAATACTCTTCGAGCTGTTTGCGGACGCGCGCCCGCTCCGCCTCATCGGCGCCGCCGAACGTCACCCGGAGGTATTCGCGGCTAGCCGTCTCGCCGTCGGCGATGTCGAGCGATTCGTAGCCCGCACCGGTCAGGGCGGGCAGGACCGCCTTGAGCGAGGCACTCCCGGATTGAGACGGATGGTAGAAAGCGAACGCGCGGAACGGCGCCAGCAAGTCGACGAACCGAAGCTGCGCGCCATTCCACCAATCCGCATACTCGGGGCAGGCTTCCACGGCCAGGTTCAAGACGCTCTTTTCGAAGGCCGCGTTATAGGCGACGATGGAGCCCGAATCGCCGAGCTTGTCCTTCAAGAGCCTTAGGACCTCGGGATTCGGATTGCTCCGGCCCTCGGACAGATACGAGTGATGGACGGGGGCCGCCCCCAGCGCCGGAACGATATCGAGCGAGAACTGGAATGGGACTTTCTGATAGGGCCGGACGTCGTCGAAGAGGGGGATCGCCGTCTGGAACGTCTCGAAATCGAGGAAATGAAGAGGATAGGCCAGTGTATCGAGAAACGCCCGGATCGCTTCCGGATCGACATGCCGGCTTCCCGACCGCACAGCCTCGAGCTGGATCTTCTGCTTCTCGTTCAAGCCGGCCGTATCCGGGACGTCCGCGATTTTCAAGATCCCCTGATGGATCATTTCGAACGCTTTTTCCTTGTTGAATCCGGCGAGCGTCAGAGGATTATCCTCGGGAAGAAAGCCCCAGCACATCTCCTGGAGGATGCACGCGTAAGGGTCGTCGCACTGCGGGCCGATGGCGATGTCCGGCATCTGTTTTTGGCGGATCACGCTCACGAGCTCGGCCAAGTTCGGCTCGACGCAGGGCGAAAGGGAGGCGACTCGTTCGGTCACGTCTTCCTGTTCGAAGAGCTTGCCGACCTCGATCTTCCCCCGGCGGACATATTCCGTATTGATATGCATCAGGATGCACTTCCGGATACGGAGGCCCGAACCCTCCACGACGTATTTCTGCAGGGCCAGGTCTTCGATATGAACGGGTTTGACATCGGTCGAGCTCTTGACCTCGATGAGGTCCCACGTCCCATCCTCGACGGGGTTGATGATGTCGGTCCGGGCAAAGCCGTTTCCGAAGCTGAAGGCCGCCTCGTACAAAGGGACTCTCTTCTTCAGGGCTTCGCCCGTTCGATCGAGCAGGAGGGCGTATTTCCAGGGATCACCCTCGATCTCGATCCCGTCGGGAAAGAGACTCTTCGCCAGGTGCCCGACCTCGTGGCCCTGGTCGAAGATCGCCTGGGTCGAGGCGTCATAGGGCGGGACTTTAGCCTTGTCGTTGTAAAGGACCCAAATGAGCTTATGGCACTGCAACCCGTTCAAATATTTGGATTTGGAGACCGATTGCAAACGCATAGTTCGCTATTTATTGCCAAAATCATATACACATAGAATGTCGAACAGGTCCCTGGGTAGGCGAAGAAGAGCATTGAGCCTTAAAACTCTTTGCAACTTCGTATCCAATGCAACTTATTACGAATAAGCTAAGCGAACTTGGTTTCCACATTTACCCATTGTTCTATTTCTGTTATCAGATCCTTATCATAATAAAAATAATATTGAAATCCGCCTGAACACTGATTTCGCATCAGCCCTTTCACCGTAATTACAATATTGGAGGATATCCGCTCATTTAGGCTCAGCCGGACGTGCGACAATTTTTCGCCCTTCAATATTAAGCTTATTGATTTTTCTTAGCTCCGTATCCATATCAACATCATTAGGAATCTTTATAAAAGCGTACCCTTTTGATCTTTTCCCTTCTAAAGGGAAAAAAATGGAAATTACTCGGATCTCGATCTTCTTTAACATTATTTCTAAATCTTCTTGCGCCATATTAAATGGCAAATTTCCTATATATATCTTCCCGCTTTCTTTAGCGCGAATCACCTTCTGTGAATAATAATCAATTTCGCCTTTTATTTTATCAAAACAATGTAAATCTTCAGAAGTTTCACTTTCTAGGTAATTCGACGGATCACACAGTTCTTCATTCTTCTTTTTTTCTAGATAATAATAAAAAGCGTTAGCATTTTCGTACGTTGTTCCCGTTGAATATTGAGAATATTTATTTTTCCCGATTCTTTCGGCGATTCCAGTTCGGACATCACTATCATCAATAAAGGTTTCTTCGGAGCATGCCGCTAAATAATCAATGTTTTCTAATATATCCAAATGTATCATACCTGATGAACTAATCGCGGCTAAATCATCCTCAGATATTTCATCGGTTTTCAAATGCTCAGCTACAATACATTTATTCTTAAGCAAATAGATTAATTCACTTTTGGATCTCTCATATGAATGACCAAATGTGATCAGTTTCTGAAACATATCACCGACGCGATGAAAACTCATTAATCCAGACGGCCCAATTGTTCTCACCCGATTATCGAGATATCGCAATATTGCGATCCGAATAAAGTGATCTGGTTTTGAATCCGCAGGATCGCATTGAAATAGGTTTTTTAAAAAGGATATATTACCGTCATAAAACCTCCTATTCATTCGAAGAAGCACTCTTGTCACTATTGGAAGGGGGAGGACATAATCACCTTTTGCACCTCGAATTTTCAATATTTCAGCTTCATTAATATGCCCGCTACGACAAAATTCTAAAAACATCTCGATGGCCTTTCTAATATCTCGTCCTGCAAGGCCAGTTAATAATCGCCTAAGAAAACGATCGTATTCAAAAAGTGATTTCAATATCGATGCAAGATATACTCCTTGATCTGAAGCGGGATAAGTAACTCGAACTCCATTTTTTAAGAAATACTCCAATTCGCGACTTTCGCCTTTCTTTTCCATTTCCTTTAAAGCCAGAAAGAATCTTCCTCTTAAGACTTCAGTGAATTGAGGAGGTTCAATTCGGAAAATAAGATCTTTCTGGGCAGTATCAAGAGGAGGCTCATTTCTATGGTTTTCATATGTAACATCGCGAATCGGGAGGACAACGGCAGCATTTATTTCCGATTGAGTCCAATTTGCGAGCTGAAACATTAGTAATTGGTCATCTCTATTTCGTTTATCACAATTATCAAGTACAACAACCAATAAGCGGCCGCGATCAGAACATAAATATCGAGCGAGCGATTTAGCAGTTAATATTTCATCTTTTTGCATATAAAGTAATTCTTCCGCGAGTTTTGACTTATATTCTGATGTTCCTTCGCCTAACAATGATAAAGCCCCCTTTTTTAAATTTCGTATTTCGGGGGCATAAACACGAAATAATGTATTTATATCTTCAAAATCAATTCCAGGATCAGACAATTTCAGTTCTTTTATAATCGATTTTATTAGCCATCCATTTGCCGAAGACATATCGATGGGAGCATTGTTCAAATCTATCCTTAACCAGACTGTTTTAGACATTGATTCGGCAGAGAGTGCAACGTTGACCAAATAATCAATAAATGTCGATTTCCCAGAGCCGACACTCCCTACTAGCAATAGTATCTGATGTTCCAAAGATCTGCCTGGCCTGATGACATCTAATAATTCAACGGGAACTGAAGTGTCTTCTATATTCCTAAGGGAACGAATTCCAGGAGTAACAATTTGGCGAATAAATCGGTCGATCGGTTCGACATATCGCTGTCGTCTTTGCGATTTAACGTACGCGTTTTTTACTAAATATGCTCTATCAGCTAAAGTCGAAGGGCTAAAAATATGCCGAAAATCGAGCGCGACAGAAGATCCGAAGGTATTTGGTTCCATTTCTTCATTCCGGACAGCCGAACCCCCAACAAGAGAAATCGCCTGAGCATATGGGCGCGTATGCACTTTTTTAAATATATCATTTGCATACTTAGATAAGGTGGCCCGACAAATTAGATTGTTTATTTCCGCATAAATCGCATCGCCCACATTAATATCTTCAATCGGAACCGATTTCGTAAAATCATAAGAGTCCCATTTTGATAAAGTAAGCACCTTCCCATTCGATGAAAGCACCCATTTACATGGATTAACATCTGCCGAAAAAAGCTTATTTAACTGAGCCGCGTACATGCGAGCTTCATCGAGACCTTCTGTTAAATCATCGGTCTCTGGAGATTTAGCTTCACCGACCAAAACAGGAAGTCCAGAAAGAATAATTAAATAATCAGGATAATAGAGGTGACGAGCCCCGCCCTTTCCTATTCCTAACCTTTTTATTGAGAATTTAGTTAGGATTTCTGAATTCGAGTATCCGAGCCCTAGTGGACAAGGCATTGAAAACAAGGGCATAAGTACCTTTTGTTCAACATCGCTCTCGTTATGAATGGAATCGACCTTAATAAATGTAGACATTCCCCCCTCCGTTATTTTTGTTCAATTAAAAAAATTACTTTACGCGTAATTAGAAAGTGATTATTGGGGCTTGGCCTATTCGCCATATGAGCATCCATCTCTAGCTCTCGTTAGCCATCAACCACAGGAAGGGATAGGCTTTATTACATTATTCCAAAGCCATTATGAGACATCTTTGAAAAAAGCGCTAATATAATTAATCAGGAAATCTTTATCAACGGGAGCTCTACCCAAATTCGCGGACCGCGTCAACTGACGTTCGCAAAATGGGGGCCATCATAGCCCCCTTCAGTTCGTCGCTTATTTACGCTGCGACTGCCCAATGAGAATATTTCTGCAATGAAACGTCTATTATCATGATTCTGATATAATTGAGTCAATGAATTCCCAGGAGTTGTTTACGGTAGGCTACGAAGGTCGATCGATCGACGAATTTGTTGTTTATCTCAAGGCCCACGGAATCCGTCGATTGATCGATATTAGAGAAATCCCGATTTCTCGAAAACGCGGATTCTCGAAATCTAGCCTTAAAACGCGTCTTGAAGCTGAGAGGATCGAATATTTGCATATTCGTTCGCTCGGAAGCCCTTCGGCGATCAGAAATAAATTAAAAATCGATCATGATTTTGAAGAGTTTTTTAATTCTTACTCTGTCTATTTGTCGATGCAAACCGCAGTTCTTCAGGAAGTAATTCGATTGGCCCAGGATGGACTGAATTGTTTGCTCTGTTTTGAGCGGGAAGCCGAGAATTGCCATAGATCGGCCGTAGCGAAACGGATGATGGAAATCAGCAACAGCCCTTTTCATGTTCACCACATTTGAAAACAATAGGATTCCACGAAAAAAGAATTTTAATCACGGTCAAAGCTTACCCGGTCGCGAGTATTTCGTACGGGGAAACGGTTTGTTGCGCTGGAATCGACATCGATGACCGGAGCTGGATCCGGCTTTACCCCGTCCCTTTCCGCGATTTGGAACCAGACAAACAATTTAACAAATATGACATCATCCAAGCGAAATGCGCGAAAGCTACCGATGACCACCGTCCTGAAAGCTGCAGAATACAAGCAGCGTCGATAGAAATAATCGGTCATCTCGGAACGAAAGATAATTGGGCGGAACGCAAAAATTATGTTTTAGCCGCACCGATCAGTTCTTTTTGCGAAATTTTAGGGAATCAAAACGAATCGGCGCCTTCTTTTGGCTTGATAAAACCCAAAGATGTCAAGTTCGTAATCGAAAAACGGCGAGCTGCAAATTCAGAAAAAAGGAAAAAAGCATATTCCAAGCCGACCCTTTTTGATAAGCCCAAGGAGATGATTGAAGAAGTGCCATTTCAATTCTTCTATTCCTTCTATTGCTCGAATTTCCCCACTTGCCCAGGACATAGACTCTCGATCACAGACTGGGAAATAAACCAAGCCTATAGAAAATGGCGATATCAATACTCCGATCCAGCAATACTATTGCGCAACATTGAAAAAAAATGGCTGGAGATCATCGATCAGCGAAAAAAAGATGCATTCTTTTTTGTCGGCAATCTTCATCGTTTCCGGGATGAATTCGTCATCCTAGGAATTTTTTCTCCTCCTATTTCAACTCCACAGTCTTCGTGATCTTCCCCGCGTGCCGCGAGTCGTAAGAAACCGTGATCGTCCCCTTGCCCTCGACTAAGAACTGGTGCTCGACCTTGCCGAAGCCCGGCACGGACGTGAATTGAAGCTCGGGCCGGTATTTCTTATAAGCGATGAGATCGAGATACGGATCGTTGATCAGGCCGCCCTCTAAAACCTTGGCGCTATCGCCCGTCACCTTGAGCATGTCCTTGGGATAGATGTTGTTCTTCTGGGCCAAGGCGCTCATGGAAGGAATGGCCTTGGAGTTCGCCAGCCGGGTCCGCACTCTATATAAATTCCTGCCCAGCGCCTTGACGTCCGTCACTTCGAGGCTGACCGCGGGGGCGTTCTTGGCCGTGAAGATCACGCTCATGGCGTTCCGGTGAACCAGATCCTTGAGCATGAACGGCGCGGACAGGCGGGAGCTCATCTTGACCCAGCCGCCGATCTCGATATCGCCGTAAGCCGGATGCTTGAAAGGCTTCCAGGGCTTGTAGAGCTCGCCCATGGCCAGATAGTCGTTGAACTTGAGGCGATCGCGCTCGGAGATCCCTCCCGACAGCATGGCCCCCAGGCCGGGTTCGCCGGCCGGCGCTTCGGGCTTTTCCGACGCGCCGCGGAACGCTTCGGACTCGGCCGGGAACACCTCGGCCACGAAGCCGTAAGCGCCCTGGGTCTGGGTCAGCCACTCCAGGGAATCGCCGTAGGTCGTGTAGAGGTCCTTCCAGGTGATGAGGTAGCGATAGCCCGGGACGATCCGTTCGGCCTGCTTGCCGAGATAGTCATAGACGGCGACGTCCGGGGCGGGGAACTCGCCGACCGCTTTGCGGCTGGGCCCGCGCAGGATCATCCCGCCGTTATTGTGGAAGGTCCAGCCGATGACGATATTGGTCTTCGTGGCCGTCCATTCGGCCAGGGCCTTGAGTCCGATCCCGCGGAAGGGATATTCGCCCGATCCGGACTGGACATAGGGGGGGGCCCAATCGAACCCCCAGTTGCGGTTGGGATCGACATAGCCCGGGCCGTCCTCGTTGATCTTGCCGTCGCCGTCGTTGTCGATGCCCTCCTCGCCGAGGATCGTCCATTCGCCCTTCTCCCCCGGCTTGACCGGGACCATCGGGCGCGGGTCCTCGGGATCGGTCTTGTAGGCCCCGAAGGGATCGCGCTTCCTCATCATGCAGATGTTGCCGTCGCCGTCGAGATCGTCGGGACCGTCCTCGTCGATCAAGCCGTCATGGTCGTCGTCGGTCGGGATGCGAAGGCCGCGGTTGGAGCTGGGGTCGTTGGGATCCGCGAAGAAATGATAGCGGCCGTCCACGTTGACCACGGGCACAACGTAGAACGAGGTCCGGTCGACGAGGGCGGTGACCTCCTCGTTCTTGCCGTAATTCCCGAGCAGGTAATCGAGCAGATAGAGCGCGATCTCGCCGCCCTGGATCTCGTTGCCGTGGATGTTGCCGTCCACGTAGACGCCGGGCTTGCCGAGCGCGGGGCCGGTCTTGGGGTTGTTGACGGTCATGGCCATGAGGGGCCGGCCCTCGTCGCTCTTGCCGACTTCTTCGAGGGTCGTCAGGGCCGGGTAGGTTTTGTTCAGTAGGCGGAGCGCTTCGTAAACTTGGTCGAGCGGATAATAATGGTCGAACCGCAGAGGCAGGGGCGGAAGCGGGGTTTGAGGCGAAACCGCGCCGGCGCCGGCGTTCATATCGGCTTTTTGCGCGGGCAGGGAAAACGCCAGGAGGGCGAGGAGGAGGACGAGGCCGATGAGCTTCTTCATTTCACACCTCCAAGTTCCAATGTGCGGGCATCGCGCCAGGCGATCTGGGTTTCGGCCTTCACCTCGACCTTGACGGGCTTGTCCGACTGGATGATCCAGGTCGCGGTCTGGGTCGCGAAACCCGGAATCGCGGGGATGAGCGTCCGCTTCTTCCCGTCCACGATCTTGATGCCCGGGCCCTCCAAGGTGACGATGACGGGCAGGATCCGCTCGTTGCGGCGGGCCATGGCCGTGGGATACGGGAGCGCGCCCGTGTTCTCGACGCGGACCTTGATTTCGTAGACGCCCTGGCCGATGGATTTGGCCTCGACCGAGGCGATCTTGATGCGGGGCATTTTCTTGGCCACCTCGAAAACCCAGGGGACCTGGCCCTTGAGCAGGCCCTCGATCATGGCCGGGGGCGGCGTGTTATCGGCGTAGGGCACGGGCCCGCCGATTTCGATGTCGCCCAATTGGGGGTGCTTGAAGGGCTTCCAATCGACGAAGCCCTTGCCCCCGAGCTCCTTGTCGCTCCAGGCGAGCAGGGCTTTCTCCTTGGGGTCGGCGCCTTCCGCGCTCGGCGGCTTGGGCATCTGTTTCATCATCTCGGCCATCTTCTTGGGGTCGAGCTGGCCGCCCTTGACCATCTCGATCACCTGCTTGGCCTTGAACTGCTCGGGCGCGCCGGCGGCCTTGAGAAAGGCGTCGATCTTCTCCTCGCCCAGGGCCAGGAACTCGTCCTTGGTCATCTTCTCAAGCTGGTCGGCGGTGATGGCCTCCGGCGCTTTCTCTTCTTTCACCTCGGGCAGGGTCCAGAAGTCCAGGGCGAAGGATGGCAGGCCGAGATGATAATAGGACCACAGCTCGAACGAGCCGTCCTTGTCGGGAGGCGGGTCGAGGCGCTTGCCGTCGAGCTTGTTCGTCTTGAGGAATTCCTTGAACTTCTCGGACAGCTCCTTGTAAAACTTCAGGTCGTCGTCGAGGGGATTGACGACCGCGCCCAGCTCCAGGAAGCCGGCGATCATCGATTCGGTGACGTCCATCCCGGGGGGGATGAGCGGCTTGACCATCTCCATGATCTCGGCCATGGTGTAGGTCCGGGCGGGGTCGGCGCCGAAGGCCGAGGCGATCCGTTCGGGGATTTTGATCTGGTTGAGGTCGGCCTGTCCTTTGCGGCCGCCGCGCGGCGGGTTCAGGCAGAAGTTCGTTTCGCCGAAGACGAAGGTCAGCCCGACCTCGCGATGCTCGTCCATGAACTTCATCAGGCTGAAGCTCTCCGCCTCGGAGCCGGGCCAGGCGCCGGAGTCGGGGCCGAAGAACTTGAACAGGTGCGGGAAGTTCGTCCCGACGTTCACGCCGCCGAGGCCGTCTTCGTTGTAGAGGCCGTCGCCGTCGTTGTCGATGCCTTCACTATAGAGCTTATAAATGCCCTTTTCGCCCTTGGCCCAGTCGGCGCGCTTCAAGAGGCGCGGCTGGCCGGGGACGGGCATCCACTCGCCCTCGGGATCCTTGACCCGCATCGTGCTGATGATGCCGTCGCCGTTGAGGTCCTCGGGGCCGTCCTCGTCGACCTGGTCGTCCATGTCGTCGTTGTGCGGCTTGAAGTTGCGCGGGTCCTGGCGAAGCGGCTTGGTGAAGAAGAGGGAGTCGGCGTCGGGATTGCCGCAGGGCAGGATGTACCAGGTCCGGTCGGACCGGAGCTCGGGCTTCTGGAGGATGAGGCGGGCCAGGTAGAGCGCCGCTTCGCTGGAAAGAGGGACGGTCCCTTCCATGTTGGCCGCGATGAATACGGCGGGGAGGGATTTAGCGGATGCGGCGATCTGCTCGGCGTTTGCGAGGTTGGTGGGTTGGGGGGAATGCGCGGTCTTCCCGATCTCGGGGCCGATTTCGAGGAGGAGGAGCTCGCGGCCGCCGGGGGATTTGGCGAGGGACTGGGCGCGGACGAAGCCGGGATTGGCGCGGGCCATATCGAGGAGGGCGGCGTTCAGTTCGGCGGGTGCGTGGTAGCGGTCGAAGGAAAGGGAGGAGGGGGAAGCCGGGGGTTGCGGGGCGGGCGCCGGTTTTTGGGCTGCCGAGGCTTGGGCGGCTGCGGCCGGCTGGGAAGCGTCTGAAAACTGAAGGGTCAGGGACAAGAGGCAAATAAGCGCCAGGCGTCCGGGCGTAAGAACGCGTTGAGAATGATTCACGTGTCGTTACCTCCGTTCAACGAAATCGGGAACGAATAAGGAAATGGATATCGCGTCGCCTAATTTCATGTCGCCTTATTTCTTGATCGGGTACGGCGGGGCGGGCGGGATCGTCTTCTCTTTCGTCTTCAACGTTTCGAGGATGACCTCGATTCCCTTTTTGAGCTGCTGGTCGATTCCGGCGTACTCCTGGGCCGGGTCGTTATCCACGACGATGTCGGGCTCGACGCCATGGCCCTCGATGATCCAATTCTTCCCGTCCGGGCTGTAGGGAGCGAACTCGGGCTTGTTGAGGGTCCCGCCGTCGAGCAGCGGGAGCGTGCCGCGGATCCCGACGACCCCGCCCCAGGTCCGCTTGCCGATGACCGGGCCGAGCTTGAGCGTCTTGAACCGGTACGGGAAAATGTCGCCATCCGACGCCGAAAATTCGTTGCACAGGCAGACGAGCGGGCCGAGTACGGCCGCTCCGGGGTCCGGATTGGGGGCCCCGTTTCGTCCGACCTCGATCATCACCATCTCCCGCATCAGGCGCTCGGCGATCATAGGCGAGACGTTGCCCCCGCCGTTGCCCCGGACATCGATGATCAGAGCCTTCTTGCGGAGCTGCGGATAGAAATACTTGACGAACTCATTGAGGCCCGCGGCCCCCATGTCGGGGATATGGAGGTAGCCCACCCGGCCGTTCGTCGCCTTGGCGACCTTCTCGATATTGTCCTGGACCCAGCTGAAGTAATACAGCTCGTTCTCATTCGCGACCGGGACGACGACGACTTCCCGGCTTCCGGCTCCGTCCGCGGCCGGGCCGAGCTTCAGGGTGACTTGCCGGCCGACCGTATTGTAGAGGGCCTCGTACATATCGACCATCCCCGCGGTCGGGCGGCCGTTGATCGCCAAGAGATATTCGCCGTCCTTGGCGTTAATCCCTAGCTCGGTCAGCGGCGAGCGAAGGGACCTGTCCCAGTTCTGGCCGCGAAGGATTTTTTTGATTCGATAGACTCCGGTCTTCGACTCGCGCTCGAACTGGGCGCCGAGCATCCCGACCGGGATCCGGCGGGGCGCCGGAAGGGCGCCGCCGCCGACATAGGTATGGCCGCTGCTGAGCTCGCCGATGAGCTCGCCGATGACATAGGTCAGGTCGGCCCGATGGTTGGCCGCCTTGGCCAAAGGCTCATATCGCGCCTTCAGGGCGTCCCAATCCACCCCATGCATGTTCGGGGCGTAGAAGAAATACTTCATCTGGCGCCAGCATTCGGTGAAGATCTGGGCCCATTCCTGCTTGAGGTCGAGATTGACCTCCATTCCGGAGAGGTTGAGCGGCTTCTCCATGGAAATCGGGCCCTTCGGCAGATCGATAATCGCATAGGCGCCACCCCGCACAACCAGCATTTTCTTCAGATCAGCCGAAATCTCGTAACCCTGCGCCTCGCCCAGGTCGGTCTCCTTGCGTTCGCCGAAGTCGTAGAGCTTGAGGCTCGGGGAGCGGTCCCGGTCGCCGAGTTTCCGGTAGTACAGGGTGTTTCCCACGGACGCGATATGCTCGTAGCGGGCGACCTCGATCGGCAGGGCCACGATGCGGTCCATGAGCCCTTCGGCGTCGACCTTGACGGTGACGACTGCCGCAGGCGCGGGCGTCTCGGACTTAGCATCAGGCTTGGCCCCGGGCGCCGCTACCGCCGCGCCCTTCTCGCCTGGCTTCGCCTCGGCTTTCTTCTCCGGTTCCTTCTTGTCGTCGGCCTTGATCGCCACCTCGTCGCTCTTGGGTTCGAAGGGCGACTTGGTCTCCTTGACCAGGGTCACGAAATAGATCCGGGACATGGACAGATAGACGTGGTTGAACTCGGCCGAGCCGTAAACGGGATTGAAGTCGCGGTCGGACACGAAGAACAGGTATTTGCCGTCCGCGCTGAAGGCCGGGTCGTCGGAATTGTACCAGCCGTCCGTAACGGCCACGGTTTTCTTCGATTCGAGCGAGTAGAGATAGACCCGGTTCATGCCCTCGACTTCGGGTTTGCCGTAGGCGATCCAGCGGCTGTCGGGCGACCAGGCATAGCTCGGGATTTCCCATTCGACGGCCTGGACGACTTCGGTGACCTGCTTGGAATCGACGTCGACGAAGCTTAGGCGCTGTTTCTTGTCGCTCCATAGGATCTTCTTTCCATCGGGCGACCAGAAGATCTGATATTTGTACGTATCGGCCCCGCGGGTGAGCTGTTTGGCCTCCCCCGTGCCATCCTGGTTCTTGATGTAGATTTCGTCCTCGCCGCTCTGGTCCGAGATGTAGGCGATCCAGCGGCCGTCCGGCGACCATTTCGAATTCCGTTCGTGGACGCCGGGCGTGCGGGTCAGGTTCCGCGTGTTGCCGTATTGGACGGGCACGGTGAAGATGTCGCCCCGGGCGCCGAACAGGGCCCGCTTGCCGTCGGGCGAGATCTCGTAATTCGTGACGCTGTTCGCGACCGAAACGAGCTTGCTCCGGCTGGAGAGCATGTCGTCGGCGATGAGGATCGGAACCTTCTCCGTCTTCTCGGACGCGAGGTCGAATTTGTAAATATACCCGCCGTTTTCGAAGACGATGTGCTTGGGGCCGAGGGAGGGGAACTTGACGTCAAAGTCCGTGAAGCTCGTCAATGGACGCGTCTGCTTGGTTTTGAGGTCGTAGACATAGAGGTTCAGCCGCTGGGCGTCGTCCCGGTCGGAAAGGAAATAAATCCGGTCGCCGCTCCACATGGGGATGATGTCGAGGGCCGGGTTGTTCGTGATGTTCTCGGTTTTCTTGGTGGCGAAATCGTAGATCCAGATGTCGTCGGCCATCCCCCCCCGATACCGCTTCCAGGTCCGGAACTCGCGGAAGACGCGGTTGTAAGCCATCTTGGAATCATCGGGAGAAAAGGAGCAGAACCCGCCGCGCGGCAGGGGCAGCTGCTCCGGCGTCCCGCCTTCGGGCGAGGCGTAGTAGAGCTGGCCGAGGAAGTCGTTCCATTCGCGCATCCGGGAGCGGAAGACGATTCGCTTGCCGTCGTGCGTCCAGCCCATGACGATGTTGTTCGGCCCCATGCGGTCGGAAATATCGTCCCGGCCGAGCGTGGGAGTGTAGGTCAGGCGCTTCGGGACGCCGCCCTCGGCGGGAATCAGGAAGACCTCCCGGTTGCCATCATATTCGCCGGTAAAGGCGATGGTCTTGCCGTCCGGGGAAAACCGGGCAAAGGCCTCGTAGCCTTCGTGGCTCGTGAGCTTGCGCGCGATCCCGCCGCCGAGAGGGACGGTGTACAGGTCCCCGGCCGACGAGAAGACGATCTGGTCCGCCGAGACGGCCGGAAACCGGAGAAGCCGGCCCTCGGTCGGGGCGAAAGCGGCGGACGCGGCCAAGACGAGGAAGAGGGCGCACAGGGCAAGACGCTTTTTCATGGGGTCTCCTTGTCAGGGGAAAAAATATAGCACAGGGCCGGTGCGGAATCCATCATGGTGTTAGACGGCCCGGCGGACGAAAAGGTTTCCAAGAAATCAGGAGACATGCCCCGCGGAATTCGGCGACATGAGGAATTCGGTGACGCGATCCCAATTCTCTGGAATTGGGTTCGTGTCACCGAATTCCGTACGTATATATGTATAATAAGGTCCGCAGGAGCCGCATATGAAAAAATTCCCGATTATCCTCACGTTGGCGATGCTGGCGCTCATGGCGTCCGCGCTGCATGCATCCGAAATCGTGAAGATTCAATTGTCCGACGGCGAGACGATGACCGGCAAGCTGGACCTGCCGCCGGGCGGCGGGGACGTCCGCGCGCTGGTCATGTTCATCGCCGGGACGGGGCCGAACACCTATATCAACCATCGCAAGCTGGCCGGTGCCGAATTCAACTACTTCGATCTGTTCGTGGACGAATTCAACAAGCGCGGGGTCGGCTTTTTCGCCTACAACCGGCGAGGCGTCGAAATCGGGAACACGCCGCCCTATTACGACACGGTCGACAAGGAGAAGTACAAGAAATACCTGCCCGGCATCGAAGTGAAGGACATCGGGACAGCCATCGCCCATTTGAGAAACGCGCCCCGGTTGAAAACCGCCAAGGTCATCCTCCTCGGCTGGAGCGAGGGAACCATCCTGGCGGCCATGGCCGCCGAAAACGCGGACAACAAAATCGCCGCCCTGTTCCTCGCCGGCTACGCCCACGAGAACATGTCCGACATCATCAAATGGCAGCTCTCCGGCGAGCCGTCGATGATCAACATCCGCAAGTACTTCGACGTCGACAAGGACAACAGCATCGTCCGAAGCGAATACGAGGCCGCGACCCCCGGCGCTACCTATATGCGGACGAACGTCTTCAAGAACGCCAAGTTCGAGGACCTTGATGTCAACAAGGACGGGAAGATCGACGCCGCCGATTTCAAGATTATCAACAGCGGGAGATTGCAGGGGGTGCTCAACGCCATCGAGAAAGGCGACGACGCCTGGATCTGGGCCAATTATTTTCGGATTACGACGGCCTGGCTCAAGGAATATTTCGCCCTCGAGCCGAACAAGACCCGGCTCCTGCGGATCGAAATCCCCATCTATATTTTCCATGGCGAAGACGACGCCAACGTCTCGGTGGCCGGGGTTATTGACCTTCAAAACCGGTTCGCCCAAAAGAACAAGACAAACCTTCATGCCTTTGTTTTCAAAGGCCACGACCACGATTTGAATTACATGCTCTGGCCGCTCAAGAAGACCATTTCCGAGGGAATTCAGAAGATCTTCGACGTGGCCGGAGAAATCAACGGCCGATAGCCGGCGGAAACGGCGCGGCCCGGGGCCGCTAGGCCGGCTTTCGGGCCTTGAAGATGAAGTTCGACGAGCTGTCGAACCGGCCCGAGTGGGCCAGGTAGTTCTCGACCGCGAACCCCTTCCCTTCCAGGAACGTCCGGATCTCGCCGGGCGTGTAGTAGTGGCGGATGGGGACGAAATACCAGTCGAGGATGAGCTCGGAGAGCTTCTCGCCCTTGCGCGATTTCTCGCGCTTCTTGAAGAAGAAGACGACGGGCGCCAGGAAGAAGGCCATGAGCCTGGCCAGGACATTCCAAGACCAGCGGGGCGTCCGGATGAGGGTCCTCCGGATCGCCTCGTGGATCCAGGTGACCTTGGTTTTCTTGTAGATGGCCAGGAGGATCGCCCCGCCGGGTTTGAGCACGCGGAAAAGCTCGGTCATCGCCCCGAACGGGTCGATGGTGTGGTGGACCGTGCCCCAGGCCCAGACGATGTCGAACGCGGCGTCGGGATAGGGCAGGTGGAGCATGTCCCGGCGCTCGAACCGGGCGTTGGCCAGGCCGAATTTCTCCTTGAGCCCGGTGGCCGTCTCGAGGCTCCCGGGGCTGATGTCGATCCCCGTGACGGACGCGGCCCCGTTGCGGGCGAAAATGATGCTGAAGATCCCGGTCCCGCACCCCGCGTCGAGGACGGCCTTGCCCGCGACTTCGGCCGGCGAAAAGAACAGGGCCCAGTGCTTTTCCGAGGCTTCATACTCCGGGACGTATTCCGTCCAGACGACGTCGTAGAACGTCCCGACTCTTTCCTTGTCCATGGGCATGGCGTGTTCTCCAAAAGCCCCGCTAGTGTAACCGCCCTCGGGCCGCTGAGTCAATCGATGGACGGTCCGGTATCCGGACCGTCCATCGTCCCGAGCCCGGCGAGGGACCCCCTCTTCTCACAAAGCGGTCGAGCGGCTAGTCCAGCAGCTCGACTCCCGAGTACACGTCCTCGGTCACCTGGCGGATGCGCTTGATGAACAGGAACCCGGCGTTGATCCGGATCCGGGCACTCTTCAGCATCAGGGTCCGGCCACCGACGACCTCAAGCGCGATCAGGGCTTCGAGCTCCTTGACGAACCGAGGCGCCTCGGACGGCCGGGCCTCGGCCAAGAGGGGATCCAGGGTCACGGGGTCGAAATAGACGCGGCCTTCCCAATTCTTGTCGCTCTTGACCTTGGCCGCGACGTCGAGGGCGACCGCCGGCCGGCCGGCGAGGGTTGCGTTCTCATCGAGCCGGAAGGAAAAGAGCGGACGGCGGGCCGCGGAGAAGGGCGTGTAGTCTTCGATCGAGGCGCCCAGGCCGCGCCGCCGCGGGGGCGAGCCGGAGGTCCGGTCCTTGTCGGGCGGCCGCGGACGGCGGTACTTCTCGCGGGCTTTCCGGTCCTCCTCGATGTATTTCTGGGTGATGTCCCTGGTGACGCCGTCCAGGGTCTCGAGCGCCGACCGGATCTCGTCGGAGCGCAGGCCGTCGGCTACGGTCACGGCCTTGGTCACGACGATGACGGACTCGGGCGTCCAATGGCGGTCCATCTTGGTGATCGTCGAGGTGAGGGTCGCCCGCCAGTTTCTCGCCTCCTGGAAGGCCGCGATTTTGGCCTCGATCTTGTCCAGGAAGGCGTCCAGGGCCGATTGGGGCGTCTGGACGGAAGCGGCCAAGGCCGCCGCCAGGACGGCCGGCAAGGCGAGGCGGGAGAGAAGGGCACGACGAGCGATCATCGTTTCTCCGTTCGGCTGTTGACGCCGCTATCCTAGCCGAAAACGGACGCCTCGACAATGCCCTCGCGATCAGAGCCGACAAACCGCCCGGCGGGGCTGGTCGGCGGCAGGACCCGCCGGGCTTATCTTGCCTTTTCATGGAGATGGCGCAACGGCTTCGCCCCCACGCCGCGGCCGTCCTCGGCGGCCTTGACAATCGCCGGAGGGGTGTTTATAATGGCCATGTCCTACTGTTCCTATGGTTTCTAGGTAATTGATAGGGATTAAGCGGGACGCGGTGTCAAAGGAGGACCGAACGTCATGTCGACATTGCTGATCGTCATCCTGGCCGTCATCGGCTTTCTCGCGCTCGTCGTCGGCGGGCTGATCATCCTTTTCTTCCACCAGGGTGGGTGCTGCGTCCGCCGGATGAAGGCCAAGATCACCCGCAAGGACTACGCCGCCCCGGTTTTGAAACATAGCTGAGCGCCGCCGGCGGCGCACCGCGGGGCCGCTCGCGCGCCCCGTGTTTACAATCCCTTTCGTTTGGCGGATAATGGCCTCCGCCGTTTCTTAAGGAGTCTTGGATGGAACCCGTGAAAAACGAAGTCGCGGTCATGTTTTCGGGCGGGATCGACTCGCTCCTGGCCTCGGTCCTTCTCCAGCAAAAATATGACAAGGTCCACCTCCTCACCTTCGACAAGGGCTACCTCGAGTTCGGGGTCAAGAACAACCTGCCCAACGTCGACCGGCTGAAGGCGACCTACGGCCCGGATCGGATCACCCACGAAGTCGTCGACCTCAAGGACGTCGTCAAGAAGATCGCCGTCAAGAAGATCTTCAAGGACCGCAAAAAATACAACATGGAGATTCGGTGGTGCGTCGGCTGCCGGATGGGCATGAACATCGGCGGGCTCCTCTACGCCCTGGAACACAATCTCATCGGTTACGCCGACGGCTCGAACCGGGAGCAGATCCCCTCGGACGCCAACCTGACCGGGACGGCCGAGAACTTCCCAAGCATCGTCAACCGCCACAAAAATTTCGCCATGGAATACGCGGTCCACTTCATGACCCCGACCTACGAGTACGGCAGCCGCGAGGACCGCCGGACCAAGCTCAAAGAGCTCGGCTTCGATATCGACTTTCTCAGTCTGGACACCACCAAGAAGCTCTCGGGCCTGATGACGAAACAAGCCAGGAAGCGCAGCCAGCCCATGTGCTTCTCGGGCTGGATCATCCACTGGAAGCGCAACATCCTCGGCAAGCCCGTCGAGCAGAACGAGACCATGACCGTCGACTACATCGCCCGGAAGCAGGCGGGTGTCGTCCAGGACGTCATCAAGAACTATTTCGCCGAGAAAGGCGTGGCCGTCGATGAGCTCGTCGCCGCCCGCCAAAAGGACATCGCCCGGATTCGGGACGGTTTCGCCCTCGTCTGAGGCGCCGGCGCCCTGCCGCCCGGACCTCAAAATCCGCCGGGCCGGCCTGATTTGATTATCCGCGGGTGAGTGGCATATAGTGATCGCGCCCGAACCATGACACCCGACGAACCGCGCCCCGCGCTTCCCCGCTCGCCCGTCCCCGCCGCGGCCGGGGACGCGGACTCCCGGGATTATTTCAGGAAGATCCACGAGACCTACCAGAAATCGGCCGAGCGCGGCGACATCCTCGGCGTCCACGAAAGAATCAAAAAAGCGATCGGGCCCCAATTGGGCGGGCTCGTCCTGGACATCGGCTCGAGCGGCGTTCCGGACTTCCAGACGGACGCGACGCGGACGGTGATCTCCTTCGATTATGTCTTCGAATCGCTCCGCGACTCCCCCGCGAAGGCGGTCTGGAGCGTGGCGGGCGACATGCACGCCCTCCCCTTCGCCGCCGGCTGCCTCGACCGGATCATCATCCAGTACGTCATTCACTATGTGACCGAAAAGCGCTTCGGCGAAAGCCTGCGCGGCGTCCGGACGATCATGGCCGAGATGTCCCGGGCCCTCAAGAAGGGAGGGAGCATCCACCTCGTGGACTCGACGACCTTCCCCATCCTTGAAATCGCCCAGCGCGCCCTTTATGGTCTCTCCTTCACGTCGCTGAAAGCCCTGGACAAACCCATGGTCTATATCTTCTCCGCGAAAACCCTCTGCCGCCTTCTGGCCGACCAGGGTCTCGCGCCCCGGAGCATCCGGACGGTCGAATGGGGAGAGATGCGCGTCGCCGGACAATCCGTTTTCCCCGGCCTGCGGTTTCCCTTGAAATATACGCCCGTCCGTTGCAGAATCATTACGGCCGTCAAGTCATGACGGCGGCCCGCTGATGATCGGATTCATGTCTCGTCGGACGACGGCCAGGGCGTTCGCGACCTCCCTGTTCTCCGGCTTCGAGCGGGCCCTCTTCCCCGACTGGCGCTGAGCGAAGGAGCGGACCATGGAAGGAATCTACCTGTTCAGCATCGACCTCGAGGATGTCCGCTTCCAGATGGCGGACGGGCGGCGCTACCCGGAGCGGGTGCCGGTGAACGCCCGCCGCTACCTCGCCTGGCTGAAGGCCCGGGATTTCCGCTGCACGTTTTTCGCCGCCGGGGACGTGGCCGAGGCCTATCCGGACCTCATCCGGGAGATCCTGGGCGAAGGCCACGAGGTCGGCTGCCACACGTCGCGGCACGTGCCCCTCGACCGGCGAACGCCGGGCGAATTCCGCGACGACCTCGCGGCGAACATGGACGCCCTGCGCCGCGCCGGGGCGAAGGAGATCCGGGGTTTCCGGGCGCCCATCTTCTCCCTGACGGCGGCCACCGCCTGGGCCTACCCCGTCCTTCGCGAGCTCGGCTTCTCCTATTCGAGCTCGGTCCTTCCGGCCAAGAACCCGTTCTACGGCTGGCCGGGCTTCGGCCCCGGGCCCAAATACATGGAGGGGATCTGGGAGCTGCCCATGTCCGTCGCCCGGTTCGGGCCTTATGTCGTCCCGCCCGCGGGCGGCGTCTATTTCCGCGTCCTCCCCCGGCCGTTCGTCCTGCGCGCCGCGGCGAAGCGGCGCGGGGAGGGACGCCCGCTCCTCGGCTACTGCCATCCCTACGACATCGACACGGAACAGGAGCGGTTCATGCACCCCGACATCGACGACAGCCGGTTTTACAACTTCCTGATGTACTACAACCGGGGGGCCGTATTTTCGCGGCTCGAGGCCGTGCTGAAAAAGGGATTCAGGATCGTCACCTACGCCGAATACGTCGCGACGCTGACTATTCCATCCGCTTGAGGAGGGCGCGGCCCAGGTATTCCCGGGGGATGCCGAGGATTTGCTTCCGCCACAGGCGGTCGCACCGGCCGCAGGTTTCCAGATCCTCGATGTCGCCCTTGAGGATCTTCTCCCGCAGGGCGACCATCCGGTCGTTGTTCCAGATCGCGGCGATCGAGGTCTCCCGCGCGTTCCCGAGCGTATAATATCCGAAAAAATCCTGGGTGCA
Organism: Candidatus Aminicenantota bacterium; assembly: GCA_003141555.1. Lineage (GTDB taxonomy): Bacteria > Acidobacteriota > Aminicenantia > Aminicenantales > UBA4085 > FEN-413. Next base: position 175,551 of record PLMN01000007.1, read on the forward strand.
GGGGAGAACCGATCCATCCCAGAAGACGATCAGGGCGTGCCAGAGGAACGTGCACGGGGAATACGCTTCCCGGCGCGCGATTCCGCCGGCTTCGCCGGCCCAGTTGTGGTACTCCTTGACGACGATCCGGTCGAGGGGCAGGCCCCGGAACCGGGCTTCGAAGGCCGCCCGGGACCGCGCCGCGCTCTCGCCCAGGCCGGGCATGTCGATCAGCTCGATGAGCGTCACGGGCTTGCGGGCGCCGAGCTCTTTCTTGATTTCCAGGAAGCGGACGATGTTTCCCACCGTCGTCTCGAATTCGGCGTTGACCCGGGTCTTCTCATAGGTTTCGGCGTCGAAGCCGTCGAACGAGAAGGCGAACTGGTCGATCCCCGAGGCGATCAGGCGCCGGGCCTTGTCCTCGTCGAGCAGGGTCCCGTTCGTATGGAACCGGGTGACGAGGCCGGCGGCGTGGGCGTACGCGACCATGTCGAAGAACTCGGGATGGAGCAGGGATTCGCCGCGGTGGAGGAGATGGACGTCGAAGGCGAAGTCCTTGACCTCGTCGACGATCTTCCGGAACAGGGCGAAGTCCATGAAGCCCTTCTGGGCTTTGGTCAGCTCCTTGTTGGGGCACATGACGCAGCGCAGGTTGCAGACGCTCGTCGGCTCGATCCAGAGCCGCGTGGGAAGATAGGGCAGGCGGGTCCTCTTCCGCTTGTAATTCCAGAAGATGGCCGCCAGGCGGCGATAATAGGACATCCGGGTTTTCATGGTCAGACCGGGCCATTTTAGCCGGAAACGCGAATTGTGTCCACGGCGGCGCCCCTCCTTCGCCTTGAAACAACCCCGGTCTTGAGATATCATCGGCCCGCAAAATCGATCATGACGGACCTTCAAAGCCGGGCGACGACACGGGACCTGAGGACGATCCAGGTCATTTCCTACATCTTCCTCGTCCTCCTCTGGTTCAAGGGCAACTACCCGCTGATGAAGGGGATTCCGGTTTCCCCTCTGATTCCCCTGCTCACCCTCATCGCCGCCACGGCCGTCCGGGCCTGGATCCGCTGGAAGGCCACCCCGCGGCCGAAGATGAGGCTCAAGCTCACCCGGGATTGGACGATCATCGCCCTCATCATCGTCCTGGCCGCGGCCGTCCACGTCCCCTATTTCGTCCACAGCTTCGGCCTCATGGACAGCGACGAGGCCATCCCCGCCCTCCAGGGAAAGCATATCGCCGAAGGGAAGCTTCCGACCGTCTTCTATTACGGCGCCCTCTTCCAGGGCAGCCTGCCCCAGCATCTATATGCCTTGTTTTTCAGGATCTTCGGCTATTCCGTGTTCATGACGAAGCTGGCGGCCTTCCTGGCCTTTGCCGCCTTTCTCGCCGTCCAATATCTGCTCCTGAAGAGGATCTTTTCGCAGGGATTCGCCCTGATCGTAGCCCTGTTTTATATGCTGCCGTTCCATGACCTCATCCTGGCCAGCTTCGACGTCGGCTCGGGATTCGCCGTCGTCTTCCTCTTGGGCGGCGTGATCTTCACCCTGACCGAGCGCATCTGCGCGGAGGGAAAGGACGATCTCCTGGCGACGCTCGGCTTCCTCCTTGGCCTGACCTTCTGGACCCACCAGATCACGATCATCTTCATCCTCACGGCCGGCGTCTTTCTCCTCCTGCGCTACAAATTCCGGATCAAGGCCTATCTCAAGCTCGCCGGCTACTTCATCCTCGGCTTCCTCCCCGCCCTGGTGAGCGAAATCTATTGGAATTTCCCCATCGTCCGCGCGCTGCTCCAGGGGGATTCGACGGGGAAGCTGAGCCAGGCCAAGCTGGCCAACGGGACCGCGCTCGCGCTTGATCTCTTTTCCTCGGGCCCGAAGCCGGCCAGCATCATCTATCTCCTCGTCCTCGGCCTGGGCCTCGTCCTCCTCGCGGCCCGGGCGGTCCGGGCGAAGAAGTTCGCGAGCCAGGGATTGTTCGTCGTCTACACTCTGGCCTACGCGGCGGTCTACTTCATTTCGGGCTTCAGCTCCTCGAACATCATCCGCTATCTCTTCATCCTCTATATCGTGCTGCCCGTCCTGTTCGCCGGGGCCTTCCTCTGGATCAAGCCCGAAAAGCTCCGGCTGGCGGCGACGGCGGCGTTCATCCTGGTCATGTTCCTGGCCAGCCAGGCCGGGGCCAGCCTGGTCCATTACCGGTCGATTGTAGACCACGACGCGGACCTCCGGAGCGTCCTGGCCGCGGTGGACGCGACCGGCGAGAAATACTGGAAGGGCAACTACTGGCACTCCTACCTGCTCAATGCCGTCTCGAAGGAGCGGATCATTGTCGCCTCGACGACCGTGGAGCGCTATCAGTACTACCAGCTCCTCTACGACACGGAATCAACGCACGCCAATCGGATCTTCCTCAGGGATGTCCCCCAGCAAGTCCAAAAGGCGCTGGACTTCACCGAGCTCCTGCGCCGGCTGGGAAAGACGTTCGAAACGAAAGCGATCGGGGACTGGCTCCTCGTCTATGGCGTCAAGGGCGAGGTCTTTGATAAGAACCTGCTCTTCCCGCCCGACAACGTCCCGGAAGTGACGCTGGCCGGCATCGCGGCGGATCCTTACAGCCTCGTGCTCGACTTCTCCGCAAAGGCACCTATCGCGGTCGGCGGCTACCGGGTGAACGTCTCGATCCCGGGCTTCTGCGCGCTGTTCACCCCCCTGGAGCCGGGCAGCCGCTTCAAGGTCCGGATCCCCTTTCCCCCGGACCGGCACGTCCGCCTGCGGTACTATCTGGACTATGAAGGCCTCGTCCTCGATCCCACGGCCCGGGAGATCGATTGCGACCTGCCGGCGCCTCCGCCGGGGGCGATACGCAACGATCTCGAATTCCTTTCGGGATTCGGGCCACGGGAGCGGGCCACGGGCAACGACTGGCAGTCCCTCGAGCGCGACGTCCGCTTCCGGATCAACCGTCCCCTGGACGGGACGGCGAAGATCACCCTGGGCCTGTTCTCGCCGTTCATGTTCGAGGACGTCTGGTGGCACGGCGATTTCGCCCAGAAGGTGGAGATCCTCGTCGACGGCCGGACGTACGCCCGCAAGACCCTGAAGGACGGATTCAATACCCTGACGATCGAGGGCCGCTTTCCGCCCGGGCCGGACGGTTCGGTCCCGGTCGAGCTGAAATTCCGCTATCAACTCCTGGTCTCGCTCGCCCGGGACCACTGGAAGACGGCCGCTTACCTGGCTTCGCTGACGCTCGACTGAAGCGCATACCGCCCCCGGCGAAGCGCCTTCCGGATTCTCAGGATCCCGGTGAATTCCTCCCAGGCGTCCCGCAGGAGCTTGACCGACGTGGCATAGGCCTCGTGCCGCTCGTTCCAGTCGATCGGGATCTCGGCGATCGCGAGGCCGTTGGCCCGGGCGATGGTCAACGCCTCCATATCCCAGGACCAGCGGTCTTCCCGGCTGACCGCCGAGATCGCCGCGAGCGCTCCCAGGTCGAACCCCTTGAATCCCGCGTCGGGGTCCTTCACCTTGAGCCGGGGCAGCAGCAGCCGGACGGCCAGGTGGTGGAGCTTCCCCATGAGGTCGCGCCGCCGGAGGCGCTTGACCCGCGAGGCGCGGAGGAAACGCGAACCGACGACGATCGGGACGGCCGCGAGGCGGTCCGCCATGTCCCGGATGCGGGACAGATCCGTCGTCTGGGGAAGGTCGAGGTCGGCGAAGATGAGGGCCCCGCCCGCCGCGCAGGCCGCGGCGGCGAACCGGACGGCGTAGCCCCGCCCCCGGTTGGGGGCATAGCCGATCACCCGGATCTCGGGCACGCCCCCGGCCAGCCGCTCCGCGGCCGCCCGCGAGCCGTCCGTGCTCCCGTCGTCGCAGAGGACGATCTCGAAATCGCCCGGCCGGTCCCGTTCCAGGAAGGCCCGGAGGGCGAGGATATTCCCGGGGAGCTGTCCCCCGCTGTTATAAAACGGGACGACGAAATGGAGCACTCAACACCAGTACTCTTCGAGCTTCTGCTCGTCGGTCAGCGTCCGCCACCAGTCGGCGCAGAGCTTGATGCCCTCCTCGAGCGTCGTCTTCGACACCCAGCCGAGCTCGTTCTCGGCCAGCCAATTGTGGACGCGCTTGATCTTGGGCTCGACCCGGGCCTGGGGGATGTAATCGATCTTGGCCGGGAAGTGCTTGACGACTTCCTTGGCGATCTCCTCGATCGTGATCGGACGGCCGCCGGTCAGGTTGTAGATCTTGTTTTCGGCGACGGGCTTGAGGGCCTGGACCTGGCCCTCGGCCAGATCGCCGACGTACATGAACTCCCGGAACTGTTTGCCGTCGCCCATGATGCTCAGCATCTTCATCTTCTCCGCCATCTCCATGAACGCCCGGACGACCAGGCCGCGCCACATCCGCTCGCCGTACGGGATTCCGTAGCGGAAGACCGTGTAACGGGGGCCCTTGTATTCGCTGAAGAAGGAGAAGCAGAGCATCTCCTGGCTGATCTTGCTCGCCCCGTAGATGGTGTTGATTTGCTCGAGGTTGAAAGGGCTCTTCTCGTTGACCATGTCCCCTTCCTGGGCCCCGGCGACCCAGGTGCTCGAGGCGAGCATGACCCGCTCGACGTCGGCCTTCAGGACCGCGTTGAGGACGTTGAGGGTGCCTTTGACGTTCATGTCGAAGCAGAGGCGGGGCGATTCCGAGCACTTGCGGGCGTTGGCCACGGCGGCCAGGTGGTAGACGACGTTGTAGCTCTCGAAGCTGTTGCCGAGGTCCTCGCGGACGTCCTTCTGGATCCAGGGCACGTCCTGGACGGGGGGCCGCAGGTCGAGCACGGAGACGTCGTAGCCCCTGTCGAGGAGCTTCTGGACGAGATGGCTGCCGATGAAACCGGAGCCGCCGGTGACGAGGATTTTCATGGTCGAACCTCCTGAGTTCGGGTCCTTCCGGGCCCGCTCGGGGCGATCTTCCTCACCGCGTCCTCATGAAGAATCCCCGGCTGGGCAGGAACCTTTTCATCTTGTAAACGAAGTTTATGATACCTTCCCGGGCCGCCCGAATCAACGGGGGGAGATGGTAGGACGTCTTGGGCATGAGCTGGTACAGTCCGCGCGCGGCGTGGACCAGGGGATAAAAGGCCCGCGGCAGCCGGACATAGTAGTCGAAGAATCCCTGATAGCCGAAGAGCGTCCGTCCGGGAATCGTCGGGTGCTTGATGGTGATATTGGTGTAATAGATCTCGGCGTCGTCGATCGGGTGCTCGAGCCAGCCGTCGGCGATGCACTCCTCGCCGAGCCTGGTCCCGTGGAAGGGCATGTAGACCGTGCACATGATCCGGTCGGGCTGGAGGCGCCCGTTGAGGGCGATGGTCTCGCGGACCGTGGCCAGCGTCTCGCCCGGCAGGCCGATCATGTTGAAGCTCCCCGTCCGGATGCCGCCCTTACGGGCCTCGGTGAAAGCCCCGATGATCTGGTCGGTGGAGATGTTCCGTTGCAGGACGGCGTTCCGGATCTCGGGATTGCCGGCCTCGATGGCCATGTTCATGAAGTCGCAGCCGCCGTCGCGGAGGACCTTGACGGTCTCGGCGTCGACCAGGTCGGGCCGGGTCTGGCAGAGGAACGGGATGGAATAGCGCTTCGCGTAGCGCTCGCAGAACTCCTTCAGCCGCTTCTTGTTCAGGGTGAACGACTCGTCCGAGAACGAGATGCGGGAGGGCTTGAACCGGGCGATGACCTCGTCGATCTCGGCGAAGACGCTCTCGATCGACCGGTAGCGGACGAACCGCCCCAGGCCCGAATAGATGTCCATGAGGAACTCGTTCTGGCAGTATGAGCAGGGGAATGGGCAGCCCCGCGAGGTGAGCATGTTGATGCCGTAGAGCTCGGCTTGGAGGCGGCCGGGAGCCATGATCGCCCGATCCGGGAACGGCAGGGTGTCGATCTCCTGGAGCAGCGGCCGCATGGGATTGCGGCGCGTCTCCCCGCCGCGCTTGACCCACAGGCCGGGGATGCCGCCGTAGTCCGAGCCCGCATCGAGGGCGGCCAGGAGATCGGTCATCGCCCCCTCGCCCTCGCCTCTGCAGAGGATGTCGACGCGCGGGTCGGCGATCGTGTCCTCGGGAGCGATCGTCGGATGGATGCCGCCGAAGACCGTCAGCGCGGCCGGCGCCTTGGCCCGGACCACCTCGGCCAGGACCGCCGAGATCGTGTAATTGACCGACATGACCGAGAACCCGACGACATCCGGGCGGAACGCCTCGAGCTTGGCCCCGAAGGCGGCCTTCATCACCCGGAACGGGTCGCCGGTGAGCGGCCGCTTGCGGAAGGGCGTGACCTCGAAGAACGCGGTCGCGTGGCCCGCGGCCTTGACCGCCGCGGCGATATACAGGATGTTGAGCGGCTGTTCGCGGACGATATAGCCGGGGTAGACGAGGAGGACCCTTTTCATGACGTCCGTCTCGCCAGCGGGACGGGCCCGTAGAATTTCGGAAATTTGACGGCCATGAGCAGCGTCTCGAGGAGGGTCAGGGCGCTGAGCTTCGTCGTCCCGGCCCGCCGGTTGACGAACTCGATAGGCACTTCGACGACTTTCGCCCGGAGGAGCTGCATCTTGTAGAGGATCTCGAGGACGATCGACGGGCCCACGGAAATGAGGTCGTCGAGGTCGACGCGCTCCAGAATCTCGCGGCGGAACAGCCGGAATCCGGAGGAAACGTCGCGGACCGGCGTGTGGAAGCGGCGGCGGATGAAGCGGCGGACGCCCCAGGTGATCGCCCGCCGGACGATGCTCCGGTCCGAGTCCGATCCGCCAGCGACGAAGCGCGAGCCGATCGCCGCGTCCGCGACGTCTGCGACGACCAGGCCGTCCTTGACGGCCGAGTCGCCGGCTACGGCGGCCAGAAGAGCGGGGATGAACCGGGGTTGGTGCGAGAAATCGGCGTCCATCTCGACCACGTAATCGGCCCCGAGGGCCAAGGCGGCCTTGAAGCCGTCGATCCCGGCCGCTCCCCGGCCGCGCCGCTTCGTCCGGATGAGGGCATGGACGCGCGGGTCGACGGCCGCGATCGCCTGGACCAAACGGCCGGTGCCGTCCGGGGAATTGTCGTCGGCGACGAGGACGTGGACGTCCGCCGGGACGGTGAGGGCCAGGATCTCGCGGATAAGAGCCTCGATGTTCCCGGCTTCGTTGTAAGTCGGAAGCAGGGCCACGAGGAGAGGGCGGCGCGGGTCGGTCATGGATGGGTTAAAGCGCCTTCCGGACCTCGGCGAAGACCTGGGCGGGCGTGATGTCGCTCATGCAGGCCATGTCGGCGCAGGTCTGCTTGTAGCAGGGCGAGCAGGGCACGCCGGCGAAGAGCTTGGCTCCTCGCCCGTAGAGCGTAATCTCCTGGGGACAGGTCGGCCCGAACAAGGCGACGACGGGCTTCGCCAGGGCGATGGCGATGTGCATCCCCAGGGTGTCCGAGCTCACGACGAGGTCCATGGCCTCCACGAAGCCGGCGAATTGCCGGAGAGAATGGTCGTTGCCGGTATTGAAAACGCGGCCGGCCGCGGCCTTTTCGAGGGATTTGTTCAGGGCGCGCTCCCGGCCGCCCCCCAGGAGGTAAACGTCGGCCCCGAGGTCGCGGACAAGCGACCGGATGAGCTTCCGGTAGTGGGCCGCAGGCCATTGCTTGGTTTCGAACTTGGAGCCGGCGCCCGTGTTGAGCCCGATCCGCGGGCGCTTGGCGCCGCGCCGCTTCCGGAAGAACTCCGTCGCCTCCCGCCGATCGGCGTCCGTGAGAGTGAAGATGTACGGATCGTCCCGGTAGCCGACCTCGGCCGCTTCGGCAATGATCTCCTGGTAGGTTTTCGTATTCCGGCGGAATTTCAGGTCGTCGTCGATTCCCAGGCGAAGGGCATACTCCGCAGCCGGGTTGAGGACGACGAGATTGCCGTGCTCGTTCATCCCGAAGCCGAACTTCGCGCGCGCCTCAACGTTCGCCGCCAGGGCGGTGGCCCCGCGGTCCTTGTCGAGGCAGATCAGGGCCTCGAACCGCTCAGCCGCGAGCTGCAGGAGGTGTTCCGCGGTGAACGGAATGATCCTGTCGACCAGGGGGTTCGTCCGGAGGAGGTCGACGCTTTCCTCGTCGACGACCCAGAAGATCGAGCCGTCCGGGTACTTCCTCTTGAGGCCGGGCAGGAGGGCCGTGGTCCGCAGGACGTCCCCCATGGCCGCCCGCTTGATCAGGAGGATCTTCCGTCCGAAAGGGCGGACGTGAGGGCAGCCGTCGCACAGGCGCTTGAAGGCGCAGGGCGTTTCCCCTTTAAAATGAACGCAATCGGAGCGGATCATAACCGGTGGTCTCTGAAAACGAGGCCCTATTTATGCCACAAATCGGGGGCGAAGGCAATGCGAGGGGCTCGGGGGGAGAGGGCCGGAGGCACGCCAGCTCGAGGAAGCGGGGCCTGTCGGCGTTGGGGCCCCCAGGCTTTGGCCTGGGGGTCATGATACGCCTGTACTTGACCGCGTATAAGATCGCGGTCAAGTGCGCCGGGGCGCCCCGGCCGGCGCCACCCGCTCTATTTTAGGGCTACGACCGCAGCGCTTTCCGTCCCGTCGGCGTCCACGGCGGTGATCCGATAGTCGAACGCGGCGCCGGTCGCGAGCTTGCGGTCCCTGTACTCGAACTCCGAGCTGAGCACCCAGGCGATCTTCTTGTACAAGGAGTCGTCCTGGCCGGTGCTCTTGCGGTAGATGTTGTACCGGACGACGGACACCGGGCCATTGAGAGGATTGTCCTGCCAGGAGACGACGTTCAGGAGCTCCTTCCTGAACAGGGAGCTGTTGACGATCGACGTGACCGCGGCCCCGAGAGGCGGGAAGACCTCGATCTCGATCGCGTACTCCGAGAGGTCGCTGTCGCCTCCGGTCCGGCCGGAGGCGGTCATGACGTAGGTGAATTTCGTGGACAGGGGCAGGTTCGCGTCCTGGTAGGCGTGCGTCTGGGGAGAGACCGTGGCGACGAGGGCGAATTGCGAATCCGCGGCGTCCGCCGGCTTGCGGTAGATCTTGTAGCTCAGGAGCGTGATGGCGGCGTTGTTGGGATTGTCGTACCAGCTCAGGGTATTAATCTTGGCCGCCCCGCTGTCCGCAAGGCTCGTGCTCAGGCTAAGGCCCAAGGGCGGGGCGGCCCGGGGCGGGGCCGAGATCGTGAACACGGCGTCGCTCGTATCCGTCGGGGTGCCGGTCGAGGCCTGGCTGATCCGCACGCCGCAAGCCGAGCTCGGGGAGTTCGGGACCACCAAGCCCAGGTAGCCGGTGTTGTCCGTCGAGGCGATGATGTCCGACCAGCTCGCTCCCGCGTTCGTCGTCAGCTCGATGTGGACCGGGCCGACCGTTCCCTGCGTCGACCAGACGATGTTCTGGGTCGTGAGGGCCTGCCAAACCTCGCCGCCGTTCGGGACCACGACCGTGATCTTTGTCGTGGGCGTCGCGTTCGCGATCGAAAAGAAGGCGTCGCTCACGTCGCTCAGGCCCGAGGTTCCGGTGTCGCTGACCCGGACGAGGCAGGTCGTGCTGAGGGAATTGGGCACGGTCCAGGAATAGACGCCGGTGTTGGGAGCGGAGGCGGCGAGGGTCGACCAGGTCGATCCCCCGTTCGTCGAGAGCTCGATCTTGACGGACGAGATCGTCACTCCCGACGACGTCCAGGCGATGCTCTGGGTCGATCCCGGCGCCCAGCTCTCGCCGCCGTTCGGGGAGGCCATGCGGAGGCCGGGCGTCACCGGCCCCGAGGAGACCTTGACGTAGAAGATCTGGCTCAGGCTTCCGGATTGCTGGGCGTAGACGAGATGGACGGCTCCCGACGCATCCACGGCCAGGAAGGGCATGCCGGAGGCCGAGGACGAGTTCGTCAGGTTTTGCGGGCCCAGCCAGCTCCCATTGTACATGTTGAAGTAGATGTCGCCGTTCTCGACCCAGGCGACGTAGACGTTGCCGTTGCTCTGGTCGACTGCCAGGGTGGGGTCGGTCGAAGACGCCGCCGAATTGGAGACGTCGACTTCAGTGCCCAGCGTCCCGTCGGCCGCGATCTTGACGACGAAGATCTCGTCGTTGCCCCGCGTCCCGTCCATCCAGGCGACCCAGGCGTTGCCGGAATTGTCGGCCGCGACCTTCGGATAGCTCCAGTCCTCGCCCACGTCCCATTTTATGAGGGTCGGCGAGGTCCATCCGGACGCGGTCTGGGGAGTCCTGTTCCGCGAATACCAGACCGTCGTCCCCCAACCCGTCCCCCAGGCCATGTGCGCCGTTCCCGAGCCGTCGATCGCGATCTTCGGCATGTATCCGCCGTTCACCGGCAGGATCTGGCTCGAGCCCCAGGACCCAGAAGCGCTGCAGGTCCGGCCGTCGATATCCCAGCCCAAAGATCGGCCCGTGCCGTCCTGCCAGACGACGGTCGCGGAGTTGTCGACGGGATTGACGGCCACGCCGCCGTAGCAGGAGCCGCCTTCGTTGGACGAAACATTCACGGCCGCGCCCCAGCCGTTGTTATAAGCGAGATGATAGATGTCGTAGGACGCTTCGCGGCCGTCCTGAAAGATCAGGTGGCCGATGCCGGAGGAAGACACTGCGAGCCAGGGGTAGCCCGCTTCCTGGACGTCATAATACAGCTTCTCGAATTGGTAGGGGGTCGACCAGGCGCCGCTCTTGTTCGTGGCGAAATAGAACTGCCGGCCTGGCGTGTATTCAAACCAGACCGCGTAGGCGTTTCCGCTGCCGTCCACGCCCACGAGAGGCGTGTTGCAGGGCGAGGAGGCGTGGGAAATGTTCACGGGGGTCGCGAGGGCGGCGGACGTCTTCGCCGTCCGGGAGCCCCCATCCTGCTGGCCGGCCGGGGCGAGGAGGGCCAGCGCCGCCAACGCCCCGAGAGCCGGGAGGAAACCCAGCGCCGCCGTTCGCCGCCGCGTCCGTCCGGGCATGCCCGAATGCCTCATCATGTCCCCTCCTTGACGACGAGCGATGGCCGGCTCTCTTTGTTGCTCGTGTCAACCGTGGTGATGTAGTACGAGAACGAATCGGTGAACGACAGCATGCGATCCATATATTCGAGGATGCCCGCCCCGACGGAGGCAATGCTCTGATATAGGGAATCGTCCTGGGTCAAGAGCTTCCGGTAGATGTTGTATTGCAGGACGGTGACGGCGTTGTTCAGCGGGTTCTTGGCCCAGGTGACGACGTTGATCTTCTCCCGCCGGAACAGGGCGCTGTTCGTCACGGTTTCGAGGGACGGGCTCAGGGGCGGGAACGTCGCGGCCTCGGCCGCGGCGTCGGACAGGTCGCTTTCCTGGCCGGCCGACGAGAAGGCGGTGAGGGCGTAAGAAAATTTCTGGGTCAGGGAGAGCCCGGCGTCCTGATAGGCGAAGAGGCTCCCAGATACCGTAGCCAGAAGGGAGAAGTCCTGACTGCCGGTCTTCCGGTAGATCTTGTAGCTATGGATGTCGAGGCTCGCGTTGGCCGGATTCTGCGTCCAAGTCAGGGTGTTGGTCTTGAGGGTCTGCGTCGCGTCGAGGGCCGTGTTCACAGCCAGGCCGAGCGGGGGCGAGGGCTTGGCCGAGGGCGGCGGAGCGACAGCACCGGCCGAGCCGAGGTACAGGACGTCCCAGGCTGCGCCCACCATCTCCGCGTAGGCCAGGTGGATGTTCCCCGAGCCGTCGACGGCGATGCTCGGCTGGGTGTCGTTCGCCGCGGAGCTGGTCAAGTTCTGGGGGCCCGACCAGCTCGTCCCGAAGCTGTTGAGGAAGACGTCGCCGTTCTGGACCCAGGCCACATAGGCGACGCCGGTCGTCTTGTTGACGGCGATCGCGCCGTCCGAAGCCGTCGCGCCCGCGGTCGACACGACCGCTTTGTCCGAAAGGACCCCGGCGGCCGTGATCTTGCGGAACATGATCGCGTCCGCGCCCTGATAGGTTCCGAGCCAGAGGAAATACGCGTTGCCGGCTTTGTCGGCCGCGATCTTCGGCAGGCTCCAGTCCTGGCCGGTATCGGCCTCGATGGCGAGCGGCTGGGTCCAGCCGCTCGGGTTCTGGGGTGTGACGTTTTTCATGTACCAGACGGCCGACGTCCCCGACGCCCGGGTCGTCCAGGTGAGATGGGCCGTGCCCGTCCCGTCAAACGCGATCTTGGGCATGTAGCCCATCCCCCCGGGGAGGGTCTGCATCGGCGCCCAAACGCCCGTCGCGCTCCGGTACCTCAGCATGATGTTCCAGCCCGCATCCAGGCCGGTACCGTCCATCCAGACCACGTAGGCGGCGTTGTCGACGGGGTTGACGGCGATGCCCGAATAGGCGGAGCCGCCGATGTTCGCGTCCGAAACATTGGTCGTCGCACCCCAGCCGTTGTCGTAGGCGATGTGGAAGATGTCGTAGGACGTCACCCGGCCGTCCTGCCAGCTCATATGGCATTGGCCGCCAGCGGTGACGGCGAAATCCGGGAATCCGGCTTCCGAGGAGACATATTCGACCTGTTCGAAGCTCACGGGCGTCGACCAGGCCCCGGACTTGTTCGTGGCAAAAGCGAACGTCCGGGTCGTCAGATACTCCAGCCAGACGACATAAGCCGCGTTGTTGGCGTCCACGCCGACGAGAGGATAAGCCGAATCGCTGGTCGAATGGGAGATGTTGACCGGCGTCGATCCCGCAAAATCGATGGCGGGCGGCGCCGCATCGCGGGACCTCTGCAGGGGGAAGATCGAGACGGCCGCGAGGAGCAGGACGGCAAGGAACGGCATTCTCTTGATCATCGGGCTCATTATGGGAGGGACTCGCCGAATTGTCAATTAAGGGCTGACCCTTCCGGGCCCTTCCGGGCCGGATTGCATTCACCTTGACATCATGCTATATTGGCCCGGATAAAATGTTAAAACCCGGGCGCGGTGCCATTTTTCTCATAGAAACCGCTCTCTCAATCTGCATCCTGAGCGCCGCCGAACAGCGCCGCGACGTCGCCGGGACGTCGGCGTATCCTCTCGTCCGGGCCGACGGCGGGCTCACCCTCGTCTATCGGAGCTCGCCGGGCGGCGTTCTCGCCAGCTCGGCGCAGGCCCTTCCCGGCGGACCGCTCCAAGAGCAGATCCTGGGCTCGTCTCCGTCGATCGGCGCGCCGGTCGTCAAAAGGGACGCGCGGGGCGGAGCCGGGATGGTCTGGGCGGAGCACGACGGCCGCGACATCGAAATCCTCTACGGGCGCATCGACGGCGACGCGATCTCATCCATCCGGATGGTCGCCCGGGGCGCCGATCTGGCGATGTCCTGCGACCTCGATTTCGACGCCGCGTCGAACCCCTGGATCGCCTGGGTGCGCGTCGCGGGCGGGAGGTCGTCCGTCAGCGTGACGGGGCTCGCGGAAGATCGGACCTGGATCGTCAACGGCCGGATGACGGCATCCGCTCTCCAGCCCCGGATCGTAGCGACTCCGGCCCAGGGGATATGGGTCTTCTGGACCGGCCGCGACGGGGATCGCGACGAAATCTTCGCCGCCGTCCGCCGGGCCGGCGCCTGGTCGGAGCCGATGCACCTCGACGTCGACAAAACCGTGCCTCACTTCGGAGCCTCCGCGGCGCTCGACGCCGATGGATTTCCCTGGGTCGTCTGGTCCGAATATGACGGCTCCGCTTATCGAATCTTCACGTCCTCCTGGGACGGCGCGTCCTGGTCCGCGCCGGCGAAGCTGTCGGTGGGCGGAGGGTCGGATATTTCTCCGGCCGCGGCCCGTACGTCGGGAGGCGCCGCCATTGTAGTCTGGAGCCGGGCCGAGGCGGGGACGGCCGGGCTCGTCGCCAGGTATCGATCCGGAACCGCCTGGTCGCCCGAAATCCGGATCACCGGAGACGCCGAGGCGGCGGCCCGCTCGCCGCGGATCTCCGTTTCCGGAGAAACCATCGGCCTCGCCTGGGACGCGGGCGAGAGCGCCCGATCCCTGGTCCTGACGCTGCCGGAGCTGGCCGCCAAGACGCCCTCGGCCGCCCAACCGCAATCGCCTCCCCCCGTCCTCGATCCGAACCGCGACGAGAACCAGTACACCTGCTTCGGGGACAGCATCACGTACGCCAATGGAGACCAGGGGTACGAGCCCCGATTGCAGCCCATGCTCGTCCAGAAGTACGGCGGGGCGACGCTTTGGAACGAAGGGATCGGCGGCGAGTCGACGATCGACGGCCTGGCCCGGTTCGACCAGACGCTGGCGGCGCACGCCTCGCGCTTCCTGATGCTCATGGAAGGGACGAACGACATCATCTTCGACCAGTTCTCCATGGACACGAGCGCCTACAACCTGGACCAAATGGTCCAGAAGTCCGTGACCGCGGGCGTGCTTCCCCTGATCGCCACGATCATCCCCCGGAAGGACTGGCACTGGTCGGACCCGTTTTACCAGAACCGGATCTTCGACCTCAACACCAGGATCCGGGCCGTCGCCGCCGGCCGGAAAATCCCGCTTGTTGACCAATTCAATGTTTTCTATTACTATTCTTCGGCCGACGGCGGCTGGCAGTCCCTGATCCTGGACGACGGCGTGCATCCGAACCCCAAGGGGTTCGACATCATGGCTGCGACTTGGTTCGACGGGATCACGATCCTGCCTTTCGCCCCGGTGGGGCTCCGCCTGACTCGGGAAAGCGATCGGATTCTGTTCGCCGAGCGCCTCTACGACGTCCTGCGCTGGCAGAACAGCCCGAAAAGCGCGGCGGGCCAGATCGTCGGATTCCGGATCTACCGCAAGGAGCGGGCGGACAGCGTCCAGGCCTTCGCCCTAGTGACGACAATCGCGTATCTGGACGCCGCGACGGACTATCGGTATCTCGACGGACAGATCGTCAAGGACCGGGCGTATGCCTACCTCATCACCGCCTTGCGCAAGGACGGCGTGGAAGGACCCGCCTCGGCTTTGATCGTAGATATTCCTTAAGGAGGAATCGTTCATGCATAAAAGAATCCTGACGCTCATCGCCGTGATCGCGATCTTCGCGGCCGCGACGGCGGTCCCCGCCGCCGCCCAGGCCGTCAACTCCCTCAAGGCCGTCTCGTTCCAGAAGACGGACAAGGGCGTGGACGTCACGATCGCCATCGACGGCGAATTCCTGTATCAGGCCCTGCCCCTGTCCAACCCGACCCGGCTGGCGATCGACATTTCGCCCCTCGCCCGGATCGACGCCCAGCCCTTCCTCGAGATCAATCAGGCGGGGGTGGCCAGCGTCCGGACCGGCCAGTACTCGCCGATGATCGTCCGGGTGGTCCTCGATTTCAGCGGAGCCCTGCCCGGCTATGAGATCGCCAAGACCGACGCGGGGCTCCTCGTCCACATCTCGACGGAAGCCAAGCCCGCCGAGAAGCCGGCCGTCGTCGCGCCTCCCGTGCGGGAACAGCCCGTCCGGGTGCAGCCCGTGGTTCAGGAGAAGCCGGCCGAGAGCATCGCCGAAACCGGGACGGGCGAAGGCCGCACGGGCTTCGCCAACACAATGATCGGGATCGACACGAGCAGCTACCAGATCCCCGATTCCAATTTCACCCGGATTTACGGCACCGACGTCCCCATGATCTTCGGGTTCAGCCTCTCCCGGAAGTTGATCCAGGTCGAAGGCTTCTCGCTCGACGTCGAGGGCAGCCTCCGGTTCTATTCCAAGACGGGCGCCTCGACGCTCTCCCAGGAAGCGACGACGTTCAAGATTAACCCGATGTGGTCCCTCGCCGGCCGGCTGAACTACGAATGGAAGTACTTCCAATTCTTCGCCGGCGGCGGCATCGACTGGTACAGCTACTCGGAGACGAGTACGATCGCGAACACGACCGGCAAAGCCAACGGCTCTCACTTCACGGCGGGGATCTACCTGATCCCGCCGGTGCTCGACTCCATGCTCCGGGTGAAGATTTACTACAAATTCACCAAGGTGACCGCCCTGTCGAACGGGATCAGCGTCGAGCTCGGCGGCAACGAGTACGGCGTCGGCCTGAGCTTCGGGTTCAATTTCTTAAAACAGGGCGTCCTGTCGTTCTAACCCGTCCGGAACGCGTGCCCTCCGCCCGACGCGACGGAAACGGGCAAAAGAAATGCGCCGCGCCGGGTCCTGACGGCGCGACCGGCCTGAGCCAGGCTTCCCTTGATGCCCACCGTTCCGAGCGAGGAACCGCGGAATCCATACGTCCATGAGGAAATCTCGAGAGAGTGCCGTCCCTGAAGCGGCCGGAGTCCGCCCGGACGCGGCTTTCATCAACCCCAAGTTCGCCTATCCCATCATCAAGGACAAGGGCGTTTTCTATACGAAGAAATGGCCGAACCTGTCCCTGGCGTACTGCGCCGCGCTGATGGAACGGAGCGGTCGCCGGGTCGCGATCGTCGACGCCCACGCCGAGCGCCTCGAACCCGCCCAAGTCGCTGAGAAAGTCCGGGGCGTTCCAGATATCTTCATCTCCACGAGCCCCCTCGACCGTTGGCAATGCCCGGTGAACCGGATCGACAACGTCTACGAGGTCATCGAAGCCGTTCGGGCCGCGTCGGCCGGCTCCCGCATCTTCCTCATGGGGCCCCACGCAACCACCCTGCCCGAAAAGATCCTGACCGAGACCCCGGCCGACGTCGCCATCCTGGGCGAGCCCGAGCTGACGGTCCGGGAGCTCGGCACCGGCAAGCGTCCCGAGGAAATCGAGGGGGTAGCCTACCGGGAAGGGGGCTCGATCATCGTCAAGCCCCCGACGGCCTTTATTGACCTGGACGACTTGCCGCTCCCGGCGCTCCATCTCCTGCCCATGGACCGCTATTTCTTCGACTTCCTCGGCCGGAGATTTACCGTCCTCGAAGGCACGCGCGGCTGCCCGTTCCGCTGCACATTCTGTTACAAGGACATGTATGGTCCCTTCCGGGCGAAGTCGAGCATCCGGCTCATCGCCGAGATCGAACAGGCCTACGAAAAGTTCGGCGTCCGGAACGCGTATTTCGCCGACCTGACGTTCACGATCGACACGGCGCTCGTCCGGGACATGTGCGACGCGATCGTCGCCCGCGGCTACAAGCTCCGCTGGGCCTGCCAGACGAGGCTTGACCGGATCGACGGCGAAATCCTCGAAAAGATGCGCGACGCGGGCTGCCGCCTGATCGAGGTCGGAGTCGAGTCGGGAACCGAGGCGATCGTCCGCGGCACGAACAAGTACATTCCACCGAAAACGATCACGGACGGCCTGCGCCAGATCCGCCGCCTCGGCATGGAGAGCGCGGCTTTCATGCTGCTCGGCCTGCCCGGCGAGACCCCCGAAGACATGGGCCGCAGCATCCGGGCGGTCCGGAAGATGGCCCCAACGTATGTTGCTTTCAACGTGGTCGTGCCTTACACCGAGGTGGGCAACGCGGAGCTTTTCGATCCCTCGGCCGAGCGGGCCGTGTTCTTCCCCGCCCGCTGGCCCGGCCACTCCGAAAAGGAGCTCGACGCCATGCTCCGCCGGGGGATGGTCTCGTTCTATGCCCGGCCGCGGACCCTGATGACCCTCCTCAGGAATCCCCGGGCCTTTTTGAGGAAGATCGGCCTGTTCTTCGCCGCGATCCGGGCCGGCCGGCGTCGCCCGCCCTCGGACCGCGGGCCCGGCGAAGTTGACGGGAAAAACCGTTCCTTATAAGATGGGCTCGATCGGTCCGCCGATCCTGAGGCAGGCGAGAAAGACCATTTCCTCCCAAAAAGCGCACTTCCGGACGGGCCTGGCTGTCGCCCTGCTGTTCGCCCTTTTCTTCGGTGCCCGCCTCATCCACTTGTCGTCGGATCCTCCCGACAACCTGAGCATCGACAGCGCCAGCGAATACGGCGACCCGGGCAATTACGCGTTCAACGCCCGGGCTAAGGTCGTCGTCGGCGACTGGAAGATCGACGAGTTGGGCGCGGCGGCTTTTTCGCCGATCCCGCATGCCCTGACCTATCTCATCTTCAGCTTATGGGGGACGGGGATTTGGCAGATGAACCTTGTCCCCCTCATCTTCGCCATGCTCCTCTGGCTGGCCCTCGATCGCCTGGCGAAGGTCCGCTTTCCCGACGCCCGGCTCCTCTTCTTCGCTCTCCTGGCCGCGAATTACGCCTTCGGCAGCTTCAGCCGGATCAACGATCAAGTCATGCCCATGACGCTGTTTGCGGTGGTCGCCCTGATCTTCTTTCTCAAGGCCTGGGACAAGCCCCGGGATTTCTTCTGGACGGCCTTTTTCCTCGGGTTGTCCTTCCTCTCCAAGAGCAAGATGATCTATTTCTCGGCGGGCGTCATCCCCCTCGCCTTCGTCCTGATCACGATCCAGCGGGGCGAGCTCAAGCAGGTCCGGCGGCACCTCGTCCGCCTCGCCTGGGCCCTGGCCGGAATCCTGGTCGTCTTCGTCCCCTGGTATCTCCTGATCTTCGCCCCCCATCCGAAAGTCTTCGGCAACATCGCCGCCCTCAATAGCGCCGCCGCCGTCCCGCCCGGCATCGGCGGCCTGATCAAGAATTGGATCGTCCGGCCGGCCTTCACGTTCTTTCCGGCCAACGCGGCCCTAGCCCTGCCGCTGTTTTTCTATTTCTTCGGCCTCCTGGCGGCGGCCGCCAAACGCCGGCGGTTGCGCTGGTCGCCCCTGGAAATCGTCTGCGCCCTGTGGTTCGTCATCGGCGTCGGGATCAATTCGTTCATCGGCTACCGGCCCGTCCGGCATTACATCGAATGCACGATCCCCCTCCTCATCCTCGTCAGCCTCTTTCTCCGGCGCTTCCTGCGGGGGATCCACGCGACCATCCCGAGCCAAGGGTGGGTCGGCCTGGTCGCCGGGTCGTTCGCCCTGTTCTGGATCGCCCTCTCTGCCAGCAAGCACGGAGTTTTTGCCTGGGGGCTGATCGATCACGATCCCATCACGGTCCTTGAGGCCTCCCTCGTCTTGGCCGCCGTCCTGACCGTCCTTTCCGGACTTGTTCTCGGACTGGGGAGAGGGAAAGCCATCGCCATTCCCCGCACCGCGACCGTCGTCCTGACCGTCCTCCTCCTCGGCGTCTATGCCTACGACAATGCGTCCGACTACGCGGCTTGGGTCCGTTCGCCGACCTACAACCTCAAGACGATCGGACGGGACTTGGGCCGGGCCTTCCCGGAAGGCGTCTTCTCCGGGCTCCTCGTTCCCACGCTGTCGCTCGAAAACAGGAACCCGGCCCATACCATGTACCCGCACTATGCCAACGACGACCCGGGCTTCCTCGATCGCGAACACGTGACCCATCTCTTCCTGGGGGCTTTCAACAACGAGCGGCGGCACTACGACAAGCTGTTTCCCGAGGTCATGGAGCAAGCCCGGCTTCTCGTCTCCTACCGGATGTGGCGGAGCTGGTGGCTCCTGTACGACATCCGGGCCGGCCTCCCGCCCGAGGACACGGCGGTCTATGAGGCCGAGGCCATGGAACGGAACGTCGGGATGCCCGTCTTCGACCCGCAGGCAAGCGGGAGATTCGCCGTCCGCGTGGAGTCGGCGGACTGGGGGACGATCGGTCGTGAACGGATCCCGCTCACGACCGTCGGCCCGACCCGCGGCGCGGTTGTGATCAAACCGGAAGGGGACGGCCCCCTGGACGTGAGCCTCTCTCTCAGGCTGTCGCTGAAGGGACGGACCGTGCTCAAGAAGAGGATTGTCCTCCCGAAGACGGGCGGCGGCGGAGATTACATCACTCTGCCGTTCGAGGCCTGGATCGATGCGCCCGGGAACTACGTTCTCGAGATCAAGGCGGTGGGGACGGGGGCGTTTCTCTTCGACCGCGTCGAGCTCCGGCCGAAATCCTCCTCCTGACGCAACCGCGTCAGAACTTCAGAATCGATTTCGCCACCGAGAAGGTGTGGTACGCCTCGGGGACCGAGCCGATGCCGACCACGACCGCATCGATCTTCTTGTCGAGAAGATAGGGGAAGGCCTCCTCGGGCGTGAGCCGCCCGCCGGCGAGGACCTTCTTGGCGAGGATCTGATAGCCCGACTCCGCCACGAGCTTCTCGCACTCCTCGCGGGAGGGCTTCATCATGAAGCCCTTGGAATTCATGGCGGCCATGATCGGGATCTTGATCTTCCACTCCATCAGCTGGGGCACGAGGGAGCCGAAATTGTGCGTGGCCAGGATGGGCTCCTGGCCGAACTGGTCGCGGATAACCTCCTGGAAGATGCCCAGGATGTCGGGATTGTGCGACGACAGGGCGAGGTCCGTGACCTGGCCGTGGAGGATGACGCCGCCCAGCTTGAGCTTCTCGAAGCTCATCAGCTCGAAGTTGAGGAGCTCGAGGAGGAGGTCCATCACGTCCTTGGTCAGGACGCTCTTGATCTTGGTCAGGGCCCGCAGCCCGAGCTTAAGCTTCTGGTACATGCTGAAGCCCTTGGCCTTGGACAGGACCGCCCCCAGCACGCCCTTCTCCGAGGCCTCCATGGCATATTCGTAGGCGTTGGGGATGACCGGGAAGATCGACATCTCCGGGGTATGGGAAAACTTCTGAAGGGCCTCCATGACGCTCGGAGTGTTCGAGCAGGTAAAGGCCCGGACGCCGGTGTTGTAGGCCGCGTCGAGGACGGCGACGACGTTGTCGGCCTTGGCGAAGTGCTCTAGGTAGTGGGCCGACTGCGAGCGGGCGATGTAGCTCACCCCCTCGAAGGCGTTGGCCCCGATGATCAGCTTGGGCAGTTGAACGCTCACGCGATGTCTCCTAAATTCACCGCCGCGCCTTTGGCAGCGGACCGGTAGATCGCCTCGATGAGGCGTTGGACGGCATAGCCGTCCGCCCACGAAACAGCGGGGCTCCGCCGGTCGAGGCAGCGGTCGAAAAAGTCCTGGCCCTCCTCGTACAGGCCCTCGGCCCCGATTTCGAAGCGCGACGTGGATCCCAGGTCGATCTTGTGGATCGTGGTCCAATCCTTGGGGAAGCCCTGGACGGCCCTGTAGAGATGGAGCTTGATGGCGTCGTTGGTCAGGGTCATCATCCCGTTCTCGGCCTCGACGACGATCTCGGTATAAGGCAGGCGATAGCCGGGCAGGCTCCAGGACACGTCCATCGTGACTTGCATCCCGTTCGCGTAGGTGAGGAAGGCCGTCCCCGCGTCCTCGACATCGGAATAGATGTCTTGGGTCTGGGCGTAGACGCTCCCCGGCAGGCCGAAGTACCAGTACAGGACGTAGAGGAGATGGGAGGCGATATTGATGATCGCCCCGCCGCCCGCCTTCTCGGGATCATAGAGCCAGCCCTTCTTCTTGGCGAACACCTCGCTGGTGTAGACGGCCGAGCGCACGCGATGGATCCGGCCCATGACTCCGTCGTCGAGAAGGACCTTGGCTTTCTTGAACAGGGCCATGTGGGCGAAGAGATAGCCCGTAGCGGTGACAATCGGGCGTCCGGACGCCAGATCGAGCATTTCCTTCGCCGCAGCAAGAGTGTGGGCCAGGGGCTTCTCGACGAACAAGTCCATGTCCCTGACCAGGCACTGCCGGACGACGGGCAGGTTGGCGAAAGGCGGGATGCAGAGGACGGCCGCGTCCGGCCGGACCTCGGCCACCATCTTGTCGATGTCGGAATAGAAGGGAGCTTTGAGCCCCGCCTGCTGGACATAGGTGGCCAGCTGTTTGTTGACGTCCATGAGCCCGACGAGCTCGGCCCGGGGGGCCATGTTGATCACGGCCGAATGGAGAATCCCCAGCTTGCCGAGCCCGATCAGGGCGACTCTCACTTTTTTCGTGTCATGCACGCGTCCCATCTCCTTAACAATCATTCCCACGGAGCGTTTCCGCCCGGGGGCTCACTCGCCCTTATAGTACAGGGGAACGCACCAGTGGTTCTTGGCCACCCAGTCCGAGACGGGCAGCGCGTCGTCCCGGCCCATGATGCGGTGGCACGGCTGGTCGTAGACCTTGCCCGTGGACTTCTCGATGGGGTCGAAGACGATGTATTTGTAGTATCCCGAAACCATTCCCGCCGGGAACTTCACCCGGTTTGGGTACCTGGGATCGAGGTGTTTCTCGGCGTAGGCTTTCTTCCAGGCTACGATATCCGGCAGCCGGTCCACCTGGACGACGCCCAGGGCGGCGCCGAACTCGGTGATTCGCTGGTTCTGGCCCGGGACGACATAGTCGGGCTTGCCGTAGTTGCGGCTCCGCTTGGCGTATTCCAAGAGCCCGGGGTCGGCCGTGGCGAGGATGCCGCCCTCGCCCAAGGTGATCGTCTTGGTCGCATAGAATGAATAGACGCCCGCCGCCCCCCAGGTGCCGGGCTTCCGGCCGTTCCACGAGGCACCGTGGGCGTGGGCGCAGTCCTCGAGGAGGACGATGCCCCGCTCCTTGCAGAACCGGGTGATTTCCTCGATCTCGAAGGCGATGTGGCCTCCGATATGCACCACCCAGACCGCTGCCGGCCGGAATTTGTCGGCCTTGCGCTTGAGGTCCTCGAACGAGAGGCAGAGGTCCTCGCGGTTGCAGTCCACGAACTCCAGGCGCGCGCCGGCTTTGACGACGCTCAGAGGCGTGGCCATGAACGTGTTCGACGGGCAGAGCACGGTTTTACCCTGGACTTTGTAATACTCGAGGGCCGCTTGGGCCGCGCCGCTCCAGCTCGAGAAGGCAAGCGACGGCAGGCCGTTCCAGGATGCCCAGCGCTCCTCGAAGAGCGCCGTGAACTTGCTCTCGGTCCACTGCTGGGTGTCGAAGATCTCGTCCCAATAGCGGTGGACCCGCGCCCGGTCGTCCAAGTCGAAGCCGATCGTAAAACGCATGGATGACTCCTTGAATCCGCGGCGACCGCCTATTTCCCCGCAACCAGGACCGCGATGCCGGACATGATCAACAGCAGGGCCACGATCTTGGTCAGGGTGATGGCCTCCCGGAACATCAGCGCGGAAAAGACCATGGTCGCCGCGAACAGGACGCCCTGGATGATGAGCGTCGTGGTGATGACTTCGGCCCGACGGATGATGAACATATAAATGAGGTAGCCCGTCCCGCTACAGGCGAGCGAGATCAGGATGTATTTCGAGGTGACGATCTCCTTCGCGATGGCGATCAGGCCGCCCGAAAGCTTGAGATCGACGGCGCCCTTCTTGATGATCGTCCCGGAAAAGCCCATGATGACGCCGCTCACGACCGCGAGAAGGAAGTACCAAGCGCTGGCGAAATTGAGCTTCATGAAGGAATCCTCACCGGAAGATGTTCCGGAGCAGGGTCCGGAAAAAGAGAATGGGCCAGGATAGGACGTAGACGAAGTCCTTGATCCGGAGCGGACCGCCCGAAAGGCCGTAGTTCCCGTAAATCCGCGAGACGTCCTCGGCCCGCTTGTAAAACCGGCCCGGGACCTCGACGACCTGGCAGCCTTTCTTGGCCATGATGTAGAGCTCTTCGAGGTCGTTGATCCGGCCGTCATGAAGTCTGGTCGAGGTCTTGTAGATCCCCGACAGGACCTCCATCACCCGCCGGTTCCAGCCTTTGAATCCCGAGCTCGAATCCGTGATCCGGGTCCGGAACTTGCGATAGAAAAGCAGGCTGACGACCAGGGAATACAGCCGCCGGCCGTATTTGTGGAGGAACGGATCGGCGTGCGGGGCGCTTCCGAGGACGCGGGAGGCGATGACATAATCCCGCCCCGATTTCAAAGCTTCGATGATCCGGCCGATGTCCTGGGGCTCATGTTGTCCGTCCGCATCGCAAAGGACGAGATAGTCGTAGTCGTGCCCGAGGGCGTACTCCCGCGCGGACTGGAGGGCGCGGGCATACCCGTAGTTCCGGTCGTGCTTGACGAGGAAAACCCCTTTCGCCAGAGCGATCTCGGAAGTCCGATCCGAGCTCCCGTCGTCGACGATGAGGATATCGACGCCCGGAAAATAGCGCTTGATCTGGTCCAGGACCGGGCCGAGCTTTTTTTCCTCGTCCTTTGCGGGAAGCGAGATTAGAACATCACTTTTCATTTCATGATTCACGGGGTTAAAGCGTATACTATAAAGGCCCTGGGGCAAAAAGTCAATTTGGAGGCCGGCCCACTGGGTAAAACCATGCCCATCTATAGAGACCGCAAGAGACGGGTCCTGGGACAGCATTTCCTCAGGAGCGCCGGGGTCCTCCAGAAGATCGTCGAGGTCATCGATCCCCGGCCCGACACCTTGATCATCGAGATCGGCCCGGGCCGGGGCGCCCTGACCTTTCCCCTGGCCGAGAAAGCGGGGAAGGTCGTCGCCATCGAAAAGGACGCGGCCATGGCCGCCCGTCTCGGAGAGAAGGCCGTTTCCCGTCTCGCCGTCCTCGAGGGCGACATTCTCGACTGCGACTTCGCCGCGCTCCGGACCCGGCACGGAGGATCCTTCCCCAGGGCCGTGCTCGCCGGCAACCTGCCCTATTCGATTTCGACGCCCCTCCTCTTCAAAATCCTCGAGGAGCCCGCGCCGTT
The DNA here is from genome assembly GCA_003141555.1 of Candidatus Aminicenantota bacterium. Taxonomy (GTDB): domain Bacteria; phylum Acidobacteriota; class Aminicenantia; order Aminicenantales; family UBA4085; genus FEN-413. The sequence continues at coordinate 199,937 of PLMN01000007.1, forward strand.
CGAGAGATGCATCTTCCTCGTCCAGAAAGAAGTCGCGGAACGCATCACCGCCGGCCCGGGCACCAAGGACTACGCCCCGCTCTCCATCCTTCTTCAGCTTCGTTTCTCGGCGGAGATCCGATTCCCCGTCCACCCCGGCTCGTTCTCTCCCCCGCCGAAGGTCGAATCCGCCCTCGTGTCGCTCGAGAGGAGGCCCGCCCCGCTCTTCGGAATCTCCGACGAACGCCGGTTCGCGGAATTCCTCCGCGGGGCCTTCCGCCAGAGGCGGAAAACCCTAGCCAACAATCTTCTGGCGTCGGGCCGGACGGCGGCTGCGATCGAACGGGCCTGTCGGGCCGCCGAGATCGACCCCCGGGCCAGGCCCGAGCAGGTGCCGATCGCCGGGTTCGCGGCCCTGTTCGCCGCCTTCAGTTCGCCGCCTTGACAGGCGCCGACCGCCATTGAAGAATAAGACGAGCAAGACCATGGAAGGACGAACCGATACCCTGCCCGGCGCGGACGCGATCTCGGGCCGGGCCATGCAGCGCGCCCTCAGGATGCTGGGGGGCGAAATCCGCGAAGGGCGGCCCGATCCGGACGGCCTGTTCGCCCTGGCCGAGATCATCTTCCCCGGCGAAGACATTTCCGATCCCCGCTTCATCCGCTGGATGTACGACCGGAACCCCGGTGGGCGGGCCCTCGAATACGCGACGCTCCACCGAGGCCTGGTCTCGGGCCATATCGCCGCTCTTCCGTTCAAGTACAAATTCGGTTCCCGGATCTTGACGGCCGGCCTGGTGGTCAATGCCATCACCCACCCCGACTTTCGGGGCAAAGGCATTTTCATCATCCTGACCGAGCTTCTCAACAAGCGCTGCGCCGAGGCCGGGATCGAATTCACCTTCGGCTATGCCAACTCCAGCTCCGAAAAAGGATGCCTCCGCCACCTCGCCTACCGGGAGCTCGGCCGGTTCCCGCTCTGGATCCTCCCGTTCCGCCTGCCGCGGATCGCGGCCGCGCAAGACCCCAGGCCGGCCGCCTGGCTGCGCGCCGCCGCGGCTCTCGCCGGGCCGGCAGCGCGGATCTGGTCGTTTGCCCGCCGTCCCCGTGGCCGCCATGGGATCGATGTCGACCTCGTCAACGCGCCCGGCCCGGAGTTCGACGAGCTGTGGGAATCCGCGCGAGCAGGCTACGGCAACATCCTCGTCCGGAACCGCGCTTTCCTGGATTGGCGGTTCGTCCAGGCCCCCACCCGGCGCTACGAAATTCTCGCCGCCCGCAAGGACGGCCGCCTGCTCGGCTACCTGGTTTCGACCATGACGGCGGTCCAAGGGCTCCGCTGGGCCATGATTATGGACATGCTCGTCGCCGATTCGAGGGAAGGCCGCGCGGCCGCGGCGCGCCTCGTGGAAGAGCACGTCCGCCGGGCGCGCGCCGCCGGCGCCGACCTGGCCGCGGGCCTGATGTTCCGGCATGCCCCGGCCGCCGCCGGTATGCGCCGGAACGGGTTCCTGGTCGCCCCCGCCCGCCTCCTGCCGCGCGAATTTCCAATCCTGCTCCATTGGAACATGGCCGAGAAGGCGCCGGAGACCCTGTTCGATCTGAAGTCCTGGTACCTCACCATGGGCGACTACGACGCCGCCTAGGCCCCTCGGGCCGCCGGCCGGCCGCGCCGCGGGGTATCTTATTTATCACATTGAAACCTGACCTAAAGTCGAGTTTCTATTTGACAAGTCCCTAAAAAGTCGTAGAATACGCCTTTATATTCGGACCGTGATTCGACAGGAGACCTCGAATGAAAAAAGGTTGTCTATTATTGATTTTAGCGGCGGCTCTCTCGCAGCTGCCCGCCGCCGAACCTCAGCATGCGCGCAAGGTCCAAGCGAATCCGAAGGCCGGATCGCAACAAGCGACGGCGGCGGCCCAGGACCGGACCGCCGACGGACTGGTCCAAGCCCAGATGCTCAGCGGCCTGCCGACGGGCTGGGCGGCCTTAAAGAACATATCAAACAATACGACGGACAGCGAGGTCGCGGTCGGGGCCGTCGATGCCAACGGCAACGCCTATTGCACATGGACGGAATGGCATGGCGATGTCGGGGCCGAGCGGGACATTACCTTCGCCACGAACAAATCCGGGAGCTGGTCGACCCCCTACGGCTGGTCGCTTGATTACCCCGACGTCCTCGATGTCGGCTTCCCGGCCATCGCCGTGACGAGCGACGGGGCCACGGCCGTGGTCGCCTATCATGACGGCGACTTGTCCCTGAGCCTGATGACCATCAAGGAGCGGGAATATGCGAACGGGACCTGGAGCTCGATCAAGAACATATCGGGCTCGAGCGAGTCGTGTTCCTACGTCACGCTCTCCACGAACCCCGTGGACAACACGATCTTCGCCGTCTGGATGGCCTCCCTCGACGAGGGATTCGGCTTGAAGTACAAATATCGCGATCCGACGACCGGGCAATGGAGCGCAGCGATGCAGATCGGCAGCGTCCCGGCGGGGGGACAATACCTGCCGAACATCTATCTCGACAAGAGCGGGGTGGCCCATCTCGTCTACATCGTCCGCAGCGGCACCGCCTCGGTATGGTATACGAAGAACACCAATCCGAAGAACAGTTCCGGCTGGACGACGCCTCTTCAAATTGCCCCCGATTCCGGGCTGAATTTCACCTACCCCAAGGTCACGGCCGACTGGGACGGCAACGCCTACGTCGTCTGGCAACAGATCCAGAGCGGCTTGTCCTCGATCATGCTCCGCTATATGGTCGACGGCGCATGGGGGTCGGCGCAGAACATCTCGAACCTGACCGACCCCTCAGAGACGGCGTATCCCGCCGTCAACGGGACGACCAAGGAGATGTATTTCGTCTGGCAGACGGCCTTCGGGTTCGCGTCGGGGAACACCAACTGGGACGTCTGCATGAAGACCTACGAGATCGACAAGACGACGGGCCAGAAAGCCTGGTCGGACGTCTATCGGGTGACGAATTACCCCGGGCACGCGGGGGAGCCGCAGATCAAGATCACGAAGGAGGGGGACCTGCATCTCTTCTTCTTCGACAACCTGGTTGGGGACGGACAGGCGGAAATCTATTACTCCTATAAGATGGCCCCCCGGCTTGCCGCCGTGGCCGCCCCGGCGGTGACCTCGCAGCTGGACAAAGTGCTCTTCGGCGCGCTGAAGTGGAATACGGTCACCTTCGCCAAGAACACGAACAACGACGACACGAAGCTCCAGGAATACCGGATCTACCGGAAGAAAGCGGAGGAGGCGGACAGCGCCTTCACCCAGCTCGCGAGCCTGGGCATCTCCACGTTCCAATACGTGGACAAGAATCTGGCGCCCGGACAGCGCTACGCTTATCTGGTCAGCGTCGTGAACAAGGACGGCCTGGAGATGAAGTCGGCCGCCACGATCGAACCCTGATCTAAATAGGAGGAGCGGCATGCCCCCAAATTCTGAAAAAAATCCCGGAGGACGCCCCCCGAAATTCCATGAACCGTGCCGGCCGGTGACCATGACCCTGCCGGAGCGAGTCCTGGAGCAGCTGACCGAAATCGATCCCGACCGGGCGTGCGCCGTGGTCAAGGCCATAGAGGCCGTCCTGGGGACGGCTAAAGGCGCCGCGAAACCCGTGGAGCTCATCGAGATGGCCCCCGGCAAGGCCCTGATCGTCACCGGGCCGAGCAAGGCCTTGCGGGTGATCCCCTGGCTGAAGACCATCGAGATCGCGCCCGCCCGATTCCTGTTGACGATTCCGTCCGGGACGCCCATCGAAGCCCTCGAAGTCGCCTTGCGCGATGTGGCCAACATGCCCACCGAGGGGAAAAGTGAGCAGGAAATCGCCGTTCTGAACGAGCTCCTGAGCCTGATCGGCCAGAATCGCCGCGCCCTCCGCCTGTCCAAGGCAGAGGTTCTGATCATCAATATCGCCTGAAAGACCGGGGATTTCCGGCATTTTGTCTCCGCGTTGTTGACAAAGCCTCAGGCCCCGGTTAGTATATCGCCGTCTGTAAAAAAGGAGCTGAGCATGACCAAGAAAGGCATTCTATTTATTATCTGCCTGTTAGCCGTGGTACTGATCGCCACGGGGGCATCCGGCGCGCGCCAGAGGATCCACAAAAAGGCGGTCCAGCCTACGACGGCTGCCGCCTCCACCCAAGGCAGCCAAGCCGGCGTGTCGGCTCTCCCTTCGACCTGGGGCACGCGGGAGACCGTCTCCAATACCGTCGCTTATTGCACCGACCCGTATGCGGCCATCGACGGCAAGGGCAACGTCTACGCCAGCTGGGTGGAATGGTACGGGGGCGTCGGCGGCCGCCGGGACATGGTGTTCAACACGAACAATACCGGAAAATGGGGTACGCCCCACGCGAATTCCCTCGCCTATACCATGATCGACGACGTCGGGTTCCCTGAAGTCACCGTGACGAAGAGCGGGAACGATGCCATCTATGCCTGGATGGACGGATGGGTCTCCGAGGGCCATATGGTCGTCGTCGGAGACGAATTGGTGAATGGGACGTGGAGCGGCGTCGGCCCCATCACCCACAATGCCCCCGATGCGTCCACCTACCCGAGTCTATCCGCATCGCCGGTCGACGACACCATTTGCTTCGTCTGGCAGCAGGACGTAGGCGGATTCCAGCTCGGCTATCGATACCGGGACGGCAAGACCGGCCAGTTTGGACCGATGTCGATCATTAATTCACAAACCACCCAATACTGGCCGAACGTCTTCGTCGACGCCAAGGGAACGGCCCATCTCGTCTACATCACCCGCTCGGGGCCGGCCCAAGTCTGGTATATGAAGAATACCAACATCAAAGACGCCACCGGCTGGACAGCGCCGCTCGCCCTGTCCGGGTACACGGGGCTGGATTGGGACCAGGCCATCGTCCGGGCGACCGACGCCGGCGACGCCTACGCCGTCTGGTCGGAGCTGCGCGGCTCGGTAGAAGACATCTTCCTGAAATACCAGGTCAACGGCGTCTGGCTGGATACGATCAACGTCACCAACAGCACGGCTGCGGTCCCGTGCGAAAACCCCTCGATCGCCGTCAACCCGACCACGGGGGAGATGTATATCTGCTGGACCCAGCTCGTCGGCAGCGGGGTGGGCAATATCTTCCTGAAGACCTATGAAATCGACAAGACGACGGGCCAGAAAGTCTGGTCGAGCCCCATCCAGGTCACGACGTCCGGGACGTCCGATATGGGCTCCCTCCGGGCCACGAGCGATCCCGACATCCACCTAGTCTACACCGATAACGGGATCGTCTATCATGTGTCGCGGCTGGCCCCGCGTCTGACTGCGGTCGCCGCCCCGACCGTCACCTCCCAGGTCAACCGCGTCCTCTTCGCCTCGGAAAAGATCCTCACGGTTTCGTTCGTCAAGAACCCCATCAACGACGACGCCACCCTGAAGGAATACAGGCTCTACGCCAAGAAGTACGAGGACCCGGACACGGCCTACACCGTGATCGCGACTTACGCCCCCACGGATACGCTCCAGTATGTCTGGAAGAAGCTCGCGGTGAGTCAGAAATACTCCTTCATCGCCAGCGTCGTGAACAAGGACGGCCTGGAGCTCAAGTCCCTGGCCGTCGTCTCCGACTGACAAATCGGTGACAGTAACCTGATTTCCGAATTCAAGGGAGGCGTTGGAACTGGGGATTGAAGTCGTCAACGCCTACAAAGGCCCCGCGACGGAGGGGCCTTTTTTTTGCTCAGAAGACGAAGGCCACGCCGCCGCCGTATTCCAATCCGCCGAGCTTGATCGTCTGGCCGCTCTCCGTGACGTTGACCCACGTATACTTGAGCATGCCGTTGAGGCGGACGGGGAAGCCCTTGCCGAATTCGATGTAAAGCCCGCCGAGGACGTGCGTCCCCGTGGCCACGTTCATGGTCGTCCCGATGGTACTGGATTCATAATAGAAATAGAAATCGGCGCCGCCGCCGAAGTACGGGATGACGTAGCTCGTCGGGAACTCGTAGCGCAGGCCGAGCGACAGGGGGATCATGAGGAATTTCGTCTCCTCCTGGGTGTAGGTCAGGGCGCCAGTTTTGTATAAAGCCTTGATCTGGGCGTAGAAATCGATTCCGGCGACGATCGAGGAGGAGAGGATGATGCCCCGGACCGTGTTGGCCCCCTGGGAATAGACCTCTTTGAAGAGGGGGTCGGAGACGGCATAGGGCCCGAGGAAGAGCTCGAACGTCCCTTGCTTCCGGGCGTCCTGCCCCTCCGCCGCCGCGGGCGCGGGCGCGGCGAAAGCGAGAGCCAAGCCCAGCGCCAAAGCCGCCGCCCCGATCCGCTTGCCCGTTCTCATGTCGACCTTAGCACCTTATAGCACCCCGCCGATGTTAAAGTCAATGTGACACGCCCTCGCGCCGGCCCGCGCGGCGGCCGAGCGATTATGATATAATTTCGCGCGATGGCCACGCCAAAACGGAAGATATCGCCCCCGGCCGCCGGGAAGACGCCGGCCCGGAGCCGGGCTATCGCCTCCGAGATCGCCGGCGTCCTTCTCCTCTTTCTGGCCGTCTATCTGCTGGTCAGCCTCGCGGGCTTCGACGCCAAAGATCCGTCGCTCTTCAACGCGGTCGCGCCCGGGGCCCACATCCACAATTACGGCGGACGGCTGGGCGCCTGGCTGTCGGACCTGGCCCTCCAGACATTCGGCTTCCCCGCCTTCCTTCTGCCGTTCATGATCGGCGCCCTCGGCCTGCGGGCGGTCATGACCGGCGAGAGAAAGCGCCTTTTCCGGAAAGCCGGGTCATTCGTCCTCCTGCTCGCCATCCTCTGCCCCCTGCTCATCCTGTTCTTCCAGGACATCCCCTGGCGGGGGACGAAGATCCCAGCGGGAGGCCTGCTCGGCGACCTCCTTTCGTCGCTCCTGAACGGCATCCTGAACAGCACGGGCACGCTCCTCTTTCTGCTGGCCGCGGCCGCGGTCTACACCGCGTTCGCCACGGCGATCTCCTTCCGGAAGATCTTCGCCGCCCTGGGGCGGATGTTCACCTTCGCCTTCCAGGACGTTCGGATCAAGGTCCGGGAGCGTCGCCGGACCGCGCCGGAGGCGGCCGCCCCCGCAAGGAAAAAGCCGGCTTCGGCCGCGGCCGAAGCCGCGACAAGGGAGGAGGAAGGCGAGGACGAGGAGGACGTCGAAGCCCGGGCGAAGTCCAAATCCCGGCCCGACCCGTCGCCGGCACTTTCCGCGGCGACCGCGCCATCCGCCCGGCCCCGCCCGTCCGAGCTGAAGCGGAGCACGGTCAAGCCGCCCGAGGCTAAGCTCCCGCAGGATGAGGAGGCGCCGCTTCTTTTCCCCTCGTCCGAGGACTACGATTTCCCGCCCTACAACCTGCTCGACCCCGGCAAGCCGGCCGAGAAGATCGACAAGTCCGAGCTCGCCCAGAACAAGGTCCTCATCGAGGAAAAGCTCCGCGAGTTCGACGTCGACGGCGAAGTCAAGGAATACCACCCGGGCCCGGTCATCACGACCTACGAGTACTATCCCAGCCCGGGCGTCAAGATCAGCCAGGTGGCCAACCTGTCCGAAGACCTGTCGCTCGCCCTGAGCGTGGAGTCCGTCCGCATCCAGCGCATCCCGGGCAAGAGCTCGCTCGGCGTCGAGATCCCGAACAAGAAGCGCGAGATCATCAAGCTCCGCGACATCCTCGAATCCGAAGCCTTCCGCTCGTCGCCCTCCAAGCTGACGTTCGCCCTGGGCAAGACCGTCCATGACGAAGTCTATGTCACCGACCTGGCCATCATGCCCCACCTCCTCATCGCCGGGGCGACCGGCACGGGCAAGAGCGTCTGCCTCAACGCCCTGATCGCCAGCATCCTCTACAAGGCCACGCCCCGCGAAGTCAAGCTCATCCTCATCGATCCCAAGCGCCTCGAGTTCACGCTCTACGAGGGCATTCCCCACCTCCTCAGCCCGGTCATCAACGACTCGAAGAAGGCCGGCGTCGTCTTGATGGACGCCGTCCGGAAGATGGAGAACCGCTACCACCTCCTCAGCCAGCACAAGGTTCGGAACATCGACCAGTACAACCATCTCGTCGCCCAGCTGCTGGCCGACAAGAAGAGCAAGCTGACCGACGAGGAGCGGGCCGCGCTCAAGCCCCTGCCCTACATCGTCATCATCATCGACGAGTTGGCCGAGCTCATGATGGTCAGCGCCCAGGACGTGGACTACGCCATCGCCCGGCTGGCCCAGCTGGCCCGGGCCGTCGGCATCCACCTCGTCCTGGCCACCCAGCGGCCGTCGATCGACGTCATCACCGGCACGATCAAGAACAACTTCTCGAGCCGGATCGCTTTCCGCGTCCCGTCGAAGATCGACTCCCGGGTCATCCTGGACACGATCGGAGCCGACAAGCTGCTCGGCATGGGCGACATGCTCTTCATGCCGCCCAACTACCCCCGCCTCATCCGCCTCCACTGCTCCTACGTTTCGATCCCGGAAGTCCGCCGCCTGGTGAAGTTCGTCAAGGAACAGGGCGAGCCGGAATACGACGAGCGGCTGATCAACGTCATTAAGAGCCCGGGCGGCGACCTGCCGTGGGAGGACGAGGACGGCGAGAAGGACGAGAACTACGAAAGGGCCGTGGAGCTCATCCTCCACACCGGCCAGGCGTCGGCCTCGTATCTCCAGCGCAAGCTCAAGCTCGGCTACGCGCGCGCCTCGAGGATCATCGATCAGATGGAGCAGGACGGCATCCTCGGCCCGTCGGAGGGCAGCAAGCCCCGGGAGATCCTGGTCGACATCAAACAATACATGGACGAGAAGAAGAAGAGCGCGCGGGAGGACGAGTAGGGCGGCCGCCTGTCCGCCAGAACCGTCATGACGAATCGGAGCGAAGCGGGCCGCCCCGGAGTCGGCGACCTGGACCAGATCATCCTCAAGTTCCGGCCCCTCATCGGCTTCAAGGTCCGGAAGGCGATCGGCACGGCGACGCCCGACTGGGAGGACATCGTCGCCGAGGTCCTGATGCAGGTCAGCGAGAAGATCACCTCCGGGGAATTCCGGGGCGAATCCTCCATCGGGACCTTCATCTACACCATCACCAGCCGCCGGATCGTGGACCACATCCGCCGCAAGACGCGCGTCCTCCGCGACGCCCCCGAAGGCGGCCATCTGCCCGACCCGCACGAGGAGGTCGAGCGGACCGAACAGGTCGAGCTCATGCTCGAGGCGATCCGCAAGCTCCGGCCCCGCCATCGGCAGGCGCTCGAGCTGTTCTATCTCAGGGAGCTGCCGCGCGAGGAGGTCGCCCGGCGCATGGGGATCTCGGCGCCCAAGGTCAGCGAATGGGCGAACTACGCCAAGAAATCGCTCCGGAAGATGATGGCCCGATGATCATTCCAACTCCGCGGGACGGCCCCGACTAAATCGGTGGAGTCAGCAAAAGATACTTTTTAAAGGACCGGCCATGAGAAACTGTCCAAACGAGCGCGAGATCGATCGTTACCTCCTGGGGAGGCTGTCCGAGGACGACGCCCGGGAGTTCGAGGTCCATTATTTCAACTGCCCGCCCTGCTTCGAGAAGGTGCGGGACCGGCAGGCCGTCATCGAGTCCGTCGCCCGGAAACGGGCCGAGTTGCTCGCCCCCCCGACGGCCCGCCCGGCGTTCGCCTTCCGAGCCCGGGCCTGGACGACCGCCGCGGCGGCCGCGGGCGTCCTGCTCATGATCACGGCCGCCCTCGTCCTGCGCCCCTGGGAGCGCGGCACGGCGGCCCGGAGCGAGGACGTCGTCCGGGGCGCGGCGCTCGCCGCGATCTCGCCCGCGGGGGACGTCTCCGCCGTGCCGGAAGCGCTCGCCTGGAGTCCCGGCCCGACCGATCTGGAATACCGGGTCGAGCTCACCGGGCCCGGGTTGAGCTGGTCCGCCGCGGCGTCCGGGCCGACGATCGCCCTTCCGGAGGGCGTGCGGGCGAAGATCGGGCGGGGCATCGTCTACACATGGCAGGTGAAGGGCTACGCCCCGGAGGGAACGCTCCTCGAGCGATCGAACAAGACGGCGTTCAAGATACGCTGATCGCCGACAGGACCCGCGCTTCCCCTCTAATCCTCGGGGGGCGCGGTTTCTTCCTCGTGATAGATCCGGCCGCGGGTCTCATCCTCGAAGGCCAGGCAGCACATCAGCCGCCCGCACAGCCCCGAAATCTTGGTCGGATTGATGACGATCTGCTGCTTGCGGGCCTTCTGGATGGTCACCGGGGCGAAGGTCTTCATGAACGTGGCGCAGCAGAGCGGCCGGCCGCAGACGCCCAAGCCGCCGATGATCTTAGCCTCGTCGCGGACCCCGACCTGGCGCATCTCGATCCGCATCTTAAGATCCTTGGCCAGGTCCTTGACCAGCTGGCGGAAATCGATCCGCCCGTCGGCCGTGTAGAAGAAGACCCCCTTCTTCTCGTTGAAAAAATACCGGACGGCGGTCAGCTTCATGGCCAGGGCCCGATCCTTGATCAGCTGCTGGCAGAGCTCGAAGGCCCGGGCCTCCTTGTCGCGCAGCCAGGCGAACTTCCGAGTGTCGTCCTCGGACGCCCGGCGGAGGATCTTGGGCGCGTTCTGCGCGTCCCGGCCGTGGCTGCAGATCTCGCTCGACACGTCGACGACCGTGGCCAGGTCGCCGCCGAACTCGGACTCGATGAGGCAGATGTCGCCGATCTGGACGTCGATCCCGTTCTTCAAGGCGCGGACCATCTTGTTGGAGCGCGCGGACATCAGGCAGGCAAATTCAGACATGGGTTCATCCTATGACTTGGGAATAGAGCGTGTTGATGAGCAGGTTCATATTGAGGTTTTGGTCGAGACCGGCGAAGGCCCCGTCGACCGCCGCCAGGAAGCGGAGCGCCCGGTCGAAGGCCGCCCCGGCGCCGCCCGCCCTCATCCGGGGCTCGAAATCGGGGTTCAGGAGCAGCCGGGGATCGCCGCCGTCGCGGAGGAGGACGAGGTCGCGGCAGAAGGAGGAGACGAGCTCGAGCGTGCCCGCCAGATTCTCCTTGATCTCGACCTTCTTCTGGGCGGCGAACCGCTTCAGGAACCGCGAAGGCTCATCGCCCCCGACCAGCTCCCGGAAGAGCTCCCAGGCCGCCTCGCGGCGGGCCTGGATCTCGTCCCAATCCACGTTCAAGGCCTGTTCGAGGTTGCCGTGGACGAGGAGGGCCAGGATGCGGACCTTTTCCTCTTCGAGGCCGCGTTCGCGGAGAGCGTTCTCGATATCCTCGCCGGAGACGGGGAGGAAGGCCAGGTTCTGGCAGCGCGACCTGATCGTCCGCAGGATCCGCGAGGGGTTGTTCGTGACGAGGACGATGTGCGAGGTGCGGGGCGGCTCCTCGAGGACCTTGAGCAGGCAGTTCGACGCCTCGGCGTTCATCCGGTCGGCCTCGTCGATGATGAAGACCTTATTGCGGCCGATCATGGGCGTCAGGTAGGCGATCGACCTCAACTCCTGTACCTGGTCGATGAGGATCTCTTCCTTGTTCTTGAAGTGCTCGATCCGGAGGACGTCGGGGAAGCCTCTCTCCGGGTCCTCGAGACCGCGGGCGGTGGCCAGGCAGTTCGGACAGACGCCGCAGGCGTCGTCCTCAAGCGTCAGGCAGTTCAGGGCCTGGGCGAGGACCGCGGCGAATCGGCGCTTGCCGACGCCCGGCGGGCCGCTAAGGAGCAGGGAGTTGGGCACGCGCCGCCGACCGAGGGCGTGCCGGAGGATCTTTTTGATTCGGCCGTTGCCGGGGATGTCGCTGAAGGGCATGATCTCAGTCCAGGACCTTTTTCAGGAAGCGGCCCGTGTGCGAGGCGGGCTCCGCGGCTACGGCTTCGGGCGTCCCGGCGGCCACGATCCGCCCCCCGTCCTCGCCGCCCTCGGGGCCCAAGTCGATAATATAGTCGCAAACCTTGATGACTTCAAGGTTGTGCTCGATGATGACCACGGTGTTGCCGAGCTTGACCAGCTCGGCCAGGAGCTCGAGGAGCTTCCGGACGTCGTCGAAATGGAGGCCGGTCGTGGGCTCGTCGAGGAGGTAGAGCGTCCGGCCCGTGGCCCGCCGGCCGAGCTCCTTGGTCAGCTTGATCCGCTGGGCCTCGCCCCCGGACAGCGTCGGGGCGGGCTGGCCCAGCCGGATGTAGCCCAGGCCGACCTTGCGGAGCGTGGCCAGCTTGCGCTTGAGCTGGGGGTGGGCTTTCAGGTCGTTGTAGGCCTCGTCGACGGTCATGGCCAGGAAATCGGCGATCGATTTCCCCTTGTAGTGGACGGCGAGCGTCTCCTTGTTATACCGCATCCCCCCGCAGCGGTCGCACGTCACGAAGACGTCGGGCAGGAAATGCATCTCGACCCGCATCACGCCCGCGCCCTGGCATTGCTCGCACCGGCCCCCGGCGATGTTGAAGCTGAAGCGGCTGGCGGTATAGCCCCGGACCTGGGCTTCCTGAGTCCGGGCGAAGAGCGTCCGCAGGTCTTGGAAGAGCCCGGTATACGTGGACGGGTTCGAGCGGGGCGTGCGGCCGATCGCCTTCTGGTCGACGCTGATCACCTTGTCGACGGCCTCAGCGCCCCGGATGGCCTCGTGGGCCCCGACGCGGAGCCGGGCATGGTAGAGCAAGTTCTGCAGACCGCGGAACAGGATGTCGTAGACGAGGGTGCTCTTGCCGGACCCCGAGACGCCGGTCACGGCCGTCATGCAGCCGATCGGGAGGCGGACGTCGATGTCCTTGAGATTGTGCTCGCGGGCCTTGAGGATCGAAAGCCAGCCCTGCGCCCGGCGCCGGGTCGCGGGCGGCTCGATCCGCAGCTCCCGCCGCAGGTACTTGGCCGTCAGGGAGTCGGGCGAATCGAGGATCGCGGCAGGCGGGCCTTCGGCGACGACGCGGCCGCCGTTCTCTCCCGCCCCCGGGCCGAGATCGAGGATGAAGTCCGCGGCCCGGATAGTCTGCTCGTCGTGCTCGACGACGATGACGGAATTGCCGTCGTCGCGGATGCGGCGGAGCATCCCGATCAGCCGATCGTTGTCCCTCTGGTGGAGGCCGATCGTCGGCTCGTCGAGGACGTAGAGGATGCCGCGCAGGCTCGACCCGACCTGGGCGGCCAGCCGGACGCGCTGGGCCTCGCCGCCTGAGAGCGACCCGGCCGGCCGGTTCAGGTGGAGGTAGGCCAGCCCGAGCTCGGTCATGACCGTGAGCCGGGCCAGAAGCTCCTTCTGGACCTTGGCCGCCACGAGCTCGAGTGAGGCCGGGAAGCGGAAGGCGGCGATCTCGGCGAGGAGGCGGTCCACGGCGAGCTCGCCGAGCTCGACGATGTTCCGGCCGCCGATATGGACCGCGAGCGCCTCGGGGCGGAGGCGGCCGCCGTGGCAGGCGGGACAGACGTCCTCGGTCAGGGCGACGTCGCCGTCCTCGTCGGTCGTCGTCTCGTAGCCCAGGCCGTTGCAGCGCGGGCAGGCTCCGTACGGGGTGTTGAACGAGAAGTTGCGGGGCTCGAACTCGGGGAGGCTGATGTCGCAGGCGGGGCAGATCAGCCGGAGCGAGTAGTACGCCTCGGGCGCGCCGGGGCGGAGGATCAGGACCTCCCCATCGGCGAGGGCCAGGGCTTTGTCGACGGCCTCGCGGAGGCGCTTCTCGACGTGGGGCGCGACCCGGACCTCGTCGATCAGGACTTCGGCCGTGTGCGTCTTGGTCTTCTCGAGGACGATCGGCCCGTCGAGGTCCCGGAAGCGGCCGTCGACCCGGATCTGGACGTAGCCCTTGCGCAGGAGCCGCTCGAAGAGCTTGTGGTATTCGCCCTTGCGGCCCTTGACCACCGGGGCGAGGATCTTCACCTTTTCGCCGGGCGCGGTCTCGAAGACGCGGCGGACGATCTCGTCCGCCGTCTGCTGGCTGACCTCGCGGCCGCAGCTCGGGCAGTGGGGGACGCCCAGGCGGGCATAGAGCAGGCGGAGGAGGTCGTAGGTCTCGGTGACCGTGCCCACGGTCGAGCGCGGGTTGGACGAGATCGTCTTCTGGTCGATGGAGATCGCGGGCGAGAGGCCGGTGATCGATTCGACCTCGGGCTTCTCCATCATCTCCATATACTGGCGGGCATAGGCCGACATGCACTCGATGTAGCGGCGCTGGCCCTCGGCAAAGAGCGTGTCGAAGGCGAGCGAGGACTTGCCCGAGCCGCTCGGCCCGGTGACCACGATCAGCTTGTTGCGGGGCAGGCGGACGTCGATCCGCTTCAAATTGTGCTGGGCCGCCTTCTTGACGACGATTTCGGTCAGCATAACCGAATATTATACCAGAAAATCGGTGACAGTAACCTGATTTCCGGATTTCGGTCGACGGAAATCCGTGTCAGGATACGGATTTCCGAATTATTTGTCTTCGTTTGAGAAAATTGACCCCATTATCCCGTCAATTAAAAAGTCAATAAAAACAAAGAAAAACAGTCTGGAAACCCATAAGGGAGCCTGGCCATGCCGAGAATCGCGCGGATAGTAATCCCTGGAATTCCGTATCATCTCGTCCAGAGAGGCAACCGACGCCAGCAAGTTTTCTTCGAAAACAACGACTATTCTTTTTACCTTCATCTCTTGAGAAAGCACGGATACGAAGCTGGCGTGCGATTCTGGGCTTATTGCCTTATGCCAAATCACGTTCATTTGATTGCCGCCCCCGAGAAGCCGGAAAGCCTCGCCAAAGCAATGTCGATCGCTGACAGAAAATACGCGCAAGCCACGAACCTAAAACACGACTGGACCGGAAGCCTTTGGCAAGGGAGGTTCTTTTCATGCCCTCTCGATCACGCCCATCTTTTAGCCGCAACTCGCTATGCGGAACGAAACCCGGTCCGATCGAGGCTGGTCTCCCTCCCGGCGGAGTACGTTTGGTCAAGCGCCCATTCCCACATTAATGATTCCCCCGACCCCTTGATTTCAGACAGTATCCTAATGGAGGAGATCACGGATTGGGCCGCATTCGTTGGACAGGAAGAAAACGAAGAAACACTCCAACGATTGCGCGAATTCACTTCGACGGGAAGACCGCTGGGCAACGCCGATTTTGTCGAGAGATTAGAGAAAATTTCGGGAAGGCGGCTGACGAAAAAACCAGCCGGCCGGAAATTAGGAAATCAGGTTACTGACACCAATTCGTGACGCGCGCAATTCGGAAATCAGGTTACTGTCACCGATTTATTTGATAGAATGGCAGCGCCATGAGCCGACAGGAAAACCTCCTCAAGGCGCTCGACCTCCTCCAGGACGCCGCGCTCCGCAACGACTCGCTCCGCACGATCAAGCACCTCCCCGCCCAGGAGGGCCGCTACCTCGACTACCCGGCCGATGTCCACCCGGCCCTCGTCAAAGCCCTCCGGGAGAAAGGCTTCGAGCGCCTCTATACCCATCAGCACTCGTGCTGGGAGGCCGTCCGCCGGGGCGAGAACGCCGTCGTCGTCACGCCCACCGCCTCCGGCAAGACGCTCTGCTACAACCTCCCCGTCCTCGACGCCATGCTCAAGGACCCTTCGGCCCGGGCGCTCTACCTCTTCCCGACCAAGGCCCTGGCCAACGACCAGCGGGCCGAGCTCGACGAGACGATCAAGCTCCTGCCGGGCGAGATCCGGATCTTCACTTACGACGGCGACACGCCCCAGGACGCCCGCAAGGCCATCCGGGCGCGCGGCCACATCGTCCTGACCAACCCCGACATGCTCCACGCGGGCATCCTCCCCCACCACACGAAGTGGATCAAGCTCTTCGAGAACCTGCGTTACATCGTCCTCGACGAGCTCCACAACTACCGGGGCATCTTCGGCAGCCACCTGGCCAACGTCCTCCGCCGCCTCCGCCGCATCGCCGCCTTCTACGGCACCCACCCCCAATTCATCCTCTGCACGGCCACGATCGCCAACCCGGCCGAGATGGCCGAGAAGATGATCGAGGCGCCGGTGACCCTCATCGACGACAACGGCGCGCCGCGCGGCGACAAGTACATCGTCTTCACCACGCCGCCCATCGTGAACAAGGCCCTCGGCATCCGCCGCTCCTACGTCAACGAGTCGCGGCGCATCGCCGCCCTCTTCCTCAAGCACGGCCTCCAGACGATCGTCTTCGCCCAGAGCCGCCTGATCACCGAGGTCCTGCTGACCTACCTCAAGGAAGACATCGAGAAGACGATCAAGGATGAGGGGCTCATCCGCGGCTACCGGGGCGGCTACCTGCCCATCCGCCGCCGCGAAATCGAAAAAGGGCTGCGCGAGGGCAAGATCCTGGGCGTCGTCTCGACCAACGCCCTCGAGCTCGGGATCGACATCGGCACGCTCGACGTGGCCGTCCTCGCCGGCTACCCCGGCTCGATCGCCTCCACCTGGCAGCGCACGGGCCGCGCCGGCCGCAAGACCGGCACATCGGCCGCGGTCCTCGTCGGATCGAGCGCGCCCCTCGACCAGTTCATCGTCAACCACCCGGACTATTTCTTCTCCAAGACCCCGGAGAAAGCGCTCATCAACCCCGACAATCTGACGATCCTCATCAACCACATCGAGTGCGCCGCCTTCGAACTGCCGTTCCAGGACGGCGAAATGTTCGGCCGGGCGGAGATCGCCGAGATCCTGATATATCTCGAGGAGGAGAAGATCCTCCACCACTCCAAGGAAAAGTGGTACTGGACGTCGGAAGCCTACCCGGCCGACGGCGTCAGCCTGCGGAGCATCAGCTCGGACAACTTCGTCGTCGTCGACCAGACCGGGCCCGCGAAAGTCATCGCCGAGGTCGATTTCACGGCCGCCCTGACGACGCTCCACCCCAAGGCGATCTACATCTGCGAGGGCGAGCAGTACTATGTCGAAAGCCTCGACTACGAACAGCGCAAAGCCTACGTCAAGAAGACCGACATCGACTACTACACAGACGCCATCGATTACACGAAGATCAAGATCCTGGACACGTTCGACACGAAGCGTCTCGACCATTTCGCGGCCCGCCACGGCGAGGTCCACGTGGCCACCCAGGTCGTGGGCTTCAAGAAGATCAAGTTCCACACCATGGAGAACGTGGGCGCGGGCGACCTGAGCCTGCCCACGAACGAGATGCACACGACGGCCTACTGGGTCACGGTTCCGGCCCCGCTCCTCCAGGACCTGCCCTTTACCCCGGAACAGAAGATCAACGGCCTCTACGGCCTGTCCTACATCATGCACAGCGTGGCGCCGCTCTTCCTCATGTGCGACATCCACGACATCGGCGTCTCGCTCGGCGACAACTCCACGGGCGAATCCATCCCGCCGCGCGATCTCCAGGCGCGCCTCCAAGCCCAGCAGGGGCCGATCCACCTCGACGCCGACTTCGAGCCGAACATCTTCATCTACGACAGCTTCCCGGGCGGGATCGGCCTCTCGCCATCGCTCTTCGACATCGACAAGACGCTCCTCGACTATTGCCTCAAGACGATCTCCGCCTGCCCGTGCGCGGAGGGCTGCCCGTCCTGCGTCGGCCCGACCAAGGAAAGCGGCGAACAGGCCAAGGAGGTCGCCCTGGAGATCCTCAAGCGGATGCTGGGCTAGGGCGCGTCCCCCCCGCCGGAGTGCCCATTTCCGACCCCCCCGGGGTCAGTCCTCATTTGAATTCGACCTATCCCTATGCTAAGATTTCATGGACTAACATGAACATTTTCAAGCTGATCACCGATGCGAGCCCGGTCGTCCAGATCATCCTCCTCATCCTCCTCTTTTTCTCCGTTTTCTCCTGGACGATCATCATCTACAAGCGCAAGTCCCTGCGGACGGCCGGCGCCCAGTCCCAGAAGTTCCTGGCCATCTTCAAAAAAAGCCGGAACTTGACCGAAGTCCAGGAGGCGGCCAAGGCCTTCCCGGCCAGCCCCCAAGCAACCCTATTCCTGGCCGGCTACAAGGAAATGGCCTACCTGGCCAAGAAGGAAGCCCCCACGGGCTCGGCCAACGGCGGGGCCAGCCTGGACAACATGAGCCGCGCCCTGACCAAAGCCTCGAACGCCGAGGTGGCCCGGATGGAGAAGATGATGTCCTTCCTGGCCACGACGGGCAGCGTCTCGCCCTTCATCGGCCTCTTCGGGACGGTCTGGGGCATCATGGACGCCTTCCTCCGGATCAGCATGACGAAGTCGGCCAGCATGCTCTCGGTCGCGCCGGGCATCGCCGAGGCGCTCGTGGCCACGGCCGTCGGCCTGTTCGCGGCCATCCCCGCGGTCATCGCCTACAACACCTTCCTCCACCGGATCAAGGACGTCATCACCGACATGGAGGACTTCTCTCTCGAGCTCCTGAGCATCGCCGAGAGGCTCTATGGTACTCCCTAAGCTCCCCTCGATCCGCTCCAAGCGGGAGATCGGCACCTCCCTCGCCGAGATCAACGTCACCCCCTTCGTCGACGTCATGCTCGTCCTGCTCATCATCTTCATGGTCACGACGCCGATGATGCAGTCGGGCATGGCGGTCAGCCTGCCCCAGGCCGAGACCGACACCGCCCCGGCCGACCCCGGCCTGAAGCTGACGGTCACGGCCGACAAGTTCATCCACCTCGATGAAGGGACCGGCACCCTGTCGTTCATCAACATCAACCTCCTCGAAAACCGGCTCCGGTCGTATTACCAGAACAAGACGAAAAAAGTCGTCTACATCAACGCCGACGAGAGCATCCCTTACGGCTTCGTCGTGAGCATCATGGACATCGCCAAGAAGATCGGCGTCGAGACCGTCGGCCTGGGGACCGCGCCGATCGAAGACAAGACCAAGAACCGATGACTTTCCGCCTGGGGACGAACGAGCGGCCCTTCAAGCGGGCCATGTATTGGTCCGCGGGCTTCCACGTCGTCCTCCTGGTTCTGATCATCGTCAACCCCAGCCTGCCCAAGCCGCGTAAGACAAACCAGTTCTACTACATCAACTTCGGCGGCGGGGGGAACGGTGGCTCCGGGGGTGGAGGCGGCGGCATCACGGCCGTCAAGACGCCCGAGGAGACGCTCGCCCCGACGGAGGTGAAACCCCAGCTCCTCCGCGACCTGACCGCACTCCAGAAGCTCCAACAGGCGCCGCCGCCGTCCTCCTCGCTCCGGTTTCCCGTCGACAAGCCCAAGCGCGAGGTGAAACCCAAGCCCGACACCAAGAAGACCGAGATCAGCAAGGTCGATCCCTCGGCCGCCAAGGCTGCGGCCGACAAGGCCGCCGCCGCGAAAGCCGGCGCGTCCGCCTCGCAGGGCGGAGCCGCAGGCGCCAAAGGCGCGACGATCGCGGCGCCACAGGGCGGGGGATCGGGGCTGACGATCGGCGGCGGCAAGCCCGGCTTCGGAGAGGGCGCCGGCGGGGGCGGCATCGGCGGCCTAGCCGACCAGATCGGCGAGTCCAACTTCCCCTTCAACTGGTACCTCCAGACCGTCCGGGACAAAATCTCGTCCAACTGGTTTGAGTCGCTCGTCGACCCGGGCGTGAGCGGCACGTTCCAGGTGGCGGTCTATTTCCGGATCTTCAAGGACGGGTCGATCTCGACCGTCGACATCCGGGAGTCGAGCGGCATCAAGACGCTCGACCAGTCCGCTGTCCGGGCGGTCATGCGCTCGGCCAATTTCCCGCCCCTCCCCGACGGCTATGGCGAGAGCTATCTCGGCATTATCCTGATTTTCGAGCACAGCAAATGAAAACACGCCAAATCATCGCGACCGCCGTCCTCGCCGCGACGGCCCTGGGCTTCGCGGCGGCAGGGGCGGGCGCTTCGGCCCGCACCCCCGCGCCCGCCGCCGGCCCCGGGCCCCAGCAGGACGTCACCATGACCATCCGGCAGGGCATGCCGGCCATCAATCTCGCCCTTCCGAAATTCGCCGTCGGGGAGGGAGCGCAGGCCGTCGCCGACGAGATCTACGGGATCCTCGCGGCCGACGTGAAATACAGCCGGATCTTCTCGCTCCTGCCAGAGAGCTACTACAGCTACATCCGGCCGCTCGACCGCTCGAACATCATCTTCAAGGACTGGGAGTCCATCAACGCCAACAACCTCCTCGTCGGGAGCGTGTCCTTGGACGCGGGCGGGGACGTCACTTTCGAATGGAAGCTCTATGACGTCAAGCCGGGCCAGCCGATGAAAGGCAAGAGCTACAAGGCCCGGAAGGAGGACCTGCGCTTCATGGTCCACCGGGCGGCCGACGACCTCACCGCGATCTGGGGCAACAAGCCCGTCTTCGCCACCAAGGTCGCTTTCGTCTCGAACCGGGACGGCAACGACGAGCTGTACCTGATGGACTACGACGGCGCCGGCCAGACCCGCCTGACGTTCAACAACGTCACCGACTATTCGCCCGCCCTCTCGCCCGACGGAAAGATGATCGCCTACACCTCCTACCAGAACCTGACCGCGGGCCTCTACATCCTCCAGGTATACGAAGGGCGCCGGCTCGCGGTGTCGCTGAAGGGAGGTAATTATTCACCGGCCTGGTCGGTCGACGGCAAGAAGCTGGCTTTCAGCTCGTCCATGGACGGCAACCAGGAGATCTACACGGCCGACGTCGACGAGGACTCCCTCAAGCGCGGCGCGTTCAAGATCAAGCGCCTGACCTTCAACGGCGGGGTCGACACCTCCCCGACCTGGTCGCCCACGGGCCGGCAGCTGGCCTTCGTCTCCGACCGGGGCGGCACGCCCCAGATCTACACGATGGACGCCGAGGGATCGAACGTCCAGCGGGTGAGCTTCGGCGGATCGAACTGGCACGACGAGCCAGCCTGGTCCCCGGCCGGGGACCGGATCGTGTACGTCGCCCGCGTGGACGAGGTCTTCGACCTCTACGTCCTGGACCTCATGTCGAAGAGGATCTCGAAGCTCACCGAGAGCAACGCCCGCAACGAGTCGCCGACCTGGTCGCCCGACGGCCGCCACCTCCTCTTCACTTCGAACATGAAGGGCGGCATCACCCAGATCTTCACGATCGACTACGACGGGGCCAATCTCCGGCAGCTGACGACCAAAGGCCAGAACAAGTTCGCCGCCTGGGCGAATTAGGCCGCCCGCCGCGTCTCCCGTGAGAATCCGGGCCCTCGGCCGCGTCTATCCTCCCGGGCCGAGGCGGCGAAAATGCGTCGAGAGCGCCGGCCGGGGCCGCAGGAGCGAAAACCTGCCGTTCCCCCCCGAAAAAGAGGCTTTTTTATTGACACATTCCTCCCGTTCGATGTATAAGAATTAGGGCAACACTATGGTTGCCCCAATCCACGCATACCTCCAGGAGGAGTCATGAGAAAGCTCATCGTTCTTTCCCTCGCTTGTCTGTTGGCGCTCACCTTCACCACGTCCTGCAAGCCGAAGGTCAAGGAAGTTCCGCCGCCCCCGCCGCAGGCCAAGGAACAGCCCAGGGTCGAGCGCGTCGAGGCGCCCCAGCCCGTCCAGAAGCCCCAGCTCAGCGAGGAGGAAATCTTCCTGGCCAAGTCCCTGGACCAGATCAACAAGGACAAGCCCGTCCGGATGATCAACTTCGACTACGATAAATACACGATCCGCGAAGACGCCAAGGCCATCCTCGAAACGAACGCGGCCTGGATGAAGAAGTTCCGCACGGCCAAGATCCTCATCGAAGGCCATTGCGACGAGCGCGGCACGGAAGACTACAACCTGGCCCTGGGCGAGAAGCGGGCCAAGGCGGCCTTCGACTACCTCGCCTCCCTCGGCATCCCGGCCGACCGGATGAAGTCCATCTCCTACGGCAAAAGCCAGCCGCTCGACATGGGCCACGACGAAGGCGCCTGGCAGAGGAACCGCCGCGACCAGTTCCTGGTCATCGAGAAATAATCCCGGGGCGCGATGAAGAAGGCTCTTGGGATCCTGCTGGTCGTCACCCTGGCGGCGCTCCTCGCGGGCGCCCAGGACAAGAGCAAGAAAGCCTATGAGCTTATGTATGACGACATCCAGCAGCTCAAGCTCCAGGCCGCGCGCCTGGAGAAGAGGGCCGACGCGGCCGCGGACGACCTGAAAGCCGCCCGGGACCTTCTGCGCGACCTCGCGAACCAGTTCAAGCTCTTCCAGAGCGAGCAGGCCCGGGACGGCGAGACGCTGAAGGGCCTGCCCGCCCAGCTCCAAGTGATCGTCGAGAGGTTCGGCCAGCTCGAAGCCCTGGTCGTGAAGATATCCGAAGATCTGATCGACCTCAAGTCCCAGCCGCCGGCCGAGCCGGCCCCGGACGCCTCGAAGTCGGGCGACAAAGCCCCGGCCGGGAAGAAGCCGGCCCAGAACAAGAAGGAGCCCTCCCCAAAGGACAAGCCCGCCGCGGGGGGGACGCCCGTTCAAACCAACATCTCCCCCCAGGACCTCTATAAAACCGCCTACGCCGACTACCAGAAAGGCACGTATGAGCTGGCCATCGACGGGTTCAACACTCTGATCGAGCAGTTCCCGTCCAACCCCCTGGCCGACGATGCCCTCTACATGGTCGGCGAATGCTACTACAGCCAGAAGAAATTCGGCCCGGCCGTCGAGCAGTTCGACGAGCTGATCGTCAACTACCCGGCCAGCAACAAAATCGCGGCGACCTATCTCAAGAAAGGGTACTGCCTGGCCGAGCTCAAGCGCAAGGACGAGGCGATCGCCGTCCTGCGGTTCCTCGTCTCGAAATACCCGCTCGACGAGGAAGCGAAAAGCGCCCAACAGAAGATCAAGGAGCTCCTGGAGGAAAGATGAGAGACGTCAACAGCCTGAACCGAGTCATCCTGCTGGGGCGGCTCGGGCAAAAGCCCGAGCTGAAGGCGCTTCCGCAGACGGACAACAGCCTGGCCCGCTTCACCCTGGCCACGAACGAGAAGGTGTTCAACCGCAACACCAACGAGTCGAGCGACCGGACGGAATGGCACAAGATCGTCGTCTGGGGCAAGCTGGCCGAATTCTGCGACAAGTACCTCGACAAGGGCCGCCAGGTCCTGATCGAAGGGAAGCTCCGCACGCGGCAATGGCAGGACAAGGACGGCAACAAGCGCTCGACGACCGAGGTCGAGGCCATCAATATCGTCCTCGTCGGCAGCGCCCCGCGCCGCGAGGGCGACTTCGAAGCCGGCGGCGGGCGGCCGCAGCCGCACCGCGACACCGGCCCCGTCGGCGACTTCCCCGGCGAAGACGACGCCGCCGCGACGGGCGAGGGCGAGGATGAAGTCCCCTTCTGAGGACGAGAAGGACTTCCGCGCCCGCATCCTCGAAGACGTCCGGCCCTGGGGCAAGTTCCGGTCCTACCCGCGCGAGAACGCGGGGGCCATCAAGATCATCACGGTCAACCCGGGCGCGACCCTGTCCCTGCAGATCCACCGCCGGCGGGCGGAATTCTGGATCGCGCTCGACGACGGCCTGGAGATCACCGTCGGGGACCGCGCCTGGCGGCCTCGCCGGAACGAGGAAATCTACATTCCCCGCGAGGCGCCCCATCGTCTGCGCTGTCTCGGGCCCGAGCCCGCCCGGGTGATGGAAATCTGGCTGGGCGACTCCGCCGAGGACGACATCGTCCGCCTCGCGGACGACTACGGGCGGAAGGCCTAGGCAGTCCTAAGCACCCTCCCGGCGCGGCTCGAAAGATCCGATTTAAAGCGTCGTGGTTTTCGTGATCGTCCCGGAGAGCGGGATGGCGGGCCCGGCCACGGCCATGTAAATGCCGCCGATCACGCCCAGAACCAGGATGATCCAGCCCAGGACGTTGTTGATCTTGGCCATGATCAGCAGGATCTCGTAGTGGGGGTGCTTGACCCCTTCCTTGCGCGTGTTGAAGGCGATCTCGCGGACGGCCAGGAGGATCTGGCCGAAGGCGATGATGGCCAGGCCGACGATCACCGCGTAGAGGACGATGATCAATCCGACGATGAGGGGGCTGATGGACATGAGACTCTCTCCTTTCTCCCGGGGGCGCACCCCCGCGTTCTTCGGCGCCGGGGCGATCCCTCGCCGGTATTGCCGCGGAGCGGCCGCGAAAACGGGGACCCCATCCCCGGTCAGTACCCCATGAGAAATGCGCCGGGGTGCTCCACCAGGAGCGCCTCGATCAGCTGCTCCTCCACCTCCTGCGCGGTTCGGAGCGTCAGGGCCTTGGCCAGGGCGCGGCGGACCGTCCGCGAAGATACGGAGCGGAGGGCGTTCTTGACCCGCGGGATGAAGATCGGGTTCATGCTGAAGGTCCGCACGCCGAGCCCGAACAGGACCATGGCCGCCAGCGGGTCCGCGGCCATTTCGCCGCAGACCGTCACGTCCTTGCCCGCCCGGCTCGCCGCCTCGACGACGAACTTGAGGAGCCGCAGGACGGCCGGGTGAAGCGGCTTGTAGAGATAGGAGACGAACTCGTTGGACCGGTCGACGGCCAGGTAATACTGGATGAGGTCGTTCGTGCCGATGCTGAAATAGTCCACGTCCTTGATCAGCACGTCGGCCAGGGCCGCGGCGGCCGGCACCTCGATCATGATGCCCAGGGGGATGTCCGGATCGAAGGGAATGTTCTTGGCCGCGAGCTCGCCCTGGACATCGCGGAAGACCGCCTTGACCTCGCCGATCTCCTCGACTTCCGTGATCATCGGGATCAGGATCCGGACGTTCTTGAGGGTGCTCGCCCTGAGGATCGCCCGGATCTGGGTGCGGAACAGGCCGGGATTCTGGAGCGAGAAGCGGATTGCCCGCAGCCCGAGGGCGGGGTTGGGCTCCTTCTGGATCGAGAGCTGGGGGAGGTTCTTCTCCCCGCCGATGTCGATCGTCCGGATATAGACGGGACGGGGCTGGGCCTCGCGCGCCAGCCGGGCGTAGATCTCGTAATGGTCCTCCTCGGAGGGAAGCGTCGAGCGCTGGAGGTAGATGAATTCCGAGCGGAAGAGCCCGATCCCTTCCGCGCCGTAGGACAGGGCATGGGCGACCTCCTCGGGCAGCTCGATGTTGGCCATCGGGCTGAACCGGACGCCGTCGAGCGTCTGGGACCTCAGGGCCGCGACTTTTTTCAGCTCCCGCCCGTATGCGTCGTACTTCGCCTTCTTGCCCTGGAACTCCTTCTGGACCGTGAGGGGGGGATTGATGATGACCTCGCCGTCCGTCCCGTCCACGATCAGGAGGTCGCCGTTCTTGATCGTGGCCGCGATGTCGCGCAGCCCGACGACGGTCGGGATGCCGAGCGAGCGGGCCAGGATGGCCGTATGCGAGGTCGACCCGCCCATGTCCAGGGCCACGGCCAGGACGTTGCCCTGGCTGAGGCGAAGGGCGGCCTCGGAGGGCAGGAGGTCATGGGCCACGAGGATCTTGTCTCGGACGTCGTCGGCCGACTCCTCGGCCGCGGGCGCCAGGTTGCGGTAGACCTTGGTCAGCACGTCCGCGACGTCGGACTTGCGCTGCTTGAAATACTCGTCGCCCAGGCCGTCGAAGATCTTCCGGTAGTGCTCGTAGGCCTCGGATAAGGCGGTCTCGGCCCGGACGTTCTCCTCGCGGATCGTCTTTTCGAAGCTCGATAAAAGCGTAGCGTCGTCGAGGATGAGCAGGTGGGCGTCGAAGATGAAGGCGTGCTCCTCCCCGACCTTGTTCCGGATGGTGTCCTTGAGCTCGGCCAGCTCGGCCCGCGTCTTGGCCACGGCCGTCTTCAGGCGCTGGAGCTCGTCCTCGACCCGGTGGGGAGGGACATATTCCTTGCGCGAGCTGAACAGCACTCGGCCGACGAGGGCCGCCCGGCCGAGGGCGATCCCCGGCGAAACGCCGACGCCGCGGAGGCGGGTGAAGTCCATGGCGGCTATTCTTTCTCGCCGAACCGCCCGTCGATGAGCTCGGCGAGGGCCGCCCAGGCCGCCGCCTCGTCCGGACCGTCGATCTTCAGGACGATGTCCGAGCCCTGGGTCGCGGCCAGGGTCAGGATTCCCAGGATGCTCTTGCCGTCGATTTCGCTCCCGTCCTTGATGATGCGGACCTCGGCCCCGAAGCGGTTGGCCGTGTTGACGAACTTGACCGCCGCGCGCGCGTGAAGGCCCAGCCTGTTCTTGATGGTGATGGGTCGCTCGAGCATGCGGTCGGCCTAGGAGGGCTTCGCCCCGAGAAGGACGCTGGCCAGGTGGATGTTCTTCTTGCCCTGCTCCACGACCTTCCGGGCCACATCCTTGAGCGTGTTCGAGCGTTGCAGGGAAACGAACTTGATGAGCATCGGGAGGTTGACGCCGGTGATGATCTCCACCTGACCGTCCTTCTGGAAGGTGAAGCTCAGGTTGGACGGAGTCCCGCCGAACATGTCGGTGAAGATCACGACGCCGCTCTTCTGGTCGACGCGCTTCAAGCTCTGGTTGATCTTGCGCTTGGACTCCTCGACGTCGTCGTACCAGCCGATCGAGATGGCCTCGATGTTGGGCGCCTCCCCGAGGATGATCGTCAGGGCGTTGAGGAGCTCCTCCCCCAGCTTGCCATGCGACACGATGATCCCGCCGATCACTTGAACACGTCCCTGTGAAAAATCTTTATATCATATTTCAGGCCGTGAAGGTAATCCCGGATCGCGTCGGCCACGACGACCGACCGGTGCCGGCCGCCGGTGCAGCCGACGGCGATCACCAGCTGGCTCTTGCCCTCCGCGACGAAGCGGGGCATCAGGAACCCCAGGAAGCGCTCCAGCTCGGCCAGGAAGGCCTTCGTCTCCTTCGAGCCCAGGACGAACTCCCGGACGCCGCGGGATTTGCCGCTCTTCGACCGGAGATTCTCGACGTAGAAGGGGTTGGGGAGGAATCTCGTGTCGAAGATGAGGTCGGCGTCGACGGGGATCCCGTATTTATAGCCGAAGCTGACGATCACCACCCGGAGCCGGGGCTTGGCCGCCTTCTGGAAGCGCTGGATAAACCATTCCTTGAGCTGGGTGAGGTTCGTCCCCGAGGTGTCGATGACCTCGTCGGCCATCTTCTTGATCGGGGCGAGTTGCTGGCGCTCTAGCCGGACGCCGTGGAGGATGGACGTCCCGCCCATGGGGTGGGGGCGGCGCGTCTCGCTGAACCTCTTGACGAGCGTCTCGTCGGAGGCGTCGAGGAAGATGAGCCGGGGTGCGATCGCCCGGCGGATCCCCTCCCAGACCACCGGGAACGTCCGGCTGAAATCCCGCTCGCGGATGTCCACGACCAGGGCCACCTTGTCGATCTGGACCTCCCGGCGCTGCCAGAGGTCGACGAGGATGGGGATCATCTGGACCGGCAGGTTGTCGACGCAGTAATAGCCGAGGTCCTCCAGGAAGCGGCTGACCACGGTCTTGCCCGACCCGGACAGCCCGGTGATGATCAGGAAGCGGTCGTCGCGGCTCATCGCCCCTCCGCGATCGCCAGGTCGAGCCGCCGGGAGATCTCCCGCGAAGCCAGGTAGCCCCGCTTCCGGCAGAGGTGGACCTTGCAGGCCACTTCGATCAGCGTGGCGATGTTCCGGCCGGGCGCCACCGGGATGTTGAGCTGCGGGATGCGCTCGCCCAGGATCAGGCAGTCCTCCGGGAAACGGAGACCCAGCCGGTCGAACTCCTTCTTGCGGTGCCACTTCTTGAGGCGGATGACGAGGTCGATCGGGGATTGGAGGGCGATGGCCTCTCGCCCGAAGATCTCCTTGATATTGATGATCCCCAGCCCGCGGAGCTCCATGAAATAGCGGCTCAGCGACGGGGCCCGCCCGGTCACCCGGCCGTCGCGGGACAGGCGGACGTGGACGACATCGTCCGAGATGAAGCGGTGCCCGCGGGCGATGAGCTCCAGGGCGCTTTCGCTCTTGCCGATGCCGCTGTCGCCGATGATCAGGACGCCCAGGCCGAACATGCGGAGAAGCCCGCCCGAGATCACCGATTGGCGCGGCGCGGCGGTCTTCACCCGAGCCTCTCCTCTTCCCGACGGATGATATCCAGGATCTCGGGGGCCGTCCGGGCCGCCTCGATCCGGGGGAGGAGCTCCCGGGAGCGGCGGATGAACCGGGCCACGGCGGCGAGGATGCTGAGGTTCTGGGAGGGGACGTCCGACGAGCTGATCGCCAGGAAGAGCACCCGGCACGGCTTGCCGTCGGGAGCGGCGAAATCGACGCCGCGCCGGGAGACGGCCAGCATGACGACCGGACCCGCGAGCCCGGCCAGCTTGCCGTGGGGGATGGCGAAGCCCTCGCCGATGGCCGTGCTCCCGAGCCGCTCCCGATCGAGGAGATTCGCCAGCAGCCCGGCGGCATCGAGGCGGCCGTTCAGGCGGACGGCGGCCTCGACCATCTCCGCCAGAGCCGCGTCGCGGCTCGTGGCCCGCAGGTCGGCGATGATCGCGCTTTCGTCCAGGAGATCGCGAACGAAGAGCGGCACGGGCTCGGGACGCATCATTCCGGTTGGACGAGGCCGAAGCTTCCGTTCTTCCGGCGGAACAGGACGGTCCACTTTTCGGCGGGCTCCATCCGGAACACGAAGACCTCCTTCTTCTTGGCCTCGATCTGGACCAGGGCCTCGCCGAGCGACATCGGCTTGGAGGAGAAGTAGTCGACCCGAGCGATCCGGGGCCCAGCCTCGGCGGGCTCGCTCGGCAAGGCCAGGTCCTTCCGCTCGCGTCCCCCGCGCCGCTTCTTCTCCCGGAATTTCTCGCGCTCCTTCTTGATCTTGCGCTCTAGGGCGTCGAAGGCCAGGCCGAGAGAGACGAGCATGTCGGCGCTCTCCTCGATGACGACGAGGCCCGCCCCCCTGGCCATGACGTGGATTTCGGCCTTCTCCCGGTTCTTTTCTCGGGACA
The DNA here is from genome assembly GCA_003141555.1 of Candidatus Aminicenantota bacterium. Classification (GTDB taxonomy): domain Bacteria; phylum Acidobacteriota; class Aminicenantia; order Aminicenantales; family UBA4085; genus FEN-413. The sequence goes on from PLMN01000007.1 coordinate 228,621, forward strand.
GGATGATGTCCGCTTCGGCCGAGGGCTCGAGCATCGGGTCCAAGTCGGCGATCCGCGCCGCGCAGTAGGCTTTGATCTCCGGGGTGAGGTGGCCCTGGCGGGCCGTGTAATGGGTTCTCATGCGGTCCCCTCCATGATGGACTTCCTCTTGCGGATATGCGACGGCAGAATCTTGAGCTGCTTCCGGTATTTGGCCACGGTCCGGCGGGCGATTCTGAAGTTCTCCCGGGCGAGGACCTCCTCGATCTCGATGTCGCTCAGGGGGTGGGCCGGGTCCTCGGCCTCGACGAGCTTCTTCAAGCGCTCCTTGACCCGGAGCGACGAGACGTCCTCGCCGAAGTCGCCGGCCAGCGCCTTGTGGAAGAAATACTTCAGTGAGTAGACGCCCCGGGGGGTGAGCATGTACTTGTTGGCCACCACCCGGCCGACGGTCGATTCGTGGACGCCGATCTCCTGAGCGATCTCCATGAGGGTCAGGGGCTTGATGAAATCGATCCCCTTCTCGAGATACTCGCCCTGCTTGTCGACGATGTACCGGGCCACCTTGTAGATCGTCTGGTCGCGCTGATCGAGGCTGCGCAGAAACCAGAGCGCCTTCTTCATCTTGTCCTTGAGATAGCGGTAGGCCTCGATGTTCTCCTTGTAGGCCCGGGCCAGGAGCGTCCGGTAATAGGCGTTGATCCGGAGCCGGGGCAGCCCCTCGTCGTTGAGGGAGATCTTGAGCTCGTCGCCCTCCTTGGTGACGATGATGTCGGGGACGACGTAGGTCGTCCGGTCCTCGGCGTATTTCGACCCGGGGGCGGGATCGAGGCCCTTGATGATCTCGATGTGGATCTTCACCGACGACATGGGGACGTTGAGCAGGCGGGCGAGCTGGGCGTAATCCGATTTCTCGAGGAGCGGGAGGTGTTCCCGGATAATCGCTCGGGCCACGTCGTCCTTGATCAGGAGCTGGTCCATCTGGACGAGGAGGCACTCCCGGAGATCGAGGCTCCCACAGCCGAGGGGGTCGAAAATCTTGATCTGAGCCCGGACCTTCTCGACCGTCGCCAGAGGAGTCCCCGACGCTCGGGCGATCTCCTCGGGCGGCAGGATCAGATAGCCATCCTCGTTGATGTTGCCGATGATCCGCTCGGCAACGTCCTGCTCGACGGGCTCGAAAAAAGTCAGGTTGGCCTGCCAGGAGAGATGATCCCAGAGCGACGTGCTTTTGGACAGCGTGTTCTCGAGCGAGGGCACCTCCGGCCGCTCCTGGGGGGACGCCCGGAAGCCGTCGTCGAAGTACTCCTGGAAATAGGATTCGAACTCCTTGTCCTCGGGATTCTCGGGGAGGGCATCCACGTCCGACGGGCCGGCGTCCGGGGTCTTGTCGCCGCCCGGCGCCGCCGCGGCCTCGGCCCCGCCCGCCTCGGGCTCGATCTCGGACTCGGGCTTCTTGTCGACCGTCTCCTCTTCGAGCTCGAGCATGGGGTTGTCGGACAGCTCCTCGTCGATGACCTCGATGAGCTCGAGGTTCGTCATGGGAAGAAGCTTGATGGCCTGTTGCAACGCGGGGGCCAGGATCAGCTTCTGGACCTGACGCTGGTCGAGCCGCTGTTTCATGGGCATGGTCGTCGCTTGGGCCTCGCTGCCTGACATCCTCAGAGGCGAAAATCCTCGCCCAGGTAGCTCCGCCGCACGTCCTCCGAGGCCACGATGTCCGCCGGCGGCCCCTCCCGGAGGATCCGGCCCCGGTCGATGATATAGGCCCGGTCCACGATCCGCAGGGTTTCCCGGACGCTGTGGTCCGTGACGAGGACGCCGAGCCCGCGGGCCTTCAGGCCGCGGATGATCTTCTGGAGGTCTTGAATGGCCAGAGGGTCGATACCGGTGAACGGCTCGTCCAGGAGGATGAACTCCGGCCCCGAAATCATGGCCCGCGCGATCTCGAGCCGCCGCCGCTCACCGCCCGACAGGGTGAAAGCGCGGGAGGCGGCCAGTCGGGCGAGCCCGAAGTCATCGAGCATCTCGGCGATCGGCGCGTGCTTGCCCGCCGCCCCGGCGGGCAGGGTCTCGAGGATGGCCAGGAGATTATCCTCGACGGTCAGCTTCCGGAAGGCCGACGCCTCCTGGGGAAGGAGGCAGATGCCCTTTTGGGCCCGCAGATACATCGGGTAGCCGGTGATTTCCTCGTCGTCGAGGAAGATCCGGCCCGCGTCCCCGGCGATGAGGCCGAGGATCAGGGAGAAGGTGGTCGTCTTGCCGGCCCCGTTGGGACCCAGCAGGCCGACGATCTCGCCCCGCCGGACCTCGACGGACACATCATCCACGACCTTCTTTCCCCGGTAGCTTTTGGCGAGGTGGGCGGCCTTCAGGCACGATATCATGGCTCACTTGATGACGGATGTGACCGGCCGATCTTGGTCCCGACTTTCAACGAGGATACTACCATCCGTCAGGCGAAAAGTCAATTTGTCCCCCTGGACAATGCCCTTCTCCTTGTCCTTCATGACGGGCCGGCCGGTCAGGGCGATCGTATCTTTTTCGACGTCGTAATCGGCTTGTTCCCCCGACGCCTCCCGGGCGGGCATGACGATCGTCACGACCCCCGCGGCGCGCATCGCCCGGGGCTCGCTCCCGCTCTCGCCGGGCTCGACCGTGATCGTTTTGGAGGCCAGGGCGACCGTCCCCGTCTTCAGCGACGCGCCGCCCTCGTAAAGGACCCGGTTGGCTTTGGAATCATAACTCATCTTCGCCGCGCCGATCTCGACCCGCGTTTCGGGACGCCCGTCCTTCGGCGCATGGGGGAACGAGGCCAGCACCTTGCCCTCACAGAGGAGGTCGCCCCCGTCCTCGGCCACGTCGATCTCCCGGGCGGACAGGACCCGCTTGCCCTGCCAGGCCCTGGCCGCGCCCGTTTCGTTCCATATCAAGAAACGCTTGTGCTCGCTCGAATATCTCACGGCCTGGGCTTCGATGAAGATCGGCTCGCCCGGGGCGAAAAACCCCTGGCGATCGCCGGGCTTGGCTGCGGGACTGAAGAGCATCCGGACGCCGCCCCTGATCTCGAAGTCGTCCATCTTGATCAGGACCGTGACCTCGTCCCCGGCCCCGTCGCCCGCCCCAGCCTTGATCCGGGCCTTGTCCGGAAGGGTCCCCTTGACCTTCAGGATGTTGGTCTCGGCTTGGAGGAACATCGAGGGGCCCTCGATCAGCCGGACGATGGCCTTGTCCTTGTCGAGGCTCGCCACGCGGGCATGGCCCGAAGCGGCCATGTCCCGGAGCGTTCCATTGGGGTTGAAGTTCACGTCGACCGACTCGCCCCCGATTTCGGTCACGGTGCCGGCATCGTAGAAGAACTTGAACGCGCACCGGCCCCGGCCCTCCACGGTCCGGACCGAGGGGTGGTCCACGTAAGCCAGGAACCGGATCTCCTCCGCCTCGATCTCCTGGCGCGAGCTCCGGTCGAAGAGGAAATCGCGGCTGATCGTCATGTCATCCGGAAGGGCGGCCGCGCCCGGCTTGCCGCCCGCGGACTCGGGTTTGGGACCGACCTCTCCATCGACGGCGATCCGGGCTCCGCCGTCGAGCCAGAGAAGGGAGATGTCGTCGACTTTTTCGAACTGGTCGAACCCCACCCGCCCGGCCGATCCGCGGCTCCGGCCGTGGGCGATGTCGACCCCGCCTTCGACGACGCCTTGGCGACGCCGCGGGCTGTAGGTGAGCCTGGCGTGCGCGCCGCTCAGGGTGACGGGGATGGCCGACATCCGGGGGAGGACGTTGAGGCGCAAATCGCCTTCCAGGACGAAAGCCTCATCTTGGAGGGAATAGGACGCGGATCGCGAAGAGCCGGAAAACCGGGGCGCGGTCAGCGAAACCCCTTTCGATGTCGTGCAGGCGTCGGACGTCTTTTCATAGAGAAAATCCGCGGCGTCGACGACGATCTCGCCGTAGCGGATCTTCACCCGGCCCTCAAGGTAGAAGCGGGACCAATCCTTGGCGTAGGTGATCAAATCGGCGGAGTAGCGGAGTTCCCGGCCGCCTTTCTTTCCATGGTCGACGATGAATACGTTTCCCTCGAGCCGGCCCGTCTTTTCGTCCACGTTGAGGTCCCGTTCGGCGTGCGCTTCCATGCGGCCCGCCGCGAAGTTGAACTGGACGATGCTGACCTTTTCCTTGACGTTGGCCTTGTCGGGGACGCCCGGCTTCTGGTCGGGCTCGAGCCGCTGGGGGGCCCGGGCGTGCTGGGCGAAATAGACGACGATCGTCAGGACGGCCGCGGCGAACAGCACTCCGAAAACGGCGCGGAGGACGCCGGCCGCGCGGTACTTGGCGCCGCTTCGCCGGTCGCCCGCTCGCCTGGGTCCGGTCATCGCCTTACGTCCTCCAGGGACAGATAAAGCTTCTCCTCGCCGAGGTAGGTCGAGGTCTGGAGAGTGAAGGCCGCGTCGATCCGGTCGCCCCGGGCCAGGGAGTCCGCCCAGGCGGCCCGGTCCCAGCCGAGCGCCTCGAACGTCCGCCCTTCCTGGCGGAGGAGGAACTTCACGTGCTTGTCCTTGAGCTTCCGCGGGGCGGCGGTGATTTCCGCGGCCCGGGCCATGAACACCGGACGCGGATTCCCCACCCCGAACGGGCCGAGGAGGGCGTGGCTCTCGAGGAGGGGGCCGTCGATCTCGGAGAACGCGACTTCGGCGTCGATCGCGATCCTTCTCTTCAGCTGGTCCTCGCTGATTCCGGCCTCGGCCACGGCATTCGCCGCCCGCTTGAACGCCGGAAGTTCATCGCGCCGGAGAGTGCAGCCCACGGCGTAGGGGTGCCCACCGTAGGACAGGAAATGCTCCCGGCACTTGTCCAGGCAGTCGATGAGCGAAAAATCGGAAATGCTCCGGCCCGAGCCCACGGCCTTCCCGTCGTCGAGGGCGAACAGGATGACGGGCCGGTTGTACGCATCCTTGACGCGCGAGGCCACGATGCCGATGATCCCCCGGTGCCAGGCCTCGCAGCCCAGGATGAGGATCTTGTGCTTCCGGTCCAGGGCGCCCGCTTCGACGAGGGCCACGGCCTGGGCGAAGATGTCCTCCTCGGTCTTCTGGCGCTGGGCATTGAGCTCGTCCAGGCTCCTGGCCAGAGCCCGCGTCTCGGCCGGCGACGTGGAGAAGAACAGCCGGACCGCGAGCTCGGTCCGGCCCATGCGGCCCGCGGCGTTGATCCGCGGCCCGATCCGAAAGCCCACGTCCCCTTCCGAGATCCGCTTCCCGGCCAGGCCGCAGACCTCGATCAAGCTCTTCAGCCCGGGGTTCGCGACGTCGTCGAGCTCGCGCAGCCCGAGCTTGACGATGAGCCGGTTTTCGCCCCTGAGCTCGACGACGTCGGCGATCGTCCCGATGGATGCCAGCTTGAGGTAATGGCGGAGGAGGGACGTCCGGCCGGTCCGGATGAGAAGCGCCTGGATGAGCTTCAGGACGACGCCCACGCCGGCCAATCCGGGGTAGGGATATGAGGCCCCGGGGAGCGCCGGGTCGAGGACGGCCAGGGCCTCGGGGAGATCGGGGCCGGGCCGGTGGTGGTCGGTGACGATCACGTCGATCCCCCGCTCCTTGGCCAGGCGGATGAAGTTGACCGCCTTGATCCCGCAATCGACGCTGATCACGAGCCCGGCGCCGCGTTCGACGGCGACGGCGAAATGCTCGTCCTTGATCCCGTAGCCGTCCTTGAGGCGGTCCGGGATGAAATAGTCGACCGGGAGGCCCATCGAGGACAGCGCCCGGTGGAGCATCACCATCGAGAGGATGCCGTCCACGTCGTAGTCGCCGAAGATCAGGATCTTTTCCCGCCGCTCGACCGCCAGCCCGATCCGGTCCGCGGCCGCGGCCATGCCGTCCATGAGGAACGGGTCGTGGAGGTTTTCGAGCCCCCCGTAGAGGAACAGTTCGGCGGCCGCGGGATCGGTGATCTTCCGATTGGTCAGCACCCGGGCGATGACCAGGGGAATGCCCAGCGCGGCGGCCAGGCCGGCGGCCTCCTCGTGGGGCGGCGCTAATTTCCAGACAGAGTCTCCCATTTCATGCTCAAATTTATCACAATCCCCCCTAAAAGAATACGAAGGGAGGCCGAAGAGGAGCCCGCGAGGCCTTTACGGACGGATAGCCCGCGGCGCACCCACGCGGGACCCGGATTAGAAGCGGAAGTAGTCGTAGATCCGGATCCTAAGGACGAACTTCAGGATGGCGTTTGTCAGGGCGATCACCTCGCCGATCGCCCAGGCCGGGAGCAGGATCCGGTACTGGAATTTCCGGAGACCGTCGAGAGGCCGTTTTTTCCCCCGGATGAGAAGAACCAGAAAAACGTAGATATAGCCGAACATCCCCAGCGTCGACGTGGAGATGTGCAGGAGGAAGAGGACGCTCCGCCAGGGGACGACGTGGGGACCGGCGAGGACGGTCGTCGGCGTGATCCTGAATGAGGCCAGGAAGGCGGTGACGACGTCGAGGATGACGGCCGCGCCGAGGAGGCCCAGATACGGCTCCTCGCGCCGATAGATGCGCCGCCCGGCGACGACGTAGAGATAGAACGTGACCACCGCCAGGACGATGTTGATGAGGACCGCCAAGCCTGCCATCGTGGTCCTATCTTATGAGGGCTGCCGCGCGGGGTCAAGCCCTATTCCCGGCCGGATCTTCTCCCCCAACCAAATCCGCCCGAACTGCGTATATAATGGTGAGATATTTTTTGCTCAGGAGGGCCTTATGAATCATCGCCTCGCATGCGCCGCAAAATTCATCCTCGCGCTCGGCATCCTGTCCGTTCTCGCCGCGGGCCCGCTCCCGCTCGGGGCCCAGGACAAGCCGCTCTGGCTGCGCTATCCGGCCATCTCGCCGGACGGCCGGACGATCCTCTTTTGCTACAAGGGCGACATCTACAGGGTGCTGGCCGCCGGCGGGCAAGCCCTGCCCCTGACCATCAGCGAGGCCTACGACTACGCTCCCGTCTGGAGCCACAACGGCGCGTCGATCGCCTTCGCCTCCGACCGCTACGGCAATTTCGACGTCTTCGTCATGCCCGCGGCGGGCGGCGAGGCCCGGCGCCTGACTTACCATTCGGCGAATGAGATACCCACCGGCTTCACGGCCGACGATAAAAGCGTCCTCTTCTCCGCGGCCCGCCAGGACACGGCGGCCAACGTCCAATTCCCCATGGGCACCTTCCCCGAGCTCTACAGCGTCCCGGTGACCGGCGGGGAGGCCGCCCTCGTCCTGACCCAGCCGGCGATTGCGGCCACGGTCAGCCCGGACGGCGAAAAAATCATCTACCATGACCAGAAGGGTTATGAGAGCGAGTGGCGCAAACACCACGTGTCGGCGGTGACCCGCGACATTTGGATCTATGACCTTAAGACGAAAAAGAACACGATGCTGACGACGTTCAAGGGCGAGGATCGCAACCCGGTGTTCGACGCCGACGGCGACTCCTATTATTATCTGAACGAGCAGAAGGGATCGTTCAACGTCTTCAAGAGCTCTTTGAGCAAGCCGGCGGTGTCCGTCGCGGTGACCGATTTCTCCAAGAACCCGGTCCGCTTCCTGACCCGCTCCGCAACCGGCGTCCTCTGCTTCGGCTACGACGGCGAGATTTACACCAAGACCGGCTCGGCGGCCCCCCAGAGAGTCGACGTCCGCATCGCCGAGGACGGCCGCCAGGTCCTGGAGCGGACCATGCCCATCGGCGGCGGCATCACCGAGATGCGGCTGTCGCCCAACGGCAAGGAGATCGCTTTCGTCTTCCGGGGCGAGGTCTTCGTCGGAAGCGTCGAAGGCGGCCTCACCAAGCGCATCACCAACACCCCCTGGCAGGAGCGGAGCGTCAGCTTCAGCCCTGACGGCCGGACGCTCGTCTACGCGGCCGAGCGGGACAACAGCTGGAACATCTACACGACCTCGATCGTCCGCAAGGAGGAGCCCTACTTCTTCGCCTCGACCGTCCTCAAGGAGGAGACGGTCGTGGCCACGCCGGCCGAGGAGTTCCAGCCGGAATTCTCGCCCGACGGCAAGGAGGTCGCCTACCTCGAGAACCGCGTCGTGCTGAAGGTCGCCAACCTGGCCTCCAAGCAGACCCGGACCATCCTCCCGGGCGAATACAACTATTCCTACTCCGACGGCGACCAGACCTACCAGTGGAGCCCCGACGGCAAGTGGTTCCTCGTCCAGTACGGCGAAAGGCAGCGGCTGTTCACGCCCCAGACCGGCCTCGTCTCGAGCGACGGGAAGGGGACCGTCATCAACCTGACAAAGACCGGCTTCGGCACCCTCTCGCCCCGCTGGGGGATGGACGGGACGATGATGGTTTACGGCTGCCCGCGCGAGGGCCGGGTCAACACCGACGGCTCGGCCGTGGAATTCGACGTCTACGGGACATTCTTCACCCGGGCCGCGTTCGACAAGTTCAAGCTGTCCAAGGAAGATTACGCCCTCTGGAAGGAACAGGACGACAAAGCCAAAGAGGACAAGGCCAAGGAGAAGAAGGACAAGCCCAAGGACCCTAAGGCCAAGGAGACGGCGGTCAAGCCGGCCGAGCCGAAAAAGGACCTCGTCTTCGAGCTCGAAGGCATCGACCGGCGCAAGGCCCGCCTGACCATCCACTCGGCCGACATCGCCGACATGGCCTTGTCCAAGAACGGGGAGAAGCTCTATTACCTGGCCCGCTTCGAGAAGGGCTACGACCTGTGGGTCACCGAGACGCGCACGCACGACACGAAGCTCTTCTCCAAGCTGGGCGCATCGCAGGCCGGAATGGAGCTCTCGGCCGACGGCAAGGCGCTGTTCGTCGGCGTCGACGGCCGGGTGATGAAGATCGACCCGGAGAGCGGCAAGACCGACCCCGTCGCCCTCGGCGGCGAGATGGTCCTCGACCAGACCGCCGAGAAGGCCTACATGTTCGATCACATGTGGCGCCAGATGAAGCAGAAGCTCCTCGTCGCCGACCTCTACGGGGCGGACTGGGATTATTATTACGGCGTCTATAAAAAGTCCCTGCCCCACATCGCCAACAACTACGATTACGCCGAGATGGTCAGCGAGCTCCTGGGCGAGATGAACGTCTCGCACACGGGCTGCTACTATTCCAGCCCGCGGACGCCGACCACGGACGCGACGGCCTCGCTGGGCCTGTTCATGGACTACGATTTCGCCGGGCCCGGCTTGAAGGTCGCCGAAATCATCGCCGGCGGCCCGCTGGACAGGGCCGACCTGAAGATCCGGGCCGGCCACATCATCGAGAAGATCGACGGGCAGGCCTTGGACCGCACGATCGACCACTACAAGCTCCTCAACCGCAAGGCGGGCAAGCTGACCCTGCTGTCGGTCTTCGATCCGGCCGCGGGGAGCCGCTGGGAGGAATCGGTCAAGCCGATCACCCTGGGCGAAGAGAACGGCCTCCTCTACCGGCGCTGGGTCAAGGCCCGCCGGGCCGAGGTCGACCGCCTGTCCGGCGGCCGGATCGGCTATGTCCACGTCGCGAGCATGAGTGATTCCAGCTATCGGACCGTCATCGAGGAAGTCCTGGGCCTCTGCGCGGACAAGGATTCCCTGATCGTCGACACCCGCTTCAACGGCGGCGGGAACCTCCACGACACCCTGGCCGATTTCCTGAACGGCAAGAAGGTCTTTGACATCGTGCCCCGCGGCCAGGTCGTCGGCTTCGAGCCGTATGGCAAGTGGATCAAGCCCTCCCTCGTCCTGATGGGCGAATGCAACTATTCGGACGCCCACCTGTTCCCGGTCGAATACAAAGTCCGGGACATCGGCAAGACCCTGGGCATGCCCGTGCCCGGCACGGGAACGTTCGTCTGGTGGGAATCCCAGATCGACCCGACCCTGCGTTTCGGCATTCCTCAGGGCGGTTGGCGCACGCCCGACGGGAAGCTGTGCGAGAACAACCAGCTCGAGCCCGACATCCTGGTCAAGAACGATCCGGACGTCATGTCCGCGGGCCGCGACCAGCAGATCGAAGCCGCGGTCAAGGAGCTGCTGAAGAAGAAGTGAACGGAAATCGGTGACAGCGGATTTCGGTGACATGACCCAATTCTCTTGATTTGGGATCGTGTCACCGAATTCCGCGATTCGCGTCACCAGTCTCCCGTATCGTTGACAGGGAGTAAGCGGGAAAATATAATCGTTTCATTGTGATGGCCTCTCTGCGCGAAAAGCTGGCCCGGACTCGCCAGGCGTTCCGCCAGAAATTCGAGGACATCCTGAAGAGCGGCCGGAGCCGGGAGGAAATCCTCGAGGACTTGACCGAAACCCTGATCCTGGCCGACATCGGACTCCCCACCGCGGAAAAGATCGTCGAGGCGGTCGGCCGCGAGGCGCGGAAGAGCGACGGCCCGGATGTCGTCCGCGACGCGCTGAAGGCCGAGATCCTGGCCATCCTGACCCGCCACCCGGGCGGCCTGAAGCTCGATCCCAAAGCCGGCGTGTTGATGATGGTCGGGGTGAACGGCGGAGGCAAGACGACCTCGCTGGCCAAGCTCGCCCGGCGTCTCAAGGCCGAAGGCCGGAAGAGCATCTTCGTCGCGGGCGACACGTTCCGGGCCGCCGCCCAGGAGCAGCTCGCGGTCTGGGGCCGGAAGCTCGACCTGCCCGTGATCAAAGGCGCGTACGGGGCCGATCCCGCCTCGGTCGCGTTCGATGCCTGCCGCCGCCTCAAGACGGGGGAGTTCGACGCGATGCTCGTCGACACCGCCGGCCGCATCCACACGAACGCCAACCTGATGGCCGAGCTCGAAAAAGTCAAACGGGTCATCGCCCGGGAGATTCCCGGCGCGCCCCAGGAAATCCTCCTCGTCCTCGACGCGAGCATCGGCCAGAACGCGCTGCCCCAGGCCCGGGAGTTTCTGAAGTTCGCCGGCCTGACCGGAGTTTTCCTGAGCAAGCTCGACGGGACCGCCAAGGGAGGCTCCGTCGTGACCATCGCCGACGAGCTCGGCCTGCCCATCAAGTTCGCCGGCACGGGCGAAGGCGAGGACGACCTCGTTGAGTTCTCGGCCGAATCCTTCGTGGACGCGCTGTTCTCATGACCGACCCCCGCGACGCCGCGTTCATGGAAATGGCCTACGGCCTCGCCGAAAAAGGGGTCGGCCGGACGAGCCCCAACCCCTGCGTCGGGGCGGTGATCGTCAAGGACGGCTTGATCGTCGGCCACGGGCACCACGAAGGCCCGGGCCGGCCGCACGCCGAGATCATCGCCCTCCGGCGCGCCGGCCCGCGGGCGCGCGGGGGGACGCTCTACGTGACGCTCGAGCCCTGCGTCCACTGGGGCCGGACTCCGCCCTGCGTCGGCCCCGTGCTCTCCGCAGGCTTCCGCCGGATCGTGATCTCGGCCCTCGACCCCAACCCTCTGGTGGCCGGCCGGGGCGCGCGCCGCTTGAGGCGATCGGGGATGAAGGTGGAGGTCGGCCTGCTGTCCGCCCGGAACGGCCGGCTGAACGAAGCGGCGTCGAAATTCATCACCACGGGCCTCCCCTTCGTCACGCTGAGAGCCGCGGTGAGCCTCGACGGCAAGCTGGCCTCGCGCACGGGCGACGCCCGCTGGATCTCCTCGGCCCCCGCCCGCGACTACGCCCATCTTGTCCGCGCGGAGAACGATGCGCTCCTCGTGGGGATCGGGACCGTCCTCGCCGACGACCCACGCCTCGACATCCGCCACGCCCTCTGGCCGGGCAAAGGGCTGACGCGCGTCGTCCTCGACGCGGGGCTCCGAATGCCGCCCCGGGCCCGGATCCTCTCGATCCTCCGCGCGGGGCGGGTGCTCGTGTTCGCCGGCGAAGGCGCGGCGCACGAGAAGCGGGATGCCCTGGCCGGGAAAGGGGCGGAGATCGTCGAGCTGCCGCAAAGCGAAGGCCGGTTCGACTTGTCCCGCGTCCTCGCCGAGCTCGGCCGGCGGGAGATCGCAAGCCTCCTGATCGAAGGCGGCGGGAAGGTGGCCGCGTCGTTCCTCGAAGCGCGCCTCGCCGACAAGGCGATCTTCACTCTCGCCCCGCTCCTCATCGGCGGCCGGGACGCGGTCCAGGTTTACGGAGGCGAAGGGGGCGCCGCCCGGATCAAGGATGCACTCGCCCTGAGATCGGTGGCCGCCTTCCGCGTCGGCCCGGACACCGTCCTCGAAGGGTATTTCTGATGTTCACCGGCATCGTCACGCACGTGGGCCTTTTCCGCGGATACCGGCGGGGGAAGGCCGAGCTCGCGCTCGAAGCGTCCGGCCTCGAAGGGCGCGCGGGGCCCGGCGACAGCCTCGCCGTCGACGGCGTCTGCCTAACGGCCGTCCGCCGGGAGAACCGGCTTTTTCTCTTCAACCTCTCGCGCGAGACGCTCGAGCGCTCCACCCTCGGCGCCCTCCGGCCGGGGGACGAGCTGAACTTGGAGCTTCCCTTGACCCTGGCCTCGTCCCTGGGAGGGCATCTTGTCTCCGGCCACGTGGATTTCCGGGCGAAGCTCCTGAGGTCCGTCGCGCGCCGGCCGGGCCGACGCCTGGAATTTTCCCTGCCCCGCGAATTCCGCCCGTTCCTCGTTCCCAAGGGATCGGTGGCCGTGAACGGCGTCAGCCTAACCGTGGCCGGTCTCCACCCGGCGTCGTTCGAAGTCGAGCTCATCCCGGTCACGCTCGACAAATCCAATCTCCGCCTGCTGAAGACCGGATCCGAGGCCAACGTCGAATGTGACATGATCGGGAAATACGTGTATAATTTTACAACTGCAAGAAAAAAAGAGGATTAGAAGGATATCAGAGATGGAATCCAGGAGCGCGGCGGTGCCGGCGGAAGAGGCGATCCGGACCGTCAAAAGCGGGCAGCTGATCATCATCGTCGACGACGAGGACCGGGAAAACGAGGGCGATTTCATGATCGCCGCCGAAAAAACGACCCCGGACATCATCAACTTCATGGCCAAATACGGGCGCGGCCTGATCTGCCTGCCCCTCACCAAGGAGCGGGGCGAAGAGCTGCAGCTGCCGCTCATGGTGACCGACAACACGGCCCGGTTCCAGACCGCGTTCACGGTCTCGATCGACGCCAAGGAGGGGATCTCGACCGGCATCTCGGCCTACGACCGGGCGCGGACCGTCCTCGCGGCCATCGACCCGGCGACTAAGCCCGGCGACCTCGCCCGACCGGGGCATATCTTCCCCTTGCAAGCCAAGGAGGGCGGCGTCCTCGCCAGGGCGGGCCAGACCGAGGCGGCCGTGGACCTGTGCCGCTTCGCGGGACTGCGGCCGGCGGGAGTCATCTGCGAGATCATGAACGAGGACGGGACCATGGCCCGCCTCCCCGAGCTCGAGAAGATCAGCGCCGAGCACGGCATCCCGATCCTGACCATCGCCGAGCTGATCAAGTACCGGATGCACCACGAGTGCTTCGTCCGGAAAATCGAAGAAGCGGACCTCCCGACGCGCTACGGCCATTTCCGGATCGCGGTCTTCGAGGACATCATCCACCACGAGACGCACGTCGCCCTGATCAAGGGCGAAATCCGCGGGGACGTGCCGACCCTGGTCCGGGCCCATTCCCAGTGCCTGACCGGCGACACCTTCGGCTCGTGCCGGTGCGACTGCGGCGAGCAGCTCCACAAGGCCCTCGAAATGGTCGAGGCGGCGGGCTCGGGCGTCGTCCTCTACATCCAGAACCACGAGGGCCGGGGCATCGGCCTGACGGCCAAGATCCGGGCCTACGCCATCCAGGAGCAGGGCGTCGACACGGTCGAGGCCAACCGCCGGCTGGGCTTCAAGCCCGACCAGAGGGACTACGGCATCGGCGCCCAGATCCTCGTCTCGCTCGGCATCCGGAAGCTCCGCCTGCTGACCAACAACCCCCGGAAGTTCATCGGCTTGACCGGCTACGGCCTCGAAATCGCCGAGCGGGTGGCGATCGAGGTGCCGCCGACCGAAGACAACTTCCAATACCTGAAGACGAAAAAAGAGAAGATGGGGCACATTCTCGAAATGGTGTGATGCCGATGGTCAAGTTCCTGAGACGCACGCCGAGCGAGGGCGATCTCGCGCCCCACGAGCAGGCGCTCGAGCTCGTCAAAGGCCTCGCGGCCGCCGAAGGCCCGTCGCCCGACGCCGGGGCCGTCAGCCGGGCCGTCCTGCGCAAGCTCGACATCCTCCAGGCCCGCGACAAGAAGCTCAAGCTCATCCGGAGCATTTCGCGGCTCGACTCCGCCTGGGCCTGCGGCGTCCTGTTCGAGCTGCTCTCGGACCCGAGCGAGGAGATCCGGGACCTCGCGGTCCGCGAGCTCGCCCCCCGGAACGATTGCCCGCTCGACAGCCTCTACAACCGGCTCCTCCAGCCGCCCTGGTACGTCAAAAGCGCCATCCTTCGCATCTTCTGCCTCCGCCGCGACACGGGCGCCGTGTCGGCCATCGGCGAGGTCCTCGACGATCCAAACGTCGAAGTCCGCCGCTGGGCGGCCCTCGCCCTCGGCCGGATCGGCGGCTACGACGCGCGCGTGTTCCTCGTCCGCCTGTCGAAGGACCGGAACCCCTACGTCAAGCAGGCGGCCGCCGACGCCCTCGACAAAATCTGCGATTTCAAGTTCAGCTAGCGGAGGCTCGGGGGGAGAGGGCCGTCGGCACGCCGGTTTCCCCGGCGCGGAAACCGGCTCGGGGTTACGGCTCACCGCCAGCGCCGCTTCGCGTCGCTGGCCCATGCCGGCTCGCCTCCACACCGGCCGACGTGCCC
>PLMN01000025.1 GCA_003141555.1 Candidatus Aminicenantota bacterium
CCGCTCGAGATCCCGCTTTACACCTTTTTGCAAATTTTGAGCGTCACGGTGTTCGAGAAAACGCCGTTGAATCAGCTGCTTGCGGATTCCTCCCCTCAAGATGATCTCTCCGACTCCCATAATCAATTGCTTTTGTTCAACTTATAATGGGACACTACTGATTAGGCATACTGAATTCAACTCTCGCGACTTATTTTGTTAAGAAAGTGGCACTAGATCTGACGCAAGGCGCTTTTACAAAAATTAGAACAAATCAACTTGCTCGGCTACCTATTAAAAAAATCGACTTCAATAATAAGAAGCAACTTGATCAATCCAACAAATTAATATTGTTGGTTGAAACTATGCTACATCTTCATAAAGATATTTCGCAGATCAAAACCCCGCACGAACAAGAATTAATGCACCGCCAAATATCTGAAACGGACAGGCAGATCGATCAACTCGTCTACGAGCTTTACGGCCTAACCAAGGACGAGATTAAGATTGTCGAAGAGGCCGGGACATAAGGCCCGGCGCATGAGATTAGCCATCCACGGAGGAGACTGACCATGAGCGAAAGCGAAGCTCCGAACAAGCACCACACGATCCTCTCGATCCTCATCGCCTTGACGGCGGTCACGAGCGCGCTGACAAGCTGGTACGCCTCGCAGGTGGGCGGCGCCGCGTCGGGGCAGGACGGCAAGGCCATCACCGCGGCCCTCGACGAGGCGGCGAGCGAAAGCGCCATCTCTTCGGAGATTTTCGGCTATTTGGTCAACGCCCGCCGGTTCCAGATCCATCGGGACAACTCCAAGGCCGTCCGGGACGATGCGATGAAGAACGCCGCGGTCCCCGACCGGTGGCTCGACGAATGGCAGGGAGAAAGCATCCGGGCCCAGGCCCGGATCGGCGAGCTCGACCTGGATTTCCTCAAGACCGAAGGCGGGCGATGGACCTTCGACCGGGAACGCTATTATCAAACGCGCCGCAGCCAGATCGCCATGGAAAAGGCGCTCGATCCGGCGCCCTTCGTGGAGCGCTCGGCGGTCAAGCGCCGGGAAGCGAATTTGCTGGTCTCGCTCAACGCCCTGTTCGCGGCGGCCATCTTCTTCTTCACCCTCGCCCTCAAGACCGAGTCGCGGAGCAAGCTTACCTGGACGGCCGCCGGCGGATTGATGTATCTGGCGGGGGCGGGCATCGCCCTCTGGCGCGTCCTGGGCTGAGGAGACGACGATGGAATCCAAGCCCATGAACCGCTCCCGGCTCATCCTGATGCTCAAGGACGACAAGACCTTCAAGACGACGGTGACCCTGATCCTGGCCGGGCTTACGATCGTGACGAGCCTGATCGTCATCTTCAACGTCCAGGCTTCGGCCCGCGGGTCGGCGGCCAGCCGGGACAGCCGGATCCTCGGCATCCGCTATCTGACCCACCTCGACCGGTCCCAATGGGAATTCGCCGCCGAGAAGGACGCTCTCGATTTCTATAAAGAGCTGACCGGGTTGATGCTCCAGGCCGGGGCTTACGCGATGGGACCCGGCGCCCACGACGTCGTCTTTTACAATTTGAATCGGGACCGCCTGGACAGGGTCCGGGCGGTCCTAGCCGCCGAGGGGGAATTGACCCGGCCTCCGTATTTCAATCCGCGGACCGCCGGCGCCGACCTCCTTCAATACTACCTGGACAAGATCTTCATCCCCGCGGCCGAAATCCTGGAGCGCCAGGAACAGAAAAAGACCGAAGGCGGCTTCTGGGGATCGAAATCCGACTCTTATACCGCCGGTCTGGCGGTCATGGCCGTGGCTGTTTTCCTTCTAACTCTCTCCCTGGTTCTTGGCGGGAAAATCCGATTCTTCATGGCCGGAGCGGGGCTCGTCCTCGTCGCGGCCGTGATCTCGATCGCCGCGGCCACGGGGACGCGGGACTGGAGCGGCCCGGCGGACGAATCCATTCGGGAATACGCCCGCGCCTCGGGACTCGCGACCCGCGCTCAGATCATTTTCAACGCGACCGGGGATTCCGCCGCCACGATCGCGGCTGCGGGAGAAGCCACGGCGAAGATCGATCGGATCCTCGCCCACGAGCCGCGGTATCGCGCCGCGATCCAGGTCCGATCCCGCCTCCGGATGCTCACGAGCGAGACCCTGTTTTACAGCGGCAAGACCGAAGAAAGCCGCCGGGAGCTGGAAAAGGCGACGGCCGATCTCGACACGCTCATCCGCACCGGCCCGACCGACGGCTACCTGCATTGGTCGCGGGGATACGCGGAGTTTCTCCTGGGCCGCCGGGATGCCAGCCTGCGCTCGATTGGGCGGGCCCTCGAGCTCCTGCCCGATCAGGGATTCGCCCTGGGCGGGGTCAAGGCGGCTACGCTTATCACCAGTGGAAAGACCGACGACGCACGGGCCGCCCTGGAAACGGCGATCGAATTCGCGGCCCGCAAGCCTCTGGCGTCCGATCCCATCTATTTCCGAACGCTCATCCAAAACATGGAGCGCTTTCAGGAGCTCACGCCGGTCGAAGGTCTTCCGGCTTACATCCGGCGGCTGAAGGAGGCCTCGGTCTCGCTGGCCGTCCTGAAGAAAAGCCACCCCCTCGGCGAAAAATCCGAGATCGCCCCGCCTCAGTTCGTGGCTCCGGTCTATGACAAGCTAGGGGACATTACCGATGTGCCGCCCTGCAATCGGTTCCCCAAATCCACGGCCCGGGCCTATTTCCTCCTCGAGCTCAAGGGGATGGAGAAAGGCCAGTCCATCGTCCGCAAAGTCTTCCGCCGCAACCCCGGCCAGCCGTTCTGGATCGAACAGCTCGTGCTCGGTCGGGCGGAGCATTGGGAAGGCCCGGCCGAAGCGCGACTCCTCGGCGACGTGGAAAACCCCATTCCCGAGGCCGGGCAGGTGTTGGCCTCAGGGGATTATCGGATCGAAATCTACATCGAGGGCAACCTGAAAGCGACGAGCTTCTTCACCATCCTCTGAGGAGGTCGACATGAAGGAACGACACGAGACTACGAAGCGCGGCCGCCGGCGAGGGCCGTTGGCCGGAATCGCGGCCCTGATCTTCGCCTTCGGCGCGGCCGGGCTCGCGGCGGAAGATCTCGGGACGGCCCTCGACAGGCTCGTCCGGCTCCTCGATGGGACGAAAAACAGTGAGGGGGCGCCCCTCCGTTTGTCCGCCGACCCGAAGGTCGCTTCGTTCCTGAAGGCCGTCGACGGGCTCCGGAGGATCGATCAGCGAATCGGGATCCTGAAGGCTTCCTTCTCGTTCGGCTATTCGGGGGACCGGAGCTATTCGGGAGACGATATCCGGGATTCGAACCATCTCTTGAACGTCGACACGAATATCGTCAAGGACCGGTACCCGGACGCCCTGAAGTTCAGGACCTCGACCAAGCTCCTCATGAGCAAGGGCGCGCTCCAGAACGAGTCGTCCACGATCCTCCTGGCCCTCAACCATTACCTATTCCCCTTTCTCGAAGGGTATGTCTTCACCGAGAAGTTTTCGGATTCCTTCATGAGCATCAAGCAGCGCTACGAGATGGGCGCCGGCCTTAAGTTCGAGTACAATTTCGATCCCGTCCGGAGCGATCACGACGCGGACCCGGTTCGGACGCTCGAGGCCCTGACGCCGGCGGGATCCGATGCGCCGCCCAAGGCGCTCCGCCGGACCGCGGAGCTGGCCGAGAAGCGGTTCATGGACATCTTTCCCTCCCTCGAGGAAGGCTTCCTGCGCGCCCTCAAGGAGGCGGGGGTCTCGCCCGACGACCTGACCGGGATTTTCAGCTGCCTGGAGACCATGGAAAAGGTTTATGCCCGCCTAGATACGGCTCTCGCCAAGTCCCGCTCGTGGCTGACCGTGGGAGTCGCGTTCAGCGCCTTCTCCGAGGTCGAGCAGGACGAGATCGCGCCCTATTATTACAGCCCGTCCGGCCAGAAGGTCTCGAAATCCTATCTCCTGGACCCGGAGCAGAGGTTCCGGTTCGTCATCCGGCCCTCCCTGGAGTGCATCATCGCCGACGGCGTGGACCTCAGCTCGATGCTCTACTGCAAGCTGCCCCTGGGCGCCCCCTACACCAAGCTGATCATCCTCAATTCGGAAAACTCCTCGCAGAAGACGCGCTTCTATGATTGGCGGGTCGATTCGATCACCGACCTGAGGTTCGCCCTGGGCCGGAACATGTCCTGGGGAGGAGACATCTCCCTGACCCTGGAATACCAGTACCATTTCGACAACGCCCCGCCGGGGTTGCCCGAGACGCTCGCCGGGGTGACGTTCCAAGGCATGGGCTTGAAAAACACGGTCGCCGCCACCTCCCACCAGTACTATATGCTGAAGTTCAACGTCGGGTTCTGAGGCCGACGGGCGACCTGAACGGCGCCTCTCGGCCCCGGCGGAGGAAACAACTCAGAAAAGGATCTTGATCCCGCCCGTGATCTGGAAGAAAGACGGATTCACCGGGAGGGTCGTTGTATAGGACGCGATGTAGCTGACGTCATCGGCCGTGACGGCCAACTGCTTGATCGTGCCGGCGAACATGCCGTCGTATGAGCCCGGCGTGAACGTCCAGCTCAGATTCTTCAAGCCGCCGTCGTAATAGCGCGCTTCGAGCGAAAGCGCCAGGCTGGACGACAGCTGATAGCTGATCCCGAGGCCCACGTTGAAGCCGATGCCCGTCCAGGACGTCATGGGAATCTCCGCCGGAATGGGCAGCGCATCCACGTACTGAGAGACCGTATCCCCGACCTGCTGTTCCCAGGTCACGCCGTAGCCGACGGTCCCGCTCGCCTGGAACGAGCAGCGGAACAGGGTCAGCCCTCCGAAGAGGCTGTATGTCAGGGAGCCTTCGCCGAACCGACCGACCGCATCCAAGCTGAAGACGGTCGCCGACAGGCTGCTCTTCCCGGTCCAGCTCGCGCTCTGGTCGAAGGTGCCGCCGCCGGCCGTCGAGTCCCAGGTTGCGGAGAAGGTGAAGTCCGAAGCGGTCGCGACCGCGGGACTCAGATGGCCGGCCACGACCTGGACGCCGAAATTGGGCGTGAAGAAATAGGTGAACGACCCGCCGTAGGACAGCCCGCCCTTCGCCGGGACGGAGATGTCCGTGTTCTCCGCGACATCCGTCAGGAGATCGGCATACCATTCGCTGTAGTAGTTCGCCGGCCCCATTTTGAAAGTCGACGCGTAGCCGCCGAAAAGGCCGATCTCTATCTTCGAGAAGGGCCCGGCGGCCGGGGCGGGGGCCGGCGGGACGGGCTCGGCGGCCGGATGCTGAGCCGCGGCCGGGACCGCGGCTGGGGCCGGCGCCGGGACGGGCGCCGGGACGGGCTTCCCATCCTCCCCGATCTCGACGACGATCGTCTCGCTCAGGTAGCCTTGTTTATTGTCGGGGAGCGCGACAAGATACCATGCGCCGACTTTCTTGATCACATCGAAGACGCGGTCCCTCTCCGCAATCAGGATCACGTCGGCAGCCGAGGACGGCGCGCTGCGGACATTGCCCCGAAAGACCGTGACCTTGACCTTCGACGCGAGTCCGGGTCCGGCCGCCAGGGCGGCGGATGCGAGCAGCAGGAAGACAAGAGCGCAATATAGGGCTTTTTTCATGCGGCAAACCTCACCGCACATCATCCCCCGCTCTCTCCGGCGTGTCAATCCCCCGGCGCCCGCCCGAGCGTTCCCGCCAAGTTGACTTCGCCCGGCCAATGCTGTTAACGTATATCTAATTTCCGGCAGAGAGATCGCAAGGCAAAGATAACAAAGGCTTTCTCGATTCCGACGAGGAGACGCCCATGAGCGCGCAGATCGATTTCGACGAAATCAACCGCATCATCAAAATCCTGGACGACAATAGCCTGAACCAATTCGAGCTGGAGATCGAGGGTTTCAAGATCAAGATCGCCCGGAATGCGCCGGCCCCGGCCGCTCCCGTCCCCGCGGCCGTCTCCGCGCCTTCGAGGCGGGCGGGCGATTCGGCGCCGGCCGCAGCCGCTCCCCGGCCCTCCGAGGCGGCGGCCGCGGCGGGCCTGCACTACGTCACGTCGCCCATGGTGGGGACGTTCTACCGCGCCCCCGCGCCCAATGCCCCGGCTTTCGCCGAGGTCGGCGATCCCGTCCATAAGACTCAGACGCTCTGCATCATCGAAGCCATGAAGCTCATGAACGAGATCGAATGCGACTTCGACGGGATCGTCAAGGAGATCCTCGTCGAGAACGGCAAGCCCGTGGAGTACGGCCAGAGGCTCTTTTCCATAGTCCCCCAACCCTAAGGCGCCATGTTTTCGAAGATCCTCATTGCCAACCGCGGCGAGATCGCCCTCCGGATCCTCCGGGCGGCCAAGGAGCTAGGGATCCGGACGGTGGCCGTCTACTCCGAGAGTGACCGGACCTCGCTCCATACCCTCCTCGCCGACGAAAAGTTCTGCATCGGCCCGGCCCGGGCCATGGACAGCTACCGGAATATCGCCAACATCCTGACCGTAGCCGAGCTGACCAAGGCCGACGCCATCCATCCCGGATACGGCTTCCTGGCCGAGAACGCCCGCTTCGCCGAGATCTGCGAGAACGCGGGGGTCACCTTCATCGGCCCGCCCCCCTCGATCATCCGCCTGATGGGCGACAAGAACCGCGCCCGCCAGGAGATGATCCGGGCCAAGCTGCCCGTCATCCCCGGAAGCGACAAGATTCTCGAGGAAATCGGCGAGGCCAAAGCCGCGGCCCAGAAGATCGGCTTTCCGGTCATCATCAAGGCGGCGGCCGGCGGCGGGGGGAAGGGGATGCGGATCTGCCGCACGCCCCAACACCTCGAGGAGCAGTTCCCGATCGCCCGGAACGAGGCCAAGGCCGCCTTCGGCGACCCGTCCGTTTATCTCGAAAAATACCTGTCCGGAGCTCATCACATCGAGATCCAGGTCGTGGTCGACAAGAAAGGCACGATCATCGTCTTCGGCGAGCGCGACTGCTCGGTCCAACGCAAGTATCAGAAGCTGATCGAGGAATCGCCCTCGCCGTTCGTCGACGAGCGGCTGCGGAAGAGGATGATGGGGGCCGTCGAGAGCGCGGTCAAGGCCATCGGCTACCAGAACGTGGGCACGTTCGAGTTTCTCGTGGACGAGAACAAGAAGTACTACTTCATGGAGGCCAACACCCGCATCCAGGTCGAGCACCCCGTCACCGAGAGCGTCTACGGGATCAACCTGGTCAAGGCCCAGATCCGGGCGGCGGCCGGGGAGAAGGTCACCTTCCCCTTCGAGCTCCAGATGAGGGGCCACGCCATCGAATGCCGGATCAACGCCGAGGATCCGACGACGTTCATCCCCTCGCCCGGCCGGATCGATTTCCTGGTGCTGCCGGGCGGCGAGGGCATCCGGGTGGACTCGGCCGCCTACGGCGGCTGGGTGATCCCGCCCGACTACGATTCCCTGATCGCCAAGATCATCGCCTACGCGCCCAACCGGCTGCTCGCCATCAAGAAAATGCAGACGGCGCTCGAGATGACGACCATCGTCGGGGTTAAAACCAACATCCCCCTTCACCTGACCATCCTGGCCAATTCGGACTTCCAGGGCGGCACATACAGCACCCAGCTCATGGAGAAGCTCCTCCCGCCGAACGGAACGCCGAAATAGGCGGGGGTATTCGTCATCGCAAGGAGCCCCGGGCCGCATCAGATGCGGTAGCGGGATGAGGCGGCGATCCCCTTCCGTTCGAGAGACTTACTTCGCCTCGTGCTTGAGGTAGATTTTCACGTCGAACGCGCCGTCGTTGTCGTCCGTCAGGTTCTCGTTGACCCTGAAAAGCAGGCGGCCGGCCGCGGGGAAGACGACGCGGTTCTCCTTGCCGATGAAGAACATCTCGCCGATGTCCCGCTCGATTTTTTCGCCGCCCCGATTGGCCTCGACGAACTCGATTTTTTCCCGGACTTTGCAGATCAAGGCGCCCAGGTTCTGGTCAAGGAGCGGCTGCTGCAGAGTCCTCATGGCCAGACCCTCCGGACCGCAGGAAGCGATGGGATTGTCTTTCTGGAGGGAAACCGTGCCTTCCGCCTGGAAATAGTATTCCTGGCCTTTCAGGACGTTCAGGCCCGAATCCGTCCAGGCGGCGGCCCCGGCAACCTGGACTTTGCCCACGAGGATGAAATCGGCGGGAGCTTCCTGCCCTCCACCGGGGGTGGCACTCGCCATCGACAGCAGGACGCCGCTCAAAATGACGGCGGCGGCCCGGGAATCCCCTCTCATGATCAGGACCTTTTGAGAATCGAAAGCATCGCCTCGTGGATCCGCCCGTTGCTTGCGCAGACCTCGGGCTGGTAGATGTCGACCGGCTCTCCCCGAAAATCCGTGATCCGGCCGCCCGCCTCCCTCAGGATCACCGCTCCGGCGGCCGTATCCCAGGGGCTGAGCTTCATCTCCCAGAAGCCGTCGAACCGGCCGCAGGCGACGTAACAGAGGTCGAGAGCCGCGGAGCCGCAGCGGCGGATGGCCTGCGTCCGGACAAGAAACTCGTCGTGATGGGCGATGTTGGCCCGCGTTTCCCGGATGTCATAGGGAAACCCGGTGGCGAGCAGGGCCTTGTCCAGGTCGCCGATCGGCGAGACCCGGATCGGGGCCTCTCCGAGAAAGGCGCCGCCGCCGAGATCTCCCCGGAACGTCTCGCCGCTGATCGGGTTGTAGACGACGCCGCAGACGAGCTCCCCGCGCCGCTCCAAGGCCAGGGAGACGCAGAACACCGGGAAGCGATGGGCGAAGTTCGTGGTCCCGTCGAGCGGATCGAAGACCCACCGGAATTCCGCGCCGCTCTCCTTGCGGAGCCCCTCCTCGGCCAGGAAATCGTGGTCCGGGAACCGGGCCGAGAGGCGCCGATGGATGAGCTCCTGGGAGGCCAGGTCGGTCTCGGTGACGAGGTTGACGATGCCCTTGAAGCGGACTTCGCCGGCCCGGGCATAGTCGGTCCGGAGGATGTCTCCGGCTTCGCGGACGACGTCCAGGGCCGCTTCGAGATATATCGAATACTCTCTCATGGTAGGGCTATAATAACAATTTCCACCCCTCTCGGGCAATAAAAGGGGACGGTTCTATTTTCTCCTGGCAATCCCCTCAAACTATCTATCGCGTCGTGGGAAAAATAGAACCGTCCCCTTTTTCCTTTTCCCTCGCCCGCCCAAACTTTTTGCCTCCGGCCCCGTACTATAGTATGATGTTTGTTCCAGAAAGGTAGTTTCTATGAAGAAGAAAACGGTCATTATCCTGGCGGTCGTCCTGATCGTCGTCCTCGCCGCCATCCTCGGCCTTAGCTCCAAGAAAGACAAGGGGGTCAAGGTGACCCTGGAGAAGGTCAAGCGGACCGACCTGACGTCGATCGTCTCGGCGTCGGGCGAGATCAAGCCCAAGAAGAGCATCAACATCAGCGCCCTCATCCCCGGCCGGATCGTCAAGATCGGGGTCAAGGAAGGCGACGTGGTCAAGGCGGGCGCTTTTCTCCTGAAGCTCGACGCCACCCAGTACGAGGCCAACGCCGAGCGGGACCAGGCCTTCATCCAGTCTTCCCGGGCGGAGCTCATCAAGGCCCAGACGACGCTCGACAAAAACAAGAGCTTCTACGACCGGCAGGTGAACCTCTACGACAACGGACTGATCTCCAAGGATCAGCTCGAGCAGGCCAAGAGCCAGCTCGACATCTCCGACGCCGGCGTCCGGTCCATCAACTTCCAGATCCAGCAGGCCCAGGCCTCGCTCAAGAGCACGGTCGACAATTTGAACAAGACCGAATTCCTGTCGCCCATCGACGGCGTCATCACCAGCCGCCCCGCCGAAGAAGGCGAAATGGCCATCATCGGGACGATGAACAATCCGGGAACGGTCCTCATGACGATCGCCGACCTGTCGGTGATGGAAGTCGAGGTTCAAGTCGACGAGACCGACGTCATCGGCGTCCAGCTCGGCCAGACGGCCGACATCAAGGTCGACGCGTTCCCGAGCCAGATCTTCACGGGCAAAGTCACCGAAATCGGCAGCTCGGCCATCCAGAAGACGACGCTCACCACGTCCTCCAATACCCAGGAGTCCAAGGACTTCAAGGTGAAGA
Organism: Candidatus Aminicenantota bacterium; assembly: GCA_003141555.1. Classification (GTDB taxonomy): domain Bacteria; phylum Acidobacteriota; class Aminicenantia; order Aminicenantales; family UBA4085; genus FEN-413. The sequence continues at coordinate 10,061 of PLMN01000025.1, forward strand.
TCACGCTCGAAAACCCGTCCAAGCTCCTAAAACCGGGCCTCTCCGCGTCGGCCGACATCATCGCCGGCGAGAAGAAGAACGTCCTGGCCGTGCCCATCTCGGCCCTCGTCCTCCGCGACCGGAAAGCCGAGGCCGGCGCCCCGGCGGTCGCGGCGAAGAGGACCGGCAGCGAGGAGGAAGGGGTATACACCGTGAGCGGCGGGCGGGCCAAGTTCATCCCGGTCAAGAAGGGGATCCTGGGCGAGCTGATGATCGAAATCACGGACGGCCTCGCCGAGGGGCAGGAGATCGTGGCCGGCCCCTACGACGCCCTCCGCCAGCTCAAGGACGACACGCTCATCAAACCCGACATCAAAAAAGACGACGCCAAGAAATGAACGCCCCGAACGGCCCGGTCATCTCGATCGAACACCTCGGCAAAACCTACGATCTGGGCAAGACCCAGGTCAAGGCCCTGTGCGACGTGACGTTCGACGTCCAGAGGAACGAGTTCATGGCCATCATGGGGCCTTCGGGCTCCGGGAAATCGACGCTCATGAACCTCCTCGGCTGCCTCGACTCGCCGACCGAGGGCCGCTACGTCCTCAACGGCAAGCTCGTCAGCCAGATGACCGAGAACGACCTGGCCTTCACCAGGAACCGGGAGATCGGGTTCGTCTTCCAAGTCTTCAACCTCCTCCCCCGGGCGACCGCCTTCCGCAACGTCGAGCTCCCGCTCATCTACAAGGGCACGAAAAAAAAGGAGCGCGAGGAGAAGGTCCGCCGGGCGATCGCCATCGTGGGCATGACCGACCGCATCGATCACCGGCCGCCCGAGCTCTCGGGCGGCGAGCGGCAACGGATCGCCATCGCCCGGGCGCTGGTCAACGAGCCATCCATCCTCCTGGCCGACGAGCCGACGGGAAACCTCGATTCCAAGACCGGGCAAGAAATCCTGAACCTCTTCCATAAGCTCCACGATTCGGGGAACACGATCATCATGGTCACCCACGACTCGAACGTGGCCCAGCAGACCGAGCGCATCCTATTCCTCAAGGACGGGCGCCTCGAGCGCGAAGTCCGCAAGGGCTCCTGACCGACCGGAAATCGGAGACGCGCGCGACCCCGGGAATTCGGTGACGCGATCCCGGGAATTCGGTGACGCGACCCAATTCTCTTGATTTGGGATCGTGTCACCGAATTCCCAGCCTCACCGAATTCCCAGTGTCACCAATTTCCGTGAATTGACAGGCCATCGTCCGTCCTATACATTAAGCCCATGAAGGACTGCCTTTTCGAGGGCTCGCTCGTCGAGACCCCTTTCCCCCGGCTTCTGTTCCTCCTCTGGCAGCGCGAGGCGACGGGCCGGCTCCGCGTCCGCCGCGGCGCGGCGGAATCCGAGCTCCACTTCGACAAGGGGCGGATCGTCCTCGAAAAGGGCTCCTTCCCCGAGAAGGATTTCCTCAAGGCTCTGGTCAAGAAGAAAGTCCTTCCGGCCGAGGCCGCCCGGCAATGCGAGAAGCGCGCGGCCGAGGCGGGCATTTCGCGCATCCGGGCGATCGGAGAGCTCGGCCTCGTGCCGCCCCTCCCCCTCTGGAACCTGATGGAATCGTTCTTCGTCCGGCAGATGTTTCCCCTCTTCGAACGGATGGGAGGGCCGTTCGCCTACGAGCCCGGAATTCCGATCGCGAACGGGGAGCGGCTCGGCCTCCTGCCGACCCCCGACCTCATTCTCCAGGGACTCCGCCAGATCCGGGATGGCGCCCTACTCGACCGGCTCCTCCCTGACGAAAATGAGCCGATCTACGTGGGGACGCCTCCCTTCCTTCACCATTTGCCCTTCGAGCCGTACGAGAAGTACGCGCTCGGCCTCCTGCGCCGCTCGCCGAATCTCAAGGCCTTCTACGAGCGCTCCGAGCTCGGTCTGGCCCAGAGCCGCAAGGTCCTCTTCACCCTGGCCTGCCTGGACATCCTGGCCGCGCCCGACAAGGGCCCGAAAGCGCGCCCGGCGGGGGACGGGGCGGCCTCGGATGCGCCGGCGGTCCTGGAGGCGCTGAACGAGAAATGCGCCTTCGTCCACAGGTACATCGCCAAGCAGATCGGGCCCCTCTCCCACACCATCCTCGGAAACAGCCTCGAGGAGGCCCGGGCCCACCTCGGCCCGGTCTTTCAGAAGATGAAGCTCCTCGCGGACGGCCGGGTGGCGATCGACCCCGCCCTCGAAGCGACGGCGAGCCATCTTCCCGAAGAGCTCTACCGGACCCTCCTCCAGGGGTTCGACGAGATCCTGGCGGCCGAGGTCCTGGCCGTGAAGAAGGCCCTGGGCCCGGCCCATGAAGCCGCGCTCGTCCGGTCGATGGAGAAGGTCGGATGTCTTTGAGGCGCAAGCAAATCTTCGCCCTGCTCGTCCTCGTCACCCTCGTAGCCGTCTATCTCCTCATTCACCTTGCGACCTGAAGCCAAATCCTTCGTCCTCATCGTCGGGCCCACCGGCGCCGGCAAGAGCGTTCTGGCCCTGGATCTCGCGGAGCGGACCGGCGGCGAAATCGTCAACGCCGATTCGATGCAGGTCTATCAGGGCTTCGATATCGGGACGGACAAGCCCTCGGCCGAGGACCGGCACCGGGTGCCCCATCACCTCCTGGACATCATCGACGCCCGCGCCCAATTCACGGCCGCCGATTTCGCGGCCCGGGCGTTCGAAGCGATCGGCGCCATCCGCGGGGGCGGCCGCCGGGCATTCGTCGTCGGCGGGACGGGGCTCTACATCAAGGCCCTGCTCGAGGGGCTGTTCCCGGGGCCGGGGCGCGACGAGGCCATCCGCGCCGCCCTCGACCGGGAAGCGGGCCAGGTGGGGCTCGACGCCCTTTGGCGGCGGCTCGCGGCGGCCGATCCGGATTACGCGGCCAAGGTCGGGGCCCGCGACCGCATCCGGATCGTCCGGGCGCTCGAAGTCCAGACCCTGACCGGGCGGACGATGTCGGACCATTTCCGCGAAACGCGCAGCCGCGTCGCCGATTTCAGCATCCTCAAGATCGGCCTCCTCCGGGAGCGGGCCGATCTCGTCCGAAGGATCGAAGCCCGGACCGACAGGATGTTCGAGCGGGGCCTGGTCGAAGAGGTGGCCGGGCTGATCGCCTCCGGCCTGGACGAAACCGCGCCGCCGTTCCGGGCTCTCGGCTATCGCCACGTCCTTCGCCACCTCAAGGGCGAGATCGGGCGGAATGAGGCGGCCGCCCTGACGAAGATCGACACCCGCCGCTACGCCAAGCGGCAGATGACCTGGTTCCGGAAGATGGACGGGCTGACCTGGTTCCAGGCGGACGCGGGCGCGGAAATCCTGGCCCGGATCGAAGCGTCGAGGAGCTGATATGGAACATTCACCGGCCGAAAAAGCCATCCTCGTCCACCTGGCCGTGAACATCCGGCAAAAGCTCGAAGCCGAGGATTCGGTGGAGGAGCTCGGCGGCCTCGTCCGGGCCGCGGGGGCGACCGTCGTGGAGAAGGTCTTCCAGGTCCGGCCCAAGGTCAATCCCAAGACCTTCATCGGGGAGGGCAAGGTCGAGGAGATCCGGCGCCTGGTCCGGGAGCTCGAGGCCGGGCTCGTCGTGTTCGACAACAACCTCAGCCCCACCCAGCTCCGAAGCCTGGAGAAGGCCCTCGACGTCGCGGTCATCGACCGGACGCAGCTCATCCTGGACATCTTCGCCCAGCGGGCACGATCGAACGAGGGCAAGCTCCAGGTGGAGCTCGCCCAGCTGAGCTACCTCCGGCCCCGCCTGGTCGGGAAGGGCAAGGAGCTCTCGCGCCTTGGGGGTGGGATCGGGACGCGCGGCCCCGGCGAGAAGAAGCTCGAAGTCGACCGCCGCCGCATCGAGGACCGCATCGCCCGGATCAAACGCGAGATCAAGGGCGTCCAAAAGCGGCGGGCGGGCCAGCGCCGCAGCCGGCGCGAAAGCCTCATCCCCCTCGTCTCCCTCGTCGGCTACACGAGCGTCGGCAAATCGACGCTCTTCAACCGGCTGGCCCAGGAGTCGACGTTCACCTCGCCCCAGCTCTTCGCGACGCTCGACCCCCTGGTCCGGCGGGCCTCGTTCCCCGACGGGCTGAGCTATTTCCTGAGCGATACCGTCGGATTTATCCGGAAGCTGCCGGTCGAGCTGGTCACGTCGTTCAAAGCAACGCTCGAGGAGGTCAACGAGGCCGACCTGATCATCCACGTCATCGACCTGAGCGCGGCCGGGGCCGACGCCCAGAGGGAGGCGGTCGTCCGGATCCTCGAGGAGATCGGGGCGGCTGAGATCCCCCGCCTGGACGTTTTCAACAAGATCGACCGCCTCCCGGACCCCGGGGAATTCCTGAAGCGCAACGCCGCGGCCGGGTCGGAAGGTCTGTACGTCTCCGCGGCCACGGGCGAGGGCGTCCCGGCCCTCCGCGATCGCCTCCGCTCTTTACTTTTCCAGCGACTCCAATTATTTTATGTGCGGATCCCGCGCGACCGGAAGGATGTCCTCGACGCGTTTCCGAAGTGGACGATCGTCCTGAAGAGGCGGGAGAGCGGGGAGAACTTCGAGATGCAGGTCATGGCCGATCCGGAGCAGATGTTGCCCTATCTGCCGTATATCGAGCGAGGAGGGACACCGTGGTGAAGAAGATCAGCGCCCTCGGGCTCCTGGCGCTGGGCCTCGCGGCGTGCGTGACCCTGACGCCTCCCCCGCCCTCGCTCCGGGTTGAGGCGCCGTCGCCCGGGGCGACGGCCGGGCTGTCGCTCGACGACCGCATCGCCGTCGCCGACGCCTGGGCCGCCCTCAAGCAGGGCGACCTCGAGAGGGCCCGGAAAATGCTGGGCGCCCTGGGCATCCGGAACCCGTTCTGCTATGCCGGCTTGGGCTATGCGGCGCTCATCGCCAACGACCTTCGCGCGGCCGAAGCCAACTTCCTGCAGTCCGTCCGGGACTTCCCGGAGCTCCCCCTCGCCTACATCGGGCTGGGCCAGATCTACCAGCGGACGAACCAGCCCGACCTGGCCTACAACGAGTACCTCGAAGCCCTAAAGCGGGACCCCGAAAACGAATGGGCCGGGCGCGAAGCAGACGCCTACCGGACCGAGCGGACCGACCGGCTCCTGGCCGAGGGACGGGCCCACGTCACGGCCGGCGACCTGGCCGAAGCCCGGGATTCCTACCTCCGGGCGCTCGAGTACGCGCCCAAGGCCCAGGAAGCCCATCTCGCCCTGGCCAGGATCTACCTCCGGGAGAAGAACTATACGTCCGCGCTCTTCCACCTGAAAACGGCGAGCACGAACGATCCGAACGACAAGCAGATCCTCCTCGACTACGCCGACGCCTTACTCAAGGCCGGGCAGCAGTCGCGGAGCCTGGACGCCTACCAGCGCGTCCTGGATGTCGACCCCCAGAACAAGACGGCCAAGGACCGGGTTGATAGCCTGAAAGGCCGCCTCGGGGTCGTCGAGCTTCCGAGCCAGTACGGCGGCATCCCAGCCCTGGAGGCGGTGACCAAGGAGGACGTGGCCGCCCTGATCGGAGTCAAGTTCAGGGATATGCTCGAGGAGTCCGCGCCTAAGCCCCCGGTCATCGTCGACATCACCACCTCCTGGGCGGGGCGCTACATCGTCAAGGTCGCGGCCTACGCCCTGATGGAGGTCTATTCCAACCACACCTTCCAGCCGCGGAAGATTCTCGCCCGGGCGGAGCTCGCGGAGACGCTCGTCCGGCTCGTGGATTTCCTGAAGAAGCAGAAATACCGGATCATTGAGCAGATCCCGGTCGATCGGATCAAGATCGCCGACGTCCCCCCGGAACACGTCTATTTTCAGCCTATCGCCCAGGTGCTCGCCTATCAGCTGATGGAGCTTTCGGCCGACCGGACGTTCCGGCCGGAGCAGCCCGTTTCCGGCGCGGAGGCGACCCGGATCTTCGACCTCCTCCTGGGAATCATTAAATAGGAGGCGCGGCCGCCCCGACCGGACCATGAACCAGAAGAGAACGGACGCCCTGAAATCGACCGTCCTCACGGTCCCCAACGTCCTCAGTCTATTCCGCATCCTCCTCGTACCGTTCTTCCTCCGGGCAATCCTCATCCGCCGGCCGACCGAAGCGCTCCTCATCTTCGTCCTGGCCAGCCTGACCGACCTTCTCGACGGGTTCACCGCCCGCGTCTGGCATCAACGGTCCAAACTGGGGACGATCCTCGACCCGGCGGGGGACAAGCTCCTGATGGCGACCTCCTACGTGGTCCTCACGATTCCGAAGCTCGGCGTGCCGAACTACATTCCCCTCGGACTGACTGTGCTCGTATTCGCCCGGGACATCATGATCGTGTCCGGCGCGGCGTACGCCTTCGTCTCCTGGGGCCAGAAGACGTTCGCCCCGTCCATCCTGGGCAAAGTGACCACCGCCTGCCAGGTGGGGACGGTGTTCCTCGTCCTCTGGTTGAACCATCTCAGAACCGCGGCGGGCTACATGCCCTGGGTCTTCCGGATCACCGCCCTGGCAACGGTCGCCTCGGGCGTCTATTACTTCGTGCTGGGATTGTCGATCCTCCGCGAGCACCGGCGAGGGAAGAAAGCAGACTAGCGCCAGCCCGAAACTCTGATCGTCTTTCCGAGCGTAGCCCGGAATCTCTTCTTTAAAATGCCGATCCCTCCGGGGCAGAGGAGATCCCTCGCAGCGCCTCTGGATTACAAGCAGTACCATTGCGAGGGGTCATCATGCCGAAACGGCAGGAAGGCGCGCGTGCTTTTGAGTGGTACCCCCAAGCGCTATTTCTCTCCGAGGGTGATGCTCCGGTCGATGAAGCCCTTGCGGAAGGTCAGCCAGAGGATCTTGATGTCCAGGCCGAAGGACCAGTTCTGGATGTAGTAGAAGTCGTGCTCCAGCCGCTTTTCGATCGATGTCCCCTGCCGCAGCCCGTGGATCTGGGCCCAGCCGGTGATGCCTGATTTCATCTTGTGGCGGAGCATGTACTTCGGGATCTTCTCCGTGAATTCCTTGACGAACTCGGGCCGCTCGGGCCTGGGCCCAACCAGGCTCATCGCCCCGCTGAAGACGTTGGCCAGTTGGGGGAGCTCGTCGAGGCTATAGCGCCGTAGGAACCGGCCGAAGGGGGTGATCCGCGGGTCGTCGGCCCGGCACATCACGGGCCCGGTGGCCTTTTCCGCGTCAAAGACCATCGTCCTGAACTTATGGCAGACGAACCGCCGGCCGTCCATGCCCACCCGCTCCTGATGGTAGAAGACCGGACCGCGCGACGTAATCTTGATGACGGCCGCGACGATCAGGAAGAACGGAGACAGGACGAGCAGGCCGAAGCCCGAGGCCAGGATGTCGAAGAGCCGCTTGATCACGCGCTTCCCCCCGCGGAGGGGGACCTCGTCGATGGAGATGACCGGGAAGCCGTCCAGGTCCTGGATATTGGCCTTGAGGGTCAGCAGCTGGAAGAGGTCGGGGATGAGCCGGACGTTCACCGGATACTTGTTCACGATCTGGACTGTGTCGATGATCTTCGCGTAGTTGGTCAGGTCCAGGGCGACGTAGATTTCCTGGATGTTGTAGTCTTCGATCACCCGGCTGAGGTCCTCGATCCGGCCGAGAACGGGAACCCCGCCGTCGATGGGAATGGACTCGCCCACCGTCCGCTCGTTGTCCAGGAAGCCTTTCACCACGAAGCCCAGATCGGCGTACTGGTAAAGCTTCTGGGCGACGGCCACGCCCATCTCCCCCGCCCCGACGACCACGACGTTCTGGAGGCCCAGTCCCCGGGCATAGCGGCGCTTCATGAAGTAGTAAATCTGGTTGCGGAGGAAGGCGATCATGAAGACGACGCCCAGGCCGTACGTCGCCAGGTAGAGCCGCGACGGCTCGACCACGGGCAGCCCAACCACGGTCAGGGGCCGGCCGCCGCCGTACATCTTGACGATGCCCAGGAACGCGACCACGATCGCGAAGGTGAGCAGGACGTTGAGGATGATGTAGAGGAAGTCGTCCAGCTTGGTCCTCTTCAGGCGGCTTCGGTAAAACCCCTGGAGATAGAAGATCGCCAGGTGGACGATCAGGAACAGGGGCAGGACGAGAAGATACGACCCGATCGCGGGGACGCCCTTGGTCACGGGGATGATATAGGAATAGAACCGGAACAGGTACGTCCAGATGTAGGCCATGACGATGGCCACCGTGTCGCTCGCCACGAACAGCCCGAAAAGACGGGCGCGGGGCCTGTTGATCACTTCGCTTCCTTGAATTCCCGCCAGCGGCGGCGGAGATAGGACGTCATCGCTTCCTTAAAGATGTCCCGCGAGAAACCCAGAGCATGGGATCGAATAGCCGATTTATTAAATTCCAGGCCTCCGAATTTGTCAAGCGCGGCCAGGAGGCTCTCCGGCGTGGGCTCGTCGAAGAAAAGGCCCGTTTTGCCCTCGAGGACGGTCTCGAGGGCGCCGCCGCGGCCGTAAGCTACGACCGGCGTCCCGCAGGCCTGGGCCTCGAGGACGGCAATTCCGAAATCCTCCTCCCCCGGCAGGATGAAAGCCCGCGCCTCGCGGTAGAGCCGGCGGAGGTCATCCCTCCCGAGCGGACCGAGGAATTGAACGTTCGGCCGGGCGGGCTTGCGCAGGGCCCGGTAATCCGGCCCCTCGCCCACGATCCTGAGCGGCCGGCCGAGGCGGTTGTACGCCGCGATGGCCAGGTCGATCCTCTTGTAGGGAACGAGCGCGGAGACGATCAGGTCGTAGGAGCGATCCGGCTCGGCGTCGGGCGGGGTGAAGGCTTCGGTGTCGACGGGTGGATGGATCACATCGGCCGTCCGGCGGTAATATTTCTCGATGCGGCGGGCTACCGCCCTGGAATTAGCCACGAAATGGTCCACCCGGGCCGAGGACGACTCGTCCCACAGGCGGAGGTAATGGATGAGGGGCGGGATCGCGCGCCGGGACAGGTACGAGAGCTTGCCCGGCCCAAAATAGGAATGATACTGGTTCCAGGCGTACCGCATCGGGGAATGGACGTAGGACACATGGAGGGCGTCGGCCCGGGGGATGACGCCTTTAGCCGTGCAGTGCGAGCTCGAGACGACGAGGTCGTACTCCTGGAGGTCGAACTGTTCCGCGGCAAGCGGGAAGAGGGGCAGGTACGAGCGGTAGCGCTTCTTCAGGAAGGGCAGGCGCTGGACGAAGCTCGTCCGGATGTCCCGCTTTTCGATGGGTTCGATCTGGCTGCCGGGGAAGCGCAGGAGAGTGTAGATGGGAGCTTCGGGAAAGATTTCGGCCAGGACTTCCAGGACCTTTTCTCCTCCCCGGCGGCCGGTCAGCCAGTCGTGGACTAGGGCAACCTTGATGTTTTCCATCTCGTTGATTATATCAGATTTGTATCAGATTTGCGCGCGGCGGGACATCCCCCGGCTCCTTTTCCGGGGATCAAGCCGGGATCTTGGCCGAGGCCAGATCGAGGTACAGGTTCTGGGTTTCCTTGACCATCCGCTCGAGGCTGAACTCGGCCTGGATTTCCGACCGCGCCGCCCCGCCGAGCCGCGCCGCGAGCCCGGGGTCGTCGAGCAGGCCGACAACGGCCGCGGCAAGCGCGTCCGGCCGGGCCGGCGGGACGAGGAGGCCGGTCTCACCGTCGCGGACGACTTCCCGCACACCGTCGATGTCCGTGGCGACGATGGGCTTCCCGAGCATGGCCGCCTCGAGGAGGACGAGGGGCAGACCTTCCCAAAGCGAGGGAAGGACGAGAACGTCGAAGAGGGCGAGCAGGTCCCGGGCGTCGGAACGCTCGCCGAGGAGCAGCACGCGGCGGTCCTGGCCCAGCCGCGTCACAAGGCGGCGCAACTCGCCCTCGAGCGGCCCGCCGCCCGCGACCACGATCCTGGCCTCCGGCCGGCGCCTCAGGATCTCCGGGGCCGCCCGCAGAAGGTAGATGACGCCCTTCTGGCGGTGGAGCCGGGAGACCGCGCCCACGACCGGGCCGTCGAGCTCGAGCGCCGCGCGAAGCGCCTCCCGGCGCCGACCGCCGTCGGGGCCGTCGTCGTCCGGGAGTGCGACGCCGTTCCTGATGAGGCGCATCTTCGGTTGCGGCGCCAGCCGGAACCACGTGCCGCGGTCATAATCGGCCCGAGAGACGAAGATCACGGCGTCGGTCCGGCGGGCCAGCCTCCTCTCCGCGAGGACAAGCAGGTATTTCAGGAAGGGATTGCGGTAGTGGAGGTAATGGATCCCATGGAGCGTATGGACGACGACGGGCGTCCCGGCTCTCGCCGCCGCCCGCCGGCCGACCAGGCCCGCCACGCCGCCGTGGGTGTGGAGGATGTCGATCCTCCGCTCGCGGAGGACACGGGCGATTGTCCGCGCGTCCTTTTGCGACAGGCTTTTCCGGACGGGAAGCGGGACGAACGGCAATCCGGCCTTGCGCGCCTCCTCCTCGAGCGGCCCGCCGCCCGCGGCCGCAATCTCGACCTCGAACAGGCTCCCATCGAGATGCTTAGCCAGTGTCAGGAGGTGGACCTGCCCGCCGCCGAGCGACGGCTTGTCGATCATCTCTAAGACCCGGAGCTTGCGCATCATGGCGCTTTCTCCTCCCGCAGGAGCGCCCGATACCGGGCCCGAAGCGTTCGTCCGGCTTCCCCGCGGAACGCCCCGCCCAGTCCGAGGAAGAGGACGTTCGCCCTGAGGGACGCCCGGAGCAAGCGCCGCGAGGCGGCGGAATTATGTTTCTGATAATAATAGAGCTGGCTGCGCCGATATTCGAACCGGCTCGCGGCCCGGAGAGCCGGGGTTGCGGACGTCGTCGCGCCGCCCTCGTGGCCGACCTCCACGGACGGGACGTAGAGGAGCTTCCAGCCCGCCGCCCGCACCCGGACGCAGAGATCGATGTCCTCGAAATAAATAAAGAACCGCTCGTCGAACCCGCCGGCCCGGTCGAACGCCTCCCGCCGGCACAGGAGGCAGGCCGCGCTCAACCATCCGACTGAGCGCTCGTCCCGGCGCTTCCGGAGGGCGCGCTTCCAGCGGGGGTTCAGGACGAATTTCTGGTAGATCTGGGCCATGAAATCCACGCGGTTCCCGAAAGAGACCTGGTAGTCGCCGGGCCCCCGGACCATGGCCGGGCCGGCGCCGCCGATCGACGGATCGGAGGCGAGGCGTCCGACGAGCGCCGTCAGCGCCCCGCGGGGAACGAGCGTGTCCGTGTTGAGGAAGAGAAGGAAGCGTCCCCGGCTCTCCGCGGCGCCCCGGTTGTTCGCCGCCGAAAACCCGGCGTTTTGAGGATTCGCGATCACCCGGACGCCGGGGAATTCGCGGCGGACCGTCTCCGCGGTCCCATCGGTCGAGGCGTTGTCGACAACCAGGATTTCATGCTCCGCGGCGGGCGGGTTCTCCCGGAGCGAGGCGAGGCAGGCCTTCAGGCGCCGGACATCGTTGTAGCTGACCAGGACGATCGACAGGTCCATGAGCTAAGCCGTCCCCAAGACATCGGCCAGCACGCTCTCGACGCCCCGGATCTGCTTTTCGAGAGAGTACTCCTCGCGGATCGTCCGGTAGCCGCCCTCGACGGCGGCCGCGACCGCGGCCGGGTTCCCGATGATGAATTCCAGCCCGCGGGCGATGGCCTCGGGGGCGCGCGTTTCCATGAGGAAGCCGTTGTCGCCCGGACGAATGATCTCGGTCAGGCCGCCGGCCCGCACGGCCAGGACGGGGATGCCCGCGGCCATGCCCTCGAGGGCCGGCCGGCCGAAGGACTCGACGACCGAGGCGACGACGACGGCATTCAGGAGCTTGAGGATGTCGCCGACGTCGGGCCGGTAGCCGAGGAACAAGACCCGCCGCTCCAGCCCGTTCGCCGCGACGAACGCCCGGAGCGACCGGGCGTAGGCCTCGTCCCGGACGTCGCCGATGACCAGGAGCTTGAAGCCCGGATGGCGGGGCGCCAGGAGGGCCGCGGCCGCCACGGCCTCCCTTTGGCCCTTCCCCTCGTAGATCTTGCCCACGATCCCGGCCGCAAAATCTCCCTTTTCGAGGCCGAGCTCGGCCCGCATGGCCTCCCGGCGGACGGAAGCCCCGGTCGTAATCTCCAAGCCGTTGGGAACGACCGCGATCTTGGCCTGGTCGCCGAATGCCGAGCCGGTCAGCTTCGAATTGACGATGACCTTCGCCGATCTCGCGAGGATGAAGCGGGCCAGGGCCCGGCGGCCATAGATCGAATGCAGGAAAGGCGCGTCTCCGCCCAGGACCTCGTGGATCACCCAGACGTGAGGGACGCCCAGGCGCCAGGCGGCTTTGGCTCCGCTGAAAATCACGGCTGAATTCGTGATCACGAGATCGATCCGCTCCCGGTGGATGATCCGTGCGAGCCGCTTGACGCTCACCACGTTCCAGAGCCCGGCGAACGGCTGGCGCCAGAGCCGGGATTTCTCGGTGATCGACCACTTCATGGGGACGATGCGGACCTCGACGCCGATGGCCCGGACGGCATCCGCCAGGGGACCGGGCCGCGGGACGATGAGCCGGGGCGTATATTTCGCCCGGTCGAGCCCCCGCAGAGTTTCGAGCAGCCAAAGCTCGGCGCCGTTGAGCTCGGCGGAGTGCGAGACGAAGAGGATGGTCTTCATCGCCGCCCGAGGACCTCGCCGTAGAACGCCAGCGTGGCGGCGGCCGTCTTTTCCCAGGTGAACAGCCGCGCCCGCTCCCGCCCCCGCGCCCGGAGCGTATCCCGAAGCCCGGGATCCTCGAGGAGCCGGACGATCTGGGCCGCCATTTCCGCGGGATCGTCCGGCCGGAAATAGAGCGCCGCATCACCGCCGACCTCAGGCAGGGCGGAGACGCCCGACACCGCGGAGGGCAGCCCGGAGGCCATGGCCTCGAGGAGGGGGAGCCCGAATCCCTCACAATGCGAGGGGAAGACGAAGGCCGCGGCGGCATGATAAAGGCCGCGGACTTCGGGCTCGGGAAGGTAGCCGAGCAGGCGAACCCAGGGATCGAGCCCGCGGGCCTTGATCCCGGCCAGGACCCGGGTGCGGTCTCCACCCGCGCGGCCGACGAGAACCAGGGGGACGGGCCGATGGGTCTTGTGGACGATCGACAGGGCTTCGATCAGACGAGGCAGGTTCTTGCGCGGCTCCATGGCGCCGACGAACAGGAGGAATTCGTCGGGCAGGCCATAGGCTCGGCGCGTCGCCTCGGCGGCGCCGGGCGGAGCGACCTCGAAGAAGGGCCGGCTCAGCCCGAGCGGAGTCACGATGATTTTCGCCGCGTCGAGTCTGAAACGATCTCGAAGGGCCTTCTTCGTGAACTCCGAGATCGTAATGATCCCGTCCGCCCGCCGAAGCGAGGCTTCCGTCTTATTCAGGAAATGGCGGCGCGCCTCGGCATCGGCCTTCCCGGGATCGTCCATGAAGAACAAGTCGCAGACGGTGACGATCTTCCGCCCGCGCGTGGGGAGCGGCAGGGGCGTCGGGGAATGGGTCAGGTCGAGGCGCGCGCCGAAGACCGCATCGAGGCTCGGCCGGCCGAACAGGTACCAGCCGAAATTCACGGCCTTGACCGGCCGCCGGAGGTCGCGGAAATGCAAATGGCGGAAGGGAGGGATTCTTTCCGGAGGAAAGCGGTCCTTCCAAGAGGCCGAGAAGAGATAATATTCGTTCTCCGCGTCCAGGCGGGCGAGCTCGAACAGGAGATTCCGGAAATACACGCCGACACCCGTTTCGTGCTTGAGGAAGGGACGCAGATCGAAGCCCAGACGCATGCGCTTCATGTTTGCTCAAAGAGGCCGAAAAGTCAATTCAGGATGGGGAGATGAAGCGGCTCTCCGAGGCACGCCGGTTGTCCGACGAAATGCCCCGCCAACTTCCCTTGACCGTGACCGGGCGCAGGACTACAATCCGCGCTTGGAGCCTACATGACCCTGCAAATCGGTGCCATCCTTCTCCTCATGGTGGCCGCCTACGCGGTGGCCAGTTTCAAGAAGCTTTCCGTCGAGCTCAGCATCCTGGCCGCCGCCGTCGCCGGGGGACTGGGCGGCGCCTTCCTCAAGACGCCGCCGATCGCCGAGCTCCCGCGCCACCTCGTCGAGGGCATGTTCCCCTACCTCGACGTCATGCTCGTCTTCTCCACGGCCACGATCTTCATGGCCCTGGTCAACGAGTCGGGCGGCGTCAACTACGTCGTCCGGGGCGCCATCCGGCTCTTCTACAACGTCCGGGTGGTGGCCCTGCTGGTGCTGATGATCATCATCCTGATCCCGGGCGCCCTGACGGGAGCGGGCAGCGTCTCGCTCCTGGTCGTCGGCGCCCCGGTCGCCCTGGCCCTCAAGGCCCTCGGCATCCCCGAGCGCAAGGTGGCCGCCATCCTGTTCATCGTGGCCGGCCTGGCCGCGGCCGCGCCCCCGGTCAACATCTGGGCCATGATCCTCTGCGCCGGGACGGCGATCCCCTATGTCGGGTTCACCTACACCCTGGGCATCCCGGTCCTCATCCTCGGCACCTTTACCATCCTCTGGTTCGGGCTGAAGAAGGAGGGCGGGATGGACAAAGCCGCCGCTCTGGCCGCCCTGCCCCCGGCCCCGCCCGGGATGAACGGCTGGCGGGTGCTCATGCCCTTCCTCGTCTTCTTCGGCCTGATCATCGCCAATCGGATTTGGCCGTTCGCGACCCCGATCTTCGGCCTGCCGCTCGAATTCACGGCGGCCGCCCTCACGGCCTGGCTGGTCAGCCCCAAGCGGCTTCACGTCCTGAAGCTGGCCCGAGAGACGATGCAGCGGCTCCTGCCGTTGCTCGCGACCATGATCGTCGTCGGCATGCTCCAGCAGATCATGACCGCGACGGGCGTGCGGGGGATGATCTCCTATTCGGTCATCATCATCCCCCTCGTCCTGCTCTTCATCTCCCTGGCCGTCATCATCCCGGTCTCCGAGGGGGTGCTGACCTACGGCGCGGCGGCCATCCTGGGCATCCCCCTGATCTGGTTCTTCGACTCGATCGGGCTGCACGCCACGGTGGCCATCGCCGGCTTGAGCATTCTCTGGCCGCTCGGCGACGGCCTGCCGCCTACGGCCCTGATCGGCCGCTTGAGCGTCATGGTCTCCGAATACAAAGGAACATACTGGTCCTTCCTCCGCCAGACCTGGCTGCCCTGGCTGGTCATCACGATCACCGGCATCCTGATGGTCGTCTACAGCGCCAAGCTGGCCTTCCTCGTCCGCTGGAGCATGTGAGGTCCCCGCCATGAACATCATCATGATCCTCTACTACGTGATCACGGCCGGGCTGGTCCTCCTTCTCGGCTGGAACTTCCTGCGCGAGAGGAAGAGCGCCAACGACTTGATCCTGGGCCTGCTGGTTCTCGTCCCGCTCGTCCTCCGCCTCTTGAGGGTCAAATGAGCGCCCCGGAGCCCGAAATCATGGCCCATCCGGCCCGTCTCAAGGCCGTCCTGGCCGTCCTCTTCGCCGCCCTGACCGTCGCCGGAGGCGTCCCGCTGTTCAAGCACCGCCACTATGGCATGACCTTCGTGGCCGGCCCGGGCGTAACCAAGGTCATCAAGCTTTCCGACTACTCGCCCGGCCTCAAGGGCTCGTTCACGGACCCCGACGTCTTCATCCTGGAAGGCGCCGAGCCCGGAGGCAAGGCCCTGCTCATGGCCGACACCCACGCCAACGAGCCGGCCGGCCTCCTGGCCGTCCTGATCATGATCGAGAACACCGTCGTCGAGAAGGGGACGCTCTACATCATCCCCACCCTGAACGTCTCGGGCAGCCGGAACACGAAGGCGGGTGACGGCTACCCGTTGTACTTCGACATCCCCACCGACTGGGGCAAGGTCCGGTTCCGAATGGGGACGCGGGACGCCTCGCCGCTGGAGTCCTGGCCGGATCCGGACGTCTACATCCACTACCCGGAGAAGCAGATGCTGTCCTATCTCGACGTCCGCAACACCAACCGGACCTGGCCCGGCCGGCCGGACGGCCCGCCCATGGAGCGGGTCACCTACGCGGCCATGGAGCTGATGCGCAAGGAGAAGGTCGACATCGCCTTCGACTTGCATGGCGCCGAGACGATGTTCCCGGTCACCAATTGCATCGTGGCTCCCCAGAAATCGGCCAAGATCGCCACCCTGGCGGCCATGACGGTCAAGGCCATGGAGGGCTATGACAGCCACGTCGAGCCCTCGCCCCAGAACTTCCGCGGTCTATCCCACCGGGAGATCGGAGACTATTCCGACACCCTGCCCTTCCTGCTCGAGGCGCCGATTCCCTTCCTGGACCAGCCCACCGGCCCCAAGACCGTGAAGCTCCTGCTCGACGGCAAGGATCCCTTCCTTCTCAGCCTGGCCGGGAAGAAGAAGCTCTTCGTCGCCTACGATGAAAAGGGCTGGCCGATGGACAAGCGGGTCGGCCAGCACATGAGCACGACCCTGGAGATCATCCGCCAGTTCAGCAAGAAGACGCCCGACAAGGCCATCCGCCTGACCGGCGCGCCCAAGTACGCCGACCTTGTCCGCGACGGCGCAGGCCACTACTACCGCGACCCGGCCAAGGCCGCCCCGGACCGGATCCACTACGAATGACATCTCTTCGAACCCAAGGAGCCCCTCGATGAAGCGACCCCGACGCCCCGCCTTCACCCTCTTCGCGGCGCTGGTCCTCCTGGCCGCCGCGACCGTCTTTCTGGCCCTGCCGACCCGGCCGTCCGCGAGCGGGCCCGAAGCGACGAGCGACAACTGCACCGTCATCATGGTCGGCAAGGACGCCTCCACGGACGGCTCGACCATGGCCACCCACACGGCCGATTGCGGCACGTGCGACTGGACCTGGCGCAAGGTCCCGGCCGCCGACCACAAGCCCGGCGAGATGCGCCGGCTCTACACCATCTCCCAGATGAAGACCTGGCCGCCCAAGGAAGGGCTCAAGTGGGACCTGATCAAGAAGGACTTCGCCGGGGTCGAGATCCCCGAGCCGGCTCACACCTACGGCTACATGCACGGCGTCTTCGGCTACATGAACGACCAGCAGCTCGGCATCGGCGAGTCGACGATCGGCAACGTGCGCAAGCTCGGCAACCCCACCCAAAGCGCCAAGACCAACATCACCATGCTGACCCTGCTGGCCATGGAGCGCTGCCGGACGGCCCGCGAGGCCATCCGGCTCATGGGCGGACTGGCCGAGAAGTACGGCTACGGCTTCGTCGACAGCGGCGAGATGCTGGCCGTGGCCGATCCCAGGGAAGTCTGGATCTTCGAGATCTTCCCGGCAGGGCCGCTTTGGACGCCCGAGAGCGGCAAACCGGGAGCCGTCTGGTGCGCGGAGCGGGTGCCGGACGACATGGTCAGCGTCTGCCCCAACGAATCGCGGATCGGAGAGATCGACCTGGCCAACCAGGACTATTTCCTGGCCTCGCCCAACGCCGTCTCGTTCGCCGTCGAGCAGAAGCTCTACGACCCCGCCTCGGGCCAGCCCTTCAACTGGAAGCGGACCTACTCCCCCGGCGCCGGCAGCGCCCTCAGCAGCAAAGGCATGCGCCAGCGCCTCTGGCGGTTCTTCTCGGCCGTGGCTCCCTCCCAGGACTTCCGCCCCGACCGCGAGAACATGGATTTCCCCTTCGCGGTCAAGCCCGACAAGAAGCTCTCGGTGCAGGACGTCATGGCCCTGACCCGGGACAAGTCCTACGGCACGCCGTTCGACCCCGTCCAAGGCATCCGCGGCGGCCCCTTCCAGAACCCCAACTACTGGGCGAGGACCCGCAAGATCAGCGTGGCCAACGCCGAGTACACCAGCGTGACCCAGAGCCGGGCCTGGCTTCCGGACCCCGTCGGCGGTATCGTCTGGCTGGCCTGGGGCGCCCAGGACACCGCCTGCTACATGCCTTTCTACGCCGGCATCACGGCCATCCCCCCTTCGTTCAGCGTCGGCGACCACTTCGAGTTCAACCGGGCCTCGGCCCGTTGGGCTTTCGACTACGTCGATTTCCACACCCAGGTCGTCTATTCCGAGGCCATCAAGGACGTCCAGAAGGCCCAGCGGGAGTGGGAAGACGGGGCCTTGACCAAGATGGCGGAGATCGACAAACAGGCCCAGGCCCTCTACGCCAAGTCGCCGGCCGAGGCCGTCAAGCTCCTGACGAAGTTCAGCACCGAGAACGCCGAGCAGGTCGTGGCGGCCTGGTGGGACCTGGGCGACGCCCTGCTCGTCAAATACAATCACTTCGCCCTCTACGACGCCGCAAAACGGGCCCGGGGCCGGGCCTCCCTGGCCGGCCCGCTATGGAACAAGGCCGTTCGCGTCGTCGATAGCGCCCTGGAAAATTGAGGAAAGGAGACGATCGATGAGACATCCGCAACGTTGGGCGGTCGGTGCCGCCCTGATGGCGGGCCTGCTGGCCGCCGCTTTCGCCCTCGTCGGTCCGGCCCGGACCGAGACGCCGGACTTGACCCTGACCCCCGACTCCGAAGCCTGCACCGTCATCATGGTCGGCAAAGGAGCGTCGGTCGACGGGTCGACGATGACCACCCATACCTGCGACTGCGGCACCTGTGACTGGACCTGGGGCCACGTGCCCTCGGCCGACCACAAGCCGGGCTCGGTCCGCAAGATCTGGCACATCAACCAGTACACGACCTGGCCGGAAGGGACCAAGTGGCAGGTCGCCCCGGCCAAGGGCGACACCGGGTTCTCGATCCCCGAGATCGCCCACACCTACGCCTACCACCACGGCATGTTCGGCTACATGAACGAGAACCAGGTGGCCATCTCCGAATCGACCATCGGCACGGTCCGCAAGCTGGTCAACAATACGCCTTCGGCCAAGATCGACCTGACCATGCTCTCGCTCCTGGGCATGGAGCGGAGCAAGACCGCCCGCGAGTGCATCCAGGTCATGGGCAAGCTGACCGAGACCTACGGCTATGGGTTCAACGACAACGGCGAGATGTTCGCCGTGTCCGACCCGAACGAAGTCTGGATCTTCGAGATCATGCCGGTCGGCCCGCTGTGGACGCCCGAGAGCGGCAAGCCCGGCGCGGTCTGGTGCGCGGAGCGGGTGCCCGACGACAACGTCAGCGTCTGCCCCAACGAGTCCCGCATCGGCGAGATCAAGCTGGAGGACAAGGACAACTTCCTGGCCTCATCCAACGTCGTCTCCTGCGCCGTCGAGAACAAGCTCTACGACCCGGCCGCCGGCAAGCCCTTCAACTGGAAGCTGGCCTATTCGCCGGCCCAAGGCTCGGCCGTCAGCACCAACGGCGGCCGCCAGAGGCTGTGGCGGTTCCTGGCCGGCTGCGCCCCCTCGCTCAAGCTCGATCCCAACACGCCCGACATGGACCTGCCCTTCTCGGTCAAGCCCGACCAGAAGCTCTCGGCCCAGGACGTCATGAATTGGACCCGCGACAAATCCTACGGCACGATCTTCGATCCCGTCCAGGGCATCCGGGGCGGTCCCTTCCAGAACCCCAACTACTACGGCCGAACCCGCAAGATCAGCGTGGCCAACGTCGAATACACCAGCCTGGTCCAGTGCCGGCCCGGCCTGCCGAATGAAATCGGGGGCATCGTCTGGGTCGCGTTCGGGCCCCAGGACACGGCTTGTTACATGCCGCTCTACGCGGGCATGAACGCGGTGCCCAAGTCCTTCACCGTCGGCGACCACTTCGTCTTCAACCGGGCCTCGGCCCGCTGGGCTTCCGACTACGTCGACTTCCATGCCCAGGTCATCTACAACCAGGCCATCAAGGACGTCCAGAAAGCCCAGCTGGAGTTCGAGGGCGGCGCCCTGCAGAAGATCCCGGAGATCGACAAGCAGGCCCTGGACCTCTACGCCAAGAGCCCGGCCAAGGCCCGCGAGTATCTGACCAAAACGGTCATCGATCTCAACGACAAGATCGTCGCCGGCTGGTGGGATCTGGGCGACAAGCTGCTCGTCAAGTACAACCACCTGGGCTTCTACAACTCGGAGAAGCGCACCCGCGAGCGCGTCAACGCCTACGGCGGCCAGTGGAACAAGGCCGTCCGTATGGTCGATGCCTGGTTGGAAGAGGACGCGGTTCCCGGAGGCCCGGGCGGTCCCCCCCGCCGCTGACGCGGCCTCGCCGGCTTCCCGCCGAAAAAGAGGTATAATGCGGTCCTAAACCCGCAAGGAGCTCCCTCATGAAGAAAGCATTCGTCATCCTTCTCGCCGTCGCCGCGGCCGCGTCCCTGGCCGCCGGCCAAACGGCTCCTCCCAAGGCTATGCTGCCCGTGCTGACCACATCGGCCGGCCAGAGCAACGACGTCAACGCCCTGAACATCGTCCTCGAGGAAGCCGACATCAAGTACGACTACTGCGACGTCCCGACCCCCGAGATGGTCGCCGCCGGCGTCGGACTGGGCAACAAGCAGTCGGCTGAGGGCTTCCACGTCGAGAGCACTACCGACCCGGCCAAGTTTCCCAAGGGGACGCCGTTCAAGGCCATCATGGTGGCCATCGGCTCCAGCCTCAAGGGCATGGGCGCTTCGGGCCTGACCATCGAAACCGAGGAAGCCCGGGTCAAGAAGGTCCTCGAGTATTGCAAGAAGAACAAGATCCTCGTGGTCGCCGTCCATGTCGGCGGCGAAGCCGGACGCGGCCCCGCCGGCAGCGACAATGAGCGGATGATCGACACCGTGGCCCCCCTGGCCGACTTTATCGTCGTGACCACGGACAGCAACAAGGACGGGCGCTTCAGCAAGATCGCCGAGAAGGGCAAGATCCCCTTCCAGCAGATCGGCTACGCCCTGGGCCTGGTCGACATCGTCAAGAAGATGTTCAACTGATCCCGGGAAAGGCGGGGCGGATTATTCGGCTTTGGGCTCGCCGGGTCCCTTGTCCGGATCCTGGGCTTTGGCCTTATCCTGCTTGTCGAGCCAGGCTTCGAAGGCGGCTTTCCCCTCGTCTTTCCAATACTGGTCGTATCGGCGCCAATTCCGATGGGATCCTCGCGGCGCCCAATCGTCTCCCCAGTCCTCCGCGCCGCAAGAGCCCTTGTCCCAGCGATCCCAGCGCCGGGCTCTCTTTTTCCAGCCGCGGTGGCCGGGACCGTAATGGCCCCCGCCCGACCCGCCGAAGAGGATCTTGGCCAGGATCACGAGTCCGAAGGCCTGCCAGTAATTGATCGTTCCGGCGTGGAGCAGGGGCGGCATGAGCCAGTTCCAGAGCAGCATGACCAGAGAGCCGAACAGGAAAGCGATGATCACCGCCCCGACGAGGCCGAGGACGGTCATCCCGACGATCCGGGCCACGGTGGACCCGGGATGGGCGTGTTCCGAATACATGATTATGCTCCTTCTCCAATGAATTTTCCCGAAGCTTCCAGAGTCCTTCTGATTTTCTTCAAAGCGCGCGCCTTGCGGGCCAGCAGTGTCCCGAGGGGCGCATCCCATTCCTCGGCGAGGTCGCGGAATGTCGCGCCCTCGATCTCCGTGGCCAGGACGATCGCCCGGTCCTCCGGCGGAAGGGCGTCGAGAGCCTGGTACAGAAGCTTGTAGATCTCCTTCCGCTCCAGGTCGCTTTGGGGGGAGACCGCATTGTCGCTCAGAAGATCGGCGAGAGCGGGCTCCCGTTCGTCGCTCCGCGGCCGGTCCAGGGAGACGGACGATTTTTTCCGCCGGAAATAGTCGACAATGCGGTTTTTAAGGGAGCGATAGACGTAGGCCGAGAGATCGCGGATCGGGGCCATGATGTCGGCCCGGTCGAAGAGGTTGAGGGCCACGTCCTGGATAATGTCCTCGGCCTCCTCGGCGGCGATGTCGTCCAGCCATCCCCGGACGAAGCCGACGAGACGGCCGTGCTCTTCCCGGAAGAACTCGGCCACGGCCGGATGGGGAAACTCGGCGCTCATGTCTTCTAAGACGGGCGGGAAGCGATTTTATTGCCGTCCCGCCGGATTATTATAAGCGCCGCGCGCGGAAATGGACAGGGATGCTCCTATTGCCTTCTTGCCAATTCGGCGGGGGGGTGATATATATTTTGTTCATACCCATCATGCCCAAGGAGTCTCCCATGTCTTTTGATAAGATTTCCCAACGCCTCGAATCCTACCGCAATGAAATGGTCGATCTTCAGGTGAAGCTCGCCTCCATCCCCGCCATCTCGCCCGCCAGCGGCGGCGAAGGCGAAGCCAAAAAAGCAGAATTCCTGGTCGGCTTCCTGAAGGCCAACGGCTTCCAAGACATCGACGTGATCAAGGCGCCGGATCTCGACGCGCCCTCCGGGTACCGGCCCAACATTCTGGCCTATTACCGGGGCCGAAGCTCCGCCCGGACGATCTGGATCATGGCCCATACGGACATCGTCCCACCGGGCGAGCTGTCGCTCTGGAGCGGCGATCCGTTCAAGCCCTGGGTCGAAGGAGGCAAGATCTACGGGCGCGGGGTCGAGGACAATCAACAGGACCTGGTCGCCTCGATCTTCGCCGTGAAGGCCTTCCGCGACCTCGGCCTGAAGCCGGCCTACGATATCGGGCTGGCCCTGGTGGCCGACGAGGAGACGGGCAGCGACAAGGGCCTCGCCTACGTCCTCGAGCACTCGAAGGCCTTCCGCAAGAACGACCTGATCCTCGTCCCCGACGCGGGCAACGAGGACGGGACCATGATCGAGATCGCGGAGAAGAGCATTCTCTGGCTCAAGATCAAGACGATGGGCAAGCAGGCCCACGGATCGATGCCCGAGCGGGGGATCAACGCCTTCAAGGCCGCCTCGTTCCTGGCCGCCGAATTGGACAAGCTCTACGAAGCCTTCCCCTTGAGCGACCCGGTCTTCGACCCGCCGATCTCGACCTTCGAGCCGACCAAGAAGGAAAATAACGTCCCCAACATCAACACCATCCCGGGCGAGGACGTGTTCTACATGGACTGCCGGATCCTGCCCCAATACAAGGTGGAGGACGTCCAGGCGCGCATCCGGAAGACGGCTGACGCGATCGAGGCCAAATTCAAGGTGAAAATCACGATCGAGGACCAGCAGAACGCTCCGGCCGCGCCGCCGACGCCGGCCAAGGCCGCCGTGGTCATCGCCCTCGAGAAGGCGGTCAAGGCCGTCTACGGCAAGGAGGGCAAGCCCATGGGCATCGGCGGCGGGACCGTGGCCGCCCTGTTCCGGCGCGAGGGCTTCGAGGCGGCCTGCTGGTCGCGTCTCGACGAGACGGCCCACCAGCCCAACGAATACTGCATCATCGACAACATGGTGGGCGACGCCAAGGTCTTCGCCCACATTTTCCTTCAGGAGTGAGCGGCGCCCCGACGGCCTCCGGAAAAAGGGGACATAGAACCCCGAGGATTGCCCGCTAATAGTTGGTTGGCGTTCTGTGTCCCCTTTTTCCGGTCCCATTCGCTTCGGCCGGCGGGGCGCCCCGGTCGGCGCCACCCGCAGAATGACGTTTTTTAGAAACGCAGCGACTACTGTCTCGGCCACTTCCGGGCGACCTTTTGGGCGGCCCGGATGGTGTTGATGTGGACATCCACGCTGTCCTGGATGTCCCGGGCATAGCCCCCGGCGAACACCACGGCCACGGGAATCCCCAAGCCCCGCGCGCTTTCAAGGACGATCATGTCCCGGGCGAACAGGCCGTCCTTCGTGACCGTCAGACCGCCGAGCTGGTCCCCCTCCAAGGGGTCGGAGCCGGCGAGGTAGATCACGATGTCGGGCCGGAACCGGCGGAACAGGCGCGGGAAATGCTCGCGGATCGCGGCCAGATACTTGTCATCCCCGTCCCCCGCCCACAGGCCGACGTCCAGCGTGCTCGACGGCTTGTCGGCCGGGTAGCAGTCCATCTGGTGAATGGAAAAGGTGAAGACGTAGTCCTTCCGGCCCAGGATGCCCGCCGTGCCGTTGCCTTGGTGCAGATCGCAGTCGACCACCATGACCCTCTCGATCTTCCCCTCGGCCTTCAGCGCCTCCACGGCGGCGGCCACGTCGTTGACGACGCAGAACCCCTCGCCGTGGTCGGCGAAGGCGTGGTGGAACCCGCCGCCGATGTGAACGCAGAGGCCGTCGGCGAGCGCCTGGCGGGCGGCGAGGATCGTCCCGCCGGCCTGGAGCCAGGCGAACTTGACGAGGTCGGTGGAATAGGGCAACTCCAGCATGTGGATCTCGGCCGGCGAAAGCTCGCCGGCCTTGAGCCGCCGGATGTATCGCGGCGTATGGACGCGGAACAGGTCCTCGTCGAGGGCGGGCCGGGGCTCGAGGAAGTTCTCCCGCTTGGCGCCGAGGGCGATCAACTTTTCGTAGACAAGGCGGTACTTCCTCACCGGGAAGACGTGCTTGCCGATGTTGACCATCCAGTATTCGTCGCTGTAGACGAACTTGAAGGGGAATTTCTTGCCGAAGAATAGCTCGAGCAGGCCCATGGAATGAGGAAGCATACCATAATTCCGGACCCCTATGATATAATGGCGCACTTGCGGCCGGGACCTGCGCGCCGGGACCGGCTTACTAGGAGGCTGCGTGAGCGAATACCGCATCGAGCGACACCCGATCCTGCCCCCTCCCACCTCCGAAACCATCCCGTTCACCTGGAAAGGCCGACCTCTCGCCGCCAGGAAGGGCGAAACCATCGCCTCCGCGCTTTTCGCCCACGGCGAGCGCATCTTCAGCTATCATCACAAGGACCACGCCCCTCAAGGCCTCTTCTGCGCCAACGGCCAGTGCGCCCAATGCCTCGTCCTGGCCGACGGGCTGCCGGTCAAAGCCTGCATGGAGCTCGTCAGCCCGGGGAGCCGCATCGAGCCCGTGGACGGCCTCCCCGAGCTCCCGAAGGTCGGGGCGGCGCCCGGTATCCGGCAGATCGAGGAGATCGAGGTGCCCGTCCTGATCATCGGCGGCGGGCCGGCGGGCCTGTCGGCCGCGATCGAGCTCGGCCGCCGCGGGATCGAGACGCTCCTCGTCGACGACAAGCACCGCCTCGGCGGGAAGCTCGTCCTCCAGACGCACCGCTTCTTCGGCGCGGCCGCGCTCGTCTGGGCCGGGACGCGGGGGATCGACATCGCCACCAAGCTCGAGACCGAGCTCCGGACTTTTCCGAGCGTCCGCATCTGGCTCCAGAGCGCGGCCCTGGCCGTCTTCAGCGACGGGCGGGTCGGCATCCTTGCCGAGGGGACGCGCTATGTGCTCATCAAGCCTCAGGTCCTGCTCGTGACCGCGGGGGCGCGGGAGAAATCCCTCGCCTTCAAGGGCAACACCCTGCCCGGCGTCTATGGGGCCGGGGCGTTCCAGACGCTCGTCAACCGCGACCTCGTCCGCTCCGCGGACAGGCTGTTCATCGTCGGAGGGGGCAACGTCGGCCTGATCGCCGGCTACCACGCCCTCCAGGCGGGCATCTCGGTCGTCGGGCTGGCCGAGGCCCTGCCCGAGTGCAGCGGCTACAAGGTCCACAAGGACAAGCTCCGGCGGTTCGGCGTGCCGATCTACACCTCCCACACGATCCTAAGCGCGAACGGCAAGGACTCGGTCGAGTCCGTGACGATCGCCCGGCTCGACAAGGACTGGAAGGCCGTGCCCGGCACGGAGCGCTCCTTCGCCTGCGATACCGTCCTCATCGCCATCGGCCTCGACCCGGTCGACGAGTTCATCCACAAGGCGCGCGACTTCGGGATGACGGTTTTCGCCGCCGGCGACGCCGAGGAGATCGCCGAGGCCTCGGCCGCGATCTTCTCGGGCAAGATCCGCGGCCTCGAGGTCGCCCGGGCCCTCGGCCGCGACGTCGGCGAGATCCGGAAGGAGTGGTACGAGACGGCCGAGATCCTCAAGTCGAAGCCCGGGGCGACGACGCCGGAGCAGGTCCCGGAGGGAGAGGCCGGCGTCTTCCCCGTCCTCCACTGCGTCCAGGAAATTCCCTGCGACCCGTGCGCCACGGTCTGCAAAAACGACCTCATCCACCTCTGCGTCAGCGACATCCGCGGCCTGCCGGTATTCGTCGACCGCGGCCCGGGGAAGGGCTGCACGGGCTGCGAGAAATGCGTGACGATCTGCCCCGGCCTGGCCATCTCGCTCGTCGACTTCCGCAAGGATCGCGAATTCCCGACCGTGACCCTGCCCTACGAGTTCCTCAAGGAGAGCATCGAGCCCGGGGACCGGGTGGCCGTCCTCGACACCGGAGGCGAGCGGCTCGGGGAGGTCGAGGTCATCGGCGTCCGGGCGATCAAGGCCAATGACCGGACCCTCCTGGTCAAGGTCCGCGCCCCCAAGGCCATCGCCAAGAAGATCGCCGGCCTGGAGGTCCAAGAAGCCGCCGTCGGGAAGCCCCTCGCCCGCTTCGTCGAGCGCACGGCCGACGACACGATCGTCTGCCGCTGCGAGCGCGTGACCGCCGGCGATCTGCGGGCCCGCATCCGCGAAGGGGCCCGGGACATCAACGCCCTCAAGGCCGTCACCCGGGCCTGCATGGGCTCGTGCGGGGCCAAGACCTGCACCCCGCTCATCCACCGGATCTTCCGCGAAGAGGGCGTCCCGGAGGGGGAGATCGTCGATCAGCCCAAACGGCCGCTGTTCATGGAGGTGGCGCTCGGCCTGTTCGCCGGCAGTCATGACGACGTCCCGGGAGGCCGGCCGTGAGCGCCGCCCCAAGCGCGAAGCGCCCGGCGCGCGAAGCGCGGGGGGGACGAGCTCCAGAGAGCTGCGGGGGGGACTGGCCCAAGAGGGCCGCCCGGTCCTACGACGTCATCGTCATCGGGGCCGGGAGCGTGGGCACGCCGACCGCCCTCTTCCTCGCCCGCCGGGGGATCCGGACGCTGGTCCTCGAACGGGCCGCGAGCGCCGGCCAGGGATCGAACAAGGAAGCCATCGGAGGGCTGCGGGCGACCCATTCCGATCCGGCCAAGATCCGGATCGTCCTCCGGAGCATCGAGATCATATCGTCCTGGCAGGAGCGCCACGGACAGAGCCTCGAATGGCACAAGGGCGGCTATGCCTTCGCCGCCTATGCCCGAGAGGAGGAGACGGCCCTCAAGGAGCTCCTCGTCACGCAGCAGGGCTTAGGGCTGAACATCCAATGGCTCGACGCGAAGGGCCTCCTCGAGGTCATCCCCGACCTGAATCCCGACGGCCTGATCGGAGGGACGTTCTCGCCCGACGACGGGCACGCCTCGCCGCTCCTCGCCGCCCAGGTGTTCCATGCCGAGGCCGTCCGGGCGGGCGCCGAGTTCCGCTTCCGGGAAAATGTGACCGGCCTCATGATCGAGGGCGGCCGGGTGCGCGGCGTCAAGACCGACCGGGGGAGCTATGGGGCCGGCGTCGTGATCGACGCCGCCGGGGCGTGGGGCGCGGAAATCGCCCGGATGGCCGGGCTCGACGTCCCCGTCCGGCCCGATTCCCACGAAGGCGCCGTGACCGAGCCGGTGGCCCGGTTCCTCGAGCCGATGGTCGTGGATATCCATCCCATCGACGCCTCGGCCAGCTACTACTTCTACCAGCATGCGACCGGGCAGGTGATCTTCTGCATCACCCCCCAGCCGAGCCTCTGGGGCTTCGACACGCGGGAGACGAGCTCCTTCCTGCCCATGGTCGCCCGGCGGATGGTCCGCATCATGCCCCGCCTCAAGAACCTGCGCGTCCGGCGCACCTGGCGCGGCCTCTATCCCATGACCCCCGACGGCGCGCCGCTCGCCGGCTGGGCCCGGGACGTGGAGGGATTCCTCCTCGCGGTCGGGATGTGCGGCCAGGGATTCATGATGGGCCCGGGCCTCGGCGAGATGCTCGCCAACCTCGTCCAGGGCGAGCTATCGGCCAGGGACAGGGAGATGCTGGAGCTCCTGTCGCCGTACAGGGAATTCAAGGGGATGGAAAAGCTGAAATAAGGCCTTCGGCCCGCCCCGGCTAAGCGCCCGCCGGAGTTGTCCCGCCGGGATCGCCGCCGCCCTTGCGCCGTCTCCGACGGCGTCTCCGCCTCCTGATCTGGGCCTCGAGCGGCGCCTCGGGGTGGGCCGCCTTGAACAGGGACTCGAAGGTCTCGTCGTCCGCCGGCGGCCGTCCTTTTTCGATCAGGAACAGGAGCCGGGTCGCCTGCGGCAGATGCGAGCGGTGGAGCAGGGCCGCCCGCGGGTGCCCGGAGCGGAGGGCCTGGATCAGCCCGTCCATGAGGACGAGGATCTGGATGACGTTGGCCCGCAATGCCTTGGGGATGGTCATCTTCATCTCCGCGTTCTGGAAGGCGGCGCCCAAGACCGGGGCCATATCCTCACCCCCCTCTTCGAACAGGGGTTCGAGCCAGGGCCAGAAGACGAGAGCGTATATCTCGTCGAGCGAAAGCAGGAAGCCGTCCTTCCTGGCCCGCTCCTCGACGTCGAGAAGCGAGACGACCCGGGCGAAAAGGGCCGGATCGGTTTCATAATCGAGCCCGGCCTTTCCCAGGAAATGGCGAAGGAGCCCGTTCGCCCGGAGGGCCTCGAAGACCGGCCGCGTCTCGGCGCCGAGGTCCTTGTTGAATTCCTCGTAAAGCCGGGATCCCGCCGCGGAGGCAAGCAGGGGACCATGGCTGTGGATCGCGCCGGCCGTGGCCGGCTCGATGTCGAAGCCCAGCCGGGCGGCGTGGCGGAGGACGCGCCAGAGGCGGACCGGGTCCTCGGTGAACCGCACCCCCGGGTCGCCGATGGTCCGGACGCGGCGGCGGCGCATGTCCTCGAGGCCGCCGACATAGTCGATGACCGCGTCGATCGCGGGGTCATAGAAGAGGGCGTTGATGGTGATGTCCCGCCGAAATGCGTCCTCGCGGGGGGTGCCATAGATGGCGTGCGGGTCGGGATCGACGTCCGCCGCGGGCGCGGGATCGGGGTCGCGTCGGAACGTCGCCACCTCGACGATCTTCCCGCCGGGGAAATGGACGTGGGCCAGGCGGAATCTCCGGCCGATGATGAAGACGTTGGCGAAGCGCTTCCGGATCTGGCCGGGGCGGGCGTCGGTCGCCACGTCGAAATCCTTCGGCGTCCGTCGGAGCATCAGGTCGCGGACCGCGCCGCCGCAGAGATAGGCGATGAAGCCCATCCGCTGGAGTCGGGTCATGATCCTCAGCGCGTCGGGGTCGATGTCGGCCCGGCGGATGGGATGGCCGGGCCGGGTGAGGACGACGGGCGGCTCGGGAATGCGCAGCGCGTCCGGCGGATCGGGAGGATTCAAAGCGTCGTCGAAGTCATCCATGGGAAAAAACGGCTGGGGAGGGATTCGGTAGGCAGCGCGTATCTATCAACGTTCGGTTCTCGAAGGGAGAATGATGATAAAAGAAAGGCCCGCAATAGTCAATTTAGGGGATGGTGTGGCCGGCGGGTCCTGTCGCCGACCAGCCCCAACGGCCTCCGGAAAAAGGGGACACAGAACCCAGAGGATTGCCTGCTCAGGGTTGGCTGGCGTTCTGTGTCCCCTTTTTCCGGTCGGCGCCACCCGCTCCTCGTCCTTGCGCATTTCATTCGTTGTCCATATAATTGCCCGGTGCGCGTCCTTTCGGATACCCGCTCTTCCCACCCATTCCGCGAAGGACCGCGCCCTTCTCCGGTATTCATTCCGCCATTTCATGACCCCAAGGAGGTTCCCCCGATGAAACGCTTCACGACGGCCCGCCGGGCGTGGGCCCTGATCGTTGCCGTCCTGGTGCTCGCCGGCGCGCTCGCGCTAACGGCGAAAGCCCAGGACCGGCTCAAGACTTACCCCGGCTACGACCAATACCAGAAGATGAGCAAGGAGATGCTGGGCGCGTTCAAGTCCGGCGCCCTGCAGGTGACATGGAAGGACGGCGGCAAGGCCTTCGAATACCCCCGCGACGGCAAGGTCTGGCGGTTCGACATCGCCTCGAAGAAGGCCGCCGAGGTGCCGGGCACGGCCGCCCCCGAGCCGGGCGGGATGCGCGGCGGCCGGGGGGGACAAGGCGGGCCGGCGCGCGGCCGGCAGTTCGCCGAAGCCCTCTCGCCCGACAAGAAGATCAAGGCCTTCTACCGCGACCACAACCTCTGGCTGAGCGATCCCGACGGCAAGAACGAATTCGCCGTCACGACCGAGGGCAACGAGAAGGCGCGGATCAAGTACGCCTCGGCCAGCTGGGTCTACGGTGAGGAATTGACCCAGAGCTCGGCCATGTGGTGGTCCCCCGACGGCACGAAGCTCGCCTACTATCGGTTCGACGAGAGCAAAGTCCCGGACTACATCCTCCAGATGGACCAGACCAAGCAGTACTCCAAGGCCGACATTGAAGCCTACCCGAAGGCCGGCGAGCCCAATCCCGTGGCCGACATCTACGTCTACGACGTCGCCGCGAAGAAGAGCACGCAGCTCGACGTCCGCGACGGCAAGCCGTTCGACAACGCCGTCCTCGGGCACTACGTCTACCATGTGGCCTGGAGCCCGGACGGCAAGGAGATCCTCTTCAACCGGACCAACCGGCGCCAGAACATCCTCGAGTTCTGCGGGGCCGACCCCGCCACGGGCAAGGTCCGGGTCATCCTCCGCGAGGAATGGCCGACGGGCTGGGTCGAGAACTCGCCGGCCATCACTTGGCTCAAGGACAACAAGCGCTTCATCTGGACATCGGAGCGGTCGGGCTTCCACAACTTCTACCTCTATGACCTGACCGGCAAGCTCCTGGTGACGCTTACGAACCACCCGTTCGAGGTGGCCAACGTCGTCAAGCTCGACGAGGACGCGGGCGTCCTGTACTACATGGCCCGCGACGGGGCCAACTACATGATGACCCAGCTCCACCGGGTCAAGCTCACGGGCAAGGACGACGTCCGCCTGACCGATCCCGCTTACAACCACCAGGTGAACCTGTCGCCCGACGGCAAGTATTTCGTCGACGTCGCCCAGACCCACGACGCCCCCCCCTTCACCCGGCTCGTCGACGTCAAAGGCAAGGTCGTGGCGGACCTCGCCAAGAGCGACCTGACCAAGTTCGACCAGCTTGGGCTGAAGAAGTCTGAGCTCTTCAAGTACAAGGCCGCCGACGGGAGCACCGACCTCTATGGAATCCTGAGCTTCCCCTCGAATTTCGATCCCTCCAAGAAGTATCCGCTCCTCGTCAGCGTCTACGCCGGCCCGGCCACCAACGGCGCCCGCGAACAGTTCAGCCCGCCCAGCCCGCTCACCGAATACGGCTTCCTGATCGCCAGCCTCGACTCGCGGAGCGCGGCCCAGAAAGGCAAAAAGGCCATGGACACCATCTACCTCAAGCTCGGGATCGTCGAGATCGACGACCAGGCCGCGGGAGTGAAGGCCCTCGGGGAGCGGCCCTACGTCAACAAGGAGCGGGTCGGCATCTTCGGCACATCCTACGGCGGCTTCTCCTCCGCGATGTGCCTCCTCCGCTTCCCCGATGTCTTCGCCGCCGCCTGCGCCCAGTCGGCCGTCACCTCCTGGAATCAGTACGACAGCATCTACACCGAGCGCTACATGTGGATCCCCCAGGAGAACAAGGAGGGCTACGAAGCCGGTTCGGCCATGAAGTACGTGGACAACCTCAAAGGCCGGCTGATGATCTACTATGGCACGGCGGACAACAACGTCCACCCGACGAACGCCATGCAGCTCATCACCGCCTTGCAGAAGGCCGGCAAGAGCTTTGAAGTTCAGGTCGGGCCCGATATGGGCCACACCGGCGTCAACCAGCAGCGGATGATGGAGTTCTTTATCGAGAACCTCGTCCTGAGATAAGGATCCGCGGTCTCCGCCCCCGGGGCGGCCGGATCCGTCCTCCGGTCAGCGCTTCCGGGAGTGCGCCTTGGATTTGGGCGCCGCCTTCTTGGCGGGCGTCTTCGCCGCCGGCGGGTTTAGGAGCGCCGCCCGGGCCGCCGCGAGGCGGGCGATGGGGACGCGGAACGGGGAGCAGCTGACGTAGTTCAGCCCGATAAGGTGGCAGAACTCGATGCTCGACGGCTCGCCGCCGTGCTCGCCGCAGATGCCGAGCTTGATCCCGGGCCGGGTCGCACGTCCCTTCTCGACGGCCATCTTCATCAGCTGGCCCACGCCGTCCCGGTCCAGGACCTCGAACGGGTCCTTGGCGTAGATCTCCATCTCGACGTAGGGCCTGAGGAAGCTGGCCGCGTCATCGCGGCTGACGCCCAGGGTGGTCTGAGTCAGGTCGTTCGTCCCAAAGCTGAAGAACTCGGCCGCGGACGCGATCTCGTCGGCCGTCACGGCGCCGCGGGGGATCTCGATCATCGTCCCGACGAGATACTTGAACTTGACGCCTTGCTCCTTCATGACCGCCTCGGCGGTCGCCCGCACGAGCTTCTCCTGGTTCACGAGTTCCTTGACGTTGCCCACGAGGGGGATCATGACCTCGGGCTCGACGTCGATGCCCTTCTTCTTGGTCGCCGCGGCGGCCTCGAAGATGGCTCGGGCCTGCATCTCGGTGATCTCGGGGTAGATGATCCCCAAGCGGCAGCCGCGGAGGCCGAGCATGGGATTGAACTCGTGGAGGGACTCGACGCGCTCCTTCACCTTCTCGAAGGGAATGCCCATCTCGGCGGCGAGCGCCCGCTGGTCCTTCTCCTCGTGGGGCAGGAACTCATGAAGCGGCGGGTCGATCGTTCGGATGGTCACCGGCCGGCCGGCCATGACCTCGAAGATGCCGGCGAAGTCCTTCCGCTGGAGCGGGAGGAGCTTGGCCAGGGCGGTCTTGCGCTGCTCGACCGTATCGGCCAGGATCATCTCCCGCATCGGGCCGATCTTGCCTTCGCCGAAGAACATATGCTCGGTCCGGCACAGGCCGATGCCCTGGGCGCCGAAGGCCACGGCGTTGGCCGCTTGGTCGGGCTGGTCGGCGTTCGTCCGGATCTTCAAGGTGCGGTATTTGTCCGCCCAGGCCATGATCTTGGCGAACGTCCGGTAGACCGGGGCGTCCTTGGCTTCCATCGTCTTCTCGATCAGGACCTGGAGCACCTCGGAAGGCCGCGTCTGGATCTTGCCTTCGAGGACCTGCCCGGTCGTGCCGTCGATCGAGATCCAGTCGCCCTCTTTCAGGGTCCGGTCCTTGACCGTCATCGTATGCTGGCCATAATCGATCAGAAGATCGCTGCAACCCGCGACGCACACCCGGCCCATCTGCCGGGCGACGAGGGCGGCGTGCGAGGTCATGCCGCCCCGCGCCGTCAGGATTCCCTCGGCCACGCTCATGCCCTTGATGTCCTCGGGCGAGGTCTCGATCCGGGTTAGGATGACCTTCTCGCCTCTCTTCGCCCACGCTTCCGCGTCGACGGAGTTGAAGACGAGCCGGCCCGTGGCCGCGCCGGGACCGGCGTTCAGGCCCTTGGTCAGCAGCCGCCCGCCTTTGATCGCCGCTTCCTTCTCCCGGAGGTCGAAGATCGGCCGGAGGAGCTGGTTCAGCTGGTCGGGCTCGACGCGGGCCAGGGCCTCCTTCTCGTCGATGAGTTTCTCGCCCACCATGTCGACCGCGATCCGGATCGCGGCGAAGGCCGTCCGCTTGCCGACGCGGCATTGGAGCATGTAGAGCTTGCCCTGCTGGATGGTGAACTCGACGTCCATCATGTCCGCGTAGTGCTTTTCCAGGATGTGCCGGATCTTTTCGAGCTCGGCGTAGGATTTGGGGTCGTCCTTCTTGAGCTCCGCGATGGGGAGCGGCGTCCGGGTGCCGGCCACGACGTCTTCGCCCTGGGCGTTCATCAGATATTCGCCGTAGAAGATGTTCTCGCCCGTGGCCGCGTCGCGCGTGAAGGCGACGCCCGTGCCGGAGTCGTTGCCCATGTTGCCGAAGACCATGAGCTGGACGTTGACCGCCGTGCCCCAGGATTCGGGGATGTCGTACAGCTTGCGGTAGGCGATGGCCCGGTCGTTCATCCAGGAGCCGAAAACCGCGCCGACCGCGCCCCAGAGCTGTTTCATCGGGTCCTCGGGGAAGTCGCGGCCGGTCTTGGCCTTGATCGCCGCCTTGAATTGGGCCACCAGGTCCTTCAGGTCGTCCGCGGTCAGGTCGGTGTCGGTCTGGACGCCGCGGTCGCGCTTCTTGCGCTCGATGATCTCCTCGAAGGGGTCGATGTCGTCCTTCTTCACGGGCTTCAGGCCGAGGACGACGTCGCCGTACATCTGGACGAAGCGCCGGTAGGAGTCGTAGGCGAACCGGGGATTGCCCGTCTTGACGATCAGGCCGGCGACCGTCTTCTCGTTCAGGCCGAGGTTCAGGATCGTGTCCATCATGCCGGGCATCGAGGCCCGGGCGCCGGATCGGATGGAGACGAGGAGGGGATTTTTCGGGTCGCCGAAGTCCTGGCCGACCGCTTTCTCCAGCTTTTTGAGGTTCTTCTCGATTTCTTGCCGGACGGCCGCCGGGATCGCCTTGCGGCTCCTGTAAAAGAGCTCGCAGACTTCGGTCGAGACCGTGAACCCGGGAGGCACGGGCAGGCCGAGCCCGGCCATCTCGGCCAGGTTGGCGCCTTTGCCGCCGAGGAGGTTCTTCATGCTCTTGTCGCCCTCGGCCGTTCCGGCGCCGAAAAAGTATACGTATTTTTTCATCTGAACAGCGCTCCTTTAAGAGTTAAAATGGGCCGTAAAACACCCTACTATAGACCAAAAAGGCGGGAATATTCAAGGCGGAGTAAGCCCCGCGGGTCCTGTCGCCGACCAGCCCCACCGGCCTCGCTCATCACCCTGACGAGGGTCCCATTCGCTTCGGCCGGCGGGGCGCCCCGGTCGGCGCCACCCGCCAGCGCATCAAGACGACGCGCCACGGAGTTGTTCCGTTCGATCTCTCTTCGGCCGTGCGGCGATGGGGCAGAGAGCAAGGAGGCCGTGTGGAGGCGAGCGAGCATGGTGCGACGCCCGCAGGGCGGAGCGAGCGAGCCGGAACCCGAGCCGGTTTCCGCGCTGGGGAAACCGGCGTGCCGACGGCTCTCTGCCCCATCGCCCTTTTCACAGTGAGCTGGTCGGCGACAGGACCCGCGGCGGGGCATGACATCGTAGGGCGATCAGCGCTCCACGGTCGCCCTGTATTTTTCCAAGCCCGCCTTGAACACGACGAGGGCCGTCTTGATGTCCTCCTCGTTCAGGACATAAGCCATCCGGATCTCGTCCAGGCCTTTGCCCGGCGTCGAGTAGAAGCCCTGGCCGGGCGCGACCATTACGGTCTTCCCGTCGAGCGAGAAATCGTTCAGCATCCAGACGACGAAGCGCTCGGCGTCCTTGATCGGCAGCTTGACGGTCATGTAGAACGCGCCCTGCGGCTTGCGGACCACGACCCCGGGGATCGAGGTCAGCCCGGCGTGGAGGACGTCGCGGCGGCGCTGGTATTCCTGCCGGACGGGCTCGAAATACCCCAGCCCCATCTTGTAGGCGGCCAAGGCCGCCTTCTGCTCGATCGAGGGCGGGCAGAGCCGCGCCTGGGCGAAGCGGAGCATGGCCTGGTAGACGGCCTCGTTCCGGGTGATGGCCGCCCCGATCCGCGCCCCGCAGCAGCTGAAGCGCTTGGAGATGCTGTCCACGACGATCACCCGGTCCCTGGCATCCCCGAACTCGAGGATGCTCTTGTGCTTCAGGCCGTCGTAGACGAACTCTTTGTAGACCTCGTCGCCGATCAGGAACAGGTCGTGCTTCAGGCAGATCGAGACCACCCGCTCCAGCTCCTCGGGCGAATAGACCGTGCCGGTGGGATTATTGGGCGAGCAGAGGAGGATCGCCTTCGTCCGGGGCGTGATCTTGGCCTCGATCTCCTCCCGGGACGGGAGGCGGTACCCATCCTCCGGCCGCAGGGTCAAGGGCGTTATTTTAACATTGGCCAGCGAGGCGTAGCCGTTGTAGTTCGTGTAGAACGGCTCCGGGATGATGATCTCGTCGCCGCAGTCCGCGACCGTGGCGAAGGCCAGGAGGATGGCCTCCGAGCCGCCGACGGTGATGATGACGTTCTCCGAATCCAGGTCGATGCCGTAGCCCTTGAAGTATCCGGCAATGGCCTGGCGCAGCTCGAGGAAGCCCTGGGCCGGGCCGTAGCCCAGGATCTTGTCGTTGTATCTCCGGACCTCGTCCAGGATGGGCACGGGGGTCGGGATATCGGGGTCGCCGATGTTCAGGAAGTAGACGCGGATGCCCCTGGCCAGAGCCTTGTCGGCGTAGGGCTTGAGCTTCCGGATCGGGGAAGCCTGAACCGTTTGACCGCGATGAGAGATTTCCATAGGACGACTCCTCGCTGTTCTATATAGGAGTTTTGATTATGACCCAGGGCCTCGCTTAATGTCAAAGCGGCAGGGGCCCCCAAGCTTAGCTTGGGGGGATCAGCGCCGCAGTCCCGGCGAGCGCCTAAAACCGCGCGCCGGGGCAAAACCGGACGGTTGTCAAAGCGCCCGCGTTCTGGTATTTTGACCGAGGACCCCATCCCATGCGCCAGGAACCCGCCGCCCGGATCGCCCTCCGTCAAAGCTGGGACGACTACGTCCTTCTCCGCCTGGAAGCCCCGGATGTCGCGGCCGAGGCTCGGCCCGGGCAGTTCCTCATGGTCCGGGTGGGCGAGACGCTCGATCCTCTTCTCCGCCGCCCGATCAGCCTTCATGCCCGCGAGGGCGGATCGCTTGAGATCTTCTTCCAAGTCGCAGGCCGGGGAACGGCCCTTCTGGCCGAAAAGGAGGAGGGCGAGACGCTCGACATCCTCGGGCCGCTCGGCCGGGGCTTCGACCTCGAGGCCGATTTTCACGGGCGTCGGGCGGTCCTCGTCGGCGGCGGGCGGGGCATCGCCCCGCTCTTCTACCTGGGCCGCGAGCTCCGGGCCAAGGGCGCGGACGTCAAGGTCCTCTACGGCGGCAGAAGCCTTAGGGATCTCCCCGTCCGGGACAAGTTCGCCGCCGACGGGCTGGACATCGCCTGCGCCACGGACGACGGGTCGTTCGGCCGCCCGGGCTTTGTGACCGGCCTGCTCGAGGCCGAGATCGCCCGCCGCGCGCCCGACGCCCTGTTCGTCTGCGGGCCCGATCCCATGATGCGGGCCGCGGCCGGCATCGCCGCGGCCGGGCGCATCCCGGCCCAAATCTCGCTCGAATCGCTGATGGGTTGCGGGTTCGGCGCCTGCTGGGGCTGCGTGAAGCGCATCGTCCGGGGGGACGGTGGCCGCTGGCGCAAGATCTGCGAAGACGGCCCGGTGTTCCCCGCCGGGGAGATCCTGTGGGAGGGCGCGGAATGACGCCGGACCTCTCTACCGACCTCGGCTTCCTCAAGCTGCGCAACCCCATCCTCGCGGCGAGCGGCACCTTCGGCTACGGCCTCGAGTTCACCCAGTTCATGAGCCTCGCGGCCGTCGGGGGGATCGTGGTCAAGGGCCTGTACTACGGGCCGCGCGAGGGCAACCCCCCGCCGCGCCTCGTCGAGACGGCCGGCGGCCTGATCAACGCCATCGGCCTCCAGGGTGTGGGCGTGGAAGCGTTCGCGGCCGATGTCCTCCCGAAGCTGCGCGCCGCCGAGGCGACGGTGATCGCCAACGTCTGCGGCGCGGACGACGACGAATATGTCCGGGTCATCGAATTCCTCGACCGGCAGGAAGGCCTCGCCGCCTACGAGCTCAACATCTCCTGCCCGAACGTCCGGAGGAACGGCCTCTGCCCCGCCCTCCGCCCCGAGACGACCCGGGACCTCGTCGCCCGCTGCAAAGCCGCCAGCCGCCGGCCGATCATCGCCAAGCTGTCGCCCAACGTGACCGACATCGCCGAGATCGCCGCGGCCGCCGAGGCGGGCGGCGCGGACGCCGTCTCGCTCATCAACACCCTCCTCTCCCTGGCGATCGACGCCCGGACGCGCCGGCCGCGGCTGGCCAACGTCCTCGGGGGGCTGAGCGGGCCGGCCGTCAAGCCGATCGCCCTGCGGATGGTCTACCAGGCCGCGGCGGCGGTGCGGATCCCGGTCATCGGCTTGGGCGGGATCACGAGCGGCGAGGACGCCGCCGAGTTCCTTATCGCCGGGGCCCGGGCCGTCGAGGTCGGCACGGCCAATTTCGTCGACCCGACCGCGACCGTCCGGATCGCGCGGGAGCTCTCGGAATTCTGCGCGCGGGAGGGCATCGCCCGTTCGGCCGACCTCGTCGGCACGCTAGGAAAAGGGGGACACGGAACGCTTGCCCGCTAACGAAAGAAGGAATGCGGGGTTCCGTGTCCCCTTTTTCTCTTCGCTCGGGATGACATCCTTCAGAAGGAGACCGCCATGAACCGACTCGCCGATCCCGCCGCGCGCATCATCATCGCCCTCGATGTCGAAAGCCGGGGGCCGGCGCTGGACCTCGTCCGGGAGCTGCCCGAGGCCGAGATCTTCAAGGTCGGGCTCGAGCTCTTCACCGCCGAAGGCCCGGCCCTGCTCGAGGACATCCGGGCCCTCGGAAAGCAGGTCTTCCTCGACCTCAAGCTCCACGACATCCCCAACACGGTGGCCGGGGCTGCTCGCCTCGGCGTCCGGCACGGCGCTCGGATGATGACGATCCACGCCTCGGGCGGGGCGGAGATGATGTCCGGCGCGGCCGAAGCGGCCCGGGCCGAATCCGCCCGCCTGGGCGCGGCGAAGCCGCTCCTCCTCGGCGTGACCATCCTCACCAGCCTCAAGAATGACGATCTGGCCGCGATCGGCATGATGCCCGACGCGGGCGCCCAAGTCCTGAGATTGGCCGTGCTGGCGGCGGGGGCGGGGATGGACGGCGTGGTTTGCGCCGCCCAGGAAATCGAGATCGTCAGGAAAAAGATCGGGCCCGGCTTCCTGATCGTGACGCCGGGGATCCGCCCCGCCTGGGCGGCCGCCCAGGATCAGAAGCGGATCATGACGCCGGCCGAGGCGGTCGGCAGGGGTTCAGATTACCTCGTCGTAGGGAGGCCCGTGACCCGGGCCTCCTCCCCGCGCGAGGCGTTCCGGAAGATCGTCGAAGAGATGTCGGCTTAAAGCCCCGTGGTGACGGCGCCGACGGCGAAGATCGCGCCGATGATGACCGAGACGATGGCGTAGAGCACGACATAAACGACGATGCTCACCACGCAGTAGCCGATGACCTTGTCCTTGGGCGTCTCCATCAGCGGCGAATCGAAGCCCAGGTACAGGATGTAGAGGCTGTAGATCCCGGCCAGCATCGCCAGGATGGACAGGGGCAGGAAGATATAGAAGATCCCGCCGACCCAGACAGCCGTCATGCTGTAGATCGCAAGCTTCATCGCGTTTTCGGGATTCGGCTTCGATCCGAAGCTCGGGGCGAGCAAGTTGATGACGAAGCCGAACGCGTAGACGGACACGAGGCCGAGCACGTAAAAGAGGATGGCCCGGAACAGGGAAGACCCGAGACCGAGGCGAACCAGCCCGATGAACGGGATGCGCTGGCCGATCAGGCCGTAGCCGATGAACTGGGCCACGGCGGGGATCAGGGCCAGAATCGCGGCGTACGAGGTGAACAGCTGCGGGATCGGGGTGGATTCGGCCTTGATTTTCACCCACTCGTCCTTGGGCTTCATCAGGATGTTTTGAGCTCTCGAAACTAGATCCATGGCGGACCTCCTTTCAGAATGGGGAAACTATATACTGACAATAAAAGCAAGTCAAATGGGAAGTGAGGGGGGAATCGTCAGCGCCGCTGCCTAACGCGCTTCCGACTTTTCTTAGTGGTAGCGTTTTGGGGAACAAGATTCTGTATTTCGAATGACCACGGATTACTTCACGTTTTTGCCCAAATTACTCCCAACTCTTTTTATCGGTCTTAACCCCCCTACCCCCCTTCAAATAAGGGGGGAATCGTCAGTAATTTGGGAAATGAGGCGCGGGCCGGATTCGAACCGGCGAATCGAGGTTTTGCAGACCTCTCCCTTAGCCACTTGGGTACCGCGCCGCGAACAATCGGACGATGCCGCTGAACGGGGGTTTCGTGGAGCGGGCGATGGGACTTGAACCCACGACCTTCTGCATGGCAAGCAGACGTTCTACCACTGAACTACGCCCGCAAAACATCGTTTACCCTAGCAAAAAGCCCCCGCCCTGTCAACATGCATTTCCGGCCGCCGGACGGATCGTCACTTCATCTGGACGAGGTCGCCGACGTGCACCGGGGTTTTCGCGGTCAAGATCTTGACCGTGGCCGAGGTCCGGCCCGCATCGATCACGACCGCGTTGGCCGAGGATTCGAACGGCTGGTCCGCCCCCGCCTGGAAGAAGACCGTCAGCTGTCGGCCGACGTCGAGGCCGTCGTCCCGGCCGAGGTCGATCAAGACCCGCTGGTCGGTCGCAGCCTGGACGGCGTTGTCCTCGAGGAACAGCACCCGGCCGGACGGCTTGTCGCCGTTCCGGGTCAGGGCGGTGAACCCCGATTCCTTGACCTGGAATTTCGCCTTTTCGACGAACGGGACAAGGACGCAGCCGGGCATCAGGGATCCGCAGGTCTTTTCGATGCGGGCCGTGCCGGCGACGCCCTCGACGCTCAGGATCCGGACCCGGCCGCGCTGGATCGCCAGCCGGCCCGGCGAGGGCTTCCGGCCGAGACCGTCGATCTTGGGCCCGATCTCGAGGACGGCCATGACCTGGCCGGCTTGAAGCCCGGCGAGGCCGCGGCCCGTGAGGGCGATCCGGTCGCCGTCGGCAAGAAGCGTCCGGCCGTCCTCCCCGCCCGCGATCTTCAGCGCCGGCTCCGTGTCCAGGATGAAAAAGGAACAATACAGGTCGGTGTCGGAGATGAGGAAATTTGCCGCGCGGTCGGACTGGGACGCAACGGGAGCCTGCGGCCCGGCCCCCGCAAACACGGCGAGAAGAATGCCGGCCGCCGAAAGAATCATCAGGACATTTTTCATGGTCAACCTCGCTCGCTCCCGCGACCCCGTGTTTTCCTCATTATAGTGCTTCCAACGGACCTTGACAATACATCGTTTTTCTTTGTGCCCCTTGACTTTTCATCGGAATTCCCTCTAAGATAAACGTTAGATCAGCCTACAAGCGCAAAAGGAGAGGAGGTCCGTCATGGGGAAAAAAGAGATTACGGCGCGCATGGCCAAGGATGCGGGGATCACCCTCCATCAAGCCCAGGGCGCCTTCGCCTCACTGCTCGACGGAATCCGGGAAGACCTCAAAAAGGGCAACAAGGTCAATCTTTCGGGATTCGGCAGTTTCGAAATCAAGGTCCGCGAGGCCCGCAAGGGCCGCAATCCCAAAACCGGGGAATCCATCGACATCCCCGGCAAGAAACGCATCAAATTCAATCCCAGCCGCCAATTCAAGAACTCCCTCTGACGCCGCGCGGGGGCGCGGTGGACAAAAAGGGGCGTCTTCACTAGAATAACCCCCGAAGCCGCGCTCCCATGACGAAAAAGACGACCGTCGCCCTCCTGTTCGGGGGGCGTTCCGCGGAACACGACATCTCGGTCCTCTCGGCTCGGGCCATCTTTCGCAACCTGGACCGGAGGAAGTTTCGCCCGATTTCGATCTACATCGACCGGGACGGGCGATGGCGCCGGGTCGCATCGCCGCTCTTCGCCGCGGACAAGCTCGCCCGGCGTCCGGCCGCCGGTTTTCTGCCCTGGGCCGGCCGCCCCCTCGCCCGCCCTTTCCAGGCGGACATCTATTTCCCCGTCCTTCACGGACCTTACGGCGAGGACGGCACGATCCAAGGCCTTCTCGAAATGGCCGATGTGCCCTTCGTCGGCGCGGGGGTGCTCGGCTCCGCCGCGGGCATGGACAAGGCCGTGATGAAAATCCTCTTCGAGGCCCGGGGCGTGCCCGTCGTCCCCTACCGTGTCGTCCACGAAACCGAATGGCGGAAAGCCCCCGGGTCGGTCTTGACCCGCCTGCGCCGCGCGTTCTCCCCGCCGATTTTCGTCAAGCCGGCCAACATGGGATCGAGCGTCGGCATCACCAAGGTCCGGCGCTCCGCGGAAGCGCGGGCCGCCCTCGAGCTCGCCTTCCGCTACGACCGCAAGGTGATCGTCGAGGCGGGCATCCGCGGCCGCGAGCTCGAATGCAGCGTCCTGGGCAACGACCGGCCCGCCGCCTCGCTCCCCGCGGAAATCGTGCCCTTCCGGGACTTTTACGACTACGAGGAAAAATATCTCGACGGCCAGACCGTCTTCCATATCCCGGCCAAGCTCCCCGCCGCGGTCCTGGCCGCCGTTCGCAAGACGGCGGTGGCGGCCTTCTCGGCCTGCGGCTGCGAAGGGCTGGCCCGGGTCGATTTCTTCCTCGAGGCGACGACCGGCCGGCTCTATGTCAACGAGATCAACACCATTCCCGGCTTCACCGAGATCAGCATGTACCCCAAGCTCTGGGAGGCGAGCGGCCTGCCGTTCCCGCGCCTCGTCGAGCGCTTGATCGATCTGGGCTTCGAGCGCCATCGGGCGAAAAAAAGGTGCGTGGCGAGGACGCCGCGGTGAGGGTCCTCGGGATTGATTTCGGCGATCGCAACATCGGCCTGGCCTTGAGCGACGTGCTGCGGATGACCGCCCAGCCGCAGGGAACGTATCTGTTCAAGAACCGTCCGGAGGAGGACGCCCTCTTTTTCAAGGACCTGGTCGCCCGCCAGAGCGTCAGCGAGATCGTGGTTGGCCTTCCCCTCCGCATGGACGGCTCGCCGGGAACCCGGGTCGACAAGACCAGGGCCTT
Organism: Candidatus Aminicenantota bacterium; assembly: GCA_003141555.1. Lineage (GTDB taxonomy): Bacteria > Acidobacteriota > Aminicenantia > Aminicenantales > UBA4085 > FEN-413. The sequence continues at coordinate 52,557 of PLMN01000025.1, forward strand.
CGCCCGGTGGCTCGGCGAGGCCGTCGGCCTCCCCATCGTCTTCTGGGACGAGCGGCTGACCACCCACCAGGCCCATAACGTCATGCAGGAACAGAAGGTCAGGACCAAGGACAAGCGGGCGGTCGTCAACCAGATCTCGGCCGCGATCATCCTCCAGGGCTATCTCGACAGCCGGCGTCCCGATGCGGATCTTCCTTAGGATCGCAAAAGGCGTTCTCCTGGCCCTCCAGGTGGTCCTGATGGGCGGATGGGTCTGGCTCTACCTCGAATCCCGGGCGCCGGCCGGGCCGGGCAACGCCGGCACGGCGATGGTCGAGATCGAGAAGGGCCGCGGGGTTCGGACGATCGCCGCCGGCCTCAAGTCCAAGGGGGTCCTTCGCAAGGCCACGCCCTTCGTCCTGCGCTATGAGCTGTTTTTCCGGCCGCAGAGCCTCAAGGCGGGGGAATACCAGTTGCCGCTCGGCGGGACGGCCCGCGACGTCCTGGAGATGCTGCTCAAGGGCAGGGTCTTCCTCCACCCGGTCACCGTGGCCGAAGGATTGACCGGGGCGGAGACCATGGAAGCCTTGATCGCGGCCGGCTTCGGCCGGCCGGAGGATTTCACGGCGGCGTTCCGCGAAACAGACGACATCGCCCTCTGGGACCCGCTCGCCGGGGACTTGGAAGGGTACCTCTTCCCCGAGACGTATCGTCTGCCGCGCGGGATCCCGGCCCGGGACATCTTCAAAAAGATGACCGCCCAGTTCAAGACGGTGTTCGGCGACGCCGGGCGCCGCCGGGCCCGGGAGCTGGGGATGAGCGTCCGCGACGTCGTCACGCTCGCCTCGCTCATCGAGAAGGAAACCTCGCTGCCCGCCGAGAAGCGGCTCGTCTCGGCCGTCTTTCACAACAGGCTGAGGATCGGGATGAAGCTCGACTGCGACCCGACGATCATCTACGCCCTCAAGAAGGCCGAGCCGTTCGAAGGCCGGCTCCTGACGAGGGACCTGAAATACGACTCGCCGTACAACACCTACCTCCACCCCGGCCTCCCGCCGGGGCCGATCACGAACCCCGGGCGCGAGTCGATCGAAGCCGCCCTCGAGCCGGCGGACTCCGATTACCTCTACTTCGTCTCGCGCAATGACGGCAGCCACCAGTTCAGCCGGACGTTCGCCGAGCACCGGGCCGCCGTGAACAGGTTCCGGCGATAGCCCCGGCGGAAGAAAGACCGGCCGGATTCGTCTAATAAACGGATGGAGTTCCGAGGATTGCCATGCCCCGAGGTTTCTGGTATAAATAACGGTCCCCGGCGTAAAGGGAGTTTACAGAGGGCGATCCCGATCCCTCCGAAAGGCGAGGGTTTCCGCGGGATGAAGATGGCATGGAACTTGCTTAAAAGGAAATGTGAAATACCGCTTACGCTATGAAAGAGGAGGCCTCCCCACCATGAAAAAGCTTATCGTCCCCATCGTTCTCGCGGGATTCATCCTCGGTCTCTTGACCGCCCCGGGAACCGCCCAAGACCAGAAGCCCGCGCCCGCGAAGCAGGCGACCACGCGAATCATCATTCCCAAGGAAGTCAAGGACGCCCTCGACGCGGGCCTGGCGACCAAGCAGGGCCGGCAGGACATCCCCTTCACCATCTTCAACAGCACCTTCCTGCCCGCCCAGCAGGCGTTCTACATCGTCCTGTTCGCCAAGATCAAGAACGCCGACCTCGGCTTCGTGCCCGCGCCGCCCTCGCCGGTGGCGGATGCCGCCGCCCCGGCGTCGTCCAATCTCCGCGCGACCTTCGACGTCTTCCTGGATTTCCATAAGGTCACGAACGGCGCCGTCGGCCCCACGCTCCGGGAAGTCTATGTTCCCGTGACGGAAGAGCAGCCCGCGGCCGGATTCGATCCCGCCAAGGAAGAATGGTACTCGATCGGCTACACGCTTCTTCCGGGCGACTATCTCGTCGGCGTCGCGGCCTCGACCCACGACCTGAAGAAGATCGGGACGCAGTATTTTGAATTCAGCCTGCCCGATCCCGCGAAGCTGGTCAATGCCCTGGACACGACCCCCGTCTTCTTCGTGAAGGACCTCCAGAACCTCGGTCAGGTCGAACAGGCGCCCAAGCTCCACCGCGGGAAGTTCCGGTACTCGGTTCTCGAGATCGTGCCCAACATCGACCGCCTTTTCACCGCGGGCGATTTGCTCGACGTCTTCTTCACGATCCTGGGCGCCAAGCAATCGGCCGACGGCAAGAGCTCGATCGAGGTCGTGTACGAGGTTACGAAGGGCGAGGAGCCGGCGATCAAGTTCCAGCCGGCCATGTACGACGCCCCGCTGGTCAGCCATCCGCTGCCCCTGAAGCAGACCGTCCAGATCAAAACGGGCGACGAGGTGAAGCAGGTAGTCCGGGATCTGGCCCCGGGCGACTACACCCTGCACCTCAAGATCACGGACAAGCTCGCCGAGCCGCCGGTCAGCTGCACGAAGCAGATCGATTTCACGGTCAAGTAAATCCCTCCGGCGCCGGGCCGCGTCCCGCTCGGGGCGAGGCCCGGCGCCGTCGTCTATTTCTTCAGATAGTCGAGAAACCCCTTGACCTGGGCGGACCTCGGCGAATCGGGATCGATCTTCATGTACTGCTCGAAGGTCGCGATGGCCTCGGCTTTGCGCTGGAGATTGGTGTAGGTCAAGCCGAGCTGGTAAAGGCCGTCGAGATAGTCCTTCTGCACGTCGACGGACCGCTTGTAGAACTTCAGGGCGTCCTCGAATTTCGACATATTGTAGTAGTTCGTCCCGATGTTGTAGAGGACCGTGGCATCCGTAATCTTGTCGAAATCGATCTTGCCGTACCATTCGAGGGCTTTGTCGGCTTGGCCGCGGTTGGCGTAACAATTGCCGATGGAGATCGTCGCGTCGACGTTGCCCGGCATTTTCTCCAGAACCTTCTTGTAGGCCTCCTCGGCCTGATCGTACTTCTCCTGGGTGAAATAGGTGTTGCCCACGTTCTGCCAGAGGATGTAGGCTTCGGGATATTTGACCAGGAGGGCCTGGAAGGCGGCCAGGGCGCCGGCGTAGTCCTTCCGCTCGAAGATCTCGTTCGCCTTGTTCAGCCCGTTTTTCAGATCATCGGTCACCATCAGGCCTTCGACCTTCTTGAGGTTCATCTTGATGTCCGGATTCTTGCGCTGCTCGGCGATGTCGACTACGATCTTCCTGATTTCATAGCCCATCTTCTCAAAATCGACGTTCCAAGCGCCGCTGGCCATCCACGCGGCCAGGAATTTGCCTTCCTTGTCCGTGACGACTTCGAACCCGCCGCCGGCCTTGGGCAGGAAGAACTTGATCCGGACGCCCTCGATGGGCTTGTTGTCCTGGTCCAGGACCTGGCCGCTGAGCCGGCCCTTGCCCTTGTAATCCTGGGCGGCGAGCGTGCCCGCCGCCAGGACGATGCAGAGCGTCAGGAGAATGGCTTTTTTCATCGGTCGCCTCCACGCGGTCATCATGAGTTTCGAGGATTCCGTTCGAGAAACCATTTTATCATCGCCGCCGCCAAAAAAAAAGAAGGGCGTCCCCGGCCGGGAGGCGAATGTTCGGGCAGGGCGGGCGCTTCGCCTTGCACCCCCGCGCAAGCCGGTGCGGGCGCTTCGCCCTGCACTCCCGCGCAAGCCGGGGCTTGAATTCCCGCGCCGGATTCTCTACACTGGGCATCCATCCCATGAAATTCCTCGCCGACCTTCATCTCCATTCCAAGTTCTCCCGCGCCACGTCGCGCGACATGACCCTCGACACGATGGCCGCCTGGGCCGGGGTCAAGGGAATCCGGGTCCTGGCCTCCGCGGATTTCACCCATCCCGAGTGGTTCTTCCTGATCAAGGAAAAGCTCGAGCCGGCGGGCAACGGCCTTTTCCGCTTGAAATCTCCCCAGCCGCCCGACGACGAGCAGCTGCGGTCGGTCCCGGCCCCGCCCGGCGGCGTCCTCTTCGTCCTCTCCGCCGAGCTTAGCTTCATCTACTCGAAGCAGGGCAAGGTGCGCAAGATCCATCTCGTCCTCCTGGCCCCGGACTTCGAGTCCGTGGAGAAGATCAACGGCCGGCTGCACGGTCTGGGGGCCAACCTCCGGTCGGACGGCCGGCCCATCATCGGCATGGACGCCCGGACGTTCGTCAGGCTGGTCGCCGACCTTTGCCCCCGCTGCGTCGTGATCCCGTCGCACATCTGGACGCCCTGGTTCTCGGTCTTCGGGGCCAATTCGGGATTCGACACGATCGAGGAATGCTTCGAGGAGATGACCCCCTTCATCTTCGCCCTCGAAACCGGCCTGTCCTCCGACCCGCCGATGAACCGGCGCCTGTCCGCCCTCGACCGGTATGCCCTCGTCTCGAACTCCGACGCCCATTCCCCATCGAAGATCGGCCGTGAAGCGAACGCCTTCGACACCGACTTCAGCTACAAGAGCCTCGTCGAGGCCGTCCGGAGCAAGGACCCCGCCCGGTTCCTGTACACGGTCGAGTTCTTCCCCGAGGAAGGAAAATACCACTACGACGGCCACCGCAAGTGCGGCGTCGTGTTCTCGCCCCGGGAGTCCCTGGCCCACAACGACCTCTGCCCGGTCTGCGGCAAGAAGCTCACGATCGGCGTCGCCCACCGGGTCGAGGAGCTCGCCGACCGGGAGGACATCCGCGACGCGGGGCTCCGGGTGCCGTTCAAGAGCCTGATTCCCCTCAACGAGATCATCGGCGAAGCTACCGACAAGACGGCCGATTGCCAGAGCGTCTGGGACACGTACTTCAAGTTCATCCGGGAGTTCGGGGACGAGCACCGGATCCTGACCGAGGTCCCGATCGCCGACCTGTGCCGCCTCGGCCCGGAGAAAGTCGGCCGGGGCGTGGACCGGGTACGCAAGGGCCTGGTCAAAATCGTCCCGGGCCACGACGGTGAATACGGCGCGATCCGCCTGTTCGACGGGGATGAGGACGCCGGCGGGCCGGGCCCCGGCCAGATGTCGCTTTTCTGAAAAGCCGGGCGGCAATTCCTCGCCCTCATCCGACAGCTCGGAAATTCAACCAAGCCTTAAATCATTCGATATATCTTTTCCAATTTATTGAATATTATCCAAATTTTAGAATTAATGAGGCTCAAGGTCTCTGACAAATTCTTATAAATTATTGATTTAATTCAAATTATGTTTTTCATGAATTGGCACGACTTTTGCACACCAAATATATCAGATATTACTTGTGCAGAAAAGAATTATTGAATTGACTTGAGGCGTCTCATTTCAAACACATCAGCCATGATCATTGTCCAATCCGTCAGGGACGCGCTATGCCAGACGGATACGGCAAAATCGGCAAAGCCAACAAAAAAGGAGGCGAGAAATCGGGTAGAGATCACAATGTCGGGGATTGGCTGAGTGGAACTCCACTCAAAAGGAAAGGAAGACATCACATCTCAAAAGGAGGGAATGTGAAGAGAATCTTGACTGTTCTTTTCGTTCTCACTTTGGCCGTTTCCCTCGGCGCGCAGATCCGCACGGGAAACATCACCGGCCAGGTCGTCGACAAGGATGGCGCCGGGCTCCCCGGCGTCACGGTGACGCTCATCAGCAGCCTTTCGGTTTCGCTGACGGCGGTCACCTCAACCTCGGGCGACTTCCGGTTCATCTCCCTTCCGCCGGCCGGGGACTATAAAATCAAGGCCGAGCTCTCCGGCTTCAAAACCCGGACGGAAGAAGGCCTCATCGTCTCCATCGGCAACAGCACCAACGTCATCGTGAAGATGGAGCAGGGCGTTCTCGAGGAGCAGGTCACGGTTGTCGCGATCAGCCCCGTCGTCGACGTCAAGAAGACGTCGACCGGCAAGAACGTCAACCAGGAAACCCTGCAGTCGCTGCCCACGGCCCGCGACCCCTGGGTCATCATGCAAATGGCCCCCTCGATCATCATGGACCGGGAGAACGTCGGCGGCAACGAATCGGGCCAGCAGTCCTACTATATCGCCAAGGGTGATGCGAGCGGCGGCGCAAACGGCGTCTGGTCCCTCGACGGCGTCGTCATCACCGACCCCTCGGCCATCGGATCCTCGCCCACCTACTGGGACTTCGACTCCTTCGAGGAGATGAACGTCACCACGGGCGGCTCGGACGTCACCATCCAGACCGGCGGCGTCGCCCTGAACCTGGTCACCCGCCGCGGCGGCAACCTGCCCAGCCTGGGCGGCCGCGTCTATTACACGGACAATCACCTCGAAGCCGACAAGGGCTACATCACCTCCGCGCTCGCCTCACAGGGCCTGGTGAACATCAACAAGATCAATTCGATCAAGGACTTCGGGGTCAACGTCGGCGGGCCGATCATCAAGGACCATGCCTGGCTGTGGGGGTCCTACGGTGTCCAGGAAATCGATAACCTGTCCATCGTCAATACGCCCATCAAGCCGATCCTGAAGGACTACAACGCCAAGTTGAACCTTCAGATCATCCCCGAAAACAAGTTCGAAGTCCTGGTGTCGTCCGGCGACAAGGACTTTCTCGGCCGGTCCGCGTCCCAATCGCTCCCCCAGGGCCTGCATCAGCGCAGCGCCTTCGCCTTCGGCTCCCCGATCATCAAGGTCCAGGACGAGCACATGTTCGGCGATAACCTCCTGGTGTCCGCGAAGTTCGGCTATTCCGGCAATTCGTGGGGCATGTGGCCGGTCATGGACGAAACCGAGTCACAATACGCCACCTACGACCCGACGGCGGACCTCTGGACCAAGTCCCAATACTATTACGTCACGACCCGGCCGATGTATGACTGGAATGCCTCCCTGAACTACTTCAACGACAGCCTGTTCGGGGTTAAACACGACATCAAGGTCGGCGTCGAATATTCCACCCGCCGCGTCACGACCGACTCGTCGACCCCCGGCAACGTCGTCGACAACATCAACTTGAACTATGAAAGCATCTCGCCCAATGGCGACGGCATTCCGATCCTCTACCCCGGGATGCAGCAGATTAACGTGTTCACCCAGTGGAACCTGGACTACCAGGTCACCCAGCTCGCGGCCTACTTCAGCGACACGGTCACCATCGGCAAGGTGAACCTCCTCCTCGGCCTGCGCTATGACCGCCAGACGCCTTCGGTCAATTCCAGCGTCTACCACACGGTCGAGCCGTCCAACGCGATCTGGACGCAGTATTTCGACTCCACCACGGCGACCGTCCTCCACGCCCAGCTTCCCGACACGACGATGCCCAACATCAAGCCGGACTACCACTGGAACGTCTTCTCGCCCCGCCTCGGCCTGACCTACGACATCTTCGGGAACGGCAAGACGACTTTCAAGTTCAACTTCGCCCAGTACGGCGACTTCATGGGCACCGGCATGGCCGGCTATTTCAACCTCCTGGGCCCCGGCGGTTGGATGAACTTCTGGTGGATCGACGCCAACAAAAACGGCAAGGCGGACTTCAACGAGCTGTACTGGAACGATCCCAACACCTACGCTCCCCAGCGGGTCATCAACGACGCCGGCCAGTGGATCGGCGACTATGCCGGCAACGCCGGCACGAACTGGGGCTCGTTCACCCCGGGCGCCACGACCCTCAGCCCCAACGCCTACAAGGTCGATTCCAATGCCGGCTCGAGCCTCACGACCGAGTATCTGCTGTCGGTCGAGCATGAGCTCTTCGCCGACTTCGGCCTCGGCCTCGATTTCACCTACCGGCGCTACAGCGACTTCAGCCAGGTCGTCCCCATGACGGCGGACGGCATCGACCGGTCGCAGGCCAGCTATGTCGTGGCCGGGACCGTGCCCTCCTCGTTCAACGGCACCTCCACCCAAGGCGCCGCGGGCCGGAGCTGGTACGTCCTCAGCCCCACCACCCCCTACACCCCCTATTCTCACTACACCGGGGACAGCAACTACGCCGCCTACTGGGGCGTGGACTTCCGCTTTACCAAGCGGCTGTCCAACAAGTGGATGCTCGACGGGTCCTTCTCCTTCATGAACCAGTGGTACCACTACGGCACCGACGCCTACGTCAACCCCACCAACCTCTGGATGCAGCAGGATAAGCTCTGGGCGCCCTACATCGGCTCGGCCAGCGGCAAGGTCAGCCAATACGCCTACTCCCCCTGGATGTTCAAGATCGAAGGCCTCTACCAGCTCCCGTTCGATTTCAACATCTCCGGCACGTTCAACGCCCGGGCCGGCCACATGATCCCCCAATACTTCACCATCGCCGACTCGAGCCTCCAAAACGCGTTCTCCAAGAGCGCCACGGTTTATCTCGCGGGGATTGACGCCCTGAAGCTGCCCACGTTCTACCAGCTCAACCTCCGTATCGAGAAGATGATCAAGATCGGCACGGGCCGGGCCTACCTCATGGTGGACGCGTTCAACGCCCTGAACACCGCCGTCATCAACCGAAGATACGACGAGAACTACGGAACCTACCAGCTCACGACCAGCCACCTGGCCGCCTATGCCAACTTCTACAAGATCAACGAGGTTCTGAACCCGAGAATCTTCCGGTTCGGCGTCCGCTTCCAGTTCTGACGCGCTCTTTCCCGAAACGAAGGAACGCCGCCCCTCCCCCGCCGGGGGGAGGGGCTTTTTTTTCCCGGACGAGCGTCCGGGCGTTGGCCCTCGTGCTACAATAAGGTTTTGGAAGGAGACCGATGATGAAGAGACTCGGAGGAGCGCTCGTCCTGGCCGCGGCCGGGATGCTCGGGGCGCTCCCCGCCGCCTTTGCGGCGGCGGCGGCCGCCCGGCCGAATCTCCTCCTGATCACCATCGACACGCTCCGCCCCGACCGGTTGGGGTGCTACGGCTCCGCGACGATCGCCACGCCGAACATCGACGCCCTGGCCCGACGGGGGGTCGTCTTCACCCGGGCCTTCGCCCACACGCCGACCACCCTGCCTTCCCACACGAACATCCTTCTCGGAACCACGCCCCTCCGCCACGGCGTCCACGACAATGGGTTCTTCAAGGTTCCCGCCGGGTTCCCAACCCTGGCGACGCACCTGAAAGCCCAAGGCTACGCTACGGCGGCCGTGGTCGGCGCCTTCCCCCTCGACTCCCGGTTCGGCCTCGACCGGGGGTTCGACCTCTACGACGACGACTACGGCACGGGGGGAGCCCTGGATTTCAAGTTCGTCGAGCGAAAGGCGGACGTCGTGGTCGAGCGGGCCCTGGCCTGGCTCAAGGGCCGGACCGGCCCCTGGTTCCTGTGGGTCCATTGTTTCGACCCGCACCAGCCCTACGAGCCGCCCGAGCCGTTCCTGTCGCGCTATCGGGGCGATCTTTACGGCGGCGAAGTGGCCTATGTGGATTCCGCACTGGGGAAGCTCCTCGTCGGCCTGGCGGATTCGGGCCAAGCCAAGACCACGGCCGTCATCCTCACCGGGGACCACGGCCAGTCCCTGGGGGAGCACGGCGAGACAACGCACGGCTATTTCGCCTACAATTCGACCTTGTGGATCCCCTTGATCGTTTCGGCTCCGGGCCTGGCCCCGGCCCGGGTGGATCAGAACGCCTGCCACATCGACATCTTCCCGACGGCCTGCGGCCTCCTCGAGACGCCCCCGCCGCCCGGCCTGCAGGGCATATCGCTCGTCCCGGCCGCCCGCGGGAAGAAGCTGGCCGGCCGGCCGATCTATTTCGAGTCGCTCTATCCGTATTATCGCCGGGGGTGGGCGCCCCTGAGGGGCTATATCGAAAACGATGAGAAGTTCATCGAATCCCCCATTTCGGAAGTCTATGATCTCAAGGCCGACTTCGGCGAATCGAAAAATCTGGCCGGGAAGGACCTCGGCCGGGAACGGGCAACGCTCGCCCGTCTGATGAAAGAGGAATCGGCAACGGAAAGCGCCGCCCGGCCGCGGCTGGACGCGGCGGCCCAGCGGATGCTCCAGAGCCTGGGCTATGTCGGGGGCTACCAGCCGCCGACCCGGGAAAGCTTCGGCCCCGAAGACGATCTGAAAACGCTCCTGCCCTACAACCGGAAATTCGAGGAAGCCGTGGATCTGAGCGGCCGAGGAGACACGGAACGGAGCATCTCCCTCCTCCGCGAGCTCATCGCCGAGCGCAAGGACTTCGACAATCCCTATCTGTACCTGGCGACCGTCCTCCAGGCGAAGCGCCGGCTCCAGGAAGCGGCGGCCGTGCTGGAAAAGGGGTCGAAGGACAATCCGCGCTCCTACAAGCTGGCCATGGAATACGGGATCGTCCTGGCCGAGACCGGCCGGAACGACGAAGCCGTCGCCGTCCTGACCAGAGCCGCGGGCATCATCGATTGGGACCCGGAGCTCTGGAACTACCTCGGCGTGGCGTATTGGAACAAGGGCGATCTCGACCAGGCCCGGGCCGCCTACGAAAAGGCCCTGGCCCTCGACCCCGGCTACGCGGTCGTCCTGAACAACCTGGGATCCGTCGCCTTTTCCCAGGCCGTGAAGGACAAGGACGCGGCCGGATTGCGCCGGGCCATCGAATACTTCCGGAAGGCGATCAGCCACGACCCGGGCTACGCCCCGGCCTACAACGGCTTGGGGTCGGCGACCCTGATGGCCGGCGACGCGGACGGAGCGATCGCGAGCTGGCTGAAGGCCCTCGAGATCGATCCGGCCCAGAAATTCGCCTTGTACAATCTGGGCGCGGCCTATCTCGAGCGGGGGGACAAGGCCAAAGCCCGGGCCTTCTGGACAAAATACAAGGATCTCTACTACCGGACGCTCTCGGCGGCCGAGAAGGCGGCCCTCGACGCCGACCTCGAGAAGACCCGATGAGCGCCGCTACCCGCCGCAACGGGGCGTTCCCCGCCCTCGTTATAAATATTGGATTCGAAGGGATGGCCGTCGTCTGCGCGCCCCGGCCGGGCGGGCGGATCGCCATCTGCGTGAGGTACAGGCCATGAAGAAATTCGGAATCGCCCTGTTGCTCCTGGGAGGGGTCTTATCCCTCGGCCTCGCCGCCCAGGACGCCAAGCCCGCTCCGGCGGCCCCCAAGCCTCCGAAGATCAACGTCAAAGCCCTCCCCGAACAATACCGGGATTTCCTCGATCTGACCGCCTATATCATCACCGACGCGGAAAAGGACATCTTCCCCCGCCTGACGAATGACCGCGACCGCGACATCTTCATCGAGAACTTTTGGAAGCTCCGCGATCCGACGCCCGGGACACCTGAGAACGAATACAAGGAAGAGATCATCCGGCGGTTCAACTACGCCAACAAGAAGTTCGGCACCGGGCGGCCGGGCTGGATGACCGACCGGGGCAAGTTCTATATCATCCTCGGCGAGCCGCGGAGCTACGACCGGTATCCCGGGACCCTCGGCCTCGTCCCCTGCGAAGTCTGGTATTATTATACCGATGAGACCAAGGGGTTGCCTTCTCATTTCGGCCTGGTCTTCTATCAGAAGGGCGGCGCGGGGGACTACCGGCTGTACGATCCGTTCATGGACGGCCCCAAGGCGCTCATGCAGAACATGGCCAGCACTTCCCAGCTGGATTCGACGGACTACGAGTCGCTCTACAACAAGATCCGGGAGCTGGCCCCCGCCCTGGCCTCCATGACGATTTCGCTCACTCCGGGCGATTATGACGGCTACGGCTATCAACCGACCCCCCGCAACACCATCATCCTGGCCAACATCATCGAGTCGCCCAAGGCCAATCTCAAGCCATCCTACGCCACCCATTTCCTCGATTACAAGGGCCTGGTCAGCACCGAATACCTGACCAACTACATCGAGACCCAGGTCTGGGCGGCCGAGATCCAGGACCCGGTCCTCGACATGCGCTTCGCCCATGTCTCGATCGTGCCCCAGAAATTGACCCTCGATTACTACCAGCCCAAGGACCAGTATTTCTGCGCGTTCAAGCTCTCGGTCAGCTTGCGCAAGGGCGACCTCGTCGTCTACCAGTACACCAAGGATTACTCCCTGGAGATCCCGGCCGGCGATATGGACCGGACGCAGAAGCTCGGCATCGCCCTCGAGGATACGTTCCCGGTCGTCGAGGGGCGGTTCCACATGTCCCTCCTGCTCCAGAATACGACCGGCAAGGAATTCAGCGTCTACGAAAGCGATATCGGCGAGGACGCGCCGGCCGCGGGCCCGCGCCTCGAGGGACCGTTCCTCGGCTACAAGCTCGACCCGGCCCGGAGCGACCTCCACATGCCCTTCGCCTTCGCCGACCGGAAGCTGGTCTTCGATCCGAAGGTCACGTTCTCCGCGGCGGAGGACATCCATGTCCACTGGTCCGTCCTGGACGTCCCATCCGAGCTCTGGCAGGGAGGCGACGTTCAGCTGACGGTCAAGGGCCAGCGGCCCAAGGATCCCGTCACCCGGAGCTCGACCCTCAAACTGGCCGACGCCCGGTTCGGGAAGATCATGAGCCTCGATCAGACCCTGCCGGCCCGGGAGATCCCCCCCGACTATTACGAGATCCAGCTGAGTCTCCGGGCGAAGGACGGGACCGTCCTCGACCGGAAAGTCGAGCACTTCATCGTCTCCCCGGAGGGCGGGGTGGCCCACCCGATCATCAAGACGAAGGCCTTCCCCCTGTCCAACCAATTCTTCTATTACTATCAGCTGGCCGGGCAGAACGACGTCCTGAAGCGCGACCCCGCCGCCGGGGCCGCCTTCGCCAAGGCTTACGCCCTGAAACCGGACAACAAGGACGGCGTCGTCGAATACGTCAACTACCTTCTCAAGGCCCAACGGTTCGACGAGGCCCTGAAGCTCTGCGAAAACCTCCAGAACTACGATAAAGGGCCCTATAACTATCACCTCCTCAAGGGCCTCGCCCTCGTGGGAAAGACGGACTATGCCCGGGGGATCGCCAGCCTCCTCGAAGCGAACAAGATCTACAACAGCGACACGCGCCTGCTGAACGCCCTGGGGAACGCCTATGTCCGGACCGGCCGGACCAAGGAGGCCCTGGACGCCTACCGGGCCTCGCTCAAAATGAACCCCACCCAGGAGGACGTCAAAAAGATCCTCCAGGGCTTGGAAAAGTAAGGGCGGTCTCCGGAGGCCGCCCCGCCGGCGGCACGCGCGGAGTCCGCCGCTCGAAAAGGAGTCTCCGCCATGGCCCGCACCCACCGGTTCCAAGCCGTCGTCCTCGCCCTCATCCTGGCCGCGACGGCGCCCGCCTTCGGCCGCGCGGCCGCCGAAGGGACGATGGCCTTCACCCTGTCCATGCCCCAGCCGGCCCAGCACGTCTATCACGTCGTCTTTCGCTGCGAGGGGCTCCCCGGCCCGACCCTGGACTTCAAGATGCCCGCCTGGACGCCCGGCTATTACGGCCTCTTTGATTTCGCGAAGAACGTCCGGAATTTCCGGGCGGAGGACGGCGAGGGCCGGCCGCTCGCCTGGGAGATGACCTCGGGCAACGCCTGGCGCGTGGCCGCCGACCGGACCGCGGTAGTGACGGTGACCTACGACGTCCTGGCGACGTCGACCTTCGTCGCCCAATGCTACCTGGGCGAGGACCGCGGCTACATCGTCCCCGGCGGCGTCTTCATATACGTCGGCGGCCGGATCGGGCATCCGGTGACCGTGGCCATCGAGCCGAATCCCGCCTGGAGCAAGATCGCCACGGGGCTCGATCGCGATCCCTCGGCCTCCCGGCCGACCTACGCCGCCCCGGACTTCGACGTCCTTTACGACAGCCCCATCCTGATGGGCAATCTCGAGTCCCTCCCGGCCTTCGAGATCCGGGGGATCCGCCATGAGTTCTTCGGCTACGATCCCAAGGTTCCCGACCCGGCGAAATTCATGGCCGACCTCAAGGCCGCCCTCGAGGCGGGCATCGCCGTCATCGGTGACATTCCCTACCGGCACTACATGTTTCTGGCGATCGGCCCCGGCCAGGGCGGCATCGAGCACCTGAACTCCACCTCGTTCGGATTCAACGGATCGGGCATGACCTCGCGGGCGGGGGAGATCCGGACGCTGTCTTTCCTCGCCCACGAATACTTCCATTTGTTCAACGTCAAGCGCATCCGGCCGATCGCCCTCGGCCCCTTCGATTACGACCGGGAGAACGTCACCGGCATGCTCTGGGTCTCCGAAGGATTCACGAGCTACTATGAGGCTCTGATGCTCAAGCGAGCGGGCCTCACCTCGGCCGAGGAGCTCCTGGACGAGCTTCGCGGAAGCATCGTCGCCTATGAGAACAACCCGGGCCATCTTTTCCAGTCCGCCGTCCAATCCAGCCTCGAGACCTGGAGCCAGGGCCCGTTCGGCAAGCGGGGGGACGGGATCCGGAAGACGATCTCGTACTACGACAAGGGGGTGGCCCTGGGAATGCTTCTCGACTTCGCCATCCGCCATGCGACCGCGAACCGAAACTCGCTCGACACCGTGATGCGGGCGCTTTACGGGACCTACTTCAAAAGCCTGGGACGCGGCTGGACCGACGCCGAATTCAGGACCGCCTGCGAGACTGCCGCCGGCGTTCCTCTCTCCGAGATTTTCGAATACGCCGCCACGACGAAGGCCGTCGATTACGCCAAATACCTCGCCTACGCGGGCCTCGAGCTGGAAAAGTCCCGGGAGCTCCCCGAGCCGTTCCTAGGCGTGATCGCCGAGGACGCGGGAAGCAAGTTGATCGTCGCCGCGGTCGAAGAGGACTCGCCGGCGGGCCGGGCGGGCATCGCCGCCCGGGACGAGATCAAAGCCCTGGACAAGGCTCCCGTCACGGCTAAGGCGTTGGAGACCGCCCTCGCGGCGAAAAAGCCCGGAGATAAAGTGGCCGTTCTCGTCTCCCGGAGCGGCCGGGACAGGGAGATCGAACTCACCCTGGGGCCTAAGCCGGAGAGAAGCTTCAAGATGCGCCCGATCGCCGTCCCGGACAAGCTGCAAGCCGAGATCCTCAAGGATTGGCTGGGAGGCCGCTGACGGCTGGCCCGAGGGCGAACCGGCGGCAGGAAACGAAATGCGGGGATGCGTCGTTGAACCTTATGACGGCCCGGAAGAGAACATATTCCGTCCTGAATAATTCGTCAATCCAAGATTGACGAATTCACCCGGGGGCGGTCCGGCTTGCGGCTCCGCCGGGGGAAGGCTATAATATGAAAGTGAATAAACGCGCATTCCTAACCATCGTCCTCATCGTCATAAGCGTGGCGGTGCTCTCGGCCGTCCTGCCCGCCCAGCAAAAGAAGAAGTCCGTCAACGACCTCCCGCCCGAGTACAAGAAATGGCTCCAGGAAGAGGTGGTCTACATCATCACCCCGAAGGAGCGGGACGTCTTTCTCCAGCTCGATTCCGACCGGGAGCGGAACATTTTCATCGAGGCGTTCTGGAAGCAGCGCAATCCCGACCCGAATGCGGCCGAGAATGCGTTCAAGATCGAGCACTACAATCGGATCAAGTACGTCAACCAATGGTTCGGCAAGAACTCCCCGACACAGGGCTGGCGGACCGACCGGGGGCGGATCTACATCCTCCTCGGGCAGCCCAAGGAAGTCCAGACCTATGAAAACGAGTACGACCTCCGGCCGTTCATCACCTGGTTTTACGACGGCATGTCCGAATACGGGCTGCCGGGCTCGTTCTACATCGCCTTCTGGAAAAAGGACATCGTCGACGATTACCGGCTCTATTCCCCGATCAATGACGGTCCCCAGCAGCTGATGGTCCATTACGCGGGCGACATGGCGGACGCCGCCACGGCCTACCAAGCGCTCATGAAGATCGAACCGTCCGTGGCCAACGTCTCCCTATCGCTGCTCCCGGGCGAGTGGCAGTATAGTTCATCGCCGTCCCTCGCCTCCGAAATCCTGATCAAGCAGAGCATCCCGGAAGCGGCGCACGTCAAGGTCCGGGACGAATATGCCGAGAAGCTCTTGAAGTACAAGAACGTCATCGAGGTTGATTATACGGCGAACTATATCGATAACGAGTCGCTGATCAGCGTCTTCCAGGATCCCTCCGGCCTGACCTTCGTCCACTACCTGATCGAGCCCAAACGCCTGACATTCGAGCAGACCGCCACCGGCTACCGCTCCCAGCTCGAGATCACCGGCCGCGTCACCGACATGAGGAACAACTCCGTCTACCAGTTCGACCGCTCCGTGCCCCTGGACATATCCGAGCCCATGATGGCCCAGATCAAGTCCAGATTCTTCAGCCTCCAGGATTTGTTCCCCCTGACGCCCGGCCAGTACAAGGTCAGCCTCCTCCTGAAAAACAGGCTTTCCCGGGAATTCACCTCGATCGAAGCGGACATCCTCGTCCCCGAGCCGACCGTGTTTTCGATGAGCCCGCCCGTGGCGGCTTATAAGACGGACCGCACATCGCGGTTCAAGGGCCAGAACAAGTCCTTCCTCCTGGGCGGGATCCAGTTCGTCCCGTCTCCGCGGAATGCCTTCATCGCAGACGATACCCTGTCGCTCTACTTCCAACTCCACGGGGTCCCGGCCGAGCTCCGGTCGAACGGTGCGGTCCAGTACACGATCGAGCGCCAAAACGAGACCATGAAGCTTCCGGAGAAAATGAAGACCCTGACCCGGAACCTGCGGGACATCGCCGACCTCGGCAACATCTTCGAGGAATTCCCCCTGGCGGCCTATATTCCCTCGCACTATGTGCTCACGGTAGCCGTCGTGGACGCGTCCGGGGCCGAAAAGCTCAAATCCCGGCTCGACTTCGATATCCGGGGCGCGACGACGATCAACCGGGCGTGGGTCCTCTCGCTGCCCCAGCCCCCGACGTCCGACCCGTCCTTCACCAATATCATCGGCGGGCAGCTCCTGGCCAAGAAGGACGTGGCCAAGGCCCGGCCGCTTCTCGAAGAAGCCTACCGGCGCGACCCCTCCTCCCCGAAATACGCGCTCGACTACGTCCGGGCCCTGATCGAAGCCAAGGATTTCCGGGGCGTCGGGGACGTCGTCAAGCCGTTCCTGGGCGACGAGCGGCGCTACGATTTCCTGGAGTTCGCGGGCGAAGCCGCCCAGGAGCTCGGGACCTACGCCGAGGCCATCGGCCTCTACAAGGACTACCTCTCTCATTTCGGGACGAACATCGCCATCCTGAACGCCATCGGGGAGTGCCAGCAGAAGCTGGGCAACGCGGCCGAAGCGCTCGTCGCCTGGGAAAAGTCCCTCCAGATCGAGCCCAACCAGCCCGCCATCAAGGACAAGGTCCGGGCTCTCAAAGACAAAAAATGAAGCGGCGCGGCGCGCTCGGCCTGGCGGCGGCGATCCTGCTGCTGGCCGGAGGTTGCGCCCTAAGCCGCCTGGAGCGGTCCCTCGACCCCGAGAGCCGCGACTTCCTGTCCAAGGTCCGCTACCTGATCACCCGGAACGAGCGAGTCGCCTTTCTCCACCTCCCCGCCGACGAGCGGCCGGCCTTCATCGAGGACTTCTGGAGGAAGCGCGACCCGAACCCCGAGACCCCGGAGAACGAGTTCAAGCTCGAGTATTTCAAACGGATCGAAACGGCCAACCACCTCTTCACCGACGGCGGGGAGCCCGGCTGGCTTCAGGACCGGGGCCGGATGTACATCCTCCTGGGGCCCCCGTCCGAGCGGCTGACCTATCCCCGGGGCATCACGTTTTACGGCAAGCCGACGGAAAGCTGGTATTACGGTTTCTTCGAGCTCGACTTCATCGACGACAAATGGACCGGGGATTACCGGCTCGATCCCTACTCCGCCGAGCAGATCGGCAACATCATGCGCGCCCAGCTCGAATGGAAGCCCCACGTGGACAAGGAAGCGCCCGCGACGGGGAGCCTGGAGTGCGAATTCTCCGCCGAAAGCCGGGGCGGCGGGAAGGCCCTAGCCCGCATCCTCATCCCCTACAGGACGATCTGGATGAAGGCCGATACGGCGGGGAAGCAGTTCCGGACGACCATCACCGTCGTCCTGGAAGCCGTCCCCCTCGAATCCGCCAAGGGGGATGAAAAGAAAGCCTGGGAGTTCCGGAAGGATTACCCCCTATCCTTCACGAAGGACGAGCTCGACAAGCTCCTCTCCGAGACTTACGCGATCGAGGCCGAGGCCGTTCTCAAGCCGGGATCCTACGCGTTGAACCTGGCCCTGGAGAATGCGATTGACGGGGGCAAGATCCATCGGAAGGCCACGGTCGTCATAGCGGATTGACGCCCCCCGGCCGGGGCGGGACGAAAGGCGCGCGGCCGGGTCCGGGGAACATTTCCGTTCCCGTAAAAAAATGTTACAATACGGGCTCGGGACGGGAAGGCCTGCCCTAGAATTGCAGTCCGGAATTGGCACGGCGGTTGCATATATAATAAAGGTGGAGGTAATCATGAGAACACGCGCATTCAGGATCATAGGGCTCGCGGCCCTCCTCGTCGGACTCGCCGCCGGGCTCGGCTTCGCCCAGGCCGGACGGGGCGTCGGCCGCGTCGGCGGCGTCGTCCTCGATTCCGCCGGGAACCCCATGGAGGGCGTCAAGGTCAAGATCGTCTTCGCCCAGAACGACAAGATGGTCTTCGAGCAGACGACCAGCAAGAAGGGCGAATGGTCGTTCCTCGGCCTCGGAACCGGAAACTGGGATTTCACGGCCGTGGCCGCCGGGTTCATGCCCCAGAACAAGACGCTTTATATCAGCCAGCTCGGGGTCAATCCCAAGGTCACCGTGACGATGCAGAAGATCCCCAAGGGAGGGGGCGGCGGCGTCGCGGACGAAGCCTCGTTCGCCATCCTCGAAAAGGGCAACCAGCTGCTCAAGGACGCCAAGTACGACGAGGCGATCGTCCAGTTCCAGGACTTCCTGACCAAGAATCCCAACCTCTACCAGGTCCAGGCGAGCATCGGGGACTGCTACCGGGCGAAGGGCGAGTTCGATAAGGCCATGGAGACCTACAACAAGGTCCTTGAGCTGGCGAAGTCCGACACCGCCCTGGGCAAGGAGATGTCGGCCAAGGCTTTCTCCGGGATCGGCAACTGCTACCTCAAGCAGGGCAAGCTCCCCGAGGCCCAGAATGCCTTCAAACAGTCGATCGAGAACTCGCCCGACGACGAAATCATGGCCTACAACGTCGGCGAGATCAACTTTTCGAACCAAGCCTACGACGACGCGATCAAGTATTTCGACATGGCCGTCCAGATCCGGCCCGATTGGCCCGACCCGTATATCAAGCTGGGCTACGTCTACCTCAACAAGGCCGAGACCGCCAAGGCCATCGAAAAGTTCGAGAAGTTCCTGACGCTCGAGCCCGACGGCGAGCGGGCCGCCCTAGCCAAGAACATCCTCAACGCCATCAAGAAGTAACCGGCCCCGCGCCCCGGCGCTCCGGGCGCCCGGGTCCTGATCCGATAGGTCATCCTTTCCTCCCGCCCGGCGGGGGCGGAGGGATTATATTCTTCCGGAAGGACCGTCCATGTCCAAGAACAAGCATTCCCATAAGAAAAACCGCGGCGGCGCTCGCCCCGCACCGGCTGCGGCGCAAACGATCGGGACCGGACACAAGAACGTCCGGACGTTTGTCCGCGTCGCGGCCGCCCTGGCCGTGGTCGCCGCCGGAGCCGGACTGTATTTCATCCTCCGACCGGCTCCGGTTCCCATCACCCGCGACGGCAAGCTCAACGTCCTCCTCATCACCCTGGACACAACCCGGGCCGACAGGATCGGCGCCTACGGCTATGCCAAGGCCAAGACCCCGAACCTCGACGTCATCGCCCGCAACGGCGTCCGTTTCGCGAACGCCTATGCCCAGGTCCCGCTGACTCTGCCTTCGCACAGCTCGATCATGACCGGGACCTACCCCCTGACCCACGGCGTCCACAACAACGGCGCCTACGTCCTTCCGGCCGGAGCCGTCACCCTGGCCAAGGTCCTCAAGGACCACGGCCTGAAGACCGCGGCTTTCGTGGCTTCGTTCTCGGTCGACTCGCGCTTTGGTCTGGACAAGGGCTTCGACGTCTACGACGACAATTTCCAGGAGGGTGCGCCCTTCAAGGCGGTCAACGCCGAGCGCAGGGCCGAGCAGGTCCTGGGCGTCTTCACCCCCTGGTTCGACAAAATCAAGGACGAGCAGTTCTTCTGCTGGCTCCATTTCTTCGATCCGCACCTTCCGTACAGCCCCCCATCGCCCTACCGCGAGCAATTCGCCGACCGGCCCTACGACGGCGAGATCGCCTACATGGACTTCATCATCGGCCAGGTCATGCGCAAGCTCCTCGACCGAAACCTCCTCGGCCGGACGTTGGTCGTGGTGACCGGCGACCACGGCGAAGGCTTCGGGGAGAAGGGCGAGTACGGGCACGGCATCTTCCTCTACGACAATGTCCTCCGCGTGCCCCTGATGTTCTATTCCGAGAACCACCTGCCGGCCCAGAAGGTCATCGAATCCCGGGTGCGGCTGATCGACATCATGCCGACCATCCTCGACCTCATGAACATCCCCAAGCCGGACCCGGTCCAGGGCCGGAGCCTGCTGCCCTACATCCAGAGGAAGGAGAAGGCCGACCTCGACTCGTATATCGAGACGGTCTACCCCAAGGAGAATTTCGGCTGGGCGCCCCTCGTCGGCTTCATCTCGGGCGTTTGGAAGTACATCCGGGCCCCCCACGAGGAGCTCTACGATCTGAAGGCCGATCCCGGCGAGGAGAAGAACGCCATTGCCGTCGCGGCCAAGCCCGCCGCCGAGCTGAAGACGAAGCTCGACGACACGATCCGGGCCGCGGTCGTCCCGGGCGTCTCGGCCAAGCAGGCCCTGACCTCGGAAGAGCAGGCCCGCCTCCGGTCCCTCGGCTATGTCGACTATACCGATCCCACGGCCCGAGGCGCGGCCGCCGACCCGAAAGACAAGCTGGGGGAGCTGAAGATGATCCAGGACGCCGAGCGGCTCGAGTTCGAAGGCGATTTCAAATCCGCCGCCGCTCTCCGCGAGCAGATGCTGGCCCTGCGGCCCGGCGCCGCCTCGAGCTACATCGAGCTGGCCCTGACCCGGGCGCGGCTGAAGGACTTCGACGGGGCCGTGGCCGTCCTGAAGCAGGGCGTCGAGAAGATCCCCGATTCCGAGATCCTCCGGACCCGCCTCGGCTACACCTACCTCATGATGGGCCGGATCCCGGACGCCCTGGCGACGATGAGCCGCGTCCTCGAAGCCAATCCCCGGGCGATCGACGCCCTGACCACCGTCGCCATCATCTTCGACGGGACGGGCCGCAAGGACGACGCCCGGGCGTATTTCGAGCGGGCCCTGGCCGTCGAGCCGGAGAACAAGTTCCTTCGCCTGGGATACGCCCAGAACTTGGCTTCGGTCGGCCGCCTGAGCGAGGCGATCGACCTGTTCACCAAGCTGACCCAGGATTTTCCGCTCGACGCCCAGCCGCGCCAGCTCCTCGGCATCGCCTACGCCCTGCTTCCGGACTACGACAAGGCGATCGACAACCTCAAGCAGGTGATCTACCTCAAGCCCACGCCCCAGGCCTACTTCTACCTGGCCATGTCCTACAAGGAGAAGGGCGACCTGACCGAAGCCGTCCGCTGCCTCGAACGCTATCTGGAGGATCCGAAGGACGAGCCCCCGCAGCGCGTCCAGAACGCGCGGGCGGGCCTCGCGGCCTTGCGAAAGGCCATCGGCAAGTAAAAAAAAGGCCCGCCCCGCCTTTCGACGGGACGGGCCTTTCCGTATCTCTCTGCGATACCTGCTTCTACGCTAGGTAAGAAATCCTTCGATTCCCTTCCTCAGAAGGAAATCCGAGCGCCCATGCGCCAGGACCAGGGACCGTTCAGGGTCGTCCACCAATTGTAGACCAGGTTGTACTTGTTGGTCACGTTGTTGTTGGCGATGAGCGTGTGCCAGTCTACGTAATTGGTCTGCTGGGCGATCAGGGAGCCTTCCGTCATGACGAGCTGGTCGTAGTTGTAATACATGGAGTAGGCCGTGATCGTGTTGGCGTTGGTGAAGTTGGTGATCGTGGCGTTGAGGTTGACCGTCCACTTCTTGGAGATGCGGAGGTTGTATTCGAGGTAGAGGTCGGCGGTGAACATGAACGGGGTGCGTTTGCCGGTGTCGAAGTAGCCGTCGGGATAAACCGTCATGTCGTTGAAGTACAGCATCGTGGCCAGCGGCAGGCCGCTGCGCCCGTAGCCGACGACGCCGACGGTCAGGCCGAACGGGAAGGCATAGGATCCGTAAGCCTTGAAGTAGTGGGTCCGGTCGGTGGGCAGGATGCCGTCCAACGGACGGCCGTGGAGGTCGTACCGTTCGAAGAATTCGTCGAAATAACGCTCGACGTTCGGCGAGTTACGGCCGACCTCGTCCGAGGAGGACAGGCCGCCGTAGTTGCCCGTCATCCGGCTCCAGGTATAGTTGATGCCGCCCTGCCAGTTGTCGGCGAAGCGCTTTTCGAGGGCCAGGTTCAAGGCGTAGTATTCTCTCTTCGCCTTGGGGGTCGCCCAATACTTGTCGGCGAACCGGCCGCCCTGGGAAACGGGACGCGCCCAGCCGAAGCCGGGGTTCCCGATGTAGTACTGCTCGCTGTAGTTGCCGTCGGCATCGAGCAGCATGACACCGATGTCCTCGATCGTCCGGATGAGATGCTTGTAGACGAGCCGGGCGCTGAACGACAGCTCTTCACTGATCTTCTTCTCGGCGCCGAACGATGTCTCGCTCTGGGCGACGGGCTTCAGGCCGGTATCCGTGGTGTCCCACGAAACCGTCCGCCAGTTGCGGGAGCCGCCGTACACGTTGCCCGCGAGCTGATCCGTCGCGTTGGTGATGTTGCCGGACGCGGCGATCTTCAGGAAGTCCGGATCATTCAGGGCGTAATAGGAGGACCACCACTTGAATCCGCCGTACGCGCCTTCGGCCATGTACAGCTTCATGACGTCATAGTAGATCCCGAAGCTGCCGAAGACTTTCAGGCTGGAGTCGCCGAACACGTCATAGACCGCGCCCAAACGGGGAGCCAGTTTCTTGTCGAAGCCGAACTGGATGGGCTTGTAGTTGGCGTAGTTCGGGTCATTGGTGGCCAGGGAGGGGATATATTCGCTTTCCGTCCGGAGGCCCAGGTTCAGGGTCAGCCTCTGGCCGATCGTCCAGGAATCCTGGAGGTAGATCGCCCAGTTGTCGCTGGCCACGTTGAAGTTCGAGCCGTAAGGCGACTTGAAGTCGTTCCGGACCGTGTAATAGCCGTACGTGCCCTTGACGATGGATCCGTCGGGCATCGTGTAGCCGATGCCCCAATAGATGTTGACCAGGGGCGCGACCGGGCCGGAGTTGACGTTTTCATGGAGGCGGATCCACTGGATGCCCGCCTTCCAGGCGTGCTCGCCGGCCAGGGAGAGGTAATAGGTCAGGTCGAGGTTGAGGCTCGCCCGGCTGTTGATGTAGGCCTGAGTGACCGTCGTCCCGGCGCCGTTCGACCACCCGGAGGAGTGGATCTCGTTAGGATAGTTGGCCACGACGTCGGCATAGGCCGAGTTCGAGCCCGAGGAGAAGGCATAGTACGTGCCGGGGACGAACAGCTTCTGATCGGCGGTGTTGGTATAGAAGAAGCCGCCGCGCAGGCTGATCAGGAAGTTGTTGCTGACCGTGTAGTCGATGTTGCCGTTGCCAGACCAGTTGGGATAGCTATATCCGGGTTCCTCGCCGGCCGTCAGGAGTCCTGCCCCCGTCGAGGGGTTGATGGGATTCCAGTCTTTCGCGTAGGAATAGTACTTGGTCGACGTTCCCTGGTAGGCCGGGTAGCTGCCCGTATACTTGTAGAAGTTGCTGACCGCGCTTAGCGAAATCCGCATGCCGGTGATCGGCGCCGCGGTCAACTTGCCCTGCCAGTACCAGTAGTTGAACTTCTGGTAGAAGGGGTACGTGACACGGCCCTGCTGCGGGTCGTGGATCGTGTCGCCGGGGATGAGGGCCGCGGCGAGGTTCACGGGGTCGGACGCGAACCACCGGTTGACACCGACATAATTGTAAGTGGGGTTGAACGATCCGAAGAACCACAGCTTGTCCTTCAGGATGTACCCGCTCAGGTTGAAAACCCCTTCGATCCGCTGATTGTTGTCCCGGGACTTGCCCCCGTTGAAGTAGAGGTCGTCGTTGTTGATGTATTCATACATCGACGCGGCGACGGGGTTGATGGCGTCGGGGCGGAGGCGGAGGTAGTTTGTGGCCTTGCCGGCCATCCAGAGATTTTGGTTGTTGTAGTAGCCGAAAATATCGCCGTGGAACTCGTTGCCTCCCGAGCGGCTGATGACGTTGATGACGCCGCCCATGGAGCCGCCGAATTCGGCGTTGTAGCCGGAAGCCGAAACCTTGACCTCTTCCAGCTGCTCCATGACGATGCTCTGCTGCTGGGTCCCGACCCGCATGTTGTTGATGTTCGTGCCGTCAACATAGAATTGGTTTTCGGAACCCGACGCGCCGTCGACCGAAAAGCCGCCCTGGTTGGTCTCATACTGGACGCCGGGGACGGTGGCGATCAGGCCGGTGAAGTCGCGGCTCCGCGGCAGCTGCATGAACACTTCCTTGGTCATGGTGCTGCCCTTGGTCGTGCTCTTGACGTCGATCAGGGGGCTCTGGCCCACGACCGTCACTTCCTCGTTCAGAGCGCTCTGCTCGAGGGTTGCGTTCAGGGTCAGGTCCTGTTCCAGCTCGAGCCTGATGTCCCGGCGGGTGACCGTTTTGAAGCCGGGCAGGGTAAACCGGACCGAATACATTCCCGCGGGAAGCGAGAACAGCCGGTAGATACCCTGTTCATCCGAGACCGCCGTCGCGTTGCCGACCAGCCTGGGGCTGTCGGCCACGATCGAAACGCCGGGCAGCGCCGCCCCGTCCTTGTCGGTCACCTTGCCGTCAATCTTGCCGGAGGGGACCTGGGCGAACGCGCTGACGACTAGCAAGACGATCGCGAGCAATGCAAAAATGCTCTTTCTCATTCTAGCGTTCTACTCCTTTTCCCCGATCATCCTTTTGAGGATGAGTCGGGATTGTTGGCCGTCTTCCGCGAAGCCCCGCGGCCAGCGGAGGCGGCTTTGAAACCTGGGAAGGAAGACGAGCTTCCTCTCCCGACATGCGGACAAGAAATCGTCTTCGAAGTGATTCTCACCTCCTCACTTGGGCATAGGATGAAAGAAAGATATCCCTTAGTTGTAAATCCACCTATGAAAGGCATACTCATAACCCTCAAGTAACTTATATATAAGCAATAAATATGCCACTTCAAGAAATAATTTAAATCGTTTATTTTGTATAAGATAGAATGACGCGCGGCTCCCCCGATATGCAAATAATTGAATTTAATTCAAAATAATGAATTTATTGATAATTTATTATAGTTTCGTATTGTAATTAAGTATCATTTTAAAATTTGGCCGTCGGCGGAACCGCGTGTCCTTTAGTCGGCCGATTATTCCATCGTTCCTTGACTTTATAACGGAGGGCCCCTATATTTACATTTCAAGAGCAAGGAGGGCGACGATGGAAATTGAAATGAAAATCAAGGGCCTGATCATGGACCCGATCTCAAAGATGCCCATCGTCCTGCTCGAAGACCCGAACAGCGAAAAAGTCCTGCCCATCTGGATCGGCGTCTTCGAAGCCAACGCCATCGCCCTTACGATCGAAAACATCCCGACCCCCCGGCCGATGACCCATGACCTCCTGAAAAACATCCTGGCCCACCTCAACATCGTCGTGGAGCGGGTCGTGGTCAACGACGTCCGGAACAACACCTTTTTCGCCTCGATCCACTGCCGTTACGCGGATGGGGAGATGATCGTCGACTCGCGGCCGTCCGACGCAATCGCCCTTGCCCTGCGGGTGCACTCGCCGATCTACGTCGAGCACGCCGTCGTGGAGAAGGCCCGGGGCCTCAAGATCGACGACAACCTCGAGGCGGGCGAAAGCCTGCGCAAGTGGCTCGAAACCCTCCGGCCGCAGGATTTCGGTAGATATAAAATGTGACACAGAACGCCCGCCTTCCGTCAACAAAAGGATCTCGGGGTTCTGTGTCCCCTTTTTCAGGGCGTCCCGCCTTCGATCGTCACGTCCTGATCGTCAGCAGCAGATACACCCCGCCCAGTCCGAAAATCATGTTCGGGCCCCAGGCCGCCAGAAAAACGCTCAGAAACCCAACGTACCCAAGGTCCTGAAAGATTCCGATCGATACCCAATAGACCATGGCGATCGCCAGTCCGATCCCGATCCCGACCAGGGTCCCGCGTTTGCCCATCGAAAAGGCGAACGGCAGCCCGAGCAGGGTCATGATCAAGGCCGTGAAGGGGAAAGCCGCCTTCGAGGCGAGGCTCACCCGGTCGCGCAGGGTCTCGTAGCCCAGGGCTTGAACGTCCTTGATATATTGCCGGAGCTCGCCCGAATCCATCTGGGCCGGCGCCTTGAACTCGCGGAGGAAGAGGGACTTCTCCTCCTCGAGCGGGACGTCAAGCGCCTTGCGGTACAGGTAGGCCCCCCCCGATCCCAGCTCCCGGATCCAGCCGTCCTCGAAGTGCAGCCCCTTGGCGTCGAGCGTCGCCCGCTCGGCATACCCGAGCCGGGTGATCGACCACGACGCCAGGTCCAGGTCATAGATGGCCAGCATGTTGAACCGCGACGTCCGGCTGTCGAAGTAGCTGTAATGGTAGAACCGGTCCGCCGCTTTGTTGGACACCCAGCGCCGGTTTTCAAAGCTGTAACTCTGGGGCGAGAGGTCGACGATCCGGTTCCAGGTCTCCTCGGCGAGCTTGTTGGACCGGGGATAGACCTTTTCCTGGAGGAGGAAGGCCAGCCCCCCGACGAGCACGGCCATCGCCGCGATGGGCAGGATCGCCCGGTAGATGCTGATGCCGCAGGCCTTCATGGCCGTGATCTCATTGGTCTTGGTCATCAGCCCGAGAGTCAGGAGGGCCGCCATCAGGGCGGTGACGGGCAGGCCGAAGTGGATGAACTCGGGAACGCGGTAGCCGACGTAGGCCAGCAGCCACGAGAACGGCTTGGCGTGCTCGTTGAACGTGCCGATCTTATCGAAGAACGTGACGATGACCGAGATGGACACCAAGCTCAGGATGACGAGGCCGGCGATGAAAACATATTTCCGGATGATGTAGCGGTCGAGTATGTTCGGGAAGCGGAGCGACGGGCGGAAGCGTCGCTTCCCGACCGGGCGGGCGGGCGGGGCCGCCCGGCCGGCCGCGGCGGGACGGCGGAAGATCGTCGAGAGGAACGGCGATTCCTTCGCCGTGGCGACGAAGAGGATGACGCTCGCCGCCCCCAGGATGATGTTGGACCCCCAGATGCCGAGGAAGGGGGACAGCACGCCGTTCATGGCCAGCTGTTCGCCGGCGGTGATGCCGATATAATAGACCAGGATGATGATGAGGCTCAGGGTGAAGCCGCTCGTCCGGCCTCCTTTCCGGGTCGAGCTGCCGAGCGGGAGGCCGAGGAAGACGAAGATCCAGCAGACGAAGGGCAGGGCGAAGCGCTTATGGATCTCGACCGCGTAGGACCGTCGGTCGCGGTCGGCCTGGGCCAGGTTGAAATCCGTCCGGGCCAGCGCCGGGGCGTCGCCCGGGGCGCCGCGCGGGGCGATCGCGGCCTTTTCCGCGACGAGGCCGGCCCGCCGCGTCCGGACTTCGGACAATCCCTGGAAGAGCTCGACGATGTTCCTCTCCCGGACGCGCTTTTCGGCCACCGCCGAGGGGAACAGACTTTCGACGTCAATCGCCTCCTCGAGGTGGGCGCTCGACTGCACCTGGTAGGAGGTGTCCGGCTGGGACAGGTCGACGACGTGCTGAACCGCATCCCAGAGCTCGAGCACGGCCTTCTTCGACTCCGGATAGACGTGCAGCCGCCCCCGCCTGGCCATCAGGATTCGCGGCTTCACGGGATCGGCGTTGAAGGCGATGAAGACGTTCTCCCAGGTCCGGTCCTTGGCGATATTCTGGATGTAAAGGACCATGTTGGTGATGGACTCGTTGAACTCGCGGGCGTTGAACCGGAGCTCGGCCCGGTTGAGGACGACCTCGGTGAACGTCTTGGTCCAGAGGAAATTGGAGCGGGGCGTCACGACCATGGTCAGGAGCGAGGCGGCGAGCCATCCCCCGAAGGCGAAGATGAACAGGGGCCGGAGGACGCGCCGCGGGCTGATGCCCAGCGTCCGGAGGGCCGTGACCTCGGAGTCCGAGGACATGCGGCTCAGGCCGGCCAGAATGCCCATCAGGATGCCCATGGGCACGGTGAAGGCCAGGATGGCCGGGATGAGGTAGACGAGGAGCTTGAGCGTGTCGGCCAGGGTCACGCCCCGGGAGATGAAGAGGTCGGGAAACTGGAGGAGCTGGTTCATGAGGAGGACGAAGCTGTAGATCAGGAGGCCGAGGACAAACGGCGGGGCGACCTCCTTCAGAATGTAGCGGTCGATGAGCTTGAGCATCGGAGGCCATTTTAGCATAAAAAAAAGGGGACGGTCCGAAGACCGTCCCCCTCGGGAAATCAAATTCCGCGCGCGGGCGCTTAGTACATGTCTCCGCCGCCCCCTGGAGGCATGGGATACTTGGATCCCTTGTCCTCGTCCGGGATGTCGGTGATGAGGCCTTCCGTGGTCAGGAGCAGGCCGGCGATCGACGCCGCGTTCTGGAGGGCGATGCGGACGACCTTGGTGGGATCCAAGATCCCGGCCTTGATCATGTCCTCGTACTTTTCGGTCAGGGCGTTGTAGCCGAAGTCCTGCTTCATTTCCTTGACCTTCTCGACGACGATCGAGCCCTCGAGCCCGGCGTTGTTGGCGATCGTCCGAAGCGGCTCTTCGATGGCCCGCTTGATGATGTCCACGCCGTGCTTCATCTCACCCTCGACCTTGAGAGTCTCGAGCACCTTCTGGGCGCGGAGCAGGGCCACGCCGCCGCCGGGCACGATGCCTTCCTCGACGGCCGCCTTGGTGGCGTGCATGGCGTCCTCGACCCGGGCCTTCTTCTCCTTGAGCTCGGTCTCGGTGGCCGCGCCGACCTTGATCAGGGCCACGCCGCCGACCATCTTGGCCAGCCGCTCCTGGAGCTTCTCCCGATCGTAGTCCGAGGTGGTTTCCTCGATCTGAGCGCGGATCTGCTTGATCCGGGCCTGGACGTCGGACGCCTTGCCCTTGCCCTCGACGATCGTGGTGTTGTCCTTGTCGATGACGACTTTCTTCGCCTCGCCGAGCCAGTCGGCGCCGACGTTCTCGAGCTTGACGCCGATCTCCTCGGTGATGACCTTGCCGCCGGTCAGGATGGCGATGTCTTCGAGCATGGCCTTGCGCCGGTCGCCGAATCCGGGGGCCTTGACCGCGGCGCAGACGAACGTGCCCTTGAGCTTGTTGACGACGAGGGTGGCCAGAGCCTCGCCCTCGACTTCCTCGGCGATGACGACGAGGGGCTTGCCCATCCGGGCGACGCTCTCGAGGAGCGGGAGCATCTCGCGGAGGTTCGCGATCTTCTTCTCGTGGAGGAGGATCAGGGGGTTCTCCAAGACGCATTCCATCCGGTCGGGATCGGTGACGAAATAGGGCGACAGGTAGCCGCGGTCGAACTGCATGCCCTCGACGATGTCGAGAACCGTTTCGAGGCCCTTGGCCTCCTCGACGGTGATGACGCCGTCCTTGCCGACCTTGTCCATCGCCTCGGCGATGATCTTGCCGATGGAGGCGTCGTTGTTGGCCGAGATGGCGCCGACCTGGGCGATCATCTCCCCGCTGACGTCGCGGCTGAGCTTCTTGAGCTCGGCCACGATGTCCTCAACGGCCTTGTCGATGCCCTTCTTGATGAGGGTCGGGTTGTCGCCGGCCGTCACGTAGCGCAGTCCGCCGGCGTAGATGGCCTGGGCCAGGACGGTGGCGGTCGTCGTGCCGTCGCCGGCGATGTCCGACGTCTTGGACGCGACTTCCTTCACGAGCTGGGCGCCCATGTTCTCCAGGTGGTCCTTGAGCTCGACTTCCTTGGCCACGGTGACGCCGTCCTTGGTGCTGGTCGGGGAGCCGAACTTCTTGTCGATGACGACGTTCTTGCCTCGAGGGCCGAGCGTCGACTTGACGAGGTTGCTCAGGATATTGACGCCTTTGAGAAGCGACTGTCTCGCCTCGTCGCCTAAGATGATTTGTTTAGCCATGCTATCTCCTTTGTGCTTGGGGAGGACCCGATCAGCTGAGCTTGGCCAGGATCTCTTCTTCGCGAAGGATCAGGTGCTCGACGCCGTCCACGGTCACTTCCGTTCCGCTATACTTGCCGATCAGAACCTTGTCGCCCGCCTTGACTTCGAGGGGGACGATCTTGCCGTCCTCGTTGACCTTGCCCTTGCCGACGGCGATCACGAGGGCTTCCTGGGGTTTCTCCTTAGCGGTATCGGGGATGATGATGCCGCTTTTCCGAACTTCCTGTTCTTCACTTCTTTTGAGAAGAACACGGTCGTATAACGGGTGGATCTTCATAAAAACCTCCTTAAAATTTTTTGATCTTAGCAATCAGATAGATCGAGTGCTAATATACACGGACGGATTTATTTTGTCAAGGGGGAAAACGGTCTAAATTAGCAGTCGGCGGATCTAACTGCCAGATAATTTCTTGATTTTAAGCGATTTCACCCGGTTGTGGAGAGTGTTGCGGTGGACGCCGAGCGCGTCCGACATTTTCGTCTTGTTGCCCTCGAATTTTCTCCCGGCGCACTCGATATAGAGCTTCTGGAATTCTTTCACCGCGTCCCGGAACCGGACGCCCTTGTCCACCATCTCCGCGACAAGCAACTCCATCTTCTGATGGATGTTGAGCGAGTCAGATTTCCTGTCCATTGTTCTTGCTCCCGCCTTTGGGGATCCCGCCCTTGGCCACGTCGTCATAGGTGGACTTGATCTTGTCCTTCAGGTCCTGCGGAATGAGGTTGATGAAGATCCTGGCCCCTTCATAGCAGATCGGGGCCAGCTTCGAATTGGTCACCGCGTCGGGATTGACCGGGAAGGCCAGCAGGCCGAAGACGAGCGCCCCCCCGACGAGGACGCCCTCAACGAGGCCGACCAGTCCCCCGAGAAAATGGTTGAAGAAGCCCAGCGTTCCCTTCATGACCTTGGTCAGGAGACCGGTCAGGATCGCGCCGGCGAGGAAGACGCCCAGGAAGACGAGGATGAAGCCCAGGAAATTGGCCACGGCCTCGTTCTTCACCACTTTGCCGACGACGGCCGCGACGGGCTGATACCAACGGGCGGCCAGGACGATGCCGGCGATGACGACGACGAAGCCGAGGAGCTCACGGACGAGGCCCTTGACGAAGCCCAGGATGACGGCGCCCAGGATGAGAATCGCCAGGACGATATCGAGCCAATCGATCATGCCTGCCTCCGTCTCACCCTCAGCTGCTCAAGAATCTCGGGGCCGCCGTCCCGGATGTCCCCGAAGCGGACATGGGGCTTGATGCGGCCGTGGAAATCCGAGCCCGCCGTGGGCACGAGGTCGAGCTCCGCGGCGAGGCCGCGGTAAAACGCGGTCAACTCGGGCGTATGGTACGACGTATAGACTTCGAGGCCGGCTAGGCCCTTGTCTTTGAGCGCGGCCAGGTCGCCGCGCGTTGCGTTCTCGAAATAAGCGCCGGGGTGGGCGAGCACCGGCACGGCGCCCGAGCCGGGCGCCGCGTCCAGGACCTCGAGGAGGGGCATGTGGCGCTTGACGACCGACGCCGGCCGGCCGTCCATGAAATAATCCCGGTAAAAATGGTAGGGCGCCCAGGTCCGGGCGGGGCCTTCGAAATATTTCCGCAGCGCGGGGACGTTCTTCGAGGACGGCTTGTCGAGCAGGATCTGGGCGATCGCAACCCCCAGGGGCGGAGCCCCCGGCGAAGCGGCCTCGACGTCCTCCCAGGAAAGGTCCAGACCCAACTCTCCGAGCCGGGCCACGCGCTCGCGCGCCTCGATCAGCCGCCCCGCGGAGACGCGCTCCGCGATGCGGGCGATGACCGGGCTCGTCCAGTCGAGGTACGGCAGGAGGAGATGGAACTCGCGGCCCTCGAAGAGGGTCGTGACCTCCATGCTCGGTACGATCTCGACGCCCGTTCCGACGGCGGCCTCGACCGCCTCGGGATACGCCGCGGTCGTATCATGGTCGGAGATGGAGATCGCGGCGAACCCGGCCTCGCGGGCCATGGCGATGAGCTCGGCCGGGGCGAAGTCCCCGTCGCTCGAGAAGCGGGAATGGATATGGAGATCGACGAAACCGGGCATGGCGGCGGGCCTCAGAGCCCCGTTTTCCCGGTGAGGAGCTTGAAGATCTCGACGTATTTCTCGGACGTCCTGGCGATGAGGTCCGGAGGCAGGGCCGGGGGGTCGGTCTTCTTGTCCCAGGCCGTGCTTTCGAGGTAGTCGCGGACGAACTGCTTGTCGAGGCTCGGCTGGCTCCTGCCCGGTTCGTAGGAGGCGAGCGGCCAGAACCGGGACGAGTCCGGGGTGAAGATCTCGTCGATCAGGAGGAGCTCGCCCCCGATCAGGCCGAATTCGAACTTGGTGTCGGCGATGATGATCCCCCGGGAGAGGGCATGGAGGGAGGCCCGCTGATAGAGCTCGAAGCTGACCTTGCGGATCTTCTTGGCCAGAGCGGGCTCCACGATCTTCTGCATGTCCTTGAAGCTGATGTTCTCATCGTGGCCGACTTCGGCTTTGGTCGAGGGGGTGAAGATGGGCTCGTCCAGGCGGTCTGATTCCCGCAGGCCGGACCGGAGTTTGATCCCGCAGATCTTGCCCCCGGCCTTGTATTCCTTCCAGCCCGAGCCGGCGAGATAGCCCCGGACGACGCATTCAATGGGGACGACCGAGGTCTTGGAGACGAGCATCGACCGCTTGTCGAGCACCTCGCGGTACTTGGCCAGCGCGGCCGGGAATTCCGCAACGTCGG
Source organism: Candidatus Aminicenantota bacterium (assembly GCA_003141555.1). Taxonomy (GTDB): domain Bacteria; phylum Acidobacteriota; class Aminicenantia; order Aminicenantales; family UBA4085; genus FEN-413. The sequence continues at coordinate 85,346 of PLMN01000025.1, forward strand.
CCGCGATCATGTGGTTGGGCACCACGAGGGCGGTATAGTCGAACCAGAAGCGGGAGAGCTGGGTCAGGACCTTGCCCTTGTCCGGGATGATCGAGGGCAGGACGAAGTCGAAGGCCGAGATCCGATCGGTCGCGACGATCAGGAGCCGGTCGCCGACCTCATAGACGTTCCGGACCTTGCCTTTCTTGAACAGCTTCAGATCGGGGAGAGAGATGTCGGAAAAAGTTTCGGTCATAGTGCACCTGGTTCGCCGGGACGAAATCGAAATAGGCGACTATGATACCCAAAATCGGGGCACCCGGTCAATTCAATTGGTGACAGATACTCCATTTCCGAATTTCGCTCAAAGTCATCAGCTCTTAATTGGTGACAGTTACTCCATTTCCTAATTCCCAACAGGGTAAATTGATTCATCGATCTCCGGTTTAGATGGGGGATCGATTCCTCCGCCACCAAAAACGTGAAAACCCGGAACTTCTTTGAAGTTTCTGGAATGGAGCCCCCCTGGACGGTGCTGTTTTAATTAGGAAATGGAGTAACTGTCACCGATTTCCGATGAGCGGGGACTCCCTTAATTAGGAAATGGAGTATCTGTCACCGATTTACCCGTCACCGATTTCGCGAATTCCGATGAAATTGTAAAGGCGGGCTGACGTGTCGCGGTCGCGGCGATACGACAGGAGCCGGCCGTCGCAGTGCGTGCAGAGGGGGATATCGGCCACGGCGTCGGGCCGAAGCCCCGCCCCAAGGAGCTGGCTCCGGTTGGCCGCCTTGAGATCGAGAACGTATTTCCCTCCGCCGGCCGCGTCGGGGGCAGCCGATCTCCGGAACGCGGCGTCTCCTTGCCCCCTCCGCAGGAACTCGCCCCGGACATCCTCCCCGACCTCGTAACACGCGGGACCGATGCACGGGCCGAGGACCGCGACGAGCCGGGGCGGCCGGGAGCCGTAGCGCTCCCCGAGCGCGCGGACGACGCGCGCCGAGATCCCCAGGCTCGTCCCCCGCCAGCCGGCGTGGACGGCCGCCACGGCCTTGTGCTCGAGGTCGGCGAGCAGGACCGGCAGGCAGTCGGCGGTCCGGATCGCGAGGAGGAGGCCGGACCCGTCCGTCGCCAGGGCGTCGCCCTGCAGGCGCCGCGCGGGGGGCTTATCGATGAAATGGAGGGCGTCGGAATGCGTCTGCTCGAGCTCGACGAGGCGGGCGCCGGGCCAGCCGCCCTCCTTCCCAAAATCCTCCGGGCCCCAGACGCGCGTCCCGAATCCGTGGACGAGCCAGGGAATCGAGGCGAAAAGGGAGTCGGTCAGATAGGGCGGGGGCATCATGACTTTGGCCCGGGAGAAGGATTCTGATCTCATCCTGCTCCACATATATTACAGACCCGGCCGGCGTTCAAGCGCGCCGGGATCGGAATGAATACGGCCGGCCCGCGCCCGGCTCCTCTTGCCCTTTGATCAGGCGGCGGATATGATTGTCTCCGCCGCGCCGCCGCCGAAGCGACGGAGGAAGCGATCCTCAATTCGCCGTTCAAGACCCGTCGGACCGAGGGCAAGGACGGCCGGATCGCCGAGGCCCTTCCGATTGACACGCTGAAGGAAATCCTGAAATAAGGCCAGGGAGGACGGAGTTCATGGGAGCCGCATCGCCCAACCATAATAAGAAGAAAGTCATCGGCGTGCTGGGCGGCATGGGGCCCGAGGCGACCGCGCTGTTCTTCCGCCTTCTCGTCCGATCGACCGACGCGGCCACGGACCAGGACCATGCCCGCATCCTCGTCTGGAACAACCCCCGCATCCCGCCCCGGTCCGAGGCGATCATCTCCGGCGGGCCGAGCCCGCTTCCGGCGCTCCTCGAGGGTCTGACCCTCCTCGAGCGCGGCGGCGCGGGGCTCGTCGTCATGCCCTGCCTCACCGCCCATCACTTCGCCTCCGAGCTGGCCGCCGCAGCCGGCGTGCCCCTCGTCGACCTGATCGGCGAGACGCTCGCCCATGTTCGGAAGGCTTTCCCGGCCTTGAAGACCGCGGGCCTCCTGGCCAGCCCCGGCACGATCCGGTCCGGGCTTTTTTCCAAGGCGTTCGCCGGGGCGGGCATCGGCATCCTCGTTCCGGCGCCCCGGGAGCAGGAGGCTGTGACGGCGGCCATCCTTGAGATCAAGGCGGGGCGCACTTCGGGCCGGCCGCGGACGCTTATCCTCCGCGCCGCCCGAGCCCTCGCCGCCCGAGGCGCGGAGGCCGTCATCGCCGCCTGCACCGAGGTTCCGCTCGTCCTCCGGCCGGCCGACCTCGCCTGCCCTTTCCTCGACCCCATGGCCATCGGCGCCCGGGCCTGCATCCGGAAGGCGGGCTATGCCGTCAAGGATTGACGCGGTCAGCGCTTCAAGACCGCCAGGTCCAGGACGGGATTGACCTCGTACCACTTGCGGCCCGGCTGGGGATCGTAGCGGGCCACGCCGTAAACCCGGACGCGGTTACCTTCCTGAGGAATGGCCATTCCCGCCGGGCTGAGGATCTCGCAGACGACGAACGGCTCCGATCCCTGCGCGGCCTCGACCAGCTTGAAGTGAAGCGTCCGCTCCTCGGGATCGAGGTAGACCTCGCGCACGTAGCCTTCCGTGGCGATGTAGGGTCGCGTATTCGAGGGGAGCTCCGGAATTCGGATCGGATGATAGTCGCCGATGTTCAGGGTGTTCGATTTCGCGAGAAGGGCGGCCCGCTCCCCGACCGTCATCCGTCGCCCCGTGACCGCGAAGACGACGGCCAGGACCAGGGCCACGGCCATGACCCCCTGGATCACGGCGGGCGACGACAGCGGAGCCAGCCGGTCCGCCCACCTTCCGCCCGCCCGCCTGCCGCGCCCCAGGCCGCCGCGCGCCGCCCCGCCGGTTTCCGGCGCCTCGAAGGCGGGCGGCCGCGATGCGCCGGCATCCTCCGGCCGCATGAGCCGCGCGGCCAGCTCATGCCCGGCCCGCAACCGGGCAAAGTCCGCGCGACACCGTTCGCAGCCGCGCAGATGATCTTCCACGCGCTTCGCGGGGCCGGGAGGAAGCTCGCCGTCGAGATAAGGGATGAACAGCCGGCGCAGACGGTAGCGGAGGCAGATCATCGCCGTCCCTCTCCGCGTTCGGCCGCGCTCACAGGATCCTCCGGACGGGCTCCAGCCTGTCGCCGAGTTCGGCCAGGGCCCGGTTCAGCCGCGAGGCCACCGTCCCGGGCGCGCAACCGAGCGCCCGGCTCATTTCCTCGTAGGACATGCCTTCCACATATTTAAGGATGACCACCTCGCGCATCTTGAAGGGCAGCTGCCGCACCGCGTCCCGGAGAAGGATGTTCCGCGTCTCGGCCGCGTCCGGAAGCGGATCCCGCTCCATTTCGTCGCTGCTGCCCAGGATCGTGTCGAGCGGCACATGAGGGGCGGACCGGCGCCGGTGGAAATTCCGGCACTCGTTGCGGGCGATCCGGTAGAGCCAGGTGAACAGGCTGGACTGGAAGCGGAAGCTCCCGAGCCCGCGGTAGGCCTTGAAGAAGATCGTCTGGATGAGGTCCTGCGCTTGGAGCGGATCGCCGATCGAATAGACGACCAGGCTCCAGATCCTCTCGCGATACGCCTCGTAGAGCTCCCGGAACGCGGCCGGATCGCCGCTCTGGGCCGCCGCCGCGAGCCTCCGTTCGCTCTCGCGCTCGCCGGCGGCCCCCGGCGCGGCAGGCGGGGCAACGGGATGCGGCGCCGCCCAGGCGGACGCGCGGGCGGGGCGCAACGGAGCGTCGGCGACGGCTTGTCCCACGGCCTCGGTTTTCATGTCCGGCCGGAAATATAGCCCCGCTGGGGGGGCATGTCAAGGACGCGGAAGCGGGCCGCATCCGGCCGGAATTTTCATGGAAGAAATCCGTTTTCCCCGGTGTCTAATATAAATATAGGAGTGTACATGATGCCAAATAATCACCGCGGATTCCCCCGTTTCACGCTGTTGACCGTCCTGGCCCTGACCCTGATCGCCGGCCCCGCCGCCGCCCAGGAGAAGGAAAAGGAAAAAGAGCAGGCGGGACAGGTCAAGGAAAAAATCGAGATCACGGTCACCGCGCCGCGCGTCGAGATTCCCCTCAAGCAGAATCCGGCCGCAACCACGGTCGTCGAAACCCTCCTCCTCCAGACGATGCCCCGGACGGTCGCCATCGACGAGGCCCTGAAGCTCGTCCCGGGCATCAAGGTCGACAACCAGGCCGACGGCGAGCGCGTCCACCTCTCGATCCGCGGCCAGGGCATCCTGACCGAGCGCGGGACGCGGGGTATCCAGACCATGGTCGACGGCATCCCGCTCAACGACCCGTCGGGCTTCGTCCCCGACTTCTTCGACATCGACTGGGCGACCGTCCACCGCATCGAGATCCTGCGCGGGCCCGCGGCCGCCTTCTATGGCAGCGCCTCTTCGGGCGGCATCCTCAACATCCTGACCCTCGACGGCGGCGCCGAGCCGATCTCCGCCGACGCCTATCTCGCGGGCGGGTCCTTCGGCTTCTACAAGACCATGGCCGAAGTGGGCGGAACGACCGGCGCCCTGAACTACCGCGTCGCCGGCTCCTACAGCAACAGCACCGGCTACCGCGACCATACGAAATTCTGGGCGGACAACTTCTACGGCAAGTTCCACTTCGACGTCGCCCCTAAGGTCAAGCTGACCGCGATCCTGGGCTACACCGATTTCTTCAACGACAACGCCGAGGGGCTCAACCTCGACTGGTTCAGCGCCGACGTGGCCCAGGACCGGAAGCTGGCCAACCCGGACGCTTATTCCCTGGCCGAATACAAGAATACGCCTCTCTGGTACCGGCAGATGTTCGGCCTGGACCGAGTCCCCGGAAACGAATACCAGCAGACGGGCCGGTTCACGAGCGGCCTGACCGGAAAGATCGGCCTGGCCGACAACCTCGATCTGGCCCTGACCGCGTTTTATCGCCAAACCAAGTACACGGAATCGGTGCCGTCCTCACTCATCCATCGCGACTATTACACGCCGGGCACCTCGGTCCAGCTCAACCACACGGCCGGGGACGGCGACCTGAAAAACCACCTGAGCGTCGGGGCCGACTTCGGCTGGCAGACGATCGACGAGATCAAGCACAACAACCTGGGCGACGCCGTGGAGGGATCCGAGCTTCAATCCGATCAGCGGATGACCCAGACGAGCGCGGGGGCCTTCCTTCTCGATCGGCTCGAGTTCGGCCCCGAATGGGGCGTATTCCTCAGCCTGCGCTACGACAACGTCACCTGCAAGCTGGATGACCATCTCGGCGACCTGTCGGGCGACAACGCCTACAAGAAGACCACGGGCCGCCTGGGCGTAACCTGGAACCCGCTTCCCGAGTTCGGCCTGTACGCGAGCTGGGGGACGGGCTTCCTGCCCCCGGGCACCGAGGAGCTGGCCAACAATCCCAACGCCTTCGGCGGATTCAACAAGGACCTCAAGCCGGCCACATCGAGCGGCGAGGAGATCGGGGCCCGCGGCTCGCTCGGGAGCTCCCTGGTCTACGACCTGGCCCTTTTCACCATGACCACGGACAACGACTTCGGCCGGTTCCGCATCGCCTCCCGGCCGCTCGAGACCTTCTACGGCAACGTCGGCTCGACCACGCGCTACGGGCTGGAAGCCTCGCTCGCCTGGTATCCGATCGAGCCCCTCGCCCTGCGCGCCGCCTACACCTATGCCCACTACAAGTACGACACCGTCCAGACCCTCGACGCGGGAGTGACCTACAGCGGGACCTGGCTGCCCAACTGCCCCCAGAACCAGCTCTACCTCGACGGCGAGCTCAAGATCACGCCCGCGCTGACGATCGGCGCCGCCCTCGAATACACCAGCTCCTGGTACATCGACTCGACGAACCGGATCTTCCCGAACGGCTACGGCCGGACCGATCCCTACACCCTCGTCCACATCCGGCTGGGCTACAAGCTCGAGATCGGCGGGATGCCGTGGGAGCTCTTCCTCTCCGGCCGGAACATCTTCGGCGTGCTCTATTACGGGTTCACCGAGCCCGATCCCGACGGGAACTCCTACCAGCCCGCCCCCACGGCCGAGTGGACCGTCGGGCTGCGGGTCGGCGTCGGCAGGAACTAAGCGCCTCGACTTTTTCCCCGGCCGTCTCGCCGCCGGCGGCAAGACGGCCGGGGACGCGGCAACTCCCGGGCGCGCGACGGGCCGCGCGGCGCCGGCCCTCCCGGCCCGGTTCTATTGACTTTTCAGCCCCATTCGGATATAAGTTCGCTACTTCCCCCAAGGGAGGAGGTGAATTCTATTGGCATTTGTTGTCATTGAAGAAGGCGAATCCATCGAAAGCGCCCTCCGAAGATTTAAAAGAAAAGTTCAACAGGAAGCGATCATCAAGGAAATCAAGAAGCATTCCGTCTATTTCAAGCCCGGCGAGAAGAAGCGGATGAAGGAAGCGCAGGCCCGCAAGCGCATGCGCCGACGGATGAAGCGCGAAAAAGACCTCGAATACTGATCTTTTTTCTCTCAAGAGACGACGACGAGTAAAAAACCGTCCTGGCTGAAAGTCCAGTTTCCGTCCCAGTCCGGCTATTTTTCGGTAGCGGCGCTCCTCGACCGGCACAACCTCAACACGATCTGCCGGAGCGCCAAGTGCCCGAACATCACCGAGTGCTGGTCCCAGCGGACGGCGACGTTCCTCATCCTCGGGGATACCTGCACCCGCGGCTGCGCGTTCTGCGCCGTGGCCAAGGGAATCCCGCAGGTCCCGGCCGGGGATGAGCCCGGCCGCGTAGCCGAGGCGGCGGCCCTGCTCGGCCTGTCCTACGTCGTGGTGACTTCGGTCACCCGGGACGACCTCGCGGACGGCGGGGCGTCGCATTTCGTCCGGACGATCGCCGCCCTGCGGGACCGGATCCCCGGCGTCCGGATCGAAGCGCTCGTGCCCGACTTCGGCGGTGACGCGGACGCGCTGGCGAGCGTCGTCGCGGCCGCGCCCGACATCCTCAACCACAACCTGGAAACGACCGAACCCTTCTACCCGGTCATCAATCGGCCGGCGGCGAATTACCGGCGGTCGCTCGAGGTCCTGCGCCGGGCCAAGGAAGCCGGGGCGGTGACCAAGTCGGGCCTGATGCTCGGCCTGGGCGAATCGGCGGACGACCTGCTCACCGCGCTGCGGGACCTGCGGAGCGTCGGTTGCGATCTCCTGACCCTCGGCCAGTACCTTCAGCCGACGCGGGCCCACGCGCCCGTGGCGGAGTACGTCACGCCCGAGGAGTTCGCCGGGTGGAAGGCGGTCGCCCTCGACCTCGGTTTCGCCGACGCCGAAGCCGGCCCCCTGGTCCGGAGCTCTTTCCACGCCCACAGGCTATATGATACGTTGACGAGGATCCCCCGGAGCCCGATCCATGCGGTACCTGATCTTCAGTGACATCCACGGCAACCTCGAAGCCCTGAACGCGCTCCTGAAATTCTCCCTCAAGCGGCGGATCGACCACTACGTCTGCCTCGGCGACCTCGTCGGCTACGGAGCCTCGCCCAATGAGTGCATCCAGAAGGTCCACGCCCTCCGGCCGCTGTCCATGATCCGGGGCAACCACGACAAAGCGGTCATTGGGCTGGACTCGATCGAGACGTTCAACCCCGTCGCGGCGGCCGCGATTTATTGGACCAAGAAGAACATCCTGAAGAAGAACGCGGAGTTTCTGACCCACCAGGCCAAGGGGCCCCGGGTCGTGGACGAAGCGTTCGTTATCTGCCACGGCTCGCCGTTCGACGAGGACTATTACATCTTCGGCGAATTCGACGCGGACGAGGCGTTCGACTACCTCAAGCTGCCGCTCTGCTTTTTCGGACATACCCACTTTCCCTGCGTCTACGCGAAGCGGGAGAACACCGTCGAGGGGACGTTCCTCGAAGGGAACTCGAACGAGATCAAGCTCGAGAAGGGCGTCTCCTATCTGATCAATCCGGGCTCGGTCGGCCAGCCGCGCGACCGGAACCCGCGCGTGGCGTTCGCCATCTTCGACTCCGAGGCGCGCGTCGTCAAGTTCTTCCGCATCGACTACGACATCGAAGACGCCAAGGCCAAGATCATCGCCTCGGACCTTCCCCCCGCCCTGGCCGAGCGCCTGTCGCTCGGAATCTGACGCCGTCGTGCGCCCGGCGGGTCCGATCGCCTGTAATAACCTTATATCTTCGGGTTCGCATAGCAGTACAAGCAGCCGTGGGCGCAGGACTGGGCGTAGCTGCCGATGTCGATCGAGGCGGTGCAACCGCACTCCGGACGCTGCCCCTTGTCCTTCGCGGCCGATGCCGCTTCATGCCGCGGGTGGAGCGCCTGGAGGAGCCGGCCGTCGATGCAGGAGGACGGCTCGACGCCGGGGACCCGGGCGAGAAAATCCTGGGCGCAGGCGTGGAGTTTCAAGCCGTGGCCCGCCGCGACGGCGGCCAGCCGGCGGGCGGCCTCGAGCTTTTCCTCCTCGGGCGGGTCGATATAATCGAAGCCGTGAGCCTTCGCCCGCCGGGCGGCCTTGCCGTACCATTGGGTCAGGCTGAACCGGACATCGGTCAGGCGCGCCCGGGCCGCCGCCGCGGCGGCGCGCTCGAAGAAACCCAGGTTCGTCCTTACCCCGCCCCCCTCCCGCCAGAACACCACGGGATCGAACCGGAGCGACACGCGGCGCGGGTCGCCGGCCAGCTCGACCAGGGCGGGGAGCTGGGCCAGGGCCTCGTCGGGCCGGGGCGCACCCCGTTCGATGCGCGTCCCCCCCAGCCCCGTGACCGTAAACAGCAGGTAGATCTGGTCGTATTTCCTCACGGCGTCGCGGAGCCCGGCCGCATTCCCGATCAGCCGGGAAAAGTCCTTGGACCAGAAGACGATCGAATGGACGGCGCCCGGGGAAAGGTCCACGTCGCGCACCCGGCCGCCGGGTCCCGCGACCGCGGCCCGCTCGGACGTCAGGGCGGCCGCCACGAATTCGGGGAAGAAGGCCGGAAGATCCGTCCGGCGCGAAGCGCTGATGACCGTTTTCATCGTTCCTTGACAGCCCGCTTCTAGGGACATAGTATTCTAAGCGCGGAGCGCAAGGAGATCAATGGCCGTCCTCGAAGCCCGGAACCTCGTCAAGAGCTATGGCCGGCGCACGGTCGTGAAGGGGGTGGATCTCGTCCTCCACTCGACGGAGATCCTGGGCCTCCTCGGGCGCAACGGGGCGGGCAAGACGACGATATTCCAGATGATCGTCGGCCTCGTCCGCCCGGATTCGGGCGGGGTCTACCTCGACGGCGAAAACATCTCCGCCGCGCCGACGCACCGGCGGGCCTTGGCCGGCCTCACCTATCTTCCCCAGGAAAACTCGGTCTTCCTCAAGGCCACGGTGATGCAGAACCTTCTCCTGGCGCTCGAGCTGGGGGTGCGGTCCCGGAAGGACCGCGTCCGGACCGCGCGCGGGCTCCTCGAGGAGTTCGGGATGCTGCCCCTCGCCGGCCAGGCGGCGCACAGCCTGTCCGGAGGAGAGAGGCGCCGCCTCGAAATCTGCCGGGCCCTGACGGTCAATCCGAAATTCCTCCTGCTCGACGAGCCGTTCACCGGCATCGATCCCCTGACGATCGTCGAGCTCCAGAAGCTCATGACCCTGCTGAAAAGCCGGGGGATCGGCATCCTTATCTCCGACCACAACGTCCGCGATACCCTCCGGATCACGGACCGCGCCTGCGTCATCGACGAGGGGGAAATCCTGATCGAGGATGTCCCCGAAAAGGTCGCCGCGGACAAACGGGCCCGCGAGAAATTTTTCGGGACGGAATTCACTCTCGGCGCCGAGGTCCGGGCTTAGGTCGCGGCGGGCCGGCTCAGGCGGCATCCCGGCGGGACATGAGCCTTCCGCCGAGCGTTTCGCCCAGGAAGAAGAAGAACAGGAACAGGTAGCCGGCGAACAGGACCCCGAACAGGAGCCCCAGGGGGACGGTCGCCGCCCGGACAACATCGGGCGCCGCCGCGCCCATCAGCCTCGCGCCCAGCCCGACCGCCGCCGCCCAGAACAGGGCGATGAAGACGAAATCAATAATGCTGGCCGCGATCCGCCGGAAGAATCCGAGCCGGGCCCGCGGAGGGAGCTCGGTTTCGGTCTCATCCGGAATCGCCCCGGTTTCGAAATCCTCGGTCTTGCGGCGGATCACTATGGCCGGCGCCGGGACGACGGGCGGAGCCTCCGCCGCGGGGCCCTCCTCGTCGCGATCGAACAGGATGGCCGTCCTGGGCTTGACCGGAATCTCGGGCATGCCGATCGTCGCTTTCGGCGGCGCGACGGTATCCGCCCGGCGCATGACCTCATCCTGGAAATCCATGGTATCGCCGGGAGCGAAGTTGCCGGTGTCCGCTTTCTCCCGGGCGCCGTCGTCTTCGACCGGCTCCGGAGCCGCCGTGTCGCGGGCCAGATCGGACCAGGTCGGGAGGTCGCTCGCGACATCCGGCGGAGCGATGATCTTCTCGTCCGCGTCCGAGACGCCCGCCTTCTTGTGTTTCTTCTCGAGAGTGCTGATGAGGCGCGCGATTTCTTCCTTGGTGTCGCTCTCGTCGCCGCGGCGTTCGGGGGTCTCCGGCTCATCGGCGTCCGCATCGACGTCGAGATCGGGAGCGGGTTTGGGCATCAACGCGACGCGTTCCGAAAAAGCCTCCAAGACGAAGTCTCGGCCGCCCTTCTTCACCGGGATCTCGGGCGGCGCGGGTTGCGTCGCGGAGATCGGCGGCTCCGGAGGAAGGGACGGCGGCGCTTCCGTCATGACGGCCGCGGGCGGCGGCCCCAGATTCGATGTCGGGCGCCGCGTCGGGGCCCTTTTCGGGACCGGAGGAGGCGGAGGCGGGAACGGGGGGATCGCCTTTTTCGGCCGGCCCCGCTTCGAAACCGGAAGAGAAGGCTCCTCTTCGATATTATCGGGATCCTCGGCGAGATCGTCATCGTCGCCGCCGGTGAATTTCACGCCGGGGCCAATTTCATCGGGAAAGCCGGACCCGCCTTTGAGGACCTCTTCGAGGTCGATCACCTCGGGCTGGACGTCCTTCTCCCCGGGAGCATCGGGCGATTCGTCGAGATCCTCTTCGTCGTCCGTGTCCCTGAAGTCGTCGTCGACGATCTTTTCGCCCTTGATGTCTTCCTCGACGCTTTCGTCCTCGGGGAATAGGAGCTGGGTTCCGCAGTTGTTGCAGTACTTCTGCGACTCGTCAATGATCGCCTTGCAATAGGGACAACGCCTGATGGCCATTGCTTTATTTATAAGGAGAACTGGGGTGAAAGTCAACTCAAGAGGGAAGAAAGCGGGCGCGGGCGCGGCCATGGACGTCGTCGCCCGGCAAAATGAGCCTCCGGCTCGGCCGGTCCCCCCGAGCCCTTGAAGAGAGCAGGGGAAGATGGTATATTTCTGCCGGTTTTTGCTCTGGGCGATTAACTCAGTGGCCAGAGTGCTACCTTCACACGGTAGAAGTCACAGGTTCAAATCCTGTATCGCCCATTCCTTCCTTATCAGCAGCTTGCGCAATCCCGTGGCCCGGCAAAATGAGAGTTGCGTCCAAATTGCGCCCAAATATAGATTTGGAAGCTGAACGATCAGGTCAGGCCGATGTTGGTCGCTAAGAAAGGAAGCAGCCGCCCGTCCCGCTCAATCCTTAAGACTCACCCGTTTGATGGCCCCCGCCTCGAGCGCCAGGAACTCGATCGCGCCGCCGGGCATGAACTGGGGCGGGCTGATCTGGCGGTAATCGGTGAACGGCTTGCCGTCGATGACCCAAACGGGCTTGCCCTGGATTTTGGCTTCGTAAATCAGATGTTTGCCGTCCGGGCTGAAGGCGAGCTTTGAGACCGCTTCGAACGCCGCCTGCGGCCGGCCGTCGAGGACGACAAACCATGACCCGCCTTTGGCCGCCCCATAGGCCAGGTGGGCGCCGTCGGGACTGAACAGCGGAGCAAGGACCTTTTCATAGACGAGCCCGGGCGCGCCGTCCAGGATATAGGCGCGGCTCTCCGGATGGGCCTTGTCCGGGTTCTTGGGCAGGGCCTCATAGACGACGTGCCGGCCATCGGGGCTGAAATCGATGTTGGAAACCTGGTACTCGGCGGACGAGTAGACCTTTCGGGCGTCGCAAAATACGCCGAACATGACCTCGTCCGTACCGTCGGCCGACTTCTCCCAATAATTGCCGGACCACCATACACGACCGTCCGGAGCGAACTGCATGTTTCCGATGATCTCGTGCTTGCTCAAGAGCTTGCCGTCGACAATGATCGAGCAGTCCCACATGCGGGAGCTGGTCCGGACGCCGAGGCCATAGCCGACGTGGGCGCTGTCCCGGCTGAAACGGGGTGGCGTGAGCTTCTCGGCGCCGCTTCTCTCAACTTTCCCGTCGACGACCACGATGAACTTCTCCTCGTCCATCGCCGCCCAGAGGATCCGCTTGGAGTCCGGGCTGAACCAGGTATAGAGGACCTTATCGTAGCGGCCGGCGTCTTCCTTGCCGTCGAGAACCACGCTCGATTTGAGGGCGGGCGCCCCCGAGCCTTGGACGATTCGCGTCAGGCGATACATCGACCGCCGTCCGTCGGGACTCAGGGTGAGATCCGAGAGGGCATCCGGATACTCCTGCGCGGTCTTTCCGTCGATCACGGCCAGGTATCGGCTCCCTTTCCGGGCTAAGAACGGGGCCAATCGGCCGTCCGCGTCGAAGGTCGGCTCGGAGAGGATGGCGTCATAAGCGCCGACCGGCTGCCCGTCCAGGACGATGGAGGAAGTGCCGGCCCCGCCGGCAGCGTCCACATAGGCCCGGTAAAGAAAATGCCGGCCGTCGCGACTGAAGCTCAGGTTGGCCACGCGGCTGTACCAGGGATCGGCCTTGCCGTCGACGACGACGGCGGCCCTCACGTTCTCCGGCAGGGGCGGTTTCTTGGCGTCCCGCAAACCGAGGACGATCGCGGCCCAACGAGAGCCGTCGGGGCCGATCAGCCCGTCGCTCATCGCCAATCCCCCCGGCGGAAGCTTGCCCAGCTCGCTCGCCTCCGCGCGCCCGGGGACCTGCGCCCCGGCGCTCGCCCCGCCCAAGGCCAAAAGCCCCGCGATCAGAACCGCGGCGAACGCTTGTTTGGAAATCATGATGCCCTCCCTGGAGGCCGCTTTTTCATTTCTCCTCCCGAACGTCCTTTCGGCTCCAACTTTATCCTCGGCCGATCGGGGCTGTCAACGCCGCGAACGCCTTCCGTCAAGGGCGGGCCTCCCGATTCGTCTCCGGCCGATCGAATTGCTTATCGGGATTGATTCCCTTATAATTTGATCCTCTGAATGACGTGAGAACAACCGGCCCCCAAAAAGTCGTCCTGGCCAAGAACAGCGGCTTTTGTTTCGGCGTCAAACGAGCCGTGGACTTGGCTCTCCGGACCCAAGATCGCGTCTTCACCTTGGGGCCCCTGATTCACAATCCTCAAGTCATCGCCTATCTGGAAAGGAAAGGCATCCGGGCCATCGAGTCCCTCGATCGGATCAAGGACGGGAAGCTCATCATCCGGGCCCACGGCATCCCGAGATCCGTCATCGCCGAGGCGGAGAGGAAAGGCCTGGCCGTGATCGATGCGACGTGCCCGTTCGTGAGGAAGGTGCAGCGGACCGCGGAATCGTTGAGCCGGCAGGGATATCAGGTCGTCATTTTCGGCGAGGCCAACCATCCCGAAGTCGTCGGGATCGCCGATCGGGTCAAGAACCCGATCATCGTTGAAACGGCCGGCCACGTCCGAGCCCTCGGCCGGTTCGACAAGATCGGCGTCGTGGCCCAAACCACGCAATCCGTGGAGAGCTACAAGGCCATAGTCCGGGAATTGAAGAAGCACGCGAAGAGTGTCAAAGCGGCCGATACCATCTGCAACGCCACGAAAAGGAATCAAGACGCGGCCACGTCCTTGGCCAAGAATGTCGACCTGATGATCGTGGTGGGCGGGCACAACAGCGGCAATACCCGCCGGCTCGCGAGCCTCTGCTCGAAGATCGTCACGACCAAGCATATCGAGATCGCCGGGGAGCTCAAGCCCTCCTGGTTCCGGCGCGCGGCGATCGTCGGCGTCGCCGGAGGCGCGTCCACTCCCGATTGGATCCTCCGGGACGTCATCGAGAGCATCGAACATGAATTTTGAAAAGAGCTTGAGCGCGTACCGGGCGATCATCGATTCCAGGATCGCGGACCTTTTTGACGAAAAGATCCTCGCCTCCCGGGATTTCATCCGGTTCAGCTATGCCCGCCTCAAGGATTTCGTCCTCCGGGGAGGTAAAAGGCTGAGGCCCGTCATGACGATCATGGCCTTCAAGGCCGTGAGCGACCGCCCCGAGGAGGAGATCTTGCTGCCGGCCGTCGGAATCGAGCTCTTCCACAACTCGTCTCTGATCCACGACGATATCATGGATGAGGACAGCCGGAGGCGGGGACGGCTCAGCATGCACACGCGCTTCGAGCGCTTTTTTTTGAAGGGCCACGCCGACCGGGAAGATGCCGGACGGATGTTCCAAAAAATGTCCGAGCGATTCGGCGTTTCGATCGCCATCTTGATGGGAGACATCCTCTACGCGATGACCGAAGGCTGCCTCATCGATTCGCCCTTCGCCGCGGGAAGGATCCGCCGGGCTATGGAGGTTCTCCATCGCGCGTACCGGGAGATCAGCGAAGGCCAGATGCTGGACATCCTGTCGGAGCTGGATGGCGACCTCGCCGAGGGCGATGTCCTGCGCCTGATCGAATTGAAGACGGCCCGACTGTTCGCGGCCGCGATTCAAATCGGGGCCATCCTGGGCGGCGCGCCCGTGCCCACGCGGAACGCCCTGTCCGCCTACGCCCTCGACCTCGGGATGGCCTTCCAGTTGCAGGACGACCTCCTCGACATCGGCCCCGGGCGCAAAGGACGCATGTATGGCTCCGATCTCCGGCGGGGGAAATCCACGTTATTGACGTTGAAAGCGCTCGAGACGGCAAGTCCCGGGCAGGCCCGGATCCTTCGTTCAGCCCTCGGCAACGGCCGGGCCGATCGGGGAACGATCGAAGCCGCCGTCGGCGTCCTTCATGCCACGGGCGCCGTCGATTGCGTGAAAAAGCTGGCGGTCCAAAAGCTCGGCGAAGGACAGGCCCATCTCCGGGACCAGGCGCTCTCGCCGGAAGCGGGCAAATTTTTCGACGGTCTCGCCGATTTCATGGCCCGGCGACGGATGCCCTGAGGACTTCGCCGCCCGGGTTTTTTGGGACCGGCCCTTCCCGATCACCCCTCAAGGCAAAGGAGTGGGGATCACCAGGATCCCGCGATGAACGCCAGCAAAACGACGAGCGTCGCCGCCTTGACCACCTTCTGCGCCTTCCCGGGCTGCAGGAATAACGACGTCCCGAGGGCCGCCGTCGCGAGCAGGATCAGCGCCAGGTAAGGACCATCCATCGGCCGGACGGCGACAGGGAGGAAGATCGCGAGGACGGCCGGGAGGACGCAGAGACCCGCGACGGTCCGGGCGCGCTTGACGCCCCATCGGATCGGCAGGGTCGAGGCTCCCGAGCGGCGGTCCCCCTCGAGATCCTCGATGTCCTTCAGGATCTCCCTCGTCACCATGATGAAGAACGCGCTCGCGGCTAGGACGACCACGTGGAGATCGATCCGGCCAAGAATCGCCCCCGCGAAAAGGAAGACCGAGGACGTCATCCAGGCGACGAGGAGATTGCCGAAGAGATGCATCGCCTTGGAATACCGGGCGTAGACGATCAGGAGACACGTATTGAGGACGGCCAGGGCCAGGGCCCCGGCGTTCAGGAAGGCGCTCAAGCCGAGGCCGCCGCAAAAGAGAAAGGCCGCAAAAATCAGGGCCCTGTGCGGCGCGACCCGTCCCGAGGGGATGGGCCGGTGGGGCTTATTGACCACGTCAATCTCCCGGTCGAAATAATCGTTGAGGGAGTTCCCTCCGCTCAGGATCAGGAACGCGGCCGCGGCCCCGAAGAGGACCGCCCGGCCGGGCCCAAACGAGCGCGTCACCGAGTAGGACGTGACCAGGATCGAAACGACGGCGATCAGACCGTTGGGGACCCTCATCAGCCCGAGATATCCCCCCAAAGTCAGGAGCATGGGCCTCAGGATCGCGCGGCGGGCCGGGCGCCGTGGATGGCCTCGATGATCGATCGGAGCTTCGCGATATTTCGTTCGGCGATGGTTCCCGTGACGATGATGTCGGCGCCGGCCTCCGCAATCCTCCGGGCCTGTCCGGCCGTCCGTATGCCGCCGCCGACGATCAGGGGTCCATGGATCTTAGCCCGGACCGCCCGGATCATCGGCAGGGGAACGGGCCTATCGGCGCCGGAGCCGGCTTCGAGGTACGTACAGCCCATGCCGAAATAGCGGGCGGCCAGGGCGTAGCTGGCCGCCTTCGCGGCATCGCGGGGCCCGATCTTGTCCAGCTTGACCCGCCTCTCGATCGTCGTCGGCCGCCGGCTCGTCCCGATGACGATATAGGCCATCGAGATGGGACACAGCTTTATCCGCTCGATGAACGGAGCCGCGCGGACCTGTTCCCGGATCAGGACCCGCGGGTCGTCGGCGTTGAGAAGCGACATAAAAAAAATGGCGTCGGCCCGCTTCGAAACGGCGGCCGCCGAATTCGGGAACAGGATGACGGGGAGTTTGACGGCGTTCTTGAGGGTCTTGACCGTCGCCTCGAGCAGCCGGGGGCTGAAGGAGCTCGAGCCGCCGACCAGGGCGGCATCGGTCCCGAACCGCTCGCTCATCTTCGCTCGGCGGGCCAGCTCGTCCAGGGTCTGCCGGTCCGGATCGAACAGGGTGAAGTGGAGGACGCGGCCCGTCCTCGTCAGCAGGTCATCGATCAGCATGGTCCCTCTCGCGGATCGACGCCGGCGGCCGCCCATAGGCCGTCTCGATCTCCTGGCGATATCCCAGATTGTTGTAAGAGCAGAACGGGATGAGCCGGCCGTCGGGCGTCGCGTAGTGGATGACGCAGCGCCGGACCCGTTCCCTATCGAAATTGTGGGCGTCCATGAAATGCATGCAGGAGAACAGGATCACCCGGGAATGAAGATCGCTCAGGGCTTCGAACGTGCCCTTGCCCAGGAGGGGCCGAAGATGCTTCCTCAGCAGGCCCGGTTTGACGTGCCGGAGCGAGGCCATCAGCCGCAGCCTCGCCGCGCCGCGAGACCCCCGGGAAGCCTCGCGCTGGACCGCCGCCATGGAACGCAGGAATTTGTCGATCTTGACGAAGCGGCCGATCGGGACCAGCGTCCCCCGGTCGGGAACGAGATACGTCGCCGCGCCGCAATGGGGATGGGCCGTGAACTCGGGATGCCGCTCGTTCATCAACGCCCCGACGGCCCGGGCGATCGGGACTTCGCAGGGCACGGGATAGAAATCCGCGGCCCGGATCCGGCCGCCCGTCTGCCGTTCGACGCAGGCCAGGAAGTCGGGGATCGTCAGGCGCCGCGCGGCGAGGTCGTCGTCCGGGACGCGGCCGGCGAACGACAGCGGCTGGACGTTGACGCAGCGGACGACGTCGAAGTTGTCCGCCGCGAATTTAAGGATGTCTCCCAGCTGGCCGGTGTTGACTCCTTTGATCAAGGTGACGACGAGTACGACGCTCCGGAGTCCCGCCCGGCGGCAATTTTCGATGGCCGCCCGCTTCACGGCCGCGAGATCCCGGCCCCGGATGAACGTCGAGACGTCGCTCGCCAGCCCGTCGAACTGGAGGTAGAGGGTGTCCATCCCGGCGGCCATGAGCGTCCGGACATAATCGACGGACTCCGCCGGCCTGATCCCATTGGTATTGACCTGGATGTTGAGAAAGCCGGCCCGCTTGGCCATCCCGACGAGCTCCGGGAGGTCCTCCCGGAGCGTCGGCTCGCCGCCGGAAAACTGGACGGCCGGGGCCGGGACGGGCCGGTTGCTCCTCAAATTGGCGAGCATGGAGGCGACTTGCTCGCGGGTCGGCTCATAGACGGACCCGGTCGCGGCGGCATTGGCGAAACAGACGGGGCATTTGAGGTTGCATCGGTTCGTGACGTCGACGATCCCCAAATCCGTCTCGGACAGGTGGCCCGGGCAGAGGCCGCAATCGAGAGGGCATCCCCGGCGTTCGGCGGTCCGGGGATTCTCCACCCCTCGGCCGTCGGCCTGGAAGCGCCCGGCCCTCTCGAAGGATTCCTCGTCGGACCAATAGACGTCCCGGAACGTCCCATGGACCGGGCATTCTTTCTCGATGAAGATCCGGCCCCGTTCGGAGAAGATCCGGGCCTCGACCCTCCGCCGGCATTCCGGGCAGATGGAGGACGTGATCCTTATCGATTTGCCGTCGTCCGACATTCCATGATCCTTCGCAACGGTCCCCATCGGACCTCCGTTTTTTTAGTCTACTATGGGTTCCTCCCGGCCATCAAGCGGAAAGCCACGGCCTCGACCGGGAACGCCGCCGGCCACTTGATAAGGTGTCGCGGCTCTGCTATAGTCCGGGCACATCGCACATCCCCGGGGGGTGCGGTCCCGCGAACGCCAAGATCACTCTTTCTGCATGAAACCGGCGGAGCCCGCATGAGGCCAAGGAGGCAAGGTGCACAGCCTCAAGGAGACGGGATTGAAAGAACGACTCAGGATCGACCGGGGAAGCTGCTGCTATTGCGGAGCCTGCGTTGGGATCTGCCCGGCCGACGCCCTCGTCCTGAGGGAGACCGAGCTTCGCCTCGACGAGGAGAAATGCACGCTCTGCCGCTTCTGCATCGTGTTCTGTCCCGTCGAGGCCCTTTCCGTCGCTCCGGAGCAGTCCCTCCCACCCGCCCGGGAAGCGGACCTCCTGCGGGCCGACGTCGTCGTCGTCGGGGCCGGACCGGCCGGAAGCATCTGCGCCAGGGACCTGGCCCGATCCGGGGCCAAGGTCCTGGTCGTCGACAAGAAGCAGGAAATCGGAACCCCGAAACGGTGCGCCGAGGCGGTCGAGCCCGACACCTTCGAGCTCGCGGGAATCGAACCCCATCCCCTCTGGCTGACGAACCGCATTCGGACGGCGGTCCTCTACGCCCCCAACGGAACCCCGGTCAGCTTCGGAGCCCGATCTTTGAAGGAGAACGGATTCATCATCGAGCGGAAGATCTTCGAAAAACATCTGGCCAAGGATGCCATTCTGGCCGGGGCCCAGTATATGCTCAAGACCACGGCCGTAGACGTGATCAAGGACGCCGGCCGGGTCAAGGGCGTGGTCGTCGAACAGATGGGCGGGCGGAAGAAGATCATGGCCGAGATCGTCATCGCCGCGGACGGGGTGGATTCCATGATCGCCAAGAGGGCCGGCTTGAAGACCGTCAACCGGCTGAAGGATTTCATGAGCTGTTTCCAATACGAGATGGCCGGAGTCCGCCACGCGGATGAGCAATCGATTTATCTGTACTACGGGAACGCCGTCGCCCCGGGAGGATATGTCTGGCTGTTCCCCAAGGGAAACACCCTGGCCAATGTCGGCGTCGGGATCAAGCCGTTGAAGAAAGAGGGCAAAACCCCCAAGGCCTATCTGGATGAATTCATCGCCGGGCATCCCCGGATCTTCGAGAACGCCTCGGCCGTCGAATTCAACGGGGGCGGCGTGCCCGTTCATCGAACGGCCGAGACGCTCGTGGCGGACGGCCTGATGGTCATCGGGGACGCCGCCCAGCTCGTCAATCCCATCACGGGAGGAGGCATCCGGCTGGCCATGATCTCGGGCCGATTGGCCGCCGACGTCGCGGCCCGGGCGCTCCGAAAAGGGGATGTCGGCCGAAGATCCCTCTCCGATTACCAGAGGCGATGGGACGCCGGGCACGGCAAGCTGATGGACAAGATGCTCAAGCTGCAGCGCTTCACCGATCGGCTCGCCGATGACGAGCTCAACCGGCTCGCCGAGATCCTGACGGGCCCTGTCCTGGAAGACCTGGCCGAGGGCCGATTCCTCGGATTCCTCAAGCTCCTGATGAAAAAAGCGCCCGCTCTCGCGCCGTTCGCGGTGAAATACCTAAGATCCTGAGGTCCGATCGCACAGGTTCCGATCTTCAGCGGCAGCGCTTTCTCCCTGATATATCGCCGCATGATCCCGACGACCTTCGGACGGCCGCCTTTCTTGACATCACCCGGGGCCGACGCTATGATTCCGGGCGGTCCGGGAGGCTTCATGTCGAGACGGCTGCTCATCTGGCTCATTGTCCTTCTCGTTCTCGCCGGGGCCGTGGTCTGGATCTCTCGGGCCGTTCGCTCCAGCCCGGTCGCGGTCGCCGTTTGGGACATGAAGAAAATGGACATCCAGGAGACCGTCACCGGCGTCGCCACGGGGTATATCGAACCGGCGAAGCGCATTTCCATCCAGCCCGAGATTTCGGCCCGGATCAGAGAGGTCAAGGTCAAGCGCGGCGATCGGGTCAAGGCTGGACAAACCCTCGTCGTCCTCGATGATTCGGATCTCAAGAACCAGGTCCTCGCCCTGGACGCGGCCCTTCCGCTTTTCGAGGCCCGGCTGAAACAGGCCAAGGCTCATGCGGGCCAACTCCATCTGGACTTTGACCGGGCTCAACGGCTGTTCAATGCGGGCTCTCTCACCGTTCAACAGTTTGAAAACGCGAAGATGGCGATCGATCTGGGAACGGCGGAATTGGAGGCGTCCGAATCCGCCCTGCATCAAGCCCGGGTGAACCGCGACATCGCCGTTTCGTCGCTGAGAAAAACCCTGGTCACGGCGCCGTTCGACGGGGTTCTCCTGAACTCCACCCTGGAGGCCGGCCAGCTCTGGAGCGGACTGGCCCTGACTTCGTTGTCCGGCGGGTCCCTGGCGGCGGGATTCGGACGGCCGGAGACCGCCGGCGTGACTCCCGAAGCATCGACGCTCCTCTCTCAGGCCCAAGGTTCCGGGCCATCCCAAGGCCAGCTGGAGCTCGCGGACGATTCGCAGATATTCGTGGTCGTCGATGTGGATGAGAGCGACTACGGGAAGCTCAGGCTCGGACAGCCGGCTTCCCTGACCATCGAGGCGCTCGGCAAGCGGAAGGTGGTCGGAAGCATCGTCGAGATCTTTCCGTTCATCTCCCGGGCCCTGGACCAGAACCGGACTTCGCGGGTGAAGATCCGGCTCGATCCCGGGCTCACGGCCGGCGTCCTCCCCGGGATGTCGGTCAACGCCGAGATCCTGATCTCGTCCCGGACCGACATCCTGGCCGCCCCGACGGCCGCGATCCTCCTCCGACCCAAGGGAAAGGTCATCTACCGGGTAGCGGGCGGAAGGCTCGAGGAGACGATCGTCAAGACCGGGATCTCCAATTGGGAATGGAGCGAAATCACCTCGGGCCTCGCCGTCGGAGACCGGATCGCCAGGCCGCCGGAGAACGCCGCGCTCAAGGACGGCCTGCGGGTGGTCGAGAAAGACCGCGAGTCCTAGCCCATCGTCATGAAGCGCGACCTGAACATCTGGGAATCCGTCCGGGTGGCGTTCCGCGTCCTCGGCGAAAACAAGCTCCGGACGGGCCTGACGATGCTCGGGATCATCATCGGCGTCTTCGCCGTCATCTCCCTGGTCTCGCTGGGCCACAGCGCCCGCCTCTACGTCGCCGACCAATTCGCGGGCATGGGGAGCAATCTCCTGATCGTCACGCCCGGCAAGCGGGAAACGATCCGTTCGAGCTGGATCGTCGGCGCGGCCAACGTGCACAAATTGACGATGGCCGATTCCGACGCCATCCGCCGGCGCCTGCCCTCCATCAGCGCGGTGGCCCCGTTTATCCTCGGCTTCGGCCTGGTCAAGCAGGAAGGCCTTTCCAGGAACACGCTGGTGAGCGGGACCGGGCCCGAATATCCATTCGTCCGGGACAGCGTTCCCGAGCTCGGCCGGTTCATCAGCCAGGACGATGTCGACGGCGAGCGACGCGTGGCCGCCCTCGGAAGCAAGGTCCGGACGGAATTGTTCGGCGCGGAAAATCCCCTGGGAAAGCTCATCCTGGTGATGGGGACGCCGTTCCGGGTCATCGGCGTGCTTGGATCCAAGGGGGCGACCCTCGGCTTCGACCTGGACGACCAGGTGTTCATCCCCCTGACCGCGGCCCGCCGCCTGTTCAATACCGACGCCCTGGTCGAGATCATCACCCGGGCCAGGTCCAACGACGAGGTCGGCGTCGCCGAAGCGGGCATCAAGGAACTGATCCGGTCGCGGCACAACGGCGAGGAGGACATCACCGTCATCTCCCAAAACCAGATGCTGTCCACGCTCAATTCGATCCTCGATGCCCTGACGTTCACCCTGGTGGCCATCGCGGCCATCTCCCTGATCGTCGGGGGGATCGGGATCATGAATATCATGCTCGCCTCCGTCAACGAGCGCACCCGGGAAATCGGCCTGCGGAAGGCGGTGGGAGCGCGCCCGCAGGACATCCAGGCTCAATTCCTGATCGAGTCCGCGGTTCTCTCGTTGATCGGCGGCCTGACCGGCGTCCTCCTAACCGGGGTGGCCTTGGTCGTGGCCCGTTGGGCCAGCCCCTCCCTGCCGGTCGTCATCACCCCATGGGCCGTGGCCCTCGCCGTGACGTTCTCGGCCGCCACGGGCATTTTCTTCGGGGTCTACCCCGCCCGCCGCGCGGCGCGCCTCTCGCCGATCGAAGCGCTGAGGAACGAGTGATCTCGAGGCGGCTAGAAGAGGGAGAAGGCCAGGCCGGCCGACACAAAGCTCCCCTGGGAGACGGTGGCATCTAAAAATAGGGCGAGCTTCGGGGCGATTCGAAAGCGGACGTCGATCCCCAGGACGGGGGAGAAAATCCAAGAGGGCACATCCAGGCCCAGGCTCCGGATCTCATCGATCGTTTGATTCAAGGTTCCTGAAAACTTGAGATCGCCGGCCGGCGTCGTCACGACCGCCGTCTGATCCATGGAGATGTCTCCCTGAAAAGGCAAGGCCATCAAGCCGGCCTGGAGCGAAAGCTCCACGGGCCCGGCCGAGAGCGGCGTCCATCGCCCCAGGAGGGAGAGGGCGAGCCCATTGAGGCGGGTCGTGCCCTGGCCGCGCCCATCCACGGCGACCAACGGGAATCCCAGGATGTCGAGGGATGTCGCCACGGACACGGAATACGGCACCCGAAAGTCGAAATAATCGCCTTCCAGCCCGGCTGACCAACGGCTATCTTCAAAACGGTACCAGAGCGCCGCCGAAAAGAAATGGCCGGACGAGGAGAGGTTCACGCTCGAAACGAGCGGAGTCAAAAAGGCCTCGGAGAGGGCCGCGCCGACCGAATTGCTGAACCCGTTTCTGATCAAGCGCTCGCATTCGGTCTCGACCAGGGGCCGAAGTGGAGACAGGCTCCATCCGCCGTAAGACACTTGGATCTCGAGCGGCCGGCTCTCGGCGAGGGCCGCGCCCGCCAAGGCGATGATCAGGATCGGTATCCCTCTCGCTTTCATGGCCTTATTGTAGCATAAAGGGCTCCGGAAATTTTCCGGGCGCCTCTCCTATTTGAAGTCCATGGTCTTTTTGAGAATCTCGTTTCCGGTGACGTTCGTCAGAGTGATGACGAGGACGTCCTGGCCCTGTCCCAGCCGGCCGACCTTGTCCGCGCCTTCGACGAGGATCGGGATCTCCCAGCGGTACGTCTTTCCGATCATCCGGTTGACCTCGGCCACCGGGAGCCGGATCTCGCGGCGGGCCTTGGATTCCCAGACCGAAGCCTTCCGGGCGTCCCGGAGCTCGAGGGCGGCCTCGAGCGTCGTAACCATCATCGTCCCGTCCGCCTTGAACCAGATGCGCTCATAGGGCATCTCGATCCCCAGGACGGCCTCGATCCGATCGGGAGCGCGGACTTGGATCTTCAGGTCCGCGTCGAGGTTCATCGGCTTGACGTTCGCCTCCTCGGCGAAGACCTTCTCGGCTTCGTCCCGGGCCTGGTTCAGGCCGTGCATGGACGTCAGGCTGTAGCTCTCCAGAGGAACGAGATCGAGGGTCTCGAGCCGGTACGTCCCCGTGCAGGAGGCGTCGATGAAGATCACGGGGTAGTTGGCGTAATACCAGACTTCCTGGCAGCGGTTGGAGGCGTTGCGGTACGGCTGGGTGATGCGTTCCGTGGGCGGCCCGTAGATGATCAGCATCCGCCCCCGATCGGTCAGCCAGCCGGGAGCGCCCTCGCCCTGGAACAGCTTGGTCGCCTGGTCGATCCGCTTGTAGTATTCGATCTTGAACGCGTTTTCCGCGGAGGACGGATCGGGATTGCGCTTTTTCCAGAACTCCTCGATGAACTTCGGCTTCTCCGAATCCGGAAGCTCGAGGAAAATCCGGCGCTCCGAGCTGCCGATGATATAGCGGACCTTGCTCACAAAATCGGCGTTGACCGGATCGAGCTTGCGCTCCAGGTTATACAAGCGGCAGGCCGCGCCGGCAAGGAGTCCGACCGCGAGGGCCAGGGCTACGGAGAGGCGAAGGCGAGAGCTCATTTTTTCTCCTTCAGGGCGACGGCCTTGGCCCATTCGCCGAGCTTGCCGTAGGCCAGCCCGGCAAGGACGAAGACCTCGTATTGCGGCGCCTTGGCCGCCGCTCCGAGAGCGAAGATCAAGGCCAGAAAGGCGGCGGTCAAGAATGCCGCTTCTTTGAGCGGGGCCGTTCTCTCAGCGGGCATGAATTTCTCGATGATTCAAAGTAAGCCTATCCCCCGATAAATGCAAGTCCGCTCCCCGAAGACGAACCCCGGGAATTCGAAATCGAGGGGAGCCGCGGCGCCCCGAAATTTCGGGGGCTGGGGCGGTTCTCCGCCGTTGAAATCGGGGCGCGGGTCGAGGAGGCGGCGGGCGCAGGGCCGGCTTATCCCGGAAGCGGCGAGAACCGGTCGTCCTGGTTCAGGTTCACGACCTCGCTGAGGATGAGCGAGACGGCGCCCATGACCGCGGCCTTGATCCCGAAGGACGCCGGCTTGATCAGGACCCCGGAGGCGATTTTATCCAGGGCCCGGCTGTTCACGGTCTTCCGGACCTTGTCGAAGAGGAGGTTTCCGGCCTGGGCCACGCCCCCGCCGATCACCACGGCCTCGGGGCCGAACAGGTTGATCAGATTGGCGATCCCGATGCCCAAGTACTCGACGGCCGTGTCGAAGACTTCGAAGGCCAGCGGATCTCCCTGCCGGGCGAGGGTGGCCACCATTTCGGCCGTAACGGCGTCGAGGTTGCCCCCGCAAGCTTCCCGGAGGACGCTCGGCCGGCCTTCCCGCAACCGGGCCTGCGCGATCTTGGCGATGGCGTTCCCGGAGGATAGCGCCTCGAGGCACCCGTAGTTCCCGCATTCACAGAGGGCCCGGCTGTCCTTGTCCATCGTGGCGTGGCCGAACTCGCCGGCCAGCCCCAGGGGACCGTAGAGAGGCTTTCCGTCGATGATGATGCCCGCCCCGATCCCATAGCCGACATTGATGCAGATCAGGTTCTTGAACTGCTTCCCCAGCCCGTACCACATTTCGCCGAGGGCCATGACCCGGGTCACGTTGTCGAAAATGATCGGGATCTTGTGGTATTGGCTCAGGGCCTCCACGACGTCCACTTTGTGCCAGTGGAAGTTGGGGGAGAACTCGACGATGTTCCGGGTCCTGTTGATCAGCCCCGCGACGGCCATCCCGATGCCGTAGATGCGCTTCTTCTTGCCGAGCGGGTATTCGATGAGCTCCCCGATCACCTCGGCCGTGGCCTTCATCACGCTGGCGAAGCCTTCCTCGACCCGGGTCGGCCGCCGGACCTCGGCGATGATCTTGGCGTCGAAATCCGAAAGGACGCCGTAGATCTGGGTCGTACCGAGATCGATGCCGATGATGAAATTGCCCTGTTCGGAGAATTTCAGGAGCGTCGGCCGACGCCCGCCCTGCGATACGCCCGCGCCCATCTCCCGGACCAGCCCTTCCTCGAGAAGCCCCTCGACGATTCGGGAGACCGTCGGCGCGCTCAATCCGCTCAGCTTGGCGATATCGGCCCGGGACACATTTTCCGTCTTCCGGATCAGATTGAGAACCTTGACCTTGTTGATCTTGTTGATGAAGCTGGCGTTTCCCGTGGAATCAAGCGGCTTGTTTCGTGATTTCATGCACCCCCCCCAGGGTCTTTCTCAGTGTCCCTAACTTACTTTTTGACGGCAGGAAAATCAAGCTTTATCTGGAAATCAAGGCAGCGCGTCCCGAGCCGGGCGCCCGTCTACTTTTCCGACGTCAGCACATAGGCCGCGCCCGGCGACGTCTTGAACTCCACCACGCCGTTCTCGGGCCTCGCCGTCGCGACGGCTTTCCCTTGGGATGCGATCTTTAGGGGCGCGGCCGAGCGGACCCGGCAGGCGTTGCCCAGCCGGGAGACGAGGGTCGCCCGGTCAAGCCGCCCGTTATTCCATTTCAGCCCGACCTCGAAGCCGCCCCGGGCCACGAGGCCCGACGCCTCGCCCGCCGTCCAGGAGGCGGGCAGGGCCGGGAGGAGGCTCAACTCGCCCTCGTGCGACTGGAGGAGCATCTCGGCCACGGCCGCCGCCATCCCGAGCGCGCCGTCGACCTGCATGGCCCGGGAGCAGATCGAAAAAAGCGCCGGGGTCGTGTAATTGCGCATGGCATAGGTGAAGTTGTCCATGGCCTGGGCGGCGTCGCCCAGCCGGGCCCAGCAATTCGCCTTCCAGGCCGACGACCAACCGTTGCCCGGCAGGCCGCGCTGCTCAAGGACGACCCGGCTCGCCGCGGCCAATTCCGGCGTCCGCCGGGGCGAAATCTGGTTGCCGGGATAGAGGCCCCAGAGACAGGAGATATGGCGGTGGCTTGTCTCGGTCTCGTCCCAGTCGTCGAGCCACTCCTGGAGGTTGCCTTTCCGACCGATCTGCATCGGCGCGAGCTTGGACCGGGCGTCGAGGACCCGGGCCTTGAAGTCGCGGTCGACGCCGAGGACGTCGGCGGCCTGGGCGACCGCGGCGAAGAGATCCCGGAGGATCTGCATGTCGATGGTCGAGCCGGAGCAGATCGAAGCCCCGGTATTGAACGTCGTGATCTC
The DNA here is from genome assembly GCA_003141555.1 of Candidatus Aminicenantota bacterium. Classification (GTDB taxonomy): domain Bacteria; phylum Acidobacteriota; class Aminicenantia; order Aminicenantales; family UBA4085; genus FEN-413. The sequence continues at coordinate 112,364 of PLMN01000025.1, forward strand.
GTCGAAGAACTTGACGGCCGCCGGGCCGGCCGGGAAATTCTCGGGCGACGTCGACGGATTCGTCACGAGCCACCCTTTCGTCGGATGGGGAACGAGGAAATCCAGGAAGAACTCCGCGGCCCCCTTGAGCACGGGATAATACTCGCCCAGGAACGCCTTGTCCCCCGTATATAGATAATGCTCCCAGAGGTGCGTGCTCAACCAGGCGCCGCCCGTGGTGAACGCGCCCCAGCTCGCCCCGTCCATGGGCGCCGCCACCCGCCAGAGGTCGGTGTTCTGGTGGTGGACCCAGCCGCGGGCGCCGTAGGTCTCACGGGCGACCCGGCTTCCCTGATCGGTCAGCTCCTTGATCATCTTGAAGAGCGGCTCGGCGCATTCGCTCAGGTTTCCGACCTCGGCCGGCCAATAGTTCATCTGGGTGTTGATGTTGGTCGTATATTTGGCATCCCACATCGGGTTCTGGTCCTTGTTCCAGAGGCCCTGCAGGTTCGCCGGCTGCGTGCCCGGGCGGGACGAGGAGATGAGGAGATAGCGGCCGAACTGGAAGACCAGCGCCGCCAGCGCGGGGTCGTTCGTCCCGTCGAAGGCTTTCAAGCGCTCGTCGGTCGGAAGGCCGGAATTCGCGGTCGCAGGCAGGCTCACCGCCGCCCGCCGGAAGAGCCGTTGGTGCTCTTTGATGTGGACCGCGAGCATCGCCTCGTAGGTCTTGCCCTGGATGGCCTTCATCGTCGCTTCGACCCGCCCCGCGGGATCGCCGCTCACGTCCTTGTAGCTGACGAAGTTCGTGGCCGCGGCGAGGACGAGAGTCACGGCGTCGGCGCCGGCGACGGAGAGCTCATCGTCGACGACCTTGACCGTCCCGCCCTCGGCCGACGCCCGGAGGCGGGCTTCGTAGCGGAGCTTGCCCTCGACACCCATGTAGTCCGCCGATTTCCCCCTGAGGACGAGGCCGTCGGAGCCGAAGCCGTCCATCCGGAAATAGTCCGTGGCGTAGTTGGAATGGGCCTGGTTTCGGGTCCCCCGGAGCTGGCCGACAAAGGAGATCTTCCCCGGCGCGTCGGCCGTCAGCCGAACGACCAGGACCTGATCGACGGGGCTCGAAAAGACCTCGCGTTTGAATCGGACGCCGTTCTGCTCGTAGCTCGTCGTGACGACGGCCGTGTCGAGGTCGAGCTGATGGCGGTAGCTCGTCGCCGGATTCTTGCCGAGCTCAAGGACCAGCGTCCCGAGGGCCTGGTATTTCATCTGCTCGACCGGATAGCCGAGGAAGTGCCGGTTGAAAAGCGTATAAGCCTTCTTGTATTGGCCGTCGAAGATGGCTTCCCGGAGCTCGGGCAGATACGCGGCCCCGCCTTTGACCACTGTCGAATAGGGACCGCCCGACCAGAGGGTGTCTTCATTGAGCATGATCTGCTCTTCGTCGGTCTTGCCCCAGACGAGGCCCCCCAGCCGCCCGTTGCCGACGGGGAGGGCAGCGTCCCAGGCGGCGGCGGGATGGGCATACCAGATGACCCCGGCGGGATTCGACCCGGCCGGCGTTGCGTCCCGGGCCGCGAACCCGGGCAAGGCGCCGGCCGCGATCCCTGCGGCGAGAATCAGGCCCGAGACCCGCCGTGACTTCATGATGCCTCTCGTTGTTCCGCCCTCCGCGGCCGTCAATAGATCCAGCTTTTGTCCCCGTCCGGAGAATTTTTCAGGACGTGATCGGCCATGGCCCGCGTCAGCTCGTCTCCCCGAAACGGGCTCCAGCCGTGCCCGCCGCGGTCGCCGTATTTGAATTCGCCGCCATAGGCGGGGTTCGTCGCGCTCTCCAGGAAAGCCTGGAGCAGGTAGCAGGCCTCGTTGAGGTAGAAATTGTCCATCCGGCCGCAGTAAACGTGAATCTTGCCCGCCAGCCTGGGGCCGAGCGCGGGCCAGTCCTTTTCGAGCCGGCGGCGGAGGTCATAGCGCTCCCCGGCCCAGGCCGCGACCGCCTTGTCGATCCGTCCCGTGAGAGGATCCCACAGCGGCTGGGGATATCCGTCGGCGGCCACGGGGGCAAAGACCGCATTCCAGATGGCCCATTGTCCCCCCGACCGGCTGCGGTCGCCGATCGCCTCTTCATAGAGGCACTCCTGGTCCATCGTGTAGACCAGGTTGCCGCTCGTGTCCCGCTCGCCGCCGCGCGGCACGCTCATCCATTCGCCCTCGACGCGGTAGGCGTTGGCGTCGTTATAGAGGTTGACGATCTGATACTTGTGGAAATCGACCGGATCGGGACAGAACGACCATGTCCCCCCGAAGACGTCCGGGTAGAAGACCTGCATGGCCAGGGAGATCCAGCCGCCCGTGGACCCGCCGGTGAGCACGCGCGCCCAGGGCCGGCCGATGGCCCGGTACGTCGCCTCGAGGCGGGGGATGAGCTCGGTGACGATCGCGTCGCCGTACGGCCCGACGTTCTCCGAATTCACGCCGTACGAGTCGTCGTAGTAGGGGCAGGCGTGCTCGATCGTGACCTGGATGAAGCGCGGCGCCGTGTCCGCGTCCCAGATCTTGAAGGCGGGATTAGTGAGGGACTCGCTGAAGCGGCCGACGCTCCCGCGGGGAAAGTGGCCCTGGTTGTAGAGGACCGGGTACCGGACGTCCGGATGCTCGTCGTAGCCCTTGGGCAGGAGAATGTTCGCCCCGAGGAACATCGGCCGGCCCCAGAAGCGGGTCAGCAATTCGCTCTGGATTCGGAGATGCTTGAGATGGGGCGTATCCGGGCTGGCCGGGAGGGGGGGAACGACGCGGCTCAGGACGATCGGCGCGGGCGCCTCGCCGCCGATCCGGACCTTGACCGGATCGCTGAAGAGATTTCCCGGAGAACGGCGCCAGTTCTGGCCTTCGCCCTGATCCATGTGAAGCTCAACGGTCTTGCCGTCCGAGCGCCGGAAGGTCGTATAGACGTTCAACCAGGCTTGAACGAAATACTCCCCGTCGGGAAGATCGGACAGGCTCCTCAGGGGATAGCCGAATGCCGTCTCGTCGACGACGGCCCGCTCCCCCGGTTTGAGAGCCTCGACGTTTTTTCCGAACACCGGCGTCCCGTTGACGCCGGGATTGAAGCGCTCCGTCCGGGAGACGAGGAGCAAAATGCGCCCCGAGGCCGGCTCGGCCCGGACCGAGGGATCGATCGAAACGGCGAAGCGGACCGCGCCCGCCGCGCGGCCCGACGGGAGGGCGAACGCCGCCGCGACGAGCAGGGCCGGCAACAGGATTAAGACGGTGATTTTGGACGATGTCGTTTTCATGAGGTCCAAGATATTCCCGGCGGACGCCGCCGTCAAGGCACCGCAACGTTTTCCCCGGATTCGGAGTATGATAGATCCATGTTTGAGAATCTCGGCTCGAGGTAGCGCCCATGATGAACCGAATCCTTCCCTCGATCTTCCTGATCGCCGGCCTGCTCACGGCCTCCCCCGCGCCCCAGGCTCCGGCCGGCATCCAGCTCCCGCCGACACCCGTCGGGCGGAGCGTCGAAGCATATTTCAAGGCCTTCAACGCCGGCGTCGAGGCCATGCAAGGCTATTTCGCCGCGTTCACGGCCAAGGATGCGCTCCAGCAAGTGCCGATCGATGTCCGCCTCACCCGCTATCGCCAGATGCACGAGCGGCTCGGCAACCTCGAGCTCCGGAAGCTCGTCGAAGCCAAGTCGGATCTCGTCCGCGTCGTCGCCCACGGCGGCAACGGCCCGCTCGTCAACCTCGAGTTCCAATTCGAGCCGGCGGAGCCGTTCGGCCTCATCGCCATCCGGGTCACGGACGCCGGCATGGAGGGCGCGCCCGGCGATCCGAAGAAGGACGCCTCCGAGCTCGCCTCCACCGTCCGGGCGTATGCCCAGAAACTCGCGGACGAGGACGCTTTTTCCGGGGTCATCCTCCTCGCCCGCGACGGCGCGCCGATCTTCGAGCAGGCCTTCGGCCTGGCCGACCGCGCCCGCAAGATCCCGAACCGGCTGGACACGAAATTCAACATCGGCTCCATCAACAAGTCGTTCACCGCCCTCGCCGCCCGCCAGCTGTTCGCCCAGGGCAAGCTGTCTCTCGACGACCCGATCGGGAAATTCCTGCCGGACTACCCCAATCTCGAGGCGGCGGTCAAGGTGACCGTCAGCCATCTCGTCGACATGACCTCGGGCATCGGGGATTTCTTCGGCGACCGCTACCAGGCCACGCCCAAGGACAAGCTCCGATCACTCAAGGACTATCTCCCCCTGTTCGCCGACAAGCCTCTCGAGTTCGAGCCCGGCACCAAGACCCTGTATTCCAACGGAGGATATCTCGTCCTCGGCCTGATCGTCGAGAAAGCCTCGGGCCAGGATTACTATGCGTACGTCCGGGAGCACATCTACAAGCCCGCGGAAATGACCGACTCGGATTCCTACGCCAAGGGCGACGTGGTCGCGAATCGGGCGAAAGGCTACACCCACTCGGGGTCGGCCTGGGTCCCGAATGACGACACCCTGCCCGCCCGCGGAAGTTCGTCGGGCGGCGGATATTCCACGGCGCACGACCTCCTCAAGTACGTGGTCGCCCTCCAAAAGGGAACGTTCGGGGAGCTCCCCGAAGACTTGAAGGACGGGATGGGCATCGCCGGCGGCGCGCCGGGGCTCAACGCGGGAGTGGAATGGGACGCGAAGCGGGGCTATACGATCATCGTCCTGGCCAACCTTGACCCGCCGGCCGCCGAGCGCATCGCCCTGCAGATCCGGGCCTGGCTGCCCCAGTAACGGGACGGGGATTTATTCGAAGATCTCGCCCCGGTCGGCGAGCCACCTGTTCTTGAAATAGCGGAGAATCTCCTGGCGCCGGCCCTCAAGCCGCTCGAGGCGCCGGCCGATCCGCCGCAGGCGGACGCGGATATAGCCGACCCGGAGGCGGCTGAGGTCGCGGAGCTCGAGTCTCAGGCGGAGACGCTCGGTCCGCACCTTGTTGCGGCGCTCCCGGCGTCCGATCTTGTTTTCCCGGAAGATCATCATCAGAGATTCCAATCCTTCCGTCCGCATGGCCGCACCCTCACAACCCGAATAATACCACTAGACTTTAGGGCGCAACGCGGGATTTGTCAAGGCGATCGGCGGCCCGGCGCGCCGGGCCGCCGATTGTCCCGAGGCCTTGCGAGGGACCTCCTCTTCTAGAAGGAGGGGTTTCTCCCAACCAAATCGAGGCCCCCCCTCTGCCGGAGCGAGGGCTATTTAGCCGGCCGCGCGGCGACGAACGACTCGAAATTGCCGGCGAAGAGCGCGGCCGCGTCGCGCCGGATATCGTCTTCCGTAACGCGCCATCCCGCCGCGGCCAGGTCCGCGTATTTTTCAGCCAAAACATCGCCCACGGCGGCCCGGGCGTGCTTCCATTTGTAGAGGATCTGCTCCAGGACGCGCGCGTCGGAATGCTGGGGGATGTAGCTTAAGCCCAGGAGGTCCGTCCGAAGGGCGGTGATTTCACGGACGAGGCCCGGTCCGTTCAGGAACCACCAGCAGCCGAAGGGCATCAGGTTCGCGAACTTGCGGGCCGCGACGCAGAGCTCGTGCTGGTTTTCGCGCGAGAGCATCGTGACGAGGAATCGGTTCGAGGGGAATGCCCGGCAGAGGTTTTGGACGGCCGCGACGTCGGCCCGGCCCAAGCCGTCCCCGGCCGGCCCGAGGTCGGGATTCACGCCGCGCTCCACCCCGATCATCAGGGCGAAGGGCACGCCCGCCGCCTCGGCCGCGGGAAGGACCGCCTCCGCCAGCAGGCGCGCCCGGGAGGAAGGCCCGGGAAAGGCAAACGTCGGCGGGAGCGACGCCGCGGCGTAGAGGGCTCCCGTCCGGTCAAGCCATTCGGCGACAAACCGTCGGACCTCGGCCATCGTCCGGCCGCCGAGCCCCGGCTCGACATCGAATCCCCAGGCCTGAAGGCGGAAAACGGCCGACGGCCAGGCGCCGAGCAGTGCATCCAGCCGGAGCGCGGCCCGGAAGCGGGGGTCGGGCTTCGGTCCCGCGAGCCAGACGGCACGTTCCGGGCCATCGAAAGGATCATTGGTCATGACGGCGTATTCGACGCCGGCCAGGTCGAACACGCGGGCGACATGCTCTTCGGGATTCCGGCGGGCGAAAAAGTCCCGGTACTCCGCGAGGTCGCGCGGCCCGGGATCGAGCCCCAGGGAGGCGAGCGCGGTGACCACCCCGCGGCAGGCCTCGCTCACCGGGGACCGCTCGAGGAAGAGCGTTCGCCAGACGAGGTCGGCCCGGGTCCGCTTGTCGAGGCGGCCGAACGCCGCCGCGGGCATCGGCAGCCAACGCAGCGCTTCGGCGACGAGATAGTGGTAGGTGAGCAGCTCGTCGATCCCGGACAGGAGGAGCGGGCCGAAGGCCGGAGCGAAAAGATGGGTGTGGATATCGGCGACCCGGACCTTGTCGACGGCATCCCGAGTCATCCGGACGATCGTTTCGCGTTCCGCGTTCATGCGGCGCCTCCGCGTTCCAACCCTCAAGGCCGGCGGACGGGCTTGAGGTCGTCCCCGAGGGGCGTCATCCGAGGCATGATCAGGTGGATGGCGCCCAGCGCGACGGGATAAAGCAAACCCGCCACTAAAAAGGCGACGAAATACCCTTGGCGGCCGCTCCGGTCCAGGATCCTGCCCACCCCGAGATCGGCCGCGATCCCGGCTGCGGCGCCGATCATCCCCCCGATCCCGACGACGGAAGCCGTGGCCTTCCGCGGGAAGATATCGGAGGCCAAGGTGAAGGCATTGGCCGACCAGGCTTGGTGCCCCCCCGCGGCCAGGGCCATCAAGGCCACGGCCAGCCAGACCTTGGAAGCCTGCGTGGCGAAGACAACGGGGAGGATGACCACGGCGCAGAGGAGCATGGTGGTCTTCCGGGCGCGGTTGATCGACCATCCCTTCAGGATGAGGGCTGAGGACAGCCAGCCGCCGGCGACGCTCCCGAAGTCGGCGACGATATAAATGACGACCAGGGGCAGGGCCAGGCCCGTCAGGGAAAGCCCGAACTGGGCGTTCAAGAAGAAGGTCCCCCAGAACATGTAGAAATACCAGACGGCGTCCGGCAGCTTGGCCGCGGCGAACGCCCAGGTCTCCTTGACCGGCAGGACTTTGGCCCAGGGGATTTTTTCCTCGGTCTCCGGGGCGGCGTCGCACCGGATATAAGCCAGCTCGGCCGGCACGACGCGGGGATGGGCCTCGGGCCGGCGGTAGGTCCGCAGCCAGAGCACGATCCAGGTCGCGCTCAGCGCCGCCGTGGTCAGGAAGGTGAACTGCCAGCGCTGGCCTTCGGGCCCGACGATAATGGTTGCGAGCGCCGCGGCGAGGATGATCCCGACGTTCGTCCCGGCATTGAAGATGCCGGTGGCCAGGGCCCGCTCGCGCTTGGGGAACCATTCGGCGATGGTCTTGATGGAGGAGGGGAAATTCCCCGACTCGCCGAACCCCAGACCGAACCGGGCGAGGGCGAAGCCGATCCAGCCCATGCCCCGGGTGATAAGGGCATGGAGCAGGCTGAATACGCTCCAGGTCCCGATGGAATAGAGATAGCCCTTCTTCGTCCCCTTCCGGTCGATCACGGCGCCCATGACCAGGAAGCCGAGGGCGTAGGCGATCTTGAACGAGATCGTGATATAGGAATACTGGATGTTCGTCCAGCCGAAGACGTGGTCGCGCAGGGTCGGCCCGAGGACGCCGAGGACGCTCCGGTCCATGTAATTGATGGTCGTGGCCATGAAGAGCAGGGCCAGGATGCGCCAGCGGAAGGAGCCGATATTGCGCAAGGCCATGGGAGTCCGTTGAATTTTATATGAGCGCCGCGAAAAAGGAAAGGCGAGGGCGGAAAGGGGGGACACAGAACGCTAGCCTGCCGTCAGCAAAAGAAACGCAGGGTTCTGTGTCCCCTCTTTCCGCCAAAGGAGAGCCCTTGCTTCGCTCGGGATGACGAATGGCCCCGAGGTCTGCTCGGGGCCATTCGTCACTTCTTGACCGGAGGGGTAGCCGGCTTTTCAGCCGGGGCCTTCGGGACGACCTTGCCGGCGGGGTCGATCGTCACGCCCATCTTCTTGTCCTTGCCCTGGAGCGAGAGCTCGTAGACTATCGTCCCGTTTTTGGTCAGGGTCTCGGCCTTCAGGATCTTGGCGCCGGCATAATCCTTGGCCAGCGTCGCCTTGACGGCGTCGGGCAGGCTCTCCGGGGCCATCGCTTCCTCGAGCTCGAGCACCTTGCCGTCCGCGGCGTAGATCAGGTCGCGGTTCAGCTTGCCGTCGACGCTTTCGACCTCGAACTGGGTCACCCCGTTCTCGACTTCCTTGCTCGCCCCCTTAATCTCGGCCTTGGGATAGGCGGCCTTGAACGCGGCGAGGACCGCGTCGGGGAGAACCTTGAGATCGACCGGCTTGGCCTCGGCCTTCTCGCCCTTTTCTCCGGCCTCCTCTTTCTCCTCGTCCTCTTCCTTCGCTTCCTTTTTGTCGACGGCCGCCTTCTTCTCGGTATCCGCCGCCGCGGCCTTGACTTCGGGCTTGGCCGCCGCCTGGTCCGCCGCCTTTTGCTTGCACCCGACCGCGAACAGGAAGGCCGCCGCGATCAGGAGCGCCGCCAGACTTTTGAGCTTCATGTGTCTCTCCTTAAAAATTATCTATTCCGAGGGATCCTGGAAATCCGCCGGGAATTCAGTTATATAGGCGTTTCATTTCGGCAGGACGATCCGGAAGGTGCTCCCCTGGCCTTCCCGGCTCTCCACTTCGATCGCTCCGCCGTTCGCCTCGACCGCCCATTTGGCGATCGCCAACCCCAACCCGACGCCGCCCGCGTCCCGCGGCCTGTCCTTCTCGACGCGGTAGAAGCGGTCGAAGATCTTGTCCCGCTGGTCGGCGGGAATGCCCGGACCGCTGTCGACCACCTCGATCCCGGCGACGCCGGGCTGGCCTCTCATCGCCACGCGGATCGTCCCTCCCGGCGGCGTGTATTTGATCGCGTTGTCCAGGATATTCACCACGGCCTGCCGGAGCAGACCCTCGTCCGTCGAAACAAGGACGCCGGCCGGAAGGTCTGCGGTCAGATTCTGATTCCGCTCCTCGGCCAGGACGCGCAGGTCCTCCACGGCCTTCCCAACCAGGGCGCCGATGTCGGCGGGCTTCCGGTTCATCGGAAGGCGGCCGCTGTCGGCCCGCGTCAGGACGAGGAGGCTCTCGACGAGGTTCGTCAGCCGGGACGTTTCCTCGAGCATGCTCCCGATGCGGTCGCGATAGGCCGTGACGTCCAGGTCCTCCTGCAGGGCGACCTCGCCGACGCTCCTGAGGGCCGCGAGTGGCGTGCGGAGCTCGTGGGACGCGTCGGCCGTGAACCGCTGCAACCGCTCGAAGGCGGACTGCAGCCGGCTCAGAGTCTGATTGAAGACGGCCGCCAGCTTTCCGAATTCATCATCCGGATTCTTGACCGGCAACCGCTCCGAAAGGCTCTCCGCGCCGATTTTTTCGGCCTGGCGGGCCATGGCTCCCACCGGGGCGAGCAATCGTCCCGCCAGAACGTAGCCGCCGAGCGCCGCGAGGAGCAGGGCGATGGGCAAAGCCAGATAGAGAATCGCGAGCAACGTATGGAGGGCGTTCCAAACGGGCTCCTCGTCCTGGGCCACCACCAGGAACCGGTCGCTTTTGACCGGGCCCGCCTGGAGCCGGAACCGCTCGCCGCCCCCGGATCGCACGGTCCGGATTCCGGCGGTCGGAACGCCCGGCGATTCCGGAAGCCCGGCCTTCCGGAAGGACGCGCTCCGGAAGATGGAAACGCCCCCCCGGAAGACTTCGAACATGGAGGGGGATTCGATGTCGCCGAAATCCCCCGCGTCCTCGGCCACTTCGATGGCGACCGCCGCGAACTCCTTGGTGATCCCCCGGTCAAACTGCCGGAACAGGCGGTCCTTGACGAAGAGGAAGACGGCGAGGGAAAACGCCAGGACGATCAAGGCCAGGACCGACGTATACCAGAGGGTCAGGCGCAGGCGGACGCTCGAGGCGGACGGCTTCATGCGCTCTCCTCCCGAAGGATGAATCCGACGCCCCGGACGGTGTGCAGGAGCCGGACGGCGAACGGCTCGTCGATCTTCTTCCGGAGCCGGGCGATGTGGACGTCGATGACGTTGTCGAGGGGCGTGGCCCGCCGCGTCTCCTTCCAGACGTCGGCGGCCAGCATCTCGCGCGTCACGACCCGGCCCTGGTTGCGGAGGAGGTATTCGAGCAAATCGAACTCCCGGGCGGTGAGCGCCAGGGCCCGGCCGCCGCGCGAGGCCTCGCGTCGGGCCGCGTCCATTTCGAGGTCGGCCAGCCCGAGCTTGACGAGGGGACCGGTCGTCCCGCCCGCGCCCCGCCGGAGCAGGGCCCGGATGCGGGCCGAGAGCTCCGGAAAGGCGAAGGGCTTGACCAGGTAGTCGTCCGCCCCGGCGTCCAGGCCGACGACCCTGTCTTGGATGGTGTCTTTCGCCGTGAGGATGATCACCGGGGTCGCATCCCCACGGCCGCGGACGGCGGTCAGGATTTCCAGGCCGTCCCGGCCCGGAAGCATAAGGTCGAGGACGATCAGGTCGAAGGCCCGGGTGGCAGCCCGGTCTCCGCCTTCGCTTCCGGTCGAAGCCACGTCGATCTCGTAGCCCTCGGACTCCAATCCTTTTTTGAGCGCTTGGGCGATCTTCCGGTCGTCCTCGATGACCAGGATCTTCATGGCCGAGTCCCTTCGGAGAGGCGGTCCCGATGTATGCCGTCTCTCGCGGATTGAAAAATCGGAGACCGATCAACGATCCAGACTATACCACCCGGCCGGGCGGCGTTCACCTGAACTTTTCCTTAACGGACGAGGCGGAAGGGCGGAGTTGGAGTCATCCTGAGCGGAGCGAGCGATCTCCTCTCTTTCGGAGGAGATTGCCACGCTCCCAAAGGTCGCTCGCAACGACATGAAAGGCTCTTTGTCTTTGCGAGGAGCGAAGCGACGAAGCCATCCCCTCCTTTTTGATTCTATCAGGCGGGGAGCGGCGCTTGTTCCGTTTTCTTCTTTTTCGACAGCCGGTCCAAATACGTGAACACCACCGGCGTCACGAAGAGCGTGACCAGCTGGGAGAAGAGCAGGCCGCCGACGACGGCCAGGCCCAGCGGCCGGCGCGCCTCGGCCCCCGCCCCGAAGCCCAGGGCGATCGGCAGCGTTCCGAAGAGCGTGGCCAGGGTGGTCATCATGATCGGCCGGAACCGGATGACGCACGCCTCGAAGATCGAATCGAAGGCGTTCTTCCCCTCGTCGCGCTGGGCGGACAGGGCGAAGTCGATCATCATGATCCCGTTCTTCTTGACCAGCCCGACGAGCATGATGACGCCCACGTAGCCGTAGATGCTGAGCTCGGTCCGGAAGATCAGCAGCGTGGCCAGGGCGCCGAAGCCGGCGAACGGCAGGGCCGAGAGGATGGTCAGGGGATGGATGAAGCTCTCGTAGAGGATGCCCAGGATAATGTAGATCACGAGGATGGTCATGATCAAAAGGACCCCCAGCCCCTGGAGCGAGGACTGGAAAGCCTGGGCGGTGCCCTGGAAGTTCGTGCTGACCGTGGACGGAAGCGTCTCGCGGGCGAGCTGCGTAATCTCGTTCACCGCGTCGCCGAGGGATACCCCCGGCTTGAGGTTGAACGAGATGGTGACGGACGGCAGCTGGCCCGAGTGGTTGACGGACAGCGGGCCGATCGTCCGGGTCAGCTTGGCCACGGAATCCAGGGGAACGAGCGTGCCGCGCGAGGAGGAGATATAGAGCTTGGACAGCAACGCCGGGTCGCTCTGGAAGCGCGGATCGAGCTCGACGATGACCCAGTACTGGTTGTTGGCCGTGTAGATCGTCGAGACCTGCCTCTGGCCGTAGCTATAATACAGGGCGTCCTCGATCTGCAACGCCGAGACGCCCTTAGCCTGAGCCATGTCCCGGTCGATCTGGACGGTCACCTGCGGGTTCTTCAGCTGCATGTCGCTCGTGACGTCCTGCAGGTTGGAGAGTGAGCGGATCTTCGCTTCGAAGGCCGTGGCCGCCTGGTAGAGCTCGTCCGTGTCGGGGCTCTGGAGCGTATACTGATAGAGGCTCTTGGCGATGCGCCCCCCGATCTGGATGGGCGGCGGGTTCTGGAGGAAGACGTTGATGCCCGTCACCCCGGTCACCTTGGGCCGCAACCGCTCGATGATTTGGTCGACGCTCGCCGTCCGGTCGGCGCGCGGCCGGGCGAGGATGAACATCCGGCCCGTGTTGCTAGCGCTGATCCCGCCCAGGCTCGAGCTGAAAGCGGCGATGTCCGGATCCTGGATGACCAGCTCGGCCACGGCCTGTTGGTGGCGGACCATGGAATCAAACGAGATGCCCTGGGCCGCCTCGGAGACGATGTTGAACTGGCCGGTGTCCTCGCTGGGGATGAAGCCCTTCGGAATCCTGGTGAACATGACGACCATGGCCACAAAGATGACGGCCGAGAAGAGCATGACCGGCCGCCGGTGCTTCAAGGACCAGCGCAGGCCGGTCTTGTAGGCCTCGAGCGTCCCGTTGATGATCTTCTCGATGCCCACGTACAACCTCCCGTGCCGCGCCCCGGCGAGCGGTTTGAGGATGCGGCTGCTGAGGAGCGGCGTCAGGGACAGCGAGACGACGCCCGAGATCAGGACGGCCGCGGCGATCGTCACCGCGAACTCATGGAGCAGGCGGCCCAGGATCCCGCCCATGAACAGGATCGGCAGGAAGACCGCGGCCAAGCTGAGGGTCATGGACAGGATCGTGAATCCGATCTCGCGAGAGCCGTTGAGCGTGGCTTCGCGGACGCCCTCCCCGAGCTCCTGGTGGCGGAAGATGTTCTCCAGCATGACGATGGCGTCGTCGACCAGGAACCCGATCGACAGGGTGAGGGCCATGAGAGACAGGTTGTTCAGGCTGTAGCCGAAGAGCGACATGACGGCGAACGTGCCCACGATCGAGAACGGCAGGGCCAGGCTGGGGATGATCGTGGCCGACAGACTCCTGAGGAAAAAGAAGATGACGAGGATGACCAGGACCACGGCGATGAGGAGGGTGACCTCCACGTCGTTGACGGATTCGCGGATGGACTGGGAGCGGTCGTAGAGGATCTGGAGGTCGACCGAGGCCGGGAGCTGCTTGCGGAAAATGGGAAGCAGCGCCTTGACCGCGGACGTGACCTGGACGGTGTTCGTCCCCGGCTGGCGCTGGACGGCGAGCATCAGGGCCCGCTGGCTGCCCGCCTTGGAGTAATACCAGGACGCGACCTTGTCGTTCTGGACGCTGTCGAGCACCCGGCCCACGTCTTTCAGCCGGACGGGCGCGCCGTTGCGGTAGGTGACGATGAGCTCCCGGAAGGAGGCCGCGTCGAAGAGCTGGCCGTTCGCCTGCAGGGTGAATGCCTGGTCCCGGCCATACATGACGCCCGTCGGGAGGTTGACGTTCCCGCCGGTGATGGCCGCGCCGACCTGGTCGAGCCCGACCTTCTTGGCCGCCATGGCGTCCGGGTCGAGCTGGACGCGCACGGCATAGACCTGCGAGCCGTAGACCATGACTTGGGCCACGCCGTCGACCATGGAGATCCGCTGGGACATCATGGTCTCGCCGTACTCGTCGAGCGTGGAGAGGGGCAGGGTGGGCGAGGTCAGGACCATGAACAGGATCGGGCTCAAGGCCGGGTTGACTTTCGAATACGACGGCGGAGCGGGCATCTGGACGGGGAGCTGCCGTTGGGCGCGCGAGATGGCCGCCTGGATGTCCTGGGAGGCCGCGTCGAGGTTGCGCCGGAGCGAGAATTGGAGGGTGATCAGCGTGACGCCCAGGGTGTTTGCCGAGACCATGGAATCCAGGCCGTCGATCATCGAGAACTGCCGCTCGAGCGGCGTGGCCACGGCGGCGGCCATGGTCTCGGGGCTGGCCCCGGGCAGGCCGGCCGAGACCTGGATCGTGGGGAAGTCCACGTTGGGCAGGTCGTTGACCGGCAGGAGCCGGAAGGCCATGACGCCGAAGATGAGGATGGCCATCATGATCAGGGTCGTCATGACCGGCCGTTCGACGAAGGGGCGCGACATATTCATGGCGGCCCCCGTCAGATCGCTTTCTTGATTTCGACCCGGGCTCCCGGGACCAGGCGGAGGTGGCCGTCGGTGACGACCGTCTCGCCGGCCCTCAGCCCCGAGGCGATGACGGACTCGTCCCCGACCGTGCGGGCCACGACCACAGGCCGCATCTCGACCGTCTTGTCGGATTTCACGACCATGACGTACGTCCCGGCCTGGCCGGTTTGAACCGCCGGCGATGGGACGACGATGGCCTCCTTTTCGACGGCTAGGGTCAGGACGGCGTTCAGGAACTGGCCCGGCCAGAGAGCCCGGTCCGTATTGGGAAACGTGGCCTTGAGCAGGACCGTCCCCGTCGCCGGGTCGATGCCGTTGTCGATAAAGGTCAGGACGCCGGGGATGGCGATGTCCTGGTCCTTGGGCAGGGCCTCGGTCTTCAAGGCGCCCAGGGCCATGTATTTCTTGATCAGGGGCAGGTTCTGCTCCGGGACGGAGAAGGCGACGTAGATCGGGCTGATCTGATTGAGGACCACGAGCGACCCCACATCCGCGGCCGTGACCAGATTGCCGGGATAGACGAGCAGGCTGCCCGTTCGCCCGTCGATCGGGGAGGAAATGGAACAGTATGCGAGCTGGAGCTTCGCGTTGTCCACGGCCGCCTCGTCGGCCTTGACCGAAGCTCGGAGGACCTCGGCGTTGGACTGGAGCTGATCGTAGCGCTCTTTGGTGACGAAGTCCTTGCCGGCGAGGTCGGTATTGCGCCCGACCTCCTCCTCCGCATTTTTCAGCTGGGCTCGGTCGCGGGCGCCGGCGGACTCCGCCTGTTTCAGCGCGATCTCATACGGCCGGGGATCGATCTTGAACAGCGGGTCGCCCTTCCGCACGTCCTGGCCCTCCTTGAAATAGGCGCCGACAATCGGCCCATAGACCTGGGCTCTCACCTGGACGGTGGAATAGGCCTGGACGTTCCCGATGGCCCGGATTTGGAGAGGCATCTCCTTGGCGACCGCCGGCGCCGCGCCGACCGAAACGCCGGGCGCCTGGCGCGGGCCTTGGCTCGTGCCGTTTCCCGACGAGCAACCGGTGAAGATCGAGGCGGCGGAGAGGATGAGAGCGCCGACATAAACGGCGGGCCTGCCGCGGCGCGTCCCCCGGATTCTCGAAATATGTCGAAGCGGGCTGAATGCCATTATCGGTCTCCTTTTCCGCTCTTCGCGGGGATGGGTTCGGAAACGGGTTTTCCCGGGAGGTCGAGCGTTCCGGTGTCGTGGGCGAACTGGACGACCGACGTCAGCCATTGGGCTTTGGCCTGGACGATCTGCGTCCGGCCGTTTTCGAGGGCGCTCTGCGCCGCGAGGAGGTCCAGGATGCTGCCGACGCCGTCCTTGTAGCCCGCCAGCGTGACGTCGTAGGACTGGCGGGCTGTATCGAACAGGTCCTGGGCGGTCTTGACGCTCTGGGCGGCCGTCTGGACGCTGTAATAGCTCGTCCAGACCTGGAGGATGACGTCCTGCTCCACTTTCTTCATCTGGGCTCTGGCATTCTCGGCGTCCGACGTGGCTTGGAGGACCTGGTAGGAATTGGTGAACCCCCGGAACAGGGGGATGTCCAGGAGGACCGCCGCGTTGAGCGAGCTGCTCTGGGCAGGCGTGCTGTAATAAATACGGCCGAGCGTGCCGGTGAAATTCAACGTCGGGAGCCCGTCCGAGCGGACGGTCTTGATGTGGGCCTCGGCCTTGAGGGCGAGGGAGCGAGCCGCGGCGAGATCGGGCCGCTGGGCCTGCGCCTGGGCGATGAAGCTCTCGATCGCGCCCGACGCCTGGTCGACGGGCAGGGCCGCGGGAAGCCCGTCCTCGACGTCGAACGGGGCGTTGGCCGGAAGGCCGATCGCGCTGGCCAGAACGCCCTTGAGCGTCTGGACCAACCCCTGGGCGGAGATCACGTTCAGCCGGACGTTGGAGAGCGCCGTCTTGGCCTGGAGCGTGTCGGCCAGCGTGGCGACGCCCGCCGCGTGCCGGGCTTCGGCCGCCTCCAGGTTCTTCGCCGCCTCTTTCAGGCTGACGTCCTGCGCTTGGAAGAGGGCTTTCGCGGCGAGGTATTGGTAGTAAGCCTGTTCGATCTGGAGGATGACGTTCTGGATGGCCGTGTTCTGCGTCCAGTTGGCCGCGGCCAGGGCCTGGCGCGCCTCCTCGTTGAGGCCGCCTCGGCCGCCGAAGTCGAACAGGAGCCACGTCAGGCCGGCCGTGGGCGTCAGGCTGCTGTAGTCGTACACGAAGAGGCCGCCGACCGCGGAGCCCTTGGTCTTGGCGGCGCTCGCGTCGAGCGAAAGCTTGGGAAAGTAGGCGCCCTGCACCGCGCCCAGGGCGGCCGCCGCGGACCGGGCCGCGCCCCAGGCGATCCGGGTCTGCATGTTGTTGGCGAGTCCCAGATCGACGAGCTCGTTCAAGGCCCAATGCTGGCGCGTCGCCTCGAGCGCGGGCGGAACCGCGACCGAAGGCGAGGCGACGGGCGCAGCCGATGCCCCGGGGGCAGGCGCCCAGGCGGTCTGAGGAGAGGGTGCGGTGCGCGCGGTCAGATTTTCCATATGCACGCAACCCGCAAGGAGGAGCGGCAGCAACAGGGCCGCCGCGGCGGGAGGATGAAAAGCGAAGGACACGGATCGTCTCGACATGAACATCTCCTCGCGTCGCCGCCGGAAAGCGGGGGCCGACGTTCGGGCGATCCCGCACCTTCGGCGCCGATCTCCCGATCGCCCGGACGGAATCCGGCGGTCCGCGTATTCCCAAGATTCTAGTCATCCCGGAGGAAAATAACAAGACCGGCCATGATTGACCCGGCCGCGCCGAATCATATATAAATAGGGCCATGATCACCGCGAATCCGTTCCTCGGCGTCGTGTTCCACTGGCTGGGTGGTCTGGCCTCGGGCAGCTTCTATGTTCCCTATCGCGGGGTGAAAAAGTGGGCCTGGGAAGTGTATTGGCTCGCCGGCGGCTTCTTCAGCTGGATCATCGCCCCCTGGGTCATGGGCTCGATCATGACCAAAGACCTGCTGGCCGTGATCTCCTCGGCGCCCGCGGGCAGCCTGATTAAAGCCTACATTTTCGGCGCGCTGTGGGGCATCGGCGGCCTGACCTTCGGGCTGACGATGCGCTATCTCGGCATGTCGCTCGGCATGGGCGTGGCCCTGGGCTATTGCGCGGTGATCGGGACGCTCGTCCCGCCGATCTTCCACGGCGAGTTCGGAAGCAAGGTCCTGGGGACCACGTCCGGAATCGTGATCCTGATCGGCATCGTGGTCTGCATGCTGGGCATTGCCCTGGCCGGCCTGGCCGGCATGTCCAAGGAAAAGGAGATGACCGAGGAGCAGAAGAAGGCCTCGATCAAGGAATTCAACTTCGGCAAGGGAATCCTGGTCGCCACCTTCTCGGGCGTCTTCAGCGCCTGCATGGCCTTCGGCCTGGATGCGGCCGAGCCGATCGCCAAGCTCTCGGCGGCGCACGGCACGACGCCCCTCTGGGTGGGGCTGCCGAAGCTGTGCGTCGTCCTGCTCGGCGGATTCACCACGAACTTCATCTGGTGCCTGTTCCTTAACATCCGGAATAAAACCGCCTACCAGTACTTCAGCCCGCGGCTGCGCGACAAGGCCGGGGAGCAGGGCGGCCGGGTTCCGAGGCTGGGCAACTACCTGTTCAGCGCCCTGGCCGGCATCACCTGGTACTTCCAGTTCTTCTTTTACACGATGGGCGAGACGCAGATGGGCCAATACAAGTTCTCGAGCTGGACGATCCACATGGCCAGCATCATCCTCTTCAGCTCGCTGTGGGGCATCGTCCTCAAGGAATGGAAGGGCGCGAGCGGCCTGACCAAGGCGCTGCTGGCCATCGGCCTGGGGACGCTCGTCTATTCGACCATCGTCGTCGGCTTCGGGAACTACCTGGCCGCCGTCGCGGCCCGCTGACCGGTCGAGGTCGACGGAAGCGCGGACGCGGCGAGAGGAGCGGACATGGCCAAGCGCGAGACCCTGACCTCGCGGGAGCGGCTCCTGAAAGCCCTCGCCCACGAAATCCCCGACCGCGTGCCCATCGATCTCGGCGGCAACCAGACCGGCATCCACAAGAACGCCTACGCGGCGCTGGCGCGCGTCCTGGGCCTTCCGGACGACGCTCCGATCATGGACGCCGTCCAGCAGCTCGCCCGGCCGAGCGAGGCCGTGCTCGAGCGCTTCCACGTGGACACGCGCTACATCGCCGCCGGGGCCGCGGCTTCGTGGAAGGGCGGGATCGTCCAGGCGACGCGCGACGGCCGGCTGTGGCACGACCTCACGGACGAGTGGGGCGTGCGCTGGTCCATGCCCGACGACCAGGCGCTCTACATGGACATCACCCATCACCCCCTGGCCGGGGCCACGGTCCGCGATTTGGACGATTATCCATGGCCGAAGGGCGACGACCCGAGCCGCTTCGCCGGGCTGCGGGAACGGGCCCTCGAAATCCGCCGGCACACTCCCTACGCCGTCGTCAGCGGCATCTCGGGCGTCGTCTACGAAACTTGCTGGTACCTCCGCGGCCTCGAACAGTGGTTCTGCGACCTCATGACCGACCCGGCCTTCTGCGCGGCGCTCCTCGACCGGGTGCTCCGCTTCTGGCTGGACTGGTTCCGGCTGTTCCTCAAGGAGGCGGGCGACGTCGTGGACGTGATCATGATCGGCGACGACCTGGCCGGCCAGGGCGGGCCGCTCTTCAACCCGGCGATCTACCGCGATTTGGTCAAGCCGCGTCACGAGCGCCTCGTCCGGCGCATCCGCCGGGGGACGCAGGCCAAGATCTGGTATCACACCTGCGGGTCGTGCCTAGCCTACATCCCCGACCTAATCGGCAACGGCATCCAGGTCCTCAATCCCGTCCAGACGAGCGCCAAGGGAATGGTCCCCGCCGATTTGAAGCGCCGCTTCGGGCAGGAGATGGTCTTCTGGGGCGGCGGCTGCGACGCGCAGGCCGTCCTGGGTCGCGGGATGCCGGCCGAGGTCGCGGCGGAAGTCCGCCGGAACCTGGCCGCGTTCATGCCCGGGGGCGGCTACGTCTTCGCCGGGATTCACAATATCCAGGGCGAAGTGCCGCCCGAGAACGTGATCGCCCTGTTCGACACGGCGTACGAGGACGGGTTTTACGCGTAGCTATTCCATCGTCCGTAAATCAAGCCTCGAGGCTAGCCAGCCAATCCGCCGCCCGCGACACGTCGGTTCCTTCCCGGCGGGATTCCCTGCGGAGCCGGCCGACCAGCTGAACGGCGCGCGCCTCGATCCCCTTGCTCTTGAAATAGGCGAAATGAGGAGAAGGCGCCTCATCGTTGAGCTTGATCTCGGCGAGAAGCGTCAGCTTCTCATCCTCGGCAATCGCGAAATCAATCTCACGGCCGTCCTTTGTGCGCACATAGTGCAATTCGACCTCTTTTCCCTTGACGTCGCGAAGATAATGAACGTGCTTCAATAGCGCCTGGGCGCATGTATTCTCCAAACGGCGTCCGTCGTCGCCTTTCACGAATCCGGAATCGAAGAAATAAACCTTGGGCTCCCGGAGAATCGAGCGCGCGATCCGGCGATGAAAAGGCCGAATCAGGAAGATGAGGCAGAGGCTTTCAAGAATGCCGACGTATTTTTTTACCGTATTCGGCGCAATCTGAAGGTCCTCGGCCAAAGCCGAATAGGAGAGGGGCGAACCGACCCGGCTCCGCAGCATTTCGAGAAGAAGCCGCATTTCGCGGACTTCGTGCAGCCGGGAGATGTCGAAAATGTCCTCTCGGACGATGTCGGTATAGTACTGAGCTCGCCACCGGGCGGCGTCCTCCTCCGAATCGGCCAAAAAGGGCTCGGGGAAGCCGCCTCGTCGGTTGAGCTTATCGAGAGCCTCCTGGGACGACATCGTCCCGGCAAGCTCCTTAACGGAGAGGGGGTGCAATCGGAGGTGGAAATAGCGCCCCGCGAGCGATTCGCCGGTCCGACGAAAAGTTTCGAGCCGAGCGCTTCCCGTCACCAGGATGGCTTGCCCCGCAGGCCGCGTATCGAATACTCCCTTGAGGTATGACTTCCAGCCTTTTATCTTGTGGATTTCGTCGAAGACGAGAAGATCCGCGTCGAGCGGCCAGCGCCGTCCGAGAATGATTTGCCGGTCGTCCGCCGCGTCGGCATTAAGATACTGGGGCTTCTTAAACTCGGTCATGATCTGCTTGGCGAGGTAGGTTTTACCGACTTGTCGCGGCCCCGTAATCATGACCATTTTTTTCGGCAAATCCTTGAGAATCTGGGAATGGAGGTAGCGGCGCATGACGACTAATTAGCACGATATTGCGGATTAGTCAAGACTTTTCCGCAATATATTGCGAATTGGCCATGCCCAGGGGCTCGCGATTCCGGCCCAATCCGCTTGCCATCCCGAGGCCGGCATGGCAAATTAAGGAGGCTATGAGCAGGTTCTTCGTCTTCGATTGCGAAACGACGGGCTTGCCGGCTCGGCGCGACATCCCCATCGAGGACGTGGAGGGCTGGCCGCGCGTCGTCCAGCTGGCCTGGGCGACCTACGACGCCTGGGGCCGGCTCGAGAAGGCCGAGAGCCACATCATCAAGCCAGACGGGTTCCGCATCCCGGCCGACGCGACCCGGATCCACGGCATCAGCCACGACCGGGCCTTGGCCGAAGGGCGGTCCGTCCGCGACGTCCTGAAACGATTCATCAAGGATCTCGAATCTCCCGTCGACGCGGTGATCGCTCACAACCTCGCCTTCGACCGAAGCGTCGCGGGAGCTGAATTGATCCGGGCCGCCATGCGGAGACGCTTGTTCGACTGGCCGGGCCTCTGCACCATGACCTCTACCACGCATCTGCTCCGCCTGCCCGGGCCCTACGGCTACAAGTGGCCCAAGCTCGAAGAACTTTACACGTATCTGTTCGGAGCGGCCTACGACGGCGCCCACGATGCCGCGCACGATGTCGAGGCCTGCGCCCGCTGCTTCTTCGAGCTGCGCCGCCGCGGGCACTATCCGCGGGCCTGAGACGGGGCAAGCGCGAACGGGGAGCGCGTACGCCCGGTGTTGTCGCGAAATCCAGGGCGAGGTGCCGCCCGAGAACGTGATCGCCCTGTTCGACACAGCCTACGAGAGCGAGTTCTACAACTGAGGGAGGCGCTTAGGACAATTCTTTCAATATATGTTTTGCCAGGCTCTCGTCGATCTCGTCATGCCTTGGAATGGGTTGCTTCTTCCCGGTAGCGGGATTTTTATAAAGGTCGTGACAGCCGCCGTGCCTTATCAGCAGACATCCGGCGGCCGTAATTTTCTTGATGAGGTCTTTTCTCTTCATACGGTCAGGGCAAGCTCTTTGATCCCGTGTTCGGCGGGGATATCTTCCATGGTCATGAGCATGTAGGCATCTTTCATGTTTTCCTCAAGCTCTTCCAAGCTTATCCCCTGCGTCATGATTTCGGGATGCTCGAGCAATTTCCCGACCCAGAATTTTTCGCCTTTCCAGTAGATCATTTTCATTTTCAATTTGGCTGCCATGTCTTTGTCTCTCCGGGCTTTTGTTGAATCGTATGTGGCCATTGTGCACATATCAGCAGCCTCTCGTCAATATAGGACGCGGAACAAGCTGCTTTTTCTCAAGAGCGGATCTTGCCTGGCCTTCATCCCGGACCTGATCGACAACGGCATCCACAACATCCAAGGCGAGGTGTCGCCCGAGAACGTCATCGCCCTGTTCGACACGGCGTACGAGAGCGGGTTTTACGACTGAGATCTCCGGAGGCTGACCAAACTGCATGGAATTGCGGAAAAGTCATGACTATTCCGCAAAATCATGCGGATTAGTCGGGCGGGTCAATAATGGTACCGGGCCTGCACGAACCGGATCCGATCATCGCGCACCACATAGACAATGCGATGTTCCAGCGATAACCGCCGAGACCAGACATTCGGGCCAATATACTTCAACGGTTCGGGCTTACCCAACCCCGCAAAGGGATTCCGTACCACGTCCTCGACAAGGTCGATCAAGCGCAGCGCGTTACGGCGATCGGTCTTGATCCAGTACCGGAGATCCTGCAGGAACTCCGCCTGAAAATGAACCTCACGTGTACATTATACGCGCCTCTTGTCAACGGGAGAGACGCCGGCCATTCGGAAAAAATCTCAGAAATACGGAAATTCAGCTATAGAGCATCCGCAAGTGTTCGAGCGCCCTGAAGCCGCGCCATGAGGGCGAGCCTCGATCCCTGCATGCTGATTCTTGGGGATGAATTGATTGGCCCGATTCGTTTCGCGGCGCCTTGGAGCTGAACGATATATTTATCGGTGCCCTTCCACGGCTTAATTGATCGGATTCGGCCATAATGAGTAATCTTGCTTATCGGCGAGGCCACATACATAGCAATATATTTTAGATGAGGGATGACATTCTTCGAAATACGGATCGCAAACCAACGATGACGCCCAAGAAATTCCTCCTCGAAACCGTCTTTATGGCCGGGGCAAACGATCGTGTCATATTCACCCCGCTTCCGCCTTTCGGTGGGGCTTTTGGAAACGCGCGGCGGTTCTCCGCCAAGCGTAATGTCCGCTAGCTCTCTTCGCTGCGCGCCCGAGATTCGCTGCCGGAAAACGTGCAACAGATCGCGCGAGCTCATGAATTTGCCCGCGAGCCGATTTCCTTTGGGTGAGGCGATCCTTAGGACCAGCGATTCGAGCTCTTTTAGATGCTCGTCTCCTTGGGTTAAATAAATACTATACATGACGTCATAAATAATT
>PLMN01000011.1 GCA_003141555.1 Candidatus Aminicenantota bacterium
GAAGGGGACACAGAACCCCGATTCCCGTCCGTTGAAGGCTGGTGAGCGTTCTGTGTCCCCTTTTTCCGAACCGGCGTGCCGACGGCCCCCTCCTCCTTCACCGCTCCCCGCCCGCCTTGCGCCCCCGAATCGAGGCGTGCTAAAGTACCGCATTCCGACCATGAAAAAGCGCATCCTCCTCACCTCGTCCATCTTCCACATGTTGAACGACGCCGCCGGAATCATCACCCCGACCGTCTTCCCCATCCTCTACAGCCAGGGCTTCCTCATCAGCAGCTATTCGCAGATCGGGCTCCTGTCGAACATCGGCCTCATGACGACGCTCATCGTCCAATTCCTCGCCGTCCGCCTCTCCTACCGGTACGAATACCGGAATCTCCTCCTCATCAGCGGCGTGGGCATATGCGCGGCCATGGCCTTAGTCCCCTTCTCAAAGTCGTTCGGAATGCTGGTCCTGTTCTTCCTCCTCATCCGGGTGTTCACGAGCTTCTACCATCCCGTGATCGTCGCCTGGGTCTCGAAGTCCCGGGCGGGATCCGGCAAGGACCTGGACGACGCCATGGGCATCCAGAGCGGGTCGGGCAACGTCGGGGTGATGCTCGCCTACCTCACCGTCGGCTACATGGTTCAGCGCTGGGGCTGGAAGACGCCGCTCTTCGCCTGGGGCGCGTTCGGCCTAGTCCTCGTCGTCCTGGGCCTCATCCCCGTGCTTCGCGTGTCGTCGCGCGGGACGGGCCATGCCCCATCCCTGGGCGTCAGGTCCTGGTGGAATTCCCTGCTCGCCGTCAAGAATTATGTCCCGGGCTTTTTCTTCGGCGGGGTCGGCTGGTCGGTCACGGTCTACTACGCGCCTTCGCTCCTCAACCATAAGTTCGGGATCCCCATGGGACAAGCGGGCCTATATCTCGCCCTCTGGATCGGGCTGGGCACGATCACGGGCTACGGCTACGGAGCCTGGAGCCGGCGCTTCGGCCGGAAGAAGATCTTCCTGCTGAGCCTCGGCGGGGCGGCGGTCTGCCTCTTCGTCCTCGGGTTCGCCCCGGTCAAGGGCCTGGCCGTTGCGGCCCTGCTTCTCTTCGGCGGCTTCCTCCTGATGACCTATCCTTCGCTCCACACGTTCGTCGGCTCGACCGTTCCCCCCGAGGGCCAAACCCAGGCCTTCAGCTGGGTTTCGAACATTCAGCTGATCTCCGGGGCCCTCATCACGCTCGTCTCCGGCTTCCTCTCGGACGCGCTGGGAATCCAGCTGCCGTTCATCCTGACGGGCGTCTTGACGCTCGGAATCTTCGTCTTCTATGCCGGCCGGGGCCCCGAGTTTTTCGGAAGCTCGAACGCCCCCGACCCGGGCGCCCGGCCCGAGCCCGAACAGGCCTGACGCCTTCCTCTCCCACGGGGAATCCGGCGGACGCCGCCGCCGGTCAAAAGTCCCCGCGGCCTCCCGCCAAGGGGGTCGGCGCAGGCGCGCCCGTGAGCTTGAGGGCCGGGATCTTCCACCCCGCGACCGACCCGTTGAAGGCCGGGACACCCTTGTCGATCAGCGCCCGGAAGGCGATCTGAACGTCCTGCAGCTCCTTTTCGAGGTCGGCGACCAGGCCGACCGCGGTCTCGGTCGGGCCGAAATCGGCGCTGCCGGCGGTATCTCCCCCGCCCGTGCCGATCACCTGGTTGAGCCACAGGAAATTCATGTAAACCTTATAGGCCTCGACGAAATATTTATCGTCGCTCAGCGCTTCGGAGCGCGAGATCAGCCGGTATTCGACATCCTGAATCTTCTTGTCGAAATCGTCGAGCGCCCGGATAATGGGACTCTTGCCGGTCTGGCCGACGAGCGGCTTGCGGGCATCCTCGAGCTGCTTGCGCAGCCACTCCATCTGGTTGACCATGTCGGACGTCAGGCTGATGTCGTCCCGGACGCGGAGCTGGAGCTTGACCGAGGCCAGGATGTCGGCTTCGGTGCCTGCGTTCTTGGGAGCCCGCAGCAAGGACAGCGGCTGGGCGGAGGCCTGTCCATCGAACGTCAACCGGACGGTATAGGTCCCCGGCGCCGCGATCGGCCCGCCCTGGCCCTGGGAGACGCCCCAGTGGGTGATGGGTCGGGTCACGGCGTTCTGGAAGCGCGGTTCCTCCCAGATGTGCGGGTTCTGGGGCGGCGTCGTCCGGAGCGCGACATAGCGAGGCGGATCGAGGCGCAGGTCCCAGGAAGCGCGGTTGAGGCCCGCCCGGCCGGTGACCGGGGCGAGCTTGCCCAAGACCGTGCCGTTAGCGTCCAGAATCTCGATCTGGACGGGATCCTTAGGCGCTGCCTTCAGGACGAAATCCAGCTGGGCGCGGCCGCCGCGGACCAGCCGGTAGGCGGGTCGCGGGGCGACCAGCATCACGGCCCCGGCGTCCGACGCGCCTTCCATCCGGCCTTGTTCGAGCGGGGTGATGTTCTCCATGATGTAGAGACCGCGGCCGTAGGTCGAGACGACGAGGTCGTGGGTCTGCTTCTGGACTACGATCCACGACACCGGCGCGGGCGGCAGGCCGTCCTTCAGCGGCTTCCAGGTCGCCCCCTCATCGAGGCTGTAGTAGAGGGCGTTGCCCGTCCCGGCAAAGAGCATCCCCTGCTTGTTGGGGTTCTCGGCCACGACCCGGGCGTAGGCTAGCGGGTGCCCGGTGGGCAGGTTCCCGGTGATCTTGGTCCACGTCCTGCCGAAGTCCGCGGTTTTGAAGATCCAGGGGTCGCGGTTGTCCATGAGGTGGAGGTCTACGACGACGTACGCCGTCGCGGCATCAAAATGGGACGGTTCTATTTTCGAGATCGTCCCGAGCGGCGGCACGCCCTTGATGTTCGCCGTGACGTCGTTCCACTTCGCCCCGGCGTCGTCCGTGTACCAGATCTTGCCGTCGTTCGTGCCGGCCCAAATGAGGCCCTTCTTGATCTCGGACGGGGCGATGGCGAAGACGACCTCGCCGTAGAACTGGCCGAGGTTGTCGCCCACGATCCCGCCCGAGGAGACGATGTAGCGCGGGTCGCGAGTCGAGAGGTCGGGGCTGATAATGCTCCAGCTCGAGCCACCGTTCGTCGTCCGGAAGACGAATTGGGTGCCGTAGTAGACCGTATTGTGGTCGAATGGGTCGATGGCCAGGGGCGGCGTCCAATGGGCCCGGTACTTGGCCTTGTTCGGTTCGGAGTCGAGCGTCCGCAGCCAGGGGCTCACCGAGCGGGCGAGCTTGGTCCTGTAGTCGTAGCGGGTGACCTCGTTGCCGTAGCAGGTCGCCCAGATGATGTCGGAGTCGGTCGGGTCGGGGATGGTGAAGCCCGATTCGCAGCCGCCGATCCCGTGATCCCAGACGCCGGTCGCCCCGCCGCGGAAGCCGCCGGCCGCGGCGCCGGGCGCGGCCTCGGGCGTCGTGCTGAGGCCGCGCATCGTCCCGTCGTCCTGCATGTTGCTGTAGATGCGGTACGGGATGTCGTTGTCCACGGCCACGTGGTACATCTGCCCGATGGGCAGGGTGATGCGCCGCCCGGTCTTGCCGTGGTCGGAGGTCATGTACATCCCGCCGTCATCGGTCACCAGGATCCGGTCGGCGTTCGCCGGATCGATCCAGATGTCGTGCGTGTCGCCGCCCCAGGGCAGCGTCCGGAAGGACTTGCCGCCGTCGAGCGACTGGTGGAAGCTGCTGTTGGCCACCAGCACCTCATCCGGGTTGGCCGGCGACACCGCCAGCCGGATGTAGTAGCCGGCCCGGCCGATGAGAGCCCGCTGCCAGCTCCCAACCTTCCAGGTCTCGCCGCCGTCGTCCGAGCGCCAGATCGAGCCCTGGTCCGCGGTCTGGATCAAAGCGTAGACGCGCTTGGAGTCCTTGGCCGCCACGGCCACGTCGATCTTGCCCAGGGGCGGCTTGGGCAGCCCGCGGCCCTCGAGCTTTTTCCAGGTCGTGCCGCCGTCGCGCGAGATATACAACCCGCTGCCCGGGCCGCCGCTGAACATGGCGTAGGTGTGCATCTCGACCTGCCACATCCCGGCGAACAGGATCTGGGGATTGTTCGGATCCATGGCCAGACCGGAACAGCCGGTGTTGGCGTCGACGAACAGCACCCGGCTCCAGGTCTTGCCGCCGTCGATCGAGCGGTAGACGCCCCGCTCCTGCTGGGGGCCGGTCAGGCGGCCCAGGGCGGCGGCGAAGACGATGTCGGGATTCGTCGGGTGGACCACGATCCGGCCGATCCGGCCGGTCTCCTCGAGACCCGAGCGGGCCCAGGTCTTGCCGGCGTCGACGGACTTGTAGATCCCGTCGCCCATCATGTCGACGTCGCGGACGGCCCAGGCTTCGCCCGTGCCCGCCCAAACGACGCTCGGGTTGGACGGCGTGACGGCCAAGGCGCCGATCGCCGCGGCCGTAATATCGTCCGAAACCGCGCTCCAGCGGACCCCGCCGTCCGTGGACTTCCAGACGCCGCCCGAAGCGGCTCCGGCGTAATACGTGTTCGCCTCGCCGGGCACCCCGGCCGCGGCCGAGATGCGGTTGCCCACGGCGGGCCCCATGAACCGGAAGCGGAGACTTTCGGGTTGACCGCCTCCCGGTCCGCCGCCCCGCTGGGCGAGCCCGAGGCCGAGGGCGAGCCCCAGCTCGAGGAGAATCGTGACGAGGAGAATCAGGCATCGATGGGTCTTGGACATGCATTCCCTCCCGCGCGCAGCGCGCACGCTCACTTTTTCTTGAAGCTGACGGCCAGGCTGCTCCCCTCGGCCGCCATGCTTGTTTCGAAATCCGGAAGGCCCTTCATATAGTCGTAGTAGCCGGCGTTCCCCCCGCCGAAGGACCGGCCCCGGGGCGAGATGTTGTGGGCGGCCAGAAGTGCCGGCGCCGTTCTTTTCATGGAATCTCCTTGATTCAGCCGAAGACCGTGTACCGGCCCCGCTCCATGACGAGCTTCAGCCGCAAGGCGCGGACCTGGAAAAAGACAATGGCCGCCGCCAGGAAAGCCAGGCCGAAGATGAGGAAGGCGTCGTGGGCATAGATCAGCACGAGGTCGGCGTAGATCCAGAATCCGGCGATAAGCGCCCATCCGCGCCGGCCGAAGGCGCGGAAGCCCGCGACGATCAGAGAGATCGCCGTGAACCCGACCAGGGCGGAGAGGAGGGCCTTGGCCAGGATCGCGATCGCCAGGGCATAAAGGGCGGGGAGAAGGATCCAGAGCTTTTTCCGGGGCCGGGTCACGATGATCATCGCCCCGATGAAGGCCGCCAGGAGAAACCCGAGACCGGCCGGGGCCGACAGCAGCCGCATCGACTCGGGACGCCCCTCGGCGAGCCGCTTGATCTCGACCATCATCCGCTTCTCCATCGTGAAATGGATGGGATCGAAGAAGAGGCCGAGCAGCATCTTGGCGATGGGCTCCGCCGGATTGCCGCGGCTGCGGATGAGAAACCGCGTCCGGGCGGCGCCTGCGGGCTCGAGGACGAACGGTCCCCAGCCCGGATCGAGGTACATCATGCGGCTTTCGGCCAGGACGTCGAACCGCCACCCGTTGACGCCCGGCTTGGGGGCGCCGAACTGGAACGAGCGGACGAATTCCCCCGCGGCGCGGACCGGGACCGCCGGGTCGAGGATTTCGTTGTTATGGATCCCGGAGAGGAAGAGGTTTTCGAGCCAGTCGTAGCTGTAGAAGCCCCCCTGGCCGATGCCGAGACGGGCGAGCCAGGGCCAGACTTTTTCGAGCGGAGCGTCGATCGTAATCGCGCGCGTGCACTGGTAGCCGAAGACGGGATTGCGCTCGTCGCCGGGCAGGGCGCGGGCCGTCTCGGCGTCCGTCGCCCCCCAGCGCAGGAAGCCCGGCCGGATTGCGGCGAAATATAGGACGATCCAGGCGGCCAGGAGCCCGAGCGCGATGACGATGAAGGGCTTTGGGCGCCTCATCCGGACAGCCCTATCCGGCCGAAGCCGCCTTTGCCGCTCGACGCTTTATCTCGCAAATCGGCCTCGACGAGCTTGTCGATCTCTCGAGAGGCCAAGCCATTCATCGCGTTCCTCCGATCCCGCGGCGCGGCGCCCCGGGAAAGATGAAATTCATATCACAAAACGGGATGTTTTAAAACGCGGCCGGAGCGCCTCCGGCGAATCCCGAGGTTATGCGTTGAATTGGGAGGGCATAATGCGATATCATTTGGGGACTAAGGAACCGCTTATTTCCGGCGGATTCCGGAATCTCGCAAAACGTCATGTCTGACTGAGAGAACGCCATGGACAAGAACAAGGAATTCTATATCTTTACGCCCGGCCCCGTGAAGATGCCCGACTACGTCCTCGAGGAAGGAAGAAGGCAGCTCCCCTATTTCCGGACGGACGACTTTTCCCGGCTGGCCTTGGAATCCCAGGAGATGATCCTGGAGCTCGTAAAGGCCGGGCCCGATTTCAAAGTGATCTACATGGCGGCCTCCGGCACCGGGGTCATGGAGGCCGTGGTCCTGAACCTCCTGTCCAAGACCGAAACGGCGCTCGTCATCAACGGGGGGACGTTCGGCCAGCGGTTCGTCGATCTGTGCCGCGTCCTCTCCGTGCCGTGCTTCGAGCACAAGCTCCCCTACGGCGAGCCGCTCGAAACCGCCGCGATCGCGGCGGGCGGGGCGCGGTCCGCGACGATGCTGATTAACGGCCATGAGACGTCGACGGGCGTCCTGTTCGACATCGCTCGTACGGGGGAGTACTGTTCGAAGAACGGCCTGATGCACGTCGTGGACGCCATCAGCATGTTCCTCACGGACGAGATCGACATGCTCAAGATGAACATCGACGCCCTCATCCTGAGCTCCCAAAAGGGCCTGGCCCTGGCCCCGGGCCTCGGCCTCCTCGTCCTCTCGCCGCGCGCCCAGGAGAAAATCCGGGAGAGCGCCGCCCGCCTCGGCTCGCTGTACTTCCGGCTCGCCGACTATTTGAACGACATGGCCCGGGGGCAGAATCCGTACACCCCCCCGCTCTCGGTCATGTTCCAGATGTATGCGCGACTGAAGCACATCCGGGCCCACGGAGGCGCGGCCGCGGAAATCCGTCGGGCCCAAAGGGTCGCCGCCTACTTCCGGGCCCATATCCAGGGGCTGCCGCTGGCCGTCTTCTCCAAGTCCCCGCCGAACGCGATGACGTCGCTGTCCCCGACCGACGGCCGCTTGGCCCACCGCATCGTCAAGGACATCGAGGACCGGTACAACATTTTCGTCTGCCCGAATGGCGGGGAGCTCAGGGACAAGGTCTTCCGGGTCTCCCATATGGGCGACATCGACGAGGCGTATACGGATGTCCTGATCCGGGCGCTTCAGGACTATTATTCTCGCTAGGGGAGCTATCATGAAAATCATCATCATGGCCGCCGGCCGGGGAACGAGGATCAGCCGCCACATCCAGGGCCGGCCCAAATGCACGATCGACATCGACGGCCGGCCGCTCATCGCCCGGACGTTCAAGATCCTGTCCGAATTCCCCGGCACGGACATCGCGATCGTCACGGGCTACAATGAACAGGCCGTCATCGAGGCGATCGGCCGTCACACGTACACGAAATTCCTGAATCCCTTCTTCGATGTGACGAATTCCATCGCTTCCCTCTGGTTCGCCCGGGAGTTCATCCCGGCCGACGACGACCTCATCGTCATGAACGGCGACCTCTTTTTCGAGAAGAAGGTCATGGAAACGCTGTACGCGGAAGCCCGGTCTCCGGTGATGCTGGCCGACAGCTCGCGGATCAAGGAGGCGGACTACCGCTTCAAGTGGTCGGGCGATGTCCTCCAGAAATACGGCAAGGACCTGTCGAACGATGAAACCACGGGAGAATACGTCGGCTTGGCCAAGATCAGTCGCACCTCGATTCCGGCCTTCCGGCAAAGGATGCACGAGCTGATCGACGCCCAGGCGCACGGGAAATGGTGGGAGGACATCCTCTATTCCTGGGTTCCAGAGGGCCACAGCGTCTTCGTGAAGGACGTGAAGGGGCTGTTCTGGGGCGAGGTGGACTACATCGAGGACATCGAGCGGCTCCGGGCGGAGGCGAAGCACCGCGGTTTGTGAATCGCCGGCCCGGGGGCGATGCCCCGCCGCGCGGGGCTAGAAAAGCCCCGTGCTCCCGAAGCCGCCTTCCCCGCGCGGCGTGTCATCGAGCGAATCGGCCTCGACGATCTCCGCCTCACGGACGGGCTGGATGAGCATCTGGGCGATCTTCATGCCCGCCTTGATCTCGTACGGCTCGCGCCCAAGGTTGATCATCACCACCCGGACTTCGCCCCGATAGCCCGCATCGACGACCCCGGCCAGCTTGTGGACGCCCTTGAGCGAGATGCCGCTCTTGTCCCAGATCAGGCCGACGAACCCGCGCGGGATGGCCAGGGCGATGCCCGTAGGGACGGGCTTGACCTCGCCCGGGCCGAGGGTGAGGCCGGCGGAGGCGAACAGATCGAACCCGGCGTCGCCGGGATGGACATGGACGGGGAGCTTGGCGTCCGGAGAGAGCCGCTTGACCTTGAGTTCCATGGCGTCCCCTTTCCTTTCAAATCCCCTCGACACGGACCTCGCCGAAATGGGGCTGGGCGATCGCGGCCATCTCCAGGATCTCGCCCCGGCCGTAGGGCTTGACCTTCGCCATCTCGGGATCGAGGGTATTGAAGGGCGAAAAGGCCTGGATCTGGTAGACCGGCGCCCCGCTCAGGAGACGGGCGATGGACCGGACATCCTCCGCCCCGACCAGGCCCGGGACGACCGTGGTTCGGAAGAGGGTGGCGATGCCGGTTTCGCGGATGAGGTCGAGGGTGCGCCCGATGTCCTCGAATACGGCCGGGGAGCGGGTCACCTCGCCGTAGCGGTCGGGGGCGGCCTTGATGTCGAAGGCCAGACGGTCGACGAGCTTCTCCCGGATGAGATCCGCCAGGCGGCCGGGCTCCGAGCCGTTGGTATCGATCTTCACCATCAGATCCCGCCCCTTGATGACGGTCAGCAGGTCCTCGAGCCCGGGGGCGAGGAGCGGCTCCCCGCCCGACACGCAGATCCCCTCGAGCCAGCCCTTCCGGGCGTCGAGGTAGGCCAGGAAAAAGTCGGGCGGGATGTCGGCGAGCGTCCCGGGGCGGAGGATGAGGTCGGGGTTATGGCAGTAGGGGCAGCGGAAGTTGCAACCGGCCACGAAGACCGTCGAAGCGATGAACCCGGGAAAGTCCTTGGGAGCGAACTTCTCTAGCCCCTTGAGCTCAACCACGCCTCGAGCTCCTGCCGGGTGTTGATGACCGCCGCCACCGCGCCGTTCTCCCGGAGGACGAGCGTGGGGAGGATGATCGAGCCCTTGTCGTCCCGCTTGACGTAAGGCAGGAACTCCCGGATCCTCATCCGGCCGGCCTTCTCCTCGACCTTGAACTTCGCGGGCTCGATGGTCCGCTCCCGAAGGCAGGCCTCGAGGTCCGCGCACCTCGGACAATTCGGGTAAGTGAAGAGCAGGTAGTCCATGGGACCCGGTCAGCCGAGCGCCACAAAGGGCGTGCGCTCTTTGAATTCCTGCTGCTTGCCGTCGTTCCAGGTCCGCACCGGCCGGAGGTAGCCCACGATCCGGGAATAGACCTCGGTCGCGGTCCCGCAGTCCGGGCAGGTGGGTTTCTGGCCGCGGAGGTAGCCGTGGTTCTCGCAGACGCTGAAGGTCGGCGTGATGCTGAAATACGGGATCCGGGTCGCGGCGATCTTCCGGACGAGCTTGCGGCAGGTGTCGGCGTCGATCGCCTCGGGCAGGAAGGTGTGAAAGATCGTCCCCCCGGTGTACAGGCTCTGGATGTCCTCCTGGTGATTGAGAGCCTCGAAAACGTCCCGCGTGGCATCGACGTTGAGCTGGGTGGAGTTCGTGAGGTAGGGGTGCTTCTCCGTGCCGGCCGTGACGATGTTGTGGTACTTCTGCTTGTCAAGCCGAGCCAGGCGGTAGGAGGTGGACTCGGCCGGGGTCGCCTCGAGGTTGTAGAGGTTGCCCGTATCGTCCTGGTAGATTTTCAAAACGCTGCGCATGTATTCCAGGATCTCGATGGCGAACTCCTTGCCTTCGGCGGTGCCGATCCCCTTGCCCAGGAAGTTGAGGCAGGACTCGTGCATCCCGCAGATGCCGATCGTCGAGAAGTGGTTGTTGAAGTGGCCGAGGTAGACCTGGGTATAGGGCATGATCCCCCGCCCGAGCATGGTGTTGACGATTTCGCGCTTGACCTCGAGCGACTCCTTGGCCAGGTCCATGAGCTCCCGGAGCCGGGCCTTGTACTCGGCGCGGGTCTTGGAGGTATAGCCGATCCGGTTGAGGTTAATCGTGACGACGCCGATCGAGCCCGTCGAGTCGCCCGGGCCCCAGATGTTGCCCGGCCGGCGCATGAGCTCCCGCTGGTCGAGGTTCAGGCGGCAGCACATGGCCCGGATGTCCCCCGGGCTCATGTTCGTCCCGATGTAGTTCTGGAAATAAGGGATGCCGTACTTGGCCGTGACCTCGAACAGGAGCCGGGCGTTGGGCGATTCCCAGTCGAAATCCTTGGTCAGGTTGTACGTCGGGATGGGGAAGGTGAAAACCCGGCCCTGGTGGTCGCCCTCGACCATGAGCTCAAGGAAGGCCCGGTTGATGACGTCGACCTCGGCTTGGTAGTCGCCGTAGCACGTGTCGAGCTCCTGGCCGCCGACGACCACCCGCTTGTTCTTCATGTCCTCGGGAATGGTCCAGTCAAAGGTCAGGTTGGAGAAGGGCGTCTGCCAGCCCCAGCGCGAGGGGACGTTCAACCCGAAGACGAGCTTTTGGATGTCCTGCTTGACGTGCGCAAAATCGAGCTTGTCGTGCCGGACGAAAGGAGCGAGGAACGTGTCGACGCTGGAGAAGGCCTGGGCGCCGGCGAACTCGCCCTGCATCGTCCCGATGTAGTTCACCATGTGCAGGGTCGCGGTCTCGAGGTGCTTGGCCGGGGCGGAGTGGACCTGGTTGGGCACGTGGCCGAAGCCGCGGCGGAGGAGGGCCTCGAGCGACCAGCCGGCGCAGTAGCCGACGATCGGGTAGGACAGGTCGTGGAGGTGGAAGTCGCCCTCCTGGTGGGCGTTTTTGACGTCCTCGGAATAGATCTGGTTGAGGGCGAAGCTCGAGAGGACCTCGCCCGAAACGCGGGCGTTCAGCCCGGAGAAGCTCATCGTCCCTTCGTTCGAGTTCTCCCGGATCTTCCAGTCGGCGTCGTTGATATAGTCCTTGATCAGGCGCTCGAGGTTGACCCCGATCGTCCTGGCTTCGCGGATTTCCTTGTGCCGCTCGCGGTAGAGGATGTAGGACTTGGCCACGTCGTGGTACCCGCGGCGCATGAGGACCATCTCGACGATGTCCTGGACCTGCTCGACCGAGGGGATTGTGTAGCCGCCGAACTTTTCTTCGCAGACGTAGGTCACGATGTCCGAGACGGTCCTGGCGTCGCCGTTCATGGAGACGCCCTGCGAGGTCATGGCCTTGGCGATGGCGGTGGTGATCTTGTCCTGGGCGAAATCGACGATGCTGCCGTCCCGCTTCCTGATCCGGGTAATGACGCGCGAATTCATACTGCTCCTCCTCCCCCGTGATCTCTTATCCTATACCCGAATCCCCCGGCGGAAACGCCGGCCATCCCGTCAGTCGTCAATATCTTGTGGAAAAAATGAAAAGTAAATACTACATCTTGTATTTACGCTTGGAATTTACGCTTTCGAGGAAGCGCTGTCAAGAGGGAATATCAACTTCGTAAAAAGATTCTTCGGGGGGGCTCAGGCGAGTCCGAATTTGGCCAGCTCGGCCGCGAGATCGGTCCCCGGCGTGACATGGATCCCGGCCATGCCCAGCCGTCGCGCCTCCTCGACGTTCTCGGCCAGATCGTCGATGAAGACGGCGCGTTCGGGCTCGACGCCGACCCCGGCCAGGGCTCTCCGGTAGATCGCCGGGTCGGGCTTCATAACCTCCGCCTCGAACGACAAGGCATAGGCATCGAAGAAGAGGATCTCGGGAAAGCGGCTCTTGATGAACGTCCAGCGGCGGACGTCGGTATTGGACAGGAGGGCCATCCGGCGGCCGGGCTTGAGGCGGCGGAGGGCCTCGATGGCCGGGGGGTTGGGGACGAAGACGTCGGTGTAGGCCGTGAAGAATTCCTCGAAGGTCGCCCGGGCATCGAAGAGGCCGCAGGCGTGCTCATAGAACTCTCGGGGCGACATCCGGCCGCACTCGAACCGGGCGAGCAGGGCGGTGTTGTCCTCGGTGACGCGGCGGATCTCCTCGACCGTCCGGGCGGTGGAGGCGGCCATCCGCCGGAAAAAGATCGTGTTGTCGAAGAAAAGGAGGACGTTGCCCAGGTCGGAGACGACGGCGTCGATCATGGCCGTCTCAGGCCGCGACTTTCCTGGGCGCGCCCTCCAGCACCCCGCCCTCCCGCCGGTCCGCCCGCTTCAGCAGGATGGCGAAGACCAGCCCGCAGACTCCCAGGCCGGAGAACATCAGCATGCTGCTCGTGTAGGACTTTGTCCAGTCCCGGAGCATCCCGTTCAGGAGGGGGAAGACGGCCATCCCGATGTTCTGGATCGCGGTCATGAGCCCGAAGGCCATGCCCACGCGTTCCTTGCGGACGATGAGCGGCACCGAGGGCCAGAGGGCGGCCGGGACGAGGACGAAGGCCGCGCCCAGGGCGAGCATCGGGTAAACCGGGTTGATCTTCGTCAAGCCCATGGCCAGGTGGCAGGGGATGAGGATCAGCGCCCCGAGGATCATCAGCGAGGCCCGCCGGCCGATCTTGTCGACGAGCCGGCCGGCGAAAGGCGCCAGGATCATCGAGGCGAAGATGATGATCGACGAGATCCCGCCCGCGGTGCTGAACAGGTGGAGGAAGTTGTTGAAGACCTGATGGAGGAACCCGCCCCCGGTCACGGCGGTTTTGGCGATCCCCCACTTGTCGACGAAGAAGTCCGTGGACAGGTTGGTGAAGGGGAAGATGGCCCCGTAGAAGGTCAGGCAGAGGAATGTCACGTACCAGAAGGACGGCTTGAACTCCTTGATGTCCCGGAGGACGATCTTGTCCCCGCCGCCCGCGTCCTTGAGGGCCAGGATCTTCTCCGCCCGCCGGTCCATGGCCACGTAGATCAGATTCCCGACGAGCGAGATCAGGCAGGCCGCCACCGCGACGAAGAGGCCCGCCCGGTAGCCCTTCAGCCACCCGATCGTCGAGTCCTTGAAGTAGCTCGAGAAGAGCTCCCCGGTGTTGAAGGCGAAGAGCGATCCGAACCGGCTGACGGTCAGCGTGATCCCGAACGACAGGGCCAGCTCCTTGTTCTTGAACCACCGGGCGAGGATGGCGCTCTGGGCCACGATCAGCGGCTCCGAGCCGGCGCCGAAGACGAACCGGCCGATGAAGAAGACCGGGACGCTCCGGGCCTGCCAGACGATGGCCGCCCCGGCGAAGACGAGCACCGAGAACATGAGGCTCGCCTTCCGCGTCCCGAGCTTGTCGATCAGCATCCCGCCGACGAGGACGGCCAGGACGGCCGCGACGCTGTAGGCCGTGAAGAAGGCGCCGACCGTCCCCCGGGCGGCCTTCAGGTCCTCGACGAGCGTCGGGGCCATCGCTCCGACGATGTCATAGGCGAAGTAGCTGCCGAAGGACAGGGCCGCGACGAAGATCAGGATCGTGAAGCGGTAAAGGGACTTCGCCGGGTGGAAGAGGCCGGCCGGCGCGGGCGCCGCGAGCGTCGTGGTCATGAGCCGGCTATTTCTTGACGCCGGCGACGCCGACGGTCAAGCCCATCTCGACGACGGTCATCGCCCCTTCGAGCTTTCCCCCGCCGAGCTTCAACTCGGACTTGACGAGCCGCTCGGCGCCATCGGGCGGAGTGGGGATCTTGGCGTCGAACTTGAGCGTCGTCCCGTCGAACTCGACGTTGGCCAGGGGCACATCCTTGAACATGCCGTTCTGTTCGCTCAGGCCGCCTTCGAGCTTTTCGTCATTCAGCCTGAGGTCGAGCGTCAGGTAGTAGAGCTCCCCGCCCGCGTTCACTTCGAGAGCCCAAGCGCCGGCCACGCGGCCCGGGTCGGGCTTCTGTTGGGCCGGGGCCGTCCCGGCGACGAGGACCAGGGCCGCCGCGGCGAAGAGGATTCCGGGGATGTTTCTCACGGGAGGACCTCCTTGATGATATCCGCGCTGTCGCGAGGAGCGATTGTAACACGGGCGTCGTCGCGCGTGTCAACCGCAAAAAGAAAAGGCCGGCTCCCTTTCGAGAGCCGGCCTGGGGGATGTCGGTTTCGGGTCGCCGCGATCAGTAAAGACCGATGAAGACGATCTCGGCGTGGAAGACTTCCTTGGCCTTCGCCCGCAGCTTCGGATCCACGGAGTCCTTGATGTTAAAATAGAACCATGTGGTGTCGAACAGCCGGAGCTTCTTGAGGTAATAGGCGGCGTAATCGGAGATGGAATCGACGATGATCCGGGCCGTTTCCTTGCCCTTGTCGTCGAGGGCGGAGATCGCGACCGGCTTGCCGTCGGCACCGACGATCAGCTTGCCGCTGATCTTGCCCTTGCCCTTGCCTTCCCAGTCCGCGCTTTTGGCAATGTTCGTAATCTTGATCTCGGCATAGTCGGCCCGGTCCTTCTGGAGGAAGAAATCGGCCGGCGCGGCGGCGTCGGGCTTGGCGAAGACGCTCTTGAACTGAGCTTCCCCTTCCTTGATCTCGATCGATTGGGCGACGAGGAGGGATGGCTTCTCGCGGTTAAAGGCGGCCTTCACCCGGACGTCCTTGCCGAGAAGCGTCGACGCATCGCCGCCCTCGATCGCTCCGTCGGCCAGGATGTCGAATCCGGGAAGCTGGCCGAGGTAGAAGTACTTGCCCAAGGCGCTCTTGACCGTTCCGGCGATCTCGTTGACGCCTTCCTTGACGGCATTGATCTCCTTGGCCTTATCCGGTTCGCCGGCCTTGGCTCCCGGAGCAGGGTTCTGCGGGGCCTTCTTGCAGGCGACGCCCGCGGACAGGATCAGGAGGAAGGATAAAACTCCGACGCCGAGGACGACGGCGAATCTGCTCTTGCGTATCATGGCGCTAACCTCCAATGCGTGAGTCTTCTCCAGGGGAAACAGGATATTTCATATCACCGAAAAAAGCAAATGTAAAGAAGAATATCCCCCGGGAAGCGGGCCCCCGGGGGATGCGTTCGAGCCTACTTGCGGGTGTGCCCGCCGGAGGATGATCCGGAGCTCCGCGAGCTACCGCCGCCGGACGAAGACCGGGAAAGCGAGCCCGAAGAGGAGGACGAGCCGGAGCTTCGGGACGGAGCGCTATAGCTATGCGACGGAGCGCTGTAGCTCCGTGACGGAGCGCTATAGGTTCGGGAGGGGGAGCTGTAGCTCGGGGACGAGGATCTGCTGTTGCGCGACGGAGAGCTGTAGCTTCGGGACGGAGCGCTATATGTTCGGGAGGGGGAGCTGTAGCTCGGGGATGAGGAACTTCCGTTGCGCGACGGAGAGGACATGGAGGTACCGCCCTCTCCCCCGCTCCTTCTCGAAGGGAAGGAGCGGATCGTGCTGCGGCTGACCGTGTCGCGGCTGCGGGAAGTGATCCCGGATCCGGACGTGGCGTTCCCGGACCCCATTCGCGAGGGGAAGCTCCGAAGCTGCGAGGAGGACGAGGAGGAGCCGCTTCCGACTCTGGGCAGATAGGTTCCCCGCTCGACGGCCTGCCGCCCGGCCGAACCGGTCCCGCCCGTATTGCCCCGGGACAGAGATCGGGATGAAATGTCCCCCGAAGAGGACTGGATGTTCCGGTCGGCCCCCATGGCCCCGACCGTGGACCGCGAGGAGGATCTCTGCATGTCCGACGACAGGCGCCGGCCGGTCGAGAAGCTCTGGTTCACGGACCGGAGGCCGTCCCGGGAGAGCGCTTGGCGGGCCCGGTTTGCCACGTCGCCGTTCGCGTTGAAAGAGGACCGCCCCTCGGGCTGCATCCTGCTCATGGACATGTTGCCCAGCCGGCCCATCCCGTTCCGGTCGAGGGCGGTATTGGACAAGCGCCGGTTCTGGAGCTGGTCGCGATGGACGACGGTCATGGCCATGGAACGGTTCGGATAATAGCGGTCGGAATAGCGGCCGTAGAAACGGCCGTTCATCAGGACTCCCGGATAGCCGTAGTAGCTCAGCGGGCACCAGCCGATGTAGTCGCCGTAACCGTACCAGCTCACCCAAGCCGGGCCCCAGCCCCAGGAGCGCTCGGGGATCCAGTACCAGCCCAGGCCGGAGCCCCAGCCCCAACGGCCGTAATGCGAAGTGCACCAGCCCCAGGACTCGTCGGATGCCCAGGTCCAGCCGATGATCGGATACCAGGACCAGTGGCCGTAATAATAAGGCCGCCAATCGGAATAAGAAGAAACGTTCGGCACCCAGACGTTGCCGTATTCCGCTTCGTTGACCCACCGGCCGTTGTCGGCGAGCTCGCCTTCGTAGTCACTATAGTCGGCCGGGAGATACGTCTGGCTAGGCGTCCGGGCAAAGACGGCGTCCCGGGACGCGTTCCAGTCGTCAAAGTCGCCGCTCCCGGCGATCAGAGAGCCGGGCGAGGAGACGAGCCGCCCGTTCTCAGCCGTGACCTGCTCGCGGGCATTGACCACCACCGAGCCTTCCGCGCCGGCCGCCTCCGCCGAGCCGCTGAGGACGGCGAACTCGGTTTGGCGGTTCTCCCGGACCTCGATCCGGTAGAGTCCGCTTTCGAGGATGTAGAACGAGGCGTCGGGAGTGTGGATCTCGAAATTCTTCTCGCCGTCCATGGCGGCGACCCGGAGGAAAGCCCGCCCTGCCAGCAGATGGAGCTTGGTCCGATCGCCGCCCTGGCGGGGCAGGGTCACGATGTCCACCTGGGTGTCATCGCCCAGGCGGAGGTAGTTGCGCCGCCCGAGTTGGAGCTCGAGCCGGCCGTTCTTTGTTCCGATCTTGTCGCCTTCCTGGACGACCAGGTTCAGCTCGCCCTGTTCGTATGCCGCATCCTGCCCGTGCTGAACATAAACATCTCCCTTGATGAAGCTCATCCGGGAGAAGCTGCCGCCGTAGTAGCTCTCCGAGCCCTGGGCGAACGCGACCGGGGCGAACAGAACCGCCGCGAGCACCGCCAACAGGATTGCTTTTCTCATCTGATTTCTCCTTCCGCCCTATATAAAAGCAAGAGACGTGCCATGTTGAGCCCCCTGGAAAGCGGGAATCATGGAGGGGAATTGAGGGAAAAGGTGTCCTCGAATCAGGACAGATGGCCTATCGAGCAAAAAAGGGGACGGTTCTATTTTTCGCCCTCTCTCTTCTGGGAATCCCGAACAAAAAAATAGAACCGTCCCCACTCACAGAATCGGTAAAAAAAATCCCCCGTCCACCCCGGATGCCCGGGGGGAGCGGGGGATTCGGCGCTTGTCGTGCTCGGGCCTAGTCCATTACCACCAATCGGCGAAGCGGCCGCTCATGCGCCGCATCTGGAGGAGCCGCCGCAGGACGGGGAACCGCCGCATCAGCCGCTGCAGTAAACCGCGGCCCATCATCTGGCCCTGGCCGCGCATGCCCATCCCGCGGCCCATCATCTGGCCCTGGCCGCGCCCCTGCATCCCCGGGCCGCGCATGCCCATGCCCGGCTGGCCCAAGCCTCCGGGACCCATGCCCTGGCCGCGGAAGAAATTCATCAGCCGCTGCCGCATGGCGGGCGGGGCGTTTTTCAGCTTGTCCGCCTGTTCGGGAGTCAGGATCTTCTGCAGTCCGCCCCGGCCGGCCAGCACCCGCTTGGCCCGGTCGGCGCCGAGCTTGGCGATCTGGTCGATCAGTCCGTTCATCTTGCCCTGGTCTGCCTTCTCGTCGCGGAGGAGGGGCCGCAGATCGCCGCGGAGCTTTTGCATCTGGTCGCGGAAAGACTTTTGCTCGTCCTGGCGGCTCTTCTGGACGTCATTGATCTTCTGGATCTGCTCGGGCGTCAGCTTGAGATAGTCCGCCAGCCGGGCCATCGGCCCCTGCCGGCCTTGGGCCTTGTCGCCGGGCTGGCCCTGGGGGGCGGGTTTCTGCGGTTTTGCCGGGGGCTCTTGCTGGGCAAATGCTCCCAAACCCAAGAGCAGCATCCCCGCAATGGCCAAAATGGCTGTCTTTTTCTTCATGCTGTTTCTCCTTACGCTAAACATTCAGCATATATATAGACAGTATCGGGGGAAAATCCTTGGTGAAAATAAGCCCTTCAGACGATCAGGTAGAGCTCTCCCGCGCCCTTATTCCTTCACTCTTCCCAGGATTTCAGGCCTTCCGCGGACAGGGATACCGGGATGATCCTGATCCCGTTTCCCATCCTTTCGATCCTGTCGAGCATTCGGCGCCGTCGGACGCCGTCCTCGGGCCCCAGGAGGGTCATCGACCCTCCGTCTCCGCCCGCGCCGTTGACCTTCCAGCCCGCGGCGCCCGCCTTCCGGGCGATCGAGGCCACGGCGTCCGCGTCTCCCGACACGAGCCCGGCGTGAAGAGATCGCTGGCTCTCGTTGTTCCGGATCATGGCCTCGCCGTATGAAGCCAGATCGCCGCTCTCCAAGGCCGCCGCCGCCTCGTCCGCAGTCCTGGCCAGGTCGCGAAGGACGATCATTTGGGGGCCGCCCGTTTCGAGGCGGGCGATCACCTGTTCATGAAGGGCGCTCGACTCGTGGGGCCGGCCGAGATACACCAGGGCCAGCCGCCGATCGAGCGCGGCCCACGTCTCCCGGTCGATGCGCACGCGCCGGACCCGCGAATCAGGGTAGCTGTCCATGGCAATGAACGAGATCCCGCCGTGGGCGGCGCAGATCTGATCCTGGATGCCGCTTTGAAGCCCCAGCTTTTCGGTCTCGACGCGGTGGGCGAGCCGGGCGATTTCGGCCCAGCCCCGCCCTCCTCCGGAGAGCCGGTCCAGCCCCCCCAGAAGGGCGACCGAGACCGCGGCGGACGTCCCCGTGGAAATGCCGGCCGGCACGGGCGAAAACAGACGGATTTCGAGGAGGACGTCGGCGGGGATGGGCACGCTCGCAATCGTGAGCTGGAGGAGAGGATGGGGCTCGCGGCGCGGGGCGTCGGGGTCCATGTCGAAGGTCTCATTGTAGTTCTCGGCCCGGACCCGGACCCTCTTTTTCCGCCGGTCCGGGTTGTCGAAGACGAGGATCCGGACTTCCACGGCGGGCGCGACCGCGATGTTCAGGACGCGGCCGCGGCCGGCGAACCAGGTGTCCGTCCACCCCCCAATATCGTTCACCCGGATGGGGGCCCGGGCATGGACGGTCTTGAGGAGGGTTCCGTCCATCGCGTCCTTCACGCGGTCCGGCGGTGACGGACCTGGTCCAGGGCTACGGCCGCGACGATGATGACCCCGATGATGATTTCCTGGATGTAATTGGGCCAGCCCATCATCGTGCAGCCGTTCCGGAGGAAGGCCATGATGAAGACGCCGATCATCGAGCCCATTATGCTCCCCTCGCCGCCGCTCAGGCTGCCGCCGCCGATGACAACCGCGGCGATGATGTCGAGCTCGAGCCCGACGGCGACCGTCGGGTCGCCGACCGTCAGCCGGGAGAACTCCATCACCCCGGCCAGGCCGAGGAACAGGCCGGACACGGTGTAGAACAGGATTTTCGTCCGGACCGTCCGGACCCCGCACAGGCGGGCCGCCGCCTCGTTCGAACCGATGGCGAAGATGTGGCGGCCGAAGACGGTATAGCGCAGGACGACGGCCATGACCACCGCAAAGACGATCATGAGCCACACGCCCGGCGCCAGCACGAGCCAGGGCGGGTGGGGCGACTTGGACATGAGCTCGTTGATCCAGGTCAGCGGGGCGTCGATCTTCTGGTTGCGGGCGATCCACTTGGCTGCGCCCCGGGCGATGCCCATCATGCCCATGGTGATAATAAAGGGCACGAGCTTGAGGCGGGTGATCAGGGTGCCGTTCACGAGCCCGATCAGGCCGCCGGTCAGGATGCCGAGGACCAGGCCGAGGAGGGGCGGCAGGCCGGCGTTGATCGCGTAGGCCGCGATGACGCTCGACAGGGCGATGTTCGAGGCGGCGGAGAGGTCGATGCCGCCGCCGATGATGACGAGGGTCATGCCCAGGGCGCCGAGGGCCACGATCACGGACTGGGTGGCCACGCTCTTGAGATTGGCCGCCCGCAGAAAGCGCGACTGGACGTCGGGCATTGCCGAGAAGAGGGCGATGACCAGGATGAGGCCCATGAAAGGGGCTACCAGGTTCAGGACGGTCTGGATCTTGATCTTGGGTCGGAGGGTCATGGGATTCACGCTTTTCCGGTCATCGAGGCCGCCATCAGGCTTTCGTCGGTCCATTCCGCGGCGGGCCGGTCGGCGACGATCCGGCCCCGGTGGAACACGACGATCCGGTCGCAGACGCCGAGCAGCTCGGGGAAATAGGAGCTGACGAACAGCAGGCCCTTGCCCTCCGCGGCGGCCCGGCCCATCCAGTCGTAGATCTGGGCCTTGCTCATGACGTCGATGCCCCGCGTGGGCTCGTCGAGAAGGAGGACGTCGGCGTCCTGGTGGAGGAGGCGGGCGAGGGCCACCTTCTGCTGGTTGCCGCCCGAGAGCCCGGCCACGGGCAGTTGCGGGCCCCCCGCCTTGATGTTCAGCGCGGCGATCCAGCCGGCGGCGGCCGCGGCCCTCTTTTTCAGGCTGAGGAAGCCGCGGCGGCGGTACGGCCCGAGCCGGCTGAGGGTGACGTTGTCCGTGATCGACCGGGAGAGGGCCAGACCTTCGCCCTGCCGGTCCTCGCTCAACAGGCCGAACCCGCGGGCGATCATCCGCCACGGCCGGCCCGGGCCCGCCGCGCGCCCCTCGAGCTCGACGCCGCCGGACGCGGTCGCGTCCAGGCCGAACACGGTCCGGAGCGTCTCGGTCCGGCCCGCGCCGATCAGGCCGGCAAGCCCGACGATCTCGCCCCGGCGCATCTCGAGGCTCACCGCGCCGCCCATCCGGACGCCCTTCAGCGCCTTCAAGGCGAGGAGGCGATCGCCTTGCTCCCGCGGGACGCGGGGGAAGAAGTCGGACATCTTCGACCCGACCATAAGGCGGATGATCTCCTCAAACGACGCGTCCGCCATCCGGCCGGCGCCCACGTTCCGGCCGTCGCGGAGGACGGTGTAGACGTCGGCGACCTCCCGCACCTCCTCCAGGAAATGGCTGATGTATATGACGCTCACCCCTTCGGCCCGGAGCTTGCGGATGACCTGGAACAGCCGCTCGGTGTCCTCGCGGGCGAGACTGCTTGTCGGCTCGTCCATGACCAGGATCGACGAGCGGTCCATGATGGCCCGCGAGATCTCGACGATCTGCCGCGTCCCGACGCTCAGCCGCCCGGTGGGGACGTCGAGCGGGATCTCGGAATGGCCGAGGAAGGCGAGCGTCTCCCGGATTTTTTCACGGACCCCACGCCTTTTCAGGAATCCGCCGACACTCGCCTCACGGCCGAGAACTACGTTCTCCTCGACGGTGAGATGGGGGGCGAGGTTCAGCTCCTGGTAGATCATCGAGATGCCGGAGAGGCGGCCGGCGAGCGGGCCCGGCGGGTGGAACGGCCGGCCGGCGAGCCGCAT
The DNA here is from genome assembly GCA_003141555.1 of Candidatus Aminicenantota bacterium. Taxonomy (GTDB): domain Bacteria; phylum Acidobacteriota; class Aminicenantia; order Aminicenantales; family UBA4085; genus FEN-413. The sequence goes on from PLMN01000011.1 coordinate 21,591, forward strand.
GACGCCCCGGTCGGGCCGGACCGCGCCGCTGATGATCTTGACCAGGGTGCTTTTCCCCGCTCCGTTCTCGCCAAGGAGGGCGTGGATCTCGCCCCGTCCGAGGGTGAAATCGACGTCGTCGAGGGCCACCGTCGCGCCGAACTGCTTGCGGATGCTCCGCATTTCAAGGGCGGAGCCGTCCTCCACGCCCCGGAGGCGCGGGACGGGAGCGGCGTCCGGGTTGGCGGTCATTTCTCCAGGATCGAGAGGTCCGGCGAGAGGAGGGCCTTGATCTCGGGCGTGTCCATGTTTTCCAGGGTGGCGAGGGTCACGCCCGTGTCGATGCGCTCGGGGATTTTTTCCCCGCGGATCGCCTTGACGATCTGAAGGACGCCGAGGTAGCCCATCTTCACCGGGTTCTGGAGGACGATCCCGTGGAGATGCCCGTCGCGCAGGGCCTGGACGAGCTTGGGCGAGCTGTCGAAGCCGACGAACTTGACCTTGCCCGCGAGGCGCGCCTCCTGGAGGGCCCGGAGAGTCCCGAAGGTGCTCGATTCGTTCGGACAGAAGACGCCGTCCACGTCGGGGAACCGGCCGAGCAGGTTCTCGGCCAGCTGGTAGGCCGTCTCCGTGGTCGCCCCGGCGTACTGGTCCTGGATAAGGACTTTGATCGCCGGGAATTCCTTCGTGAGGGTTTCGAGGAACCCGTTTTCCCGGTCGGTGGTCGAAGCCGAACCCGCCTGGTAGCGGATGCGGAAGATGCGGCCCTTTCCCTGAAGAAGCTCTCCCATCCGGCGGGCGGCGAGGATGCCGCCTTGATAGTTGTCCGTGGCCACGAAGCTGAGATAGTCCTTGCCCTGGAGGCCCGAGTCCATGATCACGACCGGGATCTTCTCCCGCCCCGCATCCTGGACGGGCCGGACGAGGGCCCGGTCGTCGAGCGGGGCGAGGACGATACCGTCGACCCCGCGGCTGATGACGTCCTCGACGACCGTAATCTGCTGCGCCCGGTCGTCTTCCTTCTGCGGGCCTTTCCAGAGGACGTCCACGCCCATCTCCCGGCCGGCCTGGACGGCGCCGGCATGGATCGATTTCCAGAACTCATGCGTGGTGCCCTTGGGGATGACCGCGATCGTCAGCGTCTTGGGCGCCGCCCCGGCCGCGTTTGTCGTCGTACCGGCAGCGGCGGCCCCCGCCGGGACGGGGGCGTCGGCCTTGGGGCCTCCGCAGGCTGCAGCGAGGAGTGCGGCCGCGGCGAGAATGCGGAACTTGACCTGAAAATTCATGAAGGGAGTATATCCCGAAGGATTTCCGGAGTCAAAAAGCCGAGGACGGCAGGCGCCGGCACGCGCCGCTCAGTCGGCCAGGGCCGCGGAAACCAGGCGGACGACTTCCGCCGCGTCGGCCGCGGCCTTGAGGCCGTCGCGAAACTCGTCGTGGACGAGGCGCCGCGACAGCCGGGCGAGGTATTTGAGGCTTCCCTGCTCCGCCGGCGCTGCGTGCTGCTCCGCCGGGGCGTCGCCCTTCGATTTCTCGATCGCCGGGATGGCCAGCATCAGGGCCAGTTCCACGGGCCGGCCGTCGGCCGAGTCCCAAGCCACGGGATTTTCAAAGCGCAGCACGCCGACGCTCGCCGCCCGGACGGCCGGCGATAGGCAATGGGGAATGGCCATGCCGAAGCCGATGCCGGTCGAGAACGTGTCTTCCCGCCGCCAGAGGGCGGCTTCGACCTCGGCCCGATCCGCAGCCCGGTCCGCGCCCTCCAGGAGGGCCGCCAGCTCTTGCAGGGCCTCGAACTTCGTCCGGCTCGTCGACCGCAGGTTGACGAGGGCGGGGACGATGAGCCCATCCTTCGACGGGCCGGCCGCCGAGAAGCCGTCGAGCGCCTCCTCGACTTCGCGGACGAGACCGGAGGTGAGGACGCCGCGGACGAGCTCCCGGCAGGCTTCGCCGTCGAGCGTCCGGAGGCGGGCTTTGATATCGGGGACGGCGGACGGGGTCATGCTGAGCTCGTCGAAACCCAGGCCGACGAGGACGGGGAGAAGCCGCGACTCGGCGGCGATCTCGCCGCACAGGCCGACCCATCGGCCCCGCTCGTGCGCCCCGTCCACGACCGACCGCAGGAGCCGAAGGAAGGCCGGATGCAGGGGCCGGTTCAAGCCGCGGACGGCGGGGTTGCCCCGGTCGGCGGCGAACGTGTACTGCAGCAGGTCGTTCGAGCCCACGCTGAAGAAATCCGCGTAGTCGGCAAGGCGGTCGACGATGAGCGCGGCCGAGGGGACCTCGACCATCATCCCGAATTCGACGTCGGGCCGGTGCGGTATGCCGGCCGCGGCGAGCCCCGCCCGGGCCTTCTCCAAAAGCCCGCGGGCCGCGACGAGCTCCTCGGCCGTGGCGACCATGGGAACCATGATCTTCAGCGGGCCAGATGCGGCCGCGCGGAGGAGCGCCCGCATCTGGACGAGGATGAGATCGGCAAACCGCTCATAAAGCCGGATCCCGCGGAATCCGAGGAAGGGATTGCTCTCTGCGGGAAGGGGCAGGAACGGGAGCGGCTTGTCGCCCCCGATATCGAAGGTCCGGACGATGACCGGCTTCCCGCCCGACTCGGTCGCCAAGCGCGTGTACAGCGCGGTCTGCTCCTCCTCGTCCGGCGCCGAGCGTCGCCCGAGGAGAAGGAGCTCGGTCCGGAAGAGACCGACCCCCTCGGCTCCTTCGGCCAAGGCGCCCGCGAGATCCTGGGGGTCCCCGATGTTGGCCGCGATCTCGACCCTCCGGCCGTCGGCCGTCCGTCCGGGGAGGACGGCCCTGGCCCGCCGGAGACCGGCCCGCTTCTCCTCCGCGGCCGCCTCGCGCTCGTAATAGCGGGCGACCGCGGCCGAGGGAGCGGGGACGGCCAGCCCCCGGCCGCCGTCGAGGAGGACGGCTTCGCCCGGGCGAAGCCGGGTGAGGATGCCGGGGCAGCCGGCCATCGCCGGGATGCCGCGGGTCCGGCAGAGAATCAGGGTGTGGGACGTGACGCCCGCCTTTTCGAGGATCAAGCCCCGGAGAAGGGTCTTGTCCATGAGGATAAACTGCGAGGGAGACAGGTCTTCGGCGGCGAGGATAACGGGTTCGGAGAGGACGATCTCCGGCTCGGAAGCCGGCGCGGCCGGGCCCGCGATCCGCGCGGCAAGCCGGCGCGAAATATCCCGGACATCGGCCATCCGCTCCTGCAGATACGGGCTGGGGCTTGCGCTCAGCATCTCGGAGAAATGGCGGCCGGCCAGAAGCGCGGCCGCGGCCGCGCCCCGCGTTCCGGAGGCGATGATCTCCTCCACCTTGGCCGTGAACGCCCGGTCGCGGAGGATGGCCAGATGGGCGGCGAGCACGGCCCGCTCCGTCCGCTCCCGGCTTTGCTCGCGGCGCCCGAGGATCCCGGCGGCCAAGTCGTTCGCCGCGGCCCGGAAGGCGGCGGTCTCGACCTCGGGCGACCGGACGGGGCCGGATCGATCTTCGGCTTCTCCCGGCCCGGGATCATGGATGAACGCCGCGCCCCGGGCGATGCCGGGCCCGGCCGGCACGCCGCGGAAGAACACGGCTTTCTCCGCGAGCAGGATGCGGGGGATATCGGACGCGGCGGCGGGCGCGGCCTCCTCGGCCGCGGACTCGAGGCGCGGAAGGGTTTCGAGGATCAGGCCGCGGAGTTCCCGGCCGGCTTCGGCGCCTTCGGGCCCCGCGATCCGCACTCGGCACGGGTCGCGAAACCGGGTGTCGGTGGCGACGAGCGACAGCACGCTCTTGGCGTCGGCGGCCAGCCCGTTCCGGAGATTCTCCCAGACGACGTCGCCGGCGAAGGATTCGGCTTTTTCTTGAATCACCCCGGCCGGGCGGGCGTGAAGCCCCAACGGCAGGGGGAAGGCGAATTCGAATTCAAAGGCCAAGTTCGTCCTTGATCCGGACGAAGAGCGCTTCCGGGCTCTTGATCGCCTCCTGGGGCGAGATCTCGTAGATCTTCTTCCCGTCGAAGCGCTCGCGCTTCAAAACGGGGATGCCGACCGCCAGGACGACGGCGGCCGCGTCCCGGACATCGGCCGCCGAGAGCTCGTTCTCGATGCCCATGGCCCCCTGGGTCTCGACCTTGATCTTGATCCCGAGCTTGCGCCCGGTCCGTTCGAGCTGTTCGGCCGCCATGTACGTATGGGCGATGCCGGTGGGACAGGCGGTGACGGCAACGAGGGTCATGGGAATCTCCTTATTCCGAGGGCGCGCGGACCGCGCGGCGCTTGAGGAGCGACATGAGGCCGGCCACGGTGAACGCGCCGGCCAGGATGGCGACGACGAACATCAGGCGATGGTCCACGACCGGAAGGACGATGGGCCCTCCGTGGGGCGCATGGTCCCCCACCTTGCCCAGCATCGCCACGACCGCCCCGACGCTCGACCCGGCCATGATCACCGGGATGACCCGCAGGGGATCCGCGGCGGCGAAGGGGATCGCCCCCTCGGTGATGCCGATGGCGCCCATGGCCAGCGCGGCCAATCCCGCTTCCTTCTCCTGGTCGGTCCAGAGCTTCCGGTTGAGCAGGGTCGCCAGCCCGAGGCCGAGGGGCGGGATGCAGATGGCGGCGGCGCAGGCGCCCATGACCGTATAGCTCCCCTGCTGGATCATGGCCGCGCCGAAGAAGAAGGCCACCTTGTTGACCGGGCCGCCCATGTCGAAGGCGATCATGGACCCGAGGATGACGCCCAGGAGGGCCTGGCTGCCGGAGTTCATCAGCACGAGCCAGTGCTGGATGGCCGTCATCGTGTCCCGAATGGGAGCGCCGACGATCTTGTACATGACGAACCCGACCACGAGCGAGGACAGGACGGGGATGACCAGGATGGGCATGATCGGCCGCAGCGCACGCGGGGGCTTGAGCTTCTTGATCGCGGCCACGAGGAAGCCGGCCAGAAGGCCGGAAATGAGCCCGCCCAGGAAGCCCGCCCCAACCTGACCGGCGATGTAGCCGCCGACGAAGCCCGGCGTGAGGCCCGGCCGGTCGGCGATCCCGAAGGCGATGTAGCCGGACAGGACGGGGATCAGGAAGGAGAAGGCGGCCGCGCCGATGTCGTTGATCAGCTTGAGGAACGGCGCGTGGGAGAAATCGGGCCCCTGGGAGGTCATCGGGGCGAAGGCGATCGAAACGGCGATCAGAATGCCGCCGCTCGCCACGAAGGGGATGGCATAGGATACGCCGGAGAGGAGGTATTGCTTGAAGCGTCGGGCGTTCATCGGGGGACTCCGCTTTTCCGAAAAAACAAACTAAAAAAAGAGGTCAACCCGGACCCTCCAATCTGGGGAAACGCGGCCCCCGGACTCGGGAACGCACCGTCGTCCGGAGTGCGCTCGAGCTTGATGAGGCGCCGGCTTGACCTTGAAACGAAACGCGGGACGGTTTACTTCTTCTTGAGGATAGGCATCCCCGTCTTGGTCGTCTCCATGACCATGTAGCCTTCGGGGACGGCGTCGAGCGCGCCCGGACGGACATCGCGGGCGAAGAAATAGATCCTCTGCGCACGGCCGCCCTTGAGCGTGACTTCACGGGAATGGAGGAAATAAGCCACCCCTTTGGAGTTCTTGAATTCAAAGGCCATGATGCAATACCTCCCGGCTCAAAATTTTTTCGTCCGCACCCAGGACATCAACGGACATCATCAGTTCTATGTGATGCTTGGATGGTTCGGACGATCTCGATTCAGTATCGAAAAATTTCCGGACAAAGTCAAGGCTGAGTTTCCCGTCCGCGGCCCCGGGGAAAAATATTTTGAAAATTGTGTTGCAATTTGAGATTGGCACACTATAATAAATCTGGCTTTCTTGCGCGGGCTGGAGAGAGCCCCCACCTTTTGGTTCCCATCATCAACCCCCCTTTTGCTGACAACAGCCCGCAACCACCCCCCGGGGGGGCTTGTCAACTTGATCCCCCAGAGATGAAAGCCGGCGTTTTCCCGCGGCAAAGGACTTTGTCGCGCGAGCGGACCGGAGATTGAAAATTCCCCTCTCCACTCCCCCGCGGGTTTTAACGCGAGCGCGCACGGCGGGAGCGGCGCCCCGGGCTAAGCCCGGGGCGTCGCGCCGCTCGTCAACGATCGATGGGCTCACCCTCCTCGTAGGCGTCGATCACTTCGCGCGGCACTTCGAAGACGCGGTTCCATCCCCCGAGGCGGTTCACGAGATCGGCCTGGGCCGGTCTTGGGAACATTATAAGAGGACGCGGCCCGGATTTCCAATATCGGCCGCGGGGAAGATATACACCCCTGGCTCGCCTTCGAGTCAGGGGTGTCATTAAAGGAGGGTCGGGAGAGGATCCTAAATCCTCGCCCCTTCAGCAACCTTGGCGTTGCGTCAGCTCGGGATGACTGCCATCTTCCCGATTGCTTCCATTATCGGGCGGAGGCCGGGAAAGGACAATCGCTCTTCCCGGCGAACGGCGGGGTGATTTTTACCGCCCCCGCCTCACCCCCCGCGGCCGCCCGCGGCTAGCCTTCCCCCTCACCCTGCTTCCTTTTTTCGCCGGGCGCATATATAATTTTCGGGCGAATCCGGAACGGAGGAGGGCCCATGAGGAAGATCACCCGGACGATCGGGACACGGGCAGGCGCGGTCAAGGGCCTGGCCTGAGGAGGCCGCCATGGACGCGGTCACGACCTCGATCAAGACGTCCCAGTATTTCTACCCGTACACCGTGGCCCCCCTGCTCAACCTAGGCGCGGATTTTTATGCGACGCTCGACCCCGACACCTTGAATCACGTGGTGGCGGATTGACGTCCGTCCCGAACGCCATACCCTTGGAGGCTTCCATGCAACGTCCCCCTCATCGCATCCGTCGGGCCGCGCTCTGTGCGCTCCTGCTCCTGCCGCTTCTCGGCGCGGCCCAAGCGCCCGCCCCCGCGCCGGCGCCCTTCAAGCTGACCATCGAAAACGTGATGCGCGGCTCGGACCTCGTCGGCGCCGAGCCGTCGGCCGTCCAATGGTCGGTCGACGGCTCCCGGCTCTATTTCCGCTGGAAGAAGCCGACGGAAAAGGCCGCCGAGCTCTACATGCTGGCCAAGCCCGACTGGACGCCCCGGAAGATCACGCCCGAGGAGATGGCCAAGCTCCCGCCCGCGGCGGGCGAGGGGGGCCGGATGATGGGCGGGTTCATGGGCCCGGGCGGCGGGGTCCGGTTCGACCGGGAGAGGAAGCGCGGGCTCGTCGTCCAGGGCGGCGAGATCAGCCTTCTCGATCCCGCGACCGGCAAAGCCACGCTCCTCGTTTCCACCGATTCGCGGAAGCTCAATGTGAATTTCACCGGCGACGGGAAGAAGATGGCCTTCACCATGGACGACAACCTGTTCGTCTTCTCCCTCGCCGACCGGAGCCTCGCCCAGATGACCTCGATCACGCGGCGCACCCCGCCGCCCGACCGCGGCCGGCCCGACGAGCTGGCCAAGTGGTACTCCGACCAGCAGCTCGAGCTCTTCCAGCAGTTCAAGCTTCAGACCGGCGGCGGACGGGGAGGCGGGCGCGGCGGCTTCGGCGGCCCGGGCGGCGGCGCGTCCGCAGCGGCCCGGCGCCGTCCGTACAACCTCAAGGAGGACCAGAGCGTCTCGTTGGCGCTGTCGCCGGACGAGAAGTCGGTCTTCCTCACGCTCAGCGAGCCTCACCCCGACGAGAGATCGACCGTCGTCCCGACCTATGTCACCCGCTCGGGCTTCACCGACGTCATCGATTCCCGGGCCAAGGCCGGCTATCCCTCGCGGATCGTCAAGGCCGGCTTCATGGACACGGCTACGGGAGAGGTCAAATGGCTCGACTACGGCCTGGGAACCCGGGCCGTCACGCCGGGCGGGGCGCTCTGGTCGCCCGACGGCAAGACCTGCCTCATGACCGCCCGCGCCGAGGACCACAAGGACGCCTGGCTGCTGAAGGTCGACCCCGCCACGGGCAAGACTACGGTCATCGAGGCCGTCCACGACGAGGCCTGGGTCGGCGAGCTGGGCCTGACCGGCCTTTTCTGGTGGCCGGACAGCCTCCACGTCTCCTTCCTCTCGGAGCAGGACGGCTTCGCCCATCTTTACAAGATCGGGATCGACGGCAAGGACAAGATCCAGCTGACGAAAGGCCGTTTCGAGGTCACATCGGCCCAGCTCTCGCGCGACGGGAGGACGATCTATTTCACTTCGAGCGAGGTCCACCCGGGCGAAACCCACTTCTATGCCATGCCGGCCGCAGGCGGGCCCCGGACGAAGATCACGAGCCTCGTCGGCCTCAACCAGACCTTCCTCTCGCCCGACGAAACGCAGCTCGCCGGGCTCTCCTCGTACGCCACCCGCCCACCCGAGCTCTTCCTCCAGGCGAACAAGCCGGGCGCGGCCGCGCGTCAGATCACGGTCTCGACCACGGACGAGTTCCGCTCGTTCGCCTGGGCCGATCCCGAGGTCGTGGCGATCAAGGCCCGCGACGGCGCGGACATCTACACGCGCGTCTACAAGCCGAAGAATCCCCACCCGGCCAAGCCGGCCGTGATCTTCATCCACGGCGCGGGCTATCTCCAGGAAGCCCACAAGGGCTGGAGCTCGTATTTCCGGGAATATATGTTCGACAACATCCTGCTGGATAAGGGCTATACCGTCCTCGACCCGGACTACCGCGGCAGCTCGGGCTACGGCCGCGACTGCCGGACGGGCATCTACCGCGACATGGGCGGCAAGGACCTGAGCGACGTCGTGGACGTGGCCCAGTGGGCGGTCAAGGCCCTGGGCGTCGACCCGAACCGCATCGGCTGCTACGGCGGGAGCTACGGCGGGTTCCTGACCCTGATGGCCATGTTCAAGGCGCCCGGAGTGATGAAGGCCGGGGCGGCCCTCCGGCCCGTCACGGACTGGGCGCACTACAGCGAGGGCTACACGACCGAAATCCTGAACCTTCCCCAGAAGGATACCGAAGCCTACAAGCGGAGCTCGCCGATCTATTATGCGGACGGGCTGAAAGGCGCCCTCCTCATCTGCCACGGCGTCGTCGACACCAACGTCCATTTCCAGGACTCGGTCCGGCTCGTCCAGCGGCTGATCGAGCTGGGCAAGGACGGCTGGGAGCTCGCCATTTATCCCGTCGAAAACCACAGCTTCGAGAACGCCGCGTCCTGGACGGACGAGTACAAGAGGATCTTCAGGCTGTTCGAGGCGAACCTCAAGAATTGAATGGCGCCCCGGCCCCGTTTATAATAAGCAGACGATGAGCACGATCCTCTCCATCGACGGCCTTCGAAAGACGTTCTCCCAGGGCTTCATCCCCCGGCGCAAGGAGATCTTGAAGGGGATCTCGTTCGCCGTGTCCGAAGGCGAGATCTTCGGCTACTTGGGCCCGAACGGCTCCGGCAAGACCACGACGATCAAATGCGTCCTGGGCCTGATCTTCCCCGATGCGGGCCGGATCGAGCTCTGCGGAAGGCCGCACCTCGACCCCCGGTCCAAGGAGAAGGTCGGGTTCCTGCCCGAAAACCCCTACTTCTACGACTACCTGACCGCCCGGGAGTTTCTCGATTTCTACGGCCAGCTCTTCCGCCTCGCCCCGGACGTGCGCCGGGAGCGCATCCCCGCCCTCCTCAAGCTGGTCGACATGGAGCGGGCGGCCGACCTCTCTCTCCGGAAGTTCTCGCGGGGCATGCTCCAGCGCATCGGTCTGGCCCAGGCGCTCATCAACGAGCCGTCGCTCGTCGTCCTCGACGAGCCGCTCGGCGGCCTCGACCCGATCGGCCGCAAAGAGATCCGGGACATCATCCTCCGCCTGCGGAGCGAGGGCAAGACCGTGGTTCTCTCGTCCCACATCCTCCAGGACATCGAGATGATCTGCGACCGGGTGGCGATCCTCGTCGACGGCCGGATCCTGAGCCAGGGACGGCTGACCGACCTCGTCTCCGAGAAGATCCTCTTCACCGAGATCGTCCTCTCGGGCGTCGGCGACCGGGAGCTCGCCGCGCTCGGCGAGCCGCTGTCGGCCCAGGCCGGCCGGACGCTCCTCAAGGTCTACGACGAGGCGCGCATCCAGGCCGTGCTCGACCTCGTCCGCGACCGCAAGGGGAACGTCCATTCCCTCCTCCCCCGGACCCAGACGCTTGAGGACCTGTTCGTCGGCATGGTGAGGCCCCGATGACCGTCAAGGTGATTGCGGTCAACACGTTCAAGGAGGCGGTCCGCGACCGCATCCTCTATCTGCTCCTCTTCTTCGCCGCAGCGGCCATTCTCCTCTCCCGCGTCCTGGCCATGTTCACGGTCGGCGACCGGACCAAGATCATCAAGGACGTCGGGCTGGCTTCGATCTCGATCTTCGGCGCCCTCATGGCGATCCTCATCGGGACCGGGCTGGTCTATAAGGAAATCGAGAAGCGGACGATCTTCACCCTGATCTCCAAGCCCATCCGACGTTCCGAGTTCCTCCTGGGCAAGTATTTCGGCCTGGTCCTGACCCTGGCCGTGATGCTCGCCAGCATGGGCCTCATTTTCCTCGCCCTCATCCTCATCCAGACCGGGGCCCTCGAGGGCCGGCTCCTCCTGGCCATCCTCTTCATCTTCTTCGAGCTCGTGCTCCTCACGGCCGTGGCCATCCTCTTCTCCTGCTTCTCGACGCCCATCCTGAGCTCGCTCTTCTCCCTGGGATTCTACGTGATCGGCCATTTCTCCTGGAGCCTCGAGACTCTCGTCAAGAAGGCCCGGCCGGGCCTCGGAAAAACCCTCCTCCGCCTTCTCACCGCGGTTCTCCCCGACCTCGAAAATTTCAACATCCGGACCGAGGTCGTTCATGGGCTGCCCCTGCCCGCCTCGTTGCTCCTCTATTCCGCGGCCTATGGGATCGTCTACGCGGCCTTCGTCCTGACCGTGGCCGTCCTGATCTTCCGGCGACGGGACTTCATCTGATCGATGAAAAAGAAGCTCGCCCTGGGCCTGATCCTCGTCTTTCTGGCGGCGTCCTTCGCCGGCCTGGAGCTTACCCTGCGCCGCCTGCCCCGCCGCAAGGTGCCGGGAGCGGGCATCCTCTACATCCCCTCCGGCAGGTATCTCAAGTACGCCACGTTCGGCTTCTCCCCCCTCATAGCCGATATCGTTTACCTCTGGGCGATCCAGTACTACGGCAACGAGGAGATCGCCGACCGCTACGATTCGCTGCTTCACATCTTCGGCATCATCGCCGAGCTCGACCCACGCTACGTCGACCCTTATGAAGTCGGCGCCCTGATCGCTACCAACGACATGGGGGACATGCCCCTGGCCCTCAAGATACTGGACCTCGGCTTCGAGAAGAACCCCGGCCAGTGGATTTTCCCTTTCGAGGCGGGCCACTACGCCGCCATCGCCAAGGACTACCCGACCGCCCGAGCTTATTTCAAGAAGGCCATGGAGGTCCCGGGCTCGCCGGCCATCGCCAAGCGCAAGTACGCCGACACCGCCTTCAAGACGATGGACCTCAAGACGTCGTGGGAGACGTGGCTCGAAGTCTTCAACACCGCCCAGGACGACCAGATCCGGAAGATCGCCTCCAACCATCTCTACCAGGTGAAGTCTGTGGCTGACATCGCCGCGCTCAATAAGGCCGTGGCCCGGTTCAAGGAAAATGCGGGCCGCACGCCCGCGGAGCCCGGGGAGCTCGTCCGGGCGGGCCTCCTGCCCCAGCTGCCCAAGGACTACGACGGGAACGATTATGTCTACGATCCGGGGACGGGGGAATTCCGGACGGGAGTCATCCCATGGAAACGCTGATCGTCGTCATCCTCTTCGGCCTCATCTGGGGCAGCTTCCTCAACGTGGTGATCTACCGGGTCCCGGCCGGCATGAGCCTCCTCTGGCCGCCGTCGGCCTGCCCCGCCTGCAAGGCGAGGATCCGGCCCTACGACAACATCCCCGTCATCTCTTTCCTCGTCCTCGGGGGCAAATGCCGCCGCTGCGGGGCGAAGATCCCGATCTCCTATTTCCTCGTCGAGCTCCTGACGCCGGCCGCGCTCGCCGTCCTCTACCTTCGCTTTTCCTGGGGATGGACCTTCGTCGCCGCGGCGCTTTTCACCAGCGCCCTTATCGCCCTCGGGGTCATCGATTTCCGCCACAAGATCCTGCCGGACAAGATCACGTTCCCGGGGATCGTCCTCAGCCTCGTCTTCTCCTTCTTCAGGGCCGACCTGACCTTCCCCCAGGCCCTGCTCGGAGCGGCCGTCGGCGGGGGATTCCTCCTTGTCGTCTACGGGGCCTACTACCTCCTCAGGAAAAAAGAGGGACTCGGCCTGGGCGACGTGACCATGATGCTCATGGTCGGCGCGTTCCTGGGTTGGATGAACGCCCTCCTGACCCTGATTCTGGCCTCGGTGGCGGGAGCCGTCGTCGGCATTCTGATCATGGTCCTGAGGAAAAAGAACCTTCAATACATGCTTCCCTACGGGTCGTTCCTCGCCCCGGCGGCCTTCGTCGCTCTCGTCTGGGGATCGCGCATCTGGGCGGCCTACTTCGGCCTTTTCCCGGGCCGGTAATCGGGGCAGCGGTAGGGAAATCGGTGACACGATCCCAATTCAAGAGAATTGGGTCGCGTCACCGAATTCCCTTGTCACCGATTTCCCTAGAGCCGCCGGGCAGACCGGTTGAATTTCGCCGCTTAAAATGGTATTGATTTAGCTCATGTTACAGGACAGGAAAGGGCCTGCAGCGGCGCTCGCCCTGGTATCGATTTTCTTCCTAGGCGCCTCTCTCTTCCTCAACATGCCGGTCCTCCACAATTCCTCGACCGAGGATATCAGGGGATACCTGCCCGGCGATCAGTCCACCTATTACGCCATGGCCCAGAGCATCGCCTTCGACGGGGACCTCGAATACACCCGGAAGGATCTCCTAAGATACGACGAGGATTTCGCGGCGGGCCCCCTGGGCATTTTCCTTAAACGGATCAAGCAAGGGGACGGGGAAAAGCTCTACTATGCCAAGAACCTCGCGTATCCCCTGTTCGCGGCCCCGTTCGTCCGCGTCTTCGGCCCGAACGGTCCCCTGGTCCTCCATGCCGTCCTCCTGTTCCTCATCCTGCTCATGGGCTATTCCTACTTCGGCCTGACCGACGCGCCCGCCCTGTCGCTCCTCCGGGTCCTGACCTTCCTTTTCGCCTCCGTGGCCTGGATCTATTATCTCTGGATCGCGCCCGATTTCTTCAACCTCGCCCTGGTGTTCGCCGCGCTTTTCTTCTGGCAATACAAGCACCGGGGTCAGGAAGCCGGCTTCCCGCCCCCGGGTCCCGCGACCGGAGGACTGCACCGTTTCCTCATGTCGGACGGCTCGGATTACCTGGCCGCGTTCATCGGCGGGATCGCCGTCTATTCCAAGCCGCCGAACGTGGCCGTCCTCGGGGCGATCTTCCTCGGACCTCTCCTCCGCAAGAAATTTCTGAAGACGGCGGGACTGGCCCTCTCCGCGGCCCTCAGCCTCGGGCTCCTATTCGGGACGACATACGTCCTGACCAGGGAATGGAACTACCAGGGCGGCGAACGGAAGAGCTTTTACTACAGCTATCCCTACGAAAGGCCGAACGTAACCTTCGACTCCGCCCCCGGCCAGGAGATGACCGCCGACGGCTACATGGGCAAGTCGCTCATATCCCCCAAATTCGTTCCTCGCAACATCTTCTATTACTTCTTCGGACGCTATACCGGCGTCACCTGGTACTTCTTTCCAGCCGTCCTCTTCCTTCTCCTGTTCGTCGCCGGGAAGAAAAGCCTCGACCGGTGGCTCATCCTGATCGCCCTGGCCGGCGAGATCCTGATCTACGTCGTGATGATGCCCACGAACTACGGCGGCGGCGGCGGATCCCTGGCCAACCGATATTTCGTGAGCATCTATCCCTTTTTCCTGTTCCTCCCGGCGTCGAGGATCAAGCCCCGGGAGATGATCCTCTCCTGGGGAGCGGCGGCGCTTCTGCTCGGTCAGATCTTCATGGCCCCGTTCATGTACTCGGAGCATCCGTCGATCCAGGGCAAGCGCTTCCCTTTCACCCTGTTTCCCATCGAGAGAACGCTGATCAACGATCTGCCGACGAACACCAACCCCCAGGCGTTCCGCCTCGAATGGACCAGCCCCGCGACCAACGACCGGTTCCTCTATTTCTTGAACGACAATTTCCACAAGAGGGAGGGGACGGAGGACGGCTGGTGGACGCGCGGCGACAGGGAGCTCGACATGATGCTCCGGACGTTCATCCCGATCAAGGAAGTCCGGTTCCATCTCACCGGCAGCCTCCGCCAGGCGAACGAGATCACCGTGAGCGTCGAAGGGCGGACTCAAAAAGTCACCCTCGGCCCCGGCGAGAAGGCGATCCTGGACTTCCCGGTGGACGACGGCTTCATGATCCGCCAATCGCACCAGTACCGCATCAAGCTTCGCGCCTCCAAGGGGGCGACGCCCTACTTTGAGGACCGGAAGAGCGGCGACCGGCGCTGGCTCGGCGTCCTCTTCCTGCCCGAGGTCGTAGGCCGGTAGCGATGTGCGGCATTTGCGGGTACGTCAACGCCCGGGGCGCCGGCCCCGCGTCCGCCGAGCTCCTGGCCCGGATGTGCCGGGAGATCATCCATCGCGGCCCGGACGATGAGGGCTTGTACGTCGAAGGCCCGGCCGCCCTCGGCAACCGCCGGCTGAGCATCATCGACGTCGAGGGCGGCCACCAGCCCCTGTCGAACGAGGACGGCTCGCTCTGGATCGCCTACAACGGCGAAGCCTACAATTTCGCCGAGGTCCGGGACGAGCTCCTCGCCCGCGGCCACGCCTTCCGGACCCGCTCGGACACGGAGGCCATGGTCCATGCCTTCGAAGAATGGGGCGGGGCGTTCCTCGATCGATTCCGGGGCATGTTCGCCTTCGCCCTCTGGGAGGCGAAAGGGCGCACCCTCCGCCTCGTCCGGGACCGGGTGGGCATCAAGCCCCTGTATTACACGCTCCTCCCGGACGGCACGATCGTCTTCGGCTCCGAGCTGAAGACCATTCTCGTCCATCCCGGCGTGAAGCGGGCGATCGAGCCCCGGGCCCTCGACCTCTTCCTGACCCTCGAATACGTCCCCGCCCCGTATTCCATGTTCCGGGGCATCCACAAGCTCCCGGCCGGATCCATCCTGACCTGGGAGGACGGGAAGATCTCGATCCGGCGGTACTGGGATATCGAGCCGCCGGGCGAGGCCGCGACGGAGAAGCCCCGCCCGCTCGCGTCGCTCCAGGACGAGCTCTACGCCCTCCTCAAGGAATCGGTCCGCCTGAGACTCGTGAGCGACGTCCCGCTCGGCGCGTTCCTGAGCGGCGGGATCGACTCCTCGACCATCGTCGGCTTGATGCGCGAGCTCGGCGCGTCGCCCCTCCGGACGTATTCGATCGGGTTCAAGGACGCCTCGTACAACGAGCTCGACCACGCCCGGAGGATCGCCGAGCGCTTCGAAACCGAGCATGAGGAGCTCATCCTCGAGCCTCGCGCCCTGGAGCTGACTGAGAAGCTCGTCCGCCACCTCGATGAGCCGTTGGGCGACTTCTCGATCTTCCCGACGTACCTCGTCTCGACCATGGCCCGCAAGCACGTCAAGGTGGTCTTGTCGGGCGACGGCGGGGACGAAGTCTTCGGCGGCTACGAGCATTACCAGGCCCAGAAGATCGCCCGCCTGCCGGGCGTCGCCGCGGGCGGACGGCTGGCCGCCCTGGCCACGTCGCGCCTCCGGCCGGGCGAGAAGAAAAAGGGGGCCTGGAACAAGCTTCGGCGGTTCACCCAGGCGTTCGACCACGAGGCGGGGTTGCGCCATTTCCGGTGGATGATGTTCCTCACCCGGGCCGACCGGGCGGCGCTGTATTCCGACGGATTGAAAAAGGACCTCGGCGGCCTCCCCGCCCTCGACGCCACGGCCCCGTTCGACGAGGTCATCCGCCGGATGGCGGACTTCGACCGGACGACGGGCGAGCTCTACCTCGACCTCAAGACCTACCTCGTGGACGACATCATGGTCAAGGTCGACCGGATGAGCATGGCCGCGTCGCTCGAGGCGCGCGAGCCGCTCCTCGACCACAAGCTGATCGAGTTCGCCTTCCGCCTGCCCGGCCGGCTCAAACTCCACGGGCTGACGACGAAGTGGATCTTCAAAAAGACCGTCGAGCGGCTGCTCCCCAAGGATAATATCTACCGCCGCAAGGAAGGCTTCAGCATCCCGATCAAGCACTGGCTCCGCGTCGAGCTGCGGGAAATGATGGAGGCGTATCTCGGCGAAAAACGGATCGCGGACGCGGGTTTGTTCAATCCGGCGCCCGTCCGGGCGATGGTCGACGCCCACGTCCGGGGCCGGGAGAACTACAGCCACCAGCTCTGGGCGCTGCTTATCTTCGAAATCTGGCGGGAGACGTACCTGAAGCCTTAGGCGGCGCCCTTCGCGGCCGGCGGCCGCGGGAGCCCCGACTTCCGGATCATGAACACCCTCGTCGTCCGGGCCGTGACCTTGAATTTCTCGGCGACGGGCAGTCCCGGCGCCCAAACGATCTCGTCCCCCGAGCAGAAGACCGGAAGCGCGCTCCGCTCCCCGGCCGGGACCCTCTTGGCCCGGAGAATCTCCTTGAGCTTTTTCCGGCCGGGCGCTCCGCAGGGCCGGTACCGGTCACCGTCGCGGCGCGTCCGGACGACGAGCGGAAAGGCGAGGGCCTCGAGGTCGCAGAAAGCTAAGGCGCCGTCGTCATAAGCGGGCCGCCCGCGCGTCGCGCTTCCGAAGCGGCGGCCGGAGAACACGGCCCCCGCGGCCGGAATCGGCAAGCGGCCACGCCCGTCCCAAAGATAGAGATAGGCGGCCGGCGGCGACGGCCGGTCCGGGGACGCCAGTCGATCGCCCTTCCGTCGGACGATGAGGCCGTCGGGAAGAGTGACGGTCTCGCCGTCCTTCAATCCCCGCACGGCCTCGACATCCTCGAACCCGATCTTGCGCAGGTCCCCTTTGAGGTCGCGGAGAAACTGCCGGACGCAGCGGCGGGCGAGGGCCGCGGGCAGGCCGGCAAGGCGCCGGGCATCGAGAGCCGCGCCTTCGCGGCGGCCGGGGCCGCCCTCCCTTGCGGACTCCCCTTGCTTAGGCTTCCCCGCGAGCCGGGCATACGTCCGGGCCGCAAATGTTTCGAGAAGCCCGTCCTCGTCCCGCAGGATTTCCGCCGTCCGGCCCAGGCTCGACGCGAGCCCTGGGCCGAAATTCCGCTCGAGGTAGGGCATGAGGCGCAGGCGGACCCGATTGCGAACATAGCGGAGGTCGGCATTCGTCTCGTCGCGCCGGAAGGCCAGCTTATTCCGCCGGCCATAAGCCAGGATCTCCCTCCGGCTCAAGCCGAGCAGGGGTCGGATGATCGTCCCCTCGACGGTGGGGTGGATTCCGGAGAGGCCGCGCGGGCCGCTGCCCCGCAGGAGGCGGATGAGGACGGTTTCCGCCTGGTCATCCAGGGTGTGGCCCGTCGCGATTTTCGAAGCCCCGGCCCGGGCCGCGGCCTTCCGCAGGAATTCGTAGCGCAGGGTGCGGGCCGCCTCCTCGAGGTTGAGCTTTCGGGCCCGGGCGAAGGCCCTCACGTCACGGCGGGCCGTCAGGCAGGGGATTCCGAGGCGGGCGGCCTCCCGGCGGACGAAGGCCGCGTCCGCGTCCGCGGCAGGCCGCAAGCGGTGGTTGAAGTGGGCGGCCGCGATCTCGAACGGAATTTCAGCCCGCAGCTCCAGGAGCAGGTGCAGGAGGGCCGTGGAATCGGGGCCGCCGGACCAGGCGACGAGGACTTTATCGCCCGGCCGGATGAGGCTGTGGCGGGCAACCGTCCGGCGGAGGTTGGCCAGGGGAGAATCGCGGACCGTCATGGCGGTACGATTATGGGTCAAGGACGGACGGAAGACAAGCGCGGGTCCTGTCGCCGGCCAGCCCCAGCGGCAGAAGCGAATAGGACGGAAAAAGGGGACATAGAACGCCAACCAATTCTTAGCAAGCAATCATCGGGGTTCTGTGTCCCCTTTTTCCGTAGGCCGTTGGGGCGCCCCGGCCGGCGCCAGGACCCGCGCGATGATTTAAAAGGGGGAAGATGAGGGAGGAAAAATGGCGGCGCAGGGATTTGAACCCCGGACACTACGGATATGAGCCGTATGCTCTGACCTACTGAGCTACGCCGCCCTCGGGCCAAGATTTTAAGGGAAACGGGGGGCCAAGTCAACGTAGAGCCGATGCTTCGCCGGCCCGCCGAGGGGCGGCGCCGGGATCGCAGGCTGAGGCGGACGGGCCGCCGTCGTTTGCCCGGCCGGTCTGGCTCTGTTAGAATCGATTCATGGACGCCGCCTCAAGCCGCGAGATCGTCACGGCCATCCTGCGCGACAAGCGCTGCCCCGAGCGCATGGGCGTCCACGAATGGTTCTGGCGGGACACGCAGGCCGAGTGGGAAAAGCAGGGGCTTCCGCCGGGCGTCGACATCCTCGACCACTTCGACCTCGACGTCCGCGAGGTCCAGGGCTCCTATTTTCGGACCACGGGCCGCCCCGTCGACGACGTCGTCCTCAAGGACGAGGGCGAGACCATCGTCCTGGTTGACGGCTGGGGGGCCAAGCGCCGCGAATGGAAGAACCGGCCCGGCACACCCGGGCCGATCTCGTTCGAGCTAGTCGACGCGGCCGCCTGGAAGGCCAAGTACCGGGAGGGGCTCCGATCCCTCGACCTCCGCCGCTTCCCCGACCTCGCGGGCACGCGAGCGAGCTACGCCCGGCTCAAGGCGTCGGGCCGCTTCGCCGTCTATCACCAGATGCTGTTCGTCGAGATCATGCGCCGGGCGATGGGCGACGTCGTCTTCCTCGAGTCCATGGTCCTCGACCCGGACTGGATCCACGACTTCTGCGGCGTCATGACGGAGGCCATCATCCTCCACCTCGACTACCTCATCCGCGAGGTGGGCAAGCCCGACGGGATCTGGACCTACGACGACATGGGCTACACCCGCGCCCCGTTCTTCTCGGCCGCCTATTACCGCGAGTTCATCTTCCCCTATCACAAGCGGATCGCGGGGTTCGCCCACGACCACGGCCTACCGATCGTCCTCCACGCCTGCGGCAAGATCCGGCCGTTCCTTGACGACATCGCGGCGGCGGGCTTCGACGCCCTGCATTCCCTGGAAGCCAAGGCCGGACAGCACGTGGTCGAGATGGCCCTGGCGACGGGCTACAAGATGGCCTTCGCGGGGAACCTGGATATCCGGGCGTTCGAGGCCAACGATCCGAAAGCCCTGGAGGCGGAGATCGTCCCCAAGCTCAAGGCGATCCGCGGGCGGCGGATCCCCTACATCTTCTTTTCCGACCACTCCATCCCCAAGAGCGTGACCCTGAAGACGTACGAATACGCCCTGGAACTCTTCCGGAAATACGGCCGCTACTGAATTCGGTGACAGTAACCTGATTTCCGAATTACTTCAGCTATCCGTTTAATTCGCAATGAAATATAGAAAAGTCGCCCTCTCGCTCACGCGATTTACCAGCTAACATGTTGATTGGCAACAAATTAAATTCGGCAATCAGGTTACTGTCACCAATTTATGAGGGACGGCCGACGCGCTCGAAACCGCTGACGCAGATGTAGTTCAGCGGCCCGTTCGCCCGTTCGACCTCGTCGAGGAGCAGGTTGAGACCGAGCGTATCACTCGAGATGTGCCCGGCGATCACCACGTTCAGGCTCGCCTTCTTGGCGTTCGCCAGGTGCTCCTCGGTCATGTGCATCCCGACGATCGTGCTCACCCCGCCGGCCGCCAGCTGGTCGAAGATGTCCTTGGAGCCCGAGGTCCCGCCGGTCATGTCGACGTAGATCTTTCCGCAGGAGTTGCCCTCCGCGCCGCTGATGATCTTGGCCGGGTTCTGGAGGCGGGCGGCCCGCTCGTATTCCGGGATCGCCCGCAGGAGCCTGAGTAGGTCCTTGAGCCGGGCCGGCTTCTCGCCCTCGAATAGGCGCGTCAGGAACGTGGTCACGCAGTTGTCGGCCGGCGTATGAAGGCAGACGAGCGGAATCCCCAGCTCCCGGGCGGCGTCGATTTCGCGGGCATGGTTGATGGGCATCAGCCGGCGCTCGACCTCCGCGATCCGCTTGTCCATGAGCTGTTCGGCGACGCTGATCGTGACCCCGACCTTGGCCAGGAGGGCCGATTGGAGCCGCATCACGTCGAAGAGCTGGGCCTGGGCCGTGCCCATGGGATGGTGGGCCAGGACGAGATCGATGCCCGCCCGGCGGTCCCGGTTCAGGGTATAGGCCAACAGGAGCTCCGAGGGGTCGACGTCGATCCCGGCCATGATCTTGCGGACATCAAGCCCGCCCTCCGCTCCCCCGCCATACAGAATCCGGCTGTCGGCGTAGGGATTGAAGAGCTTGTCCGTGTCGTAGAATTTGCGGTCGTCGTCCTTCAGGTCCCCGTACCGCTCGTTCTCCTCGGCCAGGAGAAGGCGGGCCACGGCCTCGCCCCGGGGATCGTTCACGATACCGGCTTCGATGGCGGCCTTATAAAACGTCTGAAGCTTCATTCCATTCTCCTATCGCGGGATCGACGGCGCGATCGGGTCCTTCTCCCAGAGGCGGTTGACCACCCGCAGCAGGATGGACCCGCTGACCAGGAAAACCGCGAACAGGCCGCCGGCATAGGCCCAGCGGCCGTAGAGGACGTTGCCCACGGTGAAGAGAGCCGACCAGATCGTCGCGACCCCCGAGGTCCAGCCGACGAGCGCCAGGGGGATGTTCTCGTGCTTCGTCCGCGTGTCATCCAGGGTGATGCCCGCTTCCCGCCGGATCCAGCCCCAACCCGCGCCGAACGGCCGGACCTTCTTGTAGAACTCGACGAGCGTCTTCGTATCCGTCTTCGGGCCGAGATACGCGGTCAGGACCCAGGTGACGGTCGTCACGGCGATCGTGATCAGCAGGGCGTAGTGGCTGGCGATAACGATCCCCATCCGTCTCAGGACGAGAAACGCAATGGACACGGCGAACGAGCTGATCATGGCGTTCACTTCACACCAGGCGGTGATCCGCCACCAGAACCAGCGGACGAGGTAGAGCAGTCCCGTTCCCGCGCCGATTTGGAGGATGATGTCGAACGAGGCCTTGGCCGTATCCAGGAGGAAGACCAGTCCGGAGGCGCAGAGGAAAAGGAACACCGTCGCCAGCCGGCCGGCCTGGACGTAGTGATGCTCGCTCTGGCCCTTGTGAAGGAAGCGGCGATAAAAGTCGTGGACGAGATACGACGCTCCCCAGTTGAGGTGGGTCAGGATGGTCGAAGAGTTGGCCGCGATCAGCCCGCCGACCATCAGCCCGATGAAGCCGACCGGCAGGAACTTGAGCATGGCCGGGTAGGCGATGTCGTGGCCGATCAGGCTCGGATCGAGGTGGGGGAAAGCTTTTTGAATGTCGGAGAGCTGGGGGTAGACGATCAGCGAGCACAGGCCGACGAGGATCCACGGCCAGGGCCGGAGGACATAATGGGCGATATTGAAGAACAGGACCGAGCCGAGCGCGTCCTTCTCGGATTTCGAGGCCAGCATCCGCTGGGCGATATAGCTCCCGCCGCCGGGCTCGGCGCCGGGGTACCAAACCGCCCACCACTGCACGGCGATGGGCATGATGAAGATGGCCAGGGCCATGTCCCAGTTGTTCTTAAAGTCGGGCAGGATGCTCAGGTAGTTCAGCCCGTGCGGCCCGGCCTTGGCTGAGAGTGTGGTGACCATGGTCCCCAGCCCGCCGACATACTTGACGGCGAAATAGGCCGCGGCGATGACGGCCGTCATCTTGATGAAGAACTGGACCATGTCGATGACGAGCACGCCCCAGAGGCCGCTCACGGCGGCGAAGGCCACGTTGAGGAGGAATATGAAAAGGAGCGTCTGCCAGCGGGGCAGGCCGAAGAGCACGGCCGCGATCTTGCACGCGGCCAGGTTGACCGTGGCCATGATCATGCAGTTGAAGAAGAGCCCCAGGTAGACAGCCCGGAAGCCGCGCACGAAGCGGGCCGCCTTGCCCGAATACCGGATCTCATAGAATTCGAGGTCGGTCATGACGTTCGACCGGCGCCACAGGCGGGCGTAGAAGAAGACCGTGGCCACGCCGGTCAGGGTGAAGGCCCACCAGACCCAGTTGCCGGCGACGCCGTTGCGGCGGACGATGTCCGTCACCAGGTTGGGCGTATCGCTGCTGAAGGTCGTGGCCACCATGGACAGCCCGGCCAGCCACCAGGGCACGGACCGGCCGGAGGCGAAGAACTCCGTGGTGCTCTTGCCCGCCCGCCTGCCGAAGAACAGGGCGGGGATGAAGCAGATCGAGAGCGAGGCGAGGACGATGACCCAATCGATGGTCTGGAGATGCATGCGCGCTTCCTTTCGCGAACCGCTCAGCGGTTCAGGGCAGTCAGGGCGTCCATGATGTCCTTGGCCGGCCGGGGGGCATTCTTCAGGACGTCGGCCGCCTTCGGGCCTTGGCCCAGGCGCTCCAGGGCCAGCCCGCCGAAGTAGGCGCCGGCCTCCCGGCCGTCGGAATGCTTGAGCGTATAGTCGGCGACGGACGCGAGGGCGTCCTTGGCCTTCCCGGCCTGGCCCGCATTCTTGAAGGCTAGGTACTCGAAGTAATCCTGGAGGCGGGTGTCGGGCTCGAAGGGCTTCCCGGAGCCCAGCTTTTCGGGATACTCCTTGGAGCGCTCGAGGGCGGCCACCGCCCCCGCCCAGTCGCCCGTCCGGGCGGCCTTCAGCCCGAGGCGGATATGGGCCTGGGCATAAAGGGAATGGATTTCGCTCGCCCCCTCGAAGGGCAGGGCGTCGATCTTGTCGAGGGCCGCGGCCGCCTCCGCGTCCTTGCCGGCCGCCAGCTCGGCCTTGATCAGGTCCACCTGGATGGGCGTCTCGCCCGGGAATCGGTCGGCCGCCGTCTGAGCCGTGGCCAGGGATTTTTCGGGGCGGCCCTGCCTCAGGTGGAAGTCGGCCAGCGCATGCCATGTCCGCCAGGACGCGGCCTCGAGCGCAACCGCTTTTTCATAGTCGGCCAGGGCGCGGGCTGGGTCGGCGGCCTGGACAAGGGCCGCCCGCGCCAGGAAGAACGGGGCGAAATCGGCCCCGTCACACTGATTGAACAGGGCCAGGGCTTCGTCGGTGCGGCCCTTTCCCCAGAAGATCAGGCCGAGATAGTATTTCGGCTTCCAGTCGCCGGGCCGCTCCGCCGCCGCCCACTGGTAGAGCGGGATCTCCTCTTCACGGAAAGGAAAGACCAGCCGGGGCGAGAGAGCGAGGGCCTTGTCCAGATAGTCGCGGCTCTTGTCCGGCGCGGTTTGCCTGTTGAGAAAGGCGAGGAGGGCGTAGACCGTCGGATGGGCGGGCGCCCGCTCCAAGACCGCGCGCGCGTCGTCCTCGAGGCCCCGGCGGAGGTAGCTGTGGGCCATCTCGATGTAGCTCTCGTGGGGGATCTCGTTCCGAATGAGCGACGTGAATTCCTCGAGCGTCTTGGGGCTCTTGTCGAGAAGGTAGGTCTCGAAGCGCCCGAGGTGGTCGAGCGGGTCGATTTCGAGGAGCTTGCGGACCGCGGCCCGGGCTTCCTCCGTACGGCCCGCCTTGCGCTCCGCGGCGGCTATAATCTCATAGCCGCCGCTATTGAAGGCGTTGGCCTCGATCGACCGCCGGGCGTAGTCGACGGCCTGGTCGAAGCGGCTCTCGCTCAGGGCGATTTCCGCGAGGGCGGTGTACGCCGCCGGCCGAAGCTCGAGCGAGCGCGAGGCCCAGCCGAGCGCTTCCTTCGCGTCGACGAGCTCGCCGGTCCGCCGGGCCAGGATGCCGTAGACGTAGTTCGCCCCGGGGTCGTACATGCCGATCTCGAGCGCTTTGCGGGCGAGGCCGCGCGCCAGGTCGTATTCCCCGCGCCGCATGCGGAGCTCCGCCGCGCGTGCGAGGGCGCGCAGATGGCGCGGGTCCTTGGCCAGGCAGGCCTCATATTTTTGGAGGGCCGGGTCGAAATAGCGGGCCTTCTCCTGCTGGAGGCCGGACTGGTATAAACCGTCGGCCGTGGACTCGTCGGGAGCCGTGAAGACGAGCGGCCGCTTCAGGTCGTTGGCCGCGGGATCGCTCCGATAGACGATCTTCTCCCCGATCTTGACCGTGAAGGTGGCATCCCCCAGGGAGAGCTTCAATTCCCTCTTCAGGCTTTCGGCCGGCTTCAGGGCCAGCCGTTCGCGGTGGAGCTCTTTGCCGGCCGAGGCCACGACGAGATCGTCGTCCAGGGCCTGGAGGGCGTAGAGCCCCACCTTCAGGGAATCGGGACCGGCCTCGGCGCTCAGGACGCCGAAGGGCGAGGACTCGGCCATCGGCCCGATGCCGCCGTAGGGGAACCAGATCTCGCGCCAGCGGTCGGCCCGGCCCGGGGTGAACGCCTCGTGGTCGGACTGGTTGAGGAGGCGTCCGGCCTGCGGCTCGGTGTACTGGCCGTCCTTATCCGTGAGGAGGTCCGCCCAGATCTCGCCCGCCCGGGACTCGTCCCAGACCCAGACCTTGCGGCCAGGCATGTCGTCATAGAGCGCCCAGTGGCCGAAGCCGGAATCCGACGTCTTGTACCAGGCGCCGTAGAATTCCTCGTACTCGCCGACCGTGAAGTAGCTCTTCGAGTCGGGGAAGGCGTTGTTCTTGTACCAGGAGAGGTCCCGGCCCTGGGAATCGACCGGCCAGGGCGAGAGTGGGACGTTGTAGTTGTGGCCGATCTGGAACCGGCCGGGGAAGATGTAGCGCAGGTCCTCGGCCGTCTTGATTGCGGCGCATGACCAGTAATAGTAGGACTGGCTGTAGAGCGAGGGATTGTACCAAGCGCCGGACGTCTCGAAATAAGCCTTGTCTTTGGGCAGGGTGACGGTGACGCTCCAGCGCGTCCGCGAGGGCAGGTCAAGGGCCCCGACAATACAGCTCACACTCCCGTCGGCGTTCGACCGAAGGACGTAGTCCACGGGCGTGGCCGTCGAGGGCGCGTGGCCCACGATCCCGAAGTTGAACTCGATGCCGCCCGAGGTCCACGGGCCGCGGAGGGCGATCTCCCGGAACTTCAGGACGTGATTGGTGTAGAGGAAATCGCGCTTCGCCGTCTTGTCCGCCGCGCCCCAGACCTTGCCCCCGACCTGGGGCAGGACGGCCACGGAGAGGTAGGGATTCTCGAGCCGGACGACGGTCCATTCCTTGTCGACGCCCGCGGCGCTGAACGTGTTGTAGAAATAATAGGGGTAAAGTCGGGATCCTCCTCCCGAGCCGAGCCGGGCGAAGATCGGGACGGGGTCGGGGTCGGAGAACGGATAGGTTTTGATGACCTCCTTGCGCTCGACAATGCTCGACCCGGCCGTCGTGGCCGCCCCCCTACCCGGGCCCGCCGAGCCGCGGCAGGCGGCGAAAAATCCGGAAGCGACGATAAGGGACAAGCCCAGGACGAAGGGTGCTTTTTTCATGGCGGTCATCCTCTCCATATTGCGGCATCCATCTTATTGATTTTGGGGAAGGGACACAATACGGAGACGAAGCCGTCCGTGGAAAGGACGCCGTCCTATTTCTTCCGGGTGCAGCGCATATCCATGCTCTTGAATTCCTTGCCGTCAGGCAGGCCCATGAACTGTTCGAACACATAGCTGTCCGGCCCGCTGAACGTTACCACGGCCCGAACCTTCGACATGCCGCCGGTCGTCGGGTCCGGCAATTCGCCTTTCTGGTTGATGACTTCTTTATCGGCTTCGCGGGGGCCGGCTAACAGGAAGAACGCGGTGCTCGAGTTGTCGATCCAGAGGGTGATGAATTTTTTCTGGAGGTTGTCGTAGCCAATGATCTGAAAGCCCTCGAATGGTTGGCCCATCATCGTCCCGTTGTAGGAGAGAGAGACGAACCGTCCGCCGAGAATCATCTTCCCTTCGAACGGGTTTTGGGACGTGGTCGGCGGCTGGCCCGGAAAGGCCCACATCGTCGTCTCGGCCTGCCAGGAACCGGCGAAGCGTTTCAGAAAAGCGTGGTTCTCGGTCACCGCTCCCGCTTTCATGTAGGCTTCCATGGCTTTCTGCTGGTCCTGGGGCGAGGTCTGGGCTCTAAGTGGTACCAATCCGCCCAAGACGATGACAGCCGCTAAAAGACACGTCGACGTGATCTTGTTCATGATCATCTCCCTTTCTCCGATAGAATGAAGAGAATTTAGCGCCTGAGACGACAGTTGTCAAGGCCGCCGGATTCCCCCTCTGCGTTCCCGCCGCAACCTTTCCGGCGATGCGGCCAGGAGGGAGTTCTTCGCCGCAAACGCGGCGCATGCCTCGCCCCAAAAAACGCTCATGGAGTCCCGGCTCGCGCGCTACAAACAGATGTATGAGCGGGTGGAGGCTACTCCACGGCCGCCGATCTCCTGAAAATCACGGTCGCCTTGGAAAAGGGCTTGTTCGGCGCGGCCTGCGCTGCGCCCTTGCTCCCGGCCTCCTTGACTCTCCTTCGGAGCCGGCGATATAGTTGCCAACCGGAGGAACGTGCGGATGAGTTTCTCATTGACCTCGAGAATCCTTCGTCACGCCACCGATTCCGGCATTGACCTGGTGGGGATCGCCTCGGCCGAGCCTTTCGTCCGGAACGGAAAAATCATCGACCCCACGGAGTCCCTGCCCGGCGCCCGGTCAATCATCGTCTCCGGCTTCTTTATGAAGTAAGAAGGCCTGAACCCGCCTGTTGCGCCGGACCGGCCGACCGGACGGTTTTCGTCGGCCTACAACGTCCGGGCCTTCACGGCCATGGAAGCCCATTACTTCGAGATCATCCGCCGGGCCTTGGCCCGGGAAGGATTCGAAGCGGTCCTCAACGACAAATACCGTATTCCGGACAAGCTGGCCGCGATTCGGGCCGGGCTGGGCCGCTACGGCAAGAATTCGGTGGTCCTGACCGAAAAATTCGGCTCGTGCCTGATGTTCGTCACCGTCCTCACGGACGCGCCCCTGAAACCGACGGGCCCGGCCTGGGAAGGGGATCCTTGCGGCGGATGCGATCTCTGCCTGAAGTCCTGTCCGACCCACGCGTTCCCGGCGCCCTACAAAGTCAGCCGCAAATTGTGCATCACGAACTGGCTGTGGGGCATCCCCGCTCCGCGCGACCTGCGTGACAAGCAGGAGAACCGGCTGTTCGGCTGCGGCGATTGTGTCCGGATATGCCCGAAAAACCGCAAGCTCGAACCCCGGACGAGCTATCCCGTCCGGCTGGAGGATGTGCCGGACCGGCCCGAGCTGATTCCCCTGGCCGCGGCAGAGCCCGAATTTTTCCGGAAGACCTTCGCCGCCTTTCCCCTCCGGGCAGGGATCGACGCGCTGCGCGGCAACGCCGTCATCGCCCTGGGCAACACGGCGGACGAGGCGGGAATCGAGCCCCTCCGGCGGACGATCCATCACAAAAAACTCCAGATCAGGGCCTATTCGGCCTGGGCCCTGGGCCGGATCGGGGGCGAAGAGGCTCGGAACGCTTTGCGCGAAGCGAAGTCAGGGGAGCTCGAAAGGGCGGTCATCGAGGAGATCGACATGGGCCTTTTGCCCTCCCCGGCCCGGCATTGAGGAGGTCGGAGTCAAAGTTGGAAGGCCGACGCCGACAAATAGAATCCGCCCTCAAGCCGCCGCGGACCGTTTGATTTTGTCGTATTCGTAAATGTCGAGCGCGACGTGCGCCGGATCCCTGGGATCAACCCGGACCGGGACGATGGTCCCCGGCTGGATCCCGGCGATATCGAGCCGCGAAATCCGAAGCTTCGTCTGGGCCTCATAGACCGGCCGGTCTTCCCGGCGGACTTCAAGCAAGAATCCAACCACGGGATCCTCATTGACCGTCATCCCGGTATCCCAGATCCGGAGGATCTTCGCCGTCGCCGATTCTCCGTGGGCCTGGAGATTCCGGGCGTCCGCGACGCCGCTCATCCGGTCGATGACGGCGCAACCGGGCAAGGCAAGGATCAAAGCCGCTCCGATCGCAAGAACCGGCGCCCTCCCGCCTGTCGCCCGTCCGGACGCTCCCCGGCGGATCATTGATACCCCGGCTTTGCGCCCACATTGAAGAGGAAGAAGGCGTATTCGTCGGCCGTCGACTCGATGGCCTTCGTCACGTTGCTCGAGCCGTGGCCTGAGCGCGTCTCGATCCGGATGAGGACTGGCGCGGTCCCGGCCTGCTTCTCCTGGAGCGTGGCGATGAACTTGAACGAGTGGGCGGGCACGACCCGGTCGTCGTGGTCGGCCGTCGTGACAAGAGTCGCCGGGTACGACACGCCGGCCTTGATGTTGTGGAGAGGCGAGTAGGCGATCAGGTTCCTGAAGCTCGCCTCGTCGTCGCTCGAGCCGTATTCCACCGCCCAGCCCCAGCCGACCGTGAACTTGTGGTAGCGAAGCATGTCCATGACGCCCACGGCGGGCAGGGCGACCTTGAACAGGTCGGGCCGCTGGGTCATGACCGCGCCAATGAGCAGGCCGCCGTTCGACCCGCCGGCCACGGCCAGCTTGGCGCTCGAGGTGTACCTTTCCCGGATCAGGTACTCGGCCGCAGCGATGAAGTCGTCGAAGACGTTCTGCTTCTTAAGGAGCATGCCCGCCTTGTGCCAGATCTCGCCGTATTCCCCGCCGCCGCGCAGGTTGGACTCGGCGAAGACGCAGCCGTTCTCGAGGAGGACGATGTTCGCCGGGCTGAACGCCGGCTGCATGCTGATGTTGAACCCGCCGTAGGCCGTCAGGAAGCAGGGATTCCGGCCGTCGAGGGCCAGGCCCTTCTTATGGACGATGAACATCGGGACCTTGGTCTTGTCCTTGCTCTCGTAGAAAATCTGCTTGACCTCGTAATCCTCGGGGTTGAATTTCACCTCGGGCTTGCGGAAGACCTGGGAAGTCCCCGTGGCGATCTCGTATTTATAGATCGTCGACGGGAACGTGAACGAGGTGAACGTGTAGAAGATCGTCGTGTCGTCCTTCCAGCCGCCGAACCCGCCGGCGGTGCCCAGGGCGGGCAGCGCGATCTCGCGGACGAGCTTGCCGTCGAGCCCGAACTGGAAGACCTTGGTGTTCGCGTCTTTGAGGTAATGGACGAAGAGCTGGCCGCCGGCGGTGCTCGCCGCGAGCAGGACTTCGGGCCTCTCGGGGAGGACCGTCATCCAATTCTCCTTGGCCGGCTTCTTCGGGTCGACGAGGACCAGCTTGAAGTTGGGGGCGTCGAGGTTGGTCTGGACGAGGAACTTGTCGCCGACGTTGTCCACGACGCCGCTGTCGTTGTCGAAGCCCTTGATCAGGAGCTCGAACTTGGAGCCCGCCTTGGCCAGGTCCTTCCACCAGGTCTCCGTCCCGGAGGTCCCCTCGGAGACGCTCAGGAAGGCGTATCGTTCGTCCTCGCTCACCCCCAGCCCGTAGTAGCGGAGCGGGTGCTTGGGGTCGTCGAAGACGAGCGCGTCCTTCTCCTGCGGGTCGCCCAGCTTGTGGTAGAAGACTTTCTGATACTCGTTCTTGGCCGTCAGCTCCTTGCCGGCCGCCGGTTTGTCGTAACCGCTGTAGAAGAAGCCGTTCTTGAACCAGGACGCGGCCGAGAACTTGTTCCACCGGATGCGGTCGGGCAGCTCCTTCTTGGTGGCCAGCTCGAGGACCCGGATCTCGGACCAGTCCGAGCCCGCCTCGCCGCGCGAGATGGCCGCGTATTTTTTGTCGCCGGAGAAGCCCACGAGCCCGATCCGGATCGTGCCGTCGGCCGAGAGGGCGTTCGGATCGATTAGGACCTCGGGCGTCCCCTCCAAGCCCTTCTGGATGTAGATCACGGACTGATTCTGCAGCCCGTCGTTTTTGGAGAAGAGGTAGTACGCCCCGACGCGGAAGGGCGACGAAAAGCGCGGGTAGTTAAAGATGTCGGTCAAGCGCTTTTTGATCCCGTCGCGGAACGGGATCTTCTTCAGGTAGTCGAACGTCACGGCGTTTTGGGCCTCGACCCATTTCGCGGTCTCGGCGGACTTATCGTCCTCGAGCCAGCGATAGGGATCGGCGACCTTCGTCGCGAAGTAGTCGTCCACCTGCGCGCCCTTCTGAGTCGCGGGGTAGGCGATCCTTTCGGCGGGCTTACACATGGGCAGCGCGAACAGGATCGCCAGGACGGCGAGCGTCCATCTTCTTCTTGTCATGGGATTCTCCTCGTTTGATGAATGGCATGGATGGTCATCTTATCGGAATCTCAAGGCAGGTATTCGTCCAGCAACTCCGCCGTGTGGGCCGCGCGGACGGCCAAGCCCTTGCTCCGGCAGCCGCCCCGGATCTGGAGCAGGCAGCCGGGACAATCCATGGCCACGATCCCCGCCCCCGTCTTCTCGATCGCGGCCAGCTTGTCGGCCAGGAGCCCGGCCGAGATCTCGGGATTGTCGACGCAGAATGTCCCGGCGAAGCCGCAGCACGTGTCGGGCTGGTCCATCTCGACGACCGACGTTCCCAGCGCGGACTCGATCACCCGCCGCGAGTCCTTCTCCGCCGCGAGCACGTTCTTGTGGTGGCAGGAATCGTGATAGGTGACCGAGAGGCCGGCCGGCCCCGCCGCTCGCCCTCCCCCGACGGCGGCGAGCTCCTTTTCGACGATGAACCGGCTGAAGGGGACGATCCGGGCCGCCAGGGCCCTGGCCTTCTCCGAGCCGTCGATCTCGGGACCGCGCCGGGCGAGCATCGTGGTACAGGTCGGGCAGAGCGTGACGATGGCCCCCTCGCCTTCCATGGCCCGGAGGACGGCGCCGAAGGCTTTGCCCGAGGCCTTGCGGTAGCCGGCGTTCGAAGGCGGGAAGCCGCAGCAAAGCGCCGGCCCCGCCTTCACCTCGTAGCCGAGCCTGGTCAGGACGCGGGCCGCGGCCATCCCGATTTCGGGATAGAAATGCTCGATCAGGCAGCCGCCGAAGATCGTGACGGCGCCTTTGGAGGGGCGCGTCCCCGCGCCGGCCCGGCCGAGCTCCTTCTTGAACCGGCGGGTGAACGTCGTCGCCGCGGGCGCCGGAAGCGCGCGGAAACGGTCGTATTCCTTCATCCAGGCCGGAAGCCGCCGGAAGAAGCCGTCCTTCCGGCCGATGACCTTACGCCCGGCCTGGGCGGCCTTGAAGGCCGACTGCAGAATCACCGGCCGGCTCATGACGCCGTCGAACGCGAGCCGCTTCCAGGCGACCTTTCCCGTCTCGCTGTTCAAGCGCTCGGCCAGGGCGGTGATCAGGCCGGCGATGGGGATTTTCGCCGCGCAATAGGCCTCGCAGCGGTGGCATCGGAGGCAGTACTTCACCAAGGCTTTGGACTTGTCCAGGCCGTGGATCCAGGCCGTGAAGAGCGTGCCGATGCCGCCCATGTAGATGTGCGAATATTCCTTGCCGCCGAGGAGCTGGTAGACGGGGCAGACGTTGAGGCAGGCCGAGCACTTGACGCAGCGCAACGCCTCGCGAAAGACCGGGTCGGCGGCCATCTCGGACCGGTGATTGTCGAGGAGGATGATGTACTGGGCCGTCCGGTGGGGACCGGCGATGAACGAGACGTAGCTCGTGATGCTCTGGCCGGTGGCGTTGCGCGGCAGGAGCCGGAGGAGGTCGAGCGCCTCGGCCGCCGAGGGCACGACCTTCTCGATGCTGGCCAGGACGATGTGGACCGGCGGGACGGTGGTGACCATCCGGCCGTTGCCCTCGTTCGTGACCAGGAGGATCGCGCCGCTCTCGGCGATCAGGGCGTTCGCCCCGGTCAGCCCTGCCTCCGCGGCGAAGATCTCCTTCCGCATTTCGCCCCGGGCGATCCGGACCAGGGCCGGGATGTCGTCGGGCACGGGCCGGCCGAGCGTCCGGGAGAAGATCGCGGCCACATCGCGCCGGGTCAGGTGAATCGCAGGCATGACCATGTGCGTCGGCCGCTCGCCCGCCAGCTGGACGATCCACTCGCCGAGGTCGGTCTCGCGCGCCGCGACGCCGTGCGCCGCCAGATAGGCGTTCAACCCGGTCTCTTCGCTGACCATGGACTTGGCTTTGGCCAGCCGGCTGATCTTGCGCTCGCGGCAGATCCGCAGGATCGCGGCGTTGGCCTCGTCCCCGTCGGCCGCCCGCAGGACAACGCTCCCGTGGGCCCGGGCCCGCTCTTCGAATGTCGCGAGGAGCTCCGCGTTCCGGGCCAGGGCGGCGTCCTTGAGCGCCGCGAGGCGGGTCCGCAGCTCCTCGAAATCGTAGCCCGCGAGGACGGCCCCCCGCTTGGCCAGGTAGCTCCGGGAGAACTCCTGGAGGACGCTCTTCAAGGCGGGATCGATCAGATTTTTCTTCATGTGAGGATGATGACCAGCCGCGCCGGGCCGTGGACGCCGATCGTCAATTGATTTTCGATGTCGGCGGTCCGGCTGGGCCCGGTGACGAGCGACACCTGGGGCGAAGGGATATCGGTTCGGGCAAGGTGTTTCGAGATTTCCGGGGCGATCGCCTCCAGGGCGGCCGTCACGTTGCCGGCGTCGAGGACGCAGAGGCAGACGTCGGGAAGCGTCCAGGCGTTCTTCTCGTCGTCGCCGTAGTCGAAGTGGACCAGGGTCCCGGTTTCGGCCACGCCGTAGTCGGCGGCGACGATCCCCGCGTCCACCCAGAGCGCGCCGCCGGCGGGCGCGGTTCCGACGCCGGCGAACGCCGCGTCGAACGGCGGCCGGGCTTTCAAGTCCGGCGAAATGATCGCCGTCTTGAGGCCCTGGCGAACCAGGAAATCCCGGATGAAGTCCACGGCCGCGCCTGCGCCCTGGAGCGGGACGACCTCGGCGCCCGCTTTTTTGGCATTTTCGATAAATCTATCGATCATAAACAACGTCGCACTTGAAAAATCCGCTTCAAGCGGTGGAAACAAGGATACTAAATCGGGGGAGCCGTGACAAGGCGGATTTCCACCGCTCAACCCGCCGCCCATCGTAGGAAAGACGGCCGGGATGCCGCCGGCGGCGGCCTCGAGCGGGACGGGGGGTGCCGCCCCGCTCCTCGGCTCCCGCCTCAGCGGACGACGATGCGCGCCTGCTGGGGCTGGAGGTTGATCATCCCGCCCGCCGAGGCCATGGCCGAGACGTTCGCGGCCGTAATCAGGCATTCGCCGGGGGCTTTGGCCTCGAACCGCAGGGCGGCCAGGGTCGAAGTCCCCTTGAAGCCCCGGCTCTGGCTCGGGCTGGTGAAGCCCAGGGTGCACGCCCCCGCGGTGTTGTCCACGTTCTTGAGGAAGGGCATCTTCTCGCCGCCGAACTGCCGCGACAGGCCGCCTTCGGTCACGTCCTTCAGGGTGACCACCTGCGGGTTGTAGTTGAGAACGAGCGACATGTTCCCGATCTCCTGGTCGGAGTTGATGTTGACCGCGATCGTGAACTCGCGGCCCGGAGGGACCTCGAGGCTGGCCGGCGAAAGGACGACCGCGTTCATTCCGAGCTCCTGCGGCCGCCGCTGGCGGAGGCTGGCCTCGGCCGCCGCGGGGTTGATATCCCTGGACAGGATATTCTCCTCGAACACGCCCTGGGCGGCGCTCGAGGGGGGGGTCTCAACGTCCACCCACACCGCCTTCGCGTCCTCGGGGGTGAGGGGCACGGCCCGGACGATGTACGGGGTGATGGTCAGGATGACGTCGGTCTGCTCACGGGTGGTGCTCTCGGCCCCGAACAGGCGCCCGATGAGGGGCAGATCCTTGAGGCCGGGCACGCCCGTCAGCGATTTCCGCTCCTCGTCCCGGAGCAGCCCGGCGACGAGGTTCGTCTCGCCGTTGTGAAGGCGCATGACGTTCTTGATTTCGCGGTTGTTGATGATCGGAATGTCGGCGTAGCCCGTGCCGCCGAGAGAAGTGATCTTGATCTCGCAGGCGAGCGTGACATCGGAGTCCCTGTGGATCGTGGGCTTGATCTTGATCTCGATGCCCACGTCCTGCTGGTCGTAGTTCGTGATCGGGACGCTGTTGACCCCGCCCGCGGCGGTCGTGGCGAACGTCGTCTTGGGGATGGGGACCTTCTGCCCGACCTTGTGGTTGATCTCCTCGTCCGAGACGCCCCGGATCCGCGGCTGGGCGATGACCTTGGTGTCGGAATCCGTCTCCAGGAACTGGAGGAACGCGGTCGGCAGGCTGATCGTGTAGTTCTCGGCCTTCGACAGGGCGAGGCCGGCCAGGCCGAACCAATTGGCGCTCGTCGTGGTGCTCGTCGATGAGGACGAGCTTGTCGTCGCGCCGTACTGCAGTCCGACGGTGTTGGCCGCCCCCGCGTTCGAGAAGCTCATCCCGAGCTGGCGGAGCCGCGAGCGCGAGACCTCCATAATCTCGAGGTCGATGAGGACCTCGGCCTTGGGCTTGTCCCACATGGCGATCAGCTTCTCGGCCAGGTCGACGACCTGGGGCGTGTCGCGGATCGTCACCCAGTTGAGCGTCTTGTCCGCGATCAGGGTCGGGGCCTTGA
Source organism: Candidatus Aminicenantota bacterium (assembly GCA_003141555.1). Taxonomy (GTDB): domain Bacteria; phylum Acidobacteriota; class Aminicenantia; order Aminicenantales; family UBA4085; genus FEN-413. The sequence continues at coordinate 56,012 of PLMN01000011.1, forward strand.
CCGTCGATCGGAGCATCTGGGCCAGGGACGCGACCAGCGTGTCGGCCGGGATGTTGGTCAGGTAGAAGGTCTTGATGACGTTGACGTCATACTGGATCCGCTTCATCGGCGTGTCGGGGATGACGACCACGGTCCGCTCGTCGATGATCCGGTAAAAGTTCTTGCTCGGCAGGCAAAGGGACTTCAGGGCCTGCTCGAAGGTCATGTTGCTCAGGTCCGTGGAGAAGGGGACGTCGCGGAACGTCTCGTCGAAGACGAGGCTGATCCCCGCCGCCTTGCCGAGGGCGAGGAAGATCGACTTCAGGCTGGACTCCACGGGGAACCGGAGCTGGAGGGCCTCGTCCCGGGCCTTGAGCTTGATGGGGAACTCGATCTTTTCCTTCTTGGGCTCGGCCGCCGGGGCGGCCGAGGTCATGAGCCGCGCTTCCTGGGCGATCGACAAATCCCGGGGGTTGTAAGCGATCGATTTCGCGTACTCGGCTTTGGCTTCGTCTTTTTTCCCGAGGGCGACGAGGGCCCGGGCTTCCTGGAGATGGAATAGGCCGGCCCCGAGCTTGGCCCGCTCCAGGGCGAGGCGGTAGACCGGCTCGCGCGGGTTCTCGAGGCTGGCCCGCTCGTAGGCCTGGATCGCCTCGTCCCATTTCTTGTTCATCTCGGCCTCGGTCCCGAGGCGGTATTGCGAGCTCATCGGGAGGCAGGCCCAGGCGCTCCAGGCGATCACGAGTAGAAGCGCGGTCTTCTTCATTTGCGTTCTCCTTCCAAGGGAAGCTTGAGGGATTTCCCGTCGGCGCCCTGGATTTCGATCTCTCCCGCCGCGATCCGGATGACTTTGCCCGCCGCCCCGGCCTCGTCTCCTTCGGCCAGCGCGGCCGCCTGGCCGTCGATCAGGACGAGGGCCAGGAACTTCCCCGAGGCGCGGACGAACCCGACGTAGCGGACGACCACCGCCGCGACCTCGCCGGCCGGCTTCTCCTCCTCCGGCGCCGCGGCCGGCCGCGGACGCCCACCGGGCAGGGTCGGAAGGACGAGCAGGGCTTCGGCGCCGGCGCCCTGGGGAAGGAAGATGTCCCGGCGGACCGGGGAAGGGACCGTCCGGAGCGAAGCCAGGAGGTCTTTCCGGATGAGGGGACCGGACGGCCGGGCCGCCGCCTGCTTCTTCGCCCGCGGCGCCGCGGTCTGGGCCGATGCCCCGGAGGTGGCGGCCAGGACGGCCCCAAGGACGACCGCGATCGCTCTAATACGCATAGGTCCCCGCGAACGTCACCCGGAGGTCCATGACCCCGGGCTGCTTGGTCATGCTGAGGAAGTCGATCCGCTCGACATAGAGGAAGCGGGGGGTTCTCTCGACGGTATCGAGGAGCCGCTTGAGGACCGGGTACGAGGCCGCGAAGCGGAAGTCGGCGCTCACCTTCTGCAGGGCGCCCTTGACGAGGTCCGTGTAGCCGTAGGTGATGTCGGAGGCCGCGATCCCGGAAGCGTCGAAGATCCGTTGCAGGTCCATCCGCATGTCCTCCAGGCCTTTCGTCCCGTCATAGAAGCCCGTCGCTTTGAGGGAGGCCAAGTCTTTCTGGGCGTCCTTCCAAGCCTGCCATTCCTTCCGGACCAAGCCCCGGTCGCGGTCGAGGACCTGGCGGGCCTCGTCGGCGGTCCGGAGCTCGGCGGCGGCCCGGGAGGCGGCGCCCCGCGACGCCGCGGCGGCATAGAGCAGGACGCAGGCCGCGACCCCGACGACGACGCCGCAGATCGCGGCGATCCGCCGTTCCTTTTCGGTCAGGAGCTCAAAGAGGTCTTTCATGGCTGAACGAGATTTCGGACACGAGGCGGCCGTCGACGGTCGCCTCGTTCTTGACCGAGATGTTCTTGAAGCCGAGTCCGCCCAGCTTCTGGATGAGGGCCAGCAGGTCGGTGAGGTTCGGCGAGACCACCCGGAAGCTGAGGTTGAGTCGCCCGTCGCCCGGCTCCACGGGGGACATCCCGGCGACGTAGCTCCCGGCCGGGAGGGCGTCCTCGAGGCGGCTGAAGACGTCGACCAAGGAGAAGCTCTTGCGCAGGAGGACGCCGTTCACCGCGTCGACCGTCGGCTGCAGCGTGCGGGCGAGCTCCGCCGCGTCGGCGGCCAGGCCGTCCCGTTCCTTCTGGGCGGCCGCGGCCGCCTGCCGGACCCGGCTGAGATCGGCCCGGGACTCCGATTCGCGCCGACGCGAACCAAGGATGGTGAGCCCGGAACCCAGCGCGATCAGCATGAACGCGGCCGCGAGCGCGGCCAGGATCGCCGTGAAAAACCGCCGGTTGCGGAGCGGCCGGCTGGCCAGGTTCACGGCCACGTTCTTGGCGCTCATCGCTCCCCCTGCCCGACGAGCGGCGCGAGGAAATGCCGGTCCGGGGGCCGGACCGCCGCCGGGAACGCCGGTTCGCGGACCGCGAGGCCGGGAAGCCTCGCCTGCAGGCCGGCCACGGCCGCCTCCGGCTCGGCAACGTCCGCCCGGACCCAGGCCGCCGCGATTGTTTTCTTCTCGCGGTCCTCCACGAACCGGACCGTGGTTTCGACTTCGGCCGCCGCCTGGTCGATCTTTTCGGCCAGGGTCATGGGCCTGAGCGGGTCCTGGAGGAACGGCTTGAACCGGTACAGCGCCGCTCGGCCGTCGAGAAGCGCGGTCAGGCTCAGGTGATCGTCCTCGAGGTTGACGACGAGGGCATGGCCCGCCGCGTCGGGCCGGGCGAAAGCAAGAAGGTTCAGGGCGGGGATTCCGACGTCCCGGACCGTCAGGCCGGCCCGGCTGAAGGCGTCCTCGTATTCCCGCACGACCGCGACTCGGGCCAGGGCGAGGACGACGCGGGGATGCCCCGCCGTCTTGAGGACGGCATAGGACAGTCGCATCTCCGCGGGCGGGAGAGGCGCAAGCTTGGCCAGGCGCCAGCGGAGGACCTCGTCCCTCTCGCGGGGCGAGGTCGGCAGCCCTTCGAACGGCAGGACGAAGACCTTCAGGCAGGCTTCGGGGACCATGAGTCCAACGGGCCCGCCGTTGCGTCCGAGGCGGGCGGCCGCGTCGCGGACCGCCCGTTCGAGGGCCGCCGGGTTGGAGACGTTCCGCTTGTCGAACGAGGGTTCGAGGACGCCGGGCGCCAGGGGGACGACGGCCTGGCCGGCAATCCGCCCGTCCCTCCCCGCGCGAACCAGCCCCCCGACGCGCGTCCGCGATACGAGGAAAACGGCCGGAGGGTGAAGAGGCTCGGTGAAGGTGCCCCGGATCCGGTCGAAACGGAATCTCATCGCTTATTCCACGAACGTGACCTTGTTCAATTCCCGGAGGCTGGTGATTCCGGCCGCCACCTTCTGGATGCCGGCTTCGCGGATGAAGGTCATGCCCTCGGCCTTGGCCTTCTTGCGGACCTCGGACAGGGGCTTGCGGATGAGGATCATCTCCCGGATGTCGTCCGAGAGCTCCAGGATCTCGGCGATCGCCGTCCGGCCCTGGTAGCCGGACTGGCGGCATTCCGGGCATCCCTTGGCCTCGTAGAACGTCCGGCCGCGGTAAACCTCGGGGTCGAGCCCGGATTCGCGGAGCTGGGCGTCGTCGTACCGGACTTCGGCCTTGCAGCGGGGGCAAAGGACGCGGACCAGCCGCTGGGCCAGGATGCAGTTCAGGGCCGAGATGAAGCTGTAGGGGTCGACCCCCATGTGGAGGAAGCGCCCGATGACGTCGAAGACGTTGTTGGCGTGGACGGTGGTGAAGACGAGGTGGCCGGTCAAGGCGGACTGGATCGCGATCTGAGCCGTCTCAGGGTCCCGGATCTCGCCGACCATGATCTTGTCGGGGTCGTGGCGGAGGATGGACCGCAGGCCCCGGGCGAAAGTCAGCCCCTTCTTCTCGTTGACCGGAATCTGGGTGACGCCGTCGACCTGGTATTCGACCGGGTCCTCGATGGTGATGATCTTGTCCTCGGGCGACTTGATCTCGGTCAGGGCCGCGTACAGGGTCGTGGTCTTGCCGCTCCCCGTCGGGCCGGTCACGAGGATCATGCCGTAGGGCTGGGTGATGTAGCGCCGGAAGCGGCGCAAGGTGTCGTCGTTGAACCCGAGAATCTCGAGCTTGAGCTCGGAGAACGCCTCGGTGATCATCTCTTTGTCCAGGATGCGGATGACGGCGTCCTCGCCGTAAATGCTGGGCATGATCGAGACCCGGAAATCGATCGTCTTGTCCTTGATCCGGAGCCGGAACCGGCCGTCCTGGGGGACGCGCCGCTCGGCGATGTCGAGGTCGGACATGACCTTGACCCGGGAGATGATCGGCGCCTGGAACTTCTTGTCGATCGGCTCCAGGGCCTCGCCGAGCACGCCGTCGATCCGGTACTTGATGATCACCCGCTCGCTCTTGGATTCGATGTGGACGTCGCTCGCCCGTTTCTGGACGGCGGTGAAGATGATGGTGTTGACGAGCTTGATGATCGAGCCGTCCTGGTCGGCGAGCTTCTCGATGGAAATGACCTCTTCCTCCTCCCCCCCGTCCTTATCGACCACCTGCATGACATAGCCCTCGGTGGCGTCACGGAGGACCTGGAGGGCGGTCTCGCTTCGGCGGAGCGCCTCCTGGATGGCCCGCATCGGCGCGGCGTGGACCTGGATCTTCTTGCCGACCATCGCCTCGACGGCGTCGACCGTGGCGATGTCCGACGGGTCGGCCATGGCGATCCGAAGAAGGCTGTCCGTGGCGCCGATCGGAATGAAGTTGGCCCGATAGAGAAAATCCGGGGGGAAGGACCGGACGAGCTCCCGGTCGATCGCCGTCCGGGCCAGGTCGATGGTCGGAACGTGATAGCGCTCGGCGAGGGCCCGCATCTCCTGGTCTTCGGCGGCCGGAAGCGGGGAGGGCTTGGGGGTATCCATGTCAGCGCGCCACCTTGATCATGTTGAAAATCGGAGTGTACACCGAAAGGAGCATGACCGCCACGAGCAGGCCCATGCAGATGATCATGATCGGCTCGATGAGCGAGACGAAGGTGTCGATCCGGGCCTGGATGCTCTCGTCGAACACTTCGGCCACCTCGCGGAGCATCCCCCCGAGGTCGGCCGAGCTTTCCCCGATCCGGATCATGTCCAGGGCCAGCGCGGGGAAAATCCCCGTCTTGACCAGGGATTCGGAGAGCGGCTCGCCGTTCTTGATCGAGCCGGGAAGCCCGGACGCCCGGGCGACGAGGTATTTGTTCGGCATGGCCTGGGACGCGAGCCCGACCGAGGTCAAGAGCGTGACGCCCGCCTGGAGCAACAGGCTCAGCGTCCGGCAGAACAGGGCCACGGCCGATTCGACCCAGATGACCTTGCCCAGCGGGATCTTGAGCTTCATCCGCTCCATCCAAAGCCGGGTCGCCTCGCGCCGCCTCATCGCCCGGAAGCCGAGCACGGCGGCCACGGCGAGCGCGATCCAGATGGGCCAGTGCCCCCGGACGAACACGGAGAATCTGATCAGCCATTCGGTGAGGAGCGGAAGGGCCGCGTCGAAGTCCTTGTAGAAATCCGCGAAATTGGGGAGGACGAAATTAATCAGGATGCCCAGGAGGCCCATCGAAAACACGAGGAGAAGCGTGGGATAGATCAGGGCGGACCGGATCCGGGACTTGGTCCGGGCGACGACCTTGGCGTATTGGACGAACTGGGAGAGCGTCTCGGGAAGGTTTCCGCTCTGTTCGCCGGCAAGGAGGGCGGCCGTATAGATCTTGGAGAAGCGGTCTTCGAACGGGGCGAACGAATCCGAGAGCGACTTGCCGTGCCGGATGTCGATCTCGACCTTGCCCAGGATCTCCTTCAGGTACGGGCTCTTCGTCCGGTTGGCGATGACCTCGATGCTCCGGAGCACGGGAAAGCCCGCCCGGACCAGGGCCATGAGCTCCTGATTGAACATGATGAAATCGCGGTCCTTGACTTTCCTTTCGAGGGAGAACGAGGAAATCCGAAACTTCGTCCAGTCGCGCCGGATCGACAAGACGCAGAAGCCCCGCGATTCGAAGTAGCGGCGGCAATCCGCGGCCGAGATCGCGAGGTGGGCTTCCGTGAGGACGCGCCCGTCCTCGGCGGTTATACGGGCTTTGAACTGAGGCATATACGAATTTCCTTCTATATCTCCAACTCTAAAATATTCAAGCGGTTAGAAGAGTAGTCCATCAGAGTCGCCATATATTAGGGAAATACCCGGACCAAGTCAATTAGGTTAAGGGGCGCTCACCTGCCTAGCACTCACTCGCGATTGTAGGCGCGAGCGAGTGCGGCGGAACCTGATCCCCAAGCAAAGCTTGGGGCACCGGCTGGCGCGGGGGTGCGGCCAAAGCGCCGCCCCTGCCGCCGCCGTTGACAAATTGGGGCCGAAGGGATACGTTGAGGAAGTGATCAAACGCTTGCGATCCGGGCGCCGGCTTTGGATATGGAGCCTGGGAATTCTCCTCGCCGCCTTCCTCCATTCCCAGGACAACGCTCCCGTCCGCCAGAGCGAACCATCTAAAAGGCAGGCGAACGATTACATGAGCCTGCTCCTCCAGAGGGACACGGCCCAACTCGGCCTGAAGGAGGATCCGGCCCTGACCCGTCTCCTGAAGCAGCCGAGCATCGATTGGGCCATCCGCGCCTCGGCCCGCCACATCCTGAATTAATTGACCGGAATTAATTGACCGGATAGAATTTTTTTTGTACGATGGATTCAATTTTTTGGATTCCATGAAGAAATGGGCATATTGGCTCCTGGTTCCGCTCGCGATCCTGGTGTTCCTGGGCGGGCTCAACGTCTACCGGAAGATCGTCTGGAAGGAGCCCACGGACGGCGTGGACTGGCAGACCCGGTCGACGGGCCTGACCGCGATCAAGGTCGATCCGAACGGGCCGGGCTATATCTACGCGACCATCAAGCCTGGCGACATCCTCTTCACCATCAACGGGGTCCCGATCAACAACAAGATCGACCTGGTGAAGATCCTGTGGACGGCGTCCCGAATGAACCAGAAGCTCACCTACCAGATCAACCGCCAAGGAGACTTGATGTTCTTGTCGCTGATGACCGCGATGAAGGGCGTCAGCCTCAATTACTTCTATCTGGCCTTGATCGGGCTCATGACCCTCATCATCGGCCTCATCGTCCTGTTCAACTCCCCCCGGCCGTTCGCCCCGCCCAACACCTACTATTATCTCCTGACGGTCATCCTCTTCGCGTTCTACATCTTTTCCCATACCGGCCAGCTCGACCTTCTGGACAGCGTCTTTTACTGGCTGAACAACGCGGCCTTCCTTGCCTTCCCTCCGCTGCTTCTCCATTTCTTCCTCATCTTCCCCCAGCGGAAGAGATTCATCCGCCAGAAGCCGTCCTGGATCAGGATCCTCTACCTTCCGGCCGTCCTCCTGCTCGCCGCCCGGATCGCCTTCCATCTTCCCCAGCTCAACAACCTCGACGCCTCCCTGACCTTCCGCATCTACGAGACCCTGGAGAAGATCTACCTCTTCCACTTCGCCCTCTTCACGCTCTTGACCCTGGCCACCCTGATCCACAGCTACCTCCGCCATCCGGGCTACCTGGTCCGCAAGCAGCTCAAGTGGGTCGTCTACGGCCTTGGTTTTGGGATCGTCCCCTTCACCGCCCTCTACGTCATCCCCTACCTCGCGGGACACACGCCCGGCCCGGTCGCCGAGCTGACCATCCTCCTCCAAGCCCTCGTCCCCCTGTCTTTTTCCTATGCCATCTCCCGCACCCGGGTGACCGACATCGAAGTCCTGATCAAGAAGGCGGCGACCCTGGTCTTTTCCTATTTCGTCCTGGCTCTGCTGTACGTGGCCGTGGGCGCCCAGACCAAGATCTTCGCCGAGAACCGGCTGAACGCCATCCTCCTCTGGCTCCTGGCTATCGTCCTGGGGAGCACGCTCTTCACCCCATTGAAAAAGCTCGTCCAAGCCCTGTTTGACCGCCTGTTCTACAAGCGGAGCTACCAGTACCGGAAGACGCTTCTCTCGATCAGCAAGGAGATCAGCCGGGAGCGCAACCTGGAAAACCTGGCCCGCTCGCTCCTCGAGCTCATCGCCAACGCGCTCTCCCTCGACGGGATCGCCCTCCTGCTCCCCGCCGAGGGCGCCCCGCGGACGTTTGAAGTCTTCAGCGCCCGGGGCGGAGTGGACAACCTGCCCCTCCGGTTGACGTTTGAGCCTGAGCTCTACGCCGAGCTCAAGACGAGCCACTCGCTTTCGTTCTACACCCTGGCCGACCGGAAGGACCTCCAAGCCCGGTTCGGCCAGATCCGAACCTCGCGCCTCGAGCACATCCTCGCCCTTCAGGTCGAGGATTCGATGATCGGCTGCCTGGCCATGGGCCGGAAGACCGACCGCACGTTCCTGACGAGCGAGGACTGGGAGCTCCTGACGACGATCGCCTCGCCCGTGGCCCTGGCCGTGGAGAACGCCTACCTCTACAACCAGGCCAGCCTCCGCGCCCGGGAGCTCGAGCGGCTGAAGGACTACAGCGAGAACATCATCGAGAGCTTGAACGTGGGCATCGCCGTCCTCGACGGGAACGGCCGGATCATCGGCTGGAACCGGGTTCTCGAGGAAACGTTCGGCCGGAAGAAGGCCGAGGTCATCGGCGACTCGCTCGTCCATGTCCTCGGCCCGGAGAATTTCTCAGCCGTCTTCCCGCCCGATACCCAGGCGGACTACCATCTCCTGGGCGAGATCCGGATCGGGCTGCCCTCGGGCGTCCAGCGGATCTTCGACGTGGCCAAGACGCCCCTTCTCGACAACAGCCTCAACCCCTACGGGACAATCGTCGCCTTCGAGGACATCACCGAAAAGATCCAGATGCAGCAGCAGCTCCTGACCTCGGAAAAGCTGGCCTCGATCGGCCTCCTCTCGGCGGGCGTGGCCCACGAGATCAACACCCCGCTGACCGGCATCTCGAGCTATGTCCAGATGCTCCAGAAGAAATCGACGGACGTCCATTTCGCCCAGGTGCTGGCGAAGATCGAAGCCCAGACCGACCGCGTGTCCCGGATCATCAAGAACCTGCTCAACTTCTCCCGCAACCCGTCCGACCTGGCCTTCCACCGGGTCTCCCTCCTGGACACGCTCCAGGAGATCCTATCGCTCATCGACTACAAGCTCAAGACGATGAACATCGTCCTCGAGCTCGCCCTGGCCCCGGTCAAGCCCATCTGGGCCCAGGGCGAGCGGCTCCAACAGGTCTTCATCAACATCATCCTCAACGCCCTCGACGCCATGCCCGGAGGCGGGACGTTGCGGATCGAGCTCTTCGAGACCGAGACCGAGGCCGTGATCCGGATTACGGACAACGGCACGGGCATCAAGGAGCAGCACCTGCCCCACATCTTCGACCCCTTCTTCACGACCAAGGGCGTAGGCAAGGGGACGGGCCTCGGCCTGTCGATCAGCTACGCCATCATCAAGGAACACGAGGGCCGGATCGGCGTGGACAGCGTCATCGGCCGAGGGACGAGCTTCACGATCTCCCTTCCCAAGGACCTCGACCGGCGGAAGCTCGAGGCCGCTCGGGCCGGGTCCTCATCTTCTTCTTCTTCTTAGGTCAGGAAAGGCAACGCCATGAACACCCCGCGCACCATCCACGTGATCGACGACGAGCCCATTATCCTCGAGGTCCTGAGCCAGCTCCTGACCTCGGAGGGCTACGAGGTCGAGAGCTCGTCCTCGGGCGAGGAGGCTCTCCAGAAATACGAGACCCGGACCTTCGACCTCGTCCTCCTCGACTTGATGATGCCCGGGATGAGCGGCCTGGACGTGCTCCGGGCCCTCCAACGCATCAATCCCCAAGCCCTGGTCATCATCATCACCGCCTACGCCTCGGTCGAATCCGCGATCGAAGCGATGAAGATCGGGGCTTTCGACTATGTTCAAAAGCCGTTCAAGCACGAGGAGCTCCTCCTGACGATCGCCCGGGCCCTCGACCACAAGTCCCTCCGGGACGAGAATCTCCGCCTCCGGGGCGAGCTCGACCGGAAGTTCAGCTTCTCCAACATCATCAGCCGGAGCCGGGCCATGGAGAAGGTCTTCGACCTCATCCGAGCGGCGGCCCCGACCCGGAGCACGATCCTCATCGAAGGCGAGAGCGGGACGGGCAAGGAGCTCGTCGCCCGGGCCATTCACCAGAACTCCAACCGGTCGGGCTTCCCCTTCGTCGTGGTCAACAGCGGGTCCCTCCCCCCCGACCTCCTGGAAAGCCACCTGTTCGGCCACGTCAAGGGCGCGTTCACCGGCGCGGTCAGCGAGAAGCAGGGATTGTTCGAAGCTGCCGACAAGGGGACCATCTTCTTCGACGAGATCTCCTCGATCGGTCTCGAGACCCAGGCCAAGCTCCTGCGGGTCATGCAGGACCGGGAGTTCATGCGCCTGGGGGGGACAAAGACCATCCGGGTCGACGTCCGGATCATCGCCGCGACCAACACCGACCTCGAGGTCCTCATCGACCAGCGGGCTTTCCGCAAGGACCTGTTCTACCGGCTGAACGTCATCAAGATCCCCCTCCCGCCCCTGCGCGAGCGGAAGGACGACATTCCCCTCCTGGTGAAGCACTTCATCGACATCTTTGCCCGGGAGAACGGCAAGCCGATCGAGGGCGTCTCCGAGGACGTCCTGGAGATCCTGGAGAACCACGACTGGGAGGGCAACGTCCGGGAGCTCGAAAACCTCGTCGAGCGGGCCGTCGTGTTCGCCCGGTCGCCGGTCATCACCCGGGACAACCTCCCGGACGGGATCCTCGGCCCGCACCGCCGCGAAGCGGCCGTTCTCGAGGCCGAAGGCGACGGGCAGAGCCTGCACGACCAGACCCTGACCTTCCAGAAGCGGCTGATCGAAACGACGCTCCGGCGGGCCAAGGGGATCCAGAAGAACGCCGCCCGGATGCTGGACGTGAAGCCGACGACGCTCAACGAGATGATCAAGCGCCTGCGGATCGACGTCGACGAGTTCTAGCGGAAATCGCCGGGGACCAGCTTGTCCGGGTTGGCCTTGACCCGGACGGGGCGGGCGACGGTGCGGACCTCGAATTCCTGGGCGGCGGAGTTGACCTCGAGCATCTTCCGGACCTTCCGGCCGTTCTCTTCCCACGTCATCCAGAGCGGGAAGACGAAGACGCCCCGGTTTTGCGAGACCCCGATCTTGAGAACGTAGCCGTCCCCCGCCTTCTGGGCCGCGGAGCTCACCCGGACGTCGGGAAGGGCGTAGGACTCGAACCACTCGTGGAAAAAGGCCTTGAGATCTCGGCCCGACGCCTCCTCCATGGCCTTGACGAACTGGGCCGTCCGGGCGGTCTTGAACTTGTTCGTCTCGAAAAACGCCCTCAGGCCCCGGAAGAAGACCTCCTCGCCGAGGAGGTCGCGGAGCATGACCAAGGCGACCGCGGTCTTGTCGTAAACGATCGCCTGGTAGGCCTCGAAATCGAGATAGCTGAGGCGGGAGCCCAGGGTGATCGCCCCAAAGCGGGACTTGCGCTCGGTCCACTGCGAGAACCTTTTCAGGATCCCCGCAGCCGCGTCCTCGCCGAGCTTCGCCCGAAGGTAGGAGATCGCCGCGAACTGGGCCAGCCCCTCGCTCAGCCATTGGTCGCGGTAGCCCTCGCCCGAGACGGCCTGGCCCCACCACTGGTGGGCGATCTCATGGGCCAGGAAATATTCCCGGAAGCGCGAGAGGTCGACCGGGCCGCCGAGGACGGGCGGGGGAAGGAGCTCGGGCAGGCGGGGGGCCTCGTTGATGACCACGAAGGAGGCCGGGCTGTGGCCGCCGGCCGTGGGGTGGAGGCGCTGGATCACCGTCAGCTTTTCGAAGGGGTAGGGGCCGAACCAGGACGCGAAGCGCTCGAGGATCGCCCGGCTTTCGTCGGCGATCCAGAGGCGCGAGGAGCCGATATCGGACGAGGTGTAGACCTGGAGGGGCACGGCCGCGGGCACGGGCGAATCGGGGAGCCGGTCGAGCTTTCCGAAAAGGACCGACAGATACTTGACCGGCACCTTCGTCTCGAAGTGGAAGAGGGAATTGCCGACCTTGTCGAGGCCGGAGACGCGGCGCGAGTCGAAGACCCCCTGTTCGGTCAGAACGCCATTGGCGATGCACGTGTAATCCGGCGGGACGCTGAAGCGAAGGCTCGCCTGGAAATAGCTCTCCTCCGTGGGGGCGGGGTACCAGGCCGATCCCTGGCTGTAGAGATACGTGTCGAAGCGGGGCATGACGAGCGCGTAGGAATCGGTCATCTGCCGCATCGGCAGGACGTCGACCGTCTGGATCATGGGCTCGAGCGATCCGCGGTAGAGGACCTCGACGGTGGCCGTGTCCCCGCGTTCGATCGGCTTCAGCAGATAGACGTAAAGCAGATTCCGGCTCTTGTCCTGGGTGAAGAACAGCTCCCGGTTGTCCCGGTCGAAGATCCGGAGGATGTCGAGCTTGGCGTTGAACGAGAACTGCAGGCTGTCGACGCGGTCGAGCTTGGCGAAGATCTGGACCCGGGCCCGGGCCGAGAGATAGAACTTCTCGGGCTGGAAATCGAGCTCGACATCGCAGCGGCGGACGGCGAACTTCTCTCCCAAGCTGATGAACATCCTCTTCGGGCCTCCCGGCGTTTCGGCCTCGGGCGAATAGAGATTGATCAGCTTGTCGGGGTCCCGCGTCAGGAAATGGATTTCCTCGTCCGAGAACGGCGAGAAGATGTAGCCCATCTCGCCTTTGTCGACACCCTTGAAATCGAAGGACACCTGATCAGTCTGGGGAATGAACGACAGGCGGTCGCGCGTCAGCGAGTTTTCGATGGTGAACGCCAGAGGGTAGTATTTGCTGAAAAGCGAGTAGGCCTGGTTCAAGACGGTCTGGGGCGGGGCCGGGCTCTTGCCCAGCACCCCCGCGCTAGCCGGGGCCGGGATGATCGTAATATTCGACCTGAAAAACGAGTCGGAAAACCGAAGGAAGGCGTATTCCAGGACGTCCTCGACGACGGGCGTCTTGTAGCGGAGCTCGAGCTGGTGGCGCTCCCCTTCGTCCGAGGGCGAGAAGCGGACGCGGCCCTTGCCGATCACGAGCAGGGCGGTCTCCATGTCCGGGATGTTGTCGTAAAAGACCCAGGCGTCCTGGAAGGTGAGGAGGATGTCCTGGTGGCGGATTTCGACGCGCGACGCCCGCTCGGCACGGTCTGACGGAATCTTGACCTTGTAGAGCGTCGCGATGTTGCCCGAGACCTCCTTGGCGGCGATGACCCAGCGCCCGCCGTCCCGGCGGAGCCGGATGTGCCAGACCTCGAGCATGACCGCGAACGGGTTCTCGTAGAGCGTCTGGAAATACAGGCCGGCCTCCCCCTCCGGGTTCGCGTCGCGGTTGGCCAGGTGGAAGGCGACGCTATCCATCTTCCACGCCTTATGGAAGGACACGAACGGACCGGCCTCCCGCTCGCGGAGGGCGGGATCGAAGGCTTCGAGATAGGCCGCCGCGTCCCGGGCGGCAAAAGCGATTTGGAGGCGCCCGAAGAGGTCCTCGATCGTCTGGGCGGGAAGCGTCGAAGGGAAGATCGCGGCGAAAGCCGCAAGGCAACAACCCGCAACTCCCCGCCGCAATCCCCTCACTTTGTTATTATACCAGAAGGCCCGACGAGGCGTGAGCGCCATTGGGGGACACCTCTCGACTCTGATCAAGCATTTTTTGTGCCAAGCGGTCCAAAACGGGGGGAACCGGGAAAATGCGGAGCGGCGAACTGCGACAGGGCGATTCGGGGATGGCTTAAATATGATTAGAGCGTAAAAGAAATTTACGTTGGTAGGAGCGAAAACGGGCCCGGTTCGCAGGCCGCCGGAGCGGCGGCCAGCCTATTTCTTCTCGGACGTCTTGTCGAGATGCTTCCGGAAATTCTCTTCCCAGGTCACGAAGCTGTGGAAGAATTTCCAGTCGCCCTCATCGATGCCGCGCGTGATCTCGGTGATGTGGGACGTCGAAGCGCCGAATGCCTCGAGGGCGTAGACGACCGCCTTTTCGGGATCGACGTGGCTCCCGCAGGTGTAGATGTCGAGCGCCGCGTAGCGCATCTCGGGCCAGGTGTGGGTCGAGATATGGGACTCGGAGATAACCACGACCCCGCTCACGCCGCTCGGCGGGAACTTGCTGAAGGAGATCGCCCAGACCTTGGCCCCCGCGATCTCCGCGGCCTTCACCAGGATGTCCTGGACCTTCTCCACGCTGCCGATGACCTTGGCGTTGCAGCCTGAAGCTTCGACGATGTAATGGTGACCCGTGGGCACATAGATTTTCTTGGGCATGACGACCTCCGGCGAAAAAATGAATTATGGCACAACGAAGGCCCCTGTCAAGGGAAATCCGCGTCAGATGAACAAGCGGCGGTCGTCTTTGACGGTGTTGAGGACGAGGTGGGTCGACGTCCGGTCGATGAAGGGCAGGCCGGTGAGCTTCTTGAGGAAGCGGTTGAGGTCGTCGCGGCCCTTGAAATAGGCGATGACGAGCGAATCCCATTCGCCCGTGATATCGAACACGGCCGCGACCTGCGGATCGGCCGCGATCTTTTTCTGGGTCTCGAGGAGCTTGCCCTGCGAAATGCGCAGCGAGATCACGGCGGTGAGATCGTAGCCGAAATGGGCGGGATCGACGACGGGGATATAGCCCTTGATGGCTCCCCGGCTCTCAAGCTTCTTGATGATATTCATGACCGCCGTCGCCGACGTCCCGATGTCCTTGGCGATTTCCCGGTAACTCTTCCGGGCGTTCTGATTCAGAGCCCTGACGATCTTTTTTGCGAGTTCATCGCTCACGGTCGCCTCCTAGCTCATTATCTCAGTCAACTTTGCAAATGTCAACAATATATGATGATATATTGACATTTGATTCAGAATTGTTTATTTATTGTGACAATTGATTGTAAAAGGAGAGGCGTTATGAATTACCAGAATGATGACAACCGCAAAAATTTCGGCTTCCTGAACGAAGAGGAGGTCCTCAAGGCGGTTCTCGACCCGGCCCGCAAGATCGAATTCATCCGGATCATCTTCCCCGACATCCTCGGCCGGCCCATGGATTTTTCGTTTCCGAGCGCCGAGCTCGAGAAGGCCTTCGCCGAGGGCAAGGGCTTCGACGGCTCCTCGGTCGAAGGCTTCGTCCGGATCGAGGAAAGCGACCTGAACATCAAGCCCGACCCGAAGACCTGCCGCATCTTCCCCTGGGAGTACAAGGGCTTCGCCGAGGACACGACCTGGCGCGAGGCGGTCATGTTCGGCGACATCATGACCCCCGATGGGAGGCCCTACATGGGCGACTCGCGCTACGCCCTGAAGCGCGCCCTGAGGACCGCGGCCGAGGCCGGCTTCGACGACTTCAAGGTCGGGCCGGAGCTCGAGTTCTTCATCTTCGCCAACGACCGCGAGCCCGTCCCGCTCGACGAGGGCGGCTACTTCTTCGCCGGCCGCCACGGCGAGATTCGCAAGGAGATCCAACTCCTCCTGAAAAAGATGGGCATCCCGTCGGAATACGATCACCATGAGGTCGCCCACGGCCAGCACGAAATCGACCTCCGCTACGCGAACGCCCTGGATATGGCCGACATCGGCATGATCTTCCGCTACATGGTCAAGCGGGTGGCCCGGATGCACAACCTCTACGCGACGTTCATGCCCAAGCCGATCAACGGCCAGAACGGCAGCGGGATGCACGTCCACCAGTCCCTCTGGGCGGGCAAAGCCAACCTCTTCTTCGACCCGAACGGGGCCGATCACCTGAGCGACACGGCCCGGGCCTATATCGCCGGTCTGACCACCCATGCCCGCGAGATCTGCGCCGTCTTCAGCCAATGGGTCAACTCCTACAAGCGGCTGATCGAGGGCTACGAGGCGCCGGTCTACATCGCCTGGGGCCAGAAGAACCGCTCGGCCTACATCCGCGTCCCCCGCTATCAGCCGGGCAAGGAGATCGCGACCCGCATCGAGCTGCGCTCGCCCGACCCCGGCTGCAACATCTATCTCGCCTTCGCCGCGATGCTGGCCGCCGGCCTGTCCGGCATCCGCGAGCGCTACCCTCTTCCCGACCCGGTCGAGGAGAACATCTATGACATGAGCGGCGCCCGGCAGAAGAAGTTCAGGATCCAGACCCTGCCCCGGGACCTGGATGAAGCCGTCCGGCTCATGGAAAAGAGCGACCTCGTCCGGGGCGCGCTCGGCGATCACATCTTCGAAAAGTTCATCGCCAACAAGCGGGACGAGATCGCCGATTACACGAAGAACGTCGGCTCGGAGTTCGACACCCAGGTGAGCGATTACGAGATCGGCCGCTACCTGCCCTTCCTTTAATTAAAAGTAGGAGAGGGCGGCGCCGAGGTCCCGGCGGCGGATGTCGGGGACGTCCGGCTCGGGACACCATGTCCGCGAAACCTTGATATCCAGGACGGCGAATTCCCGCCGCGGCAGGGCCAGATCGATGTCGCGCCAGCCGTGATCGCGGCTTTCGACGGACTCCGCCCCACCGTCCCGCACCGCGAATTCCACCGTGACGGGCCGGCCCGCAATATCCGGATGATGGCAGGCCGCCCGCAGGGAGAGACGGCTTCGGCCGCGGACCTCGACCACGTCCCGGGCCTCCGCCCGGGTCCATCGGACCCACATGTCGCCCCAGCGCTCCCATTCGAAGAATCCCCGGGGCAGCCCCGGAACGGCTTCGATCCTCTTCAGCAGGCGACGCTCCGTTCCGTGCCCGCCGAAGCGTCCCGCCTTGACGAACAGGAAGAACGACCGGCGCGGATATTCGAACGCCGCGTCGAACTTTTCATGGAGAACCTTCTCCGCGCCTCCCAGCCGCCGCAAGCCCGCCCGGGCGAAGGCGGCTTCCCACCAGGAGATGGTCGCGTGGGTCAGGTGGCCGAGATGCGGCCGTCCCCGGTCGTCGAGGGGGATGTTCCTGAACGGAAGGCCCGCGGCCGCATCCCGGCGCCACTCCTCGTAGGCGAGCGGGTAGAGCTCGGGCCCGAAGCCGTTCGGACCATAGGCCGGGACGACCGTGAACAGGAGGCCGCCCGGCTCCAGGGCCGCGGCGAGGTTCGCCAGCATCCTGGGGACGCTGTCCGGCGGCACATGCTCTAAGATGTCCAGGGCGAGGACCAGGTCGTAAGGCCGCCCGGGAGGGGCGAGGTCGAGGACATCGCCCCATCGCACCCAAGCCTTTGCGGCGGGGTGGGCGTTCTCGACGCACCACCGCGAGAAGTCGAAGCCGTCCGCCTCGACGCCCCACCCCCGGAGGGCCTTGACCAGGAGCCCCATGGCGCACCCCGCCTCGAGGGCGCGCCGCGGCCCGAAGCACAGGGAGAGGAAGGCGGCCGTGGCGCGCTTGTCCTCGCCGTCGTCGTAGATGATGGCGCTGTCGATATCGCTCGCCGGCGGCCGGTAGTAGTCCGGGCCGTAGAAGTCGCCCTGGAGGTCCGCGCGGTAGAGGGCCGCGTAGTCGGGCACGCCGGGCGTCATCGGGCCTTTCTTCGGCGGGTTCTCGGTCATCGGGAGCTTGGGCCGAGCCGGGCGTCATCCCCGGCCGGCGTCCCATTATTCTTCAATCGCCTCGCTTTTTCAAGCCGAGGTATGTTATAAATAGCGCTTGGTTTGCGATGAATGTCCTATCCATAGCGATGCAGCTGTTCGTGGTGCTGTTTGCCATCACGATCCATGAGGCGGCCCACGGCTGGGCCGCGTTCCGCCTAGGCGACCCGACCGCCCACAACCTCGGGCGTGTAACCCTGAACCCGATCGTCCATATCGACCCCATTTTCACCATCGCCGTCCCGGTCCTTCTGACCCTGCTGGGCATGCCGGCCTTCGGCGCGGCCAAGCCCGTCCCGGTCAACCCCTACAACCTCCGCAACCCGCGGCGGGACAGCCTCTGGATCTCTCTCGCCGGCCCGGCCGCCAATGGCTTAGCCGCGCTCGGGGCGTTCGTCCTCCTCCTCATCCTCAAGCTCGCCGACCCGGGGGTCAACCGCTTCCTGAAGGTCATCAGCCGAACGCTGTTCAAGAGCCCGGAAATGCTCCGGGCCGCCCTGCCCAAGGGGATCTTTCCTCTCGAGGGCCTGGCCCTCATCCTTTATTTCGTCGTCCTGATCAACATCTACCTGGCCGTCTTCAACCTTATCCCCATTCCCCCGCTCGACGGGAGTGGAATCCTCATGGGGATCCTGCCGGAGAAGTACGCCGACCGCTACGAGCGCCTCAGGCCGTACGGCTTCTTCCTGGTGATGGCCCTCATCATGATGGGAGTCCTGACCATGATCGTCGCCCCGATCGAAATCTTCATCGACGTGATCCTCGGATGAGCCCCGACGTCCGGAAAACCATCCTCAGCGGCATGCGGCCGACCGGGCCGCTCCACCTCGGCCACATCGCCGGCGCGCTCCGGAACTGGATCAAGCTCCAGGACGTCTATCGCTGCTACTACTCGATCGCCAGCTGGCACGCCCTGAGTTCGGAGTATATGAACTCCAAGGTCATCAAGTCCAACGAGTTCGAAGTGGCCGTCGACTGGCTGAGCGCCGGCCTCGACCCGGAGAAGTGCGTGATCTTCCGCCAGTCCGAGGTCAAGGAGCACGCCGAGCTCCACCTTATCCTGTCCATGGTCGTCCCTCTCCCCTGGCTCGAGCGCGTGCCGACTTTCAAGGAGATGCAGCAGGAGATCCGGGACAAGGACCTCAACACCTACGGATTCCTCGGCTATCCCGTCCTCCAGGCGTCCGACATCATCATGTACAAGGCCGACGCCGTGCCCGTCGGCGAGGACCAGGCCGCCCACATTGAGCTGACGCGCGAGATCGTCCGCCGCTTCAACCGGACGTTCGGAGAGATCTTCCCCGAGCCCCAGACGATCCTGACCGAGATCCCGCGCCTGGCCGGGACCGACGGCCGCAAGATGAGCAAGTCGCTCGGCAACGCGATCTACATCAAGGACCCGCCCGAGGTCATCCGAGAGAAGATCCTGCCCATGAAGACCGACACGCGGCGCATGCGGCGGACCGACCCCGGCGAGCCGAACGACTGCCCGGTCTTCACCCTGCACCGGGCTTTCGTCCCCCAGGCCCGGCGTGACGAGATCGCCCACGGATGCCGCACGGCCGGCATCGGCTGCCGCGAGTGCAAGGCCGTCGTGATCGACGCCCTGATCGAGGCGCTCGCGCCCTACCGCGAGCGGCGGGCGCGCTTCGAGCGCGAGCCGAAGCTCGTCTGGGACATCCTCGAGGACGGCAACACCAAGGCCCGCGAAGCCGCGCGGAAGACCATGGACGAAGTCCGGGCGGCCCTGGGGTTCTGAGGCGATGCCGAGCGAGATCGACGAGGGCTACCAGATCAAGCTGGGCGTCTTCGAGGGCCCGCTCGACCTGCTCCTCTTCCTGATCAAGAAGAAGAAGATCGACATCCAGGACATTCCCATCGCGGTCATCACCCGCGAGTACCTCGAATACCTCAGCAGCCGGGAGCGGATCAACCTCGACCGCGAGGCCGAGTTCCTCCTGATGGCCGCGCTCCTCATTTACATCAAGTCCCAGATCCTGCTGCCGCGGGAGCAACCGGCGGCGCTTGAAGGAGACCCGCGTAAGGAGCTCGTCGACCACCTCGTGGACTACCAGAGGATCAAGGCCGCGGTCGGCGTCCTGCGCGAGCGCGAGGAGGAACAGTCCCAGATCTGGCGCCGGGCCGCCCTGACCGCCCCGCTTCCCGAGCAGGACCTGGACCTCATCGAGGTCTCTCTCTTCGACCTGGCCGAGTCGTTTTTCTCCATGATGAAACGCAGGCAGGGGGAGAACCTCAAGGTCATCCGGGGCAAAGAGCTGTCCATGGGCGACAAGATGAAGGAGATCATGACGATCCTCAAGGAGCGCGATTTTCTCGATTTCCTCGACTACCTGGGCTCGCACGACAGCCTGGAGGAGGCGCTGCTCGCCTTCTTCTGCCTCCTCGAGCTCATCAAGGCCCGGCTCGTGGTCGCCATCCAGGAGCAGCTCTTCCACTCGATCAAAGTCTGGCTCCGCAAGGACGCTCCGCCGGTCACCAAAGGGAAGGAATGATGGACAAGCTACAGCAGACCCTCGAGGCCCTCATCTTCATTTCAGTCGAACCCCTGACGCCGGCCAAGATGGCCGAAGTCCTGCCCGACGTGCCTCCCGAGGAGATCGCCCGGGCCCTCCAGGACCTCTTGGCCGCCTACGAGAACTCCGAGCGCGCGATCCGCATCATCCCCTCGGCGGGAGGGTATGTCTTTTCGACCAAGCCGGAATTCGATCCTCCGGTCCGGAAGCTCCTCCAGATCGAGCGCCGCAAGAAGCTTTCGGGCCAGGCCCTCGAGGCGCTCTCGGCCGTGGCCTATCACCAGCCGGTGACCCAGGCCGAGATCGCCGCCATCCGGGCGGTGGACTCGAGCTACGCCCTTCACACCCTGCTCGAGAACAAGCTGATCAAAATCGTCGGGCGCAAGGAGGCCCCGGGCCGGCCTCTCCTCTACCGGACGACCGAGAAATTCCTGGCCTATTTCGGATTGAACGCGATCGAAGATCTGCCTTCGGCCGAAGAGCTCAAAAAGCTCATGCAGGAAGAGAACGCGTGACCCGGCCGAGTCGTCCGGATCGGCCCGGCCGAGTCGTCTGCGACCGCAGGGCTGCGGCCGTCGCCTTAGCGCTTGGCCTGGCCCTCGGCCCCGCCGCCGCCTGCCGCCCGCAGGTCGCCCCTTCGTCGCCGTCCTCGGCGGCGACGAGCCCGTCCGGGACGACCGCGTCGCCCGCGACAACCGGGTTGTTCGACCCCCACGCTCCTTTTAATTATGTCGGCCGGAAAGGCATGGTCGTTGCGGCCCATCCCCTCGCCGCCCAGGCCGGCCTCGACATGCTGAAGGCCGGCGGCAATGCCGTCGACGCCGCCGTCGCGACCGCCTTCGCTCTGAACGCGGCCGAGCCGTTCGCCTCGGGCATCGGCGGGGGCGGGTTCATGCTCATCTACCTCGCGAGCTCAGGCAAGGCCACGGTGATCAATTTCCGGGAAAAGGCGCCGGTCGCCGCCGCGCCGGACATGTTCGCCGACAAGGGAAAAGCTCAGGCCGAATGGCGCCAGGAGCGCGGCACGGCCGTCGCCGTGCCCGGCATGCTGGCCGGGTGGAGCTACGCCCTGGGCAAGTACGGGACGAAGAGCCTGGCCGAAGCCGCCGCGCGCGGGATCGAGATCGCCGAGAAGGGTTTCCCGGTCGGCGCGACGTTCAGCCAGATCGATAAGGACGAATACGAGAAGCTCGCCAGGAACGGGGGCGAGGGCACGGCTTACTTGAACGGAGGCGTGCCGTATGAGCCGGGAGAAGTCCTCCGGAACCCGGCGCTGGCCGCGACGCTCCGACTCGTCGCGGCGCGCGGCGTCGACGAGTTCTACAAGGGCGGGATCGCCCGGAAGATCGTGGAGGCCGTCCGGGCGAAGGCGGGAGCGATGACCCTCGACGACCTGGCGGCTTACCGCGCGGTCGAGGTCGAGCCCCTCAGCGGCACCTACAAAGGCGCCCTGATCTACACGATCCCGCCGCCGGGGACGGGCGGCCTGCACCTCCTCCAGCTCCTGTCGATCGCCGAAGGCTGGCCGCTCAAGGCCTGGGGGCATAACAGCCCGGCCTATATCCATCACCTGGCCGAAGCCATGCGCTTCGTGTTCGCCGACAAGGAGCGCTTCGACGGCGATCCCGACTTCGTGAGCCTCCCTCTCGAGCGCCTCCTGTCCAAGGACCACGCCCGCGAGATTCGGGAAAGGATCTCCGCGGACAAACTCGCCGGCGCCTACGAGACGGGGCCGGCAGACTCCGTCGCGGACTGCAAGGGGAACACCACCCACGTGGGCGTCATCGACAAGGACGGGAACATCGTCGCCCTGACCCAGTCGATCAACGACTTTTTCGGGACCGGGATCGTCCCGGAAGGGACCGGATTCCTGCTGAACGATCATATGGCCGACTTCGCGGTCGATCCGAAATCGCCGAACGCGCCCAACCCCGGCCGCCGCCCCGCGAGCAACATGGCCCCGATGATCATGTTCAAGGACGGGGCGCCGTATCTTTCGCTCGGCTCGCCCGGCGGCTTGCGCATCTTCCCCTCGCTCGCCCAGATCGTCCTCAACGCGGTCGAGTTCGGGATGTCGCTCGACGAGGCCATCGAGGCCCCCCGCTTCTTCACGGACGCGGCCGACGGGAAGGCGCAGCCCATGGCGGTCGAGTCCCGCATCCCCGGCCATGTCCTCCGGGTCTTGGAGGCGTTGGGGCACCGGATCGCGCTCAAAGAGCCGTTCGACAAGTATTTCGGCGGCGCGCAGGGGATCATGGTCCTCCGCGACCGCAAGATCATCCACGGCGGCGCCGATTCGCGGCGCGACGGCGTCGGCGCCGGATACTGAAGACGACCGCGGCGAAGCGGGAGCCGGAGCCTCCTCCCTTCGCCGGGGAAAAAAGACGCGCCGGGAAAGGAGCGGGCCCGCATGAAAAAGACAGGCGTCCTCGTCATCCTCGCCGGGCTCCTGGCCGGAGTCGCGGCCGGCGGCCAGGCCGCCCCGGCCGTCCCGCCCGCCTTCGAAACGCCCCTCCTCCTCACGTCGGCCGGGCAGAGCGCCGATGTCTCCCTCGCGGCGACCCTGGCCCGCAGGGGCGGGCTTCCGGCGACGCTGGCCAAGGCCGCGGAAGGCAAGGACCTGGCCGGCTACAAGACGCTCGTCCTCGTGCTCGGGGCCAGCATGAAAGGCCTGGGCGCGGCCGGGCTGGATACGGCCAAAGAGAAGAACCGCGTCCGCGCCCTCCTGGCCGCGGCGAAATCCCTGTCCATGCCCGTCCTCTGCCTCCATCTCGGCGGGGAACAGCGGCGGGGCGAGCTGACGGACGAGATGATCAAGGAGTTCCTGCCGTCGGCGAGAATGGCCATCGTCGTCGCCTCGGGCGACAAGGACGGGCTCTTCGCCCGGATTTGCCGGGAGAAGGCCATCCCCCTGAAAGTGGTGGAGAAAACGCTGGACGCCGTCGAGCCCCTGAAAGCGGCGTTCGGGAAATAGGAGCCCCGCCGCTCCCTCCCACCCGATGTCCGAGCCCCTGGTCCTGCTGGTGATGGTCGGCGCGTTCGCCGGGCTGACCCTCCGCTTCAAGCTCCCGCTCGGCGTCGCCCTCGCCCTGGCCGCGGCCGCGGGCGCCCTGGCCGGCGGGCAGGGACTTGCCCTGAGGCACCTGGTCGAAGGGGCGTTCGGGTTCTTCGACATCATCCTCATCCTCGCCTCGGCCATGATCTTCATGAAGGTCCTCGAGGAGTCCGGGACTCTCGACGCCCTCGCGGCCGCGATCCTGAGGACGTTCCGGAGAAGCCGGACGGGCCTGCTCCTGACGCTTATGCTCCTGATGATGTTCCCAGGCATGATCACGGGCAGCTCGCTGGCCGCCGCCCTGAGCACGGGCCCGATCGTCGCCCCCGTCCTCCTGAAGCTCGGCCTGCCCCGAGCCAGGACGGCCGCGTTCGTGGCCTTGGGCGCCGTCCTGGGGATGATCGCCCCGCCGGTCAACATCCTGGTCATGATCATGGGCGCGGGGGTCGACATGCCTTACGTCGGCCTCACCCTGCCCCTCCTGATCATCTCCGTCCCGGTCGCGGTCTTTACCGCGCTCTGGATCGGGCGGGGGCGGATGCGGATTCCTCCCCTCGATGAATTGAAAACCCTTCTCCCCGGGGCATCCCCATCCTTCAAGCTCTATCTCCCCCTCCTCCTCGTGCCTGCCCTGATGATCCTCGAAAACATCCATCCGCGCGGTCTTCCCGGCCTCGGCCTGCCCGTGATCTTCCTCGCCGGAAGCCTGGTCGGGGCGGTCTGCGGACGCCGATTCAACATCCTCAAGGCGACGCAGCGGGCCGTCGAGCAGGCGATGCCCATCCTTTCCATCCTGGCGGGCGTGGGCATGTTCATCCAGGTCATGACCCTCACCGGGGCGCGGGGCTGGACGGTGCTGGCCTTCCTCTCGCTGCCGCCCGCGCTCCTTTTTGCCGGCCTGGCCGTCGGCCTGCCGCTCTTCGGAGGCATCTCGGCCTTCGGCTCGGCCTCGGTCCTTGGCGTCCCATTCCTGCTGGCCCTCGTCAACCGCAACGCTCTCATCACCGCCGCCGCCTTGTCCGCCCTGGCGGGGCTCGGCGATCTCGTCCCTCCCGCGGCCATGGCCGCCCGGTTTTCGGCCCAGGTCTCCGGAGAAGAAAGCCTGGCCCCGGTGCTCCGGGCCTGCGCCGGGCCGGCCCTCGCCCTCCTCGCCTGGAGCCTCGTGGTCCTGTTGGCCTCGCCCATCCTGGAGAGGATCCTCTGATCATGCGCCTCGTCTACCACCTGATCGTCCTCGCTCTCGCCGCCCACACGGCCTGGTATCTTTTCCGCGAGAAGGATTTCTGGAAACAGGCGGGCGCAGCCCTGGTCCTGATCCTCTTCCTCCTGAGGCTCGTCTTAGTGAAATGAGTATCCGGCGCACGTCCCCCTTCATCCTGTCGGCCTTGACGCTCGTCGTCTGCTTTTTCTCCGGGCGCGAGTTTCTGGCCATGCGGGCCGCCGACGAAATCCGCCCGGGACCCGGCCTGACCGCCGCGCGCCGGCTGAGCGATTATTTCCCGCCGCTCAAGGGGACGCCGGGCGACACGCCGGTGTACGTTTTCCAGGGCCCGGCCGCGGGCGGCTCGGTGCTCGTCGTCGGTGGAACCCATCCCAACGAGCCCGCGGGCACCATCGCGGCCGTCGTCCTGGCCGAGAACATCCGGACGGCGAAAGGCAAAGTTCTCATCATCCCCTGGGCGAACGCCAGCGGCTTCACCCACAGTGATCCGCAGGAGGCGAGCCCCCAGCGCTACGAGATTTCGACGCCCGGCGGCCGGCGTTCGTTCCGGCTCGGGGCCCGGGTGACGAATCCCGTCCACCAATGGCCCGACCCGACGATCTACGTCAATCCCGGCGGGCAGAAGCTGGCCGGGATCGAATCGCGGAACCTCAACCGCGCCTACCCCGGGAAGCCCGACGGCAGCCTGACGGAGCGCGTGGCCTTTGCGATCATGGCCCTCATCAAGGCCGAGGGCGTGGTCCTCGGGATCGACCTCCACGAGTCCGCGCCCGAATACCCGGTGATCAACGCCATCGTCTTCCACGAAAACGGCGCGGACCTGGCGGCCACCGCCCAGATGTCCCTCCAGGCCGAGGGCTACGACTTCCGCCTCGAGGCCTCGCCGCCCAACCTCCGCGGCCTGTCCCATCGGGAATGGGGCGACGCGGCGGGCATCATGGCCGTCCTGCTTGAAACGGCCAACGCCTCGCACGGCCGCCTCAAGGGCCGGCCCTCGGCCGCGCTGGTCGTCGATGGCCAGGACAAGTTCTACGAGAAGGCGGCGAAGCTCGGGCGCCTGTTCGTCCCGTTCGGGCCGGCCGGCATCCCGCTCGATGAGCGCGTCGCCCGCCACCTCGCCGGCGTCTCCGCCCTCCTCGAGGCCCTGGCCGAAATCGCACCGGCGAAGGCGGTCTCCGTCGAAAACATCCCGGCCGCTCCGGCCGTCCTCACCCAAGGCCTCGGCGCCTTCCTTCGCCCGCCGGACTGAGCCCGGCCGGTCGGAAATCGATTTCTTCTAAACCAAGGTTTCATCGATACTTAGCATTGACAAACACAAGTTGATCGGTTAGGATAGTCCATCGTTTTTCGTCCGCCATGAAAATCATCATCGACGGAGCGAAGACCATAGGCATCTCGGGCGGAGCGCCACCGCCCCCCGAGGTCATCGAAGCCGCTGTCGCCAAGATCCAACGGAACTTCGAGCAACATCACCATGAGGAGAGTCGCCCCCAATGACCGAGACAACCAAACACCCCGAACCGATCGACAAGGAGTCGACGGAGGACTACGAGCACCTGTTGGAGAAGTACCAGTACAGCACCAAGGAAATCTCCGCCGGCAAAGTCGTCAAAGGCCGGGTGATCAAGATCACCCCCACCTATGTCCTGGTGGACATCGGCTTGAAATCCGAGGGGGTCATCCCCATCGAGGAGTTCACCGAGTCCGCCGACCCGGTCAAGCCCAAAGTGGGCGATGAGGTCGAAGCCGTCCTCGAAAAGACCGACCGCAAGGAAGGCTACTTCGTCCTGTCCAAGAAGAGCGCGGACGTGGAGAGGGCCCTGGACAACCTGGAGAAAGCCTTCGCCCACCAGCACATCGTTTCGGGCCGGGTCGTCGAGCGGATCAAGAACGGCTTCACGGTCAACGTCGGCATTCCGGCCTACATGCCCGACTCGCACGCCGACATCCGGATGATCAAGGATCCGGAAAAGCTCATCGGCCAGACGTTCAAGTTCCGGGTCATCAAGTTCGACCGAAAGGACGCGAACGCGGTTGTCTCCCGGAAGCTCTTCCTCCTGGACGAGAGGGAGATGAAGCGCCGCAAGGTCTTCGCCGTACTGGCCAAAGGCCAGGTCCTGAAGGGTGTCGTCAAGTCCCTGACGAGCTTCGGGGCCTTTGTCGACATCGGCGGGGTCGAGGGCCTGCTCCACATATCCGACATGTCCTGGGGCAAGACCGGCCACCCCTCCGAGCTCTACCACGTCGGCCAAGAGGTCGAGGTCCAGGTCCTCGACTTCAACGAGAAGGACGAGAAGATCTCCCTCGGCGCGAAGCAGCTCCAGCCCGACCCCTGGTCGAACATCGCCGACAAGTATATGGCCGGCCAGCGGATCACGGGCCGGGTGACGAGCCTGACCGACTTCGGGGCGTTCGTCGAGCTCGAAAAAGGCGTGGAGGGCTTGGTCCACATCTCCGACCTCACCTGGTCGCGGAAGATGATCCACCCCAAGAAGCTCCTGAATTTGGGCGACGAGGTCACGGTGAGCATCCTCGACGTCAACCCGACCTCCAAGCGCATCTCCCTCGGCCTGAAGCAGGTTACGCCCCACCCCCTGGAAATCCTCAAGCAGAAATATCCCACCGGCACGCGGATCAAGGGCAAGATCACGAGCATTACCGACTTTGGGGCGTTCCTCGAGGTCGAGCCGGGCATCGAAGGCCTGATCCACGTCTCGGACATCTCCTGGGAGAAGATCCGCCATCCGTCGGCCAAGCTCAAGGTCGGGCAGGAGGCCGAAGCCGTCATCCTCAACATCGACGTCGAGCGCCAGAAGGTCTCCCTGGGCATCAAGCAGCTCGAGGGCGACATCTGGGAGGAGTTCTTCGCCCGGCAGCGGACGGGCGATCTGGTCAACGTCCGCATCGTCCGGATCGCCGACTTCGGCCTGTTCGTCGAGATCATGCCCGGCATCGAGGGCGTCGTGTTCCTCTCCGAGCTCGACGAGAAGAAGATCGACAACCCGGCCGAGTCCTTCAAGATCGGCGAGGAGCGGACGGCCAAGATCATCAAGCTCAACGCCAAGGACAAGAAGATCTCGCTCAGCTTCCGCCAGGCGCAGGTCGACATCCAGAAGCAGGACTACCAGCGCTACGTCGACAGCCAGGACGACCGGATGACCCTGGGCGACCTCATGAAGGACCAGCTGAAGATGTTCCAGACTCCCAAAAAGGCGGAGAAGGTGGAAAAGGCCGAGCCCGCCGAGAAAGCCGAGAAACCCGCGAAAAAGGAGGAGGCCAACGATGATTAAAGCCGATCTCATCAACATCATCTCCAAGGAGATGAGCATTCCCAAGCAGGAGGCGGAGATCGGGGTCAACCTGTTTTTCGACACGATCAAGGACGCGATCCTGAAGGGCGAGGAGATCGAGGTCCGCGGCTTCGGCTCGTTCCGGTTCCGGAACCGGCCTTCGCGATCCGGGCGCAACCCGCGGACGGGCGACCCGGTGAAAGTCCCGCCCAAGAAGGTCCTCTACTTCAAGCCGAGCAAGCTCCTCAAGGAGCTGATCAACAAGTAATGCGCTATCTCGCCGCGCCCTGGCGGGCGCCCTACGTCAAGAACGTCCACAAGCCGGCGCCCTGCGTCTTCTGCGCCGCGCTGAAGGACGGGGACGACAGGGCGGCCGGCATCCTCCTCCGGGGGCGGCGGGCGTTCGTCATCCTGAACAAGTATCCCTATCAATCCGGCCACCTGATGGTCGCCCCGTACCGCCACACGGCCGCGTTCGAGCGCGCCCCCGGGCCGGAGAGCGGCGAGATCATGGATCTCGTCCAGCTGAGCCTCCGGGTGCTCCGGGCGGCCTACCAGCCCCACGGCTTCAACGTCGGGCTGAATCTGGGCCGGAGCGCCGGGGCGGGGGTCGTGGACCACTACCACGTCCATGTCGTCCCGCGCTGGACCGGGGACTCCAACTTCATGCCGGTCGCCGGCGGGACCAAGGTCATGATCGAGAACCTCGACACGACCTGGGCCCGCCTCGCCCCCCGTTTCGCCAAGGCGGCGTCGAAGCGGCCTCGCGCCGTCGCCCATTCCCTGTGAGGTGCACCGATGCTTAAAACGATGCGGAACAACATCCAGTCCCTCAAGCCGATCCTGTGGATCATCGTGGGGACGTTCATCCTCTCCATCTTCGTCGTCTGGGGCGGCGCCGGCCGCCTGGGCGAGGGGGGGAGGGCCGGAACCCTCGTCGCGGTCGGCCGGGAGCGGATCACGACCGAGTCCTACGGCGCCGCCCTCAAGAGCCGGATCGAAAACCTGAAGCAGCAGTACAAGGACCTCAACAAGACATTCATCGAGCAGCTCAACCTGCCCCAACAGGTCCTCGAGCAGATGGTCGAGCAGTCGCTGATCGCCGAGCAGGCCCGTTCGCTGGGCCTCCGCGCCTCGGACGATGAAGTGGCGGCCAAGATCAAGAGCTTCCCCGGCCTGCAGCGCGACGGGCAGTTCGTCGGCTACCAGGATTACAAGCGCGTCCTCGATTACAACCACATCAACGTGGCGGAGTTCGAGGACGGCATCCGGAAGGACATCGTCCTGACCAAGACCGTCCAGATCCTGACCGCGGGCGTGACCGCCACGCCGGACGAGGTCTGGGAGACCTACCGAAAGGACAAGGACTCGGCCAAGATCGAGTACCTGGTCCTCGACCGGAGCAAGGTCGAGCTCGACAAGAAGCCGGACGCGGCCGAGATTCGGGCCCATTTCGACCAGTCCAAGGATTCGTACAAGATCCCCGAGCGGCGGGAAGGGGGCCTCGTCTTTTACAAGAACGACGACCTGAAGAAGGAGGTCGAGCTCAGCGAGTCCGACATCCAGAAATACTACCAGGACAACAAGGCCCAGTTCCAGAACCCCGAAAAGATCCGGGTCAGCCGGATTTTCATCCCCTTCGGCAAGGACAAGGACCTCGCCCAGGCCGAGGCCGAAGGCGTGGAGGCCAAAATCAAGGCCAAGCAGGACTTCGCCGCCCTGGCCAAGGTCCATTCCAAGGATGACAAAGCCAAGGACGGCGGAGACTGGGGCACGGCGGACTGGCGAACCCTCCCGGCCAAGGAGCAGGACGAGATCGCCAAGCTCAAGGCCGGCGAGACGACCGGCATCGTGGCCGGCGACACCGGCCTGGCCGTCGACAAGGTCACGGAACGGGAAGGGTCCTCGGTCGTTCCCCTGAGCGAGGCCAAGCCGCGCATCCGGTCTATCCTCCAGGATCAGAAGGCCCGCGACCTGGCGGCCCAGCGCGTCGCCAAGCTCGAGAAGGAAGCCAAGGCGGGCAAGAGCCTCGACGCGGCCGCGGGCAAGGCCAACCTCAAGGTCCGATCGACCGGCCTGCTCAAGGACGGCCAGGCCTTCGAAGACATCGACCCCTCGGGATCAATCGCCGCCGCCCTCTTCAAGATGAAGGACAAGGAGATTTCCGCGCCGGTCTATACGTACGGCGGCGTGGGCCTGGTCGATCTTCGGAAGACCGAGGCGCCCCGGCCCGCGACGTTCGACGAGGTGAAGACCGACGCCGAGAACGACGTAATTGAGCTCCGGAAGAAGGACGCCGCCCTGGCCAGGATTCGGGAAATCCGGGCGAAGCTGACCGACAAGAACTGGGAGGACATCGCCCAGAAATACAAGGTCGAGATCAAGACCATCGACGACCACAAGAAAGAGCAGTACGTCGGCATCATCGGCGAGAACAAGGATGTCGACGCCCAGGCCTTCAGCCTGCCCTTGAACCAGGTGAGCGAGCCGATCGCCTTCGACAACGGCTACGCGCTCGTCCGCGTCCTCAGCCGCAAGACCGTCACTCGGGCCGATTTCGACAAGGATAAGGACACCGAGCTGGCTACGGTCCTCGAGCAGAAGAAGAACAAGTTCCTGCAGTCGTACATCGCCAAGCTGAAGACGGAGAAGAATCTCAAGGTCAAGTACGACGCCTTCCTCCAGACGACGCAAGAGGTGCTCTCGCGGTACGATACGGCAAAGTGACAGTCCTTTAATTACTATAGTAAATGTCATCCCGAGCGGAGCGAGGGATCTCCCCCGCCCGGCGGGTCCTGGCGCCGCCCAGCCTCACCGGCCTCGCTCATCACCCTTATCGAGGGTCCCATTCGCTTCGGCCGGCGGGGCGCCCCGGTCGGCGCCACCCGCCGGCATCTCAGAATTCTGTGCCTTGGAATTGTTCCGGTCGATCTCTCCGCGCCCATGCGGCGGTGGGACAGAGGGCAAGGAGGCCGTGTGGAGGCGAGCGAGCATGGTTCGACGCCCGCAGGGCGGCGATCGCGAGCCGGAACCCGAGCCGGTTTCCGCGCCGGGGAAACCGGCGTGCCGACGGCCCTCTGTCCTACCGCCCCTTCCACAGAGGGGCTAGTCGGCGACAGGACCCGCTGAGCATATTTTTCCCTCTTGACACGGCCCTCCGAAATGGAAAAAGTGTAGGGGCGTCCCCACTCTTGTCCAAGGAGAGCCGCATGGAAACGCCTCGAACCTCGCTCCCCCCGGAAGCCTACCAGGAGCTCAAACCCGGCCAGGCCTACGTCCCCTTCGTCCCGCCCCACGTCGACGCGCCCGAGGTCACCCTCCGCGCCGTCCTATGGGGCTTGTTCATGTCCCTGTTCTTCACCTTCTCGATCGCCTACCTCGGCCTCAAGGTCGGCACCGTCCCCGAGGCGGCCATCCCGATCGCGATCCTGGCCGTGGGCCTCGGCTACCTCTATAAGCGCCGCAACTCGATTCTGGAGAACGTCATCATCCAGTCGATCGGCTCGGCGTCGGGGGCCATCGGGGCCGGGGCGATCTTCACCATCCCGGCCCTCTACATCCTGGGCATCCCCACGGATATCTTCAAGATCTTCCTCTCCTGCTTCCTGGGCGGATGCCTGGGCATCCTCTTCCTCGTGCCCCTCCGCCGCTATTTCTGCGTCGAGCAGCACGGCAAGCTGCCGTTCCCCGAGGCGACCGCCACGACCGAGATCCTCGTCTCGGGCGAGGCGGGCGGCTCCCAGGCCAAGCTCCTGGTCTTCGGCATCCTGATCAGCGCAGTCTACGAGTTCCTGGCGATCGCCGTCCGCGCCTGGAACGAGGTCATCACCTTCCGCTTCATCCCGGCCCTGGACCACCTAGCCGTCAAGGCCCGGATGGTCTTCAAGATCGACGCCCTGTCCGCGTTCCTCGGACTGGGCTACGTCATCGGCCTGCGCTACAATGCCGTGATCGTGGCCGGCGGGTTGCTCTCCCACCTGGCCTTCATCCCCCTGATCTGGTTCCTGGGCCAGCACCTCCCCGGCCCGCTCTATCCGGGGAAGATCCCGATCGCCGAGATGACCGAGGTCCAGATCTTCAGCACCTACGTCCGCAACATCGGCATCGGGGCGATCTTCATGGCCGGCGTCCTGGGCATCATCAAATCGCTGCCGATCATGGTCCGGTCGCTGTCGCTCGGCTTCCGGGAGATGTTCAAGGGCAAGGCGGCCGGCGCCGCCGCGGCCGCGCGGACCGACCGGGACCTCCGGATGTCCACGATCCTCGCCGGCGCCGGCGCGACCGCGGTCGGCCTGTTCCTCTATTTCCTCTGGATCTCCAACGTCAAGTTCGCCCTGATCGGCGTCGTCCTCTGCCTCCTCCTGTCCTTCCTGTTCGCCACCGTCGCGGCCAACGCCATCGCCATCGTCGGGACGAACCCCGTCTCGGGCATGACCCTGATCACGATCATCCTGGGCAGCGTCATCCTGATCGGAGCGGGCCTCAGCGGGACCGAGGGCATGGGCGTCGCCCTGCTCATCGGGGCGGTAGTCTGCACGGCCCTCTCTTTGTCCGGAAGCTTCATCACCGACCTCAAGATCGGCTATTGGCTGGGGGCCACGCCCCGCAACCAGGAGCGCTTCAAGTTCGCCGGCGTGTTCGTCGCGGCCCTTGTGGTCGGGATCTCGATCTACATCCTCGACCGGGCCTTCTCCTTCAGCAGCGGAACGCTCGCCGCGCCCCAAGCCAACCTCATGGCCGCCGTGATCAAGTCGCTGATGTCGCACGAGCCCGTGACCTGGGTTCTCTACGGCGTCGGAGTCTTCGTCACCCTGGCCTGCGAGCTGGCCAACGTCCCGCCCCTGGCCTTCGCCTTGGGCATGTATCTCCCCCTGCCGCTCACGACCCCGCTCCTCGTCGGCGGCTTCATCTCCCACCTCGTCCGGAAATCGACCAAGGACGCGGCCCTCGCCGAGAAACGAGTCAACCGCGGGACGCTCGCCGCGTCGGGCTTCATCGCCGGCGGGGCGCTGGTGGGCATCCTGCTGGCCGTTCTGAAGCTCGCCGGCCTCGACCGTTTCATCAGCTGGGGCATCCCCCTCGTCCTCGACGGCGGCAGGTGGGTGGACGGGACCGCCCTGCCTTGGTACAACGCCTACGGCGAGGTCATCAGCCTCGCGGCCTTCGTCATCCTGCTTTACGTCCTCTACCGCACCGCCCGGAAGGCGAAGAGTTAGCGCGCGGCCCGCCCGCGAAAGGAGAACCGACATGAACAACACCAAGCTCAACCTCGCGGCCGACAGAGCCGTCAACCAGGCCTTGAAGCTCAAACCCGGCGAGAGCTTCCTTCTCGTCACCGACACGCCCAAGCTCCCGATCGCCGAGGCGATCGCCCGGGCGGCCAAGGCCGCGGGCGCCGAGACGACGACCTACTTCATGACCGAGACCCTGCGGCCCATCCAGGAGCCGACCCGCCTGTTCCGCGAGCTCGCTTTGCGGGCCCAGGCCATCCTCTACATGCTCGAGGGCCGGATCGAGGAGAAGGCGTTCCGGAGCTACATGGTCGGGATGGGCGAGAAGCACTCCCGGATCTGCATGATGCCCGGCATCACCCGGGACATGATGGAGCGCCTGGTGGCGATCGACTTCAGCTCCATGGCCGGCTTCACCCGCAAGGTCATGAAGGCCCTCGACGGCGCTGACGAGGTGCTGGTTGAAAACCCGGCCGGGACCCGGATCGCCTTCAGCGTCAAGGGCCGGACCTGGGCGGCCGACATCGGCGACATCAGCCGGAAGGGGAAGCACGGCAACCTGCCCGCCGGGGAATGCTTCACCGCCCCGGTCGAATCCACGTTCACGGGCCGGCTGGTCATCAGCCTCATCGACGACAAGATGGGCCGCGGCGTCCTGGAGTTCGAGAAGGGGACGCTCGTCAAGGCGCGGGGCAAGGGCGTCGAGGAGGTCCTGGCCCACATCGGGACGGACGAGACCGGCCGGATCGTCGGCGAATTCGGGGTCGGCACGAACCGCGGGGCGCGCATCTGTCCCTTCATGCTCGAGGCCGAGAAGGCGTTCGGCACTGTCCATTTCGCCATCGGCGACTCCTATGGCCTCGGCCGGAACAAGAGCAGGCACCACTACGACGTCCTGATCGACAAGGTGACCCTCCGGGCCAAGGGCAAGGTCATTGCCCGGGACGGGAAATACCTGATCTGACCCCACCCCAGCGCAGGCCGCCCCGGCTGGGCCGGGTCGGAGGCTACCGGGGCCGGGCCAAGCCGCTCGGGCTCGTCGAAGTACAAGAAAGGCGGATAGCCATGGCCATCAAGGCGAAGCTCAGCGCGTTCGACACGACGATGATCGTCGTGAGCCTGGTCATCGGCATCGGCATCTTCCGCACCCCGGCCATCGTCGCCCGCGAGACGGGGACCACCTTCCTTTTTCTCGCGGCCTGGGTCCTCGGCGGCGTGATCAGCCTCCTCGGGGCGCTGACCTTCGCCGAGATCGGCTCGCGGTTTCCCCACCCCGGCTCGTTCTACAAGGTCGTGGCCGCCAGCTACGGCCCCGCGCCCGCCTTCATGCTCAATTGGACGAACGTCGTCATCGTCAACGGCGCGGGCGTGGCGGCCGTGGCCATGATCGGGGCCGAGTACCTGAACCCGATCATCCTGCCGCCCCATCTCCGGACGCCGCTCGCGTCCGAGCTCAGCGCCTCCGGGCTCGTCCTCATCCTCCTCGCCGTCAACGCCCTGGGGATCAAGACCGGCGCCCGGGCCCAGAACGTCCTCACCGGCCTCAAGATCGGGATGATGGTCCTGATCGTCATTGCCGCCCTCCGTTACTCGGGCGGTCCCGCCCCGGCCCCGGCCCCGGCCGGCACGGCGGGCGCGCTCGCCGCCGTCCCCGCGAAGTCCTGGGGGCTCGCCCTGGCCGCGGGGCTGATCTCCGTGTTCTACACCTACGGGGGCTACCACCATACGATCAATTTCGGGGCCGACGTCCGGAACGCCCGCCGGAACATGCCCCGGGCGATCATCGCCGGCATCGCCATCATCCTCGCCTGCTACCTGGCCATCAACCTGGCCTACGTCAAGGTGCTTGGCACGCCGGGCATCGCCGCCTCGGACCTCGTCGCGGCCGAGACGGCCAAGGCCGTGTTCGGGGGCGCGGGCTACCTCATCGTCTCGCTCGTCATCGTCCTGTCCTCGCTCGGCTTTTTAAACGTCACCCTGATGCACATGCCCCGGATCTACTACGCCATGGCCGAGGACGGGGCGATGCCGGCGATCTTCAAGCGCGTCCATCCCGAGACCCAGGCCCAGGGGTTCGGTCTGCTGTTCCTTGGGGCCATGATCCTGGCGGCCATCTTCTTCCTGGGCACGTTCGAGTCGATCGTCAATTACGTCATGTTCCTCGACAGCCTGAACATCGCCCTTGCCGCCTCGACGATCTTCGTCCTCCGCCGGAAGGCCCGGCGCGAAACCCCTGCTTTCGAGGGCTTTCGCGCCCCGCTCTTCCCGGTCCTCCCCGCCTTCTTCGTCCTGTTCCTGCTCGGGATCTCGGCCAACGTCCTTCTGACCAGGACCCGGGAAGCCCTGATCGGCGCGGTCTTCTTCGCGACCGGCGGCCCCGTCTTCCTGGCCATGAAAAAGATGACCGCAAGGAAGGAAAACCGTTCATGAAAAAATGCGCGATCGCCTGCCTCGGGGCTTTAGCCCTGACCCTCGTGTCCTGTCGGACGGAAAGCGGCCTGGTCCTCAAGCGCGACGCGCCGCCCGCCCCGGCCCCGTCCGGCCTCGCCGACAAGCTCAAGGCCGACGTCCGGTACAGCCCGCCCTGGTGGCAGACGGCCATCGGCCTGCCCGACGATTGGCAAAAGACGCTGGTCTCCAAGGAAGGCGCCCTTCTCTACGATTATCCCGGGGATTTCTCCGGGTTCGGGACGCGCGTCGCGGTTTCGCTCGAAAGGGCGAAGGCGGCGACGTCGTCCCAGTCCATGGACGACCCGAAGGTGCCGATCATCCGGACGGCGCTGGCCGACGCAGCCGGCAGGGAACTCGCCCGCTGGGACGCCTTGGCGGTCGTCCCGGGCGACGACCAGAATCTTCCGGTCTCCAAGCGGGGCGGCGCGGCCGCCGGCGGCTCCCCGCCGCGCGGCGACGTCCTCGTGATCAGGAAAGCGGCGCCGAACGCGGCGATCGCCCTGGTCGTCCAATCCAAGCAGCCGATCGACATCACCGACCTCACCGTCTTCCGCGGCCGGCAGCGCTTCCTGACCTTGAGCGCCCGATGGGACTCCATCTCCCAGGAGAAGTCCGGGCTGCGGATCGTGTTCCCGCCGCGGGTCGAGGAGCTGGCCGTCTATTGCGCCTCCGGACACGAGGCGGGCGAGGTTGGGCTCGATTGGGCCAAAGCCCAGCCCGGGCGGGCGGCGAAATACTGGGCGGCGCAGAATTTTCCCTATGGCGCCATCCGCCTGCCCGACCCCGCCATGCAAGGCCTGCTCGACGCGAGCATCCGCAACATCTATCAAGCCCGCGAGATCAAGGATGGCCTGCCGATCTTCCAAGTCGGGCCGACGTGCTACCGCGGCCTGTGGGTCGTGGACGGGGCGTTCATCCTCGAGGCGATGACATATCTCGGCCGGGGCGTCGAGGCACGCTCGGGCATCGACCACCTGCTCACCCGCCAGAAGCCCGACGGGTCGTTCGAGATCATCGACAAATACTGGAAGGAGAACGGGATCGTCCTCTACATCCTCACCCGCCACGCCCTGCTGACCGGCGACAAGGAGTGGCTGCGCGGGAAGTGGGACGTCATGAAGAAGGTCGTGGCGGTCATCCAGGACTTGCGCAAGCGCAGTCGCACGGACCCGGCCGCGCCCGAGGCCGGCCTCATGCCGCCGGGATTCCCCGACGGCGGCATCGGCGGGGTGGTCCCCGAATACACGAACGTCTATTGGAACCTGGCCGGGCTCAAGTGGGCCATCGAGGCGGCGAAGCTCATTCGGGCGCCCGAACAGGCCGCGTGGGAAGCCGAGCTCGCGGACTTCTGGGCCGCGTTTCAGGCGGCCGCGAAGCGCGACGCCAAGCCGGCCGCGAACGGCCTCGTCTATCTCCCGATCCTGATGAAGCCCCAAGAGGGCGTCGATCCCGTGCGCGGGCAGTGGGCCTTCTGCCACGCCGTGTTCCCAGGACGGCTGTTCGCGGCCGACGACCCGCTCGCCCGGGGCAACATGCAGCTCCTCGATTCCCACGAGAAGGAGGGCATCGTCCTCGGCACGGGCTGGCTGGCCGACGGGCTGTGGAACTATTTCGCCTCGTTCTACGCCCACGCCCATTTGTGGCTCGGGAACGGGCCCAAGGCGGCGGAGATCTATTACGCCTACGCCAACCACGCCTCGCCTCTCCGCGCCTGGCGCGAGGAGCAGGCGCCTCAGGACGCAAAGCAAACTGATAAATTCGTGGGCGACATGCCCCACAACTGGGCGAGCGCCGAGTTCATCCGCTTGACCCGCCACCTGCTCGTGCTCGAGCGGGGGGGCGAGCTCCATCTTTTGGAAGGGATCCCGCGGACCTGGTTTGCGGCCGGGGCGGTCACCGAGCTAAAGAACATCGCCACGGATTTCGGGCCGGTGTCGCTCAGGCTCGAGGTCGCGGCGGACGGGAAGGAAGCGAAGTTGTCCGTGACTCCGCCGCCCGGCCCGGACGCGCCGCGCATGGTCCTCCACCTCGGGGCTTGGGCGGCCGAGGGGAAAGCGGCTCCGCGGAAGAGCGGCCCGGCCTGGGAGGTCGCGATTCCGCTCGCGGACGGGCCCGCGGCGTCCGCCTCCCGGTGATTGTTCTCATCGAACGGATATAGGAGCGGGCGATGGATCGAATCCTCCACATCACCGGCGGAGACCACGCCGGCAGCCTACTCGCCGAGAGCGGCCTTCCCGGCGAGGTCTTCGTCTGGCACGACATTCTCTACGACGGCCCGCGCAAGCCCGGCTGGCCGGAGGAGGAGACGCTCCAGGCGCGCGCCCGCTTCCTCGAACACGAGACGGGCGGCGGATTGGACCGGGCCCACGTCCTGGAGACGCTGCGGGCGCAATACCGGATGCTCGCCGCGGCCGCCGAATACGAACGCGTCGTCCTCTGGTTCGATGCCTGCCTCTTCGATCAGGCGATGCTCGCCCACATCCTGACCTGCCTGCGCATCCGAGGCGCGCAGCACGTCGATCTTCTTTGCCTCGACGCCTTTCCCGGAATCGTCCCCTTCGACGGGCTCGGGCAGATGCGTCCCGATCAACTCGCCTCCATCTACGGCCGCCGTCGCGCGGTGACCAAGGACCAATTTCGGTTCGCGGAGCACGTGGACAAAGCCTTCGCCCGGCAGGAAGCGGGCGAGCTCTCCGGATTGGCGGAGGAATCGGAGGCGCCCCTGCCGGGGGTTCCCGCCGCGGTGAAACGGTGGCTTCTCGAACGGCCGGACGAAAAAACCGGGCTGGGCCGGCTGGAACAGCTGACCATGGACGCGATCCGCGCCGGCCTCCAGGCGCCCGCAGACATTTGGGCGCGCGTGTCCGCGGCGGATACGCATCCGCGGTACTGGGGAGATACGACCCTCTGGGCAAAAATCAACGGCCTGGCCGATCGAAACCCGCCCCTGGTGAAAATCGTCGGACCTAAGGAAAGGCTGCCCCAATGGGGCGGCCCCGCCGGCCTGGATCTTTTCCGGATATTTCCCGTCGGTTGAAGCCGCGCTCGGCTTTTTAAATACGACGAACCGGCGGGAATCGATAAAAAGGGTGCCGGCCTTGCCGCTCACCGGCCGAGGGCGAAGGCGACGGAGAGGGCGCCATAGACGAAAGGCGCACGCTCTCCGACGAAGCGGCGTGTGCGATATGTGTACGCGAAGCGGATCGTCACACGGCCCAGGCGGCTGGCGAGACCCGCCGTGACGTCCGCCGCGAGCGGAAACTTCTCCACGCTCAAGCTATCGCGGAACGAATTCCCGTCGAGGGAGATGTCGCGGAGGACGGCGTGGGCGTCGAGCGACGCGAAAGCGTGGAAGGCGATCCCCCTCGCCGCGCCCGGCTCGCTCGGGACGGCGCCGGGGACAAGCGCCGCTCCGTCGAATCCCGGCCTCTGGCCACTCGTCCCGAAATCCGCCGGCAAGCCCCATCCCGCCCGGATTGAGACTCCGCCCGCGGCCTCGGTCACGGCATTCGACAGCACCCCTCCCGCGTGGCCGAGGACCTCCCAGCCCGAGCGGTCGGGCGATACCGACTCCAGGATCTTCCCCTTGCGGTCAAAGGCGGCGCCGAGAACCGGCTCATTCCTGAGCTGATTCGCCCAGCCGAGAGGCGGCTGAAAGCCGAAAGTCTTGTGGACGAGCTTCTGCATGGTCTCGCCCAGCGAGGCCGGGCCGACGACGCCGGCGAAGAGCGTCAGCGAGTCCATGCCCGCCGCGTCGCGGCGGTGGAAGCCCAGCCCTGCGTAGAGGAATCCCGCGTAGGACTGTTCCCCGGGGATCGGGTCCGTGCGCCAGAGCTCGATGGGCGTGTACATCTCCTGGCCGAGGAAGATCGAGGCGAAGCGCCGGTCCTCGGGCGATCGGGCGGGAGAGAGCGCCCGGGCCAGGGACTGGAGCCACGAGGGGACCCCGGGCGCAGCTCCCGCGTCCGGGAGGTCCGGCGTGGCCCAGGCGAGTCTCTCTCCGTTCGTAAAGTAGCGGTCGGTCCCGGCGAGGAGGTCGTTCTCGAAGGCAAGGGCCATAGTCCAGGGGCGCCTGGGAGAATCCTGCGCGGCAAGGGGCAGAGAGGCGGAGAATAAAAGGAAAACTGCGGCTCTTCGGAAGGACATGAGGCGATTATCATTGTGGGGGAATCTGCGTGTTGAGTCAAATCGTTTCGCGATTGCAAATCCGCATAAAACTGAATATGCTGGGACACTGTAGAAACGACGAACAGGTGAACCCATGACGAGCAAAGAACGAACGATCCGCGCCCTGAACCACACGGAGCCCGACCGCGTCCCCGTGGACTTCGGCGGGACCGCGGTCACGGGCATGCATGTCGCGATCGTGGCCGCCCTGCGCGATCATTACGGCCTCGCCAAAAGGCCGGTCAAGGTCCACGATCCCTACCAGATGCTCGGCCTCATCGAGGACGACCTCAAGCGCGCTCTGGGCCTCGATGTCGAGGGCGTCTATGCCGCCGAGACATTGTTCGGCTCGCGCAACGAAGCCTGGAAGCCCTGGCGGCTCGAGAGCGGCCTCGAGGTCCTGATCTCCGGCCACATGGAAATGGCCCGCGACGCGAACGGCGACACGCTGGTCTATCCCAGGGGCGATCGCACCGCGCCGCCTTCCGGCCGCATGCCCAAAGGCGGGTTCTTCTTCGACTCGATCGTCCGCCAGGACCCGATCGTAGAGGAAAGGCTCGACCCCGAGGACAACCTGGAGGAGTTCGGCCCGATCTCGGACGCCGACCTCGATTATTTCGATCACGCCACGGCGGCGGCCGCGGCCACGGACCGGGGCGTTATCGCCACGTTCGGCGGTCTGGCTTTGGGCGACATCGCCCTCGTCCCGGCGCCGTTCCTCAAGCATCCGAAGGGCATCCGCGATATCGAGGAGTGGTACGTCTCGACGCTCACCCGGCCGGCCTACGTCCACCGGATCTTCGAGCGCCAGACCGAGATCGGCCTGGCCAATCTGGAGAAGCTCCGGGCGCGCGTCGGCGACCGCGTCCAGGCCGTGTTCGTCTGCGGCACGGACTTCGGGACGCAGCTCTCGACGTTCTGCTCGGTCGGCACGTTCCGGTCGCTCTATGTCCCGTACTACAAGCGGGTGAACGACTGGATCCACGCCCATACCTCCTGGAAGACGTTCAAGCACTCCTGCGGGGCGATCAAGTCCCTGATCCCGTCCTTCATCGAGGCCGGATTCGACATCCTCAACCCCGTCCAGTGCTCGGCCGCGGGGATGGACGCGGCGCGGCTCAAGGCCGAGTACGGGGCCGACCTCGTCTTCTGGGGCGGCGGAGTGGACACGCAGAAGACCCTGATGTTCGGGACGCCTGAGGCCGTGCGAGCCGAGGTCCTGAGCCGGATCGAAATCTTCGGCCGGGGCGGCGGATTCGTCTTCAACGCGGTCCACAACGTCCAGGGCAACACCCCCGCGCGGAACGTCGCGGCGATGTTCGACGCTCTCGCCGAGCTGCGCTCATGACCAGGGCCACGCGCCACGTCACGTTCGTCTCGATCATCGCCGCCCTGGGCGGCCTGCTGTTCGGCTTCGACACGGCCATCATCGCCGGGGCGACGCGCTTCCTGAAGGACCAGTTCCATCTCGGATCCTTCGGCGAGGGGCTGGTCGTGAGCATCGTCCTCATCGGCTGCATGGTCGGGGCGATGATCGCCGGGACCGCGAGCGACCGGCTGGGCCGGCGCCGCTTCCTGCTCATCTCGGCGGCGCTGTTCTTCGCCTCGTCGATCGGGTGCGCCCTGCCGCGGG
This sequence comes from Candidatus Aminicenantota bacterium, assembly GCA_003141555.1. Lineage (GTDB taxonomy): Bacteria > Acidobacteriota > Aminicenantia > Aminicenantales > UBA4085 > FEN-413. Next base: position 97,145 of record PLMN01000011.1, read on the forward strand.
ACCTGACCCAGTTCCTGATCTTCCGCTTCATCGGCGGCCTCGCGATCGGCTCGGTGTCGATCGTCTCGCCGCTCTACATCTCCGAAATCGCGCCGGCGCGCATCCGGGGGGCGCTGGTCTCGATCAACCAGATGGCCATCGTCAGCGGCATCCTGATCGCCTATTTCGTCAACTGGGTGCTAGTCGGGGCGGGCTCGTCCAACTGGCGGTGGATGTTCGCCACGGGCGCCGCGCCGGCCGTGATCTTCTTTCTGCTCGTGCTCGGCATCCCGGAAAGCCCGCGCTGGCTGCTGAAACAGGGGCGCGAGTCGGAAGCGCTGGGCGTGCTGGGGCGCGTGAATTCGCCGGACGCCGCGGCCGTGGAAGCGAAGAGCATCAAGGACGCGCTGACCCTGGAGGAAGGGCGGCTCGGGGAGCTGCTCAAGCCGGGCTTCCGGACCGCGCTCCTCGTCGGGATCGTGCTGGCGGTCTTCCAGCAGATCACGGGCGTCAATGCCGTGATCTACTACTCGCCCCGCTTCTTCGAGGCGGCGGGGATGGTGCGCGGCGCGGCCATTCTCCAATCGACGATCGTCGGCGCGGTCAATGTCCTGTTCACCCTGGTCGCCATCGCCCTGGTCGACCGCCTCGGCCGCAAACCGATGCTGATCTTCGGCACGGCGGGGATGGGCCTCTCGTTCGTCCTGTTGGGCGCGGCCTTCAAGTTCCATGTCTTCGCCGGGAGCTGGATCCTGATCTTCACCCTTCTCTACACGGCCTTCTTCGCCATGACCCAGGGGCCGATCGTCTGGGTGGTCATCGCCGAGATCTTCCCGACGCGCATCCGGGGGCGGGCCATGGCCATCGCCACGGCCGCGTTGTGGATCGCCGATTTCGCCGTGTCGCTCACGTTCCCGATCATCGCCGATAAATTCCGGGAAACGTCCGCGTTCTGGCTTTACGCGGCGATGTGCCTCATCGACGTCATCTTCATCTGGCGGGTATTGCCCGAGACCAAGGGCAAATCGCTCGAGGAGATCGAGCGCCACTGGCTCAAGAACAAGGCCGCCTGATCCCTATCGGGGAAGGACGATCACGGTCTGGTTGAGCGCGGGGGCGGTCGGCGGGAACACGGCTTCGCTTTCGCGCGCCGCGGCCCGGATGTAATACTCGACGTCCCTGGCCGAGGCCGGCAATTCCACCGTGTAAACGCCCCGAGCGACGTTCCGCAGAGGGATCGGCTGGAACTTGCCCCGCCCAAGCTCCCTCCAAAACAGCGCCGCCTCCCGGGGCGGCGTCGCCGCCAGGACGATGACCTTCAGCTTCAGGACCTCGCCCGCTTCCCGGGCCGTCCGGGCCGTAGGGACGATGACCCGAAGCGGGCCCTCGTACGCACTGGCGAGCATCGCTTCGGGCGGCATCTCGGAGCCCAAGAGCTTGCCCAGCGCCTCGGCCGGCTTCTCGAACGCCGCCGGGAAATTGTGTTGCTCCCAGTTGGCGATGGTCCCCATTTCGCCCGTCGTGCCCACGACGGCCAGCAGCCGTCCCATGATGAACCGGGCCGACTCGACCATCTTGATCCGCACCGGCAACACGATCTCGCGCCCGGCTTTCGCCTTGGCCGCCGCGTCCGTCAGGGCGCCCGCCTTCTCGATCGCCTTGTTCAGCTCGGCCCACAGGCAGCCCAGATGGGCCACCTCGCGCATGTATTCGAAGCTCTTCAGCCAGTAATCGAACCGCTCGAGGCTCCCCCGGCCCGTAATGCGCGGCCGGAGCGCGGCCAGGGCGTCGACGAAGGCGTAGTCCTTGCGGACTTCGTCCCAGGGCTTCGCGCCGGGGACGATCCCGCCCGGCCCGTCGGTCCAGGTGACGGGCATGGGCTGCCGGCCGTCCAGTCCGGCGAAGATGTCGGCGATGTCGGCGGCCGCCGCCCGCCCGAACTGGGCGCGCGCCCAGTCGCGGTAGAATTCGAGGGCCGCAATGTGGCGCGGCGTTTCGGGCCAGTCGGCCTCGTAATCCAGGACCTTCGGCCCGCCGCAGTTGATCTTCTTCACATACTTATCGCCGCCCGCCGTCGCGCCCTCGACCACGAGGCCCGCGATCGAGGGGTAGTGGATCCGGTCCACGAAATCCACGTCCAGCCGCCCTGCGGGAGCCGCGACGTTCCTCACGACCAGGTCGTAAGCCTTGGGCTTGCCGGCGCGCTCGAAGATGTCGAGCTTCTCGGCGGCGATCTTGCCCTGGACGACCACGTCGAAGACGCGCGCTCCCTTCCGGTCGAACTCGCCCTCACAGAACTTCAGCGTCACGGTGTACGTCCCGGCGGGGACGAGAAGGCGGTAGCCGTAGACGCGGTCGCGGACATCCCGGTAAACGGCCTCGTCCCGGCCTCCCCCGGCCGGGGCGGCTGCCGTCTCCGGGGCATAGACGACGTTCTGGCCGTTGATCGGGCCGACGAGATCCGCGAAATTCGTGGGCATCGTGTTCCAGCTCTGGTCCCACGCGGCGTGGGCCAGGGCTGCGGCGTTGGCCGACAGGACGCGCGTCCGCCAATGGATGCCCATCAGGCCGTCGCAGCCGTACTTCAACGCGTCGACGGCGTCGCGCCGCATCCGCCCGACCCAGAGCTGGGGCGAGGACAGGGACGGATCGTCCTCGAGCCAGGGGATGGCCCACTTCGACCGCCCCGCAATCCGGGCGAACGTCGGGTCGACCGGGGCCTTGCCCACCTCGCGGTTGATACAGCTCGCCGCGAGCGACTTCGGGAGGATCTCGTCGAAGAGCGTCCGCCGGCCCGGCGGGCCGAGCACCCAGCCGCACGTCGCCAGGCTGAACGGCCGGCCCGCGTCCTCGGCCGCCTTGACGGCCATGTCGAGATCGGTCGCGACCGCTTTTATCGCCTCCTCGCCGGCATCCGACCAGGTCCAGTCCTCCTTCGTCCAAAACCAGTAATAATCGATCGGATAGGCGGCCGCGATCCTCTGGAAGATGCCTTGGTAGAGCTCGCGGACGGTCTTCGGATCCTTGGGGTCCAGGCCCGCGGCCTTCAGCCGCTCCTGGACGAGCGCGGGGATGATGAGCGGGGTCTCCGTGCCGACGCACGTCTTCACGCCCAGGGCCCGGGCGAAGGTGAACGCGCCGCGGAGCATGCCCGCCGTCCGGTTGAAAAGCTCGTTCGAGGCCTCGGCCGTCTTCGGCTCGGGCATCAGGCCGTCCATGACCTCGGGGCCGAAGGCGTCGCTCTCGAAGATCTCGGCGGCCCCGAAATGGAAATCACCCGTCTTCTTCGCCTGAAACCCCCAGTTGAAGGACCCGGGGTTGACGCGGGCCGTGTTCTGGTAGCTCGAGGGATAGCTCGCCGTCACGCGGCCGTCCCGGCCGGCCTCGCCCGGGAGCCCGATCCAGACCGTGGGCTCGGCGTTGGGCCCCTTTTCGGGATAGGTGTGGAGGCCGAAGAAATTCATCCGGAGCTTGGGGAGCTGGCCCAGGACCGCCTTGTACGTGTCCTCGTTCCACCAGTCGGGGCCTTCCGGGAAATCATGGAACGGCTGGATGCCGCGCCGCTTGAACAGGGGCCGGGCGGTCTCGTCGATGTCGGGCGCCTTGTATTCGAATCGTTCGTCGGGCACGACGTCGCCGTCGAGGTAAAAGCGCACTCCCAGCTTCTCGAGGAAGGCATAGGCCCCGTAGAGCGCGCCCAAGGCGTCCCCGCCGGCGATGAGGACATGGCGCCGGCCTCCCTGAGACAGCGTCTTGAGCCAGTACTCCTCCGGCCCGAGCGGCGGGATCTTCCCGGCCGCCGCGGCGTCGAAGCCCGCCTTGGCCCCGGCGCCGGCAAACCCCGCGGCCGCATCGCGGGTGATGATGATCCCGGGCTTGCGGATCTCGGCCCACGAGCCGACCTCGATGATCGAGGGCATCTCGCCCGTGCAGAGATAGAGATAGCGGCGCAGCTCGGCGGCTCCCAGCCGCTCGAGCTTCTCCGCGCCGCCCGCGACATAGATCGCGGGGCCCCGGGCCGGGCGGCCGCAGCCGCCGAAGACCAGCATCCCGAATACGGCGAAGGTCCAGCGTCGAAGCTTCATGAGCGCTCTCCTTGGGCCCGGATACTCTCCATCAGGAGCGCCTTCACGGCCGATTCCAGGGCGTCCTTGAACCGGGCGGCGGTGGCGTCCAGCCCGCCGGCGAGATGGCGTGAGATGAACATCGGCGGCCCGACGTTCACCCGGATCTTCCCGGGGATGAGGAGCGGGAGCTGGGTCCCGAACAGGGCCACGGGGGTCACGGGCACGTCGATGCCGTGCCCGTCGTACATCTCGTAGGCGATCACGGACGTCCCGCGGCTGAACGTCCGGACGTAGGGATTCGGATCCTGCGGCACGACCCGGCCGCGCCCCTGCAGGGCGACGATGGCCCGTCCCGCCAGAAGATATTCCTTCGAGCGCCGGATCGCCTCGTGCTTGCCGTGATTGTACAGGTCGACGGGGATCGCCCCGACCTTGGCGATGTGAGAGGAGACATATGTGACGAGCAGGGACAGGAAGGGGCTGACCAGGAAATGGGCCAGCCCCGACAGGCTCTTCAGCTGGCCCTTCAGATGGGTACGGGCCATCCGGTTCAGGTCCTCCCGGCGGAAGATATTCTGGTTGGCCGTGAAGAACAGGGGCCGCGGAAAGGAAAGATAGACGGCCGCCACGTCCTTATAGAACCCACAGTGGTTGCCGACGATGATGTTCGGGCCCGTGCGGACGAAATTTTCCCCGCCGCGGAGGATGATGGATTTTCCGAGGAGGGACGAGCGGCACAGGAAGCGGGCGACGGGCTCGGCCCGTTTAAGCTCGTCCTCGAAGCTTCTCATGCCGATTCGGGCCCATTGTAGCCGTTCGGAGCGGCCTTGTAAACGCAAATCAGCTATGGCAATTTGAGCCCGCGCCCGCCGGGTGGCGCCGACCGGGGCACCCCGCCGGCCGAAGCGAATGGGACCCTCGTCAGGGTGATGAGCGAGGCCGGCGGGGTTGGTCGGCGACAGGACCCGGCGCGGGGGGCGCCGATCAATCTTCGTTCCTTGGCTTCTCCGGCTCGTCGTCGCCGAGGCGGCCGAACGCCTTGGCGAACTTCTCCTTGGCCAGCTCGCGCTTCTTCTTTTCCAGGTCGGCCGTGGCCTCGAACTTCGTGGCGAACCCGTCGGTCTTCCGCTTTTCCTTGAGCAGGAGCTCGTCGAGAGACTCTTTCTTCTTCGCCGCCTTTTCGGATTTCACGACGCCGCCCGTCCCGCCGTCCACCCAGATCCTGGCCCGGCAGCAGGGGCACTCGACCTCGAAAACGCCTCCATGTTCCGCGTCCATGGGCCCATCATACGCGGAACGGGCGGCGGGAATCAATCGGGGCCGGAATCGCCGCCGAAGTCCCGGGACGGGGCCTCGATTTTGTGTTTCTTGATCAGCTTGAACAGCCCCTGGCGCGAAAGACCGATCTCCTCGGCGGTCCGGGCTTTGTTGTAGTTGGCCCGCAGGAGCGCCTGGTTCAGGAAGCGCTTCACGAACTCGGCCTTGGCCTCGAAGAAGTTGCAGTCCCTCCCGTTCGACATCTCCTCGCGAGGGTTGATCTTGGGCGACAGGTGCTCCTCGCGGATGAAGCGGTCCTCGCCGCAGAGGATCAAGCAGCGCTGAACCTCGTTCTGGAGCTCGCGGACGTTGCCCGGCCAGCCGTATTCGAGGAAGAGGTCGAGCGAGCGGGGGGCGAAATAGACCCGCTCCTTCTTCATCTCGCGCGCATATTTCTCGGCGAAATGGTCGAGCAGGAGGAGGAGGTCGTCCTTGCGCTCCCGCAGGGGCGGGATTTCGATGGTGATGATCCGGAGGCGGTAGTAGAGGTCCTCCCGGAAGCGGCCCCGGCCGATCTCCTTTTCGAGCGACTTGTTCGTGGCGCTGATGAAGCGGGCGTCCACCGCCCGCGTCCGGTTCTCTCCCAGGCGCCGGATCTCCTTCTCCTGGAGCGCGCGGAGGAGCTTGGCCTGGAGCGGGAACGACAGGTCGCCGACCTCGTCCAGGAAGAAGGTCCCGTTCTGGGCCTCCTCGATCAGCCCGGCCTTGTCCCGCATGGCGCCGGTGAAGGCCCCGCGGGCGTAGCCGAAGAGCTCGCTCTCCAGGAGATGGTCGGGGATCGCCCCGCAGTTGAGGGCGACGAAACGGCCGCCGGCGCGCGCGCCGGTGAAGTGGATCGCCCGGGCGATGAGCTCCTTGCCCGTGCCGCTTTCCCCGGTGATGAGGACGGGGGCTTCCAGATCCTTGACCTTGTCGACGAGCGCCTTGATGCTCGAGATCGCGGCCGATTTTCCAATGAGCCCCGATGCGTCCATCTCTTTTCCCCGCCATAGACGAGGACGCTTCCCTGCGGGAATTTTCTCAAGCCGCCGGACGGACGGCGCGGGGGCCCTTACTTTCGACCGCCCAGGATCCCGCCCATGATGCCGCGGATGATCTGGCGCCCGACGGAGCTTCCGATCGACCGGACCGCGCTCTTGGCCATGGATTCGAGGATCGTATCGCGCTGTCTCCCGGGGGCGCGGGGCTCCCGGGGTTGCGACGGCAGGGGAATCCGCCCCGGGCCCTGCGGGGCCGGCTCGGCGCCGGGCTGCGATCCGCCTTGGGGGAGGATCTTCCCCGCCCGTTCCTTGAGGATCTCGAAGGCCGAATCGCGGTCGACCGTCTTTTCGTAGTGGCCGTAGAGAACGGAGGACGTCACGATCTTCTGCCGGACGTCGGGCGGGATCGGCCCGATCTGGCTCGCCGGAGGAAGGACGAACGCCCGCTCCACGATGGCCGGCTGGCCCTTCTCGTCGAGGAACGAAACCAGGGCCTCGCCGACGGCCAGCTCGGTGATGACCTTTTCGACGTTGATCTTGGGATTGGCCCGGAGGGTCGAGGCCGCCACCCGGACGTCCTTCTGATCGCGCGGGGTGAACGCCCGGAGGGCATGCTGGATCCGGTTGCCGAGCTGGCCGAGCACGGTCTCGGGAATGTCGAGGGGATTCTGGGTGACGAAGAACACGCCCACGCCCTTGGATCGGATGAGTCGGATGATCTGCTCAATCTTCTGGAGGAGGGGGGCAGGCGCGTCGGTGAAGAGGAGGTGGGCCTCGTCGAAGAAGAAGACCAGCTTCGGCTTATCGAGGTCGCCGACCTCGGGCATCCGCTCGTAGAGATCCGACAGCATTTCGAGGAGGAACGTGGCGTACAGCTTGGGGGCGAGCATCAGCTTGTCGGCGGCGAGGATGTTGATCATGCCCCGGCCGCGGTTGTCGGTCTGGAGGAGGTCGTCGAGATTGAGGGCGGGCTCGCCGAACAGCTTGTCGGCGCCCTGCGATTCGAGGTCGAGAAGGGCCCGCTGGATGGCCCCGATGCTCGCCGCGGAGATGCGGCCGTATTCCGTGGTGAACCGGTCGGCGTTGTCTCCCGCGAACTGGAGCATGGCCCGCAGGTCCTTCGCGTCGAGGAGGAGCAGCCCGTTGTCGTCCGCGATCTTGAAGAGGAGCGACAAGACGCCGCCTTGGATGTCGTTCAGGAGGAAGAGGCGGCTGAGAAGCAGCGGCCCCATCTCGCTGACCGTCGTCCGGACGGGATGGCCCTGCTCGCCGAAGATGTCCCAGAACGTGACGGGACAGCCGGCGAAGGTGAAGTCGGCGAGCTTGAGCTGCTTCACCCGGTCCATGACCCGCGTGTTGGACGCGGACCCGGGCTGGCTGAGGCCCGCCAGGTCGCCCTTGACGTCGGCCATGAAGATCGGCACGTCGATCCGGCTGAAAGCCTCGGCCATGACCTGAAGCGAAACCGTCTTCCCCGTGCCCGTCGCGCCGGCCACGAGGCCGTGGCGGTTGGCCATCCGGGGAGAGAGGACGAGATCGTGCTCGCCCCTGGCGATGAGAAGCTTCGTTGCGTCGGCCATGTCCTTTCCTCCTCGGTCCGTCGGTCGGTTCCCGGATTCAAGTTTACCCGTTCGGGCGTCCGGATTCAATTCCCGATCGCAGCGACGGCCGCGCCCGTTTGACAACGGCGCCGGGAATCAATAAATTACAAACACCGATCGGAACCGCTTTTTTCAGGAGGGAATTATGAGGAAAAACCGCTCGCTCGTACTCCTTGCGATGATCGTCCTGCCCGTCGTCCTGGCCGTGGCTTGCTGGGCGGCCCAGGCTTGGATCGTGGAAATCCTGGCCAACCCGTCGCGCTTTTGGAACATCAACGTGACGATCGTCGGCCAAGTCCAGAGCGTCCAGGCCGTCCCGGAAGGGACGACGCGGGGCTATTACAGCATCCTCGACGAAAGCGGCCCCAACCCCCTGACGGTGAAATCGGCCGATCTGCCTCCCGTCGGGCGCAACTACTCCGTCACCGGGATCGTGATCCAGGACCCGGCCAAGGCGAACATCCCCGTCCTCAAAGAGGTGTCCCGCTCGTCGCCGGGCATGGCCTCCACCTCGCGCTATATCCTGATCGGAGCGGCCATCGTCTTTCTGGTCCTCTTGATCGCGTTCATCGTCCTCCTGACCCGGCCCAAGAAGAAGACGGGCGACACGATCCGGCCGGCCGCCCGGCCCTCGATCCCGCCCGCCGCTCCCGATTTTGACAAGACAGTGAAGATGCCGGTCTCGAGCCCGGCCCCGGCTCTCGCCGACGCGACGGACAAAACCCAGGTTTTCATGAGCCTGGGGGCGGACATGGTCGTCGATAAGGGCCCGGGCAAAGGAAAGGAATTCCCGCTCTATAAGCAGGTCATGACCATCGGCCGGCCCGGCGCGCGGAAGAACGACATCGAGATCGACGACGACACCGTCTCCAAGGATCAGGCTTCGATTTATTACGATAACGCCGGCAAAACATTCACCATCGCCAACGAGAGCGCGACCAACCCGACCAAGGTGAACGGCCAGATCGTCTCCACCCCGACTCTCATCGAGAACGGGGCCCTGATCGAGATGGGCCGCACCCTGCTCCGCTTCAAGAAAGACTGAAGATCCCGGTGCTGATCGAAGCGTTCGGCCATACCGACGTCGGCCGCCGGCGGGAAGGGAACGAGGACAATTATCTCTGCCTCGATCTGTCCTCGCGCGAGGCGCTCCTTCCGCGCCCACTTTTTCTCCTGGCCGTCGCCGACGGGGTCGGCGGGCACGCCGGCGGGGCCGCGGCGAGCGGGTTGGCCGTCGAAACGCTTCAGGACGCCGTCCTCGGCCGTCTCAAGGAGCCCGGGCCCGGCGGCCCCGATCTCGCGAAGCTTCTCGCGGAGGCCTTCGCGGCCGCCAACGCCCGGATCTTCGCCGCGGCGGCCGCGGACAGCAGCCTGGCCGGGATGGGAACGACCCTCGTCGCCGCCCTCGTGGCGGACGACCGGACGACGATCGCGAACGTCGGCGACAGCCGGGCCTACCTCATCCGGGAGAAGGAGCTCCGCCAGGTGACGCTCGACCACTCCTGGGCGGCCGAGCAGGCCCGCCTGAACGTCCTGACCGAAGATGAAATCCGCTGCTCCCCGTTCAAGAGCATGATCACCCGCTCCCTGGGCTTTGCCGAGAGCGTCGCGGCCGACACGTTCGAGATCGTCCTTCTCCCCGGGGATTACCTGCTCCTGTGCACGGACGGGCTCTCCGGGGCCGTCCCGGGTCCCGAGCTCCTGAAAATCGTCCGGCGCAGGAAATCGCCGGAGAAGATCTGCCGCCGGATGATCGAGCGGGCCAATCATTACGGCGGCCGGGACAACATCACCCAGGTCGTCGCCAGCGTCCGAGACGACGGGCGGCGGCCCCCTCTTCTGACGACGGACACGGTGAGGATTCGGCGGGCGGTGAGCGGATGACGGCCCGCAAGAGCGGCGAACAAGCCAAGGACCCGGGCGCGTCCAGGATCGGGAAATACGAGATCGTCCGGGAGCTCGGCCGCGGGGCGATGGGCATCGTCTACGAAGGCCGCGATCCGGTGATCGGCCGCAAAGTCGCGATCAAAACCATCCGCTTCGACGTGCTCAATCGTCCGGAGGAGCAGGAGGAGGCGCGCCAGCGCTTCATGCGCGAGGCCCGGTCGGCCGGCAACCTGTCCCACCCCTCCATCGTCACGATCTACGACGTGGGCGGGGACGGAGAACTGACCTACATCGCCATGGAGCTCGTGGACGGGGGAAGCCTCGAGTCCCTCATCGCCGCCCGGACCCGCCTTACCCTGGACGAGGTGACATCGCTCATCGCCCAGGTCGGGGACGGCCTCGACTACGCCCACCGCCAGGGAATCATCCACCGCGACATCAAGCCGGCCAACATCCTGATGGACCGGGAAGGGCGGCCGCGCATCGTCGATTTCGGCATCGCCAAGGTCGCATCCTCCAACCTGACCCAGACGAACATGGTGATGGGCACGCCTTTCTATATGGCTCCGGAGCAGATCGCGGGCCGCAAGGTCGACAGCCGGGCGGACAACTTTTCGCTGGGGACGATCCTCTACGAACTGTTGACCCTCGCCAAGCCCTTCGCCGGGGCCAACATGACGACCGTGATCTACAAGATCATGAACGAGCAGCCGCCGCCGCCCCGAACCTATGACAGCACGCTCCCGCCGGGCGTGGACTACGTCGTGAAGAAAGCCCTGGCCAAGGACCCGGCCCGGCGCTACCAGAGCGGCCGGGACCTCGCCGCGGACCTCCGCAATCACGCGGCGTTCGCCGAGTCGGTCTTCTCCGAAGCGCCGGCCGCAACCCAGGACGCCGGCAAGGACGCGGCCGGGGAGCCGGGTCCCGGGGCGTCCGAGCCCGGTGCCGGTGTCAGGCCGCGCAATCCGCTGCTGCTCATCCTCACGGCCATGATGGCCGTCGTCGCGATCGTGATCGTCGTCCTTCTGGCGACGGGCCGGGGGAAGCGGACGCCGGAACTCACCGGGGTCGGAGGCGGGCCGCCCGGACCGCCGCCGGCGGCCGTCGACAAGCGGGGCCCCGAAATCGTTGACAGGCTCCAGCTGGCGAAGGCGGCCTTCCAGAAGGGCAGCTACGGCAAAGCGATCGATGAAGCCCGGAAGATCCTGGCCCTCGACCCCGGCCAGAGCCAGGCCCGGGAAGTCCTGGCCCTGGCCATGCTCCGGTCCGCGCCCGTCGATATCGGGGCGATGGTGACCGCTTATGGCGAAGCGGTCAAGGCTAAAACGCTCCGGGAATTCTACCGGGTGAACACCGCGCTGGAGTTCTTTCCCCAAGCCGCCGCGGACGCCCAGGCCTTGTTCGAGGACCACGACCTCTTTCAATTGAACCTCTCCCTGCCGAAGACCGACGTGATCGACAACCAGGACGGCTCGTACCGGGCCGAAACGACGTTTTCGGAAATCCTGACCGCCGAGAGCATATCCAAGCGGGCGCGGGTCGTGCTCTATGAAGGGAAGATCAAATGGCGTCTCGAGAGACGCGATACGTGGCTCATCACGAAGATCGACTATATCACGGCGAATTGACGGCCCGCCGCCCGCTCCCCGTGCCGCGTCGGTGGCGCTTCGCCGGCGCTTAACTTTTCTCCCGGACTCACGGTATACTTCAGCATGAGATGGATGAACGGGAGAAGAAACTCGTGGAGCGCGTCCTGAGCGGCGACCAAGGCGCGTTCGCCCCCCTGGTCGAGCCGTACCGCGACCGGCTGCTGGGCCTCGCCTACCGATTCACCCGCGATCCCGAGGATGCCAGGGAAGTCGCCCAGGAAACCCTTCTCCGGTCGTTCAAGTATCTCGGCACCTTCGACGTCGAAAAAAGCTTCAAATCCTGGCTCTTCCAGATCCTGGTGCATGCCGCCCGCAACTACGGGGCCAAGCGCAGCCGGGAGTCGTCCCTAGCCCGCTCCGAGCCGGCCCGGGAAGCCGCCCTGGCGACGGCGTCCGGCCCGGAGAAGGGCCACGAGGACGTCCAGTTGCGCTCGAAGCTCATGGATTGCCTCGACGTCCTGACCCCCCGGGAACGGGACGTGTTCCTCCTCCGCGACCTTGAAGATCTGAACGTCGAGGAGACGGCCGCGGCCCTCCGATCGTCCTCCATCTCGGTCCGGGTCCATCTTTCCGCGGCGCGGAAGAAGATCCGGAAGCGCATCGGGGAAAAATACCCCGAAATCCTCGAAGGATACCGGTCATGACCTGCCGCGCCGTCCGCAAATCGCTCCCCCTGCTCGCGGGGGACGACCTCGGCCCGCGCAAAGCCGCCAAGGTCCGGGCCCACCTCGCCGTCTGCGCAGCCTGCCGCCTCGAAGCGGGGACATACGCGGCGGCCCGGGAAGCGGTCCGGACGCTCGCCCGCGAGGATCAACCTCCCGCCTGGACCGAGGTTGAATGGAGCTCGGCCGTTCGGATCGCCACGGGAGCCTCCCCTTCAAGGCGGAAGCGCGCGCCGGCGCTCCGGCTCCGTCCCGTCCTGGCCACCGGGCTCGCCCTTGCGATCGCGGGCGCGGGGACTTTGGCCGTCCTCCATAAAAAGCCGCACCCCGCGCCGGGGACGGTCTTCGCCGAAAATTTCCGCCCGCCCTCCGCAACATCCGCGATGCCCACGCTGCCCGAGTCGACCGAGTCGCCGGGCCCCGTGCTCCGCAGGCCCGCCGGACCCCACTTGACCACGATCACATTCGACCAGAAGGACGGCGCCCTCAAGGTCCTCTGGTTTTTCAACCGGGATTTCAAGACGGACTTCTACGGGAAGTGACGACCCGGGAAGGGCCGGGAGCTCAGGGGAACAGCTTCGCCTCGAATTGCAGTCGAAAGCTCTTTCGGTGGAAAGCGGAGGGGCCGCGCTCCCCCAAGGCCCGGATGTGGTCGCGGGTGGCATAGCCTTTGTTCCGCTCCAGGGCGTAGCCCGGAAAGAGACGGGCGCAGCGCTCCATGATCCGGTCGCGGAGGACCTTGGCCAGGATCGACGCCGCGGCGATCGACAGGCTCTTGCGATCCCCTCCGACCACGGCCCGCTGCTCGCCTTCGTAGGTCCTGAGGCCGAACCCGTCCACGAGGAGGACATCCGGAGGGGCGGAGAGCGACGCCGCGGCCCGGCGCATGGCCTCGAGCGATGCGTGGAAGATGTTCAGGCGGTCGATCTCGAGGTTCGAACAGGCCCCGAAGCCGACCGCGGCCGCCGAGGCCAGGAGTTCCGCGGCCAGGACCTTCCGGCGGGCGGGAGAGAGAACCTTGGAGTCGTCGACCGACCCGAGCCAGCCGGGGGCGGACGACGGGTTCAGCCAGGACGGGGGAAGGACGACCGCGGCCGCGACGACGGGCCCGCACAAGGCTCCGCGGCCGACTTCGTCGACGCCGGCGACGGACCGGGCGCCCTTCGCGTAATACGACGCCTCGATCTCAAAATCGGCCACGGGAAGAGATTATCTCTCCTCGCGCAGGCGGGCGGCTTTCCCCTTGAGGCCGCGGAGGTAGTAGAGCTTGGCCCTCCGGACCTTGGTGTGGCGGACGACCTCGACCTTCTTGATCGACTTGGAGTGGACGGGGAAGATCTTTTCCACGCCGATGCCGAAGGAAATCTTGCGGACGGTGAACGAGGCGCTGGGCCCGGAGCCCTTCTTGGCGATGACGTCGCCCTGGAAGATCTGGATGCGCTCCTTGTCGCCTTCCTTGATGATGACATGGACCTTGACCGTATCTCCGACCCCGAAGGCCTCGGCATCCTTGCGGATCTGACTGTTCTCGACCGTTTGCATCAGGTTCATCGTTTCTTCCTTTCCTTGGGAGCCGGCTCCATGATCGTCCGCTCCTCCGGAGTGAGGCCGCGGGCGGCGATCAGGTCCGGCCGCCGCTCGAGCGTCTTCTCCATCGCCTTCCGCCGGCGCCAGGCGTCGATCTTCGCATGGTCCCCGGAAAACAGGACCGGGGGGACTTTCATCCCCCGGAACTCCCGGGGCCTCGTATAATGCGGAAAGTCCAGGCGCCCCTCGACAAACGAGTCGTGCCGGACGGACTCTTCCTTGCCCACGACCCCGGGCACGAACCGCGCCGCGGCGTCGATGACGACCAGGGCCGCGAGCTCGCCCCCGGTCAGGACATAATCGCCGACCGAGATCTCATCCGTGGCCAGGGCTTCCGCCACGCGCTCGTCGACGCCCTCGTACCGCCCGCAGATGAGAATGACCTGCGGGTGGCGGGCCAATTCCTCGGCCACACGGCCATCGAATACCCGCCCCTGGGGCGAGAGCAGGACGACCGGCAACTCGGTCGACTCGGTCGTCAAGAACGACCTGGTCGTCGCAGACGTCGCAGAAGCCGCGGCCGAGGCGCGCACGCTTTCCACCGCGGCGAACACGGGCTCGGGCTTGAAGACCATGCCCTCGTCCCCGCCGTAGGGACGGTCGTCGACCTGGCGATGCCGCCCGGCCGCGAAGTCGCGCAGGTCGTGGACCGCGACCTCGACCAGGCCTTTGGCAACCGCCCGATTGACGATGCCTCCCGAGCGAAAGCCCTCGAACATCTCGGGAAATATCGTAATTATATCAAATCTCATTCAACTCGAAAAGGCCGGCGGGCGGGTCGACGGTGATCCGCCGGCCGGCGAGGTCGATCTCGACGCAGATCGAGCGGCTCAAGGGGATGAGCACGTCCTCCATACGGGACGGGCGCCCGACGACGAGCAGCGTCGACTCCCCGAGGTCGATGACGTCTTTCACCGTCCCGACCTGCGCGCCGGCCAAGTCGATGACGGCGCAGCCGATCAGGTCGGCATCGTAAATCTGGTCGTCCGCCGGCGGCGCCAAGGCCGTCCCGGGGACGAATATCTCCCGCCCGGCCAGGGCATCGGCTCGGGCCAGGGTATCCACGCCCTTGAGCTTCAGAAGATGGGAGCTTTGGTAGGGGAGGCAACGCTCGACGTCGAACTCCCGAACGCCCCCCTCCTCGTTCAGAAAAACCTTAAAAAAAAACCTTCGGGGATCTGGTCCGTGCGGAGCCGGACTTTCAGGTCTCCATCACGCCCGTGGCTCCGCTGGACCTTCCCGACGCTCCGCAACTCAGGGTTTCTCAATGATCTCCAGGTTGAAGCGGCGCTTGAGCTTCATGCCCGCGGCGCCGAGGATGATGCGCATGGCCCGGGCCGTGCGGCCCTGTTTGCCGATCACTTTCCCGAGGTCCTCCGGAGCGACCTTGAGCTCCAGGATCGTGGTCTGTTCCCCTTCGATCTGGGATACCTGAACTTTTTCGGGCTGGTCCACGAGGGCTTTGGCGATCAATTCAACAAGTTCTTTCACGGTAACCTCCTTAACAAGCGAGAATGCCGATGAAGGGAAAGTTATTTCTTCTTGGAGACCTTGTCGAGAAGGGATTTTACCGTCGAGGAAGGCTTCGCTCCCCGATCGAGCCAGAACTTGGCTTTTTCCTGATCGATGACGATCTCGGCCGGCTCTTTCAGGGGGTTGTAGGAGCCGATGAATTCCTTGGCCCTGCTCTCCCGGGGTTTCTTCGAGTCGACGACCACGATCCGGTAGGAAGGCTTGCCCTTGGCGCCAAATCTCATCAAACGCAGTGTCATCATGGTAGGTTAATCCATTCTATTAAAATGAGTTAAGAATATAGCCGAATTTCGAGGTCAAGTCAACAGAAAATTGGGGCCGCCGAAAGCCCCGCGGCTTTGACTTTTTCCCCCCGAATTGATAACTTCGGCCCGTAGCCGATCGAGAGAATTTCGTGACGGGCCGCGCTCCAGGGCGGGCAAAAGGAGAGATGAAATGCGCTTTTTTAAGTGGATCGCCTTCCCCGCCGCGGGGCTGGCCCTTGCCGCCTCGATATCGACGGGCGCGCCGCCCGCCTCTCCTGGCCCGCGGTCTCAGGATCTTCCCGGACCCAGGTTCCGGGTCACCCTGCCCGACAAGTCCCTCCCGTTCCCCACGCCGCTTCCCGCCGGGCGGACCGAGCCCGGATTCAAGCTCATCGGGACGAAAGGCTGGGCCTGGACCCCGGAGCAATTCCTTGCGGAAATTCCTGTCCTCGCCCAATACAAGATGAACTTCCTGATGAGCTGCTACACGTGCGTGTTCACGAACATGGAGAAATTCGACAACCGCTGGTGGGAGCCCCTCCCCGAACGGACCAAACAGGGATTCGAGCGCGTCGTCAAGGCCTGCCGGGAGAACGGCATCACGTTCTGCTATTCGATGCACCCCCAGCTCTATTCCAAGCGGCCCCTCCGGTCCGACAGCCCCGAGGATTTCGAAGCCCTCTGGCAGCATTACGCCTGGATGCAGGGCCTGGGCGTCCGGTGGTTCAGCCTGTCCTATGACGACATTGACACCCTGAACCAGGATTTCGGGAAGCTCGGGGAGGCCCACGGCCGGCTGGCCGACAAGCTCCTCAAACGGCTCCGGGTGAAGGACCCCGGAGCCGAGCTCATCTTCTGTCCCGTCTATTACTGGGGCTGCGGCGATTCCGCCCAGGCCAAGCCTTATCTCGGAGCGCTCGGCCGGGCGATGGACAAGGACATCCTCGTCTTCTGGACAGGCGACGCGATCGTGCCGCTCACGATCACCCGGGCCTGCGCCGAGAAATTCCGGGCGGCCGTGGGCCACCGGATCTTCCTCTGGGACAATTACCCGGCCAACGACCGGAGCGGCGCCCTCCACCTCGGCCCGCTGATCGGCCGCGATCCCGATCTGGACGAAGTCGCCTACGGCTATATGAGCAACCCGCACGCCCCCCAGAACGAGATCAACCGCATCCCGCTCCTGACGTGCGCCGATTACGCCCGCAACCCCCGGGCCTACGATCCCGGCCGCTCGATCGGGCAGGCGATCCTCCACCTGGCCGCGACGGACGGCCAGCGCGGCGTCCTGAAGGACCTCGTGGAGCTCTATCCCGGCGACCTGATCAGCGGCAGCACGTCGACGGACTACAATTGCGTCCTCGAAACGTTCCGCGCGATCCTTAAACAGCCGGCGCCGGAGGACGACGCCGCGCGATTCATCGCCCGCGTCGCGGACACGGCCGCGCGCCTCGACCGGGAATTCCCCGGCCGCTACGCCGAGACGAAAAAGACGATCGCCGCCCATCTCGCCGAGCTTCGGAAAGAGCTCGACGCGCGGCGCCCGCCCCGGGCGGAAACCGTCAAGATGCCGCTGGCGACGCTGCGGGACAAGATCAAGGGAGGCTGGGCCGGGCAGACGATCGGCTGCACGTTCGGCGGGCCCACGGAATTCCGCTTCCAAGGGACGTTCATCCCGGACTACCAGCCGATCCCCTGGAGCGCGCGCACGATCCCGGACACGTTCGCGGCCAATCCCGGTCTCTATGACGACGTCTACATGGATCTGACCTTCGTCGATGTCTTCGCCCGGGAGGGGCTCGACGCTCCGACCGCCTCCTTCGCCAAAGCCTTCGCCGAAGCCAAGTATCCGCTCTGGCACGCCAACCAGATGGCCCGCTACAACATCCTGCGGGGGATCGCCCCGCCCGCCTCCGGCGACTGGCGGAACAACCCCCACGCCGACGATATCGATTTCCAGATCGAGGCCGATTTCGCCGGCCTGATGTCGCCGGGCCTGCCCCAGGTCGCGGCCGCGATCTCGGACCGGATCGGCCACATCATGAATTCCGGCGACGGCTGGTACGGCGGAGTCTACGTGGCTACGATGTATGCCCTGGCCTTCATCTCCTCCGACGTCGGCGCCGTGGTCGAACAGGCCCTGACGGCGATCCCCGCCGAGACGGCCTTCGCCCGGACGATGCGCGACGTCATCCGGGGGTACCGCGAAAATCCCGCGGACTGGAAGGCGACCTGGTTCAAGATCCAGCGGCGCTTCGGGGAGGACGTCGGCTGCCCCGAAGGGGTCTTCTCGAGCTTCGACATCGACGCCAAGATCAACTGCGCCTGGGTCGTGCTCGGGCTCCTCTACGGCGGGCGAGACTTCGGCCGGACGGTCGAGATCGCCGCCCGCTGCGGCGACGACTCGGACTGCAACCCCGCGACCGCCGGCGGCATCCTGGGAACGATCCTCGGATACGACGCCATCCCCGAGACATGGAAGGGAGGGCTCCGCGAAATCGAGGGCCGCCCGTTCCCCTACACGTCGCTGTCACTCAAGGACGCCTACCGGCTTTCGGCCGCGCAGGCGCTCGAGAACATCCGGAGAAACGGAGGCCGCGTCGGGGACGCGGACGCGGAATGGTCCCCCCAGCCGCCCCGTCCGGTCCGGACCGAGGTCGCCTTCCCGGGAATGGTCCCCGCGGAGCGGCGGCGGCTCGACGCCGTCCTCAAGGACGAAATCCGGTTCACGTTCGAGGGAGTCGGCTTCGCGGCGAACGGCGAGGCGACCTCGGAGGACGGGCGGAGCCGCATCGTCAAGGTCGAGATGACGATCGACGGCCGGCCGGCGGGGACCTGGGAGCTCCCGACGGATTCCCTCCGCCGCAGCCCCACGCCGTTCTGGGCCTACGAGCTGCCCGCGGGACCGCATGAAATCAGGCTGAAGCGGTTGGGCGGAAGCGAACCGGCCCGCCTCAAGCTCGAGGACATCATCATCTATCGCGGAGCGCCGCCGGCCTGAGATCGCGCCCGCCGCGGCAAGGGGATCGGGCGGCCCGGTCACTTGCCGAACGACGACATCATCTTCTGGAAGATCGACTTCTTCATCATCGACCGCATCTCCTGAAACTGTTTCAGGAGCTGGTTGACTTCGTGGACGGGCCGGCCGCTGCCCCGGGCGATGCGCTTGCGGCGGCTGCCGTCGATGATCTTGGGATCGAGCCGCTCGGCGGGGGTCATCGAATTGATGATCGCCTCAAAATGGACGAGCTTGCGATCGTCGACCTCGGCCGAGGACAGCCCCTTGAACGGGCCGACGTTCGGCAGGTGGCTCATCAGGCCGGAGAGCGAGCCCATTTTCCGGATCTGACCGAGCTGCTTGCGGAAGTCCTCGAAGGTGAATTCCTGGCGGCGGATCTTGCGGGCGAGCTCCTCGGAGTCCTGGACGTCGGCTTCCTGCTCGGCCTTCTCGATAAGGCTCAGGATGTCGCCCATGCCCAGGATGCGCGAGGCCATCCGGTCGGGATGGAAAACCTCGAGCTTGTCGAGCTTCTCGCCGACGCCCACAAAGGCGATGGGCTTCCCGGTGACCGCGACGATCGACAGGGCCGCGCCGCCCCGGGCGTCGCCGTCGAGCTTGGTCAGGACGATCGACGTCACCCCGATCCGCTCGGCGAATGCCTGGGCGCTCTTGACCGCGTCCTGGCCGGTCATGGCATCGCCGACGTAGATCACTTCGACCGGATCGAGGATGGACTTCACCATCGCCAGCTCGTCCATGAGCTCGTCGTCCACGTGAAGCCGGCCGGCCGTGTCGACGAGGAGGAGGTCGTAGCCCCGGTTGCGGGCGGACTTTAAAAGCTCGCGCAGGGCCTCCTCGGGCCGGGCCATGACCTCGGCGGTCATCGGGTAGAATGGGAGGCCGAGGGAGGCGGCGATCATCCTGAGCTGGTCCTGGGCGGCGGCCCGCTTGAGGTCGAAGGACACGAGCAGGGGATTCTTCCCCCGGCCCCGGGCCCATTTGGCCAGCTTCCCGGTCGTGGTCGTCTTGCCGCTTCCCTGGAGGCCGACGAGCATGAAGATCGAGGGCGGCGTCCCCGAGAAAGTCAGCGGCTTGTCCGAAACGCCCAGGATCCGGACGAGCTCGTCCCGGACGATCTTGATCACCTGCTGGCCCGGCGTCAGGCTGTCGAGCACGGCCTGATCGAGCGCCTTGGCCTTGATCCGGGCCTCGAAGTCCTTGACGACCTTATAGTTGACGTCGGCCTCGAGGAAGGCCATCCGGATCATGCGCAGGGCTTCGCCCATGTTCTTTTCGGTGATCTTGCCCTCGCCCCGGAGGAACTTCGTCACCTTTTGGAGTCGGTCGGATAATTGGTCGAACATCTCGGTCGGGCCTCGCTCGAAACGGCCCGGATATCATAGGGCAACGCCGCCGGCGCGTCAACGTAGGGGCTCGGGGGAGAGGGCACGTCGGCCGGTGTGGAGGCGAGCCGGCATGGACCAGCGACGCGCAGCGGCGCTGGCGGCGAGCCGTAACCCCGAGCCGGTTTCCGCGCCGGGGAAACCGGCGTGCCGACGGCCCTCTCCCCCCGAGCCTGCCTTGCGGCGGGCGCGGCGCGATGCTACACTGCCCGTCATGCTTAAGGGTTGGCGCTCGATCTTCGCCGTCTTGAGCATCCTGGGCGCTCTGGCGGCGGGAGGGCTCTCCGCTTTCGCACTCGAGCCCCCGGCCCGGGGCGAGATCCAACGCTACCTCCTCGACGGGACGCTCGCCGCCCGCATCCGCAACGCCGAAACCTTCGGCAATCACCTCGTCGCCCCCGAGCTCGTCTTCGACCTTCGCCAGCGGATGGCGCGGGTGAGGCTCGGGGCATCGAGCGCCGCGAGAGGCGGCGATTCCTCCGTGGCTCTCAGCCTCCCGTCGGGCACCAGGAATGTCCTGCCGAGCAAGGGGAGCGATAAGGTCTTCGCCCTCCTCATCCAGTTTCCCGACTACCCGGCCGTCAACTCAGCGGATACGATCGCCTCCAAGCTCTTCGGCGACGGCGATACCGGCTGGCCCTACGAGAGCCTGCGCAATTACTACCGGCGGTCCTCCTATGGGATGCTTGAAATCGGAGGCAATGTCCTGGGCTGGTACACTCCTTCCTATACGCGGGCGAGCATGCCCCAGACGACGGCCGCCCGCGAGGCCGTGATCAAGGAAGCCTTGACTTATTTCCACGACCGCGGGCAGAGCTTCGCCCAATACGACAACGACGGGAACGGCGTCATCGACTATTTCATCGTCATTTGGACCGGCCCGAACAACGGCTGGGCCAACTTCTGGTGGGGCTACCAGGCGACCTTCTCGGACGCGACCTTCAAGCTCGACGGGAAGAGCTTCCAGAACACGCGCTATTCCTGGCAATGGGAAGCGCGGAACTGGCCCGGGACATACGACCAGGTCGTGGTCATCCATGAAACCGGTCACGCCCTCGGCCTGCCCGATTACTACGACTATGACGCTACGGCCGGGCCGGGCGGAGGACTGGGCGGGCTGGACATGATGGACGCCAACAAAGGCGATCACAACTGTTTCAGCAAGATGCTTCTCGACTGGATCACGCCCCAGATCCTCAACTTCGGCACCCGGAACTTCGCCCTCGGAGCCTCCGGAAACACCCGCGATGCGCTGGTCGCCATGCCCGAATTCGCTTCCGCCCAGCCGTTCAGCGAGTTCTTCATCGTCCAGAACCGGCTCCGGGTCGACAACGACTCCGGCCTGCCGGGTGACGGGCTCCTCATCTGGCACGTGGACGCGCAGCTCAACTCAAGCGGGACTTTCATCTACGACAACTCCTACACGGACCACAAGCTCCTCCGCCTCATGGAGGCGGACGGCCTGGACGAGATCGAGCAGGGCTACGCCGCCGACGCCGGCGACTACTATACGGCCGGCAAGACATTCCTCCCATATAGCAGTCCTTCCAGCCGGCGATACGACTACACCGATTCCGGGGTCTCCGTGTTCGCCATCGGCGCCAACCAGCAGACCATGGCTTTTTCCTCGGACATCCATTACTCGATTTACCCCCTGAAGAGCCTGAGCCTCGAGCGGCGTGCCGACGATTACATCTTCTTCAAGGAATACGTCAACAGGCTGACCTGGACCGTGGATGCCCGGAACCACGTCCCGATCGCCAAATACGTGATCTCCGCGAAGGACCGCGGCGCATCCGACGGCGCTTATGCGCTCCTCGCCGAAGTTTCCGGCTCCACGACCGTCTACGAGCATCGCGGCCTCAAGGCGTCGGGATTCTTCAGCTACCGCGTGGTGGCTGTCGACCAGAATGGCGTAAAGAGCTCGCCGGCCGAGGTGACGAACTCGCCATGAGACGCCCGCTTCTCGCCGCCGCCCTCCTCCTCGCCCTCGGCCCTTCGCTCCGGGCGGAGATCGGCCTGCGCGCCGGCGCCTGGTTCGGACCGCAGCTCGTCAACGACGCGAAGATCAACGACGTCTACGGCAAGACCCAGGCGTTTTCGGTCCTGCCGTATCTCGAGGCGCGCTTCGGGCCGGGATTGACGCTCGGCGCCGGCTCCGAGCTTGGATACGATCGGAGCGGCGTAATCGGAGCCTATAATTACGCGACCCGGCTCCAGATGAGCGGGATCAACATCCTTGCCGGCTACGAATTCCGGACGGACAGGCTGGCCCTGTTCGCCCAGGCCGGCGTGGGGTTGTACGCCTACCGGCAGACGGTCGACAACCCGAACGTGACGGACATGCCGGTCAACGCCCGCAAGACCGCAGCCCTTGCCGCGGGAGGGATCAAGGTCTACCCGATGGACGCCGTCTTCATCGGCTTCGAGGCCCGCTACGTATCTCTCAAGGTCAAGCCCTACGACGTGACGGTCGATCTCGGCGGCTGGCGGTTCGCCGTCGGCGTGGGGTTGGCCCTCGATTTCCGTTGACCCGGGATCGAGGCCGCCGGGCAAAAAAGGGCAAGGTATAGACGCGACCCGGGG
Organism: Candidatus Aminicenantota bacterium; assembly: GCA_003141555.1. Classification (GTDB taxonomy): domain Bacteria; phylum Acidobacteriota; class Aminicenantia; order Aminicenantales; family UBA4085; genus FEN-413. Next base: position 119,642 of record PLMN01000011.1, read on the forward strand.
GGAATGTCATATAATATCCCCGGCATCCATGAAGCTCCTCAAAATCGGTATCTCGGGCGTGCGGGGCATCGTCGGCGAATCGATCACCCCCAAGCTCGTCATGGACTTCGCCGCGGCGTTCGGGACCTACGTCAACGGCCGGACCGTCCTCGTAGGGCGCGATACCCGGGTCTCGGGCCCGCTCCTCCACTCCGCCTGCACGGCCGCCCTCCTGTCCACGGGCTGCGACGTCCATGATCTCGGCATCTGTCCCACCCCGATCCTCCAGCGCCTGGTCGTGAAGCTCGGGGCGAAGGGCGGGGTGGCGATCACGGCCGGCCACAACGACATCGCCTGGAACGCCCTGACGTTCATCAACCGCGACGGGACTTATCTCAATCCGTTCCAGGGCGCCGAAGTCCTTGACCTCTATCACCTGGGAAAGTTCAGGAAGGTCGGGACCGACGGCCTGGGCAAGGTCCGAGAGCTCAGCGGCTATGCGGACGACTATTTCGAATTGCTCCGGACGTTCCTCGACGTCGAGGCGATCGCCCGGGCCAAGCTCCGGGTGGTCGTGGACGCCTGCAACGGCGCGGGCTCCGGCTTCCTCGAGCGCATGGCCCGGGCGCTGCGCTTCGAGCTCATCCCGGTCAACACCGAGCCCAACGGCTTCTTCCCCCACGATCCCGAGCCGCGGCCGCGGAACGCCCAGCAGGTTGTCTCGATCCTGAAAGTCGTGGCCGCGGATGTCGGCGTGCTGCTGAACAGCGACGTCAGCCGCATATCGCTCGTCAGCGAGACCGCCGAGAGCCTGTCCGAGGAGTTCACCTTCCCCTTGGTGGCCAGCGAATATCTCAAGACGCATCGCGGGCCGGTTGTAACCAACCTCTCGACCTCGCGGATGATCGAGGACGTGGCCAAGGCCCGGGGATGCCCCATCGTCCGGACCAAGGTGGGCCAGTCGTTCGCCGTCCACGCCATGCTCCAGGAAGGGGCGGTCCTGGCCGGCGAAGGGAGCGGGGGCGTCGCCTTCGGCGCCTTCCACCCGGCCTTCGACGGGTTCCTGACGATCGGCGTCGTCCTCGAGACGCTGGCCCGCCAGGGCAAGAAGCTCTCCCGCCTCATCGAGGAGCTCCCCCGCTACCACATCGTCAAGGAGAAGATCTACTGCCCGCCGGCCCGGATCCACGCCGTGGTGAGCGAGATCAAGAAATTCTTCCGCCGCCACGAGATCGACGCTTCGGACGGCATCCGGGTCGAGGACAAGACGGGCTGGATCCAGGTCCGGACATCCGGGACGGAGCCCATGATCCGGGTCATCGTCGAGGACGAGTCCAAGGAGCGGGCTCGCGAGCGGGCCGACGAAGTCATCAATTTCATAGGCGTGCCGGTCTGATGAAGAAAACGTCGTCGCTCAAGATCAGCATCTCCGGGGTGCGGGGCATCATCGGCGACAGCCTGACCCCCCAGCTCGCGGGAGCCTTCGCCCAGGCGTTCGGCAGCTATGTCGGGGGCGGGCCGGTCATCGTCGGCCGCGACGCGCGCGCGTCCGGGCCCATGCTCGAGCGGGCCGTCATCGCCGGCCTGCTCGCGGCCGGCTGCCAGCCCGTGGAGGTCGGCATCTGCCCGATCCCGTCGTTCCTCATCCTGACGAAGGAATCGAAGGCCTCGGGCGGCATCGCCGTCACGGCCAGCCACAATCCCAAGGAATGGAACGGCTTGAAGTTCATCAGCCGGGCCGGCCTGTACCTGACCCCGCTCCAGACCGAGGAATTCCTCGACATCTACCACCAGGGCGAGTTCACGTCCGTGGGACCGGAGAGGCTCAAGAGCCTTAAGATCGAGCCGCGGCCGGTCGAGCCCCATCTGAGGAAGCTCCTTTCCCACTTCGACGTCGAGCTTATCCGTCGGCGGCATTTCAAGGTGACGGTCGACTGCGGCAACGGGGCCGGGATCATGCTCGCCCCTCAGCTCCTCGACGCCCTGGGCTGCGAGACGGTGTTCCTCAACGCCGAGCCCGACGGCTCCTTCGTCCATGCCTCGGAGCCCACCCCCGAGGCGATCGCCGAAATCCGCCGAGTGGTGCCCCGGGTCGGCGCCGCGGTCGGGTTCGTCCAGGATGCGGACGCGGACCGGCTGGCCCTGGTCGACGAGCGCGGCGAAGCTCTCGGCGAGGAGATGACCCTGGTCCTGGCCGCGGACTACGTCCTCGGCCGGAGGAAGGGATCGGTCGTGTGCAACCTCTCTACGACCCGGGCTCTGGACGACGTCGCCGCGGCCCACCAGGCGCCGATCTTCCGGACGAAGATCGGCGAGATCAACGTCGTGGAAAAGCTCCTGGCGGCCGACCCGCCGGCGGTGATCGCCGGGGAAGGCAACGGCGGGGTCATCCTCCCCGAGATCCATCCCTGCCGCGACAGCTTCGCGGGGATGGGCTTGATCCTGGAGGCGATGGCCTCCTCGGGCAAGACGCTTTCGGAGCTCCGCGACCTCGTGCCCCGCTACGTCATGATCAAGGACCGGATCGAGGGCTCGGCCGAGCAGGCCCATCGGCTCATCGGCCTCCTGAAAAAAGGCTACGAAGGACGGGGGCGGGTGAGCCTCCTCGACGGGCTCAAGGTGGATTTCGAGGACCACTGGATCCATGTCCGGCCCTCGAACACGGAACCGATCATCCGGGTGATCGCCGAGGCCCGGACCGCCGCGACGGCCAAGGCCGCCCTTCGCCGCCTGAGGGCGCGGATCGCCGATCTGCAAAAGAAGATATGAACACGAGCGTCGATGCGGGGCGCCGCATTTTTCTCGGGGGCCGGGAAGTTCTTATTGCACGATAGGGCGTTATCGTGCAATAATAAATCCGCTTAATGCATTTCATGCACTTGCCTTGAGGGGATCATCGTCATGAGACGGGGACGAACAGGCCAATATATCCCTATATCCACCATCGAGGAAAGCGTCAAAGCCTTTTTACCGCTTCCCTTGCCGCCCAAACCGGCCCTTAAAATGGATCCGGGGCTTCAGGAAGCCAATGACTACGCCTTCCATTCCCTGGGAAAGCTCGACAGCGCCTCATCCTTCCTCCCCGCGACGTCCCTGTTTCTTTATCAGTACATCCGCAAGGAAGCCGTTCTATCGTCTCAAATCGAGGGCACTCAATCGTCGCTCTCCGACCTGTTGCTCTTCGAGCTCGACAATCTGCCCGGAGTACCTCTCGAAGACGTTACGGAAGTGGCCCATTATGTCGCGGCGCTCGAGCACGGTCTTCGCCGTCTCCGGGAGGGATTTCCTCTGTCCCTTCGACTGATCAAGGAAATCCACGGCGTTCTTCTCAGGGGCGGGCGGGGAAGCGACAAGACGCCGGGAGAGTTCCGGAGAAGCCAGAACTGGATCGGCGGCACGCGACCCGGGAACGCTTTCTACGTGCCCCCGCCACCGGGGTTGGTCATCGAATGCATGGGCGCTCTCGAGCTTTTTCTCCACGATCATTTCGGAAAATTCAATCCGCTCGTGAAAGCCGCCCTTTTTCATGCTCAGTTCGAAACGATCCATCCGTTCCTCGACGGCAACGGAAGGCTGGGACGGCTTTTGATCACTCTCGTCCTCGTCCACGAAGCGATCATGACCGAGCCCATCCTCTATTTGAGCCTTTATTTCAAGAAGCACCGGCAGAAGTATTACGAGCACTTGCAGCGCGTCCGGACCGAAGGCGATTGGGAAAGCTGGCTCCTGTTCTTCCTGAAGGCCGTCCGAACCACGGCCGACCAAGGCGTGGATACGGCAAACCGATTGAATCAACTGGCTCAGGGAGATCGCGAGAGGATCAAAGGCCTCGGGAGGATCTCAGGGTCGATGCTTCAGATTCACCACGAACTTCTCTCGAGGCCGTTGGCTTCGATCCCGTTCCTCGCGGAAAAGACCAAACTCGTCCCCAACACCGTGGCCAAGACCCTGAACGCCCTCAAAGCTCTTGGCCTGGTCAAGGAAATCACGGGCCGCAGCCGCAACCGGATCTTCGTCTATACGCAATGCCTCGAGATCATGAACGAGGGAACCGAGATCCTCGCGAAAAAGGAACCTTGAACGATGGCCGCGCCGAAAGACATCCAAGAGCTTGTCCAGCGCTTCGAACGGAATTCCGAAGCCTATCTGTCCGGCCGATACAACGAAACCCAGCTCCGCCGGGAATTCCTGGACCCCTTCTTCCATGCCCTCGGCTGGGACATCGACAACGTCGCCGGATATGCCGAAGCCTACAAGGACGTCATTCTCGAGGATGCCATTCGGATCGGCGGCTACCTGAAAGCGCCCGATTATTGCTTCCGCATCGGAGGCACGCGCAAATTCTTCGTCGAAGCCAAGAAGCCGAGCGTATCCATCGCCGACGAAATGCCGGCCGCCTTTCAGCTGCGCCGCTATGCCTGGAGCGCGAAGCTCCCGCTCAGCATTCTCAGCGACTTCGAGGAGTTCGCCGTCTACGATTGCCGCATCAAGCCCGATAAGTCCGATTCGGCGTCCGTGGCCCGGGTGTTTTATTGCACGTATCGCGAATATGCCGAGAAATGGGAGTGGATCGCCTCGATCTTCTCGCGCGACGCGGTCCTGAAAGGCTCCTTCGACAAGTATGCGGACGCCAACAAGGGCAAACGAGGCACTTCGGAAGTCGACAACGATATCCTGGCGACCATCGAAGGCTGGCGGAGCGACCTCGCTCATAACATCGCCCTGCGCAATCCGGAGCTCAGCCAACCCGAGCTGAATTTCGCCATCCAAAGAATTATCGACCGGATCCTCTTTCTCCGTATCTGCGAGGACCGCGGTATCGAAAACTACGGCCGTCTCCTGGCCCTGACCAACGGCCCCGGAATCTATCCCCGCCTCGGCGAGCTGTTCCACGATGCGGATGCCCGCTACAACTCGGGCCTATTCCATTTCAAGACCGAAAAAGACCGCAACGAGCCGCCCGATGAATTGACCCTGCGCCTCGATGTCGACGACAAGCTTCTCGGCGGGATGCTGAAGCAGCTTTACTATCCGGAAAGCCCCTACGAATTCACCGTCCTGCCAGCCGACATCCTCGGCCAGGTATACGAACAATTCCTGGGCAAGGTCATCCGCTTGACACCCGGTCACCGGGCCGTGGTCGAAGACAAACCCGAAGTGAAGAAGGCCGGCGGCGTCTATTACACGCCCACCTACATTGTCGATTACATCGTCAAACAAACTGTCGGGAAGCTGATCGAAGGGAAGGCGCCTAGACAGGTTTCCAAGCTTCGCATCCTCGATCCGGCCTGCGGTTCGGGCTCATTCCTGATCAATGCCTACCAGCATTTGCTCGATTGGCACCGGGATTGGTATGTCGCCCACAAGCCGGATAATTTCGCCAAGGGCAAGAACGCCGAATTGGTTCAGACGACGCGCGGCTGGATGTTGACGATCGCCGAGCGCAAGCGCATTCTCTTAAACAACATCTACGGCGTGGACATCGATCCCCAGGCGGTCGAAGTCACCAAGCTTTCGCTTCTGTTGAAGGTCCTCGAGGGCGAAAACGAACAGACCCTTCAACCATTCCTGCGTTTTTTCCACGAAAGAGCCTTGCCCGACTTGGAAAACAACATAAAATGCGGCAATTCGCTCATCGGGCCGGATTTCTATCAGCAAAAAGAGTTATTACCGATGACAGAGGAGGAACGATACAAAGTAAACGTTTTCGATTGGAATTCCGAATTCCCCGAGATTATGAAATCAGGCGGATTCGATATTGTGATCGGTAATCCGCCTTATGGATTAGTGATGAATGAATACTTAAAGACTTACTTTACAGAAAATTATGAAACACCAGAAGGGCGTTTTGATAATTACGAACTCTTCCTCGAAAGGGGCATATCACTTTGTCATCGCCGGGGAATGCTAGGATATATCATTCCGAGCCCGTTTCTCAGTAATCTCTATTCTCGAAAGCTGCGAAATTGGATTCTTGAGAATTGCGGGATCCGAGAAATTGTTAATTTTAAAATGAATGTATTTACAGACCCTACAATTCATACATGCATTTTTATTTTGACTAGACAAAAAACACCGGCTCGTCAAATTTTAATTAAAAAGCAAGTATCTACTATTCAAGAATTGGGCGGCCATTGTGATTATGAGCTTCCTCAATCAAAACTTGGCAATAACATTAATGGTACCTTTGATATATTTATAGATCCTAAAACAAACAAGCTAATTGACAAGCTATACGAAAATTCGGAAGGTCTAGGCAAAAACCATTTCATTCGTCAATGTATCAAAACCGGGAATGATCCCGAATATGTTAAATCTTTTAGGATAATGCCTGGCCATCCATGGAAGAAGACGCTACGAGGCAAGTCAATTTCGCGATACAAAATTTCGGAAGATGATCTATATCTAAAATACGGTCCATGGCTCGCACGCAATTGGAAGAATACAACTTTCTATGAGACATCAAAAATTGCATTCCGCGAAACGGGAAACAGGATTATTGCTACAATTGACCTAGAAAACCGTTATTTTCTAAGTTCTTTATATGCGATTTATTCAAAAACACAAATCAACGCTATTCCCCTTCTTTATATATTAGGCATCCGTAGTGTCCCAACGTTAATTCAGGAATGTTTTCGATCATGCACATATTCCACAGATTACGTCCGATCCCGGCCGTAATCGATTTGAACTCGATTTTGTATAATCGTCGCTCT
>PLMN01000009.1 GCA_003141555.1 Candidatus Aminicenantota bacterium
CCTGTTTGCCCGGAATGCGCATTTTTGCGGGACGAGGCGGTACGGCGGGCGGCTCTTGGGGTTCATTCGGCAACGACCTGCCAGCCAAGGCCCTTCTGAACGGAGAAAAGGTGCTAGTGCTGGACAAGGAATTCGGCCAAGAATACCGAGATATTGTCAAATGTTGTGTATGAGCCGGGGTTGAGCATATCCCGTTGATCCTTGTTTAAGCCGCTTTTTCCATGATGCCGTCGGTGAACACGACGCCCCGAATCACATGAGCCAGCAGCTGCGCGCCATTCAACTTCCGCCAATGGCGCTCGGCCTGTGTCGTCAGTTTAAAAACCATCATCAGCGTCGCCGCTCGCGAGCCGCAACCCTTCGTCTGTCGCGCCCGGTGCCGCACGTCAAGCGAGGCGAGGACGGGAATCATGTGACCGCGCCCCCCTCCCCGTGCGGTTGCCGTGGCACGGTGTTCCTTGGTCTCCGTGAAGGGCAGCTAGGCCGCTACCCGTGGGGCCGGGCAGACCAAATCCCAGGTGTCTCCCTCCTTCTGCGGCCCTGACGACAACCATACCTTGTTACCGGGAGCAAGCCTTTATAGGGAGCATAGGGCGGCGCGACTGATGACCCAGATGCCTCCCCAAAGGCTCTACGGTCGTCCAGGACGGGCTTTCGTGCGACCGCTATGCCTAGGTGACGCCCCCCATTCACTGTACGGTTTCCGTGGGACGTGTCTAGGAAGCCGGGGACGGGAATCGTGTCCTAACCGGAGAGCAGACAGACCGCTCCTCCTGCCACCAAATCGGTGACAGATTGGTGACATAAAATGCGTAATTTAGCCTACTCTTGCTAAATGGCGAGTAAAATTAATAACTACTAGGTGGCACGTAAATCAGGGGGAAAACGGGAAAATAGGGGTGGTAGCGCTACGCGGATTCGAACCGCGGTCTGATGGCTGAGAACCACCCGTCCTGGGCCTCTAGACGATAGCGCCGCGATGGAAGAAAATAGCAGATATCCCCTGAGAAGTCAACGATTTCTCCGCACTTTTTGCCCTCGATTCGTTTCAATTTTTTTGCCCAAGTTTCAGCGTAACTCAGCTTAAAAAACTTGTTGTTTATCACCGTCGGGGCTAATTTAAATAACGATATCTGGAATTGAAACAGTCTTTATGGTGAATTGGAAAGTCGCTGCAATTCGTTTTTAGTTCCGAGAACCCTGAATGTCGTGCTTATGGATTTTGGCATAAAGGGTTGTTCGAGAGATATTCAATATTCTTGAGGTTTTTTGAATGTTATTTTTATTTCTTTTCATAAGATAAGTAATATATTCTTTTTCTAAATTCTCAAGCGTCGAGAAATTCTCTTTATCGAAAAATTCCGGGTGCGTGCCCGAGGCCGCATATTTTTTTAAATTATCCGGCAAGTCGACGATGTCGATAAATTCCTTCTTGCAGTAGATCGCCGCGCTCTCGATGACATTATCCAACTCTCGGATATTCCCCGGCCAATCATATGTGAGAAATAATTTTTGGACTTCGCGCGACACCCCCTTGATCGGCTTGCCGAACTTTTTTGTATATTTTTCAAGAAAGTATCTTACGAGCAATGGCACATCTTCAAGCCTTTTTCTCAAGGGAGGAAGGCGAATCACGACCTTGCTCAACCTGTGAAAAAGGTCTTCTCGAAAAGTTCCCTTCTTGACTTCCTCTCTCAATTCCCGATTTGTCGCGACGATGACTCTGACATCAACGCTTTTCGTCTCCCCCGATCCCAAAGGCCTAAACTGATGAGTCTCTAAAACCCTCAAGAGCTTCGCTTGGATCGTAGGAGGGATGTCCCCTATCTCATCCAAGAAAATAATTCCTTCGTCCGCTTCCTCTAATAGGCCTCTCTTATTTTTATCGGCGCCGGTGAAGGCTCCTTTGACATAGCCAAAAAGCTCTGATTCAAATAGATTCTCTGGAATCGCCGTCGAATCGCAGACAATAAATCTCTTATTTTTTCCAGGACTCAATTTGTGAATGGCTTTAGCCACGAGCTCCTTGCCGGTACCCGTTTCCCCGACAATGAGCACCGTGGAAAAGTATTTGGCGATATTTTCAATAACCGAGAAAACCTCGAGCATAAATGGGCTTTTCCCAACCATCCCCTGAAAAATGTAATTTTTCTCTAATTTCTTCTCAATGAAGTATGTCTCTCTCCTGAGGCTCCTCTTCTCATCCAGTCTCCTCAAAATGAGCTCCACCGTTTTCGCCTGGAGCGGCTTCATGAGATAGTCAGCGGCCCCAAGATTGATCCAGTCGATAATCTTCTCAGAGGCGGCCGGCATTCCCACGACGATCACCTCGATAATCGGGTCAAATGCTTTTATCAGCTTGAGGAGCTTAAAATCCCAACTCTCATCTCCTTCGGAATCGAGAATGACTATTTTTATGGCATTTTTTTCAATTATCCAAAAGATATTTTCTTCCTTTTTACAGAAATAAATATCGGAGGAGTCTTTCAGACTGATCGATTTCAAGAAATTGAAAATTGAAGGCTCTTCACTAATAACTAAAAAATTCGACTTATTTTCCATCTTTTTTGAACCGCCCCATCTTTTTTAAGCTTGTTCGAATTTTGAACTGCTTTAAAGATATTGTCAAGAGTACGTTATCTAAATTCGCGCCGATCTATATTGAAAAGCAGGCCCTGGTGAAAAAGCGAAGGGGCGGGCCGGAACGAAAATCGACGGGCCTCGAAGGCGGCCCCGACGGGCGCAGCCCCCTTACTTGCGGAACTCGCGGTAGGCGAAGACCGGGCAGTGGGCCAGGCGGATGACCTTTTCCGCCACCGAACCGAGGACGAGATGGTGCCAGCCCGAGTGGCCGTGGGTGGCGATGACGATCAGGTCCGTCTTCTCGTCCTCCGCGGTGCGAACGATCTCCCGGGCGGCGCCGCCGTGACCGACTTCGGCCGTGACCTTGACGGTCTTGGGGATTCGCGAAGCGATGATCGCCTGGAGCTTCTCTTCCGAATCCTTGTGGACGAGGCGCTCGAATTCGGGGATCTCGAACGAGATGTTGGGATCCGCCGGGGCCGGGGGAAGCACGGGCAGGACGTAGAGCACCTTGATTTCCGCCTGGAAGATGGCGGCCAGGTCGACGGCGTAGTCCAATCCCTTGAGGGAGGCTTCGCTGAAATCCGTGGGGCAGAGGATTTTTTTGATCGTCAACATGTTGGATCCTTTCTTCGCCGCATCACGTCGCGGAATGGAAGGCAAACTTTAACACAGGCCAAAAAACGTTGTCAATGCGAGGCCGCGATCGGGTAAAATGCAGGCGGAGCTATTCATGCCTTATCGCGCCGTGGTCTTCGACCTCGACGGCACGCTCCTCGACACGATCGAGGACCTGGCCGATTCGATGAACGCCGCCCTGGCCCGGATGGGTCACCCGGCCCGGACCGTCGCCGAATGCAAGCTGCTCGTCGGGGACGGGCTGGAAGCCTACATCCGCCGGGCGCTCCCGTCGGCGGCCGCGGGGGATCCCCGCGAGCGGGCCCGCCTCGGGGAGTTGATGCAAGCCGAATACGCCGTGCGGAACTCGCGGAAGACCCGCCCCTACCCGGGCGTGCCCGAGCTGCTCGACGCCCTCACCGCCCGCCGCATCCCCATGGCCGTCCTTTCGAACAAGCCCCAGGATTCGACGCTCATCCTCATCCGCCATTACTTCTCGCGCTGGAGCTTCACGCCCGTGTTCGGCGCCCGCGACACGGCTCCGGTCAAGCCCGATCCCGCCGGGGCGCTCGAGATCGCGGCCCTCCTCGGCATCGCCCCCCCGGAATTCGCTTACGTCGGCGACACGAACACCGACATGCGGACCGCCTGCGCGGCGGGGATGTTCCCCGTCGGGGCCCTGTGGGGCTTCCGGACGGCCGAGGAGCTCCGGGCGAACGGCGCCCGGGTCCTGCTGGAGGCGCCCCTCGATCTCCTCCCGATCCTGGGCTAGCCGCGCCCCGCGAGGCGCATCTTGGACGCGATCTCGCCGCCGTTGAGGCGCCAGAGCATGGGCTCGGCCCGGTCGATCCCCTCCTGGAATTCCGGCGTGTTCTCCCAGCGTCGGTTCAAGACCAGGGCGTAGTCCGAGAAATGCTGCCAACGGCGGCGGGGAAGATCCATGACCATGTGGAGATGGTTGGCCGGGATGCCCATCTTGGCCGAGCTCGCCGGGACGTTGTCGAACGTCAGGAAGGTGTGCGGCCAGGAATAATCCGAGGCGTGGCAGACCCGCTCGGTCAGCGACGGGGGAAGGGCCTGGGTTTCGGCCTCATCCTGGATCATGGTGAACATGCCCGACAGATCGGAATAGGCCAGCCGGCCGGCCATGCCCCGGATGCCCCGTGGCGAGACGAACCCCACCGAGAACCCCCGGCCGGGGAAATATGATTCGACCGCATTGAAGAGGTAGGCCTTTTCGGCATAGTCTAATGAGGCGCTCCCGGAGTTGTTGCCCTCGATGAAGCCGCGCCGCATCCACGGCTCGCCGCGGAGCGCCTCGGCGTCGAGGCGGAGCTCCTCGACGTTGCGGAGGATCTCCCAGGGCTCGTAGACCTTGCGGAAATCCATGAAGAGCGTCGGGCGGCCGCCCGAGAGGTAATTATAGAGGAGCATCGTCAGCAGGCCCTGGACGTCGTTTTCCGTCGCGAACGGGATGACGGGCTTCCTGCCGGTATGATCCTCGCTCGAGTTGAAGAGGGTCTCGGCGATGTCGGCCGTGCAGAGCGGGAGCCCCCGGCGGTCGGATCCCCAAGCCAGCTGGTTGGTCCACCCGCCTCCGACCGCGCCGAGGTCGCGCATGGCATTCCGGAGGATGAGGTAGAGGGCCAGCCCGTCGTCGAGCATCCGCCGATCCCGCGCGGAGAGCGCCGGAGGCCGGACGGCGCCGCTCGTGTAGACGGGCAGCCGCCGCCGGGAGATCTCCTCGGCGTTATGGAAGATGCGGTCCTTGAACTTGACGTTCACGACCCAGTCGCGCAGCGCCGCAAGCTCGTTCGGATCGTAGCCGCCCTTCTTGCGAAGCATGTCGGCGAACAGCTTCATCGATTCGCGGGTGGACTCGAGGCCGAAGAAACGGCGGGCGGCATGGACATGGTTCAGGGCGGTCTCCATCTGCATGGAATCGGTGTCGGCGGAGAGGTAGCGCTTTCCGCGGAGGGCGGCCGCCGTCAGGACGGCATAGCCGAGGTCGGCGATCTCGTCCCGCGTCTTTTGGTCGTACTCCGGCGTCAAGCCCGTCTCGGGCGTCGTCCCGATGATCATCGGGCAGAGCCTCCCGGTTTGGGCGAAGGCCCCGACGAGGGCATCGATTCCCACAACCCCCGGCTTGGGAGCGTTGTTCCCGCCGACGCAGGCCAGGGGCAGACTCGGAGGAAAGTGGGCCGTGAGGGCCATGGCCGTCTTTCCCGGGAAAAACCACGTGTCGGGAACCATGAACAGGGCCTCGGCTCCCGCGGCTTTCAGCTCGCGGGCTCCCTGGTCGGCCGTAATCTCGTTGTCCACGAGGCGGGAACAGCTGAACACGTTGGGCCGCGAGCCGTCGGGCAGGCGGAGGACGTCGGAGAGCAGGCGGGCGGTCATGGCCCCCAGATTAAAGGCTCGCGTCCGGGATTCCTCGTCGATCCGCGGATCGCAGGGCACGAAAACGCCAAGAGTGACGGCTCCTGGCAGGTGTTTTCTGATGAACGGCATGGCTCCCTCCTTTCAGGAGTTTTATCTAGCGCTTGATGAATCTTTGAACGTAAGACCGGATTTCGCCGACGCCCAGGATTAGGGCGATGCCATAAAACACCGGAAGCCCGACGGCCGAACCGAAGGCGACGCCCGCGAGCTTGGCCGCGTAGATCCCGATGGCAGGCCGGAAAATGGGCAGCGCGGCCTGGAAAATTCCATAGGCGGCAGCCCCGCCGGCGGCCGAGGCGACCGCCAGCCGGAGGGCGTAAACCGCCAGCCCGCCGAGGGGAAATGCCCCGATTTTCCGGGGCAGCCTGAAAAAGAGGATCGTGATATTGACGACGGCCGCGATCGACACCGAGAGCGGGAACGCCCGGTAGCCCAGGACGTTCATCAGCGACAGGTTGAGGGCCAGGTTGACGGCGACCGAGGCGAAGCTAGCCAGCATGGGCGAGCGCGCGTCCTTGTGAGCATAGAAGACGCCGGCCACGTTGCGGAGGATGGAGACAAAGGGCACGCCCATCATGTAGAGGACCAGGATCGAGGCGGTCGCGGCGGTGTCCGCCGCCTTGAACCGGCCGTGTTCGTAAATGAGCGACGTGATCGGGCTGGCCAGGAAGGCGATCAGGGCCGACGTCGGGATCGTCAGGAACAGGACCATCTTCAGCGAATCGTTGAGCGTCGGGGCGATTTTCTCCCGGGCGCCGTCCGCGATCATCCGGGCGAACGTCGGCAGGGCGACCGTTCCGACGGCGATGCCGAACATGCCCAGGGGAAGGTGCATGATCCGGAACGCATAGTTCAGCCAGGAGATGCTTCCTTCCTGCAGCCGGGTGATCAGCATGGTGTTGACCAGGACGTTGATCCGCTCCCCGGACAGTCCGATAACGACCGGCACGAAGAGGGCCATCGCCCGCAGGAATTCGGGATTGCGGAAATTGAGATAGAACTTATAGTGGAACCCTTTCTGAAAAAGGCGCGGCACCTGGGCGGCGAACTGCATCAGCCCGCCGATCGTCACGCCCAGGGCCAGACCGTAGATGGGGTTTGTCCCACGGCTCGTGAAATAGGCGAACAGGGCGATGGGAGTCAGGATCGAGAAGACGTTGAAAAAGGAGGGAGCGAGCGACGGGACGAAGAACGCCCCTTCGGTGTTGAGGTAGCTCATCGCCCAGGCGCCCAGGGCGATGAAGAGCAGGAACGGGAAGATGACCGCCGTCAGGCTGCCGGTCAGCTCGACCTTGCCCGGGACGGCCTTGAAGCCGAAGGCGATGAACCGGGCCAGCCAGGGCGAAAGGAAGATTCCGAGGATGGATACCGCCCCGACGACGAGGAAGAGCGCGTTGAAGATGTTGGAGGCAAACAGGTTCTGGGCGTCCTTGCTTTTGGCCTTCTCGGAGGTCAGGACGGGCACGAAGGCCGCCGACAGGGCGTTTTCGGCGAAGAGGTCCCTCAGGAAGTTTGGGATGCGGAACGCGGCATTGAACGCGTCCATGGCGAATCCCGCGCCGAAGAGGTGGCTTTGGACCGCTTCCCGGACGAGGCCCATCACCCGGCTGATCGCCGTCCCGATGGTGAAGGACCGGACGCCCTTCGCGATATCCGCCATGAATGTGCCGCCTTTCGCCCTGGGAGTATCGCATACGCCCCCAGATGTTGTCAAAATGGCCCTCCACGCCTCGCCCGGCTTGCGGGCCAGCCCTCGGCCATGAGGAAAAAAGGGAGGAAAAAGGGGACGGTTCTATTTTTTAGTCGAGAATCCAAATATCTCCAAGACCACAGGTGACGACATAATTCCGGACAACGACCCCGTCTGGATCGCCAAGGCCCTCGACACGGGCGCGGAAGATCAGTTCTTCCGGGCCGCGGGTTGGAGCTTGAGCGTCTCGATCGCGTTGTGGCCGACGCTCAGCCGGACCGCGTTCTTCCCGGCGGGGAGGGGTGTCCCCTCCTCCTCGATCATGTTGACCTTCTCCGCGCGGTCGAACGAGGCGAAGGAGCGGATCTCGACGTCGGCGTCGCGGCCCTCGATGTCGTAGCAGCGGATGATCACCGCGTCGGAGTCCTCGGCCTTCTTGACCGTGCTGAAGATGATGTTGCCGCTTGAAGCGCCGAAGAAGCTCTGGACGTCGGGCAGCACGGCCGCCGCGTCCGGCCTCGGTCCGATCACGGCGTAGAAGGGGACGTTCGCCCCGATCCCCGCCTTGTAGCCGTTCCGCCACCCGGAAGCGTGGGAGACGACGGTGAAGCGGTAGGAGTGATCGCCTTCCTGGAGATACCAGTTTCCCTGCGCGTGGCAGCTGCGCCGCGAGGCGAGGAGCACGGCCTGGAGAACGGGATAGGCGACCGGGTTGGTCGTGGGATCCTTGTAGTCGTTCACCGCGACGCATGTGCTCAGGGTCAGCCCGAACGCCGCGCCGCTGACGCTCATGAAGTTCTGGACCTCGCGCGGCCGGATCTGGGACATCGGCTCGTCGTAGTTCAAGCTGCCGTAGGCCGGGCCGCCCGTGCCGGCGGCTTCGCTTGTCCCGACCTCGACGACGCCCATGGGAACCTCGTAGGCGACCCGGCCGTCCGGGGCCGCGACCGGAAGCGCCACGCGGTATTCGCGGTAGGGCGATCCGTCCCAGCCGCGGAGCTCGATCTCGCAGTCGATCCGCTTGAGCGTGTCGTAGACGATGAGCTTCTGATGGACCGTGCAGTCCTTCAGGACCTGGCGCAGGCTGAAGACGGTCTTCACCGGCCCCGACTCCGACGGCTCGAACTCCCAACCGGGATTGTGGGCGCTCAGCTTGTCGAAGTCCTCCATGGTCGGCTGCTGGACGCGCCCGAACTCGCCGGCCCCGCTGCCGACCGACTGCATGGTGAACACCTCGAACCCCAGGAACTTGCCCGTGTTCAAGAGCTCGCGGCCGAGCTCCTTGTCGAAGATGCTTTTCAGGCCGCCGGGCCCGAAGGTCACTTTGTAGAAATCGTTTTCATAGGCGTTGTCCTGAACGCGCTCCGCGAGCCTCGTGGGCGCTCCCGGGGATTCGGGCGCTTCCTTGTCCTCGGTCAAATAAAAGGTCTTGTAGCCCAGCGCTGGCACGCCGGCGGCGATGAACTCGATGCGGACGATGCCGTCCGGCTGCTCCGGCAGCGGCGGCAGGATCTGGGCAGGCATGACCCCGCCTTGGCCGTCCTTGACGGCAAACGTCCCGGCCGGCTTCCGGTTGAAGATGATCGCCGGGCCGGTCCGTTCCCAGGAGAGCGAGTTAAAAAGGACGACGGGCAGCCCCGGGACCGGCGCGGGCTTGATCCTGGGCGCGATCCAGCGCAGGGCGCGGTTGAGCATCTCCCATCCGCTGTCGCGGGCCTGCTCATACATCTTGCGGAAGAGGCGGTCCGTGACCTGGCCCTCCTTGCCGCCCCAGCCGTGATCGGGATAGATCGCCGACATCCAGGCCTCCTGCATGCCCTCCGAGGGATAGTCCTTGAAATCCCCCTTGAGGAGCGCGGCGACCGTCGAAAAGATTTCGGCGGCGGGCAAAAGAGCTCCGGCTTCGCGGTGGGCCGAGACGGCCCAGTGGTGCGTCGGGCCATGGATGTAGAGCCACAGGTTCGGCCGCTCGCCCAGGACGCGGTTGAATTGAGCGGCGGGCGTGTCGATCGACTTGAAGAATCCGGCGGCGGAGGAATAGACGAGCTTCGACGGCGCCGCCCCCCTCTCATCGGCAGTTTCTGCCGTCCCGGCGGCAACTCTCGTAGCCCCGGTAGCAGGCGCTTCGCTCCGCGCTGGGATCCAGGCGCGGATCAGCGGCCCGAAATCCTTGGGCTGGGAGAAATCCTCGGAATGGAGGATCGGAAAGACCGGGGCGATCTTGCGCGCCTCATAGTAAGGGCTCCACTTCTCGAGGTTGGCCGCGATCGCCTTGATGCCCTCGGCCGGCGCGGCGTTGAGCATCGGCGCCGAGTTCCCGTAATGGCCGGGCGAATAGGCCAGGACCGAGGAGCCGTCGGGGCTGAGCCAGCGATAAAGGCCCTCGTGGTAGCGGCTGATGATCATGTACGGGACTCCCGACTTGCTCAGGATCTGCTGCATCTGGAGGGCGCGGCCCGGCACGTCGGGGTTGAAATAGACCCGCGCGTCGCAGCCCGGGAAATTGGACTTGAGCCAGCGGCGTCCGAAATAGACTTCCCGGGCAAGCTCCTCCCCGGTATAGAGCGATTCATAGGGCTGATTGAAGGTTGCCCCCCATTCCAGCCGGCCTTCCTTTGTGTAGCGGAGGATGTCGGCTTTCCGGTCGGGATGCCGGTCAACATACTCCATCAGGTTCAGCATGTTCTCCATGACGAAGCAGTATTCGGGATTCGAGGCCATGAGGGCGAGGGCGGGGGTGATGCAGTGCTCGTCGCGGAAGACCGTGCATTTGTCCGGGCTGTCCATCCAGGCGATGTCCTGGTGACTCGACGAGATCAAGCGGATCGTGCCGCCCCGGTCGAACACGGTCCCGGCCGGGGCTTTTTTTTCGGCTTGATCGCCCGACCCGGCGGGCCAGGCGGTCGTCAGGAAAAAGCCGGAGCAAAGGAACAGCAACATCATTCGAGTCATGGGAGCCTCGCTTGAGACGAGATCATTTATCCAGGATCGAGAGGTCGGGCGAAAGCAGCTTCTTGATATTCGGATCGTCCATGTTCTCCGGTGTAGCCATGTAAACGCCCGTGTCGACCGTCTTTTCGTAGGGCTCCCCTCTCAGATGGGCCACGGCGATCTTCACGCTCTTGTAGCCCATGCCGAACGGGTCTTGGAGGACGAGCCCCCGGATCTTCTTCGCGGCCAGCGCTTCGACGAGCTTCTTCGAGGAGTCGAACCCGACGTGGATGATCTTGCCCGCCAGGCCGTGGTCCTCGAGGGCCCGGAGGCAGCCGAACGTTGAGGACTCGTTGGGGGTGAAGATGGCGTCGATGTCGGCGAACCGGTTGATCAGGCTCTCCGCGGTCTGGTAGGCCGTCTCCGTGGTGACGCCGGAGAATTGGTTGTCGGACAGGATGCGGATGCCGGGGAACTCGTGGATCGCCCGGAGGAAGCCGTTCTCGCGCCGGGTCGTCCCGTCGACGCCGACGTTCACCCGGATGAGGATCGCCTGGCCGCGGCCGCCGAGGAGCGACCCGACGCGCTCGCCGGCCAGCTCGCCGCCCTTGTCGTTGTTCGTGGCCACGAAGGCGATCTGCGGGCCGCCGGTGAGCGCCGAGTTGAAGATGACCGTCGGGATGCCGGCCCGGGCCGCCTCGACCACGGGCGGGATGAGCGCCCGGTCGTCCATGGGCGTCAGGATGATGGCGTCGACGTGGGCGTTGATCAGCGTCTCGACGATCTGGACCTGCTCGTTGCGGTCGTCCTCGCGGAACGGGCCCTTCCAGATGATCTCGACGCCGAGCTCCCGGGCCGCGGTCAGCGCCCCGGCGTGGATGGCCTTCCAGAATTCGTGGGTGGTGCCCATGGGGATGACGGCCAGGGTGAGGGGCTTGGCTTTGGCCGCGCCGGCCGCGCCCGGGGCGGACGAGGCCGGGCCCGAGGATTTGCAAGCCCCCGCCGCGCCGAGAAGGACCGCCGCCGCCAGGAGGATGATACCGGTTCTTGAAAATTTATTCATGATGGATCTCGGGACGTATTGAATAACACAACCACGGAACATGGTCAAACGCGGCCCCGTCTCTGCTATAATACGGCCATGGAGATTATCATCCAGCCCGACAGCCGGCACGCGAGCGCCGTCGCCGCCAAGATCGTCGCCAACCTCGTCCGGGAGAAGCCGCACGCCGTCCTGGGCTTCGCCACGGGACAGACGCCCCTTGAGATGTACCGCGTCCTCGTCGAGATGCACCACAAGGAGGGGCTGGATTTCAGCCAGAACACGGCGTTCAACCTCGACGAGTACGTCGGCCTTCCGCCCGGCCACCCCGGCTCCTACCACAGCTACATGCGCGAGCACCTGTTCCGGCACATCAACATCCCCGCGAGCCGGGTAAACATCCCGGACGGCCGCGCTGCGGACATCCCGGCCTGCTGCCTCGATTACGAAGAGCGGATCCACACGGCCGGCGGCATCGACATCCAGATCCTCGGGATCGGCACCGACGGCCACCTCGGCTTCAACGAGCCCACGTCCTCCCTGGCCTCGCGGACCCGGATCAAGACCCTGACCGCCGGGACGCGCCGCGACAATGCGGCCCTGTTCGGGGGCGAGGACAACGTGCCCCACCACGTCATTACCATGGGCTTGGGGACGATCATGGACTGCCGGGTCTGCCTGCTTCTGGCCTTCGGCAAAAAAAAGGCCCAAGCCGTGGCCGCGGCCGTCGAAGGCCCCCTCACGGCCATGATCCCGGCCTCCGTCCTCCAAATGCACCCGCGGGCGATCTTCGTCCTCGACGAGGACGCGGCCTCGCACCTGACCCGGGCCGACTATTACAAGTGGGTCTACGAGAACAAGCCCGACTGGCAGAAATACTGAAGCCTTATTTGAGGCTGTCCAGAGCCGGAAGGGGGAATTCCCTGGACGGCTGGTGCTCGGCCCGGATGATATCTGCGATTTTACGAACGATGTGCGGACATCAGCGGCTCATTTTTGGATCAGCCGTCACCTCGAAAGCGACCGGCCGGCTTGGCGCGGCGGTCCGCGCCGCGGGAAAGGCGGCTTTTCCGAAGCCTTCCGCGGTGAACGTCTTGAACGGGAGCTCGCCCTTGATCGCCTCCACCGTAACCGCCAGCCCTTTTCCCGTCCGCTTCAAGGTCGCGGTGCCGTAAGCCTGGCCGTTCGACCAGAAGTGAACGCCCTCCCGGCCGGCGAAGGCCAGCGTCCGGTCGACAGCGGAATAGTGGAAGCCCGACAGGGCGAGCACGGCGCCCCAACTGATCATCGCCCGGCCGTAATGGTGGCCGCATTCGGCTTCGTCATAGGGGCTGCGCTTCAAACCGTCATAGCGGGCCCGGATGTCGGCGATGCAGCGCAAGCCGGCCTCGATCTGACCCTCGTAGAGCATTCCGATCGCGGCCGTGTATTCGAAGCCGGTCATGACTTCGGTGAAATACGGGAAGGGGTTGGCCGGCCGGCCGTCGGGATAGGCGGCCATGAGGAGGGCGGCCTCGTCGCCCAGGGCGAACGAGCGCAGGCAGTTGAAATGGTCGGCCAGCGAGTCGCGGTGGTTGTATTTCATGATGCCGGCCAAGGTGGTTTTCACATTCTCGGGCTTGACCAGGTAGCCCAGGCCGCAGACATGGGCCATGAGCTGGCCGACGAGCTGGTCCACGAGGCAGCCGTTCCCGAGCTGATAGTCGGGGTG
Source organism: Candidatus Aminicenantota bacterium (assembly GCA_003141555.1). Lineage (GTDB taxonomy): Bacteria > Acidobacteriota > Aminicenantia > Aminicenantales > UBA4085 > FEN-413. Next base: position 13,018 of record PLMN01000009.1, read on the forward strand.
GACGAAATCCGTGGAGCCCATGCCCACGAGGAGGCTGGGGGCTATCGCTGCTTTGTCCATGGGCGGGACGACTTTGTGGACGTAGTAGCGCCCGTTGAAAAGGTTGGCATCGATCCAGCGGCTCCCGTTTTCGAAAAGCGACCGGCAGATCGCGGCGAAGGCTTTATCGCCCATGGCCCGGGCCATCTCCTCCCCCGCCCGCAGGGCGCCCAGGTACCACAACCCCATCTGGGGATTCGGGCCGTAGTATTCGACGTCCATCGTGTTATGCTGGCAGCCTTCCATGATGCCGTCCTCGTCGGCGTCCCAGCCGCCCTTGATCCAGCAGAACTCGAGGGCCTTTCGGACCTTGGGCCAGAGGGTTGCGAGCATCACCTTGTCCCCGGAAAGCTGCCAGTCCCGGTACATCTTCAGGATGCAGCCCATCTGGCCGTCGGCCGCCGCCTTGCCCCAAGCGGGGCCGTCGATCGGGAGCTTCGCCCGGAAGCTCATGAGGCCGGTGTCGTCGGTCTCCGGCCCGAATTCGGTTTCCCGGAGCGACTTCGCCAAGGAGCCGAAGAGGAAGGCCACGGCCTGCTCGTAGTTCCAGACATGGGTGCACGAGCCCCAGCAGCAGCCTTCCTTGTCGCCGCAGCCCTCCCAGGCGAAGAACCGGCCGTCCGCGGTCCGGAAGCAAGTCTGGGTCCGGAGCGTCGAGAGGTTGAACAGGGCCGCCTCCTTGACGACCTCGGGCAAGTCGCTCTTGAGGAACGCGTCGACGAAGGCCTCGGTTTCGGCTTCGAGGGCGGCCAGCCGGGGATGCGTCTTCACGGCTGCGTCCCAGGCGTCCGCGTATCGGGTCGCGTAATAGTTGCCGACCACGGTCGTCGACCAGGCGAAACGGTTGGGAAAATGCCAAGTGAGATAAAACGTGAACGAGCGCGTGCCGCGGGCCGCGATGCCCGCCTGGACGGCGAGCGACGCCCGGGGCCGGTCGTTCTTCGCGTCGGCCGGCCAGTCTTTGAGCTGACCGTCGTCCAGTAGATCGTCCCAGAACTCGAGGATGGAAGTCCCCCAGCCCTGGGGACTCCAGGCCGTCCGATAGGAGACGCGGCCCGGGTCCGGGGTGGATAGGGCCACCGTTCCCCAGGTCTCGGCGTCCTTGGCCACACCGTCCGACGACATGAAGACGCCCTGGAGGCCATCGCCGTGCCGGAATTCGTTCCGGTTCTTCGCGGCGAGGGCCCGCGTGCCGTCGTCGCCGATGAAGTTCTGGAGCGTGCCGCAGACCGTGACGTCCAGGTCCTTGTCCGTCAGGTTTTCGACATCATAGGTCAGGACGGCGATCGGGATCCCGCTCGCCTCCGGGTCGGTGGGAACGAGCGGATTGAACGCCCGCACCCGGACTTTGACGGGCAGATCCGCGTCGGAGAGGTTGACCCGGCCGAACGGGTAGCCCGCGTCGAACGAGCAGGTCCGGAACGTGGGCAGGCCGGGATTGGTCGCGTCCTTGACTCCGGAGGCGCCGGCGTATTGGAACGCCTCGACGGGCCCGGTCAAGGCCCGGGCGAACGTCTTGCCGTCCGCTGAGCGGCCCCGGATGGCGAAGAACGGCGAGCCGGGGTTGAATCCCTTCGCCGGCCGGTTGGCGATCTCCCAATCGCGGAGATCGCCTCGCCCGCCGAGCGATACCGTGCCCGTCCCGATTCCTCCGATCGGGAGCGCGATCTGAGCAAGGTGCTGCTGATCGTAGTGCTTGAGATAGGGACCGTCCGCGGCGGCCGCGGACGCCGCAATAGCGAGGGCGGCAAGAACCACCCCTACGGTCGCAGTCATTTTGGTACGCATCGTCCATCTCCCGGCGCGGCGGCCGCGCATCACGCTCACTTCGAGGGCGCCCGATAGAGGCCGAAGGCGGCGAGAGCCGGGCACGCGCGCGATCGTTCGATCGTAAGCCGGACCTTCCGCGCCGTCACGGGCGCAAAGCGGAGCAACCGCTTGTAGCCGATCGTCGTCCCGCGGGCGAAGGCTGTCCAGGCTTTCCCGTCCCAGGCCTCGAGGACGAAGCTTTCGACCCGCTGTCCGGCGCGGATATATTCCTGGACGAGCGCCAGGTCGAATGTCCGGTCGTCCGGAAATTCCATCTCGAGCGCGGCGGACTCGGCGCCTTCGGCCGGCGTCCAGTAGGTATCTTTGTTTCCGTCCAGGACCGCCGCCGGGCCGTGTCCCGTTGCTTCGCTCGTGGACTTAATCGTGGCCCCTGCGGCGAGATTGGCCTTGAACGTCGCGTCGAGGATCGCCTTCATGCCCAGCAGGCTCTTGACGTCGTTGTCGTGGATCCGGCCGCGCGTGTCGGGCGGCACGTTGAGGAGAAGCGTCGAGTTCCGGCCGACCGAGCTGAAATAAATATCCACGAGCTTCTCGGGAGTCTTCACCTTGTCGTCATCGGCCGGATGGTAGAACCAGCCCGGCCGGATCGAGACGTCGGTTTCGGCGGGATACCAGAAAAGGCCCGTGGCCGCGGCGATCTTCTCCCGGCTGCCGAGGTCGGCCGCCGTCAAGTCACCCGGCTTGAAAACGCCATCGAGCGGGAAGGGCGATGCGGCGGCCGCCGCGTCGAGGCCGCGAAGATCGATCGGCGTGACGCTCCACTCCGTCTCCCGGCCGTAGCCCGATTCCGTTCCCACCCAGCGGACGTCGGGGGCCATTCCGAAAATCACGGCTTGGGGCTGGAGCTCCCGGATCACTTTGTAATAGGACGGCCAGTCATAAACCTGCCGCTTGCCGTTCGGCCCCTCGCCGTTGGCCCCGTCGAACCAGACCTCATCAATCGGGCCGTAATCGGTCAACAGCTCGCGGAGCTGGCCGCGGAAATGCTCGTTGTATTTCGGGGAATCCCCATAGCTCGGCTCGTGCCGGTCCCATGGCGAAAGGTAGATGCCGACGCGGAGCCCGAATTCGCGGCAGGCTTTGACAACGTCGCCCACGACGTCGCCTTTACCGCCGCGCCAGGGGCTGCTCTTGACGCTGTGCGATGTATAGCGGCTCGGCCAGAGGCAGAAGCCGTCGTGGTGCTTGGCCGTGAGAATCAGCATGTCCATCCCAGCGTCCTTGAAGGCCTTGACCCACTGGCGTGGGTCAAAGTCCGTCGGGTCGAAGAGCTTGGGATCCTCGGTCCCTTGGCCCCATTCCCGGTTGGTGAAGGTGTTCATGCCGAAATGGGCGAAGGCGATGAACTCCCTTTGCTGCCAAGCCCATTGCGGCCCCGTCGGGACGACCTCGGCCGCCTTTCGAACGATGTCCGCCGGGCCGTCGCCCGGGAGGATGAGGGCGAAGTTCCGATCCTGCGGGGGAAGGGACTCCGGACCGGCCTGGGGACGCGCTGCGGCAACGGCGAGCAAGACCAAGGCCGGTAGGAGGAGAAGGGCGAGCTTCCGAATCGGGGCGGCGGCCACGGAATCCGTCCTCGCCCCGCTACTTGGCCGCCCGCATCCTGACGAGGACAACGCCGTGCGGTCCGACCGCGGCCTCGAACGAGCCGTCGGACGTCCCCAAGTCCTTCTGGCGCCACAGGTCGCGGACGACTTGCGGACCGGACAGGCCGAGGTCCTTCCAGTTCGCGGTGACGACCGCCAAGGCGCTCCCTCGATTGAACAGCCCAACCGCGAGCGAACCGTCCTCGAGCTCCCGCCCCCAGACTTCGAGGTCGCCGGTCTTGGCCATGCGGCGGCCGGGCTTGCCGAGCGGATCCTGGTCGACGTCGATCACCTCGTCGTTGGTGAGGAGGCCCAGGGTGAAATCGTCGAGCCGGGTGATGTCGCCGCTGAAGATGAGCGGCGCGGCGACCAGGCTCCAAAGCGACACATGCGCATACTGCTCGTTCGGCGTGAGCGGCGTGAGCGCAGTGCCACCCTTCCAATTGCTCAGGTAGCCGAGGAGGAGATAGTCCGGGTCGTTCCAGGCGCCGGGCCCGCCGAACTTGTGGAGCTCGTTCTTGGCGTAGACATCGAACCCGTCGCGGAACAGGGCCAAGCCGATCTTGTCGAAATCCCCGCCGAGATCCCCGGCCGTCCGCCAGCTGTTCCCGCCGACCTCTCTCCCCCACTCCCAGACGTTGTCCATCCCATACTGGCAGAGATTGAGGACGATATCCCTCGGTTGGGCTTTGAGGATCCCGGAGATCAAACGGTACGGTTTTTGGTACTCGGCCCGGCTTTTGTCCTTGGCCTTGGCGCTGTACGAGCACCAATCGTACTTCAGGAAGTCGAAGCCCCATTCTACGAAGCGCTCGATATCCTGCTTCTCGTGGCCGAAGGCGCCGACGTGCCCGGCGCAGGTGAAAACTCCCGGCGACGTGTAGATGCCCGCCTTCAAGCCCTTGGCATGGATATAGTCGGTCAGAGCCTTCATATCGGGGAACCGGGGATTCGAGTTCACTTTGCCCGCCTTGTCGCGCGGCTCGCCGAGGAGGGTCGGGTCCTTGGCGTCGGGCCGGACCGCCCAGCAGTCGTCGATGTTGATGTACATATAGCCGTGGTCCATCATCCCGCTGGCGGCCATGGCGTCGGCCGCGTCACGCATGATCTTGTCCGTGACGTGGTTTTCCCAGACGTACCAGCTGTTCCAGCCCATGTGCGGGGTGAGAGCCAGCGTATCGCCGCAGACGATTTTAAACCCGCGGGAGGCCTTGCCTTTGGAGTTCTCGGCACGGAAGGTCACCGCATACTCACCTTTGTCCTTGAGCATCCCCGTGATCTGCCCGGTTGCCGGATCGACCCGCAAGCCGGCTGGAAGGCCGTCGACGGCGAAGGTCATCGGCCTCTCCCCCGTCGCCGGGATCGTGAACAGGAACGGCGAGCCGGGCCGGACGCCGAAGACCTTCGCTCCGTTGATCCGGGGCTCGGGCCCGGGCTTGGGGGTCAGGGTGACGGGCGCCGCGGCGGCAAGGGCCGACGAGACCGCTAGGAGGCCGATAGCCGCGAGAAGCGAAAAGAGGGTTTTTTTCATTTGTCATTCTCCAGGGTTTTGGCTTTAGCGAGGCGCAGCGCCTCGAAAGGATAAGGGACCGGCGAGGGGCAGCCCGCCGCCGTTCCGGCCAGGAATGGACGGCGCCTCATCGCCCGCCGCCGGTCAGTACCGGCACTCCCGGGCCGCGTCGGCCATGGCCGCCAGATTCTCGACGGGCGTATCGAAGAAGTGGTCCGAGGCCGAGCAGATGTAGCCGCCGCCCCGGCCGACGGTCTCGAAGAGCTTGACGACCACCCGGCGGATCTCGTCCTTGGGCCCGCGCGTCAGGGTGTTGAACTGGTCGACGCCCCCGATCAGGGCCAGCCGGCCGGCGATTTTGCGCCCGAACTCCCACGGCTCCTGGTTGCCGCCGATCGAGGGCGGGGCGAGCGTCTCCGAGGCGTCCGTGCCGTTGCGGACGATCAGCTCTTCGATCCCCCGCGTCCCGCCGCAGGTGTGATAGGTGACGAGAAAGCCGAGATCGTGGAGGGCGTCGTGCATGGCTCGGTCGTAGGGCAGGCAGAATTCCTCGTGAAGGCGGGGCGAGATGAGCGTCGAGGACGCCGACCCGCCGCCGGTCTCGATCAGGTCGAATTTCGCGCCCTTCATCGACTCGATGAACCGCATCTTCTTGGCGAGCAGGATCTTCAAAAAAGCATGCACCCACGCGGGCTTGTCGAAGGTGGCCAGGATGAGGGAGTTGATGTCATAAAGGCAGGCCGCATGCTGCCAGCAGCCGGCTTGATCGCCCCAGACGAATCCCCGCAGGATCCCCCGGTCCCCCACGTCGTCATAGGCCCGCATCACGGGCTTGAGGTCAAGGCGAGGGACGGGCATGTACTTCTCGACCAGGAAAATATCCTCGTCGCGCTTGACGAGATATTCGGAAATCCAGGTCGTTTTCCGATCGCCCTCGGTCTTGTAGGTCAGGACCCCGTCCGGCGTCTCAATCATGTGGTAGACGAGGCGATGGTCGGGATCGGCGCTGACGATCACGGCCATGTCGCGCCAGGAGGACGTGTTGAGTTTCGTGAAATCCGCATCCGTCAGCCAGAACTGGGCCATGGACTCGAAATACTGGATCTGGGCGTCCATCCCCACCTTGGCGAAAGCCTCGAGCTCGCTCATCCCGCCGAGATACGTGTCCAGGTGGAATCTCTGCCACTGGTGGACGGAGACGGGAAGCCGGTCCGGCTTCTCCCGACGGAGAGCGAGCATCAAACGGTCTTTGGACGTCATGGGGCCAGGTCCTTGACGGCGAGGCGATAAGAGCAAGGGGATATATAAAACGGCCCCTCCCGATTGTCAAGGCGGCGAAAGGGCGTATAATTCCAAGCCGTCTTGAGATCAATCTGAAGGAGGACAATATGGCCGTTCGAACGTCATCCGCGGAATGGAAAGGCAATCTAAAAGAAGGCACGGGCACCATGAAGCTGGGCAGCGGGGCTTACGAAGGGCCGTTCACCTTCGCCTCGCGCTTCGAATCCGGCAAGGGGACCAACCCCGAGGAGCTGCTCGGCGCGGCGCACGCCGGCTGCTACTCGATGTTCCTGTCGGCCCTCCTATCGGGGGCGGGCTTCCCTCCGACCCGGATCGCCACGACGGCCGCGGTCCACCTGGGCGACGGGCCGACGATCACCCTGATCGAGCTGACCACGGAGGTCCAGGCGCCCCGCCTGACCGAGGCCGAGCTTCAGAAGCATGCCGAGGCGGCGAAGAAAAACTGCCCGGTGTCGAAGGCGCTGGCCGGGCCGGAAATCCGGTTGACGGTCCACCTGGTGAATTAGGCCGGGGCCGGTCCGGGGACGAATCCGGATTTGAATCCCGGGCGTTTCGGGGATAAGATAAATACGCAAGGGATCGGTTTTCCCGCGGAGATCGTTCCGAGGAGGGTTCCATGATCCTGATCAATATCGGCATCGGCGTCGGCCTGGTCATCCTGTTCCTCTTCTTCAGCGGGATTCGCATCGTCCGGCCCACGCACCGGGGCCTCGTCGAGCGGCTGGGCAAGTACAAGCGCTTCGCCCACTACGGCTTCAACTGGGTCATTCCCGGCATCGACCGCATGTTCCAGATCAACGTCACGGAGGTCATGGTCGACGCCCAGCCCCAGGAGATCATCACCAACGACAACCTCAACGCCCGGGTGGACGCCCAGGTCTATTTCAAGGTCAAGTCCGACGAGGAAAGCGTCAAGAACAGCACATATAACGTCAATAACTACCAGTGGCAGATCGTCAACCTCGCCCGGACGACGCTCCGGAACATCATCGGCACCCTGACCCTGAAGTCGGCGAACTCCGAACGGGGCAAGATCAACTCCGAGCTGCAACGAACCCTACGGGAGGAGACGGGCAGTTGGGGGATCGAGATCGTCCGGACCGAACTCAAGGAGATCGACCCACCCAAGGACGTCCAGGAAACGATGAATAAGGTCGTCAAGGCCGAGAACGAAAAGATCGCGGCCATCGACTTCGCCACGGCCACCGAAACTATGGCCGACGGCGCTCGCCGGGCGGAAATCAAGAAGGCCGAGGGCATCCGCCAGGCCCGCATCCTCGCGGCCGAGGGCGAGGCCCAGGCCATCAAGCTGGTCAACGAGGCGGCCAACCAGTACTTCGTGGGCAACGCCCAGCTCCTCCGGCGCTTGGAAACCGTGGAGAAGGCCATGGCTTCGAATGCCAAGATCATCGTCCCGGGCGACGCCCAGCTGGTCAATGTCATCGGCGACCTGGCCGGCGTCCTGCCGCTGCCGAAGAAGGACTAGGCGCCGCGGATCAAGATGAAACGACGCATCCATCCGCTTTTTCTGGTCGGCGCGGCGCTTGCCGCGCTTACCCTTTCCTCCATCGCATCGCAGAACCGGGGGGCGGATTCTCCGGCCTCGAATTCCGCCGCGGAGCGGCTGGCCTGGTGGCGCGAAGCGCGCTTCGGGCTGTTCATCCACTGGGGGCCGGTCAGCCTCAAGGGCACCGAGATCAGCTGGTCCCGGGCCAACACCAATCCCGCCTGCCCGAACAAAGGCCCGATTCCGGCCGAGGTCTACGACAATCTCTACAAGGAATTCAACCCGACGCTGTTCAGCGCCTCAGAATGGGCCGGCATCGCCAAGGACGCCGGGACGCGCTACGTCGTCCTGACGGCGAAGCATTGCGACGGCTTCTGCCTCTGGCCGACCAAGACCATCGATCACCACATCGGCAACAGCCCCTTCCGCCGCGACGTCTGCGGCGAGCTGGCCGAGGCCGTCCGCCGGGCCGGGCTGCGCATCGGCTGGTATTATTCGCCGATGGACTGGTACGACCCGGACTGCCGCACGGAGCGCAACGCCGCCTATGTCAAGCGCATGCAGGAGCAGGTCCGGGAGCTCGTCACCAACTACGGACGCATCGATGTCCTGTGGTTCGACTGGGACGGCGGGACGATTCCCTGGGACCAGAGCGCCACGTATCGCCTCGTCCGCGGCGCCCAGCCCGGGATCATCGTCAACAACCGGCTGGAGTGCAGCACCGGCGGGAATTCGCCCGACAAGTACACCGGCCCCGACGCCGATTACCTCACCCCCGAGCAAGAGATCGGGGCCTACAACGACAAACAGCCGTGGGAAACCTGCATGACCCTCGGCACCCAATGGTCCTGGAAGCCAAACGACCAGATCAAAGCGGCGGATGAGGTCATTCGCATTCTGGCCCGCTGCGCCGGCGGCGACGGCAACCTGCTCCTCGATGTCGGCCCGATGCCCGACGGCCGCATCGAACCGCGCCAGGTCGACGTCCTGAAACAGGTCGGCGCCTGGCTGGCCGCGACGGGAGAGAGCATTTACGGGACGCGCGGCGGGCCCTTCAAGCCCGGCGACTATGGCGCCTCGACGCGCAAAGGCAATACGATCTACCTGCATGTTTTTCAATGGTCCGGCGACGCGCTGCGCCTGCCGGCCATTCCGGCCAAAGTCGTCGGAAGCCGCATGCTCGGCGGCGGCAAGACGTCCGTCCGCCAGACCGACAACGGGCTCGAGATCTCCGTGGCCGAAAAAGACCGCAAGCCCGCGGACACGGTGATCGCCCTCGATCTGGACGGCCCGGCGAGCCGCCTCGCGGCCGTAGATATGCCGGTGAGCCGGAAAAAGGCGAATTAAGCCGGAGGAAGAGCCGATCGTGGATGCGGAGTTCTTGAGCCTGCTCCGGGATCCGATCGCCCATGAACCGCTGGATCATATCCGCGATGGCAAGAGGGAATTCCTGTCGAGCCGGAGCGGACGCCGCTATGAGATCGACGCCGGGATCGTACGCTTTCTGGACGCCGAAGAGCTGACCGGCAACAACAAACGCTATCAAAGATTATACGACCGGCTCGCCCCCGTCTATGACCTTTCGACCCGGATCTATGCGCGCGTCAAACAGGGAAATGTGGATGACAGGATCGGGCAGTATTTGAAGGAGCTCGACGTCAAGGACGGGCAGAGGGTGATCGAGATCTCCGTCGGCACCGGACGCAACCTCGTGGGCCTGAACCACAAGGCCGCGTACTTCGGCGTCGACATTTCATTCGGAATGATGAAGCGCTGCGCGAGGGCCATGAGGAGAAGCGGGCGGCGAGTTTCGCTCGTTCAGGCCGAAGCGGAGCTGCTTCCGCTGAAAGACGGCGCGTTCGACGTCGTCTTCTCGGCCGGCGGCTTCAATTTCTTCAATGACAAATCCGAGGCCGTCCGCGAGATGCTGAGGATCGCGAAGAGCGGAACGAAGCTGATGATCTCCGACGAGACCGAGAAGATCCGGGCGAAGTTCGACAAATCTCCCGTGACGAAGGCATTTTACGGCAACCAGGACAAGATCGCCGGCCCGGCGGCCTTTATTCCGGACGGGTGCCGCGACGTCGAGTACAAAGAGGTCTGCGACGGCGAATTGTACGCCCTGACGTTCTGGAAGCCGTGACGACGACGCTTGTTCAGGGCTTTATGGCGGCCAGGACCTCGGCCAGGAATTTCGGCATCCCCCAGTTGTCGTCGTATGTCATCCCGAGGCGGACGACCACGACTTTGCGCGAGGGGACGACGATGATGGCCTGGCCCTGGTAGCCGTCGGCCAGATAGAGGTCCGTCGGCAGGCCGGGGAAAGGGCGCATCGCGGGATTGTCGGGATTCCCCCGATTCAGCCAGAAGAAGGCGCCGTATTGGCCGAGCGGCGCGGCCGGCGCCGGCGTCGTGGAATAAGCCATCCAGCCCTCGGGCAGGATGCGCTCCCCTTCCCAGGCGCCGTCGTGGAGGCAAAGCAAGCCGAAGCGGGCATAATCGCGGGCTGTGGCGTAGAGATACGACGATCCGATGAAAACGCCCGACGCATCCACGCCCCAGACCGCGCTCCGCATGCCGATCTTGTCGAACAGCTCGCGCCGCGGGAACGCCCAGAATGCCTCCCGCCCGCCGACGGCGTCGCTCAGGATGCGGCAAACGATGTTGGTCGTCCCCGAGCTGTAGCTCCAGCGCGAGTCGGGCCGGACCGCGAGCGGCTTGGAAGCGGCATAGGCACCCATGTCGGGCTCCAGAAAGAGCATCCGGTTGACGTCGGAGACCGGATGGGCGGTGTAGTCCTCGAACCATTCCAGGCCGGAGCTCATGCGCATGAGCTGGTCCAGCGTGATCGCATGGCGCGGATCGCCGGGCGCGGCCCACTCGGGCACGGGCGCCGGGTCCTTGATCGAGAGCTTGCCCTGTTTCGACAGGATTCCAACGAGGGCGTTGGTGAAGCTCTTGGCCATGGACCAGCTGAGGAGGGGCGTATCCTTGGTGATCCCCTCGCCGTAGCGCTCGGCGACGATCCGCCCGTCCACCAGCACTACGACCGCCCGCGTGTAGAGCTTCACCTTGGGGTTGGATTCCACGAAGAGCCCGCCGACGGCCTTGTCGATAAGCTCCGTGTCCACGGCGGCGGAAGGCGAGGCCGCAGGCATCAGGTCGCCCGTGGGCCAGGGAACGGCGGCCGGGTCAGCCGGCCTCGGCTCGGACCGCGGGGCCTTCCACGCCCGAATGTCTTCCTCGGGCACTCCCGAGAGGAGCACCGGCCCCAGCCCCTCCACGATGATTGCCTTCTTCCGGAACAGGCCCAATCCCAGAACGGAGCACGTGACGCTTTTCTCGCCGCGGTTGATTTTCGCCTTGAAAAACTTGAACAACGGATTGAAGCCGACATCTTCGCCCGCCACAACCCCGGGATCGCGCCCTTGGATGAACACCCCGGCGCAAACGGCTTTGGCCTTGAACGCGCAGCCGATCGGCAGCTGCCGGATGTATTCGCGCTTGGCGTAGACGATGAAGACGACCACCGCCAGCACGACGGCGATCAAGGCGCGGCGGATGCGCTTTTTCAAACGGCGGTCCATCGCTTACCTCCCCGTGCAAGGCGTCAGTACGCCCCGCCCTATTTCCCCGCGGCCGCTTGACCGGCGGGCCTGGCCCGGGTGATCTTGACCGCGACCGGCCAATCGGGACCCCAGACGATCTGGATCGGATCGCCCGGCTTCGTGCCGGGCCTGCGGATGAGCTGGACGGTCTGGCGCCGCTCGACCTTGATGTGCAGCCCCTTCGCGTCCTGCTTCCATTCCAGGTCGCCCGCCTGGCTGAGGAGCGAGATCTTCGTCTCGGGCGATGCCTGGACCGAGGTCAGGGTCACCGTCCGTCCCGGCGCACGATTCGGCTGGGCGGGATCGACCGCGTAATCGAGATCGGTGAAGGCGTAGACCGTCCCGTCGCCCCGCCGCTGCGTGAACCAGACATCGCCCTCGTTGGTGACCGTCCACGGCCGGACGCCGCGCACCGCTTCACCGTAGAGCATCATCCACAGCCCCAGCTCCCGAAGCCGGGCCTCGTCAGGGGGCGCGATCCGGCCGTCCGGCCGGGGGCCGACGTTGAGGAGCATGTTCCCCCCGCGCGCCCGGATCGAGATGAGATTCCGGATGATCTCCCGCGGCGTGCGGATGTCCGCTTCGGGCTGGTAAGCCCATTGGATGCTCGTCGTCATGCAGCTTTCCCAGGCGCGGTCGTCGGCCTTGCCCGGAATTTCCTGCTCCGGCGTCGGGATCTCGCCCCGGCCGATGAACACGTCCTGCTTCACCTGCCAGGACCGCCTCTTGAGCGGCTCGCAATTGCCGTCGAACCAGATCATGAAGATGTCGCCGTAGCGGGTCAGGAGCTCCTCGACCTGGCCCCGCTCATAGTCGATAAAGCTTGTCTTCCGCGGCCCGAAGAGATCGGGGCTGGTGAAGTCGGGCTCGTAAAGGTGCTTGAAGCGGTGGCCCGTCTCGAACTGATACCGGAAATCGCCGGGCGAATAGTAGATCCCCACGAGGATGCCCTCCGCGCGGAAGGCGTCGACGACGCCGGCCAGGATGTCGCGGCCGTAGGGAGTCTTCGTGATCTTGAAGTCGCTGTAATCCGTGTCGAACATGCAGAACCCGTCGTGGTGCTTGGCCGTGAAGCAGACATATTCCACGCCGGCCAGCTTCGCCATCCGGGCCCATTCCGCGGGCCGGAAATCGACGGGATTGAAGGTCTCAGCCAGGGCGTAGTACTTCTTGACGTAGTCGTCCGAAGCCTGGTTGAGCGGCCAGGAGATCTCGGTCCCCATCTGGGAGTTCGGCCCCCAATGGATGAAGAGGCCGAGCCCCGCGTCGCGGAACGTTTCGGTCTTCGCCGGGTCATTCGACATGCGGACATTGGCCTCGGGGATGAGGGACAGCGGGCGCCGCTTGAGCGACGCGTCGTCGGCGAGCTTCCGCCCGCAGCCCAAGAGAGCCAGGACGGCGAGGGCGAGGATGCCCCAGGCGGCGCGCGCGGTCGTCCGTCCCGTTCGGTTCATCAGTGCGTTCATGTCGGCCTCCTTGCCGCGGATATTCGATTCAATAGGCGCCGTAGAGCCGGATGGCCTCGTAGAAAGCCAGGACGTTGTCCACCGGCGTCTCCGGAAGCAGGTAATCGTGGCTGGGCGAAGCGACGTAGCCGCCGCCCGGCATCATGGTCCCCAGGATCTCGCGCGTTTTCGCCCGGACGAGCTCGGGCGTGCCGTCGATGAGCAGATGGTGGGTGTCGAGGCAGCCGTTGAGGACGATCTTCCCCCCGAAAGCGGCCTTGAGCGCGGCCGGGGCCATGCCCCGGGCATCGGGCTGGAGAGACTGGAGGGCGTCGAGGCCGATGTCGATCATCGCCCGGATGAGCGGGGCGAAGCCCCCGCAGCAATGGAGCATGACCTTCAGGCCGAACGCGTGGCCGAGGTCGACCAGGCGCTTCAGGGGCGGGAGGAAGAACCTCCGGAAGAGCCTCTCCCCCACGATGGGGCCGCTCTGCGTCCCGAAATCGTTCCCGACGAAAAAGATGTCCAGGGCGTCGGAGGCGGCCTCAAAGATCCGCCGGCTCACGGCGAGGTAATAATCGAGGATATGATCCAGGACCGCGTCCACGAGGGGGGGGTCATCGATCATGGCCGTCATCAGGCGCTCCATGCCGAGGAGGTCGACGGCGTCGTGATAATAGGGCGACCAATCGCCGCCGAGCACGGCGAACCGGCCTTCCCAGGCGAGCGCGTCGCTCCGAACACGGGAGACATCCATCCAGGCCGGGTCAGGCCAGGGGAAAGCCTCCAGGTCCGCGGGCGTGCGCGCCCCGGCCAGGGGATGGCCGAGCGGCTGGCCGTAGCCGTAGCCGTGGCGCTCGATCCCGAACGGGGTGCGGCTCGTGACGCCGGAGCCGGAGAAATGGGCGTCGGGCGCGCGGTCCGGCGGCCCGGCATAGCGGGTATAGACGCGGCGGAAATCATCGCCGATGCGGAGGGACAGATCCTCGTCCGCGGCGAGGCCGAGGCGCCGGCGGGCCAGCTCCCGGAATTCCGGGGAGGCGCCCAGCCAAGCCGGCACGCGGTCGGGCTCCCGGAAGGCGAAGACCGTCCTTACCCGCTCCCGCGAGGTCATGATTCCGGTCAATAGCCCGCCTCGCCATCCCCTCCGGCATCGATCTTTTGCCGGAAGACGCGATAGACCCAGACCTGATAGGCGATGACGATCGGGACGAAGACGAGGGCGACCACGGTCATGATCCGCAGCGTCCCGTCGCTCGATGCGGCGTTGCGGATGGTCAGGCTTGCGGTCAGATCCAGGCGCGACGGGATGAGGAAGGGGAAGAGGCCGATCAGGCCCGTGGCCGTGACCAGGAGGATCGTCGCGCCGGAGGCGAAGAACGCCCCGCCCGCGTTCCTTTTCCCGGCCAGGATCCGGGCTCCGACGAGGGCCGCCACGGCCAGGGCCGGGATGGCGATCAAGACCGGGTTCCGAAGATAATTGCGGGCCAGGCCGGTCGAGAAATACGTGGAAACCAGAAATCCGGCGGCCGTGATGAAAAGATAGGGCCACAAGCCGCCGGCCGTCTTCAGGGCCCGCTCGCCGAGGCCGCCCGACGTCTTCATGGCGATCCACAGCGCCCCGTGGTGGGCGAACAGCAGGACAAACAGGAGGCCCGTCAATATGCCGTAGGGATTGAGAAGCGACAGAAGGTTCCCCCGGTAGCCCGACGCGTCGATCGGAAGGCCGCGGAAGAGGTTGCCGAACGCGACGCCGAACAGAAGCGCCGGGACGAGGCTTGCCGCGGGGAGGATCGCGTCCCAGGCGCGCACCCAGGCGGCGCCCTCGCCCTTGGCCCGAAGCTCCAGGGCCGCGCCGCGGAAGATCAGGGCGAAGAGGATGAGCAGCAGGGGCGTGTAGAGAAAGCTGAACAGCGAGGCGTAGGCCGCGGGAAACGCGGCGAACATCGCCCCGCCGGCCGTCAGCAGCCAGACCTCGTTCCCATCCCAGACCGGACCGATCGAGCGGCGGATCGCGGCCTTGCCGGCCTCGTCGCGGCCGAGAAAGCCGTAGAGCATGCCCGCGCCGAGGTCGAATCCGTCGAGAGCGAAATACGCGGCCCACAGGACTCCCCAGAGGACGAACCACAGAGTCGGCAGGCTCATCGGGACGCCTCCTCCGGACCCTTGCGGGCGTATTTCACGAGCAGGATCGCGTCGACCGCCGCCAGGATGCCGTAGACCAGAACGAATCCGGCAAGAGAGAAGGCGACCTGGCCGGCCGAGACGGATTTCGAGGCGCCGTCCGCCGTCTTGAAGACCCCATAGACCAGCCACGGCTGGCGGCCGACCTCGGCCACGACCCAGCCGAGCTGGATCGCGAGATAGGGCAAGGGAATGGCGAGCGGGAGGAGCTTGAGGAGAAGGGGCGCGGCCGGGATCCGGCCGCGGCGCGAGGCAAGCCAGGCCCAGAGCGCGAGGAGGAGCATCGCCCCGCCGAGCCCGACCATGATCCGGAAGCTCAGGAACGTCGGCAGGACGGGCGGCCGCTCCTCCACCGGAAAGTCCTTGAGCCCTTTGACCTCGGCCCCGAAATCGTGGAACGACAGAAAGCTCAGCAGCTTGGGAATGCGGATCGCGTCGACGGCATTGCGCTCGCCCGCGGCGTCCGGCCAGGCGAGAAGCGGCATCGCCGCGCCGCTCGCCGTCTCCCAGTGCGACTCCATGGCCGCGAGCTTCGCCGGCTGCGTGCGGGACACGTCGACGCCCCGCATATCGCCGCTCACGGCGGTCAGGAAGGCGGCCGTCAATCCGAACACGGCCGCGGTCCGGAACGATTTTCCGAAGAGCCCGGCCTCGCGTTTCCGGAGGAGGTGGTAGGCCGAGACGCCCAGGACGAAGAATGCGGCCAGGGTAAAGCCCGAAAGGACGGTGTGGAGGAAGATCGACCAGGCCGTGCCGTTGAAGACGAGAGCCTTGAAGCTCGTCATCTCGGCCCGGCCGTTGCGGAGGACAAACCCCACCGGCCGCTGCATCCAGCCGTTGGCCAGCAGGATCCAGAGCCCGGAGAGGTTCGAAGCGAAGGCGACGATCGTGATGGCCAGGGCGTGGGTCTTCTTCGAGACCTTGGTCCAGCCCAAGGCCCAGAGGCCGATGAACGTCGACTCCAGGAAGAAGGCGGCCGTCGCCTCGATGGCCAGCGGGGCGCCGAAGACATCGCCCGCGAATTTCGAGAATTCCGCCCAGTTCATCCCGAACTGGAACTCCATGGTGATGCCCGTCACGATACCCAGAGCGAAATTGATCAGGAAAAGCTTCCCCCAGAAGCGGGCCATCCGGAGGTACGTCGCGTCGTTCGTCCGGACATAACGCCACTCCCACCAAGCGATGAGCACGGACAGGCCCAGGGTCAGGGGGACGAAGAGGAAATGGAACATGGCCGTGGCCGCGAACTGGATACGGCTCAGGATCAGGGCGCTCATCTGTGCATTCGCGCGCCGTCAGCGGGCCTCGGCCTTGATCTCGGGCGGGTCGTTGATGTCCAAGGCGCCGGCGACGTCCAGGACGACCGCGGCGGGCGCGGTCTTGAGGGGGTTGCGGCTCATGGCGTCTCCTTTTTCAACGTCAGGCTGTCGGCTTGCCGGAAGCCTTGGATCTTGATCGTCCCTTGGCTATCCACGTCGACGAGGGCATAGCTGCTGTGCTCGGGACCGCTGCCTTCGATCATGCCCTTCAGGGTGTAATAAGGAATGCCCTTGATCTTCGTGAACGCGCCTTCGTGGCGGTGGCCCTGGAAGACCGCCAGGACTTTCCCGGTCCGTTCGAGGAGAGCCCGGACGGCTACGGCGTTCTTGACGTAGTAATCGCCCTGGCCGTCGAGCTCCTGATGGACAAAGACGATCAGGGGCTTGGGCGAGGCCGTGAGCTCGCTCCGGAGCCAGTCCATCTCGGCGGGAGGGATATTGGAGTCGGACCAGGTGAAGCGGCCGTGGTCGTAAGGAGAGCCGTCGGCCAGGAAGTCCGCGTCGAGGGCCAGGAAGCGGATGCCCCGGACGTCGAACCGATAGTAGCTCCACTCGGGCGGGATTCCGGGATTGGAGGCGATGCCCAGGAACTGAGCCTTCGACAGGCTGTCGACGTCGTGGTTGCCGAGGAGGTGATAGCCCGGGCCGGCGAAGCCGGCGAATACGGACTCGATCTTCCGGAGATAGCCCAGCGTTTTAGCCTCGTCCGAAATGTCGTCCTGGTCCTTGAAATCGCCGAGCTCCATCAGGAAATCGGGCTTCTCCCGGTTCATGAGGGCCACGCACTCCTTGAGCTTCGCCAGGGATTCCCGGTACGGGCGCGCGCCGCGGGGCTCGACGTCGGCGTAGTGGACGTCGGTCACGAGCCCGAAGCGCACGGAGGCCGGCGCCTGGGGCGGGAGCCCGGGCCGGGGCGGCTCGCAGGAGGCCCCTCCCAGGATCGCCAGGCCGAAGAGGAGGAGGGGGATGATTCGTAGGCTTGATCGGATTGGTGAACGGCGCATGCGAACTCTTCCAGACGACCGCCCTATAGAATATGTGCGAGCCGAGGCGAAGTCAATTGGCCGGCGAACCGGAAAGGAGTATAGAATAGGGCGCGACCGAACGTCCATCCGAGGTTGTGCCTATGACCGATCCACTCTCTCCCTACGAAGCGCCCGAGATCTACGATCTGATGTTCGATACGCTGGATTTCGACCTCCCCTACTGGCTCAAGGTGGGCCGCGAGGCGGGCGGGCCAGTGCTCGACCTCGGCTGCGGGACGGGGCGAATCCTCCTGCCTCTGCTCGACGCGGGCGTCGACGCCGACGGCGTCGACCTTCACCGCCCCATGCTCGCCAGCGCCCGGAAGAAGGCGAAGGCGAAAGGCCACCGGCCGCGCCTCACGGCCGCGAATATGAACGCCTTCAAGACGCCCCGCCGCTATGCGCGGGTCATCTCGGCTTTCAACGCCTTCGCCCACGCCGACACCACCGAGGATCAGCTCGCGACCCTGCGCTGCTCGCGCGAGCACCTCGAGCCGGGCGGCGCATTCGTGGTCCACATGTCGTACCCGGGCCCGCGCTACTGGGCCGAGCCCGACGGCGAGCCGGTCATGGAGCTCGAAGTCCGGCGTCCCGGCGACGGCCGCAGAATCCAAATGTGGGACACGCGCTTCAAGGACGTCGTGGGCCAGCGCCAACGCTCGGAAATCGAGATCCGCGAGATCGACGAAGCCGGCAGGGTGGCCAAGACGACCGGCCTCGGGACTTCGCAGCGCTGGGTCTACCGCTTCGAGCTTGAGCTCCTGTTCCGCCTCGCGGGATACGCGCGCTGGGAATTTTTCGGCGGCTTCGAGGGTGAACCGCTCGAGCGCGAGGATCAGCAGATGATCGCCTGGGCCTGGAACGGGTAGGACCGGAAGCGGCGGGGCGGCGGCTTAGGACTTGAAAATCCGCTCGATCTCGGCGGTCGCGTTCTTGAGAGCTTCCTTGACCTGGGGGATCTTTTCGGCGCCGGCCTTGCGGGCCTGTTGGCCGATCATCCGGCCCAGCTCGCCGACGCTGTGCATGACGTTCCCCATCTCGTCTTTGAACTCGGAGCTCCATCCGCCCCACCAGCTCCGCATATTGGCCTTGATCTCTTCGGTTTCCTTTCCCTTTTCGATCAGGAATTTTTTGCCCTCTTCGCTGATCGTGTAGATCTTCTTGCCGTCCTGGGCGACGGACGTGACATAGCCCATCTCCTCGAGATACTGGAGCGTCGGATAGACCGCGCCGGGACTCGGCGTGTAGAATCCGTGGAAGCTCTCCTCCATGTCACGGATGATCTCGTAACCGTGGCGGGGCTTGTCCTTTAAAAGATCGAGAATCAAGTACTTGAAATCGCCTTTGTGAAAAATCCTCTCTCCTCTGAAACCGAAGCCGTGTTGATGTCCATAGAACATGTTGTCCTCCATAAGATATATGCCGATATATCTTAATATAACGGCAATTTATCCTTTGTCAAGCCAAAATTCGAAGATCATGCTAGAATTCTTCCATCATTAAGGAGAAGCCTGACATGCGTATCCGGACCATTTTGGTGATCGGGCTCTTGGCCTCTGCCATCGCGGCTTTGGCTCCGGGCGCCCAGGACCGGACAGCCGGCGCAAGCGACCGCGAAACCGACCCGCTCGTCCTGAAAAAGCTCGAATGGTTCCAGGACGTCAAATTCGGCTTGATGATGCACTGGGGCCCATATAGCCAATGGGGCGTCGTCGAGTCCTGGAGCATCTGCTCCGAGGACGAGCCCTGGTGCCGGAGGAGCATTCCCGACTACGTCGAATACAAGCGCCGCTACGAGCAGTTGCCGAAGACGTTCAACCCGGTGAAATTCGACCCGGCCGCCTGGGCCAAGGCGGCCAAATACGCCGGCATGCGCTACGTGGTCCACACCACGAAGCACCACGACGGCTTCTGCATGTTCGACACCGCTCAAACGGACTACCGGATCACCGGCCCGGACGTCCCGTTTGCCAAGGACCCGCGGGCGAACATCGTCAAGGAAATCTTCGACGCGTTCCGCAAGGAAGGCTTCGGCACCGGGGCCTACTTCTCCAAGCCCGACTGGCATTCGCCCGATTATTGGGCGCCGGAATGGGCGACGCCCGACCGGAACGTGAACTACGACACGGCCAAATACCCGGAGCGCTGGAAGAAATTCAAGGATTACACGTACGCCCAGATCTCGGAACTGATGTCCGGCTACGGTCCCGTGGACATCCTCTGGCTGGACGGCGGCTGGGTGCGGCCGTATCCGCAGCTCCCGCCCGAGCTGCGCGGCGTCATCAAGCAGCCTTACGACCAGGACATCGACATGCCCCGCATCGCGGCCATGGCCCGGGCGAAGCAGCCCGGCCTGATCATCGTCGACCGGACCGTGACCGGCCGCTATGAGAACTACCGCACGCCGGAGCAGGAAGTCCCCGAGAAGCCGCTGCCCTATGTCTGGGAAACGTGCATGACGATGGGCAACTCCTGGTCCTATGTCCCGAACGACAAGTACAAATCTCCCAACCGCCTGATCCACCTCCTCGTGGACATCGTGTCCAAGGGCGGGAATTTCCTCCTGAACATCGGGCCGAACGCCGAGGGCGAGCTGCCCGCCGAATCGCTGGCCAGGCTCCGCGATATCGGGGACTGGATGAAGGTGAACGGCGAGGCGATCTACAAGACGCGGCCCGTTGCCCCTTACAAAGAGGCAAAGACGTGCTTCACGTCGCTCGCCGACGGGACGGTCTATGCCATTTATTTGGCCGACGAGGATGAGACGGCCCCGCCGGCTACCGTCCAGCTCTATTCTCACGCGCCCGCGCCCGGGGGCAGGATCACGCTGCTGGGCGTCGCGGGCGAATTACGGTGGGAGCCGGCCGGCAAGGGCGTACTTATCCAGGTGCCCGCGGCGGCGCGGAAGATGCCGCCCTGCCGGCACGCCTGGGCGTTCAAAATCACAAAATAATTTTGGTGACAGGCAAGGCAATACCTAAATTCAGAAAGGCATTCCCCCTCACCTATTTAGGTATTGCCTTGCCTGTCACCGTAATTTCCGGCGTTCGCGCCCTTCGAGGTCGCGACGCTGAAGATCGAACGGTAGCCGGAGCTCCTTGCATTTGAGCCGCGCGCTGGGATAAAATCCAGGATATTAACAGCGATCGCCGCGTCGGAACGGAGCGTTTGAACAAAGGAAAGGGACGATGAAAACGGTCAAAGAGATCCTGGATTCGAAAAACAAGGCCATCTGGTCGATCTCGGCCAAGGCCAAGGTCTTCGACGCCCTGAAGCTCATGAGCGAGAAGGAGATCGGGGCCTTGATGGTCATGGACGAGAAGGGCGGGGTCCACGGCATCATTTCCGAGCGCGACTACGCCCGCAAGGTCATGCTCCTCGGCAAGAGCTCCCTGGAAACGCAGGTCGCGGAGATCATGACCCCGGCCGAGAAGATGGTCCACGTCAAGCCCGGCGCGACGGTCGAGGAATGCATGGTCATCATGACCGGCGGGCACGTCCGCCACCTTCCCGTCTTCGAAGACGACAAGTTCGTGGGCTTGATCTCGATCGGGGACGTGATCAAAGCGCTCGTCACCGAGAAAGAGGACCTGATCGAGCAGCTCCGCAACTACATCTCCGGCAAATACATGTGATCGGCCGCCGGCCGGTTCGGTGTTTTTATCGAATCGCCGGCATGGCTTCACCGGCGAGAATCTCAACCCGAGAATTCTTCCGCCCCCAGGTAATTCTTCAAGAGGCTTTCAACCCTGTTTTCGATACGCTCGTCGCTCGTGAATTCATAGACGTCATCATGGGGAATGGGAAAACGAAGAGGCTCTTGCTTCAAGAAATCGACCCAGTGCTCGAGCTTCCAGCTGTCCCATTTCGATTCGTTTCTATTGAGCCTCTCTTCAATCCTCGCTCTTAATATTTCCTCGCTCGGCGGAAGGCATCTCACGATGGCCAGCCTCGCCCCATATTTGCGGGCGGCATGATCAAAGGGCGGGACCCAATCCCGATATTGATCGTTCCTCCCATGATTGATGGAGAAGGGAGCGTCGATGATCGGGATTTTGCCGAGGCTCAATTGGATGTCGGCAAAATCCACCAGGATTTGAAACGCGGGCCCCTGAATCAGGGAATAGGTGGGCCCCTTGATTCTTTCCGCGTCCGTAAAAGGGGTCTGGATCAAATCCTTGGAGAGGTAGGCGGAATTCATGATGGCCCGCGCCAATTCCCTGGCTAAGCCCGTCTTGCCGCTGGCCGGAACGCCGACGACGAGACATAAGGTCGGCTTCTTGATGAGATAGGCAACCGCTTTTTGCATGGGAGGACCTCGGCCGGAGGATATGATCTCCTCGGCCGCGTTCATGGCGAAAAATACAGCCGCCGGGGGACCTCTGTCAAGGAGAAGCGCTGTTGATTTGTTGACTTCGATCGGGGGCGGGGATTATCGTTGGGTCTTGAAACGAGGTCCCGATTCCCGCGCGCAGGGCGAGAAGAAATCGCGCGGGACGAGAACGGAACTCAGATCGGTCTCCCCAGGAGGATGCCATGGCCGCAAACGGCGATGACAAGGGGATCATGCAGGCCCGGGACAAGAAGGGCAAAGCGCTCCTCGAGGAGAAAAAGGGCGCGGTCGATAGAATCGCGAAAAGGCTGCTGGAGGTCGAGACGCTGGGAGAGGAGGAGTTCAAAGCTCTCCTGGACGCGCCGGCCACCCCCCCGCTGATCCCGAGCGTCACGAAGATGTAAAAAAGCTTCACTCCCAAAGGAAGGGGGACGGCCCTCCCCCTTTCTTGATAAGGGCCGCCTAAAAAGATACGATAGGCGGCGAGGAGCGAACGGCCCGATGCTCAAAAAACACCCCAAGACCCTGGCTTTCATCTTCTTCGCCGAGATGTGGGAACGGATCGGCTTCTACACGCTCCTGGCCATCCTCGTTCTCTACATGGACAAGGTCCTGGGCTGGTCCGACTCGCGCAAAGGCGATATTTACGGTCTCTTCCTGGGCTTGTGTTATTTCGTACCCCTGCTCGGCGGCTGGATCGGCGACCGCTGGCTGGGCCGCCGCCTGACCATCAAGATCGGCGCGGTCCTGATGGCCCTCGGCTACGTCGGCCTGGCCCTCTCCTCGGCGGCCCAGACGACGACCTTCTTCCTCGGCCTCTTTCTGATCGGCGCGGGCACCGGGATCTTCAAGGTCAACATGGCCGTCCTCGTCGGCAATCTCTACGCCGGAAAGCCCGAGCTCAAGGACGCCGGATTCAACATCTATTACATGGGCGTCAACATCGGAGCGGCCATCGCCCCCCTGCTGGCGACCTACGTCAGCGCCGCGTACGGCAGCTACAACATCTCGTTCTGGATCTGCGGGGCCGGCCTGCTCGTCGCACTGGTGATCTTCCAGGGGGGCAACAAGCGCCTCGCGCCCGTGGATTTCAAGGCAGCGCCCAAGCCGACCGTTTCGGCCCCAGAATCCAGATCCGTGGCCCCCTTCAGGGAAGACGGACAGCGCGTGGCGACGCTCGTCATCCTCTTCTTCTGCGTCATCCTCTTCTGGGTCGCGTTCTATCAGAATGCCTTCG
Organism: Candidatus Aminicenantota bacterium; assembly: GCA_003141555.1. Lineage (GTDB taxonomy): Bacteria > Acidobacteriota > Aminicenantia > Aminicenantales > UBA4085 > FEN-413. The sequence continues at coordinate 35,943 of PLMN01000009.1, forward strand.
GCTTGACCCTGTTCGCCGAACGGTCGACCCGGGTCTTTTCCTGGCTGCGGCCCGAGACGTATCAATTCTTCGAGCCGTTCTTCATCCTGGCCCTGACGCCCCTTCTTCTGATGCTCTTCGGCCGCCTGCAAGCCGCCGGACGGGAGCCCTCGACCCCGGTCAAGATTTTCCTCGGCATGCTCATCATGGCCGTGTCCATGATCGTCATGGTCTTCGCCTCGCTCGCGGGCGGCAACCGCGATCTCCCGATCATGTCCCCGGCCTGGCTCATCGGGACCTACTTCTTCGTCACCCTGGCCGAGATCCTGATCTCGCCCATGGGCCAATCCTTCGTCTCCAAGGTCGCCCCGCCCCGGCTCGCCGGGCTGATGATGGGCGGCTGGTTCGCCGCCACCGCGGCCGGCTCCTATGGCTCGGGCCTCTTGGGCAAATCGTACAGCGCCCTGCCTCACCATGCGTTCTTTCTCATCCTGACCGGCCTTTTGGGCCTGGCGGCGGTGATGGTGCTCCTTTTCCTGAAAAAATTGCGGCGCTTCGCCGGCTGAACGGCGGTGGGAGGAACCATGTCTCTGATCCACGAAAAGACCAAACAGGCCGTCGGCCTGCTCAACGAGCTCGGACTGGACTGCTGGCTGACCTTCACCCGGGAGAGCGAGATCAACGGCGATCCCATCCTGCCGTTCCTGGCGCCGGGTCCCGTGACCTGGCATTCGGCCTTCCTGGTCGCCCGCGACGGGCGCACCCGGGCCATCGTCGGCCGCTACGACCAGAAAACGATCCAGGACGCCGGCGTCTATGATGACGTCATCTCGTATGTGACGGGCTTCAAAGAACCTTTGCTGGACTATTTGAAATCCCTGGATCCCAGAACGATCGCGGTCAACTATTCGCAAGGCAGCGAGATCTGCGACGGCTTGACCCACGGCATGTTCCTGACGCTGCGGGACGCCCTGGGTGAGATTGGCCTGGCCGACCGGCTCGTCTCGGCGGAAAAGCTCGTCTCCGCCCTGCGCGAGCGCAAATCCGCCTACGAGATCGGACGGATGCGGGAGGCGATCCGCCACACCGAGGAGATCTTCAACTTGGCCGCCGCGTTCATCCGCCCGGGCCGGACGGAAAAGGAAATCGCCGCGTTCATGCGGGCGGAAGTCGACCGCCGCAAGCTGGCCTTGGCCTGGGGCGAGGCGACGTGCCCCGCCGTCTTCAGCGGGCCCGACACGGCCCAGGCCCATTACGGGCCGACGGGCCGGCCCGTCGAGCCCGGCCACATCCTGAACATGGATTTCGGCGTCCGGGTCGATTCCTATTGCTCGGACATGCAGCGGACGTTCTATGTCCTCAAGGACGGCGAAACCGCGCCTCCGGCCGAGGTTCAAAAGGGCTTCGCCACGATCCTCAAGTCCGTCCAGGAATCCCGGGCGGCCATGAAGCCCGGCGTCTTGGGGCGCGATATCGACGCCGTCGCTCGGACGATCGTCACTCGCGCCGGCTACGAGGAATTCCCCCATGCCCTCGGCCACCAGGTCGGCCGCTTCGCCCATGACGGGACCGCCCTCCTCGGCCCGGCCTGGGAGAAGTACGCCCAGAAGCCTTTCCGCCCACTCGAGCCGGGCATGGTCTTCACCCTCGAACCCCGCCTGACCGTCCCGGGCCGGGGCGTCGTGACCATCGAGGAGATGCTCGTCGTGACGGACCAGGGGGCCGAATGGCTGTCCGATCCGCAACGGGAGCTCATCTTGATCCACTCTTCTTGACAGCGGTCTGAAACGTGAAATAACATTTTTGCATAGGAGGGGGCGATGCCCCGAACCTGTTTACGGAAGGCGGGGCGTCGCTCCGGTCGAGGAGGAGCGACGATGAGGACCATCAAACGGCGGGATTTTCTCAAAGCGGCGGCGTTCGCCTGCCCGGCCTTCGCCGCGGGAGCGGATGCCCTTCTGGCGGCTCAGCAGAGACAGCAGGAAGTCAAGGGTCTCGCGGTCATCAAGGCCAAGTGTACCGGCTGCGGCGATTGCGTCAAGAACTGCCCGGTCGAGGCGATCAAGCTGAAAGACGGCCTCGCGGTCATCGACAACGAGGAATGCCTCGATTGCGGCGCCTGCATCGACGAATGCCCGACGGAGGCGATCGTCCATAAAAAGGATCTGCCTGCGGCAGAGGCGGAAGCCAAGCCGCCCGCCCGCAAAGAGGAGCCGGCAAATAAGGCGAACCGCCGGACGGCGGCGGCCAAGGCCGGCGACGAGATCTCCTACGCCATGCCCGGCGGCTGGATCGCCCAGGCGCTGACGGGGTCGGGACCGGAAGTCAAAGCGCACTACGTGTACTATGTCCAAAGCCTACCGTACGGCGAGATGTATCTATCGTACCACCCCCTGGCCGATGGGTCCACGCTCGATCGAGCCTTCGACCAGGGACTGGCCAACGTCCGGCCGAGCTTGCCCTACTACCAGGCGCGGGGGACGCAGAAGACGGCGGTCAACGGGCTGCCGGCGATCGTCCATGATTTCTCCTACATGCCGGGCGGAGCGGGGGTTCTGTTCTTCAGCCGGACCTATACCTTGCTGGCCGGGGCCGGCATCTATACGTTCTTCTTCCAGACGGTCCAGAGATACGCATAGGGGGCGCTGTCGTATTACGCCCAGGTCATGGCCTCGGTCAAGCCCAATTTTTAATCCCGACGAGCGGGGAAAGGATCACCGCCATGACCAAGACCGCGGGCTTCCTCGGAATTGTCACCGCTTTTCTTTTCGCCGCGTCGCTCGCCTCCGAGCCCGCGGCCGTCCCCGCGCCGCCCAACGATGCGGCCCGGATCGACGTCGCGGGCGGCAAGATCGCCGTCCGGTACGCGGGCCGGACGATCCTCGAAGGGACGATCGAGGGCGGCGAAGCCGTCGCCTCCCGGATCAACGTCGTCCGCTCCGGCGACCGCGTCGAGCAGACGGTCCTCCTGACCGCCCCGGCGGGCCGCCGGGCGATGAAGCTCGCGGCGACCGTGGCCGCGAGCGGCGAGGCCTTCGCCTGCGAAGCCGACCGGCCGAATCGCGGCCCGCTCCTCGTGCGCCACGCCTCGGGGCTGAGCCGAAATCTCCGCAACCGGGCCGTCTACGATCGTGCCGGCGACTGGGTCCTGTCGGTCGATTTCGGCCCGCGGGCAGTCATCCGCCCCGGCGCGTTCGGGGACGCGGAGCGGACGTTCGCTTTGGAGGCCGAAGGCAGCGAGATCGTCCTCCGGTTCCGGCCGCGCTTCTATCAGAAACACAGAGGGCTTTCCTTCTTCGAGCCCTGGACATACAAGCCCTGGCCGAAATCCGTGGCCGGTTGGATCTCCTGGTTCGCGTTCTACGACCGTGTGACGGAAAAGGACATCATCGAAACGGCGGACGCGTTCTCGGCGGCCATGGCCCCCTTCGGCTATGACATCCTTCAAATCGACGACGGCTATCAATCGGGGAAAGGCGCGCCGGGCTTGTGGCTCAAGCCCAATGCCAAGTTCCCCAACGGCCTCTCATACCTAGCCGGTTACATCAAATCGAAGGGGCTCACGCCCGGTCTCTGGACGGGCGCGAGCTTTTCCGACGGCGACGAACCTTTGAAGCACCCGGACTGGTTCGTCCGCGGCGCGGACGGGAAGCCGGCCAAGGGCAACTGGATCGACTCTATCGTCGACGCCTCCAACCCGGCCGCGCTCGACGCGCTGATCACGCCGCTCTACAAGGGCTTGCGCGCCCAGGGCTGGGAGTACTTCAAGGTGGATGCGCTGCGCCACCTGCGCTACGAGGGCTACAACGCCCACCGCGACTATTTCGACAAATCCGGGACCGACCTCGTCGCGGCATACCGGCGCTACGCCCGGACCATCCGCGAAGCGATCGGCCGCGAGGCGTTCATGCTGGGCTGCTGGGGCATCCGGCCCGAGCTCGCGGGGATCATCGACGGCTGCCGGATCGGCGACGACGGCTTCGCTTATGCCGGCCTCTCCCAATACAACTCGTTCAACAACATCGTCTGGCGCAACGACCCGGACCACATCGAGCTCAACGACGACCGCTACCGCTCGACCCTGGTCACGTCGCTCACCGGCTCGGTCCTTCTTCTGACCGACAAGCCCGAGATGTACCGCACCGGCGATCTCGAGGCGGCCCGGCGCGCGGCCCCGGTCCTCTTCACCCAGCCCGGCCAGGTCTATGACGTCGACCCGTCGCGTTCGGACGCGCTCGGGCGCGTGGACACCGAGGTGAGCGGCTCGGGCCCCCGCCCCTTCGACGCGGGCTATACGCCGGCCTGCCAACTTTACCTCCTCGAAATCGAGCGGCCGTTCGGCTCCTGGGCCGTCCTCGGCCGGACGGGCGGCGACGCCTCCGAGACCGTCTCCTTTGCGGACCTGGGGCTCGACCCGCAAGCGGAATACCTCGTCTTCGAATTCTGGACGAAAAAGCTCCTCGGCTCGTTCACCGGAGGCTTTCCTCCCGGCCCGATCGACCCGAAGTTCCGGTCCCAAGCTTTCTGTATCCGGCGGCGCGAGGCCGGGCCGCAGCTCCTGGCCACGAGCCGCCACGTGACGTGCGGCGGAGTGGATCTCGTCGATGTCCGGCGCGAAGGAACGACCCTTGTCGGCCGCAGCCGCCTGGTAGGCGGGGATCCCTACGTGATCTATCTCACCCAGCCCGAAGGATCAGCCCTGGCCGGCTTCGAGTGCCATGGAGCCGAAGTTCGGCGGACCGAGAAGGACGGCTTCTTGATCAAGATCATGCTGGTCGCAGATGCGGGCGGCGAGGTCGATTGGACCGCGCACTATTAAAATGGGAGACACAATACCAATTTCCCATTTTTCCTGCTCCGGCGCCCACGGAAATAGGGAATCAGGTATTGTGTCTCCCTATTTCTTGCGAAGGCGGGCGTTGACTTGTCCGCCCCGCTCCGATATATAAGACGGGTGCGTCTTGCCCTGAGGAACGCCATTCCCTCCCCCTCAAGGAGACCCCCTTATGTTTAAAGGACAGCCCAAAGGCCTGTACATCGCCTTCTTTGCCAACATGGGCGAGCGTTTCGGCTTCTACACCATGGTCAGTATCTTCGTCCTGTTCCTCCAGGCGAAGTACGGCTTCACCGCCGCCCAGTCGAGCTTCACCTACAGCACGTTCATGTTCTGCGTCTACTTCTTCCCCCTGTTCGGCGGGATCCTGGCCGACAAGGTTCTTGGCTACGGGAAGACGATCAGCATCGGCCTCGTCGTCATGTTCCTGGGGTATGTCCTCCTGGCCGTGCCCACGGTCATGGGTGCCGGCTTCCCCCTGGTCATCGCCGCCCTGGCCGTGATCGCCGTCGGAACGGGGCTCTTCAAGGGGAACCTCCAGGCTCTCGTCGGCAACCTCTATGACGACCCGAAATACGCCCACCTCCGCGACCGGGCTTTCAACGTGTTCTACATGGGGATCAACATCGGGGCCATGTTCGCCCCGAGCGCCTCGGAGTTCGTGAGCAACGCCGTGCTCAAGGCGGCCCACTTCACATACGACGCCCGCATTCCCGCCCTGGCCAACGAATTCCTGAAGGGCAAGTTGTCCGACGCCGCGGGCTATCTGTCCCTCGCCCAGACCCAGAATCCGGCCGTCACGGCCGACACCCTGAAGGGCTTTTCGGAGTCGTACATCAACGCCCTGAGCAAGTCCTATCATTTCGGCTTCGGCGTGGCCTGCCTCAGCCTCATCATCTCGATGGCGATCTTCTGGGGCTTCCGGAAATACTACAAGCAGGCCGACCTGACCGAGAAGCAGAAGGCCAAGGATGCGGGCCTCAAGGCCCAGATGGTCGAGCTCACCCCCCAACAGACCAAGGAGCGAATCGCGGCCCTCGGCCTGGTCTTCCTGGTCGTGATCTTTTTCTGGATGTCGTTCCAACAGAGCGCCGTGACCATGACCTACTTCGCCCGGGACTACACCGTCCCGAGCGTCGGCAAACTGACGAACCTCTGGTTCGACCTGACCGGACTGCTCCCGATCTTCCTGGCCGCCATCGGCCTCGTCTTCCTCGCGCGGAAGAGCACGAAATCCGTCACCCGGCTCGCCGGAGGCGCCGTTTTCGTCGTCTTCGGGGCCCTGGCTTATCTACGCTTCCGGGGATATGACGCCCTTAACCCCTTCCAGCCCCAACGGTTCCAGCATTTCAACCCGTTTTTCATCGTCGCCCTGACGCCGCTCGTCATCGGAGTTTTCGACTGGCTCAACAAGAAGGGCAAGGAGCCCTCGGCGCCGAGGAAGATCAGCATCGGGATGCTGATCACCGCCCTCGCCTTCGCCATCCTGGCCGTCGGCTCGCTCGGCCTGCCCAGCCCGAAGTCGCTCGGCGGCCTGGTCGCGCCCGCGGCTTCCCAGGTCTCGGTCTACTGGCTGATCTCGACCTATTTCATGCTGACCGTCGCCGAGCTCTTCCTCAGCCCCATCGGAATCTCGCTCGTCTCCCGCGTCGCCCCGCCCAAGTATAAGGGCCTGATGCAGGGCGCCTGGTTCGCGGCGACGGCTATCGGCCTCTATCTGGTCGGGGTGACGGGCGGGCTTTGGATGAAGGTCCCGCTGACGACGCTCTGGCTCATCTTCGTCGTCTGCTGCCTGCTGTCCATGATGTTCATGCTGTCCATCATGAAGAAGCTCGAGCGGATCGCGAAGAGCTAGGCGCCGGACAAGGAGAAACGATGGCTTCAGAATCGGAATTCCGCGGCTTTTCGAAAAAGACGGTCGATTTCTTCCGGAATCTCAAGCGCCACAACGACCGGGCCTGGTTCGCGGCCCACCGGGACATTTACGAGGCCGAGGTCATGGCCCCGGCCCGGGCGTTCATCACGGCGATGGGGGCCCGGCTCAGGACGATCATCCCGAAGATCGTGGCCATCCCCAAGGTCAACAAGTCCATCTTCCGCATCGCCCGGGACACGCGCTTCAGCCTCGACCCGTCGCCTTATAAGACGAACCTGGGCCTCTATTTCTGGGAAGGGACGGGAGGCCGGATGGAGGGCGCGGGCTTCTATTTCCACCTCGAGCCGCCCGATTTGATGGTGGGCGGGGGGATGTATATGTTCTCGGACAAGGCGCTCCTCCGCTTCCGGAGATCCGCGGTCGACAAGAAGCTCGGGAAGGAGCTGGCCGCGATCGTCGCCGACCTCGCGGCCGTCCCCGGATTCGAAGTCGGGGGGCAGCACTACAAGCGCATCCCCGCGGGATTCGACCCGGCCCACCCCAACGCGCCGCTCCTGCTCCACAACGGAATCTATGCGGGCATCGAAGGACCGATCCCGGCGGAATTCTATTCGCCGGCGCTCGTCAAATATTGTTTCGAGAAATTCAGGACGATCCTCCCCCTCCATCGCTGGCTGGTCAAGGCCGTCGGCTGATCGCGGCCGAAGAGGACTGCCGTCCCGCCGCCGCCGCGGCCGGGGGAAGGCTCAAGTCCCCGCTTTTCTCAAATAGATATCGACATCCAGGAATTCCCGCCGCATGGTTTTAACCAGCCCGAAGTCCGCGTCGAGATAGGTCTGGAACTCGGCGTAATCGATCAGGTTCTTGAGGTTGTGAGCGGCCTTCCCTTTCTCCACCAGGATCATTTTCACCTTGAAGCGCTCGCATTCCCGTCGGATGTCGGCAGGCAGGACCTGACCGCTCCGCGTCCGGGCCATGGACACATCGACAAGCGCCGGCGGGCACGGCCGCTGCGCGTAGAAATTGGCGAACGGCGTCTCCCCGAAAACATAGTCACCGGGGTCGGTTTGCGACCGGACGAAGGCCGCGATGTCGCGCGTGTCCTGATCGTAAGCCGCCAGCTTTTTCAGATTGAATGTCGGCAGAAGGCAGATCAGGACCAGGCTCGCGGCCGCGCCGCCGGCCAGGATTTTCACCGGGCCCCGCTTCATGGCCGCGAGGCCGACGGCACCATCCCCAAAGAAGATCGCCAGAGGGATCAGGGCGATCACGACGTAGCGCAGGTAAAATGTGACCGGCATCAGGATCTGGGACAGGACCGCGAGAAGGGTCAGGCCGAGAAACATCCGTTTCCGGTCGCGGAAGGCCGGACGGAAGAACATCCCGGCCAAGGCCACGGGGATGAGCCCGTAGTTGTGATTGCCCAGGAATTCGAGGATCCGTTCCTTCCAGAGCTGAAGGAGGTCCGAAAAGGCGAATTTGGCCTTGGCCGCGTGGATCCCGAACGTGGCTTGAAATGTCCCCGGGACGAGGAGAAGCATCAACCCGTAGGCGAGACCGAACGTCGCCAGGAAGCCGGCCGCCGCGAACAGGAGCCGGGAAAAAGCCGCCCGGAATGTCTCCTTTTTCGTGATCCAGAGGGCGGCGGCATAGAGGCCGTAGCCGGCGAGGAGCAGGCCGGCATTGAGCTTGGCCAGGGAGGCGAGCCCGGCGAAAACGCCGAAGAGGAAGATCGATAACGCCCGCCGCCGCCCGATCACGGCGGCGGGAGTCGGGTCGGCCTCGTCCCCCGCGTCCGCTTTCAAGGCGAAATAAACCGCCCCGGCGGCGAAGAAGAGCATCGCGTCGTCGGGCATGAACGACCGGCCCAGAAAATACACGTGCTTCGAGAAAAGGAAGATCCCCCCGGAGGCCAGGGCGGTGAGCCGGCTGAATTTGAAAAACCGCCGCGCCGCGCCATAGACGAACAGGGCCGCGCCCAAAACAAGGAGATAGGACAGGGCCCGCGCCCACCAGACGGACGGGCCGAACACCTTGAAAAGCCCGGCGACGAGGTAGAAACTCAGCGGGGTTTGGACGACCAAGAAATCGGCGTACGGGACTTCGCCGAGGCTGACCCGCCAGGCCCCGTAGAGATACGTTTCCTCGTCGTTGTTCATCAGGTAGCCGTCGAGGTTGTAGAACCCCATGAACAAGGCGAGGGCGATGAGGCCAAGGGCCGCATAAGCGGTCCAGCGCTCGGAAGAGGCGCGGCTCGAAGTCATGTCCCGAATATATCGGGCCGAGCAGGGAGAGTCAAGACGGCGCGGCCGCGGCTCAGGGCCGGAGCAGTGCGCCCAGCTTGCCCAAAACCTCGCCGACGGTGGATACGGGCAGAGCGCAGATCAGCTCGGCATTTCGCGATCGCCAGTCGAGGCATTTGACTTGGTCCGAGAGGATCGCGCCGGCAACAGGCAAGGTGCCGGGAAGGACGACTTCCCAGGGGTACCCCTTGACCACGCTGGTGACAGGACACAAAAGGGCCAACCCCACGCGGACATTGTATGCTTCGGGCGACAGGACGACGGCGGGCCTCCGGCCCGCTTGTTCGCGGCCGGCCTGCGGATTCAAGGAGAGCCAAACGACATCTCCCCGCCGGGGAACGAACCCTGGCCGGCTCACCATGTTTCCCGTCCCTGAGGCCCGCCCTCATCCCATTCTTCGTGCCGGTTTTCGTCGGTGACGCCGGCGAGCAGCTGTCCCACGCTCCAATCCTGCGGCTCAGGGACGGGCTCGATGATCAAGGTCCGGTTATTCATCTTCAATTCCACGGACGCTCCTTCGACCACATTTATCTCATCGGCCAGGATCTTGGGAATCCGTATCGCGAGGCTGTTTCCCCATTTAAGAATTCGAGAAATCATTTTCACCTCAAATGTATCTACATTATATATACGTCCTAAAAAATATCATCTTTTTTCTTATTGTCGCATGACCCTGCTTAGGAATCTTATCCATGCTTTTTAAAGGGGAACCTTGCTTTCCCTCCCGAAATCGGGGACGATAAGCGGGTGAAATGGCCGCCGAAATACCGACAAATCCCCGGAAAGGCCTAAATCCATGTGCGGCATCGCGGGTTTCAGCTGGGCCGACGAAACGGCGGCCCGGGCCATGGCCGCCGCCCTGCGCCACCGCGGCCCCGACCAGTCGGGCGTCCGGGTCGACGGCGCGGCCTCGCTCGCCCATGCCCGCCTGTCGATCATCGACCTCTCGGACAGGGGCCGCCAGCCGCTCGGGAACGAGGACGGGAGCCTCTGGCTCGTCTGCAACGGCGAGATCTACAACTTCCGCGAGCTCCGGCGCGAGCTCGAAGGCCGGCACGTTTTTTCGTCCGCAACCGACGTCGAGGTCATCCTCCACGCCTACGAGGAATGGGGCCCGGACGCTTTCCGCCGGTTCAACGGCATGTGGGCCTTCTGCCTGTACGACGTCAAGGCCGGGATGTTCACCCTCTGCCGCGACCGGGCGGGCAAGAAGCCCCTCTATTATCATCACGACGGCGCGCGCTTCATCTTCGCCAGCGAGCTGAAAGCCATCATCCTCGCCCATGATATCGAGCGCCGCGTCTCGCGCGAGGCGATCGACCTCTATTTCTCCCTGGGCTACATCCCCAGCCCCTGGTCCGTCTTCGAAGGAATCTCGAAGGTCGAGCCCCGGCAGCTTCTCGTCTACGATCTGAAAAACGGATCTCTGACGAAGGATCGATACGCCGAGATCCCGGCCGCCGCCCCCGAGCGCGACCGCGGCCGCCTGGTCGCCGAAGGCCGCGCCCTTCTCCGCGATGCCGTGCGGCTCCGCCTCACGGCCGACGTCCCGGTCGGCGCCTTCCTCTCGGGCGGCCTCGACAGCTCGGCCATCGTGGCGACCATGGCCGAGGCGACCGACCCGGCCAAGCTCCATACGTTCTCGATCGGGTTCGAGGGGGCCTACGATGAGACGGAGTTCATGGAGATCGTCCGAAAAGCGTTCCGCACCCGGCATCATCACCAAATCTTCACCGAGGCGGATTTCGAGCGGACGTTCGCCGGCTTCGCCCGCTTCTACGACGAGCCGTTCGACGATGCCGCCTGCTTCCCGACGCTCGACCTGGCCGAGCTCGCCCGCAAGGACGTGACCGTCTGCCTGAGCGGCGACGGGGGCGACGAGATCTTCGGCGGCTACAAGATGCACCGCCGCGCGGCCCGCCACGCGGCGATCCGCAGGATTCCCGCCTTTCTTCGGCGCGGGCTGCTCGGCCTCCTCCGGCTGGCCGGGCCGGCCGCCGCGGCGGGCAAGTTCGCCGAGACGCTCCGGCTGAGCCTCGTCCGGCCCGAGGAATTCTATCTGGAGTCGGGCGGCCGGCGCGTCCCCCGGCCCGAGGTCTTCCGGGCCTGGTCGATCCGCAGCATGCGGGAAGCTCTGGCCAAGACCGGGGGCGACCTGCGGCAGGCCGTCATCGCCTACGACCTCTATTTCCACACGCTGCCCGATTTCTTTCTGGTCAAGGTGGACCGGGCGTCGATGGCCCACGCCCTCGAGGTCCGATGCCCGCTCCTCGACTGGCGCTTTTTCGAATTCGCGGCCCGCGTCCCGGCCCGCTGGAAGGCGGACCGGAAGCGGACCAAGATCCTGTTCCGGGAAATCATCGCCGGCCTCGTTCCGGACGCGATCGCCGCCCGGCCGAAAAAAGGGTTCACCCCGCCGGTGCTGGAGTGGACGCAGGCCGAAAAATACCGGACGATGGTCCGCGATGAGGTCGAGGAGGCGCGCCGAAGCGGGCTGATCGACCGGGCCTGGATCGATTTCTACGAGACCGAGGTCCTCCCCAAAGACGACGCCCTCACCCGGTCGATGCGCCTCCGGATGCTGGCCTTCGGACAGTGGAAGAAGACCTGGCTCAAACCCTGAATTGATTTTCTCGAGGTCTTGGATTATCGTCATGAGGGGAAGGATTCGCCGGGAGGGTATTATGTCGATTCGTATTACGCTCCGTCTCGTCGCCGTCATTCTTGCGCTCGCCGCCGCGGGTTTCGCCGCCACCATGATCCAGGTCGGGTTCAAGGACACCACCGAGGGGGCGGCCTGGGAGGAGTTTCTCCGCATGGCCCGGATCGGCGACTCGGTCCAGCTGGGCGGGCCCGAGGCGACGACGCGTCCCTGGAAGCTGACCCTAACCAAGGGAGACGTCACCCGCTTCGGGCTCTGGAAGGACATCGACCTCGATCTCGAGCAAGGCGGGCCGGACCGATGGCGCTACGAGATCGCCGCCTACCGGTTGGACGTCCTCCTGGGATTGGGCATGGTCCCGCCCACCGTGGAACGGGCATTCCAAGGACGATGGGGATCGCTCCAGCTCTGGATGGGAGATACCGAAAGCCTCAAGGCGAGGATGGCGCGCGGGGTCGATATCCGCGCGGACAAGCGAGAGGACTGGAACCGCAAGGCCTATCTGGAAAGGGCCTTCGACTCCCTGATCGCCAACGGCGACCGCAATGTCAGCAACATCCTGATCGGGGCCGACGAGAGCATGATCCTGATCGACCATTCCCGCACGTTCTGGACGGAGGGGCCGTTCGCGAAGACGCTCATCTTCGGCGTCTCGGGCCTGAAGCGGACCGCGGACGGAGCTCCCTATCCATTCCCGAAGCTGTCCCGGGCCTTCGTCGAGAAGCTCCGCACCCTGGACGCCAAGTCCGTCCGGGACGCGGTCAAGAGCCGCCTGACGGGAAGCGAGATTCAAGCCCTCTTCACCCGGCGCGATCTCGTCCTGAAGGAGATCGACGCGTTCATCCGCGAGCGGGGCGAAGCCGAAGTGCTCTACTGAAGAGAGGCGGCGGGAGCCTTGGAGAACTCAGGGCGCGGCGGGATTCAATAAGCGCCCGATTTTTCAACCAGCTCTCTCACCCGCCGGACACGGGATTCCAGCCCGTCGGGCGGGACCTGGTCGGCCACGCCGAGGACATAGCGCGGCGCGGTTCGCATCACGGCCAGCGCTTCGCGAATATGGCGCTCGAACTCGGCCTCGCTCACCGCGGGCGTGAAATAGCTCCCCGGGATGCCGCCCCACAGGATCGTCGCGGGATTCGCGGCAGCCGCCGCCCAATCGCCGACGGCGATGTCCCCCGCCGGGGCGGGCGTCAGGGCTTCAATGACGGCGATCCCGGTCGACGCCTCCCGGGCGAGCAGGCCGCGCAGCGTCCCGTCCATATGGACGAACGAGGCCTTGCCGGCCGCGGCGATCTTCCGGGCCCACTCCTCCTGGTACGGACGGACGTAGGCCTCGAAAAAGCGGGGCCCGACCACTTCCGACGAGAGGTTTTCCGGGATCATGAGCGCTTCGGCCGGGCTGCCGACGGCGAGTTGAGCGGCCTTGTCGAACGCGGACTTCATCACGGCCAGGGTCGCGGCGAACTCGTCGGGCGCGGCCGCCTCGGCGAAAGTCACGGCTTCGATCCCGCCTTCGAGGGCGACGAGGTGCATGAACGGGCTCTTGGGCAGATAGCAAAGGAGGATCCCCTGTTCCCCGATTTCGCCCAGGCGGCGCACGGCGAATTCATAATCGGGCTCATAGGCGATGCGCTCGTAAACATAGCGCAGGGCGGCGAGGTCCGCCTCCGACTTCAGGAGATGCTCGACCGGGGCCTCGGAGCACGAGGCCGGGAGATATTCCCAGCAGTCCCGGAGCGTCCCGGCCGGCGTCGCGAGCTCGCGCCGGCGGCGCGGACCTTCGTGCCAGACCTTCTCGCCCGAGCCGTAGATCGTTTTGAACGGAAAATATCCCTGGAGGTAGAACCCCACCCCCAGGTCCTCGTGCCAGCGGATATAGCCGGGTGAGGTCTTGAAGTCCGCGGGCTTCTCCCCGCGGGCGATCAAAGCCGTGGCCCAATAGTCCAGGTCGCCGAACCACGGCACCCGGTCGGGCGAAGTGCCTTTGAGAAGCGAAAGGACCCGTCCCCGCGGCGTCATTTCGCCAGGACTCGGACGAGGGCCTGCGTCGTCACGTAATATTTGGCGAGCATGCCCGGCTCTTCCCAGTCGGGGAGCTTCCCTTCTCTCAAATACTGAAGAAACCGGCTCGTCACGTCGGCGAAGTGGGCCTCGTGCCCGATCCTATACGCCTCCGGGATGACGATCCGCCACCGCCCCTCTTCCTCGGCCAGAGTCAGGCCGGGATACTTCCGGACGAGGAAGGGCATGGCTCTCTTGAGCTCCGTCCCCAACGCCTCCTGGCCGACGCCGCGCGCCGGCTCGACGTAGAGCTCGGGCCGAAACTTCTGCTCCTTCTCCTGCCGGATGACCACACTCGCCCGGCTGCCCCGGATGACGGAGAAGTGAGTGTCGCCCCCTCCCTCCGGCGGCTCGAAATTCCAGGCGACCGAGACCCGGGCATGGATCCCGCGGAGCGCATAGTCGATCTCGCCGTTCGACGAGACCTGGAGGACGCCGTTCCTTACGCTCGGGCGGAGATCGTCGGGAAAATCGGCCAGTCCGGTCGCCTTCCGGAACTGGTCTTTCGAAACGGCCGTCGTCCAGCGGCGGGCGGCCGTCAGGGCGATGTCCGATTCGCCGTCGATCGCCTTGCCCGGAAAGCACTCCCATTGGACGAGGTCCACGAGGTGGGTCGTCACATCGACGATCCCCTCCCCCTGCTGGGCTGTGTCGAAGAACCAGGGCGGCCGGACGAGCGGGCTCCCGGCCACGACCTTGAAGAAATGGTGGACGCTGGCCTTGACCACGGCCGGATCGTCGGCCGTCCCCTTTTCGATCGTCCCGAACACCTCCGGAACGGAGACGAGCTCCCGCTGGAGGATCGTCGTGATCTCGCTCCGCTCGGTCATGATGTCGTAGAGCAGGACGCCGTTCTTCCGGGCCGCGGCGAACGCGGCCTTCAGGCGGCCATAATCTTCCGGCGTGACGGCCATGGGCTTGTCGGCCAGGACGTTGAGCCCCGCGCCGACGGCGGCTTCGATGTAGGACATCTTCCGGGCGTTGTTGCCGGCGATGACGACCACGTTGCCCCGCCGCTCGCGGATCATGCGCTCCAGGAAATCCGGGCCGGCGGAAACGCGCTCGTCCCAGCGCGTCGGGTCCGCGGCCCGACGGTTGAAAGCGTCGATCCGGCGCAGATGATCGCGCAGCTCGGGGCCCTCGGGCGCGTAGACATGGACGACGGGCGAAAGGCCCGGGAGCATCTTCATCTGGACGAGGGAGGCGTGGAAATGGCCGGGGTCGAGGGTGATGAGCCTGATTTCATCCGTCCATCCGGCGCGCGCGCCGGGCTTCGCGGCCCCCGACGGCGGGCCCGACGGCGCGGAGCACGCGGCCGCGATCAGGCCCAGGGCCGCGGCGGCGATGATCCTCAAGGCCGGCCCCCTCGCTCGCTCTTCCACCGCTCGAACAAAGCCGGGATTCCGGCCCGGGCCGCGTTCCCGGCATGGACGATGACCCGGTAGCGGAAAGTCAGCGATTCGCCGCTCTTCAACCGGACTCCGGCGTCATCCACCCAGTTCATGTCGGTCGGCGAGAAGAACCCGTAGTCGCGGGTGAACCACTTGGCCGGATACCACGGGTTGCCGGGGGCGTCGAAGATGGCCAGGCCTTCGGCCATCCCGAAACGCGTCCCGGAGTCATCCATCCAGGCCGAGGCCTGCCCGGCCGTGGCTTTCTCCCCGGCCAGGCCCTCCGCGTTGACCAGCGTCCCGCCCGAGGTTACGGCCAGGGCGGGGACGACACGCGCCGAGAACAGCGAATGGTTGGTCTTTTCGATCTTGATGTCGATGAGGGCCTTGAGCGTCACCGTAAAATCGATCATCCGGAGCGAATCGGAAGGGGCGGTGATGACGATCTCCCTGGTGTCGGTGATGATCGGCGCCTGCCCCGGCTGCCGCCAGTCGCATGCGTCCTGAATGCGGACGGCCTCGGGCCCGCCCTGGACGACTTTGGGCCCGCGGGAGACGATCTGCCCCCGGTCATTGCCCTCCTGCCAATAGTCGCCGCCGTTGACCCGGTCGCAGCCGAACCAGAGCGAGCGGTGGTGGGGATACGGGAGGCTGGATTCCGTGGTCAGGGACAGCCCGGACAACGGGCCGTTCACGGGGTAAAAATACGGCAGCTTCTGCCCGGCTCCGTACCGGTAGCAGGTGAATGTCGTCTCGTCGATCCGGACGATGATCATATCGTCCTGCGTCTCCGCCGTCAGAACCCGCTTTTTCGCCCCATCTTGGATGGAGGACCCGGCCCAGGCCGTCAACGCGAGAACCAGGCTGAGGGTCGCCGCGATCTTCGATAGCGCTTTCATCGGCCGGACCTCAGATCTTCCACGGAGCGCGCATCGGCCGGGAGAGCATCGCATTGGCCGCGTCGTCGTTTTTGAACCGCTCGACGGCGGGGTCCCAGGCGAGCTTCCGGCCGAGCTTCATGGCGATGTGGCTCACCAGGCAGGCCGAGCAGGTCCGGTGGCCGACTTCGACGGGGGCGATCGGCTGCCGCCGCGTCCGGATGCAGTCGAGCCAGTTGCCGTGCTGCTCCTCGCTGACGTAGAGATGGACCTCGTCCGGCCCGATCGTCGAGGCCAGGATCCTCGGGTCGCTCGCCTCCAGGGCCTTGACACTCTTGTCCTTGGCCACGGGGTCGCTGGCCGAGGCGACGTAGTCGCCCCGGGTGACGAAGATCCAGCCCTCGGACCCCTCGAACCGGACGCCGTTCGGGAGCTCGTCGCAGACGGTCATAACCGTGCCGTTCGGATATTTGGCCGTGACCCGGTATTTGCCGTGGACATCCCACAGCCCCTTCTTCGGGAACTCGGCCCGGGCCTCGACCTCGACCGGGCCGGAGTATTCCAGGTCCATGGCCCAATGGGCGATGTCGAGATGGTGGACGCCCCAGCCGGTGATCATCCCCGCCCCGAACTGCTCGCAGCGCAGCCACCCCGGCCGCGAATAATCGGCCTGGGGATGAACGCGCTTCTCGGTATAGTAGACGACGGGCGTCGAGCCGAGCCACATGTCGTAATCGAGGTTCTTCGGCACGGGCATCTCGGGCTCCACCTCGCCGGCCGGGTCGATCGGCAGGCCGATCTTGATCGAGCGGAGCTCGCCGATGCGGCCGTTCCGGACGAGCTCGCAGGCGATCCGGAACTGGGGCATCGACCGCTGCTGGCTCCCGATCTGGAGGATCCGGCCGGTGCGGTGGACGGCGTCACTCAGGGCCCGGCCCTCGGCGATCGTGAGCGAAGCCGGCTTCTGGAGGTAGACGTCTTTGCCCGCCCGGACGGCGGCGATGGCCGGGATGGCGTGCCAGTGGTCGGGCGTGCTGATGACCACGGCGTCGATATCCTTGGCCGCGACGAGCTCCCGGAAATCGGCATAAGTCCGGACCGCGACGGCGCCCCCTTTCCCCGCCTTCTTGGCATAGAAGGACTCGATAAACTCCTTTCCCTCCTTCAGCCTCTTCGAGTCGAGATCGCAGACCGCGACCACGCGAGCCGCATCGTAGGGCAGGACGCCGGGCAGGTCGTGCTCCCGGGCGATGCGGCCGCAGCCGATCTGGCCGATCTGGATCCTGTTGCTCGGCGCGCTCCGGCTCAGGACGGACGCCGGGACGATGGACGGAAAGGCCAGCCTCGCGCCGGCCGCCGCGGCCGCGCTCGCCGTGGTCTTGAGGAAATCCCGCCGATTGATCCCTTTTGCCACGCTCGATGCTCCTTTCATGTCTCCTTCACCGCGTCGATAAAGGCCGTCAGGTTTTCGGCGGAGACGCCGGGAGGCATCCCGCCGCCGCAGGAGACGATGATTCTCCGCTTGTCGGCAAGCGAGCCGACGAGGTCCCGGACCGCGGTCCGGACATCATCGGGCGAACCGCCGGCCAGGACGTCGCGTGGGGGAATATTGCCCAGGAGGGCGACCTTTCCGCCGGTGAGCGATTTCAGCTCGTCGAGCGGGAGGCCGTAGCCCATGTTGAACAGGTTGACCCCCAGGCCGGGCAGGTAGGGCGCCGAGATCTTCGCGTCCGCGTCGTTGTGCAGGAATTTGACCCGGGCCGGGAGGGCGAAGAGCCGCTCGAGATGGGGGCGGGCGAAAGCCTCGAAGTGGGCCCGGCCGATGAACCCAAGAATGTCGTCGAGGACGAGCAAGCCGTCGATCGTCGGGAAGGCCTCGCGCTGGAGGCGGTGCCAGCGGACGAGGTAGTCCGTGATCCGGCCGAGCAGCCGATCGATGCGCGCCGGATCTGTGACGAGGGCCGTCAGGAATTCGTCGACGCCCATCAGGAATGAGGCGACGTTTAGCGGGCCGCGCGAAACCGAGAAGCGGATCTTGTGGCCCGCGGCCTCGATCCTCGGCAGAGCCCTCCGGGCTCTGCCGAGGGCGAAAGGCGCCAGGCCATCGGCGGCGGGGTCGGGCTCGGCCAGGCCGTCGATATCCTCGCCTGTCTTTATGATCCGGTGGGCGAACGGGAATTCGTCGGCCGGAAAAGAGCAACGGGCGCCGAACGCGGACGGCTCGGTGCACATGCCGAATTCCGCCCAGAACCCGGGCAGGAAGATCAGGTCCGGGAACGCGGCCGCCGCCCGGAGGTTGGCCTCGAGCCAGATCTCGTCCGAGGCGTAATAGTCGAGGATGGTCGTCCCCGCCCAATGCGGGAGCCAGGGCGAGTCGATGATGAAACCCATGGGCAGCGGGGAGAAGACCTCCCCGTCCAGGACGGCGAGGAGCATCTCCCACTGCCGGTCGGTCATGCCCCCGCGCTTTTTCCGGAGCCGGGCCCGGGATTTCGCATCCGCATCAGGTGATGTCCGGAAGGTCGAACTCCCCCAGGCGGAGCGGATAGCGGCCGTACTCGCGTACGAGCCGGACGACCTCGTCATAGCGCTGTCCGGAGACGTTGCTCGGCACGGAATGGTCGGACTGGAAGATGAACCCGCCCCCCTTGGCCGCGTTCAGCTTCGTCAGGACCGCCCGCCGGAGCTCGTCGCTCGGCGCGTGGGCCCAGGTGAGGACATCCATGTTCCCGCAGAAGGCGATCCTGTGCCCGTAGCGGCGCCGGAGCTCAACCGCGTCCAAGCCGGCCTTGAACTCCAGCGGGTTGTAGGCGTCGATGCCGATCTCGATGAAGTCCTCGAAGATCCGGCGGACGTTGCCGCAGCCGTGGTAGATCACCGGGAGCCCGTGGGCATGGCATTCGTCGACGATGGCCTTGACCACGGGCTTGAAATGGCGGCGCCAGATTTCGGGCGAGAAGAGCAGGTCCTTGACGTAGGCCACGTCCCCCCAGATGACCAAGCCGTCGAGGCGCCCGTCCGCGGCCTGGATCTGGGCCCGGGCGAGGCCCAGGGCGAACTCGCCGACGCGCTCGATGAACCGGCCGGTCTCGATCGGATGGAGCGCCAGCCAGAGCAGGCCGTTCTCAGGGCCGATGATCCGCCAGAGCATCTCCTGGGCCTCGCAGACGCTCCCGTAGACGGCGAAATCGGGGTGGAGCGAGCGGACGGAATCGATCCAGGCCGGCGAATTCCGGGCGAAGCCGTCGCCGACGCCGGCGATCTGGTTGTCGCCCCCGCGGAAATAGCGCCTCTCGTCCCACGGATCGTCGAAGCCGAAGGCGGCCATCTTCTCCAGGGTGTCCGTGGCGAAACCGAGGAAGGCCGGCATCGGGTCGGCGAATTGCTTGCGAATGAGCGCCTCGAAGCCCGTCCGGACGATGACGTGATCCGTCGTCTCCTCGACGGTCTCGAACGGCCGGATGTGAGGGTCCATGTTGGGGATGGTCGAGATCCAGTCGAGGTCGTAGTATTTGTAGATGTCCGTGTCCGCGGGCAGGCCCAGGTCGGCCCGCCATCGCTCGAGGAAGCTCCCCCAGAAGAAATCACTGAGGGGCACTCGGTCGGGCTCCTCATGGCGCAGGGCCTTGGCCATCCGTTCGATCTTGGCCCGGGTGTTCGGCGTACGGTCCATGGCGAACGACTTTCACTCCGTGTGGAAGACTTCTTCCATGGCCGCCCACCAGTCCCCCTCGACCCGCGTCGGGAGCGGGCTCTGGATCGGGTTCATGATGGCCCACCACTCCTGGGTCTTGGGGTCGGACGCCATCCGGGCCATGTCCGCCGCGTAATCCGAGCCGTGGTACTCGAAGTAGGCGAACAGCAGTCCATGATGATGGAAAATCGAATAATTGCGGATGTTGCATTTCCGGATCGTGTCCAGGACTTCGGGCCAGACCCGGGCGTGGTACGCCTTGTACATTTCGTAGTGCTCGGGCTTGAGCCCGATGAGCTGTCCATAGCGTTTCATCGCGGCCTCCTTCTTCTCCTTCGGGCTCAATACTGGAAGACTTTCCCGCCGGTCATGACCTCCTGGGTCGCTTCATCGAAGGTGGCCCGCATCCCGGTCCTGAATGCGGCCGTGGTCATGGCGCAGGCAATGGCATGGCGGTAGCCGGCGGTGGCGTCGGCGTTCGGCGTCCTGCGGCCGCGGACGCATTCCATCCAGTTCCGGACATGGCTGGAGGTCATGGGGTCGGAGCCGGTGTCGGCCGCCGTGTCCACCTTGGCCTCGGGCAGCTTGAACTCGGCGAGGAGGTTGGCCTTCAGGCCCATCTCCGCCGCCGAGCCCTCGGTCAGGCCGCCTTCGGAGGTCACGACGTTCTTGTCCAGGTCGAGCTTGCCGCCGTTCGAGAAATAATACTCCTTCACTCCGCCGGCGCTGTTGTGCATCCGGGAGGAATAGACGACCTGGAAGCCCGTCGTCGGATCATCGAGAGGCCCGTAATCGAACACGGCGGTCAGGGTATCGGCGTTCCGCCGCCCGTCCTTCCAGCCGTAAATCCCGCCGTTGGCCGCGACGCTCCGCGGATGGGGCAGGCCGGTGAACCAGTGGACGGTATCGATCTGGTGGCACATCCACTGTCCCGGGATGCCGGAGGAATAGGGCCAGAACAGGCGGTACTCGAGATACTTCCGGGGGTCCCAGGGCTCGAAGGGACGGTTGAGGAGATAGCGCTTCCAGTCGGTGTCGGCTTCCTTGAGGGCGGCGACGAGCTCCGGCCGCCGCCAGCGGCCCGGCTGGTTGACGTTCCAGCTCATCTCGACCATGGTGATCGGGCCGAACTGGCCCGACTTGAGATATTCGAAGGCCGCCTGGTAGTTCGTTCCGCTCCGCCGCTGCGATCCGACCTGGACGATCCGGCCGGATGCCCTGACCGCCGCGAGCGCGGCCCGGGCGTCGGCCATGGTCTCGGCGAACGGCTTTTCAACATAGGCGTCGCACTTCGCCCTGACCGCATCCGCCAGGAGCAGGGCGTGCTGGAAGTCGGCCGTGCTGATGATGACCGCGTCCACTCCCACTTTCTCGTAGAGCTCCTCGGCATTGCGCGCGGCCGTAACGCCAAGGCCGGTCTTCTCCTTGAGGAAGGCGACGCCTTCGGCGCGCCGGCGGCTCCAGAGGTCCGCGACCCCGACGATTTCGAAGTTCAACTCCTTGGCGAACGCAAGGAAGGGCGGGAGGAGCGAGCTCCGGCAACGGTCCGAAAATCCGAGGATGCCGACCCGGACCCGGTCGTTGGCCCCTCGCACGCGGGCGCCCTCGGCGGCGGCGCGCCGTGCGCCCCCTCCGGCTGCGGCCCACCCGGCGGCCCCGGCGGCCGCCATCTTCACGAAATCCCTGCGGGTGATGCT
Source organism: Candidatus Aminicenantota bacterium (assembly GCA_003141555.1). Classification (GTDB taxonomy): domain Bacteria; phylum Acidobacteriota; class Aminicenantia; order Aminicenantales; family UBA4085; genus FEN-413. Next base: position 57,318 of record PLMN01000009.1, read on the forward strand.
CATGCGCGTCTCCTTGTCCGGGCCCGCCACCGGGATCCGGCTCCTCGCCTCGCTAGGGCCGGGCGGCGGCGTCGGCGATCTGCTTCCTCAGGAAGGCGACGGATCCCGAAAGCTGGGCGTTCATATCGTCCCAGCGGCATTCGATGGAAATTCCACCTCTATAGCCGATACGGTTCAACGCCGCAAGGAACGGCCGGAAATCGTCGCCGGCCGTGCCGGGCGGGGTCCGCTTGTCCTTCTCGGCGATATGGCAATGCCGGATGAGCCGTCCGAACCTGACCACGGCCTCGGGCGTCTCGCCCGCCCGGACGACGTGATAGAAGTCGGCCAGGAGCTTGAAATTCGGATGGCCGACCGCCTCGACGAGGGCCGCCCCCTCGGCCAGGGAGTTGAGGAAATTGGTCTCGGCGGCGTTCAGCGGCTCGAGGACGACCAGGATGCCGGATTTCGCGGCGGCGGCCGCGACCTCGCTCGCGAGATAGCGGAACTGCTCCTCGGCCCGCGCCCGGCTGAACCCCTCTGGGATCCGGCGCGATTCGCCGCTGCCCCAGACGATCGTCGAGAGGCCCGCGGCCGCGGCCCGGCGGAAAGCGGTCGAGGCGTAGGCGACCGTCTCCTCGGGCTTCGCCGCCGGCCCCACGGCCTTGAGCGCGCCGGGCAGGAAGCCGTTGCATGCCCGTACGGGAATCCCGGCCACCTTGGATGCCTCGAACCGAAGGGCGAAATGCTCTTCGGGCTCGGCCGGCGACAAGAATCCCCCCACGCTTTCCTCGAGGTAGTCGCAGCCCGCGGACTTCAAGAGCGCCGCGTTAGCCAGGGAAGTGCAGGCTCCGATTTCAAAGGATCCGGGAGCGCCTTGGCGGACCGCGCCGAAGCCCGGGGAGGGAAAAGGGAGCCCGGCCGAGGCCAGTCCCGCCCAAGCCGATGCTTTTAAAAATGCCCGCCGCGAAAGCCCTTTCATTCTCTCCTCGTTCGTTGGGAATGACGATATCCCACCTCTTCGGGAAATGCAAGCCGCGAGGGGCGGCGGCAGAGGCGGGACCGACGGGGTCCGGCGAGGTGGCGGCAAATTCAGGATTTCTTCATGGCGGTCCGGCATCCATCTTGTGTTATGATCCCCGAAAAGATGAAGCGGCCGGAGGCAATAATCGGGAAGAGGACGACCCCCAGATTCGTCTAAATCTTTAGGAAGCGCAACATTGAACGGACAAAAAACCAGAGTTCTCTGTGTAGTGTTGGGACTCGCCGGCGTTCTGACGGCCGGCTGCGTGGCCTACAAGCCCAAGCCCATCACCGCCTCCGCAGTCATGGGCGACTTCGAGTCCAGGCGGCTGGACGCGCCGGAGCTGAAGGAATTCCTCCGGTCCCGGCAGGGCGCCAAGGATTGGCCCCCGAAGGCCTGGGACCTCCACGCCCTGACCTTGGCCGCCTTTTATTATAGCCCGGACCTCGACGTCGCCCGGGCCCAATGGGGCATCGCCCAGGCGGGCCGGATCACCGCCGGCGAGTCGCCCAATCCGACGCTCGGCCTCCTTGCAGGCTACAATAGCACGACGCCCGTCTCCGAAATGACGCCCTGGATCCCCGAATTCTCGCTCGAGATCCCGATCGAAACCGCCGGGAAGCGCGGCTATCGGATCGACCAGGCCCGGCACTCGTCGGAAGCGGCCCGTTTGAATATCTTGTCGACCGCCTGGGGCGTCCGGAGCCGGCTCCGCCAAGCCTTCCTCGATCTTTATGCCGCCCGAGAGGCAGATGCTCTCCTCACCCGCCAGCTCGCGATCCAGGCCGAGAACGTCAAGATTCTCGAGGCCCAGTTGGCTGTCGGCGAGGTTTCGGCCGCCGAAGTCACAACCGCCCGACTCGCTCTCGACACCGGCCGCCTGGCGGCGATCGATGCCGCCAACCAAGCCGCCGCGGCCCGGGTCCGGCTCGCGGGCGCCGTCGGCGTCCCCTCGGCCGCGCTGGAAGGGATCGAGCTGGCCTTCGATGGGATCCTCAAGGCTCTCCCCGATCTGCCCGCCGTCGAAGTCCGGCGCCGGGCGCTGGTGAACCGGTCGGACATCCTCGGCGCTCTCGCCGAATACGACGCCGCCCAGTCCGCCCTGCGGCTCGAGATCGCCAAGCAATATCCGGACATCTCCCTCGGCCCCGACTTTCAGCTCGACCAGACCGACGCCAAGTGGACGCTGGGCCTGTCGCTCATCCTCCCCTTGTTCAGCCGGAACAAGGGCCCCATCGCCGAGGCCGAAGCCCGGCGCACGGAGGCGGCGGCGAAGTTCCTGGCCCTGCAGGCGGGCGTCATCAACGACCTCGAGGTGGCCCTGACCGCGACCCGGTCCGCCGCGGAAAAGCTCAAAGCCACCGACGACATGCTGGCCAACCTCGGGAAGCAGGAAGCCGCCGCCCGGGCACGGCACGCCTTTGGCGACATCTCCAAGCTCGAGCTCTTGGGCCTCCAGCTCGAGCTGTCGGCGACCGCCATGGCCCGCCTGGACGCTCTGGTCAAGGCCGAGCAGGCGGTCGGCGACCTCGAAAACGCCATGCAGAGCCCCCTCGACATCAAGGAATGGGTCCTCGAAACTCCGGGCCGGGCCCCGGCGCAAGCGAAGGAGCGTAAGTGATGAGCAAATCCCGGACCTGGATCATCATCATCGTCATCGCGGCGGTGGTCGCGGCCCTCGTCTTCCTCTTGAAGCCCAAAGCGGCCGAGGAAAGGGAGGAAGTCAAGGCCGACATGGCCGTCCACACCGGGACCATCGCCCGCGCGACCCTCCACCGCACGGTCTCCGCTTACGGCAGCGTGGAGCCGGAGCCGGCCATGCCGGGCCGCGCGCCGGCCGACGCCGAGGTCGCCTCGCCCATGGCGGGCGTCGTGGCCCATATCGATTGCGTCGAGGGCCAAAGGGTCGCCAAGGGCGACGTCCTCTTCCGTCTCGACAGCCGGGTCGCGGACGTGGCCTGGGCGAAAGCAAAAAAGGCGCTGGCCTACGCCGAAGAAAGCTTCGATCGCCAGAAGAAGCTCCTGCCCGTCGAGGGGACGTCCAAAAAGGCCTACCTCGAGGCCGAGCAGCAGCTCAACCAGGCCCGGAGCGACCTAGCCGCCGCGGAGACGGATCTGGCCCTGCTCAGGATCCAGGCCCCGCTCTCGGGGACCGTAGTCAAGATCAACTCCGAGCCGGGCGAATCCGTGGAGCTCAGCACCGTCCTGGCCAAGATCATCGACCTCGGCCGGCTCGTGGCCACGGTCAACGTTCCGAGCCGCGAGGCCCCGCTCGTCAAGGCCGGGCAAGCCGTCCGGTTCGAGGGGACCGAGACTGAGCCGGGCAAAGTGCTTTACGTCGGATCGCAGATCGACGACAAGAACGACGCCGTCCCGGTCCGCGTCTCCCTGCCGGCGGGCCCGGCGTTCCGGCCGGGCCAGTTCCTGAGCGTCCGGATCGTCTGCGAGGAGAAGACCGGTTGCCTGGCCGTCCCCGAAAGCGCGGCCGTGGCGGACGCCATCGGGGCGGACACCGGCCTGATCGTGGCCGTCGAGGGCGAAAAGGCCATCCGCAAGCCCGTCAAGTTCGGGCTGCGCGAAAGCGGGCTGGTCGAAGTGGTCGGCGAGGGGATCAAGGAAGGCCTGGTCATCGTCACCGACGACGCCTACGCCGTGCCCAACGACATGAAGATCCACGTCATCAAGCCCGCGGAGGCGGGCGAGAAGCCGGACAAATCCGAAAAATCGGACAAAGCCGACAAGGCGGACAAATCCGGGAAATAGCGGCGCCCATGAACACGAATTCGGCCATCGGAAAATTCGCCACTCGGCACGCCCTCTCGATCGCGTTCATCTGCGTCGCTCTCTGTCTGGCCGGGGCGTACACGGCCCTGAACATCTCCTCGTCGGTCTTCCCCCAGACGAATTTCCCGCGCGTCTGCGTCCTCGTCGACAACGGGGTCATGCCCGCCGACGAGATGATGGCCACCATCACCCGGCCCATCGAAGAGGCCATGAAGGACATTCCGGGCGTGACCACGGTCCGCTCGGCCACGGGCCGGGGCTCGGCCGAGGTCAACGTCTTCTTCAACTGGAAAGTGGACATGGTCCAGTCCGAGTTTTACGTCCTTGGGCGCCTGTCCCAGATCCGGACGACGCTGCCCGCTTCGGCCGAGACGCAGGTCTACCGGGTCACGTTCTCCAACTTCCCCATTATCGGGGTCAGCCTCACGAGCAAGATGCGCTCCATCACCGAGCTGTGGGAGGTCGCCCGCTACAACCTCAAGGTCCGGTTCCTCCGCATCCCCGACATCGCCCGGGTCACCCTCATCGGCGGCCGGACGCCCGAGTGGCACGTCGTCGTCGATCCCGTGCGGCTGCAGGCGGCCAAGCTCACCCTCGCCCAGGTGACGGAAGCCTTCACCAAGAACAACCTCGTGTCCTCGACCGGCCTCCACGAGGAAAACCACAGGCTCTATCTGTCCGTGGTCGACGGCCGCGTCCGCTCGCAGAAGGACATCGAAGACTTCCCGGTGACGGTCGCCGGCGGCCGCCCCGTCCGCGTCCGGGACTTCGCCCGGGTCGAGCGCGGACCCGAACCCGTCTTCAACATCGTCACGGCCGACGGCCAGGACGCCGTCCTGCTCAACATCTACAGCCAGCCCGACGGCAGCACCCTGGATATCGCCAAGAGGCTGAAAACGGAGCTCCAGGCCCTCAAGACCGAGCTGCCGCCCGACATGAAGCTGGCCTTCTTCTACGACCAATCCCTGTTCGTCAAGGCCTCGGTCCAGAGCGTCTGGGAGGCGATCCTCTTCGGCCTCGTCCTGTCGATCATCATCCTCTTCTTCTTCCTCAAGAACTGGGGGACGACCTTCGTCGCCACGCTCGTCATCCCGGTCACTGTCCTCGTCACGCTCCTCGCGATCAAGGTCACCGGACTCAGCTTCAACCTGATGACCCTGGGCGGCATCGCGGCGGCCATCGGCCTGGTCATCGACGACGCGATCGTCGTCGTCGAGGCGATCCACACCAAGCGGGTCTCGGGCCTGGGCAAGATCGAAGCCATCGAGCAGGCGATCGGCGAGATTTTCCGGCCGCTGGTCGGGTCAACCCTGACCCCGGTCGTCGTCTTCATCCCCCTCGCCTTCCTCCAGGGCATCACGGGCATCTTCTTCCGGGCCCTGGCCCTGACCATGGTCGTCGCCCTGTTGACCTCGCTTGTCCTGGCCGTCAGCCTGACGCCGTCGCTGGCCGCCTGGCTGATCCGGGCCCATAGAAGAGACGGGGCACCGGCCGCGGGAGGCGACCAGGGCGGCCGCATCCTGCGGAAGGTCATCGCCGTCTACGAAACAGTGGTCCGGGCCGCGCTCCGAAGGAGCTGGTTCACCATCGGCGTTTGCGGAGCGGTCCTCGTGCTCGGGATCTTCCTCTACACCAAGCTCGAGAGCGAATTCCTGCCGCCCATGGACGAGGGCGGGTTCATCATCGACTACCTCTCCCCGCCGGGGACGAGCCTGGCGGAGACGAACCGCCAGTTGAAGTATGCAGAGGACATCATCCTGGCGACCCCCGAGCTCGAGAGCTATTCGCGCCGGACGGGCGCCCAGCTCGGCCTGTTCATCACCGAGCCCAACAACGGCGACTTCCTCCTGAAGCTCAAGCCCGACCGCGAGCGGTCGACCGAAGAGGTCCTGGCCGACCTGCGGCATAAGCTTAACGCCGCCCTGCCCGACATCATCTGGGAGCTGCCCGGCATCCTCGGCGATCTCATCGGCGACCTGATGTACGCCCCCCAGCCGATCGAGGTGAAGCTCTTCTCGACCGACGCGAAATATCTGAAGGAGAAAGCGCCCCAGATCGAGGAAACGCTGGGCAAGGTCCGGGGCGTCGTCGATACGTTCAACGGCCTGGTCTACACGGGCCCGGCGCTAAGCCTCAAGGTCCGCTACGTCGACGCCCAGCGCTTCGGCTTGACGGCCGAGGACATCACGACGGCGGTCAACACGGCCATGCTCGGCGAGACGGCCTCGTCGGTCCTCGAGGGCGACCGCATGGTCGAAATCCGGGTCAAGGTCGATCCGAAGCGCATCGACCGCCTCGCCTCCCTCCGCGACCTGCCGTTGCGGGCCGCGAACGGGTCGCTCATCAAGCTGTCCCAGGTGGTGGACGTGGTCGAGGAGCCCGGACAGCTCGAGCTTCGGCGCGACGACCTCCGCCAGGACGTGGCCGTCACGGCCCGGCTCGAGGGACGGGACATGGGCAGCGCCATGGCCGAAATCCGCGATGCCCTGAGCAAGGACCCCACGCTGCCCCCCGAATCGATCGAATACGGCGGCCTCTACCAGCAGCAGCAGGAATCCTTCCGCAACCTGATGATCGTCCTGCTCATGGCCATCTTTCTGGTGTTCACGGTGCTCCTCATCGAGTTCCGGTCGTTCACCGAGCCGATCGCCATCGTCTTCGGGGCGATCCTGGCCATGTTCGGGACGGTCCTCGCCCTCCGGATCACGGGGACCTCGCTCAACGTCATCTCGCTCCTCGGGGCAATCATCGGCATCGGGATCGTGGCCAAGAACGGCATCCTGATGCTCGATTTCGTGAGGCATCTCCGGGCCGACGGGATCGACCTGGCCGAGGCGCTCGTCCGGTCGGGGCGCCGCCGCCTCCGACCGGTCCTGATGACTTCGCTGGCCGCGGCCCTCGGGATGCTGCCCCTGGCCTACGGGATCGGCTCCGGGGCCGATATGCTCAAGCCCCTGGCGATCGCCGTCATCGGCTCGCTCTGCATTTCGGTCCTGCTGTCGCTCGTGGCCACGCCGACGCTCTATTTTCTGTTGTCCCGCGGCCGACGGACGTCCTGAGAAGCGGGCTGGCGCTCGCGGGGAGGCATGAGTTATAATACCGGCCTTTGACCGGCGGCGGAAGATTCGACGAATCAGAGAACGAGCACCGGCTCCGCCCGAAGGGGCGGGCCGGGGGAGTTATGAGATGATTAAGTACCTGCGGATTTTCAGAGTGTCCCTTCGGGCCTTGGGCCGGAACAAGATGCGGACCTTTTTGACGGCGCTCGGGATCATCATCGGCGTCGGGGCGGTCATCGCCATGGTCAGCATCGGCACCGGGGCCAAGGCCGGGATCAAGGATCGGTTCGACAGCATGGGCACGAACCTGCTCGTCATCCGCCCCGGAAGCCTGAACCAGAGCGGGGTGCGGCTGGGCTTCGGCATGCGCACGACCCTGAAGCTCGACGACATCGACGCCATCGAGCGGGAGTGCCCGTCCGTCCAGGCCACGTCGCCGAACGTCAACTCCTTTCAGCAGATCATCAACGGCAACAAGAACTGGCGGACCCAGGTCCAGGGCGTTAGCGATCAATATCCCCTCGTCCACCGCTGGGAGATGGCCCAGGGCCTCTTCTTCGATGCGGGCCAGGTCCAGAACGACGCCAAGGTGGCCGTGATCGGGGAGGAGGTCCGCCGGAACCTGTTCGAAGACGACGAGGACTGCATCGGCCGGGTCGTCCGCATCCGGAACGTCCCGTTCACGATCATCGGCGTCCTGAAATCCAAGGGCCAGGCGGGCGGCTTCTTCAACCAGGACGACCTGGTCTGCGTCCCCTACACGACGGCCGGCAAGCGCCTGATGCGCTTCACCTTCGTCCAGTCGATTGATGTCTCGGCCCTCACCGCCGACCTGATGCCGAACGCCCAGGCGGAAATCACGGCCCTCCTCCACGACCGCCACCACATCCTCGAGGATCAGGACGACGACTTCAACGTCCGGAACATGGCCGACGTGGCCGAGAGCCTGCAGAGCGCCATGGGCGTCCTCCAGCTCCTCCTGGGCAGCGTCGCCGCGATCTCGCTTCTCGTCGGCGGGATCGGGATCATNNAACATCATGCTCGTCTCCGTGACCGAGCGCATCCGCGAGATCGGGATCCGGATGTCGATCGGGGCCAAGGAAAGCGACATCCTCCTCCAGTTCCTGGCCGAGGCGATCGTCCTCAGCATGACGGGGGGGATCATCGGGATTATCCTCGGCGTGGGCACGTCCAAGGTGCTGAGGGTCATTCCCATCTTCGCCAACATCAACACGATCGTTTCGACGGGATCGGTGGTGCTTTCGTTCCTCTTCGCCGGGTCGATCGGCGTCTTCTTCGGATTCTATCCGGCCCGGAAGGCTTCCAAGCTCAACCCGATCGAGGCCCTCCGCTTCGAATAATCGCCCGGCCGCCTCAGCCCGCGAGGGGCAGGGCGACGAAGAACTCCGCGCCCTGGCCGGGCACGGACTCCGCCCAGATCCGGCCGCGGTGCTTTTCCACGATCGTCTTGCAGATGTAAAGGCCCAGCCCCGAGCCCTTGACCCCCTCGGTCCCCTTCTGCTTCAGGCGCTCGAACCGCTTGAACAGGCGGTTTTGGATGTCGTCGGCCGAAATCCCCACGCCCTCGTTGCGGACGGACAGGATGGCTTCGCCCGGCCGGCGCCCGAGCCTGACCCGGATGGGCGTACCCTCGCGGCCGTACTTGATCGCGTTGCCGACGAGGTTGCGGACCACGATCCGGAGCAGCTCCGGGTCGCCATGGATGACCGCCTCCTCGCCGATCTCCGCGGCGAGGGGCATGTGCTTGAGGTTGTCCTTGACCTCGGGCACGGCGAGCTCGGGGGCGACGACGTCGGCCCCGAGCCGGATCTCCTTCTTGAAGGCGTCGAGATCGTCGATCTCCATCTTGGACAGGTCGATGTAGCTCCGGATGATATCCTCGAGATAATCGCAGTTGCGAAGGATGGTCTCCACGATCCGCCCCTGCTCGGGCTCGAGCTTGCCGAAATAGCCCCGGTAGAGGGTATCGGCCGTCGTCCGGACGGTCGAGAGAGGGCTCTTGAGCTCGTGGGAGACGATGGCCATCAGGTCGAGCATCTTGGCCTCGGTCTTGTGGGCCCGGGCGGCGAGGGCGTTGCGGACGACGTCCTTGATCTCGTCGGGGGTGAAGGGCTTGGGAATATAGTCGAACGCCCCGTTCTTGAGCGCCTCCCGGGCGGTCTCGACGTTCGCGTAGCCGGTGAAGACGATGACCGTGACCTCGGGCCGCTCGGCCCGGAGGGCCTTGAGGACGTCCATCCCGCCGAGGCCCGGCATCTTCAGGTCCGTGATCACGACGTCGTAGCGCCCCGCCCGGGCCTTGGCCAGCCCCTCCTCGCCCGAGGCGGCGGTCTCGATCTCGACATCCTCGCCGCCGAAGACGCGCCGGCAGCTCCGGAGAACGATGTCTTCGTCGTCGATGAACAGCAGCCGTCCTTTGGTCGTCGTCATGGTCGTGTCCTTTTCTTGCCTTCCTCCCGCCGGGCCGTCAGGCGAGCGGCAGCTGGATCGTGAATTCCGTGCCCTCGCCGGGCTTGCTCCGGACGTCGATCGTCCCGTTGTGGCGCTTGATGATGCCGTACGAAACGGCCAGCCCCAGCCCCGTCCCCTTCCCCCGATCCTTGGTCGTGAAGAACGGCTCGAACAGCCGGGAGATATTTTCGGCGGGGATCCCGACCCCCGTATCCGCCACCTTCACCACCACCCGGCCGGCCGCCCGGTCGAGGGAAGTGGCCAAGGTCAGCCGGCCGCCCTTGGGCATGGCGTCGGCCGCGTTGACCGCCAGGTTGCTGATGACCTGCTTGAACTGGCTGATGTCGAGCCGGACGAGCGGCAGGCCCGGGGCGAAAGCCCGGATGATCGCCACGTTCTGGAAGGTGACATTCTTCTCGAAGATGGCCAGCGTTTCGTCGATGACCTCGTTTAGGTCGGCCGCCGTCTTCTCCGGCTCGTTCTCCCGGGCGAAGTCCAGGATGCCCCGGACGATCTTCCGGCAGCGGAGGGTCTCGTCGCGGATGACCTTGACGTCCTCCTCGTACTTCGTCCCGGCCAGATCGCCGAGGAGCAGGCTGCTGAAGGTCAGGACCCCGGTCAAGGGGTTGTTGATCTCGTGGGCGATCCCGGAGGCCAGGCGGCCGAGCGAGGCCAGCTTCTCGGACTTCAGGATCGTCCGCTCGGCTTGGTCCTGGAGCTTGCGGTCGCGCTCCTCGATGGCCGCGACCATGGCGTTGAACCCCGAGGCGATCTTCCGCGCGTCGTCGTCGTCGCCCGGCAGGACCGCGATGGGCCGGTAGTTTCCGCGGGCGATGTCGGACGTGGCGGCGATGATCCGCTTGACCGGCTTGGTCGTGGCGTTGATCAGGTAGAGAGCCAGGACGAGGGCGACGAGGACGGTCACGACGATGATCAGCAGGAACAGGAGGGTCGTCGTCCGCAGAGCCGCGTCGAACTTCTCCTTGAGGACGCCCACGTAGAGCATGCCCAGGATGCGGCCGTCGATATCGCGCAGGGGGCTGTAGCCGGAGATGTACCAGGCGGCCACGACGAAGGCCTGGCCGACCCAGGTCTGGCCCTCCTCGTAAACCCGCTTGTAGACCTCCTCGGAAACCTGGGTCCCGATGGCCCGCTTGCCCAGGGTGTCCACGACGCTCGTCGTCACCCGGATGTCGCCCAGGAAGAGCGTCGAGGCCCCGACCTCGCGGCCGTCGATCCGCTCCTCCTTGAAGACGAGGCGCTTGAAGCGGTCGATGAACTGGTCGTTGTTGTTGAGGAGGACGGCGGCGTACAGGATCCCGATCATCGTCCCGTCGTCGAAGATGGGGGTCACCGCCTTCATGACCAGGGCGTCGTTCAGGGTCTGGGAGGCCAGGGGCCGGGCGAGGGGCGTGGGGACGACCTTGATGACCGTCCGCTCGGCCAGGTCCTTGCCTTCCTTGCGGATATTCTCCAGGCCGAGGATGCCCGTCCCCGCGGCCGGCTTCCGGTTCTTCATCACCCACTGGATATAGCGGTAGTTGGCCACGCTGTCGCCCCAGGCGTCGAAGTTGTTCGCCCGGACGAGGATCGAGCCGTCGGGATTGACCACGTTGACGATGTCGAAGCCGAATTCGGCCTTGATCTGGGCCAGCTTGGCGAAGAGGAAGGCCCGGTCGCGGGAGGCCGTGGCCTTGACGATCTCGGCCGTCTTGGCCAGGTACTCCACGATCCGTGACCGCTTCTGGACCTCCTCGTTGTAAAGCTCGGTCGTCGCCCCGAGGGAGTTGCGGACGGATTCCGTCGCCTCCCGGATGACGTTCTTGTTGATGATCGAGATGCCGACGATGAGGGACATCGTGCCCATGACGACGACGATGGCCAGCAGGCTGACCACCAGCTTGAGGCGGATGTTGGATCGGCGGAAGATGTCGGTGATCATCGAAGCAGGCCGGCGATCCGGCCGAGCAGCCCGTCGAGATCCACCGGCTTGGTCAGGAACTCGTTGACGCCGGGGAGGAAGCTCTCGCCCTGGTCGAGCGAGAAGCGGGAGTTCGTGACCTGGTCGATGGCCGTCAGCATGATGATCGGGACGGACCGGAACTCCCGGTAGCGGGACGTGGGCCGCGGGCTCCGGATCTGGTCGGCCGCCTCGAAGCCGGCCGTGTCCGTCTCCATCATCACGTCCAGGATGATGAGGTCGGGTCGCTCGGAGAGGAGGGCTCGGAGGCCCTCGGCCCCGCTGTACGCCGCGGCCACGGCGTAGCCCCGGGTTTTCAGGACCTGGGACAGGCTTTCGACGAGGTCCCGGTCGTCGTCGACGATGAGGATCTTCTTGGCCATGGCGGTCTCCCTGCCGCTCAATCCCGGAGCAGCTTGTAGATGACGTTCCGCTCCTCCCAAGCCCTGTTCCGGAGCTGGGCATCGATCGGGAACTCGACCTGCTTGAGCTCGACCGGCGCCGCCTTCTTGTCCACGAGCCCCAGGGCCAGGGCCACGCCGTAGACGATGGCCTCGGGCCGGGGCGGGCAGCCCGGGATGTAGTAGTCGACCGGGACGGCGGTCGCGCCTCCTCCGGAGACGTTGTACGTGTCGAACCAGCAGCCGCCGCCGAGGGCGCACGAGCCCACGCCGAAGACGAGCTTGGGCCCGGGCATCGCCTCGAAGGCCCGCTTGACCAGGGGGAACGTCGGCCGGGTCACCGCCCCGGAGAGGAGCATGACGTCCGCGTGGCGGGGCGAGCCGACGAGCTTGATCCCGAAGCGCTCGACGTCGTAGTAAGGCGTGAGGACATTCAGGATCTCGATATCGCAGCCGTTGCAGGCCCCGCTGTTGCAGTGATAGAGCCAGAGGGACTTGGGGAATGCCTTGCGGGCGAGCTTGGCCAGCATGTCAGCCTCCGATCCTTTCCGGACGCCGGTAGGCCTCGGTTTCGCCGAGGACGTCCGGCGCGAAGCGCTCCGTGGACCGGCGGATCACGGTCCGGGCCTCCAGGCTGTCGTAGCGATACCCCCGGAGGTCGAGCTTGTCGATCGCGTTCTTGATCTCGAGGTCGTAGCACCGGCCGCAGCGCTGGCAGGTCAGCATGAAGAGCTCCAGGCTCTGGGTGATGTCGTCCCGGTCGCCGGTCGCGAGCTCGAACTCCGGGCTCATGACGATGGCCTTCTCCGGGCAGACGTCGGCGCAGCGGCCGCAATACATGCAGCGCGCCCCGTCGTAGAACAGGATCCGGATCTCGGGGCAGAGATCCCGGGTCAGAATCGTCCGGGCCGGACAATGGTTGGCGCAGCCGCCGCAGCCGATGCACTTCGTGTGGTCCCAGGCCGGCTGGCCGCGGAACCCTTCGGGTACGGGGCGGGACTCCGCCGGATAGTTCAAGGTCACCTTCCCGGGCTTGAGCACCAGGAGGACCTGCTTGATCTTGCTCGTCAACCACATGGCGTTTCTCCCCTCACCAGCCCTTGACCGCGAGGGCGACCGCGGCCAGGGACAGGACGATGAGGACGGCGTAATAGCGGACCGCCTGGTCGATCCGAAGGCGGGGGTTGGTCGACCCGACCAGCCCGATCAGGAGGAAGACGACCAGCATGGCCGCGAGCTGGAGGACGATGTCCGCGGGATAGATCCCGGTCCGGATCCAGGGCAGGAAGACCGAGACGAAAAGCCAGGCGTAGAACATTTGCTTGAGCATCATCGCGTACTTGAACAGGGCGTAGTTCGGCCCGCTGTATTCGATGAACGGCCCTTCGAGGAGCTCGACCTCGGCCTCGGCGATGTCGAACGGCTGCCGGGCGACGAACGCCTGCAGGGCGAGGAGATAGACGGCCAGCATGAGCCCGGTCGCGAGGGTGAACTTCGCCCCGGCCGCGCCGGGCATGGCCGCCGCGAGGCCGAGGCTTCTCAGCTTGACCGCGCCCAGGATGAGCGTCACGGCCAGGACGGGCTCGACCATGATCATGGTCACCATCTCCCGGCTGGCCCCGATCAGGGCGAAGGTATTGCGGCTGGCCAGGGCGCCCAGGAGCACGGCCACGCCGCCGAGGGTCAGGAGGTAGATGACGACGATCACGTCCAGGCGGCCGGCGAAGACGCCGAGCCTGCCCCCGAACGGGATCAGGACGACGACGGCCAGGGCCGCCGCGAACGCGCCCAGGGGGGCCAGCTTGAAGGGCCAGCTCCCCGCCGAATTCAGGGTCTGCTTGCCGAGGAGCTTGAGCAGGTCGCGGTAGGGCTGGATGAGGGGCGGGCCCTGCCGGGATTGGATCTTGGCCGCGAGCTTGCGGAGCACGCCCTCGTAGAGGGGCGCGGCCAGGAGGAAGACGAGGGCGTTGATCAGGGGGGCGGCGTAAGTCAGGGCGCGCATGCTAGGGCTTCCTCCGGCCGCGGCCGAGGGCCTCGATCTCGCTCCGGGCGAAGACCCGGCGCGAACGGGCGCGGCCGTCGACGACGAGGACCCGGTCGGTGCAGGAGAAGCAGGGGTCGATGCTGCCGACGATTATCGGGAAATCGGCGAGCTGGTTGTCGAGTAGCATCCGCGGGACGCCCTGGAGGTTCGTGTAGGTCGGGGCGCGGACCCGCCACCGCTCGGGCCGATTTTCCGGGCCGGTGATCAGGTAGTGGACGGACTCGCCGCGCGGGGCTTCGACCATCGACAGGCCGTGCCGGTAAGCCGGGAGCACGTCCGCGACTTCGGTCAGGAGCGGTCCATCCGAGGGCATCTTGTCGAGGGCCTGGCGCACGATCTTGATCGACTCGAAGATCTCGAGGAGCCGGACGACGAGCGTGCCCCAGACATCGCCCGAATCCATCACCGGGACGTCGAAGGAGAGCTCGTCATAGGCGGCGTAGGGATGGTCGCGGCGGACGTCGATGTCCACGCCCCGTCCCCGGGCCACGGGCCCGAGCAGGCTCCAGGCCTCGGCCTCTTCGCGGGGGATGAAGCCCACGCCCTTGGTCCGGCGGTGGATCGACGTATCCTTGAGGACGGCGTCCTTGAGTCCCCCGACCTCGGTCTCGACCTTCTTGAGCACGCCGAGGATATCCTCCCGAAGGGCGGGCGTGATGTCGCGCCGGACGCCGCCGATGACGATCATGCCGTAGGTCTTGCGGTTGCCGGTCAAGCGCTCCGAGAGCCACATGATCGGCTCGCGGACGCGCCAGCTCTGCATGAAGATCGTGTCGTAGCCGATGAGGTGGCCGGCGACCCCCAGCCAGAGGAGGTGGGAGTGGAGGCGCTCGATCTCGAGCATGATCGTCCGGATGAACTCGGCCCGCCGGGCGATCTTGATTCCCGCCGCTTCCTCGACGGACTGGGAGTAGGCCGCGGCATGGACCGAGCCGCAGATCCCGCAGATCCGCTCGGCCACGAAGGGCACCTCGTTGTAGCTGACCTGGGTCTGGCAAAGTTTTTCGATCCCCCGGTGGGTCATGAACCCCCGGTAATCGCAGCCCTTGATCGTCTCCCCGTCGACGTAGACGGCGAAATGGGCGGGCTCGTGCAGGCTCGGATGGAAGGGCCCGATGGGGACGGTCGTCGTGCCCTCGGGCGCCTCGTCGAGCTCGTAGGCCACGTCCTCGGCCGAGGGCGGCACGAGGTTGTAGGGGACTTCCTTGCGGAGGGGATGAATCCCCGCCGGCCAGTCGTCGGCCAGAATGAGCTTCTTGGGCTTCGGATTGCCCTTGAACGTGAATCCCAGCAGATCCATGTATTCGCGCTCGGTCCAGCCCGCGGCCGGGATCTCGGGCGCGATCGAGTCGAACTCGGGCGTCTCGGCCGGGGCCGACGTCCGGAGCGCGACGGTGAAGCCGTCCTTGTCGAAGGCGAACAGGTGGATCATGCCGAAGGCGCCGCGGCGGTCGCGCTCGTCGCTGCCCACACCGACCATGTAGCGGCCGCCCGCGGCCCTCAGCTTCAAGGCCGCCGCCCGGAAAGCCGTCCTGTCGATGTCGAGGACAAGCCGCTTCGGCGTCGCCCCCTCGGACACGGTGAGCGCCGGCCCGAACCCGTCCCGGAGCGTCCGGATCAGGCTGTCTTTGGTCATGGGCGGCCTCCTTGCCTTCGGCCGGCCTTCGGCGAGGTCCGCCCTCCCGTCCAGCGGAAGAAATTCTTGAACGCGGCGAACATGCCGTGGTCCCGGTACCGGTTTTTATCGCTGAGCTCCTGGTAGCCGCAGAGCCAGGTCGGAACCGCGACCTCCCGGGACCCGGCCGACCGGCGGAGGAGGACGGCCGCGGCGAGCGCGGCCGCGAGGAGTCCGAGCACGACGAGCGGCGCGACCGCGGCGTTGAGCCCGGGCCCGAAGAGATCGTGGACCCGGATCCCGAGGAGCGAGACCGAGAGCATGCCGTCGAGCCCGCCGGGCGTGAACGCCTCGCCGAGGAGGAACCCCCGGGAATTCGCGAGAGCTGAGGAGATCAGGCCGAAGAACAGGAACGGAAAGAGGCCTTGGACTATGCAAACCGCGGCCAGGGCAAGCTTGGGAAGAAGCATCAGGACCGGCACCTCGCGGATCTCCTTCTTGACCGTCCACTCCGAGCCCGAGGCCGTGAAGGCCATCCCGAAGAACTTGACGTAGCAGGCCAGGGTCACGACGCTCGTGAAAAGGGCCGCGATCCCGAACAGGACGAGGAGGACGGACGCGTCGCCGGCAAGGAGCGAGCTGGTGATGATCGTCCACTTGCTGGCGAAGCCGCTCGACGGCGGCATGCCGGCGATCGAGAGCGAGGCCACGCCGGCCACGGCGGCGCTCACCGGCATGAGCTTGATCAGCCCCCCGAGGCGGTTAAGGTCCTTGGTGCCGGTGGCATAGAGCAGGCTTCCGCCGGTGAGGAATAGGAGCCCCTTGAAAGCGGCATGGTTGAGCACGTGGAACAGGGCGCCGAGGATGGCCACGGCGGCCAGGCTCCGGACCGCCGGGACGCCGGAGCCCGAGAGGAGCAGGGCCGCGCCCATCCCTAGGACGATGTAGCCGATCTGGCCGATCGAGCTGAAGGCCAGGAGGCGCTTGGCGTCGCTCTGCTTCACGGACTGGATCGTGCCGATGAAAAGCGTCGCCGCGCCGACGGCGGCCAGGACGAGGCCCCAGAGGGCGGCGTCGAAGCCGTTCCCGCCCGGCGGGAGCATGAAGAAGAACACCCGGAGGAGGCCGAAGATCCCGGTCTTGAGCATGACGCCCGAGAGCAAGGCGCTAACGGGCGAAGGCGCCACGGAATGGGCATCCGGCAACCAGAGCTGGCCGAGGGGAAAGACGCCCGCCTTCAAGCCGAAACCGACGAGGAGCAGACCATAGACGGCAAACAGCGGGCCGGCGCCCGCCCCGGCCAGCTTGCCGCCCAAGGTGTGGAGCGAGTCGCCGATCGATCCGCCCGCGACGAGGCCTCCGCCGACGACGAGGAGCCAGGCCAGCTCCATGAGGGCGAGGTACTTGGCCGCGGCGCGGACGTTCTCCGGCTTCCGCCGCTCGAAGCGGATGAGGACGAACGAGGAGAGGGTCATCAGCTGCCAGGCGAGGGTGAAGCCGAGCGAGAGGTCGTCGACAGTGACAAGGGCCGCCATCCCCAGGATGAAGACGGGGAAGGCGGCCGTGAACCGGCCCAGGCCGTAGTCCGGATAGTGGTCCATGTAGCGGATGGCGTAGAGGGCGCTCAGCGCCGAAAGCACGGCGATGACCGCCAGGAACAGGCCGCTCAGGCCGTCGATCAGGATCGGGACGGCGATCGGCCCGAGGCGGAGGAATTCCGCTTCGTCCATGCCCCCGCCGAGGGCGGCCTTGAGCCCGGCCCAGGCGAGCAGAACGCAGGCCGCGGCGACGAAAGCGAAGTGGACAATGCCGGCCGCCCGCCGGCGGGCGGCGAAGAGCGGGGTCACGACCGCCGCGGCGGCCAGGGCCGCCAGGGCCGCGAAAACGGGAATGACCAGGTCGGGACGGGTGAACATCAGATCTGCTCCCCCAGCGTCTTGAGCTGCTTGTAGGTGTAAACGGGCCCGTCCGTGCAGACGAGCGTCCGGCCGATGGCGCAGTGCTGGCACTTGCCGATCCCGCACTTCATGTGGCGCTCGAGGGTGGAGAAGATGAACTCGTCCTTGAGCCCCCGACCGGTCAGCTCCTTGATGTTGGCGTTGAACATGATCGGCGGCCCGCAGACGAAGGCGACCGTGTTCTCCACGGGGACCTTGGCCTTTTCGATCAGGGTATGGACGAACCCCACCTCCCCCGCCCAGCCGGGCTCGGCCCGGTCGATGGTCAGGAAGGCTTCGAAGCCCTCGGTCTTCCTCCAATCCTCGATCTGAGAGAGGTACATCAGGTCGCGTGAGGAGCGGGCGCCGTAGAGGAGGATGATCCGGCCGAAGTCCGCCCGGTGCTGAAGGGCGTGGACGAGCGTCGAGCGGAGCGGGATGAGGCCGATACCCCCGGCGATGACGACCATGTTCCGGCCCTTGATCGCATCGAAGGGGAAGCCGTTGCCGAACGGCCCCCGGATCCCGATCTTGTCGCCGGGCCGGAGGGCGTGCAGCCCGTCGGTCACCTTCCCCACCCGGCGGACCGAGAGGTGGCGGCGGTCATTCTCGGGGCTGAAGGGCAGCGAGACGGCGAATTCGCCCGCGCCGAAAACGGTGCACATGATGAACTGTCCGGAGCGGGCGCGGAACGAGCGCTCGAGCTCCGGGTGGTCGAAGGAGAAATAGAACGTCCGGACTTCCTCGATCTCGTCTTTGATCTCGGTGATCTCGGCGACGGCCGGGACGGTGACAATGGCGTTCAGAGGGGATTCGGCCATGGCTTACCTGCCTGTCGTCTCCCTCCGGATGTACTGGACCACGTTGGGCAGGCCGATGTCGCCCGGGCAGACCCGGGCGCAACGGCCGCAGCCTACGCATCCCGGCCGGAGGTATTTTTTCGATTGGGAATAGGAGAGCTTGCAGAAGAAGCGTTTGTTGCGCCGGTCCTCGATGGGCCGGCGCGGGTTGTGCTCGCCCGCCATCCGGGAATAGCCTTCGAACGAGCAGGAGTCCCAGGTCCTGATGCGCCCGGTCGGGCCTTCGGCGGGGGTGACGTCCTCGATATTGAAGCAGGAGCACGTCGGGCAGACGTAGGAGCAGGCGCCGCACTCGAAGCACTGGTGGCCGATGTATTCCCAGGTTTCGTTCTTGACGAAGCCCGTGGTCAGACGGTTGACGGCCCGGGAGATCCAGGCCTTGTTTTCCCGGGCGGCAGGGTCGAAGCTCGCGATCGAGGCGTTCACGGCCGCGTCCCGCCTCCCGGCGGCGTCGGCCCCGGCAGGCGCCAGGCCGAGCCGAGCGGCGAGGGCGGCGCCCTTCTCGCTCCCGGATTCGACGAGGTAGTGGTCCCCGAGGTCGGTAAGGTTGAGGTCATAGCCTTCGACGGCGTAGGGACCGCTGTCCGTGCAGACGCAGAAGCACTGGGGGAACGGGCCGAGGCAGGTATTGGCCACGATGAATGTCCGGCGCCGGTGATCGCGGTAGACCTCGTCCACGAACTCCTGCCCGAGGTAGAACCGGTCGAGGCAGGCGAGGCCGGTGAGGTCGCAGGAGCGGACGCCGATCAGGGCCTTGGGCCGGACGAGGTCGGTCCGGGCGATGTCGACCTTCTTGGAGTCCCGGTCGTAGGCATAGTGAAGGATCTCCTCGAAATGGGGAAAGACCGCGGCTTTGGGCGGGATGTACGGGATGGGCGCGTCGAGGCGCAGGGCGGCCGGATCGGCGAGCTTCTCGAACAGGGCGTCTCCCGAAACCTCGTGGAGGATCGGGCCGTAAAGCTCGTGCTGCTCGCCGAGGGCTTCGACGAGCCGGGGAAGTCCGGACTTGGGAAGGATATGCATGGCTAGACCTTCTCGATCCTGACGGGGATGGCCGCGTCCTCGCCGCGCTCGATATCGACGGCGTGCGGCTTGAGGAACCCGGGGATCATGGCCCCGATGAAATAGGGCGCGTAGGCCATGCCGGGGCGGACGTCGTCGGTCACGCGGGCCGCCACGGTCATGGAACCTTTCGCCGAGACGATCCGCGCCGGCCGCTTGTCGCGCAGGCCGAGGCGGGCGGCATCATCGGGATGGATTTCAACGAGACCCTGGGGATAGAGCAGCAATAAAGCGTTATACTCCCGGCGGGGGATGAACGTCTTCCTCATGATATTGTTCTGGTGCCAGTAATACGTCGAGGTACCCGCGACGAGGGCCATCGGGAAATCGTCGGAGAGGCCGGGCCGTCCGGATTCCGCGGCGAAGGGAACAAAGGTCATCCGGCCGGCGTCCTCGGCCAGGAGGCGGGGCGTCCCCTGGGGGCGGGCGGCGTCGCAGGGCCATTGCAGCCCCCCGAAATTCCGGTCGAGCTTGTCGTAGGTGACGGCGCTATAAGACGGAACGGTCCGGGCGATGTCGGCGAAGACTTCGGAGGCCGCCCGGTAGCCCCAGTCCTGGCCGCGCTTCGCGGCGAGGTCGGCGAAGACGCGCCAGGCCGGGCGGGCTTCGGCCAGCGGCTCGGTCTTGCGCCGGTTGAGCTGGATGCGGCGCTCGGCGCTGGTGTACGTGCCGTCGCCCTCCCCGTATGACGTCGTGGGCAGGACGGCGTGGGCCAGTCCGGCGAACGGGTTGGCGTAGGCCCCAAGATACACGACGTAGTCCAGGTTCCGGACGGCGTCCGCCTCGAGATTGATCTCGTCGTCGTGGTCGACGACGACGAGCGCCTTCAAGCCCGAGCCCTCGTCGCGGAGGAGGTCGTCGATCCGGCGGCCGGGCCGGGCGTCGAGACCCGACTTCCATGCGGCCCCGAGCTCGGCCGCCGCCCCCTCGTCGGGGAGGCGCCGGGCGCCGGGAAGCATGTCGGGCACCGCGCCCATGTCGCTCGCCCCGAGCATATTGCTGATCCCGGTCACGGGATTGACGCCGCATCCCTCGCGGCCGATCTTGCCCGCGGCCAGGAAGAGGTCAAAGAGCAATGCCGCGGTGTCGCGGTCGGGACCGGCCACGCCCGCGGCGGTGAAGGCCAAGGCCCGCCGCGCGGCGGCCAGGCGCCGGGTGGCATCCCGGAGGCTTTCGAGAGAGAGGCCGGTTTGGGCTTCGACGGCCGCGAGGTCGAAGCCGGCGAGCGACATCCGAAAAGCGTCGAAGCCCCGCCCGTAGCGGGCGATGAAATCCGCGTCCTGGCGGTTCTCGTCGATCAGGATCCTGGCCATGGCCTTGAGGACCGTCGCCAGAGAGCCCGGCTTGGGCCGGAGATGGGTTGTCGCGAGCCGGGCCATCTGGGTCGTCCGGCTGCTCAGGACGAGGACGTGCGTTCCGCCTCTCGCCGCGAAATGGATCTCGCTGGCGATGATGGGATTCTGTTTGGAGAGATCGGTCCCGACCACCAGGATGAAGTCGGCCGGACGGATGTCGGCCAGGGCGCCCGTCATGGCCGGCCAACCTGCCCCGTCGAGGAGGACGCGGGCGGAGGCTTGATGGCCGGCGTCGGATAGGAGGCCGATGTTGGGACAGCGGAAGACGGCGCGGGCCAGACGGACGAGGGCGTATGTGTCTTCGTTCGAAGCGCGCGGCGAAGCCCAGAACCCGATCTGATCCCCGATATAGTCCGCCAGCCGGCCGGCGACCGAAGCCAGGGCTTCGTCCCAGCCGACCTCGCGAGTCCGTCCGGCCTCCCGGAGGAGGGGCCGGGCGATCCGGTCCCCGTTCGTCAGCAGCTCATGGATGTGCCAGCCGCGGACGCAGAGGCGCCCCTTGCCGACGGGATGCTCGGGGGAGGGAAAGACGCCGCGGACGGCCCCTCCCTCGACCTTCAGGAGATGGCCGCAGCCCGTTCCGCAATAATTGCACACGCCCGGATGATTACTCATGCCCAAGCTCCTCGGCTCCCGAGGCCGCGGAAATCGGAAGCCCCGTCTCCGGGGATTTGCCCGGCCGGCGGGAGTCCGATCTCTCAGACGATAAAAAAACCGCCTTTGAAATTAATATTACAAAAAAAGGGCTTCGGTGGGGCGCCCTTGTGAGAACCCCCCGCCCTTCGGCGTTTATGATAAACGATAATTTAGCATGAAGCGCCGGCTTTGTAAATATCCCCTGCGCCGTTAAGAAAGAGCCGGGAGAATTCCAAAAAAGCCGGATCCCGGCTCCGGCTTCAAGGCGCGCCGATCTTCAGGGTGACGACGTAGAGGATGTTGTAGAGGTTGCTGATGCCGCCGATGAAGCGCTCCCGGATCATGCCCTTGGGAATTTCCTCGATCGTCCTCTTCATGGCGTCCAGCGCGGCCCGGACCCCCTCCGCCTCGCGCCGCAGGCCGGCGGCGTCCTCTCCGGCGCGGCGGCCTTCGATCCGCGATCCGACCTGGGAGACGTCCTGGAAGACGGCCCGGTAAAAGAGGCGGGACGCGGGGGACAGGTCCTTGACGACTTTTTCGATGATGCAGATCCGGACCAGGGCATAGCCGACGAGGACGCCGGCCGTGTCGCGGCCGACGCTCCGCTCGGGATGGCGCTCGAAGTAGGCCTCGCCCAAGGCGATCATGTCGGGCGCGGCGAAATCGAATTCGCCCGCGAGGGCGGTCACGGCCGCCCGGAAGGACGCCAGGTCCTTTTCCCGGCGGAAGATCTCGGCGGGGCTGGCCATCGCGGGGCGGGGCGACGCCCTAGGCTTTCAGGCGGCGGAGCGAGGACAGGAGCATGTCGAAATCGACCGGCTTCTGAAACACGCCGTTGAAGCCCAGGCCGCTCAGGTCGAGAGCCCCGGCCGTGGCGTCACCGATCGTGCTCAAGAGGAAAATGGGGACGTCGGCCCGTTTGCCTCTCATGACCTTCGCCACCCGGATCCCGGAATCGACGTCCTCCATCATCATGTCGCACAGGACGGCGTCGGGCTTGACCCGGCCGAAGGCCTCGAGGCCCTCCATACCGCTCAACGCGGTCTCGGCCGCGAAGCCATTCGCTTCGAGGACGGCCTTCACGGATTCGCAGATGGCCGGATCATCGTCGATGACCAGGATCTTCTTCTTGTCGGACATGGTACCCTCCGCTCCGTTTTCGAAGGGGCATTATACACCACGCTGCGCGCGCCCGACAAATTATACTATACTGATCCGGGAGGTCGGAATCGGACATGCGGGAACGAAAGCCGGGAATGCGGCCGGCGGCGAGCGCCATCGTCCTGGCCGGCGGCGACAGCCGGCGGATGGGACGGGACAAGGCGCTGCTCCCGGTCCGGGGCAGGCCCCTGATCGCCCTGATCATGGACCGCCTGGCCGGACGCTTCGACGACATCCTGATCAGCGCCGGGCCAGGCGACGATCGCCGTTTCCCCGGCCGGACCGTCGTCGTTGACGCCGCGCCGGGCCAGGGACCGCTGATGGGGATCGCCACGGCCCTGCCCCGGATCCGGCACGACCTGGCCTTCATCATCGCCTGCGACATCCCCCACATCGACCTGGACTTTGTCGAGCGCCTGATCGAGCGGGCCGGAGGATGCGATCTCGCCCTCCCCGACCGCGGCGGCGGGCGATACGAGCCCCTGTTCGCCGTCTACCGCAAGGCCGTCGCCGGGCCCGCGCGCGACATTCTGGCGGCCGGCGGACGGAGCATCCTGGAGCTCCTCGACCGGGTGCGGCTGGGGCTCGTGGCCGTCCCGCAGAATGTGCGGATCGGAAACATCAACACGGAGTCGGATTACCGGAGATTCCTGGGTGACCCTTCTTCCCTTTGATTTCGGACGGCCGTCGGGATAGAATGCCTAATCCCCCCTACGGGGACAGATGATGAACGAAAATACGATTCCCGCAGTCCTGGCCCGAACCGCCGAGAGCCATGCCGACCGGCCGTCTTTATCGTTCTACGACGAAGAGCCGATGTCCTACCGGACTTTCAAGGAACGGGTCGATCAAATCTCGGAATTTCTCGCCGCCCGCGGCGTCGCACCCGGCGACCGGGTGGCCATCCTCAGTGAGAACGGCCCGCACTGGGGAATCGCCTTTTTCGCCGTCACCTCGCTGGGCGCCGTGGCCGTGCCCATCCTGGCGGACTTCCCCCCCGCCGACGTGCACCACATCCTCCGCCATTCCGAAGCCCAGGCCGTCTTTGTCTCGGAGAAGCAGTACGCCAAACTCGAGGACGCGTCCTTCGAGCACCTGAAGGTCAGGATCCTGATCGACGATTTCTCGGTCATCGACCCGGGCACGAACAAGGACCGGCTGCGGAAGCTGATCGCCGAAGGGGGAACGGAGCTGCGCAAGATCAAAATGCGGGCCCTCCAGCTGGTGGGCCTCCGCCCCTCCAAGGTCCGGGACGACGACCCTGCCTCGATCATCTATACGTCGGGGACGACCGGCCACACCAAGGGCGTGATTCTCTCCCACCGCAACATCGTGGGCAACGCCGAAGCCACCCTCAAGTTCATCGAGTTGAGCACTTCGGACCGCATGCTGTCGCTGCTGCCGCTCGGCCATGTCTACGAGTGCACCCTGGGCCTGGTCGTGCCCGTAATCCGGGGCACGTCGGTGGCGTATCTCCGCAAGCCGCCCACGGCGGCCGTCCTCCTGCCGGCTCTCAAGGCGGTCCAGCCGACCATCGTCCTGTCCGTCCCGCTGATCATCGAGAAGATGGTCCGGGGGCGGGTGTGGCCGGAGATGCGTCGTTCGGCCCCGCTCCGCTGGGCAGCCAAGGTCCCCTCGCTCCGCAGAACGATCAGCCGCAAGGCCGGAAAGAAGATGATCGCCGCCTTCGGCGGGCACCTGAGACTGCTGTGCATCGGCGGCTCGGGGCTGGCGCCCGACGTCGAGGCATTTCTCCGGGAAGCGGGCTTCCCCTACGCCATCGGCTACGGGCTCACGGAGACATCGCCGCTCGTGACGGGGACGGACGCCTTCCGGACGAAGCTGCGCTCCGCGGGCCCGGCGCTCGCCGGCGTCGAGATCAGGATCGACGCGCCGGACGCGGCCTCGGGCGAAGGGGAGATCGAGGTCCGGAGCGAATTCGTGATGACGGGATATTACAAGGACCCCGAGAAGACGGCGGACGTCCTCACCCCCGACGGCTGGCTGAAGACCGGCGACCTGGGCCGCCTGGACGGCGACGGATATCTCTTCATCAAGGGCCGGCTGAAAAATGTCATCATCGGCCCGAGCGGAGAAAACATCTATCCCGAGATCATCGAATCGGTCATCAACCGGCTCCCCGAGGTCCAGGAATCCCTGGTCTACGAACGCCAAGGCCAGCTGACGGCCCGCGTCTGCCTGGACGCCGAAAAGCTGGACGCCGTGATCGCGGAACGGAAATATACCGAGGCCCAGATCCGGGACTACATCCGCGGCAAGCTGGACGACATCAAGCGGCACGTCAACGAGAATGTGGCCGCGTTCTCGCGCCTCAGCAAGGTCATCGAACAGACCGAGGACTTCGAGAAAACTCCCACTCAGAAGATCAAGCGATTCCTGTACGTGGACGAAGGGCCGATTTCGTCCGACCGGTAGCCGCCGGCGCTTTTTCATCTAGAGCGGCCTTGACCCGCGCGGGCGTCATGGGAAGCTGATAGAGCCGCGCCCCGACGGCGTCATGGATCGCGTTGGCCACCGCGGCGCCCATCCCGATGATCGGGGGCTCCCCTCCTCCCTGCGGCGGCGCGTCCGCGGCGTCGAGGATGACCGTCTCCATCGCCGGCGTCCAGGAGAACCGGGGAATCTCGTAGGTATCGAAATTGACGTCGAGGATCTCCCCGTTCCGGAAGCGGATTTCCTCGGCCAGCGCATAGCCGAGGCCCATGGTGATGCAGCCTTCCATCTGGAGCCTGGCCCCCGCGGGATTGATCGTCAACCCCATGTCCTGGGCGACGACGACTCTCTTGACCTGGACTTTGCCGCCGGCTTTGTCCACCTCCACTTCGGCGAAA
The DNA here is from genome assembly GCA_003141555.1 of Candidatus Aminicenantota bacterium. Lineage (GTDB taxonomy): Bacteria > Acidobacteriota > Aminicenantia > Aminicenantales > UBA4085 > FEN-413. Next base: position 82,519 of record PLMN01000009.1, read on the forward strand.
TGGGCGACATATGTGCCGGCGTCGATGCCGCAGGCCACGCCGCGGCCCCGGCCGGTCGGCGCCGGGGCGGGCTTCCAGCCCGCCTTGGCCGCGGCCGCCTTGAGGACGCGGATCATGCGCGGGTCCTTGAGGTTGCCGAGGCGGAACTCGACCGGGTCCATCCCGGCCCGCGCGGCCATGATGTCGATCTGAGACTCCCGGGCGAACGTGTTCGTGCTATTGGACGGGGCGCGCCACGCCCCCGTGGCGAAGGGATGGGTGCCGGGGCCGCCCGTCCAGCTCGAGCCGTAAACCGTGGTCCGGGAGTTGGGAATGTCGTAGAAGTGGTCCGAACCCCGCTGGCCGGCGAAATAGACGGCGTAATCCCACAGGACGATGGACCCGTTTTTCGCCGCGCCGGATTTGATCTTCACGATCGCCGCCGGCCGGAACGTGTCGTAGAAGAACTCCTCGCCGCGGCTCCAGGCCACCTGCACGGGCCGGCCCGTCGCCTTGGCCAGCCGGGCCGCCTCGACGGCCTGCCGGTTGCTGGTCTTCCCTCCGAACCCGCCGCCGACGAACGGGGCGATGACTCGGACGTTTGCCGCCGGCACGCCCAGGGCCTTGGCGATCTCGTCCTTGTCACCAAAGGGGCGCTGGGTCGAAATCCAGGCCGTGACCTTATCGCCCTCGATCCGGACCGTGGCCGTGTGGGGCTCGATCGGGGCATGGGCGACGTAGGCGTTCAGAAAGGTCGATTCAATCACCGGATCCGCAAGCTTCGCCCCTTCTTCGAGGCTGCCTTTCAGCCCGCTCTCCTCACCCTTGGGCGCGACCTTGAGGAGATGATCGTAGATCGTCTTGTCATCCAGGCCCGTATCGGGGACGTCGAACCTAGCCTTGATTTTGGCCAGCGCCGCCTCGGCGGCGTCCGGGGACTCATGGAGGACGGCGAGGAGGTCCGCGTCCCGGACGATCCGGATTCCGGGCATCTTCTCCGCGGCCGAGACATCCGCATCCAACAGCTTGGCCCCGTGGGCGGGAGGCCTCAGGATGCGGGCATGAAGCATGCCCGGAAACAGCATGTCCCCCGCGTACCTGGCCCGGCCGGTGACCTTCTCCCGGGCGTCGCGGCGGAGCTGGGACGTCCCCACGACGCGGAAAGCCGCCGGGGCCTTGACCGGGGGCTTCTTTTCGAGGTGGCGCTCGATTTTCTTGCCCTCGGCGAGCTGGGCATAAGTGATCTTGGCCGCCGGGTCCTTGGCATCGTAGACAACGCCCTCCCGAACGGCCAACTGGGCCGCGGGCCGGTGGAGCTTCTCGGCGGCCAGGTCGATGAGGACCGCCCGCGCCTCGGCCGCGGCCGCCCGCATCGCCGGGCCGAAGACCCGCGTGGTCATGGAGCCGAACGTACCCATATCCCATGGACAGAGATCGGTGTCGCCCATGACCATCACGACCGAATCGAGAGACACGTCGAGCTCCTCGGCCAGCATCTGAGCCAGAGAGGTGACGATGCCCTGGCCCATCTCGATCTTCCCCGTCAGGCAGACGACCTTGCCGTCCTCGCGGATGGCCAGGAAGGCATTGAAGTCGGTGGGCAGATTCCCGCCGCCCGGGCCCCGGCCGCGCTGGCCTTCCTGTCCCTCCAGGACGTCGACCAAGGAAAAGGCGACGACGATGCCGCCGCCGAAGACCTTCAGGAATTCCCGCCGGTCCATGGCCGGGAGGTGCGACGCGTCGAAGAAATCCAGCTCCCGTGGATCTTTGGCTTTCATCTCACTTCTCCGCTCTCATCTCCCGGGCCGCGTCCTGGATGGCGGCCACGATCCGGGCGTATGTGCCGCAACGGCAAAGGTTGCCCGACATCTCGTCGATGATCTTCGCCCGGCTCGGGTTCGGGTCCCGGCGCAACAGACCGTAAGCGTTGAGGATCATCCCGGGGGTGCAATATCCGCACTGGAGGGCGTCGTTCCGCATAAACGCCTTCTGCAAGGGGTGGAGCGCCTCGCCCGCGGCGAGGGCTTCGATCGTCACGACGCTCCGGCCTTTGACGTCCTTGAGGAGGGTCTGGCAGGACCGGACGGGCGCGTCGTCCACGAGGACCGTGCAGGCCCCGCAGAAGCCCTCCCCGCATCCATACTTGACGCCGAGGAGCCCGAAGTCGTACCGGAGGACACCGAGCAGCATCCGGCCGCCGCCGGCCCCGATACTCACCGGCTTTCCATTGAGCGTGAAGCCGATCTTCTCATCCATGCGAAACCTCCTTCGAACGTTCCCGAAGGAACCGGTCGATGACGCGACGGCTGGGCGCGGACGGCTGGGCGCCCAGCCGGGTCACCGAGACGGCCGCGGCCGCGTGGCCGAACCGGACGGCGTCGGGAAGGGCTTTGCCTTCGCCGATCGCCACGGCCAAGGCGCCGTTGAAGATGTCTCCGGCCGCCGTCGTGTCCACGGCCTTGACCTTGAAGCCCGGCACGAGCCCCGTGAACCCGGGGCCGGCGACGAAAGCTCCGCGGGCGCCGAGAGTGATGATGACCGTCTCCACGCCCCGCCCGCGCAGGAGGCGCGCGGCCCGGGCCGCGGACGTTTCGCCGTCCACGGGAACGCCCGCGAGGAGCGCCGCCTCATGCTCATTGGGGGTCAGGATCGAGACCCGCTCGAGGAGGGTTCTCTCCAATCGGCGGGCCGGGGCGGGATTGAGGATGACGGGCACACGCTTTTTCGAGGCCAGGGCGACCGCCGCCCCGACGGCCTCCGCCGGGACCTCGAGCTGAAGGAGGGCGATGTCCGCGCCTTCAAAAGCCCGGGCGGACGCCTGGACGTCGGCGGCCGAAAGCGCCGCGTTGGCCCCCGGCGCCACGGCGATGCTGTTTTCGCCATCCCGGGCCACGACGATCAGCGCTACGCCCGACGGCCGGACGGCGTCGCGGATGACGCGGGTCACGTCGATGCCGTCGGCGGCGAGCCCGCGGACGGCCCGTTCGCCGAACGCGTCCCGCCCCACCCGGCCGATGAACGTCACGCGGCCGCCCGCCCGCGCGGCGCCGACGGCCTGGTTCGCCCCCTTGCCGCCCGCGGCCATGGCGAAGCCGCCGCCCAAGACCGTCTCCCCAGGCCTCGGAATGCGCACCGAAGTGACGATCATGTCCGTGTTCGAGCTGCCCACGACTACGATCGAAACGTCGGACAAGCGCATTCTCCGAAGGCGCGACGGGCCTATTTCTTCTTCAGCGTTCCTTCCATGTAGGCCTTAAAATCCCGGCCCGACGGAGCGACATAGAAGGCTTTTTTCATGGCGTTTCCTCCGAATCCGTGCCCATTATTTCCCGAATTGCCGGGAATGTCCACCCCTTCGCGCCCGGCGGGTCAACGCCGCGCTCGATTGGCTCGCCGGGAACCTCGATCGGAAGATCTCCTTGGCCAAGCTGGCTGAGGCCGGGAGCGTATCGAAGGATTTCATTTTCGATCTTTACATCCCCGTCAAGTCCCTGTGAGGAGGACCTCATGACAACGATCGACCTCAAGAAAACGCTCAAGCCCCTTTATACGGCTTCGGCCGCGAAGCCGTCGCTCATCGATGTCCCCGCCCTGAGCACGTTGATGGTGGACGGCGTCGGCGATCCGAACGCGCCCGCGTTCCAGGAGGCCGTCGGCACGCTCTACAGCGTCGCTTATACGCTCAAGTTCATGTTCAAGAAGGAGCGGGCGATCGACTACCCGGTCATGGCCTTGGAAGGGCTGTGGTGCGCGGAGGACATGACCGACTTCGCCGCCGAGCGGCGCGACCGCTGGCAATGGACATTGTTGATCGTCCAGCCCGACGTCGTGACCAAAGCGGACGTCAAAAAGGCAGTCAAGGCGGTCAAAGCCAAGGGAAAGCTCCCGCGCACCCCGGATGTCCGTCTCGAGAAACTCCTCGAGGGCCGGCGGGGCCGCCCGGGAACGGGCGGAGGCGCTCAGGCGTGCGCCATGTTCCGCATCCAGTCGTGGGCGAAGATTTCCGCATCTTCGCTCCCGATCCCCTTCAGGATGACCTCGGCCAGGTACTCCGGCGTATCCGGCGGCCGCAGCGGCCCATGGCCTTCCGCCTCGTCGGGCGCCGCATCCCCGGCGTCGCCCTGCGTCTCCTCATCGTGCCGGATCGTGTTCGCCTCGAATCCCGTGAGGGTGATGTAGGGATAGACGACGCTGACCCGGATGCGGTCGCCGTCCAGCTCCGCGCGGGCCGTCAGGCTGATCTTGCCCAGGGCGCTCTTCAGGGCCGCGTAGGGGCTCATCCCGGGCAAGGTCATGAGGGCCAGGCCGGAGCTGATGTTGACGATCAGGCCCCCGCCCTGGCGGCGCATGACGGGGATCACGTGCTGCATCGCGACCAGCGGGCCGACGACGTTGAGCTCGAACAAGGCCCGGAAGGCGTCGGGCCGGATCTTTTCCACGGGGGCGTCGTACCCGCGGCCGGCGTTGTTGATGAGAATATCGACGCGGCCGTAGCGGCCCAGGACGTCGCTCACCATTTTTGCGACGTCGCGTTCCCGGCTCATGTCCGCGACGACGGGCAGCGAGCCCGGAATCCCGGCGGCGATCGCCTCGAGCTTGTCCTTGGAGCGGGCCGCAAGGGCGACCTTGGCCCCATGGCGGGCCAGCAGCTTCGCTACGGCCAGGCCGATGCCGGAGGAGGCCCCGGTCACGATGACGACTTTATCGCGGACGTCCACGGCATCCCCCCCTACTTGATCGCCCCGCCGATTGTATCGCGGTGCATATCGATGAGCGTCCGCATGGTCGGCCCGATGGAGGCCGCGTCCGTGAAGCCTGCCTTGCGGGCGGCCGCGTCCTTCTGGTCCTTGGACAGGTCGACGCCAAGCTCGGCCCATTCCTTCAGGTCCTTGTAGCATCCGAGCGAGAAGACGTCCCAGGTCGCGCCCTGGTCGCGGACGAAGATCATGGCCGCCGGCCGGCCGATCCCGACCTGGTAGGCATTGTCCATCTCCCGCTCGCGATAGAGCTCCTCCTGTCTTCCCGGCAGGGCGATGAAAATCTCGAGGTGGAAGTACCCGGCTGCGGCGAAGGCCGCTTTCACCGCATCGAGCGGCGGCCCCCAGACGAAAACGTCCTCGGTCCAGGCCGTGCAGGCCGCGAGCTGCCGGAGGAATTCCTGCGGAGAGGCGGCGGCTCGGGCCCGGCGGTCCAGACGCTCCTTGGCGTAATATTCCGTGTAGCTCCCCATCGGGCTGAGGAGCATGAGGTCCCACTGGTCGCCCTCCGCGTGGCGCCACCACAGCGGATGTTCGTCTCCGGCCGCGGCCTCCACGGCCGCCCGGCTCTTATAGAGGGCGATCAGATCCAAGAGCTTGCCGGGGGCCGCCCGGACAAAGGTCGTCTTGTAGAGAAAGGTCGGCCAGGCCGCCGCCGGAGCGGCCGAAATGGCCGGCCCCGGTGCTGCCAGGAGGATGACGAGTACGAGAATGCCCGGGATGATCTTTTTCATATTGCCTCCGCCGTCGCAGGGATTTTCAACCGGCCCAGTCTATGAAATCGGGACGGGCAAATCAAGCGCGGGAGCGGGCGCGCCGGCCGCCCGAGCATTGACGCCGTCCATCATTCCCGACATAATTCAGCCGTATCCTGATGCGCCGCCGATCGCCGCGGCGGCCGATTTCACCCGGTTCAAGGAGGGAGTGAGATGAGACGAAATCAAGGCAAATTCCTCGGATCCATCGCCCCGATCCTTGTCATTGTCGCCGCACTGGGGAGCCTTTTGGCCGCGGGACCGCAACGCAGCGCGGGCGGCCGGCCCCCCGCTTCCGCGGGTGCCTCCACGGCTTTTTTGCTCCGGCCGGCGCGCGTCTTTGACGCCGAGGACGGCAAGACCCGCGAGGGTTGGGTCGTCGTAGTCCGGGGCGAAAGGATTGAGGCCGTCGGGCCGGCCGCGCAGATCGCCGCGCCGGAAGGCGCCCGGACGATCGAGCTGCCGGGGATGACCCTCCTGCCGGGGCTCATGGACATCCACTCGCACATCTTCCTGCATCCCTACAACGAGACGCTCTGGAACGACCAGGTCCTGAAAGAACCTCTCGCCTACCGGACCATCGAAGCCGTGGGCCACTGCGAAAGCACGCTGATGGCGGGCTTCACCCTCCTCCGGGACCTCGGCACCGAGGGCGCGGGCTACGCGGATGTCTCGGTGCAGCGCGCGATCCGGGAAGGCCTGATCCCGGGCCCCCGCCTGCTCGTGGCGACCCTGGCCATCGTCGCCACGGCCAGCTACGGCCCGGGGCCGGCCGGCTTTGCGCCCGACCTCATCCTGCCGAAGGGAGGTCAGGAAGCCAGCGGGACGGCTGAAATCATCAAGGCCGTCCGCGAGCAGGTCGGGCACGGCGCCGACTGGGTCAAGGTCTATGCCGACTACCGCCATGGGGTGAGCGGGACCGTGCCGACCTTCAGCGAGGACGAGCTCCGGACGCTGGTGGCGGAAGCCCGATCCGCGGGCCGGCCCGTCTCGGCCCACGCTACGACCGCGGAAGGGATGCGGCGGGCGATAGCGGCGGGGGTCGACACGATCGAGCACGGCTACGGCGGCACGGAAGACGTCTTTCGCCTCATGGCCGAGCGCGGGATCGGCTACCTGCCCACCCTGACCGCAGAAGAGGCCTACGCGGAGTATTTCGAAGGGTACAAGCCGGGGCAGCCTCCGACGGCGGGAATGCAGCAGGCCCTCGGCGCCTTCAAGCTGGCCCAGGCCGCCGGCGTGACGATCGGACTGGGGAGCGACGTCGGCGTCTTCGCCCACGGCACGAACTACCGCGAGCTGGAATGGCTGGTCCGGGCGGGCATGACCCCGTCCCAAGCCCTCCTGGCGGCGACGGCCGTGAACGCCAGGATCATCCGCATGCAGGACCAGCTCGGGCGGATCCGTCCCCGCCTCTACGCCGATCTGATCGCCGTCCCCGGCGATCCGACCGAGAACATCCAGGCCGTCCGCGATGTCCGGTTCGTCATGAAAGGCGGCGTGATCTACAAGCGCCCGAGCTGAATCCGTTCTGATCCTAAATCGCTTCGCCCTTGAACTGGCTCATGTACAGGTGGTGGTAGAAGCCGCGCCGGGCGAGCAGCTGGGCGTGCGTGCCGCGCTCGATGATCTCCCCGTCCTTGATGACCAGCACCTGGTCGGCGTCGCGGATCGTGCTCAGACGGTGGGCGATGACGAAGGACGTCCGCCCCTGCTTCAGACGCAGAAGCGCGCTCTGGATGCGCACCTCGGTGCGCGTGTCCACGCTGGACGTCGCCTCGTCGAGGACCAGGATGCCGGGGTCGGCCAGGATGGCCCGGGCGATCGCGAGCAACTGGCGCTGTCCCTGGCTCAGGTTGCCGGCGCGCTCCGAGAGCTGGGTTTGGTAGCCGTCGGGCAGCCGGCGGATGAAGGGGTCGGCCTGAGCCAGTCGGGCGGCGCTCAGGACCTCGTCGTCGGCGGCCTCCAGCCGCCCGTAGCGGATGTTCTCCATGACGGACGTCGAGAACAGGAAAGTGTCTTGCAATACGAGGCCCAGCTCGCGGCGCAGATCGTCCTTCCTGATCCGGCGGATGTCCTTGCCGTCGATCGTGATCGCGCCGCCGTCGATCTCGTAGAACCGGGTCAGCAGGTTGACGATCGTGGTCTTCCCCGCTCCGGTCGGGCCGACCAGGGCCACGGTCTCGCCCGCCTTCGCCTCCAGGCTCATGGCTTTGATGATCGGCGTGCCCGGGATGTAGCTGAAATCCACGCGATCGAAGCGGACATTCCCCTCGACCTTGTCCAGCGGATAGGCGTCCGGCGCGTCCTGGACCTCCGGCGGCGTGTCCATGATCTCGAAGATGCGCTCCGCGCCGGCCAGCGCGCCCTGGATGGCGTTGTAGATGCTCGAGAGCTGCCGCAGGGGATTGACGAAAGCGCGCCCATAGCTGATGAAGGCGGCGATGGTCCCGACCGTCACCAGCCCTTTGATCGCCAATCCTCCCCCCAGGCCGGCGATGGCGATCACGAACAGGTTGCCCAGCTGGTTGGAGAGGGGCATCAACAGCAAGGCAAAGGAATTGGCGTAGACGGCCGCCCGGTAGACGTCCTGGTTGCTCTTGCGGAATGCGTCGTTCGCCGCGTCATGGCGCCGGAAGGCCGTGACCACGCGCTGCCCGCTGAACGCCTCTTCAATGATGCCGTTCAGCTCGCCCAGGCGCTTCTGCAGCTCGCGGAAGCCCTTGCGGGTATACTTGGCGACGAAGCTCGTGAATCCGAGCATCACGGGGACGACGGCCACGGCGGCCAGCGCCAGGGCAACGTTCATGAGGACCATGGCCGCCAGGATGCCGGCCATCGTCAGCAGGCTGGCGACCAGGGCGACCACGTTCTGGGAAACCGCCTGGTTGATGGCGTCGATGTCGTTGGTCAGGCGGCTCATCAGCTCTCCGGCCGTGTGGCCGTCGAAGAACTTGAGCGGCAGGGACTGGAGATGCCCGAACAGGTCGCGCCGGACCCCCTTGAGCGCCATCTGCGAGACGCGGGCCATCATCCAGGACGAGGCGACGTCGCAGACATTGCCCAGGACGAAGACGGCCAACATCGCCAGGGCGATCCTCCCCAGGCCGGCGAGCCTTTTCAGGGCGATGAACTTGTCGATGGCCTGGCCCATCAGGTAGGGGCCGATCAGGCCCAGGACCGTCGAGGCCAGGATGAAGAGCAGGATGACGGCCAGGACGCGGCGATGCGGCTTGAGATACGGCAGCAGCCTGAAGAGCGCCCGGCGCGGGTTGCGCGCTTTTTCGATCGTACGGGAGCGGCCCTGGCCGCCGCGCATCATCTGGGCGCGAACCTCGCCGGCCTTGGGATTCTGGTCGCTCATCCCAATTCTCCGTCCACCCCGGTCCCGAGCTGGGAGGCGAAGATTTCCTGGTAGATCGGACTCGTCGGCAGCAATTCGCGGTGGGTGCCCTCGGCGACGATCCGCCCCTGATCGAGGATCACGATCTTGTCCGCCTTCAGGACCGTGCTGATCCGCTGGGCCACGACGAAGCTGGTTCGGCCCGCCATCCGCTCCTCCAGGGCCGACTGGATCTTCGTCTCCGTCTCCACGTCCACGGAGCTGGTGCTATCGTCCAGGATCAGGAGGGAAGGCCGGATGAGCAGGGCGCGGGCGATGGCCAGGCGCTGCTTCTGCCCGCCCGACATGTTGACACCCCTCTCCTCCACGTGCGTGTCGTAGCCGTCCGGGAAGCCGAGGATGAATTCGTGCGCCTGGGCCGCTTTCGCCGCGGCGACCACCTCCTCGTCGGGGGCTTGGGGGCAGCCGTAGCGGATGTTGTCCCGCACGGTCCCCGAGAAGAGCACCGTCTCCTGGGGCACGAGCCCGATATGAGCCAGGAGCGAGTCCTGAGTGATCCGGCGGACATCCAGGCCGTTGATGAGGACCCGCCCCTGGCTGACATCATAGAAGCGCGGGATCAGGTTGACCAGCGTGGATTTTCCGGCGCCGGTGGCCCCCAGGATGGCGACCATCTGGCCCGGCTCGGCCGTCAGGTTGATGTCCCGCAGGACGGGCTCGTCGCTCGTGCCGCGGTAGTGGAAGCCGACGTTCTCGAAGACGACGCGCAGAGGGCCGCCGGCAGGCAGGGCGACGGCGTCCGGGGCGTCCAGGACTTCGGAGACCTCGTCCAGGACCTCGTTGACGCGCCCGGCGGAAGCGATGGCCGCCGCCCAGACGTTCGTCAGCATGACCAGGTTCATCAGCGGGACGACCGTCGTCTGCAGGTAGTTCACGAAGGCCACGATCTGGCCGGTGGACAGGTTGCCCAGGCGGATGGACTGAAGCCCGCCGGCCCAGACGACGAGCACGATGCCGATGTTCAAGGCCAGGCTCAGCAGCGGGCCGATCATGGACATGAGCTGCAGGACCCGGATATTCCTCGCGGTGAAGTCCTCGTTCGCCTCCTCGAACCGGCCGGCCTCCCGGCGGGCGCGGACGAAGGCTTTGACCACGCGCACCCCGGCGATGTTCTCCTGCAAGACGGTGTTGAGCGCGTCCAGCTTCCGCTGCAGGGTCAGGAAAAGCGGCCCCAGCTTAAGACTGAAGACGGCAATGATGGCCGAGGTGACGACGAGCAGGGGGACCATCGTCAAGGCCAGGTGCGGGGCGGTCTTGAACATCAGGATGAGGCTGCCGATCATCAGCAGCGGGGCGCGCGTGCCGATGCGCAGGGAGATCTGGACCAGGCGCTGGATCACGGCCGAGTCGCTGGAGAGGCGGACCATCAGCGGGCCGGTCTTCAGGCGGTCGAGGTTGCCGAACGAAAACGACTGAACCTTCAGGAAGAGGGCTTCGCGCAAATCGCGGGCCACCCCTTCCCCGACCCGGACCGAGAGGTTGTTGTTCCCCACGGCAAAGATCGTATCCAGGATGGAGATGGCCAGCATCAGGAAGAACGTGTGCAGAACCAGCCGCAGGTCTTGGAGGCGGATGCCCTGGTCGATGACGCGCTGCACAAGGCGGGGGATGGCCAGATCCATGACGACGACGCCGGTCAGGAGGGCCAGCGACAGGACGGCCTTCTTCCCGTAAGGCTTGAGAAAGCGGAACAGCTTGAAGACCTGGTGCATGGACCCAATTCTAATACGAAAAAAACCCGATCTTGTCAATGGGGGGAGCGGCCTCCGCCGGCCGTTTCGAGCCGCGGCTGGCCGAAGGCCGGGCGAAATCGAAATTCCTGTTTCTTGCCGCGGGTGAATTGATATAAACTAGAGAGGAGATGCGGATCGGAATTCCACCGAGGAGGGAATTATGAAAAACCGGATATCTTTAAAAAGAACGGCGGGAATCCTCGCCTTGGCCCTCGTCGTCCCGGGGATCGTCGGAGCGGCGGTCGCCGCCGCGTCCGCTCCCCAGGACGCCGTGACCCTGGTCTACAAGTTCGCCCCGGGGACGCCCCTCTCTTACAAGACGACGGGTAACAACGTCCAAAACGTCGACATCCAGGGGCAGACGATGACGACCGAGATCATATCGAATATGGACTTCACCTTGACGCCCAAGGGCCTCAAGGACGGGAACCACCTCCTCGGGCTGAAGATCGACGCCATGGCCCTCAGCCTCAACGGGCCGCAGGGCGGCCTGACGCCCGACATGGCCGGCATCATCGGCAAGAGCATCGACATCGTCCTCTCGCCGCGGGGAGAAACGGTCGACGTCTCGGGCGCGGCCGCGCTCACCATTGATATGGGCGAGGGAGGGCAGCGCGATATGACGTCCGATTTTCAGGGCCTCTTCGATGCCCTCCCCGACCACCCGGTCAAAATCGGCGACACCTGGCCGAGCCAAAAGAAGATTACCCAGAAAAGCACTTCGGGCGACGTCAACCTCGTCCTCGCTCTGGTGAACAAGCTCGACGGCTTGGAGACGATCGACGGCCTTTCCTGCGCCCGGATCAAGTCCACGATCACGGGCACCATGTCCGGCGCGCTCAACCAGGGCGGAATGTCCCTCGGCCTCGACGCCAAGATGGGAGGCAACCTGACCTGGTACTTCGCCGTCAAGGAAGGGTACTTCGTCAAGTCGGAATCGGTCACCGATGTCGGCGGGACCATCTCGGTCGAGGCGGCCGGCATGACGCTCGGCTTTTCCGGTCAGCAGAAGAGCACGCTGGCCCTGGTCAAGAAATAGCCTCATCCGGGGACGTCACCCCGCCGATAAGGACACCGGCGCCGAGATTATTAGCCGGCGAGGCGGGGGTCGGGCTTGACCTTGAGCGGCTGGGTGTATGTCTTCCCTTCGACCGTCAGCTTGACCATATAAGTCCCGGGATGAACGGAGGGCGCCCCGCCGCGGCCGAATCCGCCGCCCCCGCCCCCGCCCCCGCGTCCCGGTCCGCCGGTCACGCCTGCCGGCGCGGGACCGCGCAGGTCCCACACCCAACGGTGCATGCCGGCCGCCGCGGAAAGCGGCTCGGACGCGAGCATCCAGACGGCCTGGACGCTGAGCGTGTCGGGATCGCGAACAGGGGTCCGGTCGTCGCTGGAATAGCGGCGTACGGACTGCCCCGCCGCGTCCAGGATCTCAAGCATAATTGGCCCGGCCACGCCCGATTTCAGGTAGTAGTCGATCAGGGCCCCGTTCGGAGGATTCTCGGCGAACGGCTCGTCCTTGGGCAGCGGCGTGCCGAACTCGCTTCCCGACGGCAGGAGGAAGGCCTCGGCCGGCTTGAAGAGAATCGCCTCGGCCGCCGCAGCCGCGGCGTCGATCTGGCGCAGGGCGGTAATGTCGTCGAGGACCCAGAATCCCCGGCCGTGCGTCGCGACGGCGAGGTCATCGCCCCGAAGGGCGAAGTCACGCATCGACGTCGGGGGGAGGTTGAGTTGCAGGGACTGCCAAGTGTCGCCGTCGTCAAAGGATACATGGACGCCCAGCTCCGTCCCGGCGAAGAGCAGCCCGCGCTTTACCGGGTCCTCCTTGACGGTCTGGACATAGGCGTCCGCCGGCAGCCCGTTCGTAATTTTCCGCCAGGTCCGGCCGCCGTCACGCGTGCGATAAATGTATGGCTCGTAGTCTTCGAGCTGATGGCGTTCCACCGCCGCGTAGACTTCGTCCGGATCGAAGTGCGAGGCATCGATCATCGTCACCTTGCTCCACGGCGTCAAAGCGGGAGGCGTCACGTTCCGCCATGTCGCTCCGTCATCCCCCGTCGTTTGGATCATACCGTCGTCCGTGCCGATCCAGACGAGCGACGCCCGCACCGGCGACGGCGCGATCGTGTAGATGACGCCCCGGCGGACGCCCGCCCCTTGCGGGGCATCCGCCGCGGCCGCCGCGTCCAGATTGGCCGGCACACCGGGGCTTTCGCGCGTCAGGTCGGAGCTGATCTGCGTCCAACTGTCGCCGCCGTTGGTCGTCTTATAGAGATATTGGTTGGCGAAATACAGCGCCTTCGGGTCGGCGGCGGAGAACACCAGGGGCTGGGTCCAGTCGTGCCGGAACGGTCCGCCGGAGGCGCCACGCTCGGGAGACACGTTTTGGGAGACCCCGGTGACGTTGTTCCAGCGCGTGACGGTGCCGCCGAATAAGATCTCGGGGTGGAGAGGATCCGGAGCGGTGTAACCGCTCTCGCCTCCGGCGCCCAGGCCGGTCCAGTCGTGCATCGAGATCACGGCATGGGGTGCGCGCACCGGCACCCCCACGGGGCCGCTGTCCTGCTGCGCGCCGCTGAGCCAGTAGGGAAAGCGGTAGTCGGCGGCGACATGATACAACTGCGCGGTCGACTGGTTGTACCACGAGCTCCACGTCGCCGCGCCGTCGACCGTAACGACGGCCCCCTGATCGCTGGCCACGATCATGCGCTGGGGATCCTCGGGGGCGATCCAGAGCTGATGGTAGTCGTCCCCGCCGGGCGCGCCCTTGATCGGGACCCAGTTCCTTCCTCCGTCGACGGACTTGTAAAGCGCCGTATTCGACACATAAACGATGTCCGGATTCTTCGGGTCGACCGTGATCTTTCCGAAATACCAGCCCCGGCCCCATACCCGGTTGTCGCCAGAGGCCTTGCTCCACGTCGCGCCGGCGTCGTCCGAACGATAGAGGCCGCCCTCCTTCGCGTCGATGACGGCGTAAACCCGGTTCGAATCCGCGGGAGCCACGGCCACGCCGCTACGCCCGAAGTTCTCGGAGGGCAGGCCCGCCGTAAGCTGCGTCCACGTCGTCCCCCCGTCGGAAGATTTGAAGAGGCCGCCGCCGGGGCCCACGGAGGGACCATAGATGTACCAGGGCGGGCGGCGGGTCGCCCACAGCGTGGCGTACAGGACTTGCGGATGCCCCGCATCGATCGCCAGATCAGCGGCGCCGACGCCCTCGCCGCGGTAAAGCACCTTCTGCCAAGTCGCGCCCCCATCGCGCGAGCGAAAGACGCCGCGGTCCGGGCTCGGCCCGTAGGCGTGGCCCAGGGCGGCGACATACACGATCTCGGGGTTCTTCGGATCGACCTGCACGTGCGCGATCTGGCGGGTCAGGTCCAGGCCGATGTGCGTCCAGGTGCGGCCGGCGTCCGCGGTCTTGTACATCCCGTTGCCGAACGAGATCGAGTCGCGCATGTCGCTCTCGCCCGTGCCCACGTAGATGATGTTCGGATCCGAGGCGGCGACGGCGATGGCCCCGATCGAAGCGACGGGCTGCGAATCGAAGACCGGCGTCCAGGTCCGGCCCGCATTCGAGGATTTCCACAATCCGCCGCTGACCGAGCCGTAGTAGAACGTGTTCGGCTGGCCGGGCACGCCGCTCACCGCATTCACCCGGCCGCCCCGGAACGGCCCCACCAACCGCCAGCGCAGGCCCGAGAACAGGCTCGGAGGGACGGGAGGCCGGGCGGAAGCCAAGATCCCGCCGGTCGCGGCAATCAGTGTGATTCCCAGGAAGACGGCAGAGACGATTCGCCGGGGCGTTGACATCTCGGGATTCTCCTCTCGCCCGGATCCGATCCCGTTACTTCTGAAAAACCCGATCGATGAAGCGGGCGATATTGTCGTGGAGGCTCACCCGGCTTTCCTCCTGCAGGTACATCATGTGCCCCGCGGCATAATAGTCCAGGGTAATGTGGCTTTGGAGGTCCGGGGGCAAGCCGAGGTGCCCCATCGTAAATTCAGTGGCGAAAAACGGGGTGGCCATGTCGAAGTAGCCGTTCTCGACCTGGACGAGGAGCCGGGGATTGGTGATCATGGCCTGGGCGAGATCGGCCCCCACGCTCGGCGCCCCGGGGAAGAAGCCGCCGGCGACGGCGCCGCCCGGTCCGATGGCGGGCAGACGCTTCCAATTCCACTCCCGCGCGCCCCCGCTCGAGTTGAAATAGGTCTTGTCCAGGCCGAACTTCAGCTCGTCGTGATTGTAGGCGTTGAGCATGGCCGTGAATGCCCCGGCGACCGCCGGTCCCTCGGGATCGCCCTGGGCGTTCTCCGCGAGCAGATCGGCGGTGTATCCCGAGAAGCGGGCGTCGATCCGGCCCGTGGTCAGGCCCCGCCGGCGCAGCAGCTCGACGTTGAATTGGCCCAGGGTCACGCGCAGATTGGCCCGCACCAGGAAGTCCTCGTCGAGTCCCGTAAAGGACGAGAGTTTTTTCGCCACGGCCTGCTTCTCCGCGGACGCCAGCCGCGCGCCCTTGAACAGGGCCGAGGCGTACTCGCCCCGGGCATACTGGCGGGCCTCCTCGACGAACGCGGCCAGGTCGGCGGGCTGGTTCTTCATGGCTTTATGGTACCAGGCCACGGCGGCGTAGCTCGGGAGATAATAGATGTAGGGCCGGTCATCGCCGGGCGAGAACGTGAGGCTCGCGAGATCGAGGACCGAGGAGATGAGGACGATGCCGTTGAGATGCATGCTGTCGTGGTTCTGGAGGTAGTTGCCGAGCACCGCCGAGCGGAACGTGCCGTAGCTTTCGCCGACCAGGAATTTTGGCGAATTCCAGCGCCCGTTCCGGTTCACGTAGATCGCGATGAACTGGGCGAAGGCCTGGGCGTCCTCGTCGATGCCGTAAAAGTCCTTGGGCTGGCCCTTGCCGACGATATGGCTGTACCCGGTCCCCATGGCATCGATGAAGACCATGTCGGTCTTGTCTAGCAGGCTCTCGGTGTTGTCCGCCAGAGCGTAAGGCGCGGGGGGCGTGAAGACCCCGTCGGCCGTCGCGACGCGTCGCGGGCCGAACGCGCCCATGTGCAGCCACATGGAGGCCGACCCCGGTCCCCCATTATAAAAGAACGAGATCGGCCGCAGGCGGAGGTCCTTCACGTCGCTCCGCGTGTAGGCCACGGAATACAACAGCCCCGTCGGCTCGCCTTTCTCGTCCTTGAGGAGGGTCGTGCCCGCCGCGGCCTTGTAGGGAATGATCTGGCCCCCGAGCCGGATGGTGTGCTCCGTCACCGAGGTCTCTTCCTTGGGGATCGGGGCATTGCCCGCCGCCGCCGGCGCTTTGAGGTCCGGGGCTTGGGGCTGCAGAACACGTTCCGGCGTCTGCGCCGCCATCCAGACCGCTTGACCGCACAATAAAAGGACCGTCGCCATCGCGGGTCCTAGCTTTTTTCTCATGGGTTCGCTCCGCAAAGGGACCGACGTGGTCCTTTACCGGAAAATTTCCGTCACGGACAGCAGGGAAGCCTGGGCGGCTTTCCCGGCGATGACAAGTCGGACCTCGGTCCAGAAGTCGATCGGTTTTGGCCCGTTCATCGTCCCGCCCGATCCGCCGCGGCCGCCGCCCATGCCGCCCCGGCCGCCCCGGCCGCCGCCCATGCCGCCCATCCCCCCCATGCCGCCGCCGCGTCCGCCGCCGCCCTGTTCGCCACCGGAATCGTCGCCCTCCGCCCGAGCCCGAATCGTGCCCGTCTCGAACCCGATCCCGATCGCGGCGCCCGGCGCGGCCCCGACGGCGACGGGCTGCTTTTCCGACAGGGCGAGCGGGATCTTCAGCTCATAGGTGAACGCCCCGCCCGAGATGTCGGCCTTCAGCTCCAAGCCGATGTTCGCCAATTGAGCGAGGGCCACCCGCTCGCTGGCGGGGCCTTTTGACCGCAGGATTTCCACCTCGTCCTCGGCCGGGCCGGGGCCTGCACCAGGCGATGGCCGACGCGCGCCTTCCCCTCCGCGCCGAGCGCCCGCCCCCTCGCGGGAGGCGGGAGGGGTCGAGGCCGGGAATCTGAGCCCCAAGACCTTCTTCGTCCCGCCGGCGGGGTCGAACCAGACGGTCAGGCCTTCCCGCATCAATTGGGAGGGCCGCCGGCTGTCCCCGGAAACGAGGCAGACATAGAGATAGTCGTGGTCGTTCATGAACCCGACGAAGGCCTGCTCGTCGGCCAAAAGATAAAGCGCGCCCTTCCAGTCCTCGGTCAGGCCATCGATCGTGATTTCGGCCTCGGGCGTGCGGCTCTTGATGACGTAGACGCCCGCCGCGCAGGCCGAAAACACCGCGATCAGGATGGCCGCGGCCGCGAAAAACCGAACCCGACGTCCGATTCGCCCATCTCTCATGTTTCCTCCGTCCAGGGACGCATAACAAAACCGCCTAACCTTATTAGACGTTTCAAAAAGAAAAAACTTAGTCTTCGGGCGATCCGCCGCCAGCCCCTATTTTCTGACCGCTGAAACGGCCGTAGCGGGGGACGCGGCGGATGCTGCCTGGTCCGAGCTCCGCCATCCTCCGCCCAGCGCCTTGATGAGGTTGACGCTGGCCGTCAGCTGCCTGGCGAGAAGACCGACCGCGACCCTCTCGTTGGACAGGGCCGTGTTCTGAGCGGTCACGACCTCGAAGTAGGACGAGATGCCGTTCAGGTAGCGGTTCTTGGCCAAAGTGACCGTCCGCTCGGCCTCCGTGACGGCCACGGCCTGGTGGCGGGCCTCCTCGCCGAGAAGGCGGAGGGCCGCCAGGTTGTCTTCGACCTGCTCCATCGCTTCGAGCACCGTTTCCCGATACTGAGCGACGGAGCCGTCGTAGGCCGCCCGGGCCTGCTCGTAGGCCGCCCGGTGCTTCCCGGCGCCGAAGATCGTATCGGCCAGCGACGCTCCCAGCGACCAGATCCTGTTGGGCAGGGTGAACAGGCCGGCGAGCGCCGAGCTCTCGTAGCCGGCCAGGCCGGTCAAGTTGAGTGTCGGGAAGAAACCCGCCACGGCGACGCCGATCTGGGCATTGGCCGCCGCCACGCGCCGCTCGGCGGCGGCGATGTCGGGCCGCCTCTCGAGAAGCTCCGACGGCAGCCCGGCAGGGATCTCCGGCAAAGCCGCCCCGAGATCCCCGGCCGCCACCGTGAATTCCTGTGGCGCGCGGCCGGATAGCACGGCCAGGGCATGATCGAGCTGGGCCCGGGTGATCTCGAGGTCCGCTACCTGGGCCAGCGTCGATTCGAGCTGCGTCTTCGCCTGCGAAACGTCGATCCCCGAGGCGACGCCCTGCCGGTAGCGGTTCTCCGTGAGGCCGAGCTCGGACTGGTAGCCGGCCGCGGTCTTCTGGAGGAGCTGGATCGCCGCGTCCTGGCCGCGGAGGAGGAAATAGTCCACCGCCGCTTCGGCCTGCATGGCCAGCCGGACGCTTTCGAGGTCCGCCGCGGTGGCGAGGGCGCCCGCGACGCCAGCCTCGACGCCGCGCCGGATCCGGCCGAAGAGGTCGATTTCCCATCCGAGGTCGACCGCGATCTCGTAGCTCGCGGCCGACGGCGCGGCCTGCCCGGGACCGGGCGACCTCGTGGTGAGCCCGCTCGAGGGCGCGGCCTGGCCTACAACGCCTACCGTGGGGAAGAGCTCCGAGCGGATGCCGACCACCGCCGCCCGGGCGGAGCGGTACTGGGCCTCGGCCAGGGCGACGGTCTGATTCGAGACGTTCACCTTTTCCAGTAGGGCGTTGAGATCGGAGTCCCGGAAAACCTCCCACCATGGGGCCCGGCGGGCCGCGTCGGCCGGCTGGGCGGCCTTCCACGTCACCGCGCCGGCCGCGCCCGCCGGGGAAGGCTCCTGGTAAGCCGGCGGGACCGGGGCTGAAGGCCTCCGGTAAGCGGGGCCGACCAGGCAGCCCGCGGCGCACAGGATCGGAAGGAATAAGGCCGAACGTCTTGGGATCATGTTCCCTCTCCATGAGAAGCGAAACGGCGGACCAAAGTGCGGCGGACCGCCGCCATCCGCAGCCGGAAGCGGTCGAGGTAGATATAGACGACGGGCGTCGTGAACAGGGTCAGCATCTGGCTGAAGATCAGGCCGCCGACGATGGCGATGCCCAGAGGCCGGCGCAGCTCCGACCCCGTGCCGCCGCCGATGGCGAGCGGCAGCCCCCCGAGCAGCGCGGCCATGGTCGTCATGGTGATCGGCCGGAAACGGAGGAGGCAGGCCTGGAAGATCGCCTCCTCCGGCGTCTTGTTCCCGTTCCGTTCGGCGTCGAGGGCGAAATCGATCATCAGGATGGCGTTCTTCTTGACGATGCCGATGAGGAGGATGATCCCGATCAGGGCGATGACCGAGAGCTCGGTATGAAAGAGGAACAACGCCAGGAGCGCGCCGACCCCGGCCGAGGGGATGGTCGAAAGGATCGTGATAGGATGGATCAGGCTCTCGTAGAGGACCCCGAGAACGATGTAGACGGCCAGGAGGGCCGCCAGGATCAGGATGTTCTCATTGGCCAGCGAGGACTGGAACGCCTGAGCCGTGCCCTGGAAGCTCCCCCGGATGCCGGCCGGAAGGCCGAGGTCCGACTCCGCGCTCTTGACGGCGTCGATGGCCGTCCCGAGGGCGACGCCGACGGGCAGGTTGAAGGAGATCGTCACCGCGGGGAACTGGCCCTGGTGGTTGACCGTGAGCGCCGCGGTCCGCGGCTCGAAGCGGGTGAAAGCCGCGAGCGGGACCAGGCCGGACTTCGGGGTGGGGATATAGACGAGCTTGAGGCCTTCGGGATTCTGCCAGTATTTCGGATCGAGGTCCATGATCACGTGATACTGGTTGAGCGCCGTGTAGATGGTCGAGACCTGGCGCTGGCCGAAGGCGTCGTAGAGATAATCGTCCATCGTCTGGGGCGAGATGCCGAGCCGGGACGCCGTCACCCGGTCGATGGTCAGGTTGGCCTGGAGGCCCCGGTTCTGCTGGTCGCTGTTGACGTCGGTGAGCTCCTTGAGGCGGCGGAGGCGGTCGTAGACCCGCGGCGCCCAGGAGAACAGCTCGTTGGGATCGTCGCCCTGGAGCGTATACTGATACTGGGCCGCGCCCATGCGGCCGCCGATGCGCACGTCCTGGACCGATTGGAGATAGAGCGTCGCGCCCGGGACGGAGCCGAGCTTGGCCCGCAGGCGGGCGATGACCTGGTCGGCCGACACGTCGCGGTCCTCCATAGCCTTCAAGCTGACGAACATCCGGCCGGAGTTGAGCGTGCCGCCGCCGAGGAATCCCACCGCGTTTTTGACCGCGGGATCGCGGTTGATGGTGTCCATGAACTGGGTCAGCCGGACGCGCTGGGCCTGGAACGACGTGTCCTGGTCGGCGATGATCGAGCCGTTCAGGCGGCTCGTGTCCTGCTGAGGGAAAAAGCCTTTGGGAATCTTGACATACAGATAGACGGTCATGGCCATCGTGGCCAGCGTCACGGCGAGCGTCAGGCGCCGGTGGCGCAGAACCCAGCCGAGAGCGCGCTCGTAAGCGCGCAGGATCGCGGCGAACCAGCGCTCACTGGCCCGGTAGAGGCGGCCGCCCCGATCCTTCTCGTGCTGCCGGAGCAGGATGGCGCACATCATCGGCGTCGCCGTGAGCGAGACGAGGAGGGAGACGGCGATGGCGATCGACAGGGTGACGGCGAATTCCCGGAAGAGGCGCCCGACGATGCCGCCCATGAGGAGGATGGGGATAAAGACCGCCACGAGGGACAGGCTGATCGAAAGGACCGTGAACCCGATCTCCTCGGCTCCCTTGAGCGCCGCGGCGAGCGGCGCCATGCCCGCCTCGAGATGCCGCGTGATGTTCTCGATCACGACGATGGCGTCGTCGACCACGAATCCCGTGGCGATCGTCATGGCCATGAGCGACAGGTTGTCGATGCTGTAGTGGAAGAGATACATCACGCCGAATGTCCCGATCAGGGAAATGGGGACGGCGATGCTCGGGATGAACGTCGAGCGCACGCTGCGGAGGAAGACGAAGACCACCAGGATGACGAGGGCGATGGAGATGAGGAGGGTGATCTCGACGTCCCGGACCGACGCCCGGATGGTCCGCGTGGCATCGATGAGAATCGACAGGTCGACGGTCGGCGGGATGGCCGCCTTGAGCTGGGGCAGGATGGCCCGGATGCCGTCCACGGTAGCAATGATGTTGGCCCCCGGCTGGCGGGAGATGGTGAGGATGATCGCCGGCTTGCCGTTCGACAGGCCGGCCGTCCGGATGTCTTCGACCGAGTCAGTGACGTTGGCCACGTCGCTCAGGCGCACCGCGGCCCCGTTGCGATAGGCGACCACGAGTGGCCGGTATTCGGCCGCCATCATGATCTGGTCCGTCGTCGACAGGGACCAGACCCGCTCGATGTTGGCCACCTCGCCCTTGGGCCGGTTGGCGTTCGCCGCGGCGAGCGACGCCCGGACATCCTCGAGGCCGAGCCCGGTGCTGTTGAGGGCGACGGGATCGACGTCGACCCGGACGGCGGGCAGCGCGCCGCCGCCGACCGAGACCTGGCCGACGCCGGGGACCTGGGCCAGCTTCTGCTGGAGGATGGTCGCCGCGAGGTCGTACATCCGCGCCCGCTCGACGATGTCCGAGGACAGGGCGAGGAGGATGACGGGGGCATCCGCCGGGTTCACTTTCCGGTAGCCGGGATTGCTCGGGAGGTTCTTGGGCAGCTGGCCTCGGGCGGCATTGATGGCTGCCTGGACGTCGCGGGCGGCAGCGTCGATGTTGCGGTTGAGGTCGAACTGGATGGTAATGTTCGTCGAGCCCAGCCCGCTTGACGAGGTCATCTCGGTGATGCCGGCGATGCGGCCGAACTGGCGCTCGAGGGGGGTCGCCACGGACGAAGCCATCGTCTCGGGGCTGGCCCCGGGCAGGCCGGCGAACACGCTGATGGTCGGGAACTCGACCTGGGGAAGCGGCGAAACGGGCAGGAAGCGGAAGCCGACCACCCCGGCCAGGGCGATGGCCACGACCATCAGCGTCGTGGCCACCGGCCGGCGGATGAACGGCGCGGAGATGTTCATGCGGCTTCACGCGAGTTGGCGGCTGCCGGCCGGGACCGCTTGCGGCCCGCGACGCGGTGCGACAGGTGGTCGAAGGCGAGGTAGATCACGGGCGTCGTGAAGAGCGTCAGCATCTGGCTGAAGATCAGGCCGCCGACGATGGCAATGCCCAGGGGATGGCGGAGCTCCGAGCCGATCCCGGAACCGACGGCCAGGGGGATCCCGGCGAACAAGGCGGCCATAGTCGTCATCAGGATCGGCCGGAACCGCAGCAGGGCGGCCTGATGGATGGCCTCGAGAGCGGGTTTGCCCTCCTTGCGCTGGGCATCGAGGGCGAAATCGATCATCATGATGGCGTTCTTCTCGACGATGCCGATAAGGAGGATGATCCCGATCAGGGCAATGACCGAGAAGTCGATGCCGAACAGCATCAGGGAGAGCAGGGCCCCGATCCCCGCCGAGGGCAGCGTGGAGAGGATGGTCACCGGGTGGATATAGCTCTCATAGAGCATGCCCAGGAGGAGATAGACCGTAATGATCGCGGCCAGCAGCAGGAACGGCGTATTGACCAAGGAGTTGCGGAAGGCCTGGGCGGTTCCCTGGAAGCTCCTCTGGATGCTCTCCGGAAGGCCGAGCTCGAGCGCCGCCTTGTCGACGGCTTGGACGGCGGCGCCGAGCGAGGAGCCGGGGGCGAGGTTGAAGGAGACGGTGACCACCGGGAACTGCCCCTGGTGGTTCACGGCCAGCGGGACGTTGGAGAGCTGGACGGTAGTGAACGAGCCGAGGGGCACGGTGCCGCTCGCGCCGGCCTTCAGCCGGACGTGAGCGAGGTCGTCCGGCTTGGTCTGAAACTCCGGCTGGGTCTCGAGGACGACGCGGTACTGGTTGAGCTCCGTGAACATCGTGGAGACCTGACGCTGCCCATACGAGTCGTAGAGCGCGTCGTCGAGCATCTGGGGGGTGATGCCGAGCCGGGAGGCGGTCGTCCGGTCGAGGACAAGGCGCGCGTCGAGCCCCTCGGTCTGCTGGTCGCTGGCCACGTCGCGGAGCTCCGGGACCATCCGGAGCCGGTCTACGAAACGGGGGGCCCAGGCGGCGAGCTCCCGGGAGTCGGGATCCTCGAGGGTGTACTGGAACTGCGTGCGGCTGACGCGGTCTTCGACGGTCAGCTCCTGGACGGGCTGCATGAAGAGGGTGATGCCCTCGACGCGGTCGAGCTCCGGCTGGAGGCGGCGGATGATCTCGCCGACGCCGGCCTTCCGCTTCCCGAGGGGGATGAGGTTGATCTGGATCCGGCCGCTGTTGACCGTGGTGTTGAGCCCGTCGATGCCGATGAACGAGGAAAGGCTCTCGACGGCGGGGTCCTTGAGGATCACCCGGGCCAGGGCCTGCTGGCGCTCGGCCATGGCCGTGAAGGACACGGTCTGCGGAGCCTCGGAAATGCCGAGGATGACGCCCGTGTCCTGGACGGGGAAAAACCCCTTGGGGATGACGATGTAAAGGACGATCGTGAGGACCAACGTCCCCACGGCGACGGCCAGCGTCTCCCCGCGGTGGCGGAGCACCCAGGTCAAAATCCGGTCATAGAAAGCGATCACCTTGTCGAAGGCGCGCTGCGACGTCCGATAAAAGCGGGTCTGCGCCGAAACCGGCTTAAGCCGCAGGAGACGGCTGCACATCATCGGCGTCAGGGTCAGGGAGACGGCCATCGAAATGAGGATCGTGACCGACAGCGTGACGGCGAATTCCCGGAAGAGGCGCCCGACCACGTCGCCCATGAAGAGGAGCGGGATGAGCACGGCGATCAGCGACACCGTCAGGGACATGATGGTGAAGCCGATCTGCTCCGAGCCTCGAAGAGCGGCCTCGAGCGGCGGGACCCCCTCCTCGATATAGCGCGTGATGTTCTCGATCATGACGATCGCGTCGTCGACGACGAAGCCGGTGGCGATCGTCAGGGCCATCAGGGTCAGGTTGTTCAGGCTGAAGCCGAGGAGGTAGATCACCCCGAACGTGCCGACGAGGGAGAGGGGCACGGCGACGCTGGGGATCACGGTCCCGGCGGCCGTCCGGAGGAAGAGGAAGATGACCATGACCACGAGGGCGATGGTCAGCATGAGCTCGAACTCGACGTCCCGGACCGAAGCCCGGATCGTCGTCGTCCGGTCGGTCAGGATCGACACCTTCACCGCCGCGGGCAGCGACGCCCGGAGCTGGGGCAGCAGCTGCTTGATCCGATCGACGACGGCGATGATGTTGGCCCCGGGCTGGCGCTGGATGTTGACGATGACGGCCGGCACCTGGTTCATCCAAGCGGCCAGCTTCACGTTCTCGGGAGCGTCGATGACCCGGGCGATGTCGGACAGGCGGACCGGCGCCCCGTTGCGGTAGGCGACGACGATCGGGCTATAGTCGGCGCTCGTCAGGAGCTGGTCGTTCGCCCAGATCGAATAGGCCTGTTGGCGGCCGTCGAACGAGCCCTTGGCCTGGTTGACATTGGCCGTGACGATGGCGCTCCTGACGTCTTCCATGTTGAGCCCGAGCGCGGAGAGGGCGACGGGGTTCACCTGGACGCGGACGGCCGGCTTCTGCCCGCCGCTGATGCTGACCAGGCCGACGCCCGGCAGCTGCGAGATCTTCTGGGCGAAGCGGGTATCGGCGTAGTCCTCGACCTTGGACAAGGCCATCGAATCCGACGTCAGGGCCAGGGTCAGGATCGGCGCGTCGGCGGGGTTGATCTTGCTGTAAATCGGGGGATTGGGCAGGTCGCGGGGGAGGTAGGTCCCCGAGGCGTTGATCGCCGCCTGGACTTCCTGCTCGGCGACGTCGATGTTCAGGTCGAGGACGAACTGGAGCGTCACGAGCGAGCTCCCCGAGGAGCTAGCCGACGTCATCTGATTCAGGCCCGGCATCTGTCCGAACTGGCGCTCGAGCGGCGCCGTGACGGCCGAGGCCATGACATCGGGGCTGGCCCCGGGATAGAAGGTCACGACCTGGATCGTGGGATAATCCACCTGGGGCAGGGCCGAGACCGGCAGCTGGCGGAACCCGATCGCGCCGGCGATCAGCAGCCCGACCATGAGCAGGGACGTGGCGATCGGCCGCTGGATGAAGGGCCGCGAGGGGTTCATGAGGAGCGCTTCCGGGTTCCGCTTCCGGTGGGATTGTCCTCCCCGGCCATGGTAACCCGGGTGCCGGCCTGAAGCTTGTCGACGCCGTCGACGACGACGATCTCTCCGGGAGAGAGGCCCTGGCGGATCGCGGAATCGTCGCCCTGAGTCAGCTGGACGTCGACGTTCCGGATCTCCACGGTCTGGTCCGGCTTGACGACGAAGACATAGGTCGACTGGGGGCTGCGCTGGAGCGCGGCGGTCGGGATGACGACCGCGTGGCGCAGGGTGTCCACGAGCAGCTTGGCGCTGATGGGCTGATTGGCGAAGAGGGCGAAATCGGTATTAAGGAACAGGGCTTTGATCCGGATGGTGAACGTGCCCGGGTCGATTTGGTTGTCGAGGGCCAGCACGGAGCCATCGGCGAGCTTGTGGGTGAGGTCCGTATCCCAGGCTTCGACCGCGAGCTTGGTCCCGGCCCGCAGGGGAGGCAGGATCTTGGAAAGAGAGCTGGCGACGAGGGTGAAGACGGCCGTAATCGGCTGCTGCTGGGTGATGACGAGGAGGCCGGTGGCGTCGCTGGCATGGACGATGTTCCCGAGATCGACCAGCCTGAGCCCGACGATGCCAGGGATGGGCGCCGTGATGCGGCTGTAAGTGAGGCTGAGCTTGGCGCTGTCGACCTGGGCCTGATCGCTCTTGATGGCCGCCTCATACTGGGTTACGACGACCGCCTGGGTATCGAGCTGTTGGCGGGCGATCGAGTCGTCCTTGATCAGCGCCTCATAGCGCTTCAAGTCGACCTTGGCGTTAGCCAGGCCCGCCTGGTCTTTGGCCATCTGCCCTTCGGCCTGGTGGAGAAGGACCTCGAAAGGCCGGGGATCGATTTCCACCAAGAGGTCGCCTTCGCGGACGGATTGCCCTTCCCGAAAGGCGACGTTGACGATCTGGCCGTCCACCCGGGTCCGGATGGTGACCGTCTTGAGCGGGATCACCGAGCCCAGCCCGGTGAGGTAGACCGGGAAGTCCACGCTCCGCGCGGCGGCCCCGATGACCGGAACGGCGCGCGCGGCAGCTCCGGGCGCAGCCCCTCGGCCGCGCGGCGCTTGGGCGAAGACGGATCTCAGGCCGAAGAGCGACGCCCAGACAAAAAGGGCGGCCAAGCTCCAGAGCCAAAGCCGCGGGCGGCGGCGCAGCCCGGCCTGCGGTCTTCGGCCGCCCTTCGAGATTTCAACCTGACGGCCGTCCGGTGAGTCATTTGTTTCGAAATCCATGGATTATCCCTCCAAGCGATTCCCCGTCGCAGTCCGGGTGCTCTTTCTTGCGTAGGCTCTCAATATTCAATGACATGATAAGGTTTCGATTATAGGATTTTTGGCAAATATACTCCACCACAAAAATATTAGACATCTGATAAGCCGGGATATTAGCGAGAAATTATAAAAATTATGAGACGGCCAAGTTGTTGAATTCATATGGCCTAACAAGGCCAATCTTTATTTCAGCGTTGAAAAAGCCGCGAGAAGATGTGAAAATACATAGCCGGTCTTGACATCCCCGCAAATCGGGCCATATGATCCGAGACGATAACAGAGGGCAGAATTGGCAATAATAATTTCATGGAGCCGACGGATCCCGCTCATCCTTCTCCTCTCTGGATTTGTCGTTATCACCGGAAGCTTGTCATCCGGCCAGGGCGGCAGACCGGGGATGCTGCTCCCGGACGGACGGGAGTTCATATCCTGGGAGCGGCCGCTCCAGTTCGCCAAAACTTATTACGTCGACAATCGGAATGCGCGCGCGGCCGATTCGAATGCCGGGACTCAAGAATCGCCCTTCCTCACCATCAACAAGGCCGCCCAGGTCCTCCAGCCCGGCGAGCGCGTGATCATCATGACGGGGATCTATCGCGAGCGCGTCGACCCGGCGCGCGGAGGGGCCGGCCCCGACACGATGATCAGCTACGAAGCGGAACCCGGGGCGGACATCGTCGTCAAGGGCTCGCGACTGGTCAAAACCGGCTGGCACCCCTCGACGGGGTTCAAGCTCGACCTGCCGGCACCGGCTCAAGTCCCGGTGAAGATCTACGAGCGCCGCTTGGACGACCTCGATTTCCAGGGCTACAACCCCTTCGGCATGGCCAGCATCATGCAGGACCGTGTCTACTTGATGCCCAAGCCGGAAGAGCTGTGGCGGCATCTCGTGCGCCGGGGCATGGTCTTCGTGGACGGACGGCGCCTCGCCCAGGTGGAGCTCTACCGGGATCTGGGCGCGAAGGACGGCGCCTTCTGGTGCGAGCACGACGGGCTCGCGATCCACGTCCGCCTGCCCGGCGACGCGGATCCGGCTCAGCGCGAAGTGGAGCTCGCGATCCAGGAGCAGGTGTTCGCGCCCCGGACGCGGGGTCTCGCCTACATCCGGATCAAGGGGATCACGTTCGAACACGCGGCCAACGGCTTCCCGGTGCCGCAGCGCGGCTTGATGTCGCTCAACCGGGGCCACCATTGGATCGTCGAGGACTGCGTCCTGCGGCACGCCAACGGCGTGGCGCTCGACCTCGGCGCCCAGGATTGGGACATGGAACGGCCCGCGATGGTCGGCTACGCGCTCATACGTCGCAATCGCATCGACGATGCCGGCGTGTGCGGGATCGCCGGGATGGCGGTCCAGGACACCCTGATCGACTCCAACCTGATCGAGCATGTGGGCGACCGGGACGTGGAGCTGGCCTGGGAGACGGGCGGGATCAAGCTGCACGCGGCGAAGGGCTGCCTGATCCGGCACAACGTCATCCGGCATACGATCCACGCGGAGGCGATCTGGCTCGACTACGAGAACGCGAACACCCGCATCACCGGCAACGTCATGGGCGATAATCTCGAGACGCTCCGGGGCGGGATCTACCTCGAGGCCTCCCACGAGCCCAACATGATCGACGACAACATCATCTGGAAGGCGACCGCGGGCGCGGGAGGCGGTTCCTACAACATGCCGGGCCACGGGGGCTGGGGCATCACGGTGGACGGCAGCGACGAGACGGTCATCGCCCACAACCTGATCGGCGAGACCCAGGACGCGGCGATCAAGTTCCGCCACGTCGAGGACCGGATCGTGAGCGGCCGCGGCGGCACGACGCGCCGCAACAAGGTCCTGAACAACATCTTCTACCGCTGCGGCAAGGCGATCGATTTCTGTAACGTCGACAATACCGCCGACGGCAACCTCTATACGAAAGATTGGGGCGGCGTCAGCGAAGAAACTCAGTCCGTGGGCCGAGGCTTGAACTGGCTCCCCGACTCGGGCACGACGCTGCGCCTCGATCTCGATTCGTGGAGAAAATTCTTCGGCTTCGACAAGAACGGCGCCTACGCCGATATGGCCATCGCCGTCGATCTCGACGCGCTGACCATGACCTGGTCGATCAAAGGCGCCGGTCCGCAGGCGCCGCTCGGGGCGCCCTTCCAACATGATCTCCTCGGCCAGGCTGCGGACAAGGCCCGCCTGCCCGGTCCACTGGTCCGCGTGCCGGAGGCGCCGACCACGGTGAGCATCGATCCCCGGCGCTAAACATAAGGAGGATATACTCATGGCCTTCAAAGCACTCTTTCTCGCCCATGCTCCGGACGGGGACCCATCGAAGTACCACTGTTTCATCGACACCGGGAAATACCAGCTGGACGTGGTGATCGTCAAGAACCAGGCTGAGGCCCTCGAGGTCAGCAAGCGCCTGTTCGCGGAGAAGAAGATCGACTCCATTCTCCTCTGTCCGGGATTCACCCATGAAAACATTGCCGAGCTCGTCCGCGCCACGGATCACAAGGTCGCGGTCTGCGTGTCCCGGGGCGACGGCCCGGGCAATGGGATCTCGCAGGCAGCCCTGAAGCAGGCGGGTTTTTTCTAAATCGACGGCACTTTTTAAAGAGCGCGGCCTCGCCGGCCGTTGCTCTCCTTCTCTACCGGACGACCCGGATATCGATCAGGCTGCCGACCCGGCCGTTCGGCTCGGACTGGAATTTCACCGTGACGCGCTGCTTGCCCTCATAGAATCCCTGGTTGGAATTCTGCCCCTGGAAATTGTGCTCCTTTTCGCTCGGCGCGCTGTTGAGGTCGACCACGTCCACCGTCCGTTGGAACAGCTCGATCTGATGAATTTTCCGCTCCGTATCCTTGAGCACGCCCTGGCGCCACTCCGCCGCCGATTGGACATTCCAATAGACCGTGTAGCGTTGGTCGAACGCCTTGTTCAAGGGAATCAGACGGACGTCCTGGGGCTGGGCGAGCTCGCTTGTCTGGAACGTGAGCGGCGCGCCCTGCTCCGGCGCGGCTTTGATGTGGGACAACACGTCCTTGACCTCGCCGATGAAGACGGGGACGGCGACCGAAGGGATCCGGTTCATCGGCGGCGCATTCGGCCCATACCTCAGCGCCTCGGTCAGGCCCTCGCGGCCGAGGTCGCCGGCGAGCACGATCGGGCCATAGAGGACCGCGACCATCTTCGGATTGTCGGGCATGGCTTCGAGCCTCAAGCCCATCGGCCAGCGGACAAGGACCGTGTCGCCGCTCTTCCATTCCCGCTCGATCGAAGCATAGGATCCCGGCTTGGCGTTCACCGGCTCGATCTTCCCGTTGATCGTCACCGCCATGCCAGCCGCGAGCCAGGACGGGCACCGGATCTTCAACGCCAGCCGAACGGGATTTTGGGCCTTGATCGACAACCGCGACGTGTCCTCGTCGGGGAACTTCGTCTCCTGGCGAACCACGAGCCCTTTCCCCTTCCAGGTCAGCTCGGAGGCGATGAAGAGGTTGACGTAAAGGGAGGCGTCGTCGTGGAAGTAGACGGTGTCGGCGTACTTGGCGTGATTCTCCATGCCCGTGCCCACGCAGCACCAGAAGGATGCGTCCGGAGTCGAATACGTCTTCCATGCGCCCGGCCGGAGCGGGAGATAATAGCAGACCATCCCCGTCGCGGGGTCCTGGGAGGCAAGGATGTGGTTGAACAGGCCCCGCTCATAGAAATCCATCTTCTCGGCGGACGGCTCCAGGCCGAAGAGCTGGCGGGTCAGCTTGAGCATGTTGTAGGTATTGCACGTCTCGGTACTGGACGGGCCGAGATTCCGGGAGAAAGCGTCGATCGGGAAAAAGCTCTCGCCGTTCGTGTTCCCGCCGGTGACGAACGAGCGGTGGAGGGCGACCCGGTCCCAGAAGAAGGAGGCAATATCCAGGTACCGCTTGTCGCCGGTCAGCTGGTATTCGCGGAAGGCGCCGACGACCTTGGGAAACTGCGTGTTCCCGTGCAGGCCGTCGAGCTTGTCCACGCCGGCGGCCCATTGGTCGAACAGCTTCTTGTGGTTGAACTTGAAGGCCGTCTTCAGGAGATCCTCGTTTCCGGTTACGGCATAGAGATTGGCCAAGACCTCGTTCATGCCGCCGTGCTCGGTTTCGAGGGCGGCCTGCTGCTGCTCGTCAGTCAGCCGGTCCACGCGAAACTTGACCCAGGCGGCCATCTTGGTCACGACGTCCAGGGCCTGGGTGTTGCCGCAATGGAGAGACATGTCCAGGAGTCCGGCCATGATCTTGTGGAGGGTGTAATACGGCGCCCAGACCTGGACGCGCTTGTCGACGCGGTCGAAGAACTCCTCCGGATACGCCGATAGGAATCCTTTATTGAAGCCCTTGGCCGGCATGGCCTCCTGGACCTTGGCCAGCTCGGCGACGATCAGGTCGCCCCGGGCCTTGAACCGAGCGTCGCCGGTCGCGGAGGACATCAGAGCCAAGGCCGTCAAGTAATGCCCGACGGTGTGGCCCCGCAGCTCCCCTTTCGGGTCTTCCCATCCGCCCAGGGGCTTGGCCGTCGAGGGCAGGCCCGCGGTCACCCGGAAGTTGTGGAGCAGCCGGTCCGCGTCGAGGCCGAGCAGGTATTTCTGATCGCGGAGCATGGCCTCCCGGAACGGCCCGTCAAGCAGGCGCACGTCCTCGAGCTCGAAGGGGAGAGCCTTGGACGGCACCTTGTCCGGGACCTTGATCTTGGCGCTTTGCGGCGCCGCGCTCAGTCTCGAAAACGCGCCGAGGACGGCCAGGACGAGGGCGATCAGAGTGTTTTTTTTCATGGGCGGCCTCCTCCTGGAACTTCCGAGACCCTCATGCTACACTACAGGCGGGGTAAGTCAAGGTGGAAGGCGCCGCCTTCCCGCCCTTGGAAAAACAGAATCCTGACACAATCTCCATTCAATCTTGACCTGGCCCGATATAATCTTGGGAATCAACGCCGCCGGCAAGGCAACCCATGAGATTAGCTGATTGGCTCCACCCGCCCGGACGCCTCCTGGTGGTCTTTCTCTGCCTCATGGTCGTCCTCGGCGGCGCCTTGGGCTGGCTCGGCTGGCAATGGCTGAAGCAGGACCGCGCGCTCGAAGGGCAGCGCTTGCAGGAGCGCCTGGAGCAGACGGCCGACCAGATCGCCGCGGCGCTTCAGCTCAGCCTCGCCGATCTGGAAAGCTATCAGAGCTTCGTCCCGAGCCCCGGCACGAAGGAGCCGCCGGACGGGGTCATCGTCTTCCAAGCGACGAAATCCTCCGCCCGAGCTTTTCCCCCCGCCAGCCTTCTCTTCTATCCCCTGATCACGGACGTCGGAGAGCCGCCGGCGACGACCTTCGCCGCCGGGGAAAGCCTGGAATTTCAAGGCAATGATTCGGTCCGGGCGGCCGAGGTCTTCCGCTCCCTCGCCCGTTCCCCGGATCCGGGCGTGCGGGCCGGCGCCCTGCTGCGCTTGGGGCGAAACCTCCGCAAGATCGGCCGCAGCCAAGACGCCCTCCAGGCTTACGACGAGCTCGCCAAGCTCGGACAGACCTCCGTCCACGGACTGCCGGCGGAGCTGATGGCCCGGGAATCGCGCGGCACCGTGCTGGAAGCGATCGGGAACCGCGAAGAGCTGCGGAAGGAAGCGTCCCTCATGCATGCGGCCCTCTGGAGCGGCCGGTGGAGCCTGCTCCAGCCCGCATGGGAGTATTATCGAGACGAGGCCCGACGCTGGCTGGGGACCGTTCTTCTGACGGAGCGCGAACAAAACGCGCTGGCCCTTTCGACCGCCGCGGAATCGCTCTTCCGCCAATGGGTTGCCGAGCCGGAATCGAAAGGGCGCCGGATCCAGAAATTTGAAGATCGGCCGGTCCTGATCTCCTGGTCGGGAACGACGGACCGGCTCGTCGCCGTATTGGCCGGGCCCAGCTACCTCGAGTCGACGTGGACGGAGACCTTGCAGGGCCGGCGCGCACGGGGCGCCGTGCTCGACGCAGACGGGCAGGTCATGCTCGGATCAATCAATAAAAGCGGTCCGCAGGCGGTCCGGACGGCGGCGGCTACCCGACTCCCCGGGACTCTGCAAATCGCGCGGGCCGATACCGGCGCCGACGAAGAAGGCGCGGCCGGGCGTCGCCGCCTTCTCTTCGCGGGATTCGCCGTTTTAGCCCTGACGCTCGTGGCCGGCTCCTATTTCATCATGCGCTCCATCAACCGCGAGCGGGCCGTAGCCAGGCTAAAGTCCGAGTTCGTATCGGCGGTGTCGCACGAATTCCGGACCCCGCTCACCTCGCTCCGCCAGCTTTCGGAGATGCTCGCGAAAGGACGGGTCCCAACGGAGGACCTGAAGCAGAAGTCCTACGACATTCTATCCCACGAAAGTGAGCGGCTGCAGAGGCTCGTCGAGTCGCTGCTCGATTTCGGCCGCCTCGAGGCGCGCGCGTACCGCTACAGCTTCGATGACATCGATCCCGTCGCGTTGGTCCGCGACCTGGTTGCCGAATTTCAGGAGAAGGCCGCGGTCAAGGGCTTCCGCATCGAGATGAAGCTCGACGGGGAGTACGCGCTGATCCGGGCCGATCGGGATGCGCTCAGCCTGGCGCTGAGAAACCTGCTCGACAATGCGGTCAAGTATTCGCCGGACTGCCGCACCGTCTGGGTCGAGATGGCGCGCGAGGAAAGCCGCCTGGTCATCAGGGTCCGGGACCAGGGCATGGGCATTCCGGCATCCGAGCAGAAGGATATCTTCAAGGAATTCGTCCGCGGCACCGGCTCCCGGGCGGCCCACATCCAAGGGACCGGCATCGGCCTAGCCATGGCCCGCCAAATCGTCGAGGCTCATGGCGGAGAGATCCGCCTGGCGAGCGAACCCGGCAAAGGCAGCACGTTCAGCATCCTGCTGCCCATGGAGGAAAAGGCATGAAGCGCATCCTGATCGTCGAAGATGAATCCGCGATCGCGTTCGGCCTTCAGATGGACCTGCAGGGCGAGGGCTACGAGGTGGTGATCGAATCGGACGGGGAAAGCGCCCTGCAGCGGGCCCGGAAGGAAGCCTTCGACCTGATCCTGCTCGATCTCATGCTTCCGGGCAAGGACGGCTTCGAGGTCTGCCGCGAGCTGCGACGGGACGGATTCAAAACGCCAATCATCATGCTGACCGCCAAGACGCAGGAGGCCGAGAAGGTCCTGGGGCTGGAGATCGGCGCCGACGATTACGTGACCAAGCCCTTCAGCCCGCGCGAGCTGCGCGCCCGGATCAAGGCGGCCCTCCGCCGCGGCACGGACGACGATGCGCCGACTTACCGGTTCGGCGACGCGGAAGTCGACTTCGCCCGCTGCGAGCTGCGCCGCGGCGGCAAACCCGTGGAGCTGACGGCCATCGAGTTCAAGATGCTCGCCGCCTTCATCCGCAACGGCGGCAAGTTGCTGAGCCGGGATCAGCTCCTGGACCTCGTCTGGGGGCACGGCACATTCGTCACCGATCGCGTGGTCGACAACCACGTCGTCACCCTGCGAAAAAAGATCGAGCCGAAGCCCTCCGAGCCGCGTTATATCATCAGCGTCCGCGGCCTGGGATACCGCTTCGACGGCTGACATGAGCTCGGGAAGGACGCCGCATGAAGCCGGCTAAGCTCATCCTTTTGGCAGTGCTGCTTTGGGCGCCCTTTTCCCTCGGGGATCAGGCGAACCCCGCGAACGACAACAAGGCGGAAGTGGCTCTCCAAGCCGCCATCAAGTCGGAAACGGTCGATGGAAATCTCCGGGCCGCGATCGAGCAGTATCGGAATCTCGCCGAGGGCAGCCATCGCGCCGTGGCGGCAAAGGCCCTGGTCCGTATGGGTCAATGTTATGAGAAGCTGGGCGATACGCAGGCGCGCCTCGCCTACGAACGAGTGGTGCGGGATTTCGCCGAGCAGAAAGAAACGGTGGCCGCCCAGGCGCGGCTAGCGGCGCTGAATCACGCGGGAAACGGACCTCCCATGACCGTGCGCCGGGTGTGGACGGGGCCCGAGGTGGACGCCGGGGGGGCACCGTCCTGGGACGGGCGATACCTCTCTTTCACGTCCTTCAAGGACCGAAACGCCGCCAACATCGCGCTTCGAAACCTGGCCACTGGGGAGACTCGCGATCTGACGAAGAATTCCGACGTCCGCCAGTATCCGGCTTATCGCTCCATCATCTCCCCCGACGGCAAGCTCGTCGCGTACGGGTGGATCACCGAAGAGGCTTCTTGTGACATCCGGCTGATCGGCACCGACGGATTCGGGCAGCGCGTTCTTTACACGAACGAGCATCTGAGCCGCGTCGAGCTCGGCGCCTGGTCCCCGGACGGCGCCTGCCTTGTCGCCGCGCTCACCGTCAAAGACAAGACCGACAGGAGCGAGACCAACCAGATCGCCTCGATTTCCGTGGGGGACGGCGCCGTGCATATTCTGAAAACGCTGGGTTCGCGTTGGCCCGAGCCTCGCGCCTTTTCGCCGGACGGGCGCTACATCGCCTGTGATTATCCTCCGCAGGACGACGCGAACAACCGCGACATCTATCTCCTGGCGGCCGACGGGAGCCAGGAGGTTCCGTTGGTCCAGCATCCCGCCGACGATCAGCTGCTCGGCTGGATGCCCGACGGCAAGGGCATCCTCTTCGCCAGCGACCGGACGGGCCCCTGGGGAGCCTGGTTCGAACAGGTGGCGGACGGCAAACCGAAAGGAGCGCCCGAGCTGATCAAGCCGGAGCTGGGGGCCGCCGAGCCCTTGGGCTTCACGCGCGGCGGGTCGTTTATCTATGGAATCGAGACCGGCGGGATGGACGCGTACGTCGCTACGCTCGATCCAACCGCATCGCAGCTTCTGGCCGCGCCGGCCCGGATCGACGAGCGCTTCATCGGCAAGAGCCGCTACCCTCTATTCTCCCCTGACGGGCAATATTTGGCCACCTTCTCGAATGGAGCCGGCGATCGATGGTTCCTTTGCGTCCGCTCCCTCAAAACCGGGGAGGAGCGCGAATTCCCTGTCCCGCCCGACCTGGAACGCTTGCAAACTCCGCGCTGGGGCTCAAACGGACGGGCGATTCTCGTTTCCGGAGTCGACAAGCAGCTTCTCCACACGGGATTCTACCTGATCGATGTTCGAACCGGAGAGACCAGCGCCATCATGTCGAGCAATCCCGAAGCGGACGCGTTGGCCGGTCAATGGACCCCCGACGGGAAGTCGCTTTTCCTTGCCCGAGCCGGCATCGCCGCGGCCGATCAAGCTTCCCGCGTCCTGCAGCGCGACCCGGCCACCGGAAGAGAACGGGAAATCTATCGCGCCGCCTCAGGAGCGGACATCACCAACCTGACGCTCTCCCCCGACGGACAGGAGCTGGCGCTCACCCTCAGGTCTTCGAATGGGATCCGGTCCTTCGACGAGCTTTGGGTCATGTCAGCCCAAGGCGCGGACGCTCAAAAGCTCCTAAGTCTGAATGGTCGTGAAACCATCCGGCGTGACGGGCTGGTGTGGACACCGGACGGGCGAGCCCTGCTGTTCGCCAAAGCAATAGAAACATCAAGGCACGCGTCCAAGCTGGAGCTTTGGCGGGCTTCCCCATGGGAAAAAGAACCCCAAAAGGTGGGCGTCTTGGCTTCCGAGACGGCCATCGGCGACGGTTCCGCCGGATTGGCTATCCATCCCGACGGAAAGAGCATCGCCTTCCACGCCGGACAGCGGAAGCCGGAAGTCTGGACGATGGAGAACTTCCAACCGGCGCCAAAAGCCGCCGCGTACTTGAACATCTTGCATGAGTTGACTATGGAAGCCTGGATCAATACTTCAAGCATAGGCCCCTCTAATCAAACGATCTTGGCGAAGGGGAATATCAACTATGACGGAATCGCCTATGCTTTAAGCTTAACACCCCAGGGCAAAGTAGTGGGGGGGGTCAGACACAGTCATACTTTTTATGGCGACGGAGGGGACTGGAGTATCGACGGCATTGTTACCGATACGGTTCTTCGTCCGAACACCTGGTATCATCTGGCCTGCACGATCTATTCTTCCAGGAGTGCGAGCATTTATGTGAATGGCGCGTTATCAAAAACGGGGCCCATCACCCAATCGATACTTTCCAGGCCGACGGAACCATTGCACATCGGTTCGTCGTTGAATTATGGGACGCCCGGTTTTCGCTTCAACGGTTTGATAGATGAGGTGGCGATCTATGATCATGTTCTTTCCGCGGATGAGATCCAGCAGAGCTATCTCGCCGGATTGCCAAGGCACAAGGGCCCGGCCGGGAATCCGAGCCCGACGGCTGAATAAGACCAAATCCTGACTATAGCGCGGATACTAACCTGACAATGGAGCCGTAACATGGGGGGGCGTGAGAGTATCCCTATGAGGTTAGCGAGGGGGGGGGTCTTGGTTGGCCTTCTCTGCATCACACTCTCCGCGGGGTACTTGGCGAGCCAGACGAAGGACGACAAGGCGGAGGTGGCGCTCCAGGCCGCCATTAAAACAGAAATCGTAGATGGAGACTTGAGGGGCGCCATCGAGCAATACAAGAAGATCGCCGCGCAGCCCGGCGCCGGCCGGGCCACGGTTGCGACCGCCCTGCTGCGAATGGGCCAGTGCTACGAAAAGCTGGGCGCCGCGGATACGCGAGAAGCTCGCAAGGCGTACGAGCAGGTGGTGCGCGAATACGCCGATCAGGCCGGGATTGTGGCCCAGGCGCGGGTAAGGCTCGTGGCGCTAAGCGGTCCCGGCGCCGGTGGACTCGTCACCCGCCGGGTTCTCACGGACGCCTCCGGAGTCGGCGGGGTCTTGACCGCGGACGGCAAATCCATCAGAGGCATGGACTGGGACACGGGTGACGTGGTCCAGTTCGAAGTTGCCGGCGGACAGACGAGGCGGATCACAAATAGGTTACCCTGGAGCGATAAAGGGAACACCTTCGGTGACCAAGCGTTTTCACGCGACGGAAAACAAATCGCCTACGACTGCGTCGTCCTTTCGGATACGAAGGACTGGGTCCCTCAGCTGCGGATGAGAAACCTGGATGGTTCGGGTCTTCGCACGCTTTGCGCCGAGAAAGACACGTACATCTATCCCTTGGACTGGTCGCCTGACGCAGGGTCCATCCTCGCCTATCGCGAGCGCAACAAGGCGAAAGAGCTAACGCTGATCTCGACAGCGGACGGCTCGATGCGCGTCCTGAGGAGTATGACATCGAACTGGGTCAGTGCCCGTTTCTCGCCCGACGGGCGATTTGTCGCATTCAGTTCCGTGCAAGAGGGCAGCCCACCCCAGGGCGATCTCTTCCTGATGGCCGCCGATGGCCGGAATGAGGTCGTTGTCGCCGGGCACCCCGCGAAGGATCAATTGCTTGGATGGACGCCGGGCGGGACGGGCCTTGTCTTCCTCAGCGACCGCTCGGGGACATGGGACATCTGGACCGTTCCCATCATCGGGGGGAAGCAGCAAGGAGAGCCGGAGCTGCTGAAAGAGAACTTCGGCTATGATGCCGAGGTTCTCGGCTTTGCCCCCGATGGCTCCTGTTATTACAAGACGGACACCTCTTCAGGTCGCTTCTACAATGGTGAGCTCGACCTTGAAACCGGCAAGGTGCTCGTGTCCCCCACGCCGGTCACGACGCGATATACCGGCCCGCCGTCGCAGCCGACATGGTCGCCCGACGGCAGGAACCTGGCCTACATTTCTCGCCGGCGTACCGCCGTTCCCGGAAACAACATCCTTACGATCCGGTCCGGCGCAACCGGGAAAGAGCACTTTCTGTCGCCCCGTCTTCGTTTCGTGAACCAGATCTCCTGGGCGCCGGACGGCCGGTCCGTCATCGCTCTCGGGATTTCGGAGACGGAATTGGGAATCTTCCGAATTGACGCGGAAACAAGCGAGATCACGAAGTTGGGAGTGCGGGCGGCGGCCCCCAAGCTCTGCCCGGATGGGAAGACCCTGGTGTTCGTGACGGATGGGCTAAGCATCAGGAAACGCAATATCGAAACCGGCGAGGAATCGGAAGTTATTAAAGCAGGGCAAATGTCCTACGACCTTTCGCCGGACGGCCGGGAAATCGTGTTCCAGGTGGATGGCGCCGTAAAGACCGCGCCCCTCAACGGAGGGGAACCGCGGGAGCTATTTCGCGGTTTGGCGAAGTCCTACGGCCTGAGGTGGACGCAGGACGGCCGTTACATCATCGCCCGGGCAGTCGGTACCGCGAGCAGTGAAATCTGGCGTGTTCGGGCGCAAGGCGGGACGCCGCTGAAGTTGGACCTCTCCGTTCCAAAGCTGCTGTTCTTCGCGCTTCATCCGGACAACCGCCGCTTTGTGTTCAGCGTCGATGAGGGGTCGAAGAGCGAGCTGTGGGTGATGGAGAACTTCCTGCCGCCGACGAAAATCGTCAAGTAGGACATAACCAAGCCCTTCCGCCCGGGCGAGCTGCGCGAGCCCATCAAGATGGCGTTACGCAGGATGGAAGACCGTTTCGCCGGCTGAATAAAACACAATCCTGACAATAGCGCGGATAATACCCTGACAATGGAGCCGTAATATGAGGGCAGGGGAAAATCCAGAAGGACATAAGGAGAAAAAAATGGGAAAAGAAAACGATCATCGCGATTCTAAAGGAGGAGTTATGACCAAACACCGCACTTTGAAGGCCGTTGGATTCTTCGTCGTCTTGGTCGCCGTTCTGGCATTCTTAGCCCTTCCTAAAAGCCAGGCCGGTGCTGCAAAACCTATCAGGTGGCAGGCAACTATCTTGCCTGGCGGGAATTTGATAGGGTCTGGACCATTCGTCGGTGGCCAGGATCAGGTGAATATCAACAATGGAGTGGGAACAAACAGCACCCCATGCAGTGCTACCGGAACCTCTGGCGCTTACTCTTACCTTGAGCTGCAGGTCTTCAATCCGAGTTTGCTGTTCAACATAGGTGGCTTTTTAAATTCGGGTAATCCTGCTCCTGCTTCTTACGGATTTCCAAATACCGACACCGCCTGGCCGAATTGCATCGCAAGTTTCTTAAACGCTTATCCTCAGCCAACCGCAGACTATCCGCATATCATCTTGAGATTCACGACATGTGGATGCGCTAACTCTATCACGGATTTAATGGCAATGAAGGATGGCGACATTCTCCCGGTCCACATGGAGCTCCTGTTCTTTTCTCATATCTGGGGTTGCCCGCCAAGCTCTCCATATACCCAAGAAACGTTTCTCAATCTCGAGATGCATGCTCATGGGTATAAGGGAAGCATTCCTGCTGATATTAACGGTA
Organism: Candidatus Aminicenantota bacterium; assembly: GCA_003141555.1. Taxonomy (GTDB): domain Bacteria; phylum Acidobacteriota; class Aminicenantia; order Aminicenantales; family UBA4085; genus FEN-413. The sequence continues at coordinate 121,853 of PLMN01000009.1, forward strand.
GCACTTATGATGTTTACATCAAGAAAGTTGGCAACACATGGACAGCCTATGTGGATACAGTCTTCAATAATCCGACTTACCAGAAGTCCCTTGCTGATTACACTTCAGCTGACTGGCCCTTGACAATTAGCGATAATATCGTTGGACAATATGCCACGTGCGAGCAGGTCCCAGCAGCGAAGGGCAAAAAAGCGACCTGGACCACGACATATCATTACCCCTGGGCAAAAACACATTTGAATTTCCAGATCGCATTTACGAAATCTTGACGCGAACGGTACGGATCGAGTCCGGAGGCGGGGGGCCTCCGGACTCGGTTTGCCTGGGTCTTCGAATTGGCCAAAATCTTGAGAACCTCTAACATCTTTTTTCGCGGCCTCGAGAAGATCTAAAAAGCCGGGGCCGGACGACCTGAAAATCGCCTGGAAGATGCAAGACACTCGCCCTCCTCATTCAATTGTGGCGGGCCAGGGGTGACGGCACGCTGGATCTGGCGATTAAAATAACTACCGAAAGAATCCTGGCGGCCGTTCAGAATATCTTGAAGTGAAAGAAAAGTCCCTGACGAGGACGGAAGGCTTAGTTCTGTATGAAAGCGCGACGCGGCCCGGCATCGGCCGGGCCGCGTTCGCGACCGCCCTCTTCCCCCCTGCGGGCGGTTCCCGCCTTTTCTGGTTCCGAGAAGTTCGTTAACACCTTAATTCTCGCCTTCATGTTACGACCCTCGTGTCAGGTTCTTATCGCTCTCTTGTCAGGATTTGGCTTTATTTCGCGAACGACACGCGGATCTTGAAGGCCCCGCGCGGCGTTGAGAGGCTCAGCGTTTCCCCGGAGAAGGTCGTCACGGCCGACCCGTTGACCTCTACGGCCCGGATGGGCTTCCCGTCCGGATGCCGAAACCGGATCATCATGTTGCGCGGCGATCTTCGGGCCGGGGCCGTCACCTCGGCCAGAATCTCTCCCTTTTCGGCGCGCGATTCATAGGAAAAAGAAACTGGCCCGAACTTTGTCGGCGCACCGCTCACCTCGATCCTGTTCGCCGCCTTGAGCCAAGGCCTTGGCACGGCCTGGCCTATCCAGAGGTCGTCCCCATCCTCGCGGAGGAGCATCATCCTGAGGAGCCGGAGCTGTTGCGTGCACGAGTAAAGATGAGGGAGCGTCGACTCGTTGTCCCCGGTCACGTGGTGGGTCACCTCGACCCCCGAGAAGGTCTCCCGGGACATGCCATAGGCCAGGGAGCCGTAGAAGCCGAGGATGACCGGCTTCACCCGGTCGAGCTTGAGCGAATCAAGCCAGTAGCCGTAGGTGTAGGCGTGGTCGATGCCGCCGTCGAATTCGCTCATCCCAAGGCGCAGACCACCCCGATTTTCCATGAAATCCATGACCATCGCCGCCCGCGCGTCGGCCGCCGGCAGGAATTCGCTCTCCAGCATGCAGCTGGCGATGAGGCCGTAACATCCCCCGCTCCGGTATTTAGAGTCCTTCAGAATCCGGTGCGTCTCGGGCTCCATCGGGAGGACCTTCCGTCCGTCGAGGACGAAGGCCGCAGCGTACTCCTTCTCCGGAATCTCCCGGAATGCCGCATTTTTCAGATCGAACGGGACCTTGAGGAATATTTTCGCCGGGCGGTTCTCGGCGGCTTTAATCTCCCAGCTCTTTTCTGAATTCGCCCCGATCGGAGGCGTGACGCGGAATCGCGCGTCGATCGACCGGCCCTGGGGGCCGTCGGCTTTCGCTTCGAGCGCGACATACGCCCAGAGCTCGGCCTCCGGGCTCAAGGATCCCTATCGCGGCGATCCCGGCGATGGCGACAACAGCCTTCACGGGTGCGGTTCCATGGTGGGTGATCTTCACGTTCGAATCCTTTCGCCCGGTTCCCCCGGCGACCTTATTCACAGCGGATTGCCGAAAGCCCGTCAATCGAATCCGAACCTCAACGAAATTCTTTACACATCACGACTCCGCGTATTAAATTGACGTTCGGATCATGACGGGATCACCCGGATCGCGGGAGAAATGAAAAGGTCTCGACAGAGAGGCTCACATGTCGATCGTATGCATCGGACAGCTCGTCGCGGACATCGTCGTCCGGCCCATCGAGAAGCTCCCCTACCCCGGCCGGACGGAGGCGGTTGAGGACCTGGACCTCCTTTCGGGAGGGTGCGCGGCCAACACGGCGGCGGTCCTGGCCAAGCTCGGCGCGGAGGCGAGCCTGGTCGCGCTCATCGGCCGGGATGCCTTCGGCGACGCGGCTCTCGCCGATCTCAAGCGGGCCGGCGTCGACGTCGAAGCCGTGAGGCGGGAGGCTGCCTGGCCGACGTCCGTGTCCATCGTCATGATCGATCCCAAAGGCGAGCGATCCTTCTTTTATCGGTCCGGCGGGTGCGAACAGCTGACCGGCGATCACGTGCCCGATGCCGTCCTGAAGCGGGCCGAGATCGTCCACATCGGCGGGGCGATGAAGCTCCTGAAGCTCGACCTGGAAAAGCTCGCGAGCCGGGCGAAATCCTTCGGCTGCCTCACCTCGCTCGACACGGATTGGGATGTCTACGGCAACTGGATGAAGGTCCTCCAGGGCGCGCTCCCGAACATCGATTACCTCTTCACCAACGAGGAAGAGGCCGCCGTGCTGAGCGGGAAAGACGATCCGCGAGAGGCGGCGAAGGAATTGCGGGGGCGCGGCCCCAAGGTCGTGGCGGTCAAGCGCGGGGAGCGGGGCGCCATCCTGGCCACGGGGGACGGCATCTCGGATTTCCCGGCCTATCGCGTCGCGGTCAAGGACACGACCTGCGCCGGCGACGCCTTCGCGGCGGGGTTCCTGCGGGGCGTCAGCCTGGGTCGGCCCCTCGACGAATCGGCCCGCCTGGGCAATGCGGCCGGGGCCCTATGCACGACCCGGGTCAGCCACCGGGGGATTGCCTCGTTCGAGCAAGTGCGGCGGCTGGTCGACGAACAGGCCCCGTGACGACGCGCAGGCCGGTCCCGGCCGTCCCGGCGCTTCTCAGCCCTCCTCACTTGCGATGAAGTGATTCATCGACCTCATGTTTGGCGGCGATGGGGCTCAGGGGCGGCTCGATGCGACGGCCCTCTCCGAAATACGGCGAGCCGCTCGGCGCGGCCCAGCGCGCGGCATTGGCGATGATCCTTCGCACCCTGGAATCGTGATAGATGGGAAAAGTCTCGTGGCCCGGGCCGAAGTAGAAGATCTTTCCCTTTCCGCGGCGGAACGTGCAGCCCGAGCGGAACACCTCTCCCCCTTCGTACCAGCTGAGGAAGATGATCTCGGCCGGCTGGGGGATGTCGAAGAATTCCCCGTACATCTCGGTGTGCGGCAGCTCGAAGAATTCGCCCTCGAGCCCGTCGGCGATGGGGTGGGAGGGATCGATCGTCCAGATCCTCTCCTTTTCGGCGGCCTCGCGCCAGCGGAGCATGCAGCTCGTCCCCATCAGGCGGCGAAAGATCTTGGAAGCATGGGCCGAATGAAGCACCAGGAGTCCCATCCCTTCCAGCACGCGTTGGTGGACCCGGTCGACGACGGCCTCGCTCACCCGGTCGTGAGCTGCATGTCCCCACCAGGTGAGAACGTCGGTCTGGGAGAGGACGTCAGGGGATAAGCCGTGCTCGGGCTGGTCGAGCGTGGCCGTGCGGACATCCACCGCCCCGCCGAGCTGCTCCCTCAGCGCTTCGGCGAGAACCGCGTGAATCCCCCGGGGATAGATCTCCATAGGCCGGGCGGCGGTCCGCTCGTGGATGAATTCATTCCAGACGGTGACATGGAGACGTTTCATGACCCTTCGTTCGCGTGGGCGGCGCGTCCAGAAAATAACGCCGTTCGGCGGGGAAGTCAAGGATTGACAGGATGGAAGCAAGTGAGATAAAAACACAAAAGGGCCTTCAGGCTATCCCGGGAAACAAGGGAGAAAAGACGATGAAGAAAATGACGGCCGTCGCGGCGCTCATGTCCGTATTTTCGCTTGCCATCTGTTTCATCATCCTCGGCACCATCTCGCTCGAGCTCATGAAATCCCTGAATATCGACGAGGGCCGATTCGGGTCCCTGGTCATGGGCCTGTTCCTGACGAGCTGCATCGTCCAGCTCATCATCGGCCCTTCGGTCGATAAATTCGGCTACAAGCCGGTGGCGATCATCGGCTTCCTGGTGACCAGCGGCAGCTTGTTCCTCCTGGCCTTCGCGGCGAGCTATTCCCTCGTTATGCTGGCTTGCATTCTGCTTGGGATCGGGGCCATGAGCTTGAACACCGTAGGCAACACGCTTCTCCCCGTGGTGCTGTTCAACGGCCAGGATCCGGCCCGGGCCAGCAACCTGGGCAATGCCTTTTTTGGGCTGGGCTATGTTCTGACGCCCCTGCTGTTCCTCTTCTTCCGCGAGACCCTGGGCCTGAGCTACAGCGTCTCTCTGTCCATTTTTGCGGCGCTCATGTTGATCTTCCTGCTCTTCGCCCTCGCCACGAGCTTCCCCCGGGTGGCGACCGGCTACAAATTCTCGATGGCCGTCAAGCTCCTGGGCAAGGCGGCGGTGCTGGTGGCCGCCTTGGCCCTGTTCTGCTACATGGCCCTGGAAATCACCATGGCGACCTGGATCAAGCCCCTCATGACCGAGCTGTTCACCAAGGCCCAGAACGGCCATCCGGCCAACAACGCCGCCCTGGCCCTCAGCGTTTTCGGCGTCGCGATGATGATCGGCCGGTTCCTGGCTTCGACCATGAAGAATTTGACCACCAAGGGCGGCATGGTCTTGACGCTCATGTCGTTCCTGTCCATCCTGGCGATCGGGGCGATGATCCTGACCCAGAGCCCGGTGCTGGCCATCGCCGCCGTCGTCATTACGGGCCTGGCGTTCGCGCCGATCTTCCCGACGATCACGGGCGTGACTTTCGCCAAATTCACCCCGAATCTCTACGGCAGCATCTTCGGGATCATTTTCGCCCTCGGGTTGCTCGGCGGGACGTTCGTGCCCAAGATCATCGGCAACGTGAGCGTGGGACGGTCGGTCCAGGGAAGCCTGGTCATCGCCGCAGTGATGGCCGGCATCCTGTTCGTCATTTCCCTGTTCATCACGAAGGTCGGCCGGCCGGCCAAGTCCTGACGACGGAACATCCAAGGAATCAAAAATCATTTCAAAATGTCGGAGGAGGAATCCGTGTTCAGATATGGCCGAATAGGGTTGGTTTTATTGCTGTTCGCCGCCGCGAGCGCGCAGGCGTTCACGGTCGACGAGCTCATTGCCAGGAACGTCAAAGCGCGGGGGGGCCTGGAAAAGATACGCGCCATCCAATCCCTGCGCACAAGCGGCAGGATGTTCGTCGGGGACGGCGGTTCCTCCCTCGAGCTGACCTATGCCCAGATGATCAAGCGCCCCGGATTGATCCGGCAGGAGGCCGGCATGCAGGGGCTCACCTCGGTGAGCGCCTACGACGGCGCCGTGGGGTGGCAGATCCAGCCGTTCGGGGGGCGCCTCGACCCGGAAAAGCTGTCCGCCGACGATCTCAAGGGCTACAAGCTTCTTGCTGATCTGGACGGGCCGCTGGTCGACTATGAGACCAAAGGCCACAAGGTGGAATACCTGGGCACCGAAGATGTGGACGGCACCGACGCCCACAAGCTCAGGGTCACGCTCAAGGACGGGGATGTCGTCTTCATCTACCTCGATCCGGATTACTTCCTTCAGATCCGGATGATCGTCCAATTCAAGATCCGCGGCACCGAATTCGTGGAGGAGGATGATCTGGGCAACTACGAGCGGGTCGACGGGGTGATGTTGCCCTTCTCGATCGAGTCCGGCCCCAAAGGCCAAGCCAAGACCACGAAGATCACCATCGAAAAGGCCGAAATCAACGGGGCGATGGACGCGAAGCTCTTCCATTATCCGGCGCCGCCGGCGGCCGCGGGCAAGTAGACGCCCGGAGGGAATCCGCATGAAACAATCCGCTTTGATCCTCATCCTCCTGGCGGCTCTTCTCGTTTCGGCGCCCGTCCTCCGGACGCAAACGCAGGCCCCGGCTCCGGCCACGCCCGCGCGCTTCGACGCCGGTACGATCTCCGGCCTGGGGGCCCGCAATATCGGCTCCGCGCGCATGAGCGGCCGCATCGCGGCCATCGCCGCCGCGCCCGTCGACGGCAAGACATTGATCTACGTCGGCGCGGCCAGCGGCGGCGTCTGGAAGTCGGACGACGGCGGCACGACCTTCAAGCCGGTCTTCGACAAGAACCCCGTCCAATCCATCGGCGCCCTGGCCCTCGACCCCTCCAACCCGAAGACCGTCTGGGCGGGAACGGGTGAAGCGTGGACCCGCAATTCCGTATCCGTGGGCGACGGCATCTACAAGTCCGTCGACGGCGGCGAGACGTGGACCAACATGGGCCTCGCGGCGTCCGAGCGGATCAGCCAGATCCTGGTCCATCCCCGAAACGGCGACGTGGTCTACGCCTGCGTTCCGGGCAGGCTATGGAGCGATTCCGCCGACCGCGGCCTGTACAAGACCGTCGACGGCGGCAAGACCTGGGGCCTGATTCTCAAGGGGGCGAACCTGTCCACGGGCTGTTCCTCGATCGCCATGGATCCGCGGAATCCCGAGGTGATCTACGCGGGGCTGTGGGACTTTCGCCGCCAGGGTTGGACGTTCCGCTCCGGCGGGGACGGCCCCGAGGCCGCGAGCGGGAGCGGCCTGTTCCGCTCCGAGGACGGCGGCCGGACCTGGGCGGAGCTCGAGGCGGGGAAGAACGGCCTGCCATCCAAGCCATACGGCCGCATCGAGGTCCGGTTCGCGCCGTCCAACGGCGCGATCGTCTACGCGTTTATCGAGGGCGTGGACTCCGCCCTGTATCGCTCCGACGACGGCGGCCGGACCTGGGACAAGCGCGACAAAAGCCAGCAGATGGTCTGGCGGCCCTTCTACTTCGCCAGGCTGGCGGTCGACCCGACCAATCCCGACCGCCTCTTCAAGGTGGACTTGGGCCTGATCGTCAGCGAGGACGGGGGCAAAAGCTTCAGCTCCGCCAGCGGCAGCTCTCACGGCGACTGGCACGATGTCTGGATCGATCCCTCCAATCCCAAGCACCTGGTCGGCGGCGACGACGGGGGTCTCTGGATCTCCCATGATGGCGGTAGCCGCTGGTGGATGGCCCAGAACCTGCCGATCTCCCAGTTCTACCACGTGAGTCTCGATGACCGGAACCCTTACCAGGTCTACGGCGGGCTGCAGGACAACGGCAACTGGATGGCCGACTCCGAGTATCCGGGCGGAATTTCCAACGCGCGCTGGGAATCGATACCCGGCGGCGACGGCTTCTGGGTCTTTTCCGATCCGGCCGATCCCGATTATGTCTACGCCGAGAGCCAGGGCGGCGCGATCGAGCGCTACAACCGCAGGACCCATGCGGGGCGCGACATCCAGCCCAAGGCCGGCTACCGCGAGAAGCTGCGCTTCAACTGGAACACGCCGGTCCATATGAGCCCGAATGAAAAAGGCACGATCTACATCGGCGCCCAGTTCCTGTTCCGCTCGCGGGACCACGGCCAGAGCTGGGAGCGCATCTCGCCGGACCTGACAACCAACGATCCGGCGAAGCAGAAGCAGGAGCAGTCGGGAGGCATCACCGTCGACAATTCGTCGGCCGAGATGCACACCACGATCTATTCGATCAGCGAGTCGCCTAAAAACGGACGGGTCATTTGGGTCGGAACGGATGACGGCAACGTGCAGCTGACCCAGGACGGCGGGGCGACGTGGCGGAATCGGGTGGGCAACATCAAGGGCCTGCCCAAGGCCTCCTGGGTGTCGTGGGTCGAAGCTGGCCGCTTCGATGCGGCCACCGCCTACGCGGCTTTCGATCGCCACACGTTCGGCGATCTGACGCCCTACGTGTATAAGACCGCCGATGCGGGCGAGACGTGGATTCGCATCGCCGGTCCGGAGCAGGGGCTCCGGGGCTGGGCGCATGTGATCAAGGAGGATGCGATCAAGCCCGACCTTTTATTCATCGGCACCGAATTCGGCTTGTGGGTCTCTCCCGACGGCGGGAAGGCGTGGGCGGAATTCAAAGGCGGCAATTTCCCGAGCGTGGCGGTCCGGGACATCATGGTCCACCCCCGGACCGACGATCTCGTCCTGGCGACGCATGGGCGCGGGATCTGGATCGTCGATGACATCAGCCCGCTCCGCGGATTGAGCGAAGAGGTGCTGCAGAAAGAGGCGGCTTTCCTCGAGGCGCGGCCGACGGTCCAGCGGATCGAAGGCCAGGGGGGCTATGTCGAAGGCGATGCGACGTTCTTCGGCCCGAATCCACCCGGCGGCGCCGTGATCACATACTGCCAGCGGACGCGGCATTTATTCGGACCGATCAAGATCGAGATCCTGGGGCCGGACGGCAAGCTCGTGAACACCATCCCGGCCGGCAAACGCCGCGGCATCAACCGCGTGAGCTGGTCCATGCGGGTGGCGCCGCCCCGAGTGCCCAAGGCCGCTTCGGTCGCCGGCAGCTCTCTTCAAGGCCCGCGCGTCCTTCCGGGCGCTTATGTTGTGCGGCTGACCAAGGGCCGGGACGTTTACGAAACCAAGCTCGAGATCGGTCTCGACCCTCGCGCCGATTTCACGGCCGCCGACCGCAAAGCGCAGTTTGAAGCCGCTATGCGGGTCCACGGCATGTTCAACGCCATGTCCACCCTGGTCGACAAGATCACCCTGGTGCGCGCCCGGGCTGATCAGGCCGCCGCCCCGCTGCCCGCGAAGGAAGCCCTGCGTCGGCAATTGGAGGCCGTCTCGACCGAGGCCGACGGATTCCGCAAGAAGATCGTGGCCACGAAAGAGGGCGGGGCCATCACCGGCGAGGAGCGCCTGCGCGAGCGGATGGACGCGATTTATGGGACGATCCTGTCCTACGAGGGGCGTCCGGCGCAGTACCAGCTGGAAAATATCGACGCGCTCCAGCGGGAGATGGATGACGTGAGCCGGGAGTTCGATGCCTACACGGCCAAGACTCTGCCCAAGATCAACGAAGGCCTGAAGGCCAAAGGCCTGCGTCCGATCGGGGGTTGAGGGCCGTTGCCCCCTCAAATTCGGGGGTGACGGGCGGCCTCTAGGCCTCCGGCGGGACGATCTCGAGCCAAGAAAACCAGATCGGATGGCTTTTCTTATACCAGGTCAGGATTTTCAGCAATTTCGTCTGGTTTTCGCGCGAAATGACCTCGGGCAGAATGCGGCCGAAATGGATGCGGATCACCCCGTTCTTGCGGAACTCCAGGGCCTCCGAGCACAGCGTCTGGAGCTCGTTGCGGATACGCCCCGAATCGGAAATGCGAACCGGACGCGTCTCATAGTCCTCGCCCGAGAGGAAGCGGATCAGCAATGGGTTGAAGATGAACCGGCTCGCGGCGATCGATTCCTGGAGCTTCAGCGTCAGGGTGATCAGCTTCTCGCCGCATCTCGACGACAAGCGGACGCGGACGCGATAGCCGTCGTCGGCCAGCTTTTCCACGCCGGGAGCGCCCGTATACGGGTCGGGATTCATGTAGCCCGTGACGGCGAGGACATCCCAGTCCTTTTCGGGGAAGAAATCGTCGGCTTCGAGCGATGTCTTTTGGAGCGGGATCCCGGCCTCGACCGCTGCGCGGATCATGGCCTTGTGCTCGTCGACGGTCTTCCCGTCGACGGGCCGCCCCAAAAGCGTCCCGAGCCGGGACGGGAAATCCGGCGCTTCGGGGTCCAGCCTCATCAGCTGGTTTTCCTTGTCATAGGAGAGTTTGAAGCTGGAGGTGAAGACGGATAGAAAAGCTCGCAGATTGTGGAGAGGAGCCAGGCTGGCGGCCTGCACGGCCTCGGCCGAGGCGGCATAGCCGTCGCAGAGAAAGACGTGCCGTTCCCCACGCTCGTCCTTCCAGGCTCCGATGCCGTAGGTCGGCGCGTAGGTTCCCGACTCGGTAAACGCGCCCATTCCCGTGGGCAGCTTCCAATCGTCATCGATCAGATGAGCGCCCAGAGCTTCCCACTCCTTCCACAGGCCGCCGATTCGATCCGCGCGGCTCTTGCCGCGGAGAGTCCAAATATGGATATTCCCCGGTTTGATCCCGGGGTAAGTCTTGCGGATGATCTCCCAGACCAGCGCGCGCGGCGTGCGGTAGTCGATGAGGACGGAATCCTCCTCGGCCCTTGCCACGACGGCCTGGGGCAGGATAAAGGTCCCCATATAGCCCTCATAGGGCTTACTGATGCGCAGCGGCTGGTCGAAGACGTGCAGGACGGTCATCGGGCCGGTGGGATCGCCCTTGGCGAAGCGGGAGGTATTTTCCAGGGTATCAATGGCCGCTCCCCATATGGTGACGCCCGCCGAGTTGATCTCTTTGTAGAATTCACCCCATCCGTAAGCCGGATCGTTCAGCAGCCTTACGACGCGCTGGTCCAGCGCCTTGGCCACCTCGGGCCGAGCATAGACGCGGCCGAAGCCCAGTTGCGGATTGGAGCCCATTTCGGGCGTCTCGCCGGCCTTGGGCATCAGACCTTCGCCCAGGCAGACCATGACGGCATGGTTCTCGGGCACTTGGCGGGTCAGATACCAAAGGCATTCGCTCATGACGTAGGCGGAGATGGCGTCGGCGTCCTTTTTAACCTGGTTGATTCCGGCCTTGTCCAACGAGGCGCCTTCTCCGAACCGGCCGAAGAGGCGCGTGCCCAGCGCCGTCAGGGCGCCGGTCAGGGCGAATTGCCGTTCCAAGGACCCGTTCAAAAAGGACAAGTGCGAGGTGAATTCCGAATGCGACTGGCCCCGGACCCACGCGACTTCGACGTCTTCCAGCCAGATGTGGAACCGTCCCAGGATGGATTTGGTGTCATAGGCCCACTGGGCGATACGGTTTTTCCGGTCCTGACTCATGAGATTCATGATAGCCCCCTCCTCTCCATTTTAATCCATTTTTCTTGTTGATTTCATCTTTTTGTCTTGGCCCGGCCCTCCCCGCGGTCATGAAATTGATAATGCGTTCCTCTACTGGAGGAAGGAGCGGATATTCGTCGCTTCGCGGAAAAAAATATTTTTTCTACGCTCTTGAGTGGACGCCAAGACTATGATATAGAAAACTCGAATCTTCATTGGAGGGGAGGAAAAATGAAAAAGCTGTTGATTCTCTGCGTCATCATCGTCATGGTCTTGTCCGTGACCGCTTGCAAGGGCGGCGATGGGGGGAAGTACGCCGACGTCCAAAAGGTGATGGACAAGTACATCGGGGCGAACGAGAATTTCTCCACGGCCCTGGAAGGCGCCAAGTCCGCGGACGACGTCGTTAAAGCTTTGAACGCGCTGACCGAGACGACCAAGGAGGTCGCTCCGAAGCTCAAGGCGTTCGAGACGAAATATCCCGAATTCAAGAACCAGGACAATCCGCCCGCGGAGCTGAAGCCTATCATGGACCGGATGATGGCCGCGGCGGGCAAGATGATGAATGCCATGGCGAAGATCGCCCCGTTCGCCTCGGATCCCAAAGTCGTGGAAGCCCAGACCAAATTCCAGGAAGCCATGGCCCTGATGAAATAAGGGCGGCTGGATCCTAGAATACGGCGATGGACAATACTTCTCTATCGGCCGGGGAGGAAATCCTCGGGTCCTGGTCCGTTTTTCTCGGCGAACCGCGGCCCAATTCCGAAAAGCTCGCCGGCAAGCTTCATGTGACTAATCAGAACCTCTATTTTGAGTCGAGCATCTCCCTGGATGAGAGCGCGGGCTTGCTCATCTCGCACAGGCTCCAGGCCTTCGAAAAAGTCAAGAAGCTCGTGGCCCTTCCCTACGCCGAGATCGGCTCGGTAGCCGGCGTCAAGAAGTCCCTGTTCCAGAAGGCCCTGGCCGTCAAGCTGAAATCGGGCGAGGAGTTCGAATTCCAGTTCGGAGCGGCTTCGCCTCAAAAAGCCTTGGACGCCATCCTGCCGAGACTCTGATTTCGCCCCGGGACTCTCAGGGACATGGGAAAAGAAGGAGGCTCCTCATGAAAAATTCATTTTTCACGGCGATCGTCCTCGTTGTCGCCCTTGTCGGCGGGTCTCAGGGAGCTCTCGCCTCAGCCAATCCGCAAGCCGGCGAGAAGCTCGCGCCCATCGATCTCTCCAAAGCGTCCACGTCGTTCGCCGTCGTCATGATGGCCCCCCAAGGAGCGACGGCGGCCGAGGATTTCGGGACTGTCCTCGTCAAGAAGGGCGCGATTTTCCAGGTCGAAGTCAGCTCGAGCGCCAAAGACATCGCCGCTCTCAAGAAAGAGATCCTGGCCAACACCCTCAATAAGCTCAAAAAGTTCTACGTCGAAACGGCCGACACCCTGCTCTATGAATCGGCGCTCATGGGCAAATCGGAGTTCCATTTCGTGGCCAACCTCAAGGTCGGAGCTTCCACATACGGCGCCGAAGACACGAAGGGCCCCGTTTATGGCAAGGCCGACGTCGAGCTGATGTTAAAGTGCTTCCAGACGCTGAAGGCTAAATAAGCGACGATCTCCTTTACCAAAGGACGCAAGCGCCACCCCGGCGAATTTATGGACCATTTCTGTCGTCTTCTTTGCCTCGTATTTTCTGGTGCTTGCCTATAAAAAAAATTGGGATCGGGCCAAAGGAAGGCTTGTTTTTTGCTTGACTATTGGCCTCGATTCGTCCATAAAATCAGGTCATGAAAGATCATTTTGAGATCATCCTTCTCCTCGGGCGTCCCGCTTCGGGGAAATCGGAAGTCATTGATTTTTTGAAAAAGACCCCGATTCCGGAACGATCGAAGCGCTATCACATCCGCGAGTTTGAGGAAATCGACGATTTCCCCATGCTGTGGACCTGGTTCGAGGAAGACGCCATCCTGGAAAAGATCCTGCACGAGCCGCGCGTCCACTCCGATGCCGAAGGCTATTTCCTCCATTCGTATCAGTGGGATCTGTTGATCGAACGCATCTCCATTGAATACGGGAAGAAATTGCGCGACCCGGGCTATGCCGAGAAGATGACGACCCTGATCGAATTCAGCCGGGGCTCCGAGCACGGCGGCTACGAATCGGCCTTCCGCCACCTCTCGAAGGAAATCCTTGAAAAAGCCTGCATTCTCTATATCGACGTTCCCTATGAGGAATCCCTGCGCAAGAACCGCCGCCGCTTCAACCCGAGCCGGCCGGATTCGATCCTGGAGCACGGTCTTCCGGACAGCAAATTGGAGCGCTTGTACAAGGAGGTGGACTGGGGGCGGTTCAAGGGAAAAGACCCCGAATTCATCCATTTTTCCGGACGCAGGATCCCCTACGCGGTTTTCGACAACATGCCCGAAATCACCGACAAGCCCGACGTGCTGGGTGCCCGCCTGGAAAGCGCCCTGAACAAGCTGTGGTCCAACCGTCAGGAGGTCCGATCGTGAGCCTGCTCTCGCGCAACCCGGTCCATCATTCGGCCGCGTTCCGGCGCCGGCGTTTTCTGAACTGGTTCCCCCTGGGGTTGACCTATGCGACCATGTACATGGGCCGCTACAACTTCAACATTGTCAAGAACGACATCGGCGCCTTGTATCACCTGGACAAAGCCCAGATGGGGCTGATCGCCACTCTTGGCTTCTGGACCTATGGGCTGAGCGTCCTCATCAACGGCCCGCTGGCCGACCGATTCGGCGGGCGCAAGGCGATCCTGATCGGAGCACTGGGGGCCGGGACGCTCAACCTGGGCGTCGGCCTGATGTTCTTCAACGGCTGGACGGGCCACGTCCTCTGGAACATGAGCTGGCTCTGGAGCCTGAACATGTATTTCCAGAGCTTCGGCGCGCTCTCCGTGGTCAAGGTCAACAGCACCTGGTTCCACGTGCGCGAGCGCGGCATCTTCGGCGGCATCTTCGGGATCATGATCTCGTCCGGCTATTTCCTGGCCACCACCGTCGGCTCGGTGCTGCTGGCCACCTTCGCCAACTGGAACGTCATCTGGTTCGTGCCGGCCGCGGCCATGGTCGTGATGTTCCTGGTCGACCTGGTCCTGGTGCGCAACCGCCCCAGCCATGCCGGATACGCCGACTTCGACACCGGCGACGGCTCCAACGCCCACCTGGCCGAGGACAAGCCGCTGGCCATCAAGGCTTTGCTGGCCAGGGTTTTCAGCAACCCGGTGATCATTTTCCTGATCTGCGCCGAATTCTGCACCGGATTCGTCCGCCAGAGCGTGATGCTCTACTTCACCGAATACCTGGCCGAGGTCTATCACCTGCCGAAGACGAACGTGCTCTTCTGGTGGACCGGCGTGGCCTTCATGCTGGGCGGGATCTTCGGCGGCCTGTTGTGCGGGTGGATGAGCGACAATCTGTTCCAGTCCCGGCGCCCGCCCGTGGCCTTCTTCTTCTATCTGGTCCAGGTGGTCATGCTGGCCCTGCTGGGCTTCAGCCTGGGCCGCGGCACGTGGCTCGGACAGCTCTGGGCGGTCGTTCTGCTGGGCCTGACGGCCATGTTCATCTTCGGCGTCCATGGGATGCTTTCGGGAACCGCCTCCATGGACTTCGGCGGCCGCAAGGCGGCGGCCACGGTGGCCGGATTGCTCGACGGCGTGCAATATGTCGGCAGCGGTTTGACCGGCTTCGGATTGGGCTGGGTGCTGAAGACCTACGGCTGGGACGGCGTCGCCGCCGCGGGCCATGCTCCCGCGAATGCCTGGATCTGGGTGGTCTGCATCATCCCCTTCAGCCTGGTGGGGGCCTTCATCATGACCCGCATCTGGAAGGCCAAACCCAGCTCCGCGGCTCATTGACGAACGGCGGGCGCCGCCGAATAATGCCCCCCCTGAGGGCCTAGAATCCCTTGCGGCTGTTGTAGACCGTTCCCCGCCGACCTTTGTAGAGCTCCAAGACGGCGACGGCTTCGGCGCGCAAGCGGCCACCTTCGACCTCGATCCCGCGGTTCGACAGCTCCTGCGGCCAAGCCGCGGGCAGCGGCCCTTCGTCGAAGCCCAGGATCGAGGTCACGTCGACGGCCGTCGCGCCGTAGACGAGCTTCGTGACGCCCGACCATAAGACGGCGCCCAGGCACATCAAACAGGGTTGAGAGCTGGTCAGCAGCTCGGTGGGAAGGGCGGCGTCATGGCCCAGGTCCCAGTGCCCCAGGCGCTTCTGGGCGAAGGCGATGGCCATGATCTCCGCATGGGCCGGCGACAAGGTCAGCGGTTCGACGCGGTTGACCCCGGCGGCCAGCAGCCGCCCGCTCGAGGCGGCGAAGACCCCGGCCGCGAACGGCCCGCCGCTCTCCTCCTCGACGTTTCTCCGCGACAGCCCGATGACCCAGCGCAGGCGCTCTTCGGGATCGGGAAGGACGATGTTCCGGCCGGACGTCATGTCCTCGAGCCACGCAGGCAGGGTCAGCAGGACGCCGTCCGCCGGATGAGAGGCTTTATTCATCACTGATCATTATAGCATGATAGCATGGTCCCGGGCCGGGCGGGAGATCCCAGGCTACGCTCGGGACAAGGGGCACCTCCCCGTGCCTTTCGGAGTGTTGCCCATCGCCTTGACAACACCCGGCGAGTCCCCTAGAATCAACTCCCGATTCTTCGAAAAAGGGCGCCTGACATGCAAATACGAGTCAACAGCCAAATGATCGAGATCTTCGCCGGAGCCACGGTCAAGGATGTCCTGCGCAAATACTCCCGCGAGGAATGGAAGCGCGTCCGGAGCGGCGAGAATACGGTCAGGGACGGGCAAGGCCACGAGGTCGGCCTGGACGGCGAGCTCGGCGGCGGCGAAGAGCTGTTCATCAAACCCCGCGCCGCCGCGGAGCCCCGCTCATGAGACGCGTCGGCTTCGCCTCCCTTCCGATCGTCCTGGTCTTCGCCGCTCTTATCGGCGCATCGGCGACATGGGCGACGTCTTCGACGCCGGCGACGACCAGACCGTCTTTGACGGGCGAGTCGTCTGCGACAACCAGGCCGGCTCAACCGGCCGAGTCGCATGTCGTCATATTCCATACCAACGACGTTCACGGCAGGATCGATAACTTCGCCAAGGTCGCGGCGATCCTCGATGCCGAGAGGAAGACCGGCGCCGACGTCTTTTTCTTTTCCGCCGGCGACAATTTCACCGGCGATCCGGTCATCGACCGCTACGACCCGCCCGGCGAGCCGATCGTGGAGCTGCTCGACCGCCTGCACGTCGACGTCATTTCCATCGGCAACCACGAGTTCGATTACGGACTCGAGGCGGTCCGCAAGCTGACGGCCCGCTTCCGCACGGTCTCGGCCAACATCGAAACCAAGGGCCTGCTTCCGGGGCTGCAGCCGTATATCGTCCTGACCGCCAAGGACGGGATCAAGATCGTCGTCTTCGGAATCATCCAGATCGAACCCGGCAACGGCCTGCCCTCGACCCATCCCGACAAGGTCAAGGGCCTGAGCTTCAGCGAGCCGCTGGCCAAGGCCCTGGAGCTGAAGAATCTCCGCGCCCAGGGTCAGATCTTCGTCGGATTGACCCATATCGGCTTCGACCAGGACCTTCTCTTGGCCAAGGAGATGCCGGAGATCGACGTG
This sequence comes from Candidatus Aminicenantota bacterium, assembly GCA_003141555.1. Classification (GTDB taxonomy): domain Bacteria; phylum Acidobacteriota; class Aminicenantia; order Aminicenantales; family UBA4085; genus FEN-413. The sequence goes on from PLMN01000009.1 coordinate 138,370, forward strand.
ATCATCGGCGGCCATTCCCATACGCGCGTCGACCCCGCGGAAACCGTCAACGGCGTGCTGGTCGCCCAAGCGGGAGCCGAAAACCAGTTCCTGGGCCGCATCGACCTGCTGCTCAGGGACGGCAAAGTGGTCGAAAAGAAAGGCCGGCTGATCGATTTGAGCAAGGTCCGGGACGAGGACCCGGAAATCAAGGCCCTGATCGCCAAGTTCCATCAGAGCCCGGCGATGGCCCGCGTCATCGCCCATGCTCCTGTGGAAATCACCGGCAAGAACGCCCTGGGGAGCCTGATGACCGACGCCATCTGCAAGATGCACGGCCTGGACATCGCCTTCCAGAACAACGGCGGCATCCGGATCAACCGCCTGCCCCGGGCCATCACCCTCAATGACGTGTACACCCTCGATCCGTTCGGCAACCAGATCGTCCGCATCGATATGACCCCGGACGAAATCCGCGGCCTGATCTGGAGCTCGTGCGAAAGGCGGCATGACATCGATCTGCAGGTCTCGGGAATATCCTATTTCGTCCGGGACGAAGGAGTTCTCCGGCTCCAGGACATCGAGCTTCGCCGTCCGGATGGGTCCCCGCTGCCGGAAGACCGGACCTACAAGGTCGGATTGTCCAGCTACATCGCCAGCTCCTACCAATTCGCCCACAAGGACCCCGGCCGGACGCTGGGAATCACGACCGCCGAGGCCCTGATCAGCTACTTGGAGAGCAGCCCGGACTTGAGCGTTTACCGCGAAGTGCAGCGGGCGCACTATCAGAAATCCGCCGGATCCCCCCGGGATTGACGGGCGCAGGAGACCCCCATGGCTCAGCTCTATTTCCGCTACTCGACCATGAACGCCGGCAAGTCTACCGAGATCCTCAAGATCGCCCACAACTACGAGGAGCAGAACAAGCACGTCCTCCTGTTCACCCCGGCCCTCGACGACCGATTCGGCCGCGGCCAGATCACCTCGCGGATGGGCTTCCAGCGCGAGGCGCAGATCATCGACGCCGGCACCGACATGCTCGGCCTGGCCCGGGAGGCCAAGCCCGATTGCTTGCTGGTCGACGAGGGCCAGTTCCTGACCCGCGCCCAGGTGATCCTCTTGACCCGCATCGTCGACGAGCTGAACATCCCGGTCATCGTCTACGGCCTGAAAAACGACTACCGCAACCGCCTCTTCAGCGGGAGCGAAGCGCTCCTCCTCCTCGCCGACAAGATCGAGGAAGTGAAAGCCGTCTGCTGGTACTGCACCAAGAAGGCGACCATGCTCCTCAAGCTCAAGGACGGCCGGCCGGTGGGCGAAGGCCCCCAGATCGAGATCGGCGGCAACGACAAGTACATCTCGGTCTGCCGCAAGTGCTACGGGCAGAAGCTGGAGATCAAGTAGATCACCGCTCCCGCGCCGGACGCCGCCGCCTTTGACTATCTTCCGGCCCTGTGTTAATTGTCTTAGGGCATGGCTAAAACCGAAATCGACCGCGTCTTCCTGATCGTTCTCGATTCCGTGGGCGTCGGCAGCCTGCCCGATGCCGCCGCATACGGCGACGAAGGGGCCGACACCCTGGGCCACATCGCCGAGCGCCTCGGCGGATTGAAGCTGCCCCATCTGGCGGCGTTCGGGTTGGGGAACATCCTCCCTCTCCCGGGAGTCCCCCCCGCCCCGGCTCCGCGGGCCTCCTGGGGACGCATGGCCGAAATGGCGCGCGGCAAGGATACCCTGGCCGGCCACTGGGAGATGATGGGCCTCCCCCTGGACAAGCCGTTTTCCCTGTTCCCCCAGGGGTTCCCGCCGGAGCTGCTCTCCGAATTCAAGCGGCGGACGGGGGCGGCCGGCATCCTGGGCAACAAGGCCGCCTCGGGCACGGAGATCATCGCCGAGCTCGGAGCCGAACACGTGCGCACCGGCTTCCCCATCGTTTACACCTCGGCCGACAGCGTGTTCCAGATCGCGGCGCACGAGGACGTCATCCCCCTCGTGGAGCTCTACGAGATGTGCCGGCAGGCGAGAACTCTCTGCGACGCTTGGCTGATCGGCCGGGTCATCGCCCGGCCCTTTGTCGGCCGGCCCGGGAATTTCAGCCGCACGGCCAACCGCCGCGACTTTTCGATGCGCCCGCCCGGAAAAACGGCGTTGGACATCCTCCAAGAGGGCGGATGGACCGTGACGGGCATCGGCAAGATCGAGAACATCTTCGCCGGGCAGGGCATCAGCCGCTCGCGGCCCAGCCACGACAATGCCGAAGGGATGAGGCTGGTGCGCGAGGAAGCGGCGGCCGCGGGACGGGGATTGATCTTCGCCAACCTGGTCGATTTCGACATGCTCTACGGCCACCGCAACGACGTCGCCGGCTACGGGGCGGCCCTGGAGGCGTTCGATCGCGAGCTCGGCGGCCTGCTGCCCGCGCTCGGCCCCCGCGACCTGCTGATCATCACGGCCGACCATGGCTGCGATCCGACCTATCCCGGCACCGACCACACCCGGGAATACGTCCCCCTCCTGGTCTACGGCCCGGATCTTCCGGCCCGGCCGCTCGGCGTGCGGGGCACGTTCGCCGACGTCGGCGCGTCCGTCTTGGACGCGTTCGGATTGAAACCCGTTTTTCCCGGAGCGAGCTTTATGCCCGAAATACGCTCCGCCCGGGCCTGAGGAGGCAGCATGGATCTCTACGAGCGCATCACGGAAGCGGCCGGCTTCATCAAGTCGAGGGATCCCCGGATTCCCCAGGTCGGGGTGGTCTTAGGCTCGGGGCTGGGCATTTTCGCCGAATCGGTCGCCGAGCCGGTCATCCTCCCTTATGTCGATATCCCCCACTTCAAAAAGGCGGGGGTGGCCGGCCACGCCGGCCGGCTGGTGCTGGGCAGGGTCGGCCCGGCCTCCGTCGCCGTCCTGCAGGGCCGCATCCACTATTATGAAGGCCATGAGATCGGGGAGGTCGTCTTCCCCCTGCGCGTTCTGGCCGGGCTGGGCATACGCAGCCTGCTGCTGACCAACGCCGCCGGGGGAATCAACCGCGAGTTCAAGTCCGGGGATCTCATGATCATCCGCGACCACCTCAACCTGACGGGCCTCAACCCGCTGCGCGGGGTCAACGACGAGCGCCTCGGGCCCCGCTTCCCGGACATGAGCGCCGCCTACGACCCGGCCTTCCAGGAGATCATCGCCGCAGCGCTCGTGGCGGACGGCCGCCCGGCGCGCCGCGGGGTCTATGCCGGCCTGATCGGGCCGTCTTACGAAACCCCGGCCGAAATCCGCATGCTCGCGACCCTGGGGGCCGACGCGGTGGGTATGTCCACCGTTTCCGAGGCCATCTGCGCCCGCCACCTGGGACTGCGCCTGGCGGGCATTTCCTGCATCACCAATCTGGCCGCGGGCATCTCGGCGACCCCCCTCAGCCACCGGGAAGTGACCGAGACCGGCGAACGGGTGGAAGCCGATTTCATCCGTCTGCTGAACCAGGTCGTCCCCCGGATGGCCTGAGCCGAAAAAAAAGCCCCCCGGCCGTTCGGCCGGGGGGCTGTAAAAAACGTATTCTTTGAGGTCGGCCTAGGGCTTACCTCAATTGAACTTGTAGCGCACGCCGATCTGGATCTGCCACCGCGAGCCGAGCTGGCTCATCGCGTAGCGGTTGGGGCGCGGCGTCCAGACGATTCTCTGCTGGCCGGTAGTAGGGTCGACGCCGAAGTTGGTGCCGTAGAGCGCCCAGGGAACGTCGTTCTGGCTGCTGACGTACCAGGACTTGCCCCAGTCGCTGTTGATCAGGTTGAGGACGTTGATGACGTCGACGGTGAGCTGGAGAGCATTGTTGTCCAGCGCCGGAACCGGGATGTCCTGGGCAAGGCGCGCATCGAGGCCGTTGTACCAAGGAGTGCGGCTCGAGTTGCGCGGGACGATCTTGCCGCGGTAGTCGTTCAAGCCCGGATCACCTTTGATGAACGAGTCGAACGTCGCCCACAAGCCGGCCTGGTCGGCCATGACCGCGCCGCTGCTGCTCACGAAGACAACCTCGCTCTGGCTGGCGGGCACATAGACCAGATCGTTGCCCGTGGCGCCGTCGCCGTTGGCGTCGAAGTAGTTGTACGTGGTCGAATACGGCCGGCCGGAAACTCCGGTGTAGAACATGCTGAGGCTGGTCGGGGCGTTCTTGATGAAATGGAATTCCCAGTTGAAGGCGATGCCGATCCGATGGCGGACGTCGTAGTTGGACCAGGTCAGCTCGGGGTCGTTGACGTTGTAGCGGATCGGGTTGTAGACGAAGTTGGACGCAGCCTGCGACGACGTGCCGGAGTTGACGTCCTTGGACTGGCCGTAGGTGTAGTAGGCGCTGATCCAGGAGCGGTTGCTGAAGCTCTTCTGCAGCTGGGCCGACAGGGTATACTGGTAGCCCTTGTTGGTATTGGTCAGGTAGATGACATCGGTATAATACGACGTCCCGAGGGCCACCTTATCGACGTCGCGGGCATAGGTGGTGCGCCCGCCCGCGGTCGTCGTCCCGAGGTTGCGCTCGTTAAGATCCTGGTAGAGGATTTCGTTCAGGTTCTTGGAGTAGATGAACTCCAGCGTCCCGATAATTCCGAAGGGCAGCTCGTGGTCGACGGCCAAGTTGGTCCGCAGAAGCTGGGGATAGGTGAAATTCTTGTCGATCAGGTCGACTTCGGTGGTGAGCGCGGCGACCCCCGTGGGAACAGGCTGGTTCAAGGGATCCGCCACGAAGGGGAAGGACGGGTTCCTGATGGCGAGCCGGGTGAAGTCCATCCCCGAGTTGGAGAACTGGTTGGAGATCCAGACATAGGGCGTCCGGCCGGAGAAGAGGCCGATGCCGCCGCGAATCTGGGTAATCTTGTCATTGAACACGTCCCAGTTGAAGCCGACGCGGGGCGACCAGAGGACATTGCCCGTCGCCGCCTGGTTGGTCGGGACGCCGTAGACGCTCTGGACCGTCGGGTTAGCGGTCGGCGTGCTGTTGATGATGGGCACGTCGACGCGCACGCCGTAGGTCAGGCTGAAATTGGGCAGGAGCGCCCACTTGTCGCCGATGTAGCCGCCGAGCTGGGCGACGCTGAACTTGGCCCACCATTGCTGGGCGGGCGCGTTCGTGTAGAAGTCATGGTAGTAATACGACGAAATGCCGTTCTCGAAGTTGTCCAGGCTCGCAAACTCCCAGTAGCCGTAGAGGTTGCGGATGTAGAGGTTGGCGAACTGGTAGAACTCGTTGTGCGTCCCGACGGTGATCATGTGATCGCCGACCGCCCAGGTCAGGTTGTCGGTGAGCTCGAGGACGTCCTGGTTCAGGCCGTTGGCGCCCGAATACTGCTCGGTGCCGGCCGTCAGGCGGTAGCCGCCGTTGACGAGGACGTTGACCTGCGGGAAGAGCGTGCTGCCGACCTCGCGATGGTCGCGGATAGTGGTGTAGTTGAAGATCAGTTCGTTGAAAAGCGAATTGCTGATCGTGCTCTGCAGCTGCAGGACGGTGGAATTGGTCTTGTTCACCAGGCGGTAGTAGTCGTCTCCAAAGGGGAAGACGGAGCTCGACGCCTTGGAGGGCTGGTTGTCCTGGAGACCGCTGATATAATTGTTGCGGATCGTCAGCCGGTTCTTGTTGTCGATGTTGTAGTCGAGGCGGAAGAAGATCTTGTCGTTGTTGGCCAGGATGCTCTTGTAGCCGTTGCCGAAGCCGGTCGTGGTATAGCCGTATTTGTTCTTCAGGATGTCGACGAACCGCTGGGCGTCGGCGACGCTGATGTTGGCCCCGCCGAAATCGTTGGACGAACCGCTGTCGTTGATGACATAGGTCGTCGGGTTCGTCTGCCGGCCGGATTCGACGCTGAGGAAGAAGAAGAGCTTGTCCTTGATGATCGGCCCGCCCAGGCGGAGCCCGTACTGCGATTGGGAGAAGGTGCCGTACTTCGTATTATCGGGGCCGTTGCCGACGTAGTTTTGGTTGCGGCCGTAGAAATAGGCCGAGCCGGAGAAGGAGTTGGTGCCGTAGCGGGTGATCGCGTTCAGGCCGCCCCCGGTGAAGCCGCCATAGCGGACGTCGTACGGCGCGAGGACGAGCTGGAATTCCTGGACGGCGTCGAGCGAGATCGGGGCGGACAAGCCGGGCGTGCCGCTGCTGTTCAGGCCGAACAGGTCGTTGTCTACGGCGCCGTCGATCTGGATGCTGTTGTACTTGTTGTTCCGGCCGGCCACATTGAAGCCGCTGCCGTTCGAGTCGACCTGCGGGGACAGGCGGGCGAAGTCGCCGAACGTGCGGGAGATCGAGGGCATGCTCTCGATGACGGCCGTGCTCACGTTCTGGGCGGCGCCCGTGCGCGATTGGCTGATCACGGGATTGGGCGCGGTGACGGTGACGCCGACTTCGATCTTGGCCTGCTCCAGCTTGAAGGTGAGGCTGCGGTTTTCACCCAGCTTGAGGGTGATGTCGGTCAGCGTTTGGGGGGCGAAGCCGGTGAGCGTCGCCGAGATCGTGTAGGGACCGCCGACCAGGGCCGCGGGGATGTCGAATCGCCCGTCGAGCCGGGTCGTCGTTTCCAGCACGGTTCCGGTCGGCACGTGCCTGGCCGAGACCGTGACGCCCGGGAGCCCCTTGCCCTCGGCGTCGACGACCGTGCCGCTGATGGCGGCGCTGGTCACGCCTTGGGCCAGGATCAGCGTGGGTAGGATCAGCAAACTCAGGATGACCGCGACGAACAGTTTTTTCATCAAATATACCCTCCAATAATATAGATCAAGGGAGATAATATTATAGGAAAAGAGGAAAATCAACCTGAATGTGAAAGAATTTTTTCATCAATATCTCCAACCTGCGCCTGAATAAATAAAAAACGATTTTTTTGCCTCGCCACGGCCGTTGTGCTATCCTGTCGCCATGAAGAGAAAGCCGCTGATCATCGGGGTTGCCGGCGGAACGGCCTCGGGGAAGACCACGATTGCCAATGCCATCATGGAGTCCATCAACCATCCCCAGATGGTGGTAATCCAGCACGACTCCTATTATAAAGACGTCAGCCATATGCCCTTGGTCGAGAGGGCCAAGATCAATTTCGACCATCCCGACGCCCTGGAAACCGATCTGATGGTTCGCCATCTGCGGGAGCTGATCGCCGGCCGCTCGATCGAAATGCCGGTCTATGATTTCTCCACCCATACCCGCCTGTCCAAGGGGATCGTCAAGAACCCGGCCAAAGTGATCATCCTCGAGGGGATCCTGATCTTTTGCGAACAGGCCCTCCGCGAGCTGATGGACGTCAAGATCTTCGTGGACACGGACAGCGACCTGCGCTTCATCCGCCGGCTGAAGCGCGATATCCAGGAGCGCCAGCGCAGCCTGGAGTCGGTGATCGGCCAATACCTCGGAACGGTGCGGCCCATGCACATCGCCTTCGTCGAGCCGAGCCGCAAGTACGCCGACATCATCATCCCCGAGGGCCACAACCCGGTTTCCACGGCCCTGGTCGTCACCATGATCCGCCAGCGCCTGCGCAAGGGAAACCAGGAGGAGAGCTTCAAACCCGGCCCGGAGATCGCCCATGGCTGAAAAGCAGTACATCGAGGCCCAGGACCTGCTGGACGATTCCTTCCGGCTCGGCCTCAAGGTCCTGGACAGCGGGTTCCTGCCCGATTTCATCGTCGGCATCTGGCGGGGCGGCACGCCGGTGGGCATCGCCGTCCAGGAGCTGTTCGAGCATCGAGGCATCGCCAGCGATCACATCGCCATCCGGACATCGTCCTACGAAAGCATCGAGCAGCGGGGCAAGACGATCCGGGTCCACGGCCTGAACTATATCGTCAAGAAGGCCGACGCGGGGGACCGCCTCCTGATCGTGGACGACGTCTACGATACCGGCTTGAGCATCCAGGCCGTGATCGATGCCCTGAACCGCCTTTCGCGGCGCAACGCGCCCCGCGACATCCGCATCGCCACGGTCTACTTCAAGCCCGGCAACAACCGCACCGACCGCCGGCCCGATTACTATATCCATGAAACCGACAAATGGCTGGTCTTTCCCCATGAATTGAAAGGTCTCACCCCGGAGGAGATCGCCCAAAACAAGCCCGAGATCGCCCGGATCATCCAAGGACACGGCCCCAAATGATCATCAGCCAGGAATTCATCCAAAAGATCCCCAAGACAGATCTGCACCTGCATCTGGACGGCTCGCTCCGCCTTTCGACCCTGATCGAGCTCGCCCGGGAACAGAAGGTCAAGCTGCCGGCCTATGACGAGAAGGGCCTGCTCCGGCTGGTGTTCAGGAAGAAATATGCCAACCTGAACGAATATCTGGAGGGGTTCAAGTACACGACGGCGGTCCTCCAGACCGCTTCCGCCCTGGAGCGGGTGGGCTACGAGCTGGCCCAGGACAACCAGGCCGAAGGAGTGCGCTACATCGAGGTCCGCTTCGCCCCCCAGCTGCATCAGAACGCCAACCTGACGTGCATCGAGGCCATGGCCGCGCTCAATGCCGGCCTCGTCCGGGCCAAGGAGGAATTCAACGCCCGGCCGGAAGTGGCGAGCGGGACCGAACCGCCCTTCGAATACGGCATCATCGCCTGCGCCATGCGGATGTTCGATTACGGATTCTCCTACTATTACGACACCCTCCTTCGCGTCCACGCCCATTCCGGGCGCAAGGAAGTATTTTCCCTGGCCTCACAGGAGCTGGTTCGCGCGGCGGTGGTAGCCAAAACGCAGCTCAAGCTGCCCATCGTCGGGTTCGATCTGGCCGGCGCCGAGGCCGGGTTCCCGGCCGAGGACCACGCCCAAGCTTACGCCCTGGCCCACAAGAACTTCCTGAACAAGACCGTTCACGCCGGTGAAGCCTACGGGCCGGAGAGCATCTTCCAGGCCATCACCGACCTGCACGCCGACCGCCTGGGCCATGCCGTCTATCTCTTCGACGCGGACATGATCAAGAGCGCGGAGATCAAGGACAAGAAGGCCTACGTCGCCAACCTGGTTCAGTTCATCGCCAACCACCGGATCACCATCGAAGTCTGCCTGACCTCGAACATGCAGACGAACCCGGCCATTCGCCGTCTATCCCAGCACTCGTTCCGTCTCATGCGCAAGGCGAAGCTCTCGGCGACGTTCTGCACCGACAACCGGACCGTGTCGCGCACCACGGTCAGCGCCGAGATCCTCAAGGCGGTCCGGGCCTTCGACATCACCCCCCACGAGCTCAAGAATTTCATCATCTACGGTTTCAAGCGCAGCTTTTTCCCCGGGACCTACATCAAGAAAAGGGAATATGTCCGCCAGATCATCGACTACTATGAGAAGATCGAGAGGCAATTCGCGAAAGTGCGGCGCGGCCGGCCGATGAAAATCAAGGGCTGATCGCCCCGCCGGGCGGGAGCCGTTTTCCGGAGCGATTCCTAAGGATGGATGTTCTGCATCTGCCGGCCGTCGTGCTTGTGCCGGAATAGCACGGCAAACAGGACCGCCACCACGAGCGAATACGCGGCGAACGTCGTCCAAATCGCCTTCCAGTTGAACTGGACGGCGTTGGGATCGGCGCTGATCTTGAAATATTTGTCGATGAGGATTCCGCTGATCCGGCCGCCGAAGAAAGCGCCGAAGCCGTTCGTCATCATCATGAACAGCCCCTGGGCGCTGGCCCTGATCCTCGGCTCGCTCTGCGTTTCCACGAAAAGAGAGCCCGAGATATTAAAAAAGTCGAAGGCCATTCCGTAGATGATGCAGGACAGGACGATCATCCACAGTCTTTGGGCGGGATCGCCGTAGGCGAACAGGCCGAACCTCAAGACCCAGGCGATCATGCTGAAGAGCATCACTCTCTTGATCCCGAATTTCCTGAGGAAGAAGGGAATGGCCAGGATGAAGAGCGTCTCGGATATTTGGGAAATAGACATGATGATGGCCGGAAACCGGACGGCGATGGTGTTCTTGAAGATGTCGATCTTCGCGAAGTCGTGCAAAAACGTGTCCCCGTAGGCGTTCGTCAGCTGCAGGGACGCGCCGAGGAGCATGGCGAAGATGAAGAACAGGGCCATTTTCGAGCTCTTGAACAATTTGAACGCGTCCAGCCCCAGGGCCTGGACGAAGGACCTCTTGTGGCCCTTCCCCAGGGGGGGGCACTTCGGCAGGCTGAACGCATACAAGCCCAGGAAGAGCGACGCGGCCGAAGCCACGTAAAACTGGGCCGGCGATTTTTCGAAGCCCGCGAGGCTGATGATCCACAAGGCGACGATGAAGCCGATCGTCCCGAAGACCCGGATGGGAGGGTACTCCTTGATGATATCCAGGCCCTGGGCTTTCAGGGAGGAATACCCGACCGTAATCGCGAGGGCGATGGTCGGCATGTAGAAGATCATGCTGGCCAGCATCACCCAGAAGAAAAGCGACGGATCGTTGATGAGGGGGATGCAAAAGAGAATGACCGCGCCGATCAAATGGAAGCAGCCGTACAGCCGTTCGGCATTGACCCACCGGTCGGCGATGATGCCGGCGATCGCGGGCATGAACAGGGAGGCGATGCCCATGGTCGAGAAAATCGCGCCGAATTCCGTGCCGGACCAATGCTTCGTCTGGAACCAATAGGCCCCGACCGTCAGAAGCCAGGTCCCCCAGATGAAGAACTGCAGGAAATTCATGGCGATCAATCTTGTTTTGAGTTTCATGGAACCCTCTTTTCTCGGATTTGCCATCCTTCGATCAACCCGGGAAGCTCTTTGATGTCGGCGATGATGAACCGGGCCGCCTGGCCGGGGGGCACGGGCGCCCTGTGCGGGTTGAGCCAGCAGAAATCCATGCCCGCGTTGCGGGCGGCGGCCATGTCGGAGGTCACGCTGTCGCCGACGTAGAGGACGTCGCCGGCGGCGACGCCGACCGCCTTCAGGGCGGGGGCGAAAATCCGCGGATCGGGCTTGGCGATGCCGACCTCCTCGGAGATGACCACGGCCTGAAAATGGCGGGTGATGGGCGAAGCGGCGAAGCGCTTCCGCTGCACCAGGGCGATCCCGTTGGTGATCAGGGCCAGGGGGTATTTCTTCGCCAGGGCTCGGACCGTGGCCAGGGCGCCGGGATACAGCTGCGGTTGGCCGGCCAAGGTTTCGAGGTAAAAGGCGCTGACCCTCTCCACGGGCAGATCCGGGAGGCTGAATTCGGCGGCCACCCGGCGGAAGCGCTCGACGCGGAGCGTGGCCTGGTCGGTCTCACCCCGCTCGAAGGCCCGCCACACGTCGCGGTTGTGGCGGCGGTAGGCGTCGATGAAAATTCCCGAGGCGATGCGAACCCGGAATTCCCGGAGGCAGGCCCGCACGGCCGCCCGTTCGGCCCGGGGATAATCGAAGAGGGTATCGTCGGCGTCAAAAAAGACCGCCTTGTATTTCGCCCCCATCGTCATGAATACGTCCAAGGACGGGCGCCGTCCTTGTCCACCAGATGCAAAATCATTTTCGGCTCGGCCACGGGCCGGGGTCCGATCCGGATCGCCTCGCTCAGCCGTTCCAGGACGATCGGCGTCTGTTCGGGGCGGTCGCTGTGGACGGTCACGATCGTCCGGCCTTTTTCGACCCTATCGCCGACCTTGGCTTGGAAGACGAAACCGCTTCCGTAGCCGACCGCATCTTCTTTCTTGCGCCGGCCGGCCCCGGTATCTATGGCCGCCATGCCGACGAGCAACGAATCGATGGCCTCGATGAACCCGGACGCCGGCGCCGCCCATTCCACCTGTTGGGGGCTGGCGGGCAGCAACGAATAATCGTCGCAGACGCGCGGGTCGCCGCCCTGGGCGGCGATGAACCGCCGGAAGACGCTCAAAGCCCGGCCCGAGGCGATGGCCTCCCCGAACCGATCGATCGCCTGGGCATAGCTCGTCTCGATGCCGGCCGCCCGCAGCATGCAGAAGCCGAGGGCAGAGGTGACCTGCATGATGTCCTCGGGCCCCTTCCCTTTCAGAGCTTCGATGGATTCGATGATCTCCAGGCTGTTGCCCACGGCCCGGCCGAGGGGCTGGTCCATGTTGGAAATGATGCCCAGCGTGGGGCGGCCGGTCTTTTCGCCGATGGCGACCATGGCCCGGCATAAGCGCAGGGCGTCCTGTTCGTCTTTCATGAAGGCGCCGCTGCCGGTCTTTACGTCGAGGACGATGCCGTCCGTGCCCAGGGCCAGCTTCTTGCTCATGATCGAGGAGGCGATGAGGGGGATCGAGGAGACCGTGGCCGTGGCATCGCGCAGGGCGTAAAGCTTCTTGTCGGCCGGCACGATGCTGTCCGTCTGGCCGCAGATGACCATGCCGGTCTCGGCCAGGACGCTGCGGAGTTGGGCGGGAATGAGGAAGACATTCATGCCCGGGATGGCTTCCAGCTTGTCGAGGGTGCCGCCGGTGTGGCCCAGGCCGCGGCCGGACAGCATGGGCACGCGCACGCCGCAGGCGGCGACCAGGGGGGCCACGACGAAGCTGATCTTGTCGCCGACCCCTCCGGTGCTGTGCTTGTCGATCTTGATGCCGGGCACCCCGTCCAGGGGGATGCGATCGCCGGAGGCGAGCATGATTTCGGTCAGGTCGGCCAGCTCCCGCTCGTTCAGGCCGCGGATATAGATGGCCATCAGCCAGGCCGCGATCTGGTAGTCGGGGATTCCGCCCCCGACGTAGCCGGAGATTACGTAGGAGATCTCTTCCCGGGTGAGCTCCAAGCCGTCCCGCTTTTTGGAGATGATTTCGTACATTCCGTTGGTCATCATGTCACCCGCCGCCCGCCGGGGAAAAAAGGTCGAGGCGATCGCCGGCCTTGACCATGGTCTGGAGGGCCTGCCGCAAACGGATATTCTCCCCATTGATCAGGATGATGGTCCCGGCGAGCAGGCCCGTCTCCCGGTCGAGCAGCTCGTCCATGAAGCTTTGCCCGGACTGCTCCTCGGTCCGGCGCAACAGGGCCAAGACCGTCAGATCCTCGCCGGCGACCTCGACGGTCGCGGCCCGCAGGCGCCGGCGGAGCAGCCCGTAGAACTTGACCACGATCGTCCCCGCCAAATTACAGCCCCAGCTCCGCCAGAGTTTCCGGCCGCGGCGCGCCGTTCCGGTCCCAGCCGCGCACGGCGTAATAGTCGTCCAGCATCTCCTCGAGCCGGACCCGGCGGTGGCGCGACGGCCCGGTCTGGAATTCCTCGTTGAAAAAGCGGGGCGGCAGGGTGTCGTCGCCCCGATTGAATCCGGCCCGGTTGTTGAAGAGCCGCTCCAGGGTGTAAATGCGGCGGCCGATCGTCATCAGCTCCTCGTCGCTGAAATCCAGGCCCGTGACCGTGCGCAGCATCTCGGTGAAGGTGGAGATCCCCACGGCAAACTGCAGGAAGCGGCAGAGGACGGCCGAATCCACCACGGCCGAGACGTCCTGGAACAGGGCCACGAGCTCGGCCTTGCCCGCGGTGGAGAAACGGTCCAGGAAGACGGGATGGCCGAGGATCTCGGGGCCGATCATGTAGGCCCGCATATGGCAGCCGCCGCGGTTGGACGTCGCGTAGGACAAGGCCATGCCCTGCGCGCCGCGCGGATCATAAGCCGGGATCTCCAGGCCCTTGACTTGCATGGCCAGCTCGGGACGGCCGTATTTGGCCGCCAGCCGCTTCGAGCCCAGGGCGAGCTCGGCCCCGATCCCCCGCCGGTAGGCCGTATCCGTCACCCATTCCAGCAGCTTGCCGGACTCGCCCCAGCGCAAGGTTTCCTTCCAGGCTCCCGTTTCGCTGAGCTCCATGGCGCAGCCGAGGGTGCTGCCCATGGTGATGGTATCGAGCCCCAGCTCATTGCAGGCGTAATTGGCCTCGGTAATGGCCGGGAGGTCGCTGATGCCCAGGTGGGCCCCGAACGCCCAGACCGTCTCGTATTCGGGCCCTTCGCCCTGCTTGTCCCGGGTCCGGGTGGTGCGGCCGCAGCCGATCGGGCACTTATAGCAGGCGCTCTGGCGCTGCAGCAGCGTTTCGGCGATCTTCTCCCCGCTCGTGCCCTCGGCATCGTTGAACACGCCCCGGCGGAAGTTCTCGACCGGGAACATGCCGTGGGCGTTGATGATGTTGACCAGGACCGATGTCCCCAGGACCTGAAGCGATTTCCCGGTTACCGGGTTCTTGTCGACGATGCGCTCGAGGCGGTCCGCCAACGCCTTGTACTCTTCCGGATCGCTGATGGCCACGGGCCGGCTGCCGGAGGCGGCGATGGCCTTCAAGTTCTTGCCGCCCATGATCGCGCCCAATCCGCCGCGTCCCGCGGCCCGGTCCTTGTCGTTCATGATGGCGGCGAAGAGGATCCGGTTTTCGCCGGCCGGGCCGATGCAAGCCACCGACGCCTTGGACGAGAGCTCCGCTTGGATGCCCTTTTGGGTCTTCTGGGTATCGAGCCCCCAAAACGCCGAAGCGTTGCGGACGTCGACCTCGCCGTCATGGACCGAGAGGTAGACGGGCCCCGCCGCCCGGCCCTGGATGATCAGCCCGTCGATTCCGGCTCCCTTGAGCGCCGCGCCGAACTGGCCGCCGGAGCTCGAATCGCAGATGGTCCCGGTCAGGGGCGAGCGCGAAACGACCTGGTAGCGGCCGGAGGTCATCAGCGTGCCGGTCAGCGGACCGGTCATGAAGATCAGGGCATTGTCGTCGTCGAAGGGATCCGTCGCGCTCGAGCACAGATCACTGTACAGCTTGACGCCCAGCCCCCGGCCGCCGAGGTAACGGCGCCGCATCTCGTCGCTGACGGCAACGGTCTCCCGCTTCAAATTGCCCAGGTCGATCCTGACGATTTTCCCCATCCAGCCGTTCATCGTCGCATCTCTACTCGTAGAATTTGTTGTATTTGTCCACGTTCGGACAGGCCAGGCACTTTTTTTTGTAATACGCGTAAACGGCCTTGGGTTGCTTGTCGAGGTTGGCGAAGCGCGCCGGGCAGATGTGGCAGGGAATTTCCTCCTCCAGCCAAGCGGTCGGGGCGAATTTGTAAAGCGACAGCCCTTCGACAACGCCCACGCTGGAGCTGAGCCCCAGGCGCGAGGCCCCGGCCTGGATCAGCCGCCAGGCGTCCTTGAAGTTTCGGATCCCGCCCGCCGCCTTGACCCCGATCTCCGGCCCCACGGTCTGGCGCATGAGCCGGACGTGGGCCGGGAAAGCCCCGAACGGCCCGAACCCCGTCGAAGTCTTCACGAATCCGGCCCCGGCCTCGACGGAGAGCTTGCAGCCGGTTATGATCTCCTCGTCGGTCAGGTAGCACGTTTCCAGGATGACTTTGACCAGCGCCGGCCGGCTGGCTTCGACCACGGCCCGGACGTCGTCGCGGACCAGGTCGTGCCTCTTGTCCCGCAGGGCGCCGACGTTGATCACCATGTCGACCTCGGCGGCCCCGTTCCGCACGGCGTCCCCGGCTTCAAACGCTTTGGCCGCGCTCGTGCCGGCCCCGAGCGGGAAGCCGGCCACGGTGCAGACCAGGACGCCGCTGCCCGCGAGCAGCTCCTTGGCGTAGCGCGTGTAGGCGCCGTTGATGCAGACGGTATAGAAGCCGAAGCTGCGCGCCTCGCTGCAGAGGTTGGCGATCTTCTTTTCGCCGGAGTGGGCGTTGAGCTCGGTATGGTCGATCATCTTGACCAGCGTTTCCCGGTCTAGATCGATCATGGTCGTTCTTCTCGGTATCCTATTCTTAACGGCGCGGCTTGGCTAAGAGCCTTTTTTCAGGTGGAAGGTAAACGGCATCAGCTCGGCCACGGTGGCGTCGCGGCAGGCGCCCGCCTTGTTGCACATGTGGATGACGGCGGAAGGGGGCGCGAATTCGGCGATGACCTGCCGGCAGGCGCCGCAGGGCGGGAGGAAGTCTTCGATGTCGCCGATGACCAGGATCTCCCGGATCTCCCTTTCGCCCGCGGCGACCATGGCGAAAATGGCGTTGCGCTCTGCGCAGCAGGTCAGCCCCAAGGAGGAGTTCTCCACGTTGCAGCCGCTGTAGATCCGGCCATTGGAGCCGAGGACGGCCGCGCCCACGGGGAAATTCGAATGCGGGGCATAGGCTTTATCGCGCGCCCGCCTAGCCGCGGCCAGTAATTCCTTTTTTTTATCAGCCATGTTCCTCCGGCGCCTTTAAAGGGCTGCAGGCAACGATTTTAGATGCACGGAGAGAATAAATCAAGCGACGGCCTACCGGATTTCAGGTAATCTTGAAGCGACTTCAGGCGCGGAGGAGCGAATATGCCGGACAAAGCGGCCCAAAATTCCGATTCCACTCAGCGCTTCAATGACGGCGAAGGCGAACGTCCGACAGGCTGGCCCTACGACCGTTTCCGGATGTGCTACGACAAGCACTCCTGTCATCAAGTGGATTCTCGAAAATACCTTCAACGGGCGATTCATCGCCAATATCGAACAAAAGGGAAAGCCGAGCAAGTGGATTACGCTTAAAGCCTTGCAGGTTTTGAAGTTTTATCGGGGTTGACATCATCCGGCCCCGAATTTATGCTTGTCAAAAGCCATTTTTGATCCGCGGCCGGATTCGTGACCAGGAGCGTCGCCGGCCGGCGGCAAAGGACGGAAGACACGCATGAGGCAAAACGGCGAATTCCTGACCGAGGCCCAGCTCAGGGCCGAGATCGAAGCGTGTGAATACTGCCGGGAGAAGCCCTGCCGCGAGGCCTGCCCGGCCGACGTCTCCCCGGCCGACTTCATCATGGCCGTGCGATTAGGCGCGCCCTCCGATTATCGGCGCGCCGCGGCCCTGATCCTGGGCGCCAACCCCCTCGGCGGCGTGTGCGGCGCCGTCTGCCCCGATAAGTACTGCGTCCAGGCCTGCGCCAAAGCACCCGTGGACCGCCCGGTTCGCATCCCGGCGGTCCAAGCCGAGATCGTCCGCCGGGCCAAAAAGCTGAAGGCCCTGCCCAGTTTCCCTGCCGCGCCGGAATCGGGCCAGCGCGCCGCCGTGATCGGCGCCGGGCCGGCCGGGCTCGCGGCGGCGGCCCTTCTGGCCCGGAGCGGGCTGGCCGTGGACGTCTTTGAGCGCGAAGCCCGCGCCGGCGGCATGGCCAACCTCATTCCCGACGACCGGCTGCCCAAGGAAGTCCTGCGCTCGGACATCCGCTTCCTTGCCGGGCTGGGCCGCATCCGCATCCGCTTCCGCCGGCCCGTGGACGATCCCCGCTCCCTCCTTGAGCAGGGCTTCGCCGCCGTCGTCGTCGCCACCGGGCTGGACGTTCCTCTGCGCCTGGGGATTCCCGGCGAAGAGCAGGCCCAAGACTGGATCCGCTTTTTATCCCAATCGACCCGCAAGTCCCCGGCCGGCCGCCGACTGGCCGTCATCGGCGGCGGAGCCGTGGCCGCCGACTGTGCCGAGACGGCCGCCCGTCAGAGAGCCTCGGTCGAGATGATCTGCCTGGAAACCCCCGGGGAGATGCCCCTGACGCCCGAGGAGCGAGACGGTCTGCTGAAGGCCGGCGTGCTGATCACCGGCCGCTCCGCCGTGACCGCGATCCGCGCCGCCGCCGGCGGGAATCTCGCCCGCATCCAGCCGATGCGCCTGCCGCCGGGCCGGACTTTCAGCCCTCGCCTCATGACCCCTGATCCCCGCCAGCCGGCCTTTTCTCGGAGCTACGACGAGATCGTCGTCGCCATCGGCGCCCGCTCCCGGCTCACCGTTCAGGATGGCCCCGGGCTCTATTATGCCGGGGACATGGCCGAGGGGCCGGGCACGGTCGTCGCCGCCGTGGCCTCGGGCAAGAACGCCGCCCAACGCGCGCTCGACGGGCTCGCCCGCAAGCGCACTCCGAAGCAAACCGCGGGCAAGAGCCGCATCATCCTGCCCGGCCACAACCTGCGACCCGTCCCCCTCGATGCGGATTTCTTCGGCCGGACGATCCTTTCGCCGTTCCTGCTCTCGGCCTCGCCGGCCAGCGACGGCGCCGACCAGCTCCGCCTCGCCTATCGGGCCGGCTGGGCGGGCGGCGTCCTGAAGACGGCCTTTGACGGCGTGCCGATCCACATTCCCGCCGACTATATGTTCGTCTTTAACCAAGGCACCTACGGTAATTGCGATAACGTCTCGGGGCACGCTCTGGACCGCGTCTGCCGCGAGATTGAAGAGCTCGGCCGCGAGTTCCCCGAGCGGCTGACCGTGGCTTCGACCGGCGGCCCGGTCACGGGAGCCGCCGAGGCCGACCGCGCGGTCTGGCAGGCCAATACGCGAAAGTTCGAGGCGGCGGGAGCCATGGCCATCGAATACAGCCTGTCCTGCCCCCAAGGCGGGGACGGCACGCGCGGCGATATCGTCTCCCAGGACGCCGATTTGACCGCCCAAATCATCGAATGGGTTCTGTCGGGGGCTTCGCGGCCGGAGGTGCCGAAGCTCTTCAAACTGACCGGGGCGGTGACGGCTATCGCCCCGATCCTGAAGGCCATCCGGGCCGTTTTCGACCGCCACCCCCAGCATAGCGCCGGGGTGACGCTGGCCAACTCCTTCCCCGGCCTCGCCTTCCGGCCGGGAGCGAAGAAAAAATGGGACGAGGGGATCGTCATCGGCATGTCCGGCGAGGGTATCCTTCCCATCAGTTGCCTGACCCTGGCCAAGGCGGCCGGCCTCGGCGTCCCCATTTCGGGCAACGGCGGCCCGATGAACTATCGCCAGGCCGCCGATTTCCTAGCCCTCGGGGCCGAAACGGTCCAGTTCTGCACGCTCGTCCTGCACTATGGAGTCGAGATCGTCGAGGACCTGCACGCCGGGCTGAGCGGCCTCCTGGAAAGCCTGGGCCTCGGCTCCGTCTCCGAGCTGATCGGGCGGGCCCTGCCCCATCCGATCCGCGATTTCCCCGACCTGACTGCGGAGAAACGGATTTCGACCGTTGAGCGCCGCCTCTGCGTCCACTGCGGCAATTGCAGCCGCTGCCCCTATCAGGCGATCGAGCTCAGCCGCCGCGGGATCCCTCATACCGATCCGGCGCGCTGCATCGGCTGCTCGCTCTGCGTTCAGCGCTGCTTCGCCGGGGCGCTTTCGATGCGCGAGCGGAGCGCCGCCGAGCGCGCCGCACTTCGGGAGGATTAAATGGCGAAACCGACGGACCGGCAACCCGAACGCCTGCTGATCATTAACGGCCCGATCTTCACCGGCGGCGCGGATTTCGCCCTGCTCGAAGGGCACGGCCTCCTGCTCGAGGAGGGCCGTATCGCCAAGATCGCCCCGCTGCGCAAGCTTCGGTCCCAGGGCACGCGCCAGATCGACGCCCGGGGCAAGCTGATCATGCCCGGCCTGATCAACGCCCATATGCATTTCTATAGCACGCTGGTGCGCGGGCTGGGCAAGGCCGCGCCGGCCCACGATTTCGACGGCGTGCTGCACAACCTCTGGTGGCGGCTCGACCGCAAGCTGACGCTCGAAGACACCTACTACAGCGCCTTGATCATGATGCTGGCCGCCGTGCGCAGCGGTACGACGACCTTGATCGACCACCACGCCAGCCCCGGGGCGATCCCGGGCTCCCTGAAGCGGATCGCCCGGGCGGGATCGGAGACCGGCCTGCGCATCGGCTTGGCATACGAAATTTCGGACCGGGACGGCGCTAAAGCCGCCGCTGAAGGACTAACCGAGAACGCCGAAGCCGTGCTCTATTGCCGTGATCACGGCGGCGAACACCTGCGGGCCTTGGTCGGCCTGCACGCCTCGTTCACCCTCTCGGATCTGACCCTGGCGCGCGCCGCAACCCTGGCCGCCGATTTGGGCGTAGGCTGCCATATCCACTGCGCCGAGGCGGCGAGCGACCAGGAGGACTGCCTGGCGAAGCACAAGATGCGCGTCGTTGAGCGCCTGAAGCGCCGCGGCATCCTCGGCCCGAAGACGATCGCCGCTCATGCCGTGCATGTCGACAGGATCGAAATCGAGACGCTGGCCGACTCCGACACCATGGTCGTCCACAACCCGCAGTCCAACCTGAACAACGCCGTGGGCATCGCCGACATCGTGGCCATGAAGGCCGCCGGGGTCCTGGTCGGGCTGGGCACGGACGCCATGACCGTGGATATGCTCGAAGAGCTGCGGGTGGCGCTCTGGGCCCAGCATTACGGCCGGCGCGACCCCGCCCAGGGCTTTGCGGAGGCGACCGGAGCCCTGTTCTCGGGCAACCCGGCCATCGCCGAGCGCATCTGGGGACTGCCTTTGGGCAGGATCCGCGAGGGAGGGCCGGCCGACGTGATCCTGGTCGACTACGATCCGCCCACGCCGCTCGACGCCGGCTCCGTCCTGGGACATATCGTCTTCGGCGTGTCTCAGTCGGCGGTGGACACCACGATCGTCGCCGGGCGCGTCCTGATGGAAAACAAGGCCTTGAAGCTGGACATCGACGAGGGGCGCGTCGCCGCCCGCAGCCGCGAGCTGGCGACGGCCCTCTGGCAGCGTTTCTGAAAGGCGAGGCGAAGCAATGATCGATTATGCGGCGATCCTGGAGCGGGCCCATAAAGGCGAACAAGAGCTGGTCGATTTCCTGGTCGACCTGTTGGCCATCCCCTCCCCTTCCGGCAAGGAAGGGCGGGTCACGGAGCGGATCGCCGCCGAAATGCGCCGGCTCGGCTTCGACGAGGCGCGCATCGACGGGCTGGGCAACGTGATCGGCCGCATCGGGAACGGCCCGCGCCTTGTCGCCTTCGATGCCCACGTGGATACCGTCGAGGCCGGCGACCGGACGCAGTGGTCGTTCGATCCCTTCCAGCCGCGCGTCTCCGAGGGCAAAGTCTGGGGACGCGGTGCCGCCGACCAGAAGAGCGGCCTGGCGAGCATGGTCCACGCCGGACGCATCATCCGGGAGCTGGGCCTGGGTCGGAGTTTCACCCTGCTCTTCGTCGGCAGCGTCCAGGAAGAAGATTGCGAAGGGATGGCCTGGAAATACCTGGTCGAGGAGGAGAAAATCCGGCCGGAGCTGGTCGTGCTCACCGAGCCGACCAGCCTCGCCATCTACCGCGGCCACCGCGGCCGGATGGAGATCGAGGTCGAGGTCCGCGGCCGGAGCTGCCACGCCTCGGCGCCGGAGCGTGGCGACAACGCCGCTTACAAGGGCGCCCGTATCGCCTTGGAGATCGAGAAGTTGAACGAGAGGCTGGCAACCGACGTCTTCCTCGGCAAGGGCACGGTCGCCGTGACCGAGATCGCCTCCGGCTCGCCTTCGCTCTGCGCCGTGCCCGACACCACCCGCCTGCACCTCGACCGGCGCCTGACCGCCGGCGAGACCAAGACGAGCGCCGTCGCCGAAGTGCGCGAAGCGGCCGGCCGGGCCGGCATCCCCGAGGCCGAAGTGATCGTGCCCGAGTATCGCGTTCCCTCCTACACGGGGAAGATCGTTCCTTATGAAAAGTATTTTCCCACGTGGGTTCTCGAGGAAAGCTCCTCCTGGCTGAAGTCCGCCGCCGCGGCCTACGCCAGTCTCTTCGGAAAGGAGCCGAAAATCGACAAGTGGACCTTCAGCACCAACGGCGTCGGCATCATGCCCGTCTATGGCATCCCCTGCCTGGGATTCGGCCCCGGACACGAGCCGCAGGCACACGCCGCCGACGAGTACTGCCCCGTCCGGCATCTCCCCCTCGCCGCGGCCTTCTATGCGGCCCTGGTGGCTGCACTATCGGATAAAAGCGCGGCGCTTTCGGGCAAAGCCGCGCCGATGCCGGCTAAAGACCCGGCATCGGTGGGCAAGGGCTGATCCCGCACATCATGACCGAATTTCAATATCGCTGCAGCCGCTGCGGCCGGACCTACGGACGGGACGAGGTCCGCTACTTGTGTCCCGAGTGCGGCCGCGACTATGCGCCCGGGATGCCGCTCATCGGCGTGCTCGAGGTCGAATTCGACTACCGCGACATCGCCAGACGCTTCGATCGCTCCAGGCCCGACTGGGACCTCTTCTCTCCGGTGGAGTGGGAATATTTCCCCGTCTATCCGGCGGGCAACACGCCCTTCGCCCCGGCGCCGCGGCTGGGCGAACGCCTGGGCCGGCCGCGGCTCTGGATCAAGAACGACGGCCTCAATCCCAGCGGCTCGCTCAAGGACCGCGCCTCGCTCCTCGTCGTGGCCGAGGCGGCGCGCCTCAACGAAACGAAGGTCGTCTGCGCCTCGACCGGCAATGCCGCGAGCTCCCTGGCCGCCGTCTGCGCCGCCGCCGGCCGCCGGGCCGTCATCTTCGTCCCCCAGTCGGCGCCCCGGGCCAAGCTCATCCAGATGCTGATCTGCGGCGCCCGCGTCATTCCGGTGCGCGGCAGCTACGACGACGCCTTCCGGTTATCCCTTGAATACACGCAGCTGCGCGGCGGCCTGAACCGCAACACCGCTTATCACCCGCTGACGATCGAGGGCAAGAAGACCGCCGGCCTGGAGATTTTCGCCCAGAACGGGTTGCGCGTTCCCGATGCCATTCTGGTGCCCGTGGGCGACGGCGTCATCATCAGCGGTATTTACAAGGCCTTCCACGACCTGCGCGCCGCCGGGCTCTGCGAGCATCTGCCGCGGCTCGTCGCCGTGCAGGCCGAGACCTCGGCCGCGATCCATGACTACATCGTCAGCGGGATCTTCCGTCCGGCGGTCTCCCCCACGACCATCGCCGATTCGATTTCCGTCTCCGTGCCGAGCAACCCGGACTTGGCCCGCCGCGCCGTGCTGGAGAGCGGCGGGTTTTCGCTCACGGTCAGCGACGAGCGCATCCTGGAGGCGCAGGCGCTGCTGGCCGGCCGGACGGGGGTTTTCGCCGAGCCCGCCGCGGCGGCGGCTGCAGCCGCCCTCCTCTCCGACGAAGCCCGCCAACGGCTCGATCCCGATTGGCAGGTCGTCCTCCTGGTCACCGGCCACGGATTGAAAGACATCGAAGCTCCGCTTTCGCGCTTACGCATTCCCGAGGCGGTGCCGGCCGATTTCGCGGCGCTGCCCGAAGACATGCCGGAGAATTAGATGAAGACCCTGGTGCGCGGCGGCACGATCTATTCGCGGGGGCAAGCGGCTTCCGGAGACGTGCTGATCGAGGACGGCGTCATCGTCGCCGTCGGAGACTGCCGCGGATTGACCGGAGGCGCGCGCATCGTCGAGGCCGGCGGTTGCCATGTGCTGCCGGGGCTCATCGACCTGCACGTCCATATCGACGACACCATCGGCCGCTTTCGCCTGGCGGACACCTGGGCAAGCGCGAGCCGCACCGCGGCTGCCGCGGGGATCACCACCCTCGGCGGCTTCATCACCCAAAGGCCGGAAGAGTCGCTCTCCTCGGCCGTCGAGCGCGCCTTCGAACGGGCCGCCGGCCGCTCCTTCTGCGACTACCTCTGGCACCTGACGCCGACCCGCTTTGCCGCGGACGATTGGACGGAAATCGAGCGGCACCTCGAGTCGGGCTGGCTCACCTTCAAGTTCTACACGACCTACCGCGAGATCGGCCTCTACACGTCCTACGAGCGTCTGGCCGAGATCGCCGAGCGCCTGTCGCCGGGCGGGGCGCGCCTCCTGGTCCACGCCGAGGACGAGGATATCCTGGCCGAGGCACGGGCTTTGATCGGCAACGGGCCGCTTCGCGCGGCGGACCACGGCCGTCTGCGACCGCCCGAGGCCGAGCTGCGGGCGGTCGAGCTCGTGGCCGAAATCGCGGATGAGACCGGGGCCTGGTTCCACATCGTCCACGTTTCGACGCCGGAGGCGGCGGAGGCCATCGGCCCCGGCCGCGACGGGGCGCGCCTCACTTGCGAGACCGCGCCGCACTATCTTTTTCTCGACGACTCCTGGCTGAAGCGCCCCGACGGCCACCGCTGGCTGTGCACTCCGCCGCTGCGCGACGCGGCCCGCGCCGCCCGCCTGCGCGAGATGGCGCGCGAGGGCGCCTTCGACACCTTCGCCACCGACCACTGCCCCTACACCCTCGAGGACAAGGACAGCGGCCGAGGGGACCTGCGCTCCGCGCCGATGGGCTTGGCCGGGATCGGGGCGATGCCCCGGCTGATCTTCGCCCTGGATCGGGAGCTCCCGGAGCAGGCCTTCGCCAGGATGAGCCTCCATCTGGCGGATAATCCCGCGCGCCTGGCCGGCCTCGAGGGACGCAAGGGCGCGCTGGCCCCGGGCTTGGACGCGGACGTGGCCGTGTTCGAGGTGGCGGACCGCGAAGAGCCCTTGCATTCGGGAGGCGTCGGCAGCCCGGAAACGTACCCCGGTTTCCACAGCCCGTTGTGGCTGCGCCATCTTTTCCTGCGCGGCCGGCCGCTGGTCTCCGACGGCGCATGGAGCGGGACCGATCCGGCCCCGGGTAGGTGCCTATGGACGATCTGAAGGACAAGGCCTGGAGGAACGACGCCGCGGCCAAGGTAACCGGGCGCGCCCGCTACACCGATGACCTCAAGCTGCCGGGCATGCTCCATGCCGTTCCCGTCTACAGCGAATTCGTCCACGCCAGGCTGATCGAGGTCGACTCGGCGGCCGCGGCGAAATCGCCCGGCGTCGTGCGCATCATCACCGCGCGCGACGTCCCCGGCGTCAACCGGTGCGGACAGATCCTGAAGGACCTCCATGTTCTGGCCGACGACAAGATCCGCTACAACGGCGACGTCGCGGCCGTGGTCGTAGCCGAAACTCGGGCCCAGGCCGTCGCCGCCGCGCGGCGCGTGCGCGTGCTCGCCGCGCCGTGGCCGGAGGTCCTCGATCCCGAGCAGGCCCTGCTTCCGGGCGCGCCGCTCGTCCACGAGGAGCACGGCTCGAACCTCATCCACCGCCACGTGATCCGACGCGGCGACATCGACCGCGGTTTCGCTGAGTCGGCCCACATCATCGAACAGGAGTTCCGCACGCCTTTCGTCGAGCACGCCTATCTCGAGCCCGAGGCCGCACTCTGCCGCGTGCGCGGCGACGGCATCGTCGAGGTGCGGGGCAGCATGCAGCACCCCTATTCCACCCGCCGTTTCGTCTCCGAATTCCTCGGCTTGCCCCTGGCCCGCGTCGAGGTCGTGGGCACGCCCATGGGCGGCGGCTTCGGCGGCAAGGACGACACGGCGGCGCTCGTCTGCGCCCGAACCGCCCTCGCCGCGCTCCTGACCGGGCGGCCGGTCAAAATGACCTACGACCGCGAGTGGTCGATGCGCGAGAGCTACAAGCGGCATCCTTATCTTATGCGCTACCGCATGGGCGTCGGTGCCGACGGCCTCATCAAAGCCGTGTACGTCCGCATGGTGGCCGACGGCGGCGCCTACTGCTCGGTCTCGCCCTGGGTGACCTGGCGCTCGACCGTGCAGTGCTGCGGCCCCTACGTCGTCCCAAACGTGGACGGCGAGGTCTCGAGCGTCTACACGAATAACGTCTTCACCGGCGCCATGCGCGGCTTCGGCTCGCCGCAGGTGAATTTTGCGATCGAGCAGCTCGTCGAGATGGCAGCCGAGAAGGCGGGCCTGTCCGGCGTCGAATTCCGCCGGCGGAACATGGTCCGCCAGGGCAGCACGACGATCACGGGCCAGGTCCTCGAGGGCCACGTCGTCAGCCTGTCCCAGGTCTTCGACCGCGTGCTGGCCGAGAGCGGCTACGAAGAGAAGCTCAAGCGCGCGTCCCGCGGCCGGGGCGAGGACGATTATTACGGCATCGGCCTGGCCCTGAGCTACCGGGGCGTCAGCCTCGGCGCCGAGGGTACGGATTTCTGCGCCGCCGTGGTCAGCGTCCAGTATGACGGCTCGGTCCTTCTCGAGACCGGGGTCCACGAAAACGGCCAGGGCGCCGAGAGCGCCATGATCCTGATCCTGGCCGAAGAGCTTGGCGTGGAGCGCGGCCGCATCGTCTATCGCCGCTCGTCGACCTCGAGCGTCCCCGACAGCGCCACGACGGTCGCTTCGCGGGGGACGATCATGGGCGGCGGGGCCGTCAGCCGCGCTGCAGCCGCAGTGCGCTTGCAGATGGCGGGCGCCATCGCCGCCGAGCTCGGCTGCGCGCCCGAAGAAGTTCGATTTGCCGGCGGCCGCCTGACCGCGCCGAACGGTAAGAGCGTCGATTTCACCGAAGCGGCGCGGCGCCTCTACCGCGACCAGAAATATCCCTACGCGCTCGGCGTTTTCCCCGCCCCGCACGTGACCTGGGACGAGCACACGGGCCAGGGCAAAGCCTATTTCACCTGGGTCTATGGCTGCCAGGCCGTGGAATTGACGGTCGGCCGCCGAACCGGCCGGATCAAGCTCCTCAACGCCTGGGCCGCACACGATGTCGGCCGGGCCGTCAACAGCGCCGCGCTCCTCGGCCAGTTCTATGGCGGCATGGCCATGGGTGCCGGCTATGGCCTGTTCGAGGAACTGGCGATGAAAGACGGCCATCTGACTTCCCTCAACTACGACACCTACCGCATCCCGCGCGCGACCGACATGCCCGAGATGACGGCCATCATCCTCGAAAACCGCGATCCCCTGTCGCCCTCGGGCGCGAAGAGCATCGGCGAGCCGGCCAACGAACTCATGGCGCCGGCCATCGCCAACGCCTATTTCCACGCCACGGGGCAAAGGCGCTTCGAGCTCCCCGTCGGGAGGGTCAGATGAAGCCCGCCGCCCCTCCCGCCCTCGTCGTCAACGGCCGCGGCATGCGCGTCTCCGCCGCGGATAAGCGCAAGAACCTCCTGACGTTCCTCCGCGAGGACCTGGACCTGACCGGCGCCAAGCGCGGCTGCGGCATCGGCCAATGCGGGGCATGCACCGTCCTCGCCGACAACCGGCCGCTGCGCTCCTGCCACGCGCTCGTGGCCGATGTCCTCGGCCGCAGCCTGACGACCATCGAGGGGCTGGCCGCGCCGGACGGCAGCCTGCATCCGTTGCAGCAGGCGTTCATCGATCACGGCGCGATCCAGTGCGGCTTCTGCACGCCGGGGATGGTCCTCACCGCCCACGCCTTCCTGCTCAAGCACCCCGCGCCGACCCGCGAGGAAGCTCGCAAGGCCATCGGCTCCAACCTTTGCCGCTGCACTGGCTACCAGCAGATCATCGACGCCATCCTGGCCGCCGCCCCCCACTACAAGAAATAGGAGTCATTCATGAAGGATATCCCTCTCGACGCCGCACTGCGGGAGCTCGACGGATTGAAGGCCGATCTCAATCTCTCCAACCGCGATTTTCTGCTGACCTGGGAACACTCCCTGGCCGAGCTCCGTTCGGTCCTGCTCACGGCCCGCATCCTCCGCGCCCTCCACGACGCTGGACGCTCCCTGCGCGTGTTCGACACGGGGCTCGCCGTCTCGATCTTCCGCGACCAGTCGACGCGCACCCGCTTCAGCTTCGCCTCGGCCGCGAGCGCCCTGGGGCTTACGGTCTCCGACCTCGACGAGACCAAATCGCAGATCGCCCACGGCGAGACCGTGCGCGAAACGGCCGTCATGATCTCCTTCCTGGCCGAGGCCATCGGCATCCGCGATGATATCTATCTCGGGGAGGGCGACCGCTACATGCGCGAGGTGGCTGCCGCCCTGCAGGAGGCACACGAGCAAGGCGTGCTTTCCCGGCGGCCGGCGGTGATCAACCTCCAGTCCGACCTCGACCACCCCACGCAGACGCTGGCCGACCTGCTGCATCTCGAGGACCGCTTCGGCGGGCTCGACAAGTTGCGGGGCCGGAAGTTCGTCATCTCCTGGGCCTATTCACCGAGCTACGGCAAGCCGCTCTCCGTGCCGCAGGGCCTGATCGGCCTCTTCCCCCGCTTCGGGATGGACGTGACGCTCGCTTATCCCGAAGGCTACGACCTGCTGCCCGAGGTCGTGGAACTGGCTGAAAAACAGGCGGCGGCCGCGGGCGGCGGCGCGCTCCGCATCAGCCACGACATGGCCGAGGCTTTCGACGACGCCGAGATCGTCTATCCCAAGTCCTGGGCGCCGATGCAAGTCGCGCGGCGGCGGACCGAGCTGCTGAAGAAAGGCGACAAAGCCGGGCTGCAGGCGCTCGAGAAGGAGTGCCTGGCGGAGAACGCGAAGCACGCGGACTGGGAGTGCGATGCGGCCAGGATGAAGCGCACGGCCAAAGGCGCCGCGCTCTACATGCACTGCCTGCCGGCGGACATCAGCGGCGTGTCGTGCGAGCGGGGCGAGGTGAGCAAGGACGTTTTCGAGCGCTATCGCCTCGAGACCTACCGCGAGGCGGCCTGGAAGCCCTTCGTCATCGCCGCCCTGATTTTCCTGACGCGCGTCCCGGATCCGCAGGCGGCGCTGCGGCGGCTGGTCGAGAACGGCGCGCCGCGCATCCGTTGAGGTATGACATGTCGAAAATCATCAAGCATATGAACGAGGCGGTCATCAAGAAGACGGCGGCCCGCTGCCGCGAGCGGGGCATCGTCATCCCCACGTTCGCCGAGCTCCGCGATCCGGAGAAGATTCCGGCGGCGATCAAGAAGCGACTGCCGGCCGTCGGCATGGACGACATCAATCCGCTCAACCTCTTCCGCATCAGCTGGAAGAACGATGTCCGCTCGGGGCTCTACGGACCGGTCAATGCCCTCGAGCTTCCGCCCGCGGTCACCGGCGTGGCGGCCCGGATCGTCGGCTTGGTCGGCAAGCATTTTCCCACCGGCGCCCACAAGGTCGGCGCCGCCTTCGGCTGCCTGGTGCCGCGCCTCGTCTCGGGCGAGTTCGATCCCCAGGTCCACAAGGCGGTCTGGCCGTCGACCGGCAACTACTGCCGCGGCGGGGCGTTCGACTGTGCCCTGCTCGGCTGCCGGGCCGTGGCCATCCTCCCGGAAGAGATGTCCCGGGAGCGCTTCGAGTGGCTGAAGGCCATCGGCGCCGAGGTCATCGCCACCCCCGGTTGCGAGTCCAACGTCAAGGAGATCTACGACAAGTGCGACGAGCTTGCCGCCGATCCCTTGAACATGATCTTCAACCAGTTCGCCGAGTTCGGCAATCCGATCTTCCACTACCAGGTCACCGGCCCCGCGGCCGAGGAGGCTTATCCGGCGCGCCGGAAGGACAAGGCGCGCCTGGCGGCGTTCATCAGCGCGACCGGATCGGCCGGGACCATCGCCGCCGGCGACTATCTCAAAACCCTGCACCCGCAGCTGCGCATCGTCGCCACCGAGGCGAAGCAGTGCCCGACGCTCTTTCTGAACGGCTTCGGCGGCCACCGCATCGAGGGCATCGGCGACAAACACGTGCCCTGGGTGCACAACGTGCGGAACACGGACGCCGTGGCCGCGATCGACGACGAGGACTGCCTGCGCCTCCTCCGGCTCTTCAACGAGGAGGCGGGGCATCGCTATCTGCAGGGGCTAGGCGTGTCCGAAGCCGAATGCAAGAGCCTGGCGCTGCTGGGAATTTCGGGCATCTGCAACACGCTGGCGGCAGTCAAAACGGCCCGTTATTTCGAGCTAGGCCCGGACGATGTGATCTGCACGATTTTCACGGATTCGGTCGAATTATACCGCTCACGCCTAGAAGAGATGCGCCGTGATCGCGGCCCCTACCGCGAGATCGACGCCGCCCGCGACCACGCGGCGGTCATCGGCCACCAGGGAATCGACTGGTTCAAGGAGCTGGGCTATTACGACCGCAAGGCGATCCATAACCTCAAGTATTTCACCTGGATCGAGCAACAGGGCAAGACAAGCGAGGAGCTGAACGCCCAGTGGCAGCCGGAATACTGGCAGGAGATGTTCGAGGGCGAGATCGAAAATTTCGAGCGGCTGATCGCCGAGTTTAATCGGCAGGTAGGGTTCTAGGCGTCGAGGCCTAACTTTGCTGTTAGAAAGTCAAAACTGAAAATTATGCATCTTTTGCTGGCCGAACGCTCGGCCCCGCCGGCGGCTAGTCAACAGAGCGCTTGTCGAATAAGTAAAGGCCGTTGATCGGTAAATCCTATTTCAGTGGCCATGTTTTTACAGCAAGATCGGCCAGATGTGATTGACGTTTGTCGATTGTTGTTCTGTCCCACTTTATCTCCGCTGCAAGCGATTTGGTAAGTTTGAAATCGGATTTGGCGTAAAAAGCCTTCTTGAATGCAAAGCTATCGTTGCCGGCCCTAACATTTATCTTCGTCTTCATCAGCGCCATGTTCCCAAGGCGTTTGAGAAGAATTAGCTGCTCATCAACAGCCATGTGCCCCCATGAAGAGGACGGATTCTGCGGCAATACGTGTTCGAGATTTACGACTTCAGCATTCGGATTGGGAACAAGCTCCGATTCCGCGTCCCCATTCTCTTGGCGCTCCAGTGCTCTAAGGTAGTACCTCGCAAGGTAGCTCTTGGAAACTGTCGCGATAGCGAATGATTCCCGAAAGTGCGCGTCGCTGGGAAGAACACTCTTCAGCCGTTGAAAGATTTGAGATGCAGAAGTGATCTTTTTATCGCGGACCTCTTTCGCCGCGGCGCAATTTTGCGTCTCAATAGCACCGCCTCCAAGGCCGCCATGAATCAAAAATCGTACAGACCATGAGACGATGTTTTTGATGGCGGCCCTTACTTCTCTATCGGAGAACGCGTCGAGAACAGACAGAATAAGTGGGCGCACCTGAACCATTCGTAGGGTGTTAATGGTCTCCATGTGTTGTCGGCACGTATCGCCATACTTTGCCCATAGGCTATTAGCGGTATTCGCCATGGCGACATAGATATGAGCGTTTCGGGCCAATTCGGCGGTGAAGGACACCGCTCGCGCTGCATTATTAATTTTCTTTTTAATGTCTGCGTAAAGGTCCTTCTCTCTGACCAATCCCTGACGGGAAGACCAGTAATGACGGAGATATGTTAATACTGCTTCTTCTTCCTCAAGCGCTTCAAGCGCGCTCAGCATCGAAATCCAAGAAGCCTGGACTTCGCTTAGCCTGGATCCAGCTAAGCCAAAGAGGTGATTTTTCAGAAGATCCGTGATGGCCAATTCAAGTCCGCGATCATTTAACGTCTCAAAGACCATAAAGGCATTTGTATCATCGGGGACTCGTACCCAGATGACCTTCACATTATCGGTCAAATAGCTAACAAGTTCGGTGAGCTGTTCCACCCAATCTCCGGAATGTGCTATTGCCTGGACGTGAGCCCTTGCGATCGTGGCGGCCTTATCAATTCGGAGATGGGACGGTATGGTCGGAACAGTGGCACGTTTAGGATCATCGGGCAAGAGAAGAACCCTTCTCACGAAGAATTCATTGTCCGCATCATTGAGCTGCAACTTTGGAATCAATGCCAGTGTTTTCAGATCTTTCTTGTGGAGGAGCTCTCCCGTAATAGCTGATGCGCGTTCCTTGTCCTCAGATTCATAGAAAAAATCACGAATTGCGGCTAAAACTATAGTCACGGTTGCCAATCGTTGCTGACCGTCGGCAACTTCCGCACGAGCGGCTTGATTCTTGGTCGTTACAATTGACCCGATAAAATATTCAGGCGCCCCATCGGATATCGCGGTCGCAACATCATTGAGAAGGTCCTGGACGTGCTCGTCCTCCCAGGCATATGAGCGTTGGTAAATGGGAACGGCGAGATTGCGATTCAGAAGAATTCTTCCTATCCCTTCGAGCTCAATCGCAATAGCTGACATAGTACCCATATTTTTCCCCTCCCTTATTGGCTGGCCTTGTCGCATTCAAGGGGCGCTGTTTAGCGTCGTCTACACCTTCAGATTCAACTTCCATCCTTAGATGATTCTTACATCCATGAGAGGACGCGTTCTTTAATTGGTCCCTGAATTATTCTTTCAGCCATTTCAAATAAATTACCTCTTTTGGGTACGAAATTGCGATAGTGCCGAATTATCCACAAGCCTTACCAGTGTCTTCGGTGTGAACACCTTGCCTTTAGTATGAACTATCATCTGGCGCATATCTTCACGGCGGACACCGAAGCCCCGTCCTGCCAAACAGGCGATGACCTGATAGCCAGATTTGCCTTCACGAAGTCGTTGCTCTGACATCTGGCACGAGCGAATTATTCGAGTGGCTTTGTCCCTCGCCGTGCCATCATCTTCAGTCAACTTTGCCTCAATGATAACGGAGGGCTGGAACTCATCGGGAACGATAAAATCCGGTGCCTGATCGAAACCCGCAAGGCGTTCGGCCCTCTTCGTCTTACGGAAGGTCACCCCGGCCAAAGTCAACTGTTCCTCAATTGCCGACTCAAGGCCGTCTCCCACCAACTCACTTACGGAGTCTCGATGCCCAGCGAACGGTCTTCCAAGAAATCGTTCGTAAAGCAACATTGCATAAGGCGCACCAAGACCCGCCAGGCGCTGCAAGGACGAGAGTCCCTCCAGACTGTCCGCCTTGAAGAATCGGTGCAGCCTATCCGCAGGCACATTAGGGCAACCTTCTACAATCAGATCGCAGGCTGTTTCAACCATGGCAGTGATTCTCGCGAGCGTTATGCTGCCCGGTTTCAATATCCGATTAGGATTAGACCGGATACTCCGGTCGAGGGTCCTTGCGGCATTCTGCGGAACATCCACTTTTTTACGGCTAGAAGTGATGTAGGCCCATTCCGGAGGAGTGAATCCAAGTATCGTCCTGAGCACGATTAAAACGACAGGGCATTCGAGCGTTACAGAGATTATGGCGGCGCTCTCAAACCGGGCGAACCCATTTGAGGCTTTCTTTAGCTTCTCATACCCAGCAGCAAATACGGGATAATCAAGAAAGCCATCTCCCTTGGGCATAACTAGGAACTCTGATGCCAAGCTCGAAAATACAGCATCAACAAATATGTCTGGGTTGGCCAATACCTCGTCCTGATCGGCTTCAAAAGGGAATCTCATCATATGCCTCCGAAGTCTCGCGCACAATTCCAGCCGGTATCCAATCCTGTTTTTGCGGCGCAGAGGAAAATCTTGATTCCAAATTGGCTAGGACGGCCGCCAACCCACCAAAACCTGAGTACCACGCTTGTACGGCTGCCATCTTCTCGATTGTGGGCTTTTCACTTTTCCAGTCAGTGCGAAGATACCACACGGCTAGCCGGGTCAGATGACCGCACGAGATACAACGAATGTCCCCCTGTGTCGCTTCCAGTCCACCTTGTGCCAAGTCTTCGATCTCTTTCTGAATTAGATCGGCAAGCCCTTTAGTGGAATTCACAACCCACCGGCGCGGGACCAGTCCAGTCTGACGGCATACGAATACCGTATCGATCACCGATGATCTGGTACCATTGATATGGATCGAAGCTCCCATTTCGGCCGGGCACGGGAGCGAAGCCGAACAAGTCAATCCCGCGTCAAGAATAGCGACAGCGAGCGGCACATAAGCATCCAATTTGTTATGATGAAAAGTAAATACCAACGGGCATCCTGATCTCAACCGTGCCGCCGCCATACTGAAGGCCGCAGAGATCCCCTCCGCAAAATGAACAAGATCCCTGCCCATGTTGACGTTGCCGGTTAGCTCTTTCGTGTTTCGCGTCGTCAGGCTCGAAAACTCCGGGTGCGCGGCACCCACCAATTTCCGCAACCATACGTAGCAAAAATCCATCAACTCGGCGTATTGCACATTACCGAAATAAGGCGGATCGGTGAAAACCCCATCGAAAATTGCCGTTCCTTGCAACGCTGAGGAATCCCCGCAAATTAAATCAACCTGACGATGTTCCGTCGGATGCGAACTGCTGTTAGATGTGCCGATCCACTCCCCAGCAATCGGCACCTCGATTTTTCTGTTCCCTTCATGACGAACCTCAAACGGCTGGCGGCAGTAACGTTTCGCTTTCGCAAACTTTTCTGTAATATTCAGCCAGCCGCCGCTGCCTACCGGTAGGCCGCTTGTCCCTTCAATGCCGAGGATATTGGATTCGCACTGAATCAGCCCGACCGGGAAGCCGTGAACCGAAAAGATATCGAGTGATTTCAGAGCCATGATATCGTATCGGCAGAGCATGTTTTGATAGCGAAGCAGGTCGGACAGATTTGTCGCCAACGCTTCTCGTATCCGCTCATCCGGATAATTTGCTATCCACCGGCAACTTAATTCTAGGCCGACTAACTGACGCGCGTTGAATAACTCCTTGTAGCTTCGGTAACCCCACCGATGAAGTCGCCCGGTCTCGTCGCCTTTTGGAATCGCGTCTTCCGGAATGAACCGCGGCCGCATCTCCCGTAGTCGAAGTTCTGCTTCAGCGAATTTCGCCAGGTCCTCAGCGTCCGGAGCCTTGAAGTGTCGCCCCTTCCGCCGTTCATTTTCCTGTGAATATGGAACATGGTATTCGATGGCGAACAAGCGGTGATCCGGAGGGAATCCCGTCGGATAGGTGACTTGCGCATTACAATGGAGGCAGCGCGAACGATTACGCCCGGCCACATGTTCAATAGGCAGATGCATGCCGCAATAAGGACACTGTCCCGGGTGCGTTCTGTCCTTAGATTCGAATAATGAACCGCAATAGCCGCAAACAAAGACATTAGCAGTATGCCGCACATCCTGGGCAATTAGATGGTTCGGAAACAAATCGTGCTCCTTCCCGCACGATCCGCATTTGACTTTCTTGACCCACAGAAAGTACTTCGCCTCCGAAATCATGCCCGTCGTTGGGCACTTCGTGAGGAATAAATGTCCGATTTCTTTCCGTAAATCCTCTCGCATTGCTGCAGCCGCCTCAGCATAAGCTTCTAGTTTTAAATCCTGAATCTCCTGCCGGACGATCCACCATGCCATCGGGTTAATGTCTGCGGCCGTGACCTTGCACCCGAGGCGATTGGCTTCCACCACGGTGGTTCCGCCTCCCATAAACGGGTCGAGAATATGTTTGTCCGGGAAACGATGTCCATGGAAGTACGTCTGCTCTATGCGCTGCTCTTCTAATTCCGAAAGGATCAGCGCCCGAAACAATGTGCCCGGCCTCCGCGCGAACCATTTGTGCACTGCAATCAATGGACGGTAATTCTGCTGTATTTGTTTCTCTGCCAATGCAAGGCGTGCAACGAAAGGGATTTGGAAGTGGCGCTCAATCATACTTTGTCTTCATTCTTCTGTAGCCGGACTATGATTATACAGATTATACTAAACAGAAAATATATCTGACGGTCTCTTTCTGAATATTTATCTTTCTCTCTTTTTTGCTTTTCATTAAACTCCTCGCCTTTCTATCATTTTTTAATGCTTGGCTAATCTTGTTTTAAAAGCTGTTTCACCCTGTGGCGTTTGAAGATCTTTTCATCGGCCAGCGCACGGAGTTCTCAGCCGAAACTCTCGCTCGATGTTGATGTCATACGCCGATAACGGTCGGCCGGCGACCAGGCGATTACCGCGGAGTGCGCCGAACGAAGTAACGTTCGACCACACACGGTCGGGGCAATGTCTCGAGGGCTCGCCCATTTCTATTTCAAAAGGAATTCCTCCGGGCAGACGGCTGTGTCCGGGAAAGCGGCAAGAAGCGCCTTGTCGCGCGTAATGAGGGAGATTCGGAGAGATTGGGCCAACGCGACGTACTCGCAATCGTAAGCCGAACAACCGCTCCGCGCGCAAAGCTCGAGGACAGCCTCTGATTTAACCTCGAATTCGTTTCGGTCGAGAATCATCTCCGCTTCGGCCATGGCCGAAAAGGCCTCTTCGAGAGAGATGCTTTTCAGCCTCAGCTGAACGGCCAGGACATTCCGAAATTCGCTTCTGAGCAGAAGGGGAACGGCCCAATCCGGATCTTTTTTTAGCAGAGCCTCCGAATCAGCCGTCTTTGGACCGGGAATGAGAAGCGGTACGAGAATATTGGCATCAATGACGATCAAAGCCGGCCCTCGCGCTTGGCTTGATCGATTTTCAGGTCGTCGAGCCAGACATTCTTCAATCTTTCGCGTATCACGCGGGCGGAGGCGAGAATGTCATTCGCCGTTCTCCGCCGTGGACGGAGTCCTTCATCGAGAATCGCGAGGATTTCGCTGTTGATGCTACGTCGGTGACGGACCGCGCTGGCCTTAATGTCCTTGTGCAGGCCGGCGGGAATTTTTTTTAGAGTAATGTTGGTTGCCATGGCGCCCTCCAAATGGTTCCATTATGAAACCATAATAGCACCACTCGCATCTATCCGTCAAATAGATAGACGGCGAAAACCAATGGAATTCTCATCGCTTTTGAGCAGACGCAGATCTTTGCAAGCGGGAACCTTACTTCAACCGGACGTTGTCGATTGTCAGCCTGAACTTGCCCTCGTCCGTGACGGCGCCGATGAAGATGGCCATGAGGCCGCTTCCGTCGACCTTAAAATCCGCGAAGGGGAAAACATATTCCTTCCACTCCGGCCCTGGCGTGAAATTCCGGGTCGCCGGGATGAAGCCCAGGCTCTGGACGAAGATCTCGACGGCGCATGGGCGCTTGTCGCCCTTGGCCCAGAAACTGATCGCCTTCTTGGAGGAGAGGTTGACCGGCGCCATCATCGACGGCCCCGGCGAGAACATCGCCCCGGCCCACTTGAACGGCGCGCCCGGCAGGATCTCGCCCGTGATCTCGAGCGCCCCCCGGCTTCCTTCCGCTCCGCCCGCGACGAGCTTCATCGCGGCCTGGGACTTGCCTTGGTAGAGCGTGTCCGTCGAGACGATCCAGCCCGCCCCGAACGTCGAAGCGATCTTGTCGCCGTCGAAGTCGCTGATCAGGCCCGTCTCCGAACCCTCGGGCGCGGACACACTCTTCGCCTGCTCGGCCTGCTTCCGGTCCGCGGCCGCGGCCGTCGCGTATGCGGCGCGGTCCACGCGATGCCCTTCCTTCCAGATCGCGGCGATCCTGCGCGTGGCCATGATGTCGACGGTCGGATCGCCGGAGACGAGCAGCAGATCGGCCGTGAAACCCGGCTTGACGCGACCGCGCATCTTCAAACCGAATTTGTCCGCGGGGAGGGACGTCGCCGCCCGCAGGGCTTCGAGCGGGGTCAGGCCGGCCGAGACGAGGAGGACGAGCTCACGCTGGAGGCTCCCGCCGAAGATCGTGCTGGGATTGGGCGCATCGGTACCGGCAAGGATCGGCACTCCGGCCGCCTTGAGCTGGCCCAGTGCCCGCACGGCCGCGTCGTAGGCCGCTTTCCGGGTGATGAACGAGACGCCGGTCTTCATCGCCTGGAGATCGGCCGTCTTGAAATACGGCGCCAGGTCGGGATCGCCCGACAGCGTCTCGGTGTCGACCGTCCCCGACATGGTCCGCAGGATGCTGAGCGTCGGGATGACGAACGCCTTCTTCCGGGCGGCGAGCCGGCCGAAATCGGGATCGAACGCGTCCTCGAAATAAAGATGCGCGAGGCCGTCCACACCGGCATTCAGCGCATCCTCGCAATTCTTGAGGGTGGCGGCGTGGATGACCGCCATCTTCCCTTTCTTGTGGGCGGCGTCGATCAGGGCCGCGACCTCGGCGTCGGTCACGGTCGGCCGCGGCATCCTATAGGCCGAACCGTCGTCGTGGATGATCTTGATGAAGTCCGAGCCCTCGGCGACCCGTTGATCGACGAAGGCGGCCGCATCGGCCGGCGACGAGATCACGGGGATCTTCAAGCCGTATTCCGTGCCGTGGCCGCCGGCAACCGTGGCCAGCGTCCCGGAGGAAACGAGGAAGGCCTGGTCGGGAGCCTTGCCCTCGGCCTGGGCCTTCTTGACGGCCTGCATCACCGTCACGTCCATGAACATGTCGACGACCGCCGTGACGCCGAAGACGAGCGCCTGCTTGAGCATGTCGGCGCTGATCACATGGACGTGCGCGTCGATCAGGCCGGGCAGAATGGTCTTGCCCGTGCCGTCGATGATCTCGGCGCCGGCCGGGATCGCCGCGCCGGGTCCGCAGGCCACGATCTTCCCGCCGGCGATGACGACGTTTCCGACAGGGACGACGCGCTCGCCGTCGAAGATGCGGACGTTCGTGATAGCCGTCGCGCTGGCCGGTGCCGGCGCCTGCGGCCGGGCGACGGAGACAAGGCCGGTGAGCGAGATGCTTAATAGCGAAATCAAGATGAGGCGTTTCATGGTCGATACTCCCCTCCCCACAAGGCTTCCAGGAATAGCTTCCAGGGAAGGATGGAGATTTCCTCTGCCTTCCGCGGGCGCGGTTCCAACGAGACACAAATATAGCGCTTGAATTTCTTTTCCTCGGCCAGCGCCTTCAGTGATTTCAAGTCCTGGGGCGAGACGTTTGCCTTAGCCTTGACCTCCACCGCGGTGTGGTCTCCTAGGAGGAAATCGACCTCGAATCCGGAAGTCGAGCGCCAAAAGCTGAGGCTTTCTGAGGAAACATAATCCACGTAGCTGGACAGTTCGTGCATGAGATAGGTTTCGAAAGCATCGCCGAATTCCGGAGTCCCCGGCCGAAACTCCCGCTCCTGGAGGGCGGCCACGACCCCGACGTCGAAGAAATAGTACTTGGAAGACGAAAAAGGCTTCCTTTTCTTCGATTGTTTCCAAGCCGGCAGCTCGCGAAGGACAAGCGTATCCTTCAAGATCTCGAAATATTCATAGACGGTCGTCCGCGCCACCTGGGCGTCGTTGGCCAGATTGGTGAAGTTCACGATGGTCGCGTTGCAATAGGCGGCGACTTTCAGGAAACGGCTGAAAGCCGGGACGTTGCGAGCCGCGCCCTCAGCGACGATTTCCTGTTGGAGATAAGCGCCCGCATAGGCTTCGAGGTCGGCCCGCGGATCATCCGAAAAATAGATCGACGGCAAGAGCCCCCTATTCACGGCCCGGTTCAGATCGAAGCGATCGCCGAGCTCTCTCCACGTGAGCGGGTGGAGGTGTTTGATCCTGGCCCGCCCGCCGAGCAGGTTGACGCCTCCGCGCCGGAGCTTCCGGGAGCTCGAACCCGTCAGGAGGAATCGAACCCCGCGGCTTTCGATCAGGCGGTGCACTTCGTTGAGCAGGCTCGGCAGCCGCTGGATCTCATCGATGACGACGATCGAATCTTCCGGTCCCAGCTCCTCCTCGAGCCGGCCGGGATTCCGGCCGAAGGCCAGAAAGACCGAGCTGTCCAGGAGATCGTAGATTTTCGCCTTGGGGAGCGAATGGCGGACGAGCGACGTTTTTCCCGTCTGTCGCGGGCCGAACAGAAAATGGGACCGCTTAGCCAGGAGAGCGGGGAGATCAAGCAGACGGGGAATCCAGACCGGAGAAGGAGCTTGGGGTGTCGACATTGTCGTCATTTATCATGCCAAATGACGACTCCGATGTCAATAGGGCAGGCGGCAGATCGCCTGGCAGGCGCTACCGATGATTCACGGCAAAAGTGATCGCGTCCTTGCGCCGGGCGGCCGAAGCTTAAAAGCGGAAGAATGGATTTTTAATTCCGACGGTGATACCCTGACCACCATCTGGGTCAAGCGGATTGCCATAAGCTGGATGTCCCGAGCAAATCAGGTACGATGCGGAGAGCAGAATGAAAGCAAATCAAGTAACGCGTCCCCTCTTTCTGTCGATTTTCGCCGCGCTCTTTACGTTACTCGTCCTTGAGCCGGCCTTGGCCTCCGGCCAACGCGCCACACCCGACGCCTACAACGTGATCTGGAACTCTCCCAGCAAGGACGCGCTCGGGTCCATGCCGCTCGGTAACGGCGATATCGGCCTGAACGTCTGGGCGGAGGCCTCGGGCGATATCCTTTTCTATATCGGAAAGACCGATTCCTGGGACGACAACAACCGCCTGGTCAAGGTCGGACGCGTTCGCGTTTCGCTGCGGCCCAACCCCTTCGCCGGGCCGGGCTTTCGCCAGGAGCTGCGCCTGCGGCAGGGCGAGATCATGATCAATGGCTTGGTCGAGGGCAAGCCGGTCAAGGCCCGCATCTGGGTCGAAGCGGATAATCCGGTTGTCCACGTCGAGACCGAAGGCGATATCCCGCTGACCGTGACGGCGGCCATCGAGCTATGGCGGACCGAGCGGACCGCCATGCCCGTGATTGAGGTCAGCGACACCTTTTATTCCGCCCCCGCGGACAAGCTCCAACCCACCGTGGTCGAACCCGACCTCGTCTTCCCCGGCTTAGCGGATGAGATCGCCTGGTGCCACCACAACGTCAAGTCGGTCGGCCCCGAGCTGTCCATGCGTTTCCAGGACCTGATGGACGCGCCGTGGAAAGACCCGCTCCTCAACCGGACGTTTGGAGCGCTGGTCCGCGCCGAGAAAGGAAAGCGGCTCGACGACCGGCGCCTGGAGACGACACCCGCTCTCCGTCAGCACATCAGCGTCTATGTCCTGACGCGGCAACCGGTCACCTCGGAGTCCTGGCTCGCCTCGATCCGAGAGAAAGCCGGCGAAGTCAGCTCCATCCCCCTCGAGAAGCGCCGCGCCGCTCACTTGGCCTGGTGGGAAGCCTTTTGGGACCGCAGCCATATCGACATCCGCGACGCCTCACGCGGCGGCAGCCGCCCCGAATCCGCGACTGCCGGATTCGACGTCTCGCGCGGCTACGCCCTCCAGAGGTTCATCAACGCCTGCTCCGGCCGCGGCGCCTATCCGATCAAGTTCAACGGCAATATCTTCACGGTCGGCCGGCCCGGCAAGCCCGGCGACGCCGACTATCGCCTCTGGGGCCCCGGCTACTGGTGGCAAAACTCCCGCCTGCCCTACATCGGCTCGTGCGCCTCGGGGGACTTCGACCTGATGCAGCCGTTTTTCCGGATGTTCGGCGGCGAGATCTTCGAGGTCTCCAAGTATCGGACCCGCCGGTATTTCGGCCATCCCGGCGCCTACTTTGCCGAATGCGTCTTCCCCTGGGGCGCGGTCTTCATGCAATCGTACGGCTGGGAAGTCCCGGCCGCGGAACGCACCGACAAGCTGCAAACGGCCGGATGGCACAAGTGGGAGTGGGTGGCCGGCCCCGAGCTGGCCTGGATGATGCTCGAGTACTTCGACTATACCGGGGACGCCGCCTTCCTCAGGAGCAAGGCCGTGCCGCTTTCGCTCGAAGTCATGACCTTCTTCGACCGCCACTACAAGACGGACGCCGCCGGGAAAATGGTCATGCATCCCTCGCAGGCCCTCGAGACCTGGTGGGACTGCACGAATCCCATGCCCGAGATCGCCGGGCTGAGGGCCATCGCAGCGCGCCTGCGGACCTTGCCGGAGGGAAGCCTCTCGGCCTCCGAGCGGGAATTCGTCCTCGCCTTCGAGAAGAAGATCCCCGAGCTTCCCGTCCGCGAGATGAACGGGGTCAAGATGCTCGCGCCGGCTGATAAGTTCGCGGACAAGAAGAACGTCGAGAATCCCGAGCTTTACGCCGTCTTTCCGTTCCGCCTTTGCTCCTTCGAGAAGACCAACGCCGGGCTCGGGCGGGAGGCCCTGCTCCACGTTCAGGACCAGGGCGCTTTCGGCTGGCGGCAGGATGACGTCTTCAAGGCCTATCTCGGCCTTGCCGCCGAGGCCCGGGAGAACGTGGTCCTGCGCGCCGGAAAGAGCGACCCCGACTGCCGCTTCCCGGCTTTCTGGGGCCCGAACTACGACTGGACGCCCGACCAGG
Source organism: Candidatus Aminicenantota bacterium (assembly GCA_003141555.1). Taxonomy (GTDB): domain Bacteria; phylum Acidobacteriota; class Aminicenantia; order Aminicenantales; family UBA4085; genus FEN-413. Next base: position 179,661 of record PLMN01000009.1, read on the forward strand.
ACCACGGCGGAATACTGATCAAGGCCGTCCAGTCGATGCTGGTCCAGACCGAGGGCCGGAAGATCTTCCTCCTGCCGGCCTGGCCGCGCGATTGGGACGCGGACTTCAAGCTGCACGCGCCGTTCCAGACCGTGATCGAGGGCCGCGTCAAGGACGGCAAGCTCCAGAATTGGACGGTCACGCCGGCCTCGCGCCGGGTGGATGTCGTCCTCGGCGAAGGATGGAAGCGCTGAGCTGACCGCCGCTTATTTCATAAAGAGCTCCAGCACGGGAATCTCGACGGGCGGCTTCAGCGTGGGAAGCGTGAACGAAAGGTCATTGGGATTTTCCTTGCTCACGGGGCTGAACCGGATCTCGGAGGCATCGTGCAGGAACTGGGCGTATTTGACCTTCCCGGCGATGCCCGCGAAATTCAGCCTCTCGAGCGGATAGGCGAGCAGGTGGACATAGAGCCGGCGTGTCACCGGATTCCAGGTCAACAGCGTGTTCGGCGGCGCGACGAATTCCGCCGGGGCTTCCGTGCATCCGTAGATCGACCGGTTGTTGAGCTTCATCCATTCGCCCATGGCCTTCAGCCGGGCCTGGGCCCGTTCGTCGAACGTCCCTCTCGCCGTGGGACCGACGTTGAGGAGGAGATTGCCGCCCTTGCTCACCGACTCGGCAAGGAGCTCGATGAGCTGGGCCGGGCTCTTCCAGGACGTTTCGTCGCGGTAATATCCCCACGACCCGGAGAAGGTCTGGCATGTTTCCCAGGGGATCCGCTTGCCGTTGCGCTCGGGCCACTTGGCCACTTTTTCCTGTTCCGGCGTCGTGAAATCCCAGCCGCCTTCGACATCCTCCAGGTCGAGCCGGTCGTCGACGATGATCCCGGGCTGCAGCGATCGGGCCAGCTTGAGCAGATTCTCGGAGTCCCAATCGGCCCGGCCCTTCCCGTTCTTTCCCGGGAAGGAGAAATCGAACCAGATGATGCTGATCTCGCCGTAATTCGTGAGCAGCTCCCGGACCTCGTTCTTGATGTACTCGCGGTATTTGTTCATGTCCTTGCCCGCGTTCAGCTTTGCGTAATCGGTGTCCTTCTCCTGGCCCTGCGGGTGGACCCGGTCGATCGTGTAATCGGGGTGATGCCAGTCGATGAGCGAATAGTAGAAGCCGACCTTCAGGCCTTCGGCCCGGAACGCCTCGACGTACTCCTTGACCACGTCCCTCCCGAAGGGCGTGTTCGTCACCTTGTAATCGGTGTATTTCGAATCCCACTGGCAGAAGCCCTCGTGGTGCTTGGCGGTCAGGACGACGTATTTCATCCCGGCCGCCTTGGCCATCTTGGCCCATTCCTTGGGGTTGTAGAGGTCGGGGTTGAACGATTCGAAATATTTTTGGTACTGCTCGTTGGTCAGCCGCTCGTAGTTCTTGACCCACTCGTGCCTCGCCGGCAGGGCGTAAAGCCCCCAGTGGATGAACATTCCGAACCGGGCGTCGGTCCACCATTTCATCCGTTCGGCTTTCTGGGCTTCGGTCTCCTTCGGCAGCTGGGCCGTCGCGATCAAGGCCATCGTCGACAGGAGAATTCCCACGATCAGGAGTCTCAGGATTTTTGATTTCATTGTTCCGTCCTCATTTCCGAATTGGAATCCGCGTCCGGGATCCGTCTCGGATCAACATACCACAGGAGGACCGGAGGGGCCAAGGGAATTGCTTGTCCAAAGGGAGCCCGATAATATAAGATTTGCGCGATGGACCGCCGCGAAAAAACAACCTGCCTTCGGATGATTCCACTCCTGACCGCCGGGCTGATTTTGGCCGGGGCGATTATTCCCTCGTCTCCCCAGCGACCTGCCCCCTATCCGCTGGAAAAGACGGTTCAAGACCTCGTCCGCCCGGACGCCGCGTTCAAGGACTGGAAGCCGACCGGGGTGGACGAGCGCCTCTATGCCGATCTGAGCGAGCCCATCGTCCGCCAGGCCGTCGCCTGGCAGGATGGAACCGGGCGGATCATCGACCCCTTTGTCCATACTGAGACCCCGACCGCGATGCCCCGCTTCGTCGGAGCCCTGGCCGGACTCATCCTACGCGGCCGCTGCCTGGATCTGGCGGACAATTGCCGCCGGGCGCTGACCGCCGCCGCCGAGGATCTGGCCGCGTCCGACCGCAAGCCGGTCGCCGGGGCGGAGTTTTACACCAAGGAGCTGATGCTCGGATATCTCGCCCTCAAGGACGGGACGGACGCCGCCACGGTCGCGCGCTGGAAGCGCCTCCTCGGCGGTTTCGATCCGGCCAAAAATTATGGCGTCGTCCTGGGCAAGCTCCCGGCGTCGGACCTGCAAAACTACACCACGTTCGGCCTGGCCGGAGAGATGTTCAAGACGAGCCAGGGGATCGCCGACAACCGGGCTTTCATCGAGGAGCATCTGGCCACCCAGCTTCCCCGCTTCACGGCGTTCGGAATGTATCGGGATCCCGCGAATCCGATGCTTTATGACGCGGTCCCGCGGATGAACCTGAGCCTGTTTGACTTTTTCGGATATGTAGGTCCCCGCCGCGGCGACCTCGACGAGCTCCTCCGGCGCGGCGCGCTCACGATGCTGTTGACGATGTCGCCGTCGGGAGAGGCGCCCTACGGGGGGCGCAGCAACCAACAGAATTTCGCCGAGGCCATGGCCGCGATCATCTTCGAGTTCGAAGCCGCCCGATACAAGAAAGAGGGAGACCTCGTCCTGGCCGGCGTGTTCAAGCGGGCCGCCCGCCTGTCCACCCTTTCAGTCAGGCGCTGGCTCGACCTTCGGCCGGTCCGGTTCATCAAGAACGAATTCCCACCCGAGTCCCAGCACGGCCGGCAGAAGAGCTACGGCTACTATGGAGCCTACTCCCTCTTGATCGCCAGCCAATTCGGATTCGCCGGCCTCGTGGCCGACCCGTCGATCGAAGAGCGGCCGCTTCCCGTCGAGCGGGGAAGTTATGCCTTCGCCCTGGATGACGATTTTCACAAGGTCTTCGCCACGTGCGCCGGCTATCACCTCGAAATCGACACCCGGGCCGACCTCCATTACGACGCCACGGGCCTGGGTCGGATCCAAAAGGCCGGAGTGCCCACCGAGACGGCCCTCTCGACGCCGATCGCGGCCAAGCCCGAGTTCCTGGTCTCGTCCCCCGAAGCGCCGCGCAACGTGGCGATCGGACCGGGTTGGGAAGAGGGCGGCCGCGCCCATTGGCTCTCCGATTGTTCATCCGAGATCGGAGGCGTGGAGTTCAAGTCTCTAGAACAAGGACCCCAGGGGGTAAAATTCGAGGTGATTTATAAAGGGCTTCCGGGATGCGACCGGTTGGTCGAGACCTACACGTTGGGCAAGACGGGCCTCACGGTGATCTATGAGGCCGTCGGGCCGGTGGACGCCATTCTCGTCCAGGTTCCCATCATCATGACCGACGGCAGCCGGTCTTCAACGATCAAGGCCGGAAAGAATTCAATCCAGGTTTCCTACCGGGGGCATGTCTATGAGGTCGAATGTCTGAAGCCGTCCCAGGCGGCGGCGTCATTCGAGGCTTTCACCGCCCCCAACCGGAACGGCCTCTACAAGGTCGCGGTCTTCAAGTCGTCCGGCAAATCGATGACCTGCCGCTTCTCCCTCGAAACGGCGGGCGTTAGCGGCGATTGACCGCAAAGTTGATCGCATCCTTGCTCCAAGAGGCCGAATTTCGAAGAGCGGGGATCACGCCTTCCGGCTCGTCGACGAACGCCCACATCTCCAGATGCCGCGGATGCATGAAGTTCTCGCGGACGCACTTCTCGAGCATCTGCCGCAACGGCTCGTAATACCCGTTGGTGTTCAGGATGACGATGGGCTTCGTGAACTGGCCCAGTCGCTTCAGGGTAATGGCTTCCAACAATTCCTCGAGCGTTCCGGTTCCCCCGGGAAGAGCCACGAGACCGTCGACGCCTTCCAGGAACCTCGCCTTCCGCTCATGCATCGTTTCGGTGAACTCGAAGTCCGAGATGCCCTTGTGGGCCCATTCCACCTCGTTCATGAACTTGGGCATGATGGCTTTGATTTTCCCGCCCCCGGCGAGAATCGTATCGGCGAGCTGGCCCATGAGCCCGACCGCTCCGCCGCCGCAAACGACGTCGATTTTTTCCTTGAGGAACTCTTTGGCCAGCCGCTCCGTCGCGCTGAAATACGACTTGTCGACCATGGCGCTCGAGGCGCAATAGACGCAGATTTTCATGCGGCCCTCGATCACGGCAACGAGCAAAGAAGCGTTCTGAGGGCCGCCGTCAAGGCCGCCGGATAGCGTCCGGAGTCCCGGACGTGAAAAAGGAAACGGTTCCGAGAGCCCGAATCGGGGGACCATTCCGTGATGCCGTCGGCCCCGCACCGGACGCGGACGGGGTCGAAAGAATAAACCGCCGCCGACGCGGAGTTCTTGCCCTCACGAATTTGCCCGTCAGCCGCAATGGAGAACCCCGCGGCGTGGAAGAAGCCGGCCGTGCTCCACACGTTCCGATAATTGCGGCCCTGCCTCTCCAGGAGCGCTTCGTCCCGCGGTCCTTCCAGGTAGCGGAGCCAGCTCGGGCGGAGGGCCTCCGCTTCGGATTGGAAGCCCTTGTCCGAATCCCCCTGCTTGAACATGAAAGCGAAATAGTTCTGAAGATGGGGGGAAAGCCGCGGCAGGAAGTCCTTTTGCAGAAAACGATAATAAGTGCCGAACTCGCCGGCGGCCATGGGCTGATTTCCGCCCGGGACGACCTCGAAACAGGGCAGCCAATAGAGCGGGCAGGGAAGATCGAAGAGGGCCGCGTAGGAGACGGGGTCCAGACTGACGTTGTATTCGAGACGGGCCGCCTTGGCCCGATCCGGCGTGCCGGATCCGGAATTGAGGTAGACGCCGGCGCATTTTTCAGCGAATAACTTCGGCTCCAGCCGCGCCGCGAGGGCCACGTCCCGGGACGATCCGACGATCGAAATTACAACGGGCAATCGCGAGGCGCGCATGAGCTTCAGCAGGGCCGTCACGCCGGTGGTCCCGGCCCGATTCTCGGGACGCAGGGCCTCGGCCGGGTCCAGACGCCTCGGACATCCGGTCAGAACCGGCACCGCAACGCCCGTGATCCGGTTCATCTGGGCGACGGCGAGCACGTCGGGATCCGCCTTGAGATCCGACGGGGGATGATCGATCATGACGGCCAGAAGTTCGAATCGGCCTTGGGCGGCCAAGGCGAAAACGGTGGCCAGGTCGAAATGGTCGTCAGGGTCGGCGTGGGGGCGGAAGAGATCGGTGCAATGGATCAAGGCGAACTCGGGGTTCGCCGCCTCCGTGGCGGGCGGGAGCGCGGCCCGGGCCGATCCCCAATATGCCGCCACACCTCCGCCGACAGCTCCAAAAAATCCCCGGCGCGATAACGGAGTCATTCGCGATTCCTCCTTGATATTGACTATCCTCGGCCGATGCGCTAGACGAGCCCATCGCCTAATCCGTGAGGAGAGTGTAAGACCGGCCGCCCGGCGGTGTCAATCGTCGGTCCTTTCGGGTTTCCGCGAACAGGTCTTTTCGAGCATGGCCGGGAAAATCGCCGGCTTCACGATCCGGATTCGGCGATCCTCGTATTGACATCATCCCGACCGGAATTTATGCTTGTCGGCGATGGCAGGCAAATCGTTTTTCCTCAACGACCGGGAGCAAGCGTATTCCGGGAGCCGTGGGGCTCTGCTCCTGGACGTCCTGCGGGACGATCTCGGGCTCACGGGGACCAAGGACGGCTGCCGCGAGGGCGACTGCGGGACGTGCGTGGTCCTGCTCGGCGAATCGCAGCCGGACGGCATCTGCTATCGGACGGTCAACTCCTGCCTGCTCCCGATGGGCGACGTAAATGGACGCCACGTCGTAACCATCGAAGGGCTCAATCAGCCGGACCTCAGCCCGGTTCAACAAGCCCTGCTCGACGAGGGCGCGATCCAATGCGGATTCTGCACGCCCGGCCTCGTCATCTCGCTCACCGGCTTTCTCCTCGGCGGCGCCCTCATTTCCGAAGCCGACGGAATCGCCGCACTGGGCGGCAACATCTGCCGCTGCACCGGACACGTGGCCATTCGGCGGGCGATCGCCCGGTTGTGCGAGCAATTCCGGGATCTCGAGCCAACGGAAGGAAAGCCCTCGTCGGAGCGAATCGCCGCCCTCGTAGCGGCGAAAGTCCTGCCCCCCTATTTCCTCGATGTCCCCAAGCGCCTCCGAAATCTGACCGAGGCGGCCTCAACGCAAGTCCCTGGCAGGGCGGGCGAAGCTCGCTCCTCCATCCCGGTCGGTGGCGGGACGGATCTCTTCGTCACCCAAGCCGATAAGCTTCGCGATGCGGAGCTGACCTTCCTTTCTCAGCGCGCGGATCTCCAAGGGATTCGCCTCAAGGGCGACGTCTGTTGCATCGGAGCGGCTACCCCCCTGAGCGCGATCGAAGCCTCCCCCATCATCCGGCGGATGCTCCCCGATCTCGGCCGCCACTTCTCCCGGATCGCCTCGCAGCCCATCCGGAATCGCGCGACGCTTGCGGGCAATATCGTCAACGCCTCGCCGGCGGGCGACCTGTCCGTGATGTTATTGGCCTTGAACGCATCCGCGGTTCTCGCACGCCGGGATCGGCAGAGGACGGTCTTGCTGCGGGATTTTTTCCGGGGCTACAAAGTCCTCGACCTGGCCGCGGACGAGATCATCGTCGAGATCCGCTTTCCAATCCCAGAGGCCGACACCCATTTCAACTTCGAGAAAGTCGGCCGCCGCGAGTATCTGGACATCGCCGGCGCCAGCTCGGCTATCCGGCTTCGTGTCCAGGACGCTCGCATTGTCGAGGCGCATGTAGCGGCGGGGAGCGTTGCCCCCATACCGCTCTATCTTCGAAACACATCCGCGTTTCTCCAGGGCAAACCCATTTCCGCAACGACCGCGCGCGAAGCGGCGGCCATCGCGGCCGGCGAGATTTCGCCTATGAGCGACGTCCGCGGCTCGGCAGAGTACAGACGAGCCCTGTTGCCGCGCCTGATTCTGGCTCACTTCCTCACGCTCTTCCCCGAGCGCGTCCGCGAGGAGGAGCTCGTATGAAACACGACGACACCCTCCTGCATGTGCGCGGCACAGCCCGATACGTCCGCGACATCCCTGTTCCCCAAGGGACGCTTTACGCCGCCCCCGTCCCCTCGCCGATCGCGCATGGAAAGATCAAGCGGCTCGATACGTCCGCAGCCGCGGCCCACGACGGCGTGGTGGCTGTTTTGACGGCCCGCGATATTCCGGGACAAAACCAGATCGGCAACATCATCCAGGACGAGCCCCTGCTGGCGGCGGGCGAGGTCGACTACGCGGGTCAGCCCCTGGCCCTGATCGTCGCGGAAAGCATGGCGGCCGCCCGCGGCGCCCGGCCGCTGATCGAGATCGAGATTGAATCGCTTCCGCCCACGCTCGACCCGCGGCAAGCCTTTGCGCGCGGCGAAATCATCGGCGTGCCCCGCACCTTCGCCTTAGGCGATGTGGATCAGGCGTGGTCCCGCTGCCATGTCGTGGTCAACGGCCGGGCCGATTCCGGCGGTCAGGAACACGTCTATCTGGAGACGCAGTCGGCGCTCGCCGTTCGCCAAGACCACGGCGGGGTGAAGGTCTATTCGGCGACGCAGTCCCCGACCGTGGTCCAGCGGACCATCGCTCGCGTGCTGGGACTAGCCATGCATCAAGTGGAGGTTGATGTACCGCGCCTCGGCGGCGCCTTCGGCGGTAAGGAGGACCAAGCCACGGCTTGGGCCGCGTTGGCCGCCCTCGCCTCCTTCCGGCTGGGCCGCCCCGTTAAGCTGACCCTGAATCGCCACGAGGACGTGGGCTGGACCGGCAAGCGCCATCCCTATTCGTCGGATTACAAGATCGGACTGACGGAAGACGGCAAGATCCTGGCCTATGAAGTGACGTTCTACCAGAACGCGGGCGCCAGCGCGGATCTTTCGCCCGCCATCCTGGAGCGGACGCTGTTCCACGCGACCAACAGCTATTTCATTCCCCATGTCAGGGCCACGGCCGCGAGCTGCCGGACGAATCTCCCGCCGTTCACCGCGTTCCGCGGCTTCGGCGGGCCGCAGGCCATGTTCGTCCTGGAGGCGGCCATCACCCAGGCCGCCGCGGCGCTTCATGTCCCGGCCGCCGAGATCCAGCGCAAAAACCTCCTCCGCCAGGGCGACGAGCTGCCTTACGGCATGGGACTCGAAACGGACAGCTTGGTCCGCAGCTGGGACGAGCTCGACAAGCGCCACGACCTCAAGGCCTGCCGGGCCCGCGTGGCGGCGTTCAACCGCAGCCATGCGCTGACCAAGAAGGGGCTGGCCGTGATGCCGGTCTGCTTCGGGATTTCGTTCACGACCACCCACCTCAATCAGGCGGTCAGTCTGGTGCATGTCTATACCGACGGCAGCGTCGGCATCTCGACCGCGGCCGTAGAGATGGGGCAGGGCGTCCATCGCAAGATCCGCCGGGTCGCGGCCCGCACGCTGGGCATCGGGCTCGATCGGATCCGGATGGAGAGCACCAACACCTCGCGCGTGGCGAATACCTCGCCCACCGCCGCGAGCAGCGGGGCCGACCTCAACGGCCAGGCGACGCGGCTGGCCTGCCTCCAGATTTTGGAGCGCTTGAGGCAGGCGATCGCCGCGGACCGCGGCTGTCTGGTGGAGCAAATCCATATCGACCGCGAGGAGGTGCTCCGCGGCCATGAGCGGTTGGATCTCTCCTGGGAGGAGCTCATCGCCTGGGCCTACGCCCGCCGCGTTCCCCTATCGGCGTATGCGGGCTACGCCACGCCGGGCATTCACTTCGACAAGGTCAAGGAGAAGGGCCGCCCCTTCGCCTATCATGCCGTCGGGACCGCCGTGGTCGAAGCGACCGTCGACGGACTGCGCGGCGTCCCCCGCATCGATTCCGTCAAGATCGTCCACGACGTCGGCCAAAGCCTCGATCCGGCGACCGACCGCGGGCAGATCGAAGGCGGCCTCATGCAGGGCATCGGCTGGATGACGTGCGAAGAGCTCGTTTACTCGCCCGAGGGAAAGATTCAGACCGACAGCCTGGCCACGTACAAGGTCCCCGACATCGGCGCGACGCCCGAGGTGACCGTCCATTTCTTGGAAGATGCGCCGCAGCAGGTTGGAATCCTGGGCGCCAAGACCGTGGGCGAGCCGCCGCTGATGTACGGGATTGGGGCGTACTTTGCGATTCTCGACGCTCTGCGGGCCTTTCGCCCCGAGCTTCCCTTGATTATCCAGGCCCCTATGACGGCCGAGCGGACGTTCCGGGCTCTCCGGCCCTGAGCACCTTATCCTATCGCTACGGCTTCGCCTCCGGCTTGGCCTCGCCCCCATCCCCCATCACCGGCATCACCGGCATCCGCGGATGCTTGGCGAACGAAAAGGCGAGCTGCTCGTACCAGGAATCGGACGACATCGCCATCCGCAGGATCTGCTTCCAGACGTCCACCGGCGGGCCGAACTCCTTCCAGTCGATAATCATCACCCGCACGCCGCGGCGGCGCATCTCCTGGAGCAGCAGCTTGTAGTTCTTGTCGAGATGCTGGAGATAGTCGAGGGGAACGCCCTCCTCCTCGCCGCGGGCCCGGACCTCCATCCGGCGGTGGCACTCCTCGGGCGAGACGTCGAGGTAGACGAAGATGTCGGGCGGCATCACGTCCCGGCTCATGTTGCGGAACACGTCGACGTAGAGCTCGAACTCCTGGCGGGTCATGAAGCCGCGCTCCATGGCCGTCGTGGCGAACACGGTATCGCCGTAGATCGGACGGTCCTGGATGACGACCTGACCCTGCGGACCCCAGGCCATCTCCACGGCCAGCCGGTGCTGCTCGTAGCGCTGGCAGAGCATGAACATCTGCATCGAGAAGCCGCCGCCGGTGTTGGTGCCGGTGCGGAGGTCGTCGTAATAGTGGTTGAGGAAATAGGTAAACTTGGGATGGTGGGTCGGCTCCTCGAGCACGCGGGCCGGCCAGCCGCTGGCCGTGGCAGCCGAGGCTATCGCGTGGCAGGCGTTGGTCTTGCCCGCCCCGATATTAGCGTCAATGGTGACGAACAGCCCTTGCTTGCGGGGATTCTCGGCCACGTCCATGGTATGTTCCTTTCGGCGCGTCAGGGACGGCCCCCCCGGAATTTCGGGACTCCGGACGGCCCATAATTACACGCAATCGCCCCGAAAATCAAGTCCGGGAATCCGGACATCAGATAAACGTCTTTTTCTATTGATCGGCCAGGATCAGCGTGCTGAGATAGGCCAGGCGGATGATCTTGGCCAGGAAGCCCGGAAGGTCGCCGCGGTATTTCGGACCCTCTCGTTTTCAGAGGAAAATCAGAGGGAACAGAGTGCCGGGGACGGGAGTCGAACCCGTATACGCCTTACGGAGGCGAGGGTATCGATTCTGAATGTATCGCTGCCGTCGAAAGATCCTATTTATTGGGAATTGTGCTGTTTTAATGTTCAATTTCTTTGCCAGGATAACGGCTCAAGATGTCTATCCGGACGTTTTGAATCGCCGGTCGCCTGATATTCCGCCTTTTCCAGGGAGAAAATCAATTGTCTGACATTCTGAGAACTCTGAAAGAGCCTGGCATGAAAACTGCAAGTAAGGAGTTTAGTTTCTCCCTTGTCTGTCATGCCTCCCGCAAACGGCGGGGAGCAGGATAACGAGAAACATATGTAAAAAAGGAGGTTGGCATGCTTGAGACAATTATCGTCATCCTGGTCGTTCTATGGGCTCTGGGATTTTTCGCGTTCCACATCAGCAGCGGCCTGATCCACATTCTCATCGTCATTGCCATAATCGTGCTGATCATACGATTGGTGCAGGGCCGAAGAGTCGTTTAGCCAGCGGTCATTCGGCCCTGTGGGCAACTCCGTCGGAGCTTATGCCGAAACGGTCAGGTTGGGTTGTCGTGAAGTCAAAGAGCCCGAATCTCTGGATTGCCGCGATCGTTCTTCTGCCAGCGCTTTTCTGCATCGATTGCGGGCGGCCGGAAAAAGGCTTGCCGGCCAAACCTCCGAAATCGGTCGCTGTTTCCGTCGAGGTCATGCGCAACCTTTCTCCTGTTGGCGTCCCATTTGGAATAATGTCCCCGTCGAGCGCCGGATCGATCAGATCAAAGCGAACTTGGAGCGATGGCGGTGGCTTCCCTCGGATTTCGGGGACCGCTATATTCTGGTCAATATCGCCTCATATACCCTGAACGTCAAACTCTCCCGGCCCATCCCCGTTTTCGTCGTCTATCTAACGGCGTGGGTCGACGGTTGGGGAGCCGTACATTTTCAACGGGACGTTTATGACCGGGACAGCCCGCTCATCCGGGCGCTCGCCGAGCCGCCCCCATCACCACGTCCGGACGGGACCGACATCAACGTGGACAAAGTCGGATTGAGGGTAGTACCCCACGCCTCCGGCTTTTAACGCGAGCGCCGCGTTGCGCAAGGAAACCAGCGAGATCCCCGGCAGGCGGATATCGACCGCTTGTCCCGCTATGTGGAGACTGTGGGCGGCGACGCCGGGGTCCTTCCGGCGGAGGGCGGCGTTGGTCTGAGGGGACCGGTACCCGCAGATGACGTGAAAAGCGTTGGACGCGGCCAGGGCCTGGCGGAGGCGATGGAGGAGATCGATGAGCTGCACGTCCATTTCCTTCGTCTCTCCGGTCAAGGGATCGCGAAGGATATGATCGATCCGGCGGAGCTCGTCAGGGAGATAACCCCCGGCCTCCCAATATACGGATTCGAGCTGTTCCGACGTATGGGTATTGAAGAACGAGAGCTGCCTCGGGGCGAAAGATCCGGAGATTTTTTCGAGGGCGGCACGGGCGGACGAGGGCACGGCGCAAGCCAACGCGGCGAGTCCTCCCAACCGAAGGACCTGACGGCGGCTCAATAATGTATTTTCAATTTCTTCTAGACTTTATGTAAAGGCGATTCTTATACTACAGCCGCCCGAATCTTGCAAACCTGGGGGACTGATCGTCATTCCGAACAGGCGAAAAATCCATTAAAACCCCACGATCCTGCATTCCGACGCATCTTGCGGCAGACGTCGGCGCGAGAAGACTCGGGATTCGATTTCAGCTTTGAAAAACTCCCTTGGCCGGAACTCAAGCGAAAAAAACAGTGCCGGGGACGGGAGTCGAACCCGTATACCCCTTACGGGGCGAGGGATTTTAAGTCCCTTGCGTCTGCCAGTTCCGCCACCCCGGCGCTTATCTTATAAAATCAATGAATGACGAGTCTGGGGACCTTTTCGCTTACCGGCCGCATCGGCACTGCGTCCATTTATTATAGCGATATAAAAAGGAATCGCAAATTCCGAAACCCGGGCCGCCTTGAAGGGGCGAACGGATTCGCATATCATTCGCTCATGAAAAAAGGGCTCCTTTTTCTAGCGACATTGATATTCTTAGGAAATTTGCTACATGGCCAGAATACCGCAGGCATATCCTTAGACGGCGAATGGCAGCTATCTTATGGTCTTTATGACAAGGACGCGCCCGCAACTCCGGTCGAATTGAAGGCCAAAAACTGGCCCCTCATCTCGGCGACCGTCCCCGGCAATGTCGAGCTCGATTTGCTGGCCGCCGGAATAATTAAGAATCCCGAGGTCGGGAATCATATCTATGATCTGCGAAAATACGAGGCTTACCAGTGGTGGTATTCCCGGACATTCGATACGCCCAAGTTCGATTCCGGCGAGCGTGTCGAAATCGTATTCCATGGTTTGGATTGTCTCGGGACGGTCTGGATCAACGATAAGCTTGCCGGGAAAACGGACAA
>PLMN01000024.1 GCA_003141555.1 Candidatus Aminicenantota bacterium
GTGATCGCCGCCGTCAGCGTCGTCTTCCCGTGATCAATGTGCCCGATCGTTCCCACATTCACGTGCGGCTTCGTCCGCTCGTACTTCGCTTTCGCCATCTTCGTCCTCCTTGTTCGTCGTTGATCCCCCGAGGGATGCGTTCCTTCCGGTCACCCGTTCGCCGGCCCGACCCGCCCCTCGATCCGGGCGATGATGCCCTCCATGACCTGGGGCGGCGTCACGTCGTACGCCGCGAACTCCAACGAAAACACGCCCCGCCCCTGGGTCAGCGTCCGCAGGATCGTGGCGTAGCCGAACATCTCGGCGATGGGGGCCAGGGCCTTGATGACCCGCGACCTGCCGCGTATTTCCATGCCGTCGATCTTGCCCCGGCGGGCGTTGAGATCGCCGACGATGTCGCCCAGATACTCGTCCGGGGCGACGATCTCGAGCCGCCCGAGGGGCTCGAGGAGAACGGGCGAGGCCTTGGCCGCCGCGTCCTTGAAGGCCAGCGTGGCTGCGATCTTGAACGCCAAGGGCGTCGAGTCGGCCTCGCTGTAGGTCCCGGCGACGAGGGTCGCTTGGAGGTCGGTCGTGGGAAAACCGGCCAGGGTCCCGAAATCGAGCGATTCGCGGACCCCGTCCTCGATCGCCGCGGCGTACTCCTTGGGGAGCAGGCCGGATTTCATGGCATCGACGAAGACGAACCCGCGGCCCCGGGGCAGGGGCTCGAGCGCCAGGCGGCACTGACCGAACTGGCTCTTCCCCCCCATGGGCCGGAGGTAGCGGCCCTCGCCTTCGGCCGCCTTGAGGAACGTCTCCTTGTAGGCGACCTGGGGTCGGCCGAGGTTGGCCTGGACGCCGAATTCGCGGGCCAGCCGATCCATGAGGATCTCGAGGTGGAGCTCGCCCATCCCGTAGACGAGCGTCTGGCCCGTCTGGGGATCGGCCGCCACCTTGACCGTCGGGTCCTCCTTGGCCAGCTTGGCCAGGGCGGCGTGGAGCTTGCCGTGCTCCACCCGGGACTTGGGCTCGACCGTCACCGAAATCACGGGCTCGGGGAACTTGATCGACTCGAGGACGATCGGCCGGTTCTTGGCGCAGAGCGTGTCGCCGGTCGACAGGTTCTTCATCGTCCCCATGGCCATGATGTCGCCGGCGAAGATCTCCTTGACCTCTTTCCGCTTGTTGGCGTGCATCTCGAGGAAGCGCGATACCCGCTCCTCCTCGTCCTTGACCGAGTTGTAGAAGATCGACCCGGCGTGGGCCTTGCCCGAATAGACCCGGAAGAAAGCCAGGGTCCCCATGAAGCTGTCGTTCTGGAGCTTGAAGACCAGGGCCGAGAACGGCTCGTCATCGGCGGCGGCCCGGGTCTCGGGATGGTGCGTCCGGGGATGCAGGCCGGCGACCGGCGGGATGTCGGACGGGGCGGGCAGGTAGTCGACGATCGCGTCGATGAGGGGCTGGACGCCCTTGTTCCGGAAGGAGGCGCCGTAGAGGACGGGCACGAGCTTCCCGGCGATCGTCGCCTTCCGGATGGCGCGCTTGACGTCCTCGGCGGGCGCGTCATGGCCTTCGAGATACATCTCCATGATGCGCTCGTCGGCGTCGGCCAGGTGTTCGAGCATCTCGGACCGCCGCCGGCGGGCCTCCGGTTCGAGGTCGGCCGGGATCGGCCCGACGGAGAACTCCCCGCCGTTCAGGTCCGTGCCCCAGTCATACGCTTTCATGTCAACCAGATCAATCATCCCTCGAAAATGCTCTTCGCGACCCAAGGGAAGCTGTATGGCAAGGGGGATGGCCGCGAGCCGCGAGCGAATTTGCCCGATAGCCCGCTCCGGGTCTACGCCCACGCGGTCCATCTTGTTGATGAACACGATGCGCGGGACCCGGTACTTGTCCGCCTGCCGCCAAACAGTTTCAGATTGGGGCTCGACTCCACCGACTCCACACAGGAGCACCACCGCCCCGTCCAGGACTCGCAGCGACCGCTCGACTTCGGCGGTGAAATCAACGTGCCCGGGCGTGTCGATGATGTTGATTCGATGGCGGTTCCAGTAACAGGTGGTGGCGGCCGATGTAATCGTTATTCCACGTTCCTGCTCTTGAGCCATCCAATCCATGACGGCGGTGCCCTCGTCCACCTCGCCCATCTTGTAGGTGATCCCGGTGTAAAAGAGGATCCGTTCCGTCGTGGTCGTCTTCCCGGCGTCGATATGGGCCAAGATGCCGATGTTCCTGACTCGTTCGATCGGGTAAGGTCGCATCAAAACATCGCTCCATCGGCATGAGGTCGGCCCTCTCTCCGCCCAACAGGAAAACTCCCATTTATAAGATTACCACCGATAATGAGCGAAGGCCCGGTTGGCCTCCGCCATCTTATGGGTATCTTCGCGCTTCTTGACCGCGCCGCCCTTGTTTCCCAGGGCGTCAAGGATTTCGGCGGTCAGCTTGTCGACCATGCTCTTGCCGCCGCGCTCCGTGGCGTACTTGATCAGCCAGCGGATGCCCACGGAGATCGAGCGGTTCTGTTCGACCTCAATGGGAACCTGGTAGGTCGCGCCGCCCACGCGGCGGGACTTGGTCTCGAGCAGCGGCCGGACCGTGTCGATCGCCTTCTCGAAGACCTTGAGAGGGTCTTCCTTGGCCTTGACCTTCAGGTTTTCGAGCGTGGCGTAGACCGTCCGCTCGGCCGTGCTCCGCTTGCCTTCCTTCATGAAGGTGTTGATGAACTTCGTGATCAGGGTGCTGTTGTACTTCTGGTCGCCCTGAACCTTCTTCTTCTTGATGAGCCCGCGTCTCGGCATCGGATTCTCCCGCCGCCCTAGGAGGCGACCTTCTTCTCCTTGGGCTTCTTCGCGCCGTACTTGGACCGCGACTGATTGCGGTTGACGACGCCCTCGCTGTCCAGCGTGCCCCGGATGATGTGGTAGCGGACGCCCGGGAGGTCCTTGACTCTCCCCCCGCGGACGAGGACGATCGAGTGCTCTTGGAGGTTATGGCCGACGCCGGGGATGTATCCCGTGACTTCGATATTGTTGGTCAGGCGGACGCGGGCCACTTTTCTCAAGGCGGAGTTCGGTTTCTTGGGCGTCGTCGTGAACACCCGGGTGCACACGCCGCGGCGCTGGGGGCAGTCGTCCAATGCCGGAGATTTGCTCTTGTATCTCTTGAGATTCCGGCCCTTTCTGATCAATTGGTTAACGGTTGGCAAGAAACCTACTCCTTCACAAAAATAAATAGAGATTTATACTCACTCCGAATAGAAAAATCTCTCGGAACGAATAGGCGGAGTTTACCAAACTCCGCGCGTTATGTCAAGAAAATATCACGACTTAGCCAAAAGATCGTCAGCTCTGGAGCGGAGCCTCGTCCGCCGCCTTTTCGGCCGCGGCCTCCCGATCATCCTTGAGCTCCACGTTGCGATAGAACTTGTATCCCGTCCCGGCCGGGATCAGACGCCCCATGATGATGTTCTCCTTGAGGCTGCGGAGGTGGTCCACCTTCCCGTAGATCGCGGCCTCGGTCAGAACCCGAGTCGTCTCCTGGAAGGAGGCGGCCGAGATGAAGCTGTCCGTGCTCAGGGCGCTCTTCGTGATGCCGAGGAGGAGCGGCCGGGCCTTGGCCGGCTTGTGGCCCTTGTCCTGGACCTTGCGGTTTTCCTCCAGGAAGACGAACCGGTCGACCTGCTCGTCGATCAGGAAGTCGGTGTCCCCGACCTCCTCCACTTTGACCCAGCGGAGCATCTGGCGGATGATCGTCTCGATGTGCTTGTCGTTGATCGTGACGCCCTGGAGGCGGTAGACCTCCTGGATCTCCCGGAGCAGGTATTCGGCCAGCTCCTTCTCCCCCAGGACCTTGAGGATGTCGTGGGGATTGACCGGGCCGTCCATCAGGGGGGTGCCGGCCCGGACCCGCTCGGCCTCGCCGACGCTGATGTGGGCGCCCTTGGGGATCATGTATTCTTTCTCGATCCCCCGGTCGCTGCGGACCGTGAGCTTCCGGTAGCCGCGGACCAGGCCCCCGAACTGGACCAGGCCGTCGATCTCGGAGATGACGGACGGGGTCTTGGGCCGGCGCGCCTCGAACAGCTCCTCGGCCCGGGGCAGGCCGCCCGTGATGTCCTTCGTCCGGGCGACCTCGCGGGGGATCTTGGCCAGGATATCCCCGGCGTCGACCACGTCGCCATCCTTGACCTCGAGATTGGCCCCCGAGGGGAGGTAGTATTTCTTGAGGACGATCAGCGTTTCCTTGCCGGACTTCGCGTCCTTGCCCTTCTTGTGGAGGTCGATGATCTCGATCCGGGGCTGGAGCTTCTCGTCCTTGGGCTCGATGATGACCGGGCTCATCAGGCCGGTGATGTCGTCCTGGATCTCCTCCATCGTCACCTTGGGGACGACGTCGTGGAACTGGACGCGGCCCTTCTCCTCGGTCAGGATGAAGCTGTTGAACGGGTCCCACTCGGCGAAGACCTGGCGGGCCTTGACCGCGTCGCCGTCGTTGAGGAGGACCTTGGCCCCGTAGGGCACCTGGTAGTGTTCGACCTCGCGGCCGCGGTGGTCCATGACGGCGATGTTCGCCGTCCGGTTGACGACGACCTGGGCCTTGTCCTCGCCGGCGACGGTCTTCAGGTTGTTGAAGCGGATGATCCCGTCGTTCTTGGCCTCGAGCTTGGACTGCTCCTTCTCGCTCATGGCGATGCCGCCCACGTGGAAGGTCCGCATCGTGAGCTGGGTGCCGGGCTCGCCGATCGATTGGGCGGCCACGATGCCCACCGCCTCGCCGAGCTCGACGAGGTAGCCGCTGGCCAGGTTCCGGCCGTAGCAGAGCTGGCAGACGCCCCGCTTGGCTTCGCAGGTCAGGACCGACCGGATCTTGACCTTCTCGATGCCCACGTTCTGGAGCTCCAGGGCGATCTCGTCCGTGATCTCCTGGTTCGTGTCGACGATGACCTCGTTCGTATCCGGGTTGAGAATCCGGTCGAGGGAGAAGCGACCGACCACGCGGTCGATGAACGGCTCGACGATCTCGCCGTTCTCGACGATGGCCGAGACGCTGACGCCCTTGGGCGTCCCGCAGTCGTGCTCCTCGATGATGACCTCCTGGGCCACGTCCACGAGCTTGCGGGTGAGGTAGCCGGAGTTGGCCGTCTTGAGGGCGGTGTCGGCCAAGCCTTTCCGGGCGCCGTGGGTCGAGATGAAATATTGGATCACGTTCAGGCCTTCCCGGAGGTTGGCCACGATCGGCGTCTCGAGGATCTCGCCCGAAGGCTTGGACATCAGGCCGCGCATCCCGGCCAGCTGCCGGATCTGCTGCTTGTTGCCGCGCGATCCCGAGTCCGACATGACGAACAGGGGGTTGAGCTCGGGGCTCTCCAGGCTAATCCGCTTCATCTCGGCGATCATGGCCGCGGAGACCTTGTCCGTGACCGAGCTCCAGATCTCGACGATCCGGTTGAACCGCTCGCGGGCCGAGACCGCGCCATCGGTGTAGAGCTTCTCGATGTCCTGGACTTCCTTCGTGGCCTTGTCCACGAGCTCGGCCTTCTCCTTGGGAATGACGAAGTCGTCGATGCCCAGCGAGAAGCCGGCCTGGGTCGCCTGGAGGAAGCCCAATTCCTTGAGCTTGTCGAGCGTCTCGACGGTCAGGGTCAGCCCGGACCGGAGGTAGATGTAGGAGATCAGGCTCTCGACGCCTTTTTTCTTGAACGTCCCGTTGATGAAGGGCATCCCCTTCGGCAGGGCGTTGTTGAAGATGATCCGGCCGGCGGTGGTCTCGACGAGCGCACGCTTAATGGCGACGGTCGGGCAGTTCAGGACGGCCTGGTCGTCGTAGAACGCGGCCAGGTTCATGAGCGGGCCCTCGTAGCGCATTCGGATCAGGGCCTGGAGGTTGATCTCCTTGTTCTCAAAGGCGAGGAGGGCCTCCTCGGCCGAACCGAAGATCCGGCCCTCGCCTTTCCTCCCTTTCTTATACAGGGTGCAATAATAGGTGCCCAGGATCATGTCCTGGCTGGGGATCGTCAGCGGCCGGCCGTGGGCCGGGGACAGGATGTTATTCGTGGAGAGCATCAGGGTCGAGGCCTCGATCTGGGCCTCGACGGACAGGGGGATATGGACGGCCATCTGGTCGCCGTCGAAGTCCGCGTTGAAGGCGGCGCAGACCAGGGGGTGGATCTGGATGGCCTTGCCCTCGATGAGGATCGGCTCGAAGGCCTGGATCCCCAGCCGGTGGAGCGTCGGGGCGCGGTTGAGGAGGATGGGATGCTCGCGGACGACTTCCTCGAGATAATCCCAGACCTCGGGCCGCTCCTGCTCGTGCCACTCGCGGGCGACCTTGACGCTCGGAACGAGCCCCTCCTTCTCCAGCTTGTGGAAAATAAACGGCTTGAAGAGCTCGAGGGCCATCTTCTTCGGCAGGCCGCACTGGTTCAACTTGAGCTCGGGGCCGACGACGATGACCGACCGGCCCGAGTAGTCGACGCGCTTGCCGAGGAGGTTCTGACGGAAGCGGCCCTGCTTGCCGCGGAGCGCTTCGCTCAGGGATTTGAGCGGCCGGCGGTTCGCGCCGAGGTGGACCCGGCCCCGCTTGCCGTTGTCGAACAAGGCGTCCACGGCTTCCTGCAGCATTCGCTTCTCGTTGCGGATGATGAGCTCGGGCGCGCGGAGCTCGATGAGCTTCTTCAGGCGGTTGTTCCGGTTGATGACCCGGCGGTAGAGGTCGTTGAGGTCGGACGTCGCGAACCGGCCGCCGTCAAGGCGGACCAGGGGTCGCAGGTCGGGGGGGATGACCGGGACGACGTCCAGGATCATCCACTCCGGGCGGTTGCCGGATTTCTTGAGGGCCTTGAACACCCGGAGGCGCTTGGCGTAGCGGAGACGCCGCTGCTGGGACGTCTCCTTCTTCATAGCCTTCCGGAGGCGGTCGGTGTCCTTCTTGATGTCGATTTTCTCGAGGAGGATTTTAATCGCCTCGGCGCCGATGGACGCCTCGAACTTGTCGCCGTACTTCTCCCGGGCCTCCTTGTACTCGTCCTCGTTCAGGAGCTGCTTTTCCTTGAGGGGCGTGTCGTGGGCGTTGAGGACGATGTAGGACTCGAAGTAGAGGACTTTCTCCAGGTCCTTGATCGAGAGGTCGAGGATCAGGCCGATCCGGCTCGGGGGGCTCTTGAAGAACCAGATGTGGGCCACGGGCGAGGCGAGCTGGATGTGGCCCATGCGCTCCCGGCGGACCTTGGACTTCGTGACCTCGACGCCGCAGCGCTCGCAGATGATGCCCCGGTATTTCATCCTCTTGTATTTGCCGCAGAGGCACTCGTAGTCGTTGATGGGGCCGAAGATCTTGGCGCAGAACAGGCCATCTTTTTCGGGCTTGAAGGTCCGGTAGTTGATCGTCTCGGGCTTGGTGACCTCGCCCCACGACCAGCCTTTGATCTTCTCGGGCGAGGCGATCGAGATCCGGACCCGATCGAATTCCAACCTCGGTTTGCCGCCGACCATGGGCTGTCTGAGTTCCATCACAGTTCTCCTTTGACCGGCTGCGGGACCGCAATCCCCCAGGGCAGGACCTCGTCCTTGTCGGCCTTCTCGAGCTCGACGTTAAGGCACAGGCTTTGCAGCTCCCGGATCAGGACGTTGACCGATTCGGGCAGGCCCGGCGTGAACTCCAGGTCGCCCTTGACGATGGCCTCATAGATCTTGGCCCGGCCCTCGACGTCGTCCGATTTGACCGTCAGCATCTCCTGGAGAGTGTACGCCGCGCCGTAGGCCTCGAGCGCCCAGACCTCCATCTCCCCGAAGCGCTGGCCGCCGAACTGGGCCTTGCCGCCGAGGGGCTGCTGGGTGATGAGGGAGTACGGGCCCGTAGAGCGGGCGTGGATCTTGTCGTCGACCAGGTGGTAGAGCTTCATCATGTAGATATTGCCGACGGTGATCTCCTGGTCGAACGGCTCGCCGGTGATGCCGTCGTGGAGCGGCGTCTTGCCGCTCTCCGGGAGGCCCGCCCGCCGGAGCAGGTCCTTGACCTCACGCTCGGAGCAGCCGTCGAAAACCGGCGTCGAAATCCAGAGGTTGAGGGTGTCGGCCGCCCAGCCGGCGTGGGTCTCGAGGATCTGGCCGACGTTCATCCGGGAGGGGACGCCCAGGGGGTTGAGGACGATCTCGACCGGCGTCCCGTTGGGCAGGCGGGGCATGTCCTCCTCGGCCACGATCCGGGCGACGATGCCCTTGTTGCCGTGGCGGCCGGAGACCTTGTCGCCCACCGACATCTTGCGCTTCATGGCGATGAAGACCTTGATGGCCTGGATGACGCCCGGCGCGAGCTCGTCGCCCTTCTTCAGGCCTTCCACCTTGTCCTTGAAGATGGCCCGGAGCGCCTCGATCTGGCGCTTGGCCTTCTTCTCGATGTCCTTGATCCGCTCGTCGCGCTCGAGTTCGGCCTCGACTTTGACCTTGCCGAGGTCCTCAATGTCCATTTCGTCGAGGATTTTGTCCGTCAGCTTCTGGCCCTTGGTCAGGGTCACGCCCGCGGCCTTCTGGTCCTTCTCGGACACGGCGCCCTTGATCAGGGCCTTGATCTTGCGGCCCCGCTCGGTCTCGAGGATCGAGATCTCGTCGTCCAGGTTGCGCTTCATGCGGACGATCTCGTCCTTTTCGATGAGCTTCGCCCGGACGCCTTTCTCCGTGCCGCGCCGGGAGAAGATGCGGACGTCGATGATCGTCCCCTCGACGCCGGGGGAGCAGTAGAGCGAAGCATCCTTGACGTCCAGGGCCTTCTCCCCGAAGATCGCCTTCAGGAGCTTCTCCTCGGGCGAGAGCTGGGTCTCCCCCTTCGGGGCGACCTTGCCGACCAGGACGTCGCCCGACTTGACCTGGGCGCCGATCCGGACGATGCCGTTCTCATCGAGGTTGCGGAGGACGGCCTCGGGGACGTTGGGGATGTCCCGCGTGATCTCCTCGGGGCCGAGCTTCGTATCGCGGGCCTCGATCGTCTCCTCGACGATGTGGAGCGAGGTGAAGATGTCCTGCTTGATCAGCCGCTCGCTGACGATGATCGCATCCTCGAAGTTGTAGCCGCGCCAGGGCATGAAGGCGCAGAGCACGTTCCGGCCCAGGGAGAGCTCCCCCCGGTCCGAGCACGAGCTGTCGGCCAGGACCTGGCCGGCCTTGACGTGGTCGCCCCGGCGGACGATCGGCCGCTGGGAGAGGCAGGTGTTCTGGTTCGTCCGCAGGAACTTGGTCAGGAGGTAGAGGTCGGTTCCGACCTCGTAGTCCTTGGCATTCTCCCGCTCGTCGGTCCGGATGAGGATGCGCTCGGCGTCGACGAACTCGACCGTGCCCGAGCGCTTGGCGACGATGACGTCGCCCGAGCCCTTGGCCACCAGGTGCTCGATCCCCGTCCCGATCCGCGGGGCCTCGGGCCGGAGGAGCGGCACGGCCTGGCGCTGCATGTTCGAGCCCATCAGGGCCCGGTTCGCGTCGTCGTGCTCGAGGAAGGGCACCAGGGCCGCCGACAGGGAGACGAGCTGCTTGGGCGAGACGTCGATGTACTGGATCTGGTTCTTGGGCAGGAACTTGAAGCTCCCGGACTGGCGGGCGCTGACGAGGTCGTCGAGGAAGTTCCCGTCGTCGTCCGTCCGGGCGTTGGCCTGGGCGATGTTGAACTTCTCATCCTCCCAGGCGGTAAAGTAGAAGCAGTAGGGCTCGGCCAGGGGCTGGTGGCGGGCCTTCTTGCGTTTGAGGCTCTCCATCTCCTTGAGATAGTCGTCCTTCTTGACGATGTCGCCCACCCGATATTCGGCGTCGCCGGGATGGAGGACCTTGACGAAATCGATGATCCGGCTGTTCTCGACCTTGCGGTACGGGGTCTCGATGAAGCCGAAGGAGTTGACCCGGGCGTAGCTGCTGAGCGATGAGATCAGGCCGATGTTCGGGCCTTCCGGCGTTTCGACCGGGCAGAGGCGTCCGTAGTGCGAATCCTGGATGTCGCGGACCTCGAACCCGGCCCGCTCGCGGCTCAGGCCGCCGGGGCCCAGGGCGCTCAGACGCCGCTTGTGGGTGACCTCGGCCAGGGCGTTGATCTGGTCCATGAACTGCGAGAGCTGCGAGCTCCCGAAGAACTCCTTGAGGGCGGCGATGACCGGCTTGGAGTTGATGAGGTCCTGGGGCATGGCCGAAGCCAGGTCGGCCGTGATCGTCATCTTCTCCTTGATCGTCCGCTCCATCCGGGTCAGGCCGATGCGGAAGGCGTTCTCGACGAGCTCGCCGACCGAGC
Source organism: Candidatus Aminicenantota bacterium (assembly GCA_003141555.1). GTDB lineage: Bacteria > Acidobacteriota > Aminicenantia > Aminicenantales > UBA4085 > FEN-413. Next base: position 10,252 of record PLMN01000024.1, read on the forward strand.
GCACCCGGCGGTTGCCGAGGTGGTCGATGTCGTCCACCGAGCCTTCGCCCCGGCGGAGGCGGAAGAGGTACTCCAGGACCTTGACGTAGTCGTTCGGGGCGAGGGTCTTGTCCTCGAGCGAGGTATTCAGATTCAGCTTGATGTTCATCTTCAACCGGCCGATCCGGCTGAAGTTGTATTTCTGGGCATTGAAGAACAGGTTGCGGAAGAGGTTGTGGGCGCTCTCCATGGTGTGAGGCTCGCCCGGGCGAAGCTTGCGGTAGATCTCGGCCAGAGCCTGGTTGGTATCCTTGCGCAGGTCCTTCTTCAGGGTGTTGACCACGATCATCCCGGCGTCGTCGTCGAGGGGGAAAAAGACCTCGAACGGGTCGCCCTTGGCGATGAGCAGGTCGAGGGCCGTGTCGCCGATCTCCTCGAGGGGCTTGACCTTTCCTTTGAGGCCGGACACGGCGTAGGCGTTCTGGAGGTCCTTGCGGTCGACGGCCACCCGGGCCAGGCTCAGGTCCTTGATCTTCTCCAGGACCTCGGGGGTGATCTTCTTCTTGGCGTGGAAAAAGACCGTCTTGCCCTTGGCGTCCTCGATGTCCTCGGCCAGCGTCCGGCCGAGGAGGGCGTCACCGACGGCCCAGGCGAGCTTGCCGTTCTCGGGGGTCACAGTCACGACCCGGTGGAACAGGCGGAGGATGTCCTCGTCGGCGCTGAAGCCGAGGGCCCGGAGGAAAACCGTCGCCAGGAATTTCTTCTTCCGGTCGAGGCGGACGTAGAGGTTGTTCTTGACGTCGTACTCGAACTCGACCCAGGCGCCCCGGTAGGGGATGATCTTGGCGATGAAGTAGCCCTTGACGTCGGCCTGGCGGAAGAACACGCCGGGCGAGCGCTGGAGCTGGCTGACGACGACCCGCTCGATGCCGTTGAAGATGAACGTCCCCTTGTCGGTCATGAGCGGGATGTCGCCGAAGTAGACCTCCTGCTCCTTGATGTGCTTCAGCCGCTTGGCCTTCGTGACGGCGTCCTTTTCCCACGAGATGAGGCGAACCTTGAGCCGGAGGGGTACGGCGTACGTGTAGCCCTTCTGGAGGCACTCGTTGGGGCTGAACTTCATCTTGAGCCCGACCCGGTCGCCGCAATGGTCGCACTGGGGCACCTCGATCTTGCGGGCCGCATTGCAGTAGGGGCAGACTTCCTTCTCGGTGAGCTCGGCGTCGGCCGGGAGGAGGGTCCCGCAGCCGTTGCACTTCGGCCGGGAGTTCTCGACCCCCTTGAGCCGACCGCACTTGCATTCCCAGTTGCCGATCGCGTAGCTGATGAAGTCGAGCTGGGTGGTTTCCTTGAAGTCGGAGATGGGAAACACATCCTTGAAGGCGGCCTGGAGTCCCGTGTCCTTGCGTTCCTCGGGCATGAGTTCCATCTGGAGGAATTCCGCATAGGAAGCCCGCTGGATGGCCAGCATGTCGGGCATCGGGAACACGGTCTTGATCTTGGAATAATCCAGCCGGTCCAAATAGATATTTTCGGATTCTTTGATCATGGACGCTCTCTATAGAGCCCATCCGTCCCGTGGCCGACGGGACGGGCAGACCCCCGGGAAATGGGCGGCGCGGGCCGCCGGGACGAGGACCCCATCAAACGACATCGCTTCGATACCGGATCGAAGGGGGGCGGGGCTTACTGCAACTCGACGACGGCTCCGACCTCTTCGAATTTCTTCTTCATCGCTTCGGCGTCCGCCTTGGACAGGCCTTCCTTGACCGCCTTGGGGGCGCCGTCCACCAGGTCCTTGGCTTCCTTCAGCCCGAGGTTGGTGATTTCGCGGACGGTCTTGATGACGTTGATCTTCTTGTCGCCGGCGCTTTTCAGGACGAGCGTGAACTCCGTCTTGACCTCTTCGGCCTTGGCTTCGGCGGCGGCGGGCGCAGCGGCGGCCGCCGGCATTGCCGCGGCGGCACTGATCCCATAACGGGTTTCGAATTCCTTGATGTAGTCGGCGAGTTCAAGGACCGTCAGGCCATCCAGGTGCGCGAAAAATTCTTCCTTGGTGAGTTTTGACACGTTCATGGTCTCCTTTCCGTATGGCTCATTCCGATTGCGGTTTTTGATCTTTTAATTGACGCATCAGGCCGCCCCAGCTGGACAGGGGGGCCTGCATCGTCCTTAAAAGCGTGGTCAGGGGCGAGGCCATCAAGGCCCCGATCTTGCCCAAGAGCGCCTCGCGGGACCCGAGCTTCGTGATCTCGTCGAACCTCTCGGGGGCGAAGGGCCGGCCCTGGACGACGCCGCCCTTCATGACCAGGACCTTGTTCTGGGCGGCGAAATCCTTGAGGATCCTGGCCGTCTGGATGGGGTCGGCCCCGGTGTAGGCGACGGCGGTCGGCTTGCGGAAGGCGGCCTTGAGGTCGTCGGGGAGATCCGCCGGGAGGGCCCGGAGGGCGAGGCGGTTCTTGACGACCTTGAGGGCGGCGCCGCCCTTGCGGAGCGAGCGCCGCAGGGCCGTGGCCTGGGCGACGCTCATCTTGTTGTAGTTGAACAGGTAGTAGGTGCCGGCCGGGGTGAAGACGTCGGCGAGCTCCTTGACGAGGGCGGATTTCCGTTCGTGCTTCATGGGCGGGTCTCCTATTTCTCCAGGATGTCTTCGGTCAGCTTGAAGGACGGGCCCATCGTCGAGTGGAGGAACATGGTCCGGATGTACTTGCCCTTGGCCGAAGCGGGCTTGGCGTGGACCACGGCGCCCAGGAAAGTTTTGACGTTGTCCACGAGCTTGTCCTCGGGGAACGAGACTTTGCCGACCGAGGCGTGGATGATGCTCGTCTTGTCGACGCGGAACTCCACCTTGCCGGCCTTGGTCTCCTCGACGGCCTTCTTGATGTCGAACGTGACCGTCCCGGACTTGGGATTGGGCATGAGGCCCCTCGTCCCCAGGATCCGGCCGAGCTTCCCCACGCCCCGCATGATGTCGGGCGTGGCGATGACGATATCGAAGTCGACCCAGCCGCCGGCGATCTTCTCGATGAGCTCCTCGCCGCCGGCGAAGTCGGCCCCGGCCGCCTCGGCCTCCTTGATCTTCTCCCCCGCGGCCAGGACGCAGATCTTCTTGGTCTTGCCCGTGCCGTGGGGCAGGACGACCGTCCCGCGGACCATCTGGTCGGACTGCTTGGGGTTGACGCCCAGGCGGAGGGAGAGGCCCACGGACTCGTCGAACTTCGCGTAATGGCCCTGCTTCATGAGGGCGACGGCGCTCTCGAGCGAGAACTCCGGCTGGTCCTTGAGCTCCCGCGCCTTCACGTACTTTTTGCCTCGTTTAGCCACTGATGATCTCCAATCCCATGTTCTTCGCGGTCCCCTCGATGATCTTGGCGGCCGCGGCCACATCGTTGGCGTTCAAATCCGGCAGCTTGAACCGGGCGATGTCCTCGATCTGCTTCCGGGTGACCTTCCCGACCTTGTCCTTGTTGGGGGCGCCGGAGCCCTTGGCGATGCCCGCCGCCTTCTTCAGGAGATAGGACGCGGGCGGCGTCTTGAGGATGAAGGTGAACTTCTTGTCTTTGAAGACGGTGATGATCACCGGGATGATCATGCCCTCTTCCATCTTGCCCGTCTTGTCGTTGAACTCCCGCACGAACTGCATGATGTTGACCCCCTGCTGGCCCAGGGCGGGGCCGACGGGAGGGGCGGGGCTGGCCTGGCCGGCCGTGATCTGCAGCTTGATCCTTGCGACGACCTCTTTGGACATGAATGCCTCCTAGATTTTTTCGACCTGTAAGAACTCGAGCTCGACGGGCGTCGACCGTCCGAAGATGGTCACCAGGACCTTGAGCGTGCTCCGCTCGTGGTTGACGTCCTCGACGATGCCGTTGAAGTTGAAGAACGGCCCGTCGATGATCCGCACCGCCTCCCCCTTCTCGAACGAGTGCTTCGGCTTCGGCTTCTCCGAGGTGGTTTCCATGTGCTCGACGATCTGGCTGACCTCGTCCTTGCCCAGGGGGGAAGGCTTCTTCCCGGAGCCGACGAAGCCCGTGACCTTCGGCGTGTCGCGGATGATGAGCCAGTTCTCGTCGGTCATCTCCATCTCGATCAGGATGTAGCCGGGATACGAGCGCTTGGTCGAGACGACCTTCTTGCCCGACTTGATCTCGATCACGTCCTCGGTGGGGATGATGATCTGCCCGATCTGGTCCTGGATGCTCAGCTCCAGGGCCCGCTGGTGGATGGACTCCGCCACGAACTTTTCGAAGCCGGAGTAGGTGTGGACCACGTACCAGTTCTTGGCCATGTTCGTCCTCAGCCCAGGAGCGTCTTGATCTGGGAGATGGCCCAGGAGAAGATGACGTCCATGAAGAACAGGAAGAAGCCGAAGAAGATCGTGGCCGCGATGACCACGAGCGTCGTGCTGGTGACCTCCTTGCGCGAGGGCCACGTGACCTTCTTGAGCTCGGACCGCGCGTCCTTTAGAAACGTCCATAGCCGGTTGTACCATCTCACGTTGTCGCTCATGGTGTCCTATCCTTCCGGGGCGATCGCGCCGCGGCCCCCCCGGGGGGCCTTCGAAAATGGCAGGTGAGGCAGGACTTGAACCCGCAACCTGCGGTTTTGGAGACCGCTGCTCTAGCCAGTTGAGCTACTCACCTGTCGCGCGTCCCTCGCGGTCAGTCCTATTTCACTTCCTTGTGCACCGTATGCTTTCGGCAGTACGGGCAGTACTTCTTGATTTCCAGGCGCTCGGTCTGCTTCTTCTTGTTCCGCGTATTCGAGTAGTTGCGGCGCTTGCAGGCCGAGCAGCTCAAGGTGATGATGTCTCTCATGTCGTCTCTCTATCGGTCCGGGCCCGGGGCGGAGCGGAGCGCCCCGCGGCCAACCCGTCCGCGGTCACTCCAGGATG
>PLMN01000022.1 GCA_003141555.1 Candidatus Aminicenantota bacterium
GCCGGATTCGCCCGGAATACGCATTGAAGAATACTTCTTCTCAGCCGTATTAATGCCGTTTTGATCGCATGGAGATATCATATCGCTTTTTAAGCAGGTCTCAAAAGCGACGAAACCCTTATTCCATGCGGTCGCGGACACGATTAAACCCCGTTTTTTACCCACTCGCTTTCACGAAGAGCCATTTTTACTTCTGCTCATCCGTGCAACATTATTATCAGCAACCATCAATCAATGATCTTGTAATCCTTTTTATGGAAAAGCCTCAAACAGGCATCCACAACTTCAGGCTCATAGAGGATCCCTTTGTTCTTTGAAATCTCATTCAATGCCGCTTCAATCCCCAGAGAAGCCCTATAGGGACGGTGGGACGCCATGGCCTCCACGACGTCCGCCACCGACAGAATCCGTGATTCCAGGAGAACCTTGTCTCCCGTCAAACCATTCGGATATCCGGAACCATTCATCTTTTCATGATGCTCCAGAACCATCCTGGCAACGGGCCAGGGGAATTCAATGTCCTTCAATATGTCGTAACCGGATTGAGAATGGGTTTTGATGATCCTGAATTCGATATCCGTTAGTTTTGTTGGTTTGCTGAGCATCTCTGCCGGAACGGATATCTTGCCGAGATCATGGATGGAAGCGGCCGCGCGGATCCCATCGATCATATCGATAGGAAGGTTCATCTCCATGGCTATAGCGCGAGCCAGATCAGCCACCCTCCGTTGATGCCCGGCCGTGTAGGGATCCCTCGTCTCAACGATCACGGCAATGGCCTGGACGGTTGCTCCCAATGCCTTTCTGACCCGATTGATCTCCTGTTTGCGCTCCGTGATATCACGGGTTACGCCGAGAATGCCCACCGGTCGCTGATTTTCATCCCTGATAAAGGAAAACTGCACTTCCGTCCACACGGTGCTCCCGTCTTTTCGAATCATTTCCAACTGAAGCGTCGGGAATATAGGAATATCTGAACGTCCTGATTTTTCCAGTTCCATGAACTCGGATAAGGTCCTCAAAGCCAGATCCCTGGAGGAGGGCGTCAACGCCTCAATAGGCGTTTGTTTCAATACCTCTTCCTGTTCAAACCCTCTCAGGATTTTTATGGAAGGGCTGAGATAGGTGTAATTCAGGTTCATATCCAAAACGAAAATAACGTCTTGCGCGTTATCGGCCAGCAGGCGATATTTCTTTTCATTTGCCTTCAAATCCTCCTCCGCCCGCTTACGCTCGGTGATGTCGCGGTTGATGCCCACCAGGGCCGTGATATTGCCGTGACTATCGCGGACGGGGACTTTCGTCGTCAGATACCAGTACGGCCGGCCTTCCTGGTCTACGACCGGCTCTTCGTAGTTGATCAGCGGCCGACCGGATTCGACGATCCGGCGCTCATCGTCCATATACCGGTCCGCCAATGCCGGAGCGAAAAAATCCCTGTCGGATTTTCCTACCACTTCGGCTAGTTCCTGGCGGCCCAATAAGCGGCGGTGGGCGAGATTGTTCAGGACGATTCCGCCTCGGACGTCCTTGATGAAGACATTGTCCGGAAGATTGTCAATGAGCGTGCGCAAGAGGGCGCGCTCGGCCCTCAGTGCCTCCTCCGCCCGCCTACGCTCGGTGATGTCCTCAACAGTCCCCTCATAATATAGAGTTTTTGCCTGCGAATCCCGGATAACATGGGCGCTTTCTCTGGCAAAAAATGTGGTCCCATCCTTTCGTTTCCAGCCGGATTCTAATCCCTTGACCTCGCCGTCCTTTTCGATATTTTCAATGAACTGCGTGCGAGGAGAGAGAGGCTCGAAACCTTTTTCCTCAAGGTTTCTGATTGAGAGATCATCGAAAGATGAGTAACCGAGCATCCTGACTAGAGCAGGATTGGCTAACTGAATCCTGCCATCCGGAGTCGTTCTGTAGAGACCAATGGTAGAATTTTCAACCAAGGTACGGAACCGCTCCTCGTTCTCCCGCAACCTCGCCTCCGCTCGCCTGCGCTCGGTAATGTCGGTCAAGATGACGACGCAGCCGAGGATCTGCTGGCCGCTGAGGAGCGGACCCGCGTTCAGGATCAAGTCGAGTTTCTGCCCTTGCCGATCCAAGACAACGTCTACATTCCGCAGCGTCTCCCCCTGCAAAACCGGGGCGAGATTGAACGGATCGGAAGCGTCCGTTCGCAGTGGAACCACCTCGGCAAAGGGCCGCTGGAGCGGGTTGCCGTCGCAGAACTGTTGGGCCGCCTGGCTGGCGCGAATGACCCGGCCCTGTTCGTCGCACACGACGATGGCCTCGGCAACCTGCTCCAGGATCAGGCGGGCCAGTCGCTCCGCCGCGACGATTTGCTCCTGGCGTTTTTGTTCCGTCAGGTCCGTAAGCACGAGGCAGAAAACCATCTCCGTCCCTTCGCCCTGCAAGCGGGACGCCGACAGATAGACGGGCACCAAACGGCCCTCGCTGTTTTTCAGATTGATTTCCTGGCGGGCGACCGCTGTGCGGGCTTGCGCGAAGATAGCGTCAAGCGCCTGCCGGTCGGCAGGCGGTAGATAGTTCCGCAGGGCGGTGCCCAAGACTTGATCGAGCGGCCGCCCCAATATCTCCGCGAAACGGACGTTGCAGTAGAGGATGGCTCCGTCCGCGGACAAGGTCACCGCGCCCTCGCTCATCGTCTCGATGAGCTGCCGATAGACGCGGTCAGCCCCGCCCAGGGTATAGCCGAGATTTCCCATATGACCGATCAAAGCCATCTGATTCCTCCATTCCAGATTGGATTCTCTCATTTTTTCAGCGGCAATATCTTTTGCAGCCTTTATTCCCTCAACCTTTGCAGCTAATATTATAGCAATTTTTGGTTTCTATCTGGGAAATATGGGCGTAGTTTCTCAAGTTGCTTCCTCGTCGGCTGGTGAATCCCTCTTTCCCAACTCGATAGAGTCGATTGATCGACTCCTAACATCTCGGAAAACACTTTCTGCGAAAGCCCATGCACTCGGCGATAGTTTTTGAGTTTTTCTGCCAGATTCCCGACTTCAGCTTCGAAAGGATCGTGTCCTAAAAACTCGATAATCTTCGGAATTTGGGCGAAGGAGGGCTGGACCCGGTTATGCTCCCAGAGATATATCGTGATGTCCGAAACATTAAGGTTGAGGGAAAGTTGGGCTTTGGTGAGCTTCAAATCGATCCTTCGGGCTCGAATCCAATCGCCCCACGTTCGACAAATATCAGGGTATTTCTCCCTATGAACCGGCTTTCTTCCCCTTAAGGTTAAATGGCAAAAGGGCAACGCAACCCTGCGAAGATGTCCTCCGCGGGCTGGCCCGCCGGGAGGAGGAATGCACGGACGTCCAGCGGGGCAAATACTACGCCAAGATCTCGGGGCCGCTGCTCGACCGGATTGATATCCAGGTCGAGGTGCCCGGGGTGAAGTTCCAGGACATCGCCTCCCGGGCGGAAGGGGAGAGCTCAATGTCCATCCGGGAGAGGGTCGTCCGGGCGCGAAGGATCCAGCTGGCCCGGTTCCGGGACCGCGGGATCTTTGCCAACGCCCGGATGGGACCGAAGGAGGTCAAAGCCTTCTGCCGGATCGACCGCGAAGGTGAGCGGCTGCTCGAGGCGGCGGTGACCAAGCTGGGATTCAGCGTGCGGGCGTATGACCGATCGCTCAAAGTGGCTCGGACGATCGCCGACCTGGCGGGGGCGGAGGACATCGGCCCGTCCCATCTGAGCGAGGCCATCCAATATCGGGCGATGGACCGATATTATTGATCTGTTCTTCTCCCAGAGATATATCGTTGTATCGTCAATATGAAATTTGGATGAAAGTTGACGTTTGGTGAGCTTCAAATCGAGCCGTCGGGCTTTGATGTGATCGCCCCCGTGTTCTTAGGAAATCAGGGTATTCCTCCCTGTGAATCGGCTTTATATGGCAACTAGAAATCCCAATTTTCCGTTTGTTCCCATAGTCGTCTCTCATACTCTTCTTTATCTGAGAGAAAACACTCCTCCATAGACTTGACCTTTTTTGATGTGTAAATCATCCTCTCCATGAACTCAGGCGCCCGTCTGATTCCCTCGCCAATATTGAGTAGGACAACATCTTCTTCTCTGATGTGGCCCTTTCTTAAAGCTTTTATGAATCCGCCTACGACGATTGCCGCAGCCGGTCCTATTCTGACCGACCGCTTAAACGCAACCAAACGGGCCATGAGCACCGTTGCCTGTTCATCGCACGAAATGATCTCACCCCCGCTCGCTCGGACCAGCGGGCTCAAGACAGGGTAAGTTGTGGGATACCCCGTGGCCAACGTGGGAATCATCGTCTCTGGATTGTGATAGATGGGGTACGTTTTCTCCCAACCTTCAGGAAATCCTTTTAGCTTCGCTTCTCCCCACGCGTCCGCCATCGGAGAGCATTTGTTAGATTGGACAAGGATAAATCTCGGCATCCTTTTGATCAGATTCAAAGGCTCAAGCTCTTTGCATCCTTTATCGATAGCCAGCGGCCCCGTGCCTCCGCTCAAAGCCTGAATGTAGACAGTTGGAAATTCAGCCATCATTCTCAGCCATTCAAAAAGCATGGTCTTCTTGGCTTCCAGTCTCATCGGATCAAAATTGCCGGCCGCAAGAGGGATTTTCATTTTATTGGAAAAATCAAGGGCCATCTCTTTTGCTCTCGTATAATCTCCCTTGACCCGGAATACCTGTTGTCCGAAGCAGGCGATCTCCGCCTCTTGAGATGGAGAGGAGTTTTCAGGGATAAAGGCATAGAGGGAGATCCCGGCTGCGGTCAAATATCGTGAATAGGAAACCGCAATGTTTCCGGTACTGGCCACGACATAATTCTTGATGTTGTTTTCTTTAAGAACGCTCGCGACCACGGTCCCGGAGAGGTCTTTAAAAGTTCCCGTGGAGTAATTGTCATCATGTCGATGAGCATAGACGTGACAATTGAGGTGAAACCTCTCCCTTGCGTACTCCTCCAGGAATTCCCATCTGTCGATAGGGACAATCCCCTCTCCGCCGGTCACGATATTCCTCCTCTCGTTTAAAGGGAGAAAATCAAAGTAATGCCAAAGGCCGTTCGAGGCGAGGGCGTTTTTTTTAATAAGATTTTTCAGTTTTTCGATATTTTCACGATATCTCACCTCTGCCCTCTTGCTGCCGCACTCCGGACATCTCTGGTCGGAGTTGAGCCATTTTGAAAAATCTTCGATTTCAGAGCCGCACAGGCTGCAGCGCAGATAGAATTTTTTGCTGGTTCCCATATCTGTCTTCATCCCTTCTTTGAGATCATAATGCTTCTTTTGTTTTTTCGGCTGTCAAATCCGTATGCAAACCGCACTCCAACTTGCTTCTTCCACTCCAGCGCCCGGCCCTCTCTCCATTTTCGTGTTCATTTTTTGAAGTGCAGCAGGAAGGAAAACAGCCAATGGACGTATATCCCTGGTCGTACAACGGATTGCAGGGAAGGTTGTGTTCGCGGATATATGCCCAGACTTTCTGCCCCGTCCAATTCACGAGCGGATGAATGCGCAAATTCCTCTCATTGTCACGCATTAAGGGCATAAAATTCTTTCTCGTTTCTGCCTGGTCTTTCCGGATGGCCGAGATCCAGTTTCTCACGCCAATCTCTTTTTTTAGATTTCTGAGAGGGGTTACCTTATTGACCAGGCAACAGAAATCGGGGTCTTTTTCGTATAGGAATCGACCGTGCTTCTGTTCAAGCTTCCTCTTGCTCATCATGGGGATTATCGTGTGAACGTTGAGATTCCATTCTTTCGTTATTCTGTTTTTAAATTCGAGCGTTTCTGGAAAATGGAATCCGGTATCGATGAAAAAAATGGGAAAGTCAAAGGTTATCCTTTTGATCATATGGATGAGGACGATCCCCGAGGCTTGAAAAGAAGACGTCATGGCCGCCTGGTAGGGAAATATCTTTATCGCCCATTCGAGAATTTCTTCGGGCTCTGAATGTCTGAATTTCTCATTGACCTCTTTTATATCCATGACTTCTTACGGATGGGCGCTCTATGGTATTTCTTCTCTTTTAGCAACGAATCCATAGCCTGACATTCCGGGATTGAACTTATCACCCTTGAGGAATTTCTGTCAACAATTCCCAACGCGGGAAATTATGTGCGAGAGTAGCTTTCCTAAGTATCTTAAGGGGCCAGCTTAGACCACAATATTCCATTTTATCGCTTTGTGATCCCAAAAGTCACTTTTTATGGGCCCTCCCAAAAAACGGCTTCACCCTAAGCCCTAGGCCTATCTCAGCGAGGCGATCCAGTATCGGCCATGGACCGGAATTATTGATTTTGATCGTGTCCGGCAAACCCGGCCGGCCGCTAAGTCTTATTCATGATTCTGTAGAACAGACTCCTGTGCAGCTCGACGGCGTTGTAGGCGCACATCTCGTGGCAGCAGTAGCAGCGGATGCATTTTTTCTTGTCGATCTCCGCGGTCTCGTCGACCGTAATCGCATCGCGCGGGCAGGCGTCCCTACAGGCTCCGCAAGCGGTACATTTCGTTTTGATAATTCGGGGATCGACGGTAAAGAACGACTTGGCGACGGGGGCGAACAGCGCGCTGAGGTGAAATCTCTCTTTGGCGAAAGAGCTGGGCAGCTTGAATCCCTCGATCCGGAGCTGCTCTTTGGGAACGCCGATCACGTCCACGTCCTCGAGACCCGACGGATGGAGATTTCGCTTTTTGGCCTCGGTCAGCAGCGGATTTCGCTCCTGGGGAAGGCCCATGATTTCCGACGCGACAATATCGAGGGCGAGGGGATCATCGGAGGCGATCAGCAGGCCGATCCGTCGTGGACGGCCGCCGCTCGGTCCTTCGCCCTCCATGCCGATCACCGCGTCCATAATCGTCAGCTTCGGCGGGGCCAGAGCCATCAGATCGAGCAGCATGGCGGCGAACAGCTCCCTCGTCGTCATCGTACCGTGATATCCCACCTTGGCTCTTCCCGGAATCAGGCCGAAGATGTTCTTCGTCGCGCCGGTCATAAAGGTGAGGCCGTGCGTCTTCATTTTGCACAAATTGATATAGCCGTCGCAGGTCCGGATCGGGGTGATGATGGAAAATTGTTTGACCAGCGTTCCGGCGGGGAAAGAGACTGTTTCGAACGATTCGTCGTAGGATAGCTCAAGCCCCGCTTCGTCGGCCGCTTCCTGCATTCCGCACGTCCGGTACGTTTTTTCCAGAGCTTTTCGATTGTACGCGTAGCCCGAGCCGGGGCTATCGATCAAGCCGATTTTGGGCGTAATTTCCCGGGCGATTTTCCCCATAGCGGCGACAACCGCGGGGTGCGTGGTAACGGCTTTTTCGGGCCGGGCCGCCAAAAGTAAATTGGGCTTGAGAATGATCCGCTGTCCCGGCTTGACGAATCGCCCGATTCCCCCCATCATCTCCAGCAAATCCCGCAATTTCTTCTCGACTTGGTCGTAATCCTCGCACTTGACGATGTAGACCCTGCCCGGGCCGCCGCCCTCCCCGCGGAAATTGCGCGCCTCGGGGTTCTCGGAATGGGATTTCGGGTCGGTCATGGACACTCTCCAGCACTCCAATCAGATTCGACGGCGGTAGGGGCCCCGGGCTTTGCCCGGGGGTTTGCTTCCGCCGTACGCGCCCGTGGTTTCAGGCCACGGGCGCGTGGCGAGCCGAAGGCCCGTCCCTTGACTCAAGAGTATCAGACGCGCGAGAAAGGGTCAATTCGCCGTCCGGAATGGCCCGGAATCCGGAACTCGGATCGCGTGATTGACACTCCCCGCGGGCCGGGGATATCATCAATCCGCCTTTTATATCCGGGGCCGCTCGAGACCCTTCGCCGAAAGGAGATTCCCTTGTCCGAGAATATCAACAGACGCGGATTCCTGAAAAAGAGCCTCGTCGGGATGTGCGGCGCGACGCTTGTCCCGGGAGCCTGGAAAGCCTCTTCCGGAGAATCCGGGGCGGCGGGAACCGTCCCCTCGTTAGCCGGCCGGACCCTGGGGAAAACCGGAATCAAGATCCCGATGATCAGCATGGGGACCGGCGACGCCAGCAGCCCGAATCTCATCCGGATGGGATATGACGCGGGGATCAAGCTTTTCTTTTCGGCCACCTATTATGGCCACGGAAACAACGAAAGACTGGTGGGCGAGGCCTTGAAAGGCCTGCCGCGCGATTCCTTCATCGTCGGAACGGCCGCGACTCCCGAAGGGTTCAATCCCCGGGAAGGCACTCCCCCGAAAAACCTGACGGCCCAGAGCTACATGAAGACGGCGGAAGAAAGCATGACGCGGTTCGGGCTCGATCATGTGGACATTCTCCTGCTGCCTTTTTCGGACAAGAAGGAGCTGGTCCTTTTTGATCCCATATTAAAAGCCATGACGGAGCTTAAGAAACAGGGCAAGATCCGCTTTGCGGGGATCGCCACGCATAATCCGGGCCATGAGACCCTCGGGGCCGCGGCCGACTCCGGGGTTTACGACGTGGCGATGCCCGCGCTGAATTACAAGACCCAAAATATGGAGGCCGTGAACGGATCCCTGGCTTACGCGGCGAAAGCCGGACTGGGGATCGTCGCCATGAAAACGACCGCCGGAGCCGCCCTGGACAAGAACCGGACCCGGCCGATGAACATCACGGCCGCCTTGAAATGGGTGCTTCAAAATCAAAACATCTCGAGCATCGTTTCCGGGATGTCCAACAGCGAAGAGCTGCAGAAGAACCTGGAGATGATCAAGAACCTGAAGATGTCCGAACAGGAGCTGAAAGATCTCAATCCGGCGGATATCAAATCCGAACCCGGGCTCTACTGCCAGCAATGCCGGACATGCCTGCCCCAGTGCCCGAACAGCCTGGATATTCCCACCTTGATGCGGAGCTATATGTACGCGTACGGATACCGGAATACGGCCCAGGCCCGGTCCACGCTCGACGCCGTCGACGTAACCGGAAAACCATGCGAAAAATGCGATGTCTGCCGCGTGATCTGCGTTTCAGGTTTCGACATTAAGGACAGGATTCGGGATATCCTCAGGTTGAAGGATGTCCCCCGGGAATTCCTGAGAGCTTAAGAGATAAGCGGAAGGCCGGGGAAGACCCTGCCGGGGGATCATCCCGAAGGCCATGAATCCATTTCAAGAAAACGAATACGTTTTCCCTGCGCTGGCACCGGCGCCCGAAATAAGGTAACCTTAGGCCCATGGAACAACAGGAACACCGTCTTCCGCGGGTGCTGGGGCTGTGGGATATCGTCGGGATCGTCGTCGGAGGCGTCATTGGCTCGGGGATCTTCCTCGTGCCGTCGAGCATCGCCGCCGGCCTCAAGGCCCCGCTGCTGATGCTGGCCGTCTGGGTCGTGGGCGGCCTGCTGAGCTTCTTCGGCGCGCTTTCGTTCGCCGAGCTCGGAGCGTCGATTCCCGAGGCCGGGGGGATGTACGTCTACCTCCGGGAGTCCTACGGGCCCATGATCTCGTTCCTCTTCGGCTGGACGCTGTTCCTGGTCATCGATTCCGGGGCGATCGCCACGCTGGCCGTCGCCTTCTCCTCAAAATACCTCACCCATTTCTTCGCCCTGTCGCCGCTCGGGCAGAAGCTCATCAGTGCCCTGGTGATCCTCGCCCTCGTGGCCGTGAACTACATCGGCACGCGCTGGGGGGCCAACGTTCAGAACGTCCTGACCGTGATCAAGTTCGTCGCGCTCGCCGGCATCTGCGGCGTCATCTTCGTCTTCGGCAAGGGGAGCGCCGCGAACTTCGTCACCCCCTCGGCGAAGGGGATGACGGGTCTGGCCGGGCCGTTCGGCATCGCCCTCGTCGCCTGCCTCTGGGCCTACAAGGGCTGGGAGTCGGCGACCTACAGCGCCGGCGAGACCAAGAACCCGCAGCGGAACATCCCCCTGGGGCTGTTCGTGGGGATGGCGGTCGTCATCGTCCTCTACCTGGCGACGAACCTGGCCTACCTGTGGGTCCTGCCCTCGAGCGCGATCGCCGCTTCGGCCCGGGTCGCGGCCGACGCCATGAACGTCGCCATCGGCCCGATCGGGGCCTCGCTCATCTCCTTCATCATCCTCTTTTCCATCCTCGGCGCGGCCAACCAGAACGTCCTCTGCTCGCCGCGCGTCTACTTCGCCATGGCCAAGGACGGCCTGTTCTTCAAGAAGCTTGCGGACGTCCATCCCAGGTTCCTCACGCCCCACATCTCGATCCTGGCCATCGGCGTTTGGAGCATCATCCTCAGCGTGTCGGGGACGTTCGAGCAGCTGTTCACGTATGTCATTTTCGGCCAATGGATTTTCTTCGGGCTGACCGCGGGGGCCGTCATCATCCTCCGGCGCAAGAAGCCCGACCTCCCTCGCCCGTACAGGACATGGGGCTATCCCGTGACCCCGATCGTGTTCATCCTGGCGGCCCTCTATATCTCGATCAACTCCCTCATCAACCAGTTTGGAAACGCCATGGCCGGCCTGGGGATCATCCTCCTCGGCCTGCCGTTCTACTTCTACTGGAAGAGGAGTAGGGCGCGAGCCTGACGGTCCGGGACGGTGGCCGGCGCGGCGGAGGGGGCCATGACATCTCGACGGCTCGGTTCGGTTCACATCATCAGGCTCGAGAGGGGAGAGCTTGCCCACCCTGGAATCGTCCCGTCTCTGCCTTGTGATTTCGTAAAAAGGATTAAGAGACGGGACGATAGAGAACCCCCCGGGCGGGGGGTTCAGGAGGGTATGGGATAGGGATTAAGGGGCGATGGGAAGGCGGACCGGGCGGCCGTCCTGGACGACGAGCCGGCCGCCCTTGATCACGTGCTTGACGGGGTTGATGCCCAGGTGATAGGCGAGATGCTCATAGCTCGGCATGTCGCAAAGGACGACATCCATCTTTTTTCCGATCTCCAGGCTGCCGACGTCGTCCTGCAGGCGCAGGGCGCAGGCGCCGTTGATCGTGGCGGCGTTCAGAGCCTCCTCGATGCTCATCCCGTGACTGAAGACGCCGAGCTGAAGGATGAAGAGCATCGATTCGGTCATCGACGTCCCGGGGTTGAAATCCGTGGCTAGGGCGACGATCGCCCCCGCCTCGATCAGGCGGCGAGCAGGCGCCTTGGTCCCGAGCCGGAGAAAGAACGGCACCCCCGGCAGGAGGACGGCCACCGTCCCGCTGCCGGCGAGGGCCCGGATCCCGGACTCGGTGACGGCGATCAGGTGTTCGGCTGAAACCGCGCCGACCGCGACGGCAAGCTCCGTGCCTCCGAGCGGAACGAACTCGTCGGCATGGATCTTGATGCCGAATCCGGCCGCCCCGGCCGCCTGCACCAGCCTTTCTGTCTCCGCCAAAGAATACACGCCCTCCTCGCAGAAAATGTCGAAGAAGCGGGCGAGGTTCCGGCGGCGGATTTCCGGCATGATCTCGTGAACAAGAAGGTCAATGTAGTCCTCCTTTTTCGAGAGATATTCGGGCGGGACGTCGTGGGCCCCCATGAACGTCGCCACGAGCTCCACGGGGTGGACGCGCCCGGCGGCCCGAACGGCTTCGAGCTGCTTGATCTCGTCGGCGAGGTTGAGGCCGTAGCCGCTCTTGGCCTCGGCCGTCGTCGTCCCGTGGAGGAGCATCCGGTCGAGGCGCTCGAGGCAGAGGGCCGTCAGCTCCGCCGGCGTGGACCGGCGCGTGGCGGCGACCGTGGTCTTGATGCCCAGCCCCTTTTCGGCGAGCTGTTGGTAGGTCCAGCCCTGGAGGCGGAGCGAGAACTCCTCGGCCCGGTCGCCGGCGAAGGGCAGGTGGGTGTGGGCGTCGACGAATCCCGGCAGGGCGACGAGCCCGCGCCCGTCGATCCAGGTCCCGTCCTCGGAGAGGCGGACCTCGGCCCGGAAGGCGGCTTCGGTCCCGGCGAAGACGATCCGGCCGGCCTCCGAGGCGAGCCAGCCGTTCTCGATCACGCCGACGGAGCCGAGAGCCTCCTTCCTTTTCGGCGCCCCGCCGCCGCAGGTGACGATCTGGCGACACCCGGCGACGACGACATCGGCTTTCTTCATGAAGGCATCTTCCTCAGCTGGGAGTGGTTCTTGCGGATGAAGGCCGGCTTCTCGAAATCCTCCCAGGGCTTTTCATACGCCGGCGTCGCGCCGCGCCAGCCGGACTCGGCAGACTCCGCCCGGTCCGCGCCTTGGGGGGCGAAGGGGAAGGGCGGGGTCTCTTTGTAGACGGGCGGGGGATTCGGGATGGGGAAGGGCGGCGGCGTCTTCTTGAACGTCCGCCGCGCCGCGGGCGCGGGCTCCGGGGCCGGAGCGGCGGCCTTCCGAGCGGCGGAGATCGGCTTTCCCAGGCCGCGCTCGAACCCGGTGGCGATGACCGTGACCTTGACCGTATCCTTCATGGACGGCTCGATGACCGTGCCGAAGATGATGTTCGCCTCGGGGTGGGCGAGCTTGTGGACCAGCTCGGACGCTTTGGACACCTCGTGGAGGGTCAGGTCCTTGCCGCCGGTGATGTTGATCAGGACGCCCTTCGCCCCTTCGATCGAGGTGTCGATCAGGAGGGGGCTGCAGATCGCCTTGTTGGCCGCCTCGGCCGCGCGGTTTTCGCCGGAAGCCAGGCCGGTTCCCATGAAGGCCATGCCCATGCCCTTCATGATCGACTTGACGTCGGCGAAGTCGAGGTTGATGAGGCCCGACTTGGTGATCAGGTCGGAGATGCCCTGGACCGCCTGGCGGAGGACGTCGTCGGCCATCTTGAACGCGTCCTGGACCGAGGTCCCCATGTCGACGGTCTGGAGCAGCCGGTCGTTGGGGATGGCGATGACCGTGTCGACGGCAGCCTTGATGTCGCTCAAACCTTCTTCCGCCTGCTTGGACCGGACCCGGCCCTCGAACTCGAAGGGCAGGGTGCAGATGGCGAGGCAAAGGATGTCGAGCTCGGCGGCCAGATTGGCGATGATCGGCGTCGCGCCGGTGCCCGTCCCGCCGCCCAGGCCGGCCGTGAGGAAGACCATGTCCGAACCCTCGAGGATTCCGAGGAGCTTCTCGGTGTCCTCCAGGGCCGCCTGCTTCCCCTTTTCGGGCCGTCCGCCCGAGCCCAGTCCCTTGGTCAGCTGGTGGCCGATCTGGATCTTGTTCGGCGCCTTGTTGGCCGTCAGGGCCTGGAGGTCGCTGTTGACGGCGATGAAATCCACGCCTTCGATCCCCGCCTCGATCATCCGGTTGAGGGCGTTGCCGCCTCCCCCGCCGACTCCGATGACCCGGATCTTGGCGTTGAACGTTTCTTCGACCAGGTGAAATCGCAGCTTCCCGCTGGAATCGTTGCCCATAATCCCCTCCTAATCTTCCTTGAAAAGATCTTTGAATTTCCCGAATAAGCCTTTCTTCCGGTCCTTGGTCGTCCCTGTCCCGCGCATGAAACCCTGGCCGTACAGGAGCAGGCCCACCGCCGTGGCGTAATCGGGGGTCATGACCCGGTCCATCAGGCCGCCGACGCCGACCGGGTCGCCCCGGCGGACGGGCAGGTCGAAGATCTCCTCGGCCACGTCCTCCAGGCCCTCGAGCAGGGCGGTGCCTCCCGTCAGGACGATCCCCGAGTTCAGGGACTTCTCGTAGCCCATCTTCTTGATGTCGCCGTCCACGAGCCGGAAGATTTCCTCGGCCCGGGGCTGGATGATGTCGGCCAGGAGCTGGCGCGAGAGGACGCGCGGCTTCCGCCCGGTGCCCACCGACGGGACTTCGATCGTCTCCTGCTCCTCCGACGGCGGCCCGACGACGCAGCCGAAGCGCTTCTTGATCTTCTCCGCGTCGGGGATGGCCGTCCGGAGGCCGACGGCGATGTCGTTCGTGAAGTTGTCGCCCCCGAGGGGGATGATCGAGGTGTACCACAGGCTGCCCCGCTCGAAGATGGCGATCTCGGTCGTGCCGGCCCCGATGTCGATGACCCCCGCCCCGAGCTCACGCTCGTCGTGGGTCAGGACCGCGGCGCTCGTCGCGATCTGGTTGAGGACGATCTGCTCGATGGCAATCCCGGCCCGCTCGACGCAGGTCCGGAGGTTCTGGATGAGCGTCACCGCGCCCGTGACGATGTGGACGTTGACCTCGAGCTTGATCCCGTTCATGCCCAGCGGGTCGCGGATGCCGTCCTGGTCGTCGACGACGAACTCCTGGGGGATGACGTGGAGGATCTCCCGGTCGGGCGGGATCGAGACCGCCTTGGACTGCTCGATGACCCGGCGGATGTCCTCGCGGCTGATCTCCCGGTTCTTGCCCGAGACGGCGATCACGCCCCGGCTATTGAAGCTCTTGATGTGGGCTCCGGAGATGCCGATGAAGGCGGAGTTGATCGCCACCCCGGCCATCAGCTCGGCCTCCTCCTGGGCTTTCTTGATGGCGGCCGAGGTGATGTCGAGGTTGACCACGACGCCCTTGCGCAGTCCCTTGGACTCGGCCGTCCCGATGCCGATGACCTCGATCTTGCGCTCCTCGTTGATCTCGCCGATGACGGCCGCGATCTTTTTCGTGCCGATGTCGATCCCGACGACGTATCCGTTCTTGGGCATTACCGGGCCTCCTTGGAAGAGAGAGTGTTCGCCCCGGCGGCCGGCGGGGCGGGTCTCAGGTAAACGCGGTCGTCGAACCGGAGATCGACGTAGTCGAGGAGGCCGTACTCCCGGGTCCAGCGATCCCGGTTCTTCAGGAAGTCGGCGATCCGCGGCTCGAACCCGCCGTCGCCGAGAAACACGCGGGTCGGCGCCGTCCGGAACGTCAGGACGGCGTTCGCCGGGTCGGTCAGGTCGATCGCCGCCGCGTCGCGGCGCTCCGCGTCCGATAGCCCGTCCAGGCATTCCCAGGCCCGCCGGAGCTTGTCCGCCCGGTCCTCGGCGAACGCGCCCTCGTCGACGAACAGCGGCAGCTCCGCCCCCGCGCCCTCACCGGCTTTTTCGAGCTCGACGCCGTCCCGGTCGACGAGGTAGACCGCATCGCGGCGGAGCCGGCCGGCCGGCTGCCTCGGGGTAAGGCCGATTTCGAGGGACGAGGGAAAGACCTTGCGCAGGCGGGCTTCCTTGACCCAGGGCATGGCTTCCAGCCGCTTCCGGACTTTGGCCAGATCGAGGAGGAGGATGTTGCCCCAGCGCATGCCCTCGAGGCTTTGGGCGACGCCGACCCGGACGGATTCGTTCGGGCAGGACAGCCGGACATCCCGGATTTCGAGCTTGCTCCAGGAGAGAACGAACAGGACGCCCTCGTGGAGGCCGATGAACGTGACCGCGATGAGCCCGAAGGCGAGGAGCGCCTGCTTGAGCCCGGCCGGGGCCGCCCGGCGGACCTTCTTCAGGCGCAGGCCTCCGTCGCCGCGCTGGAATTGGAGGCTGGGGGCGTTCCCCGTCGTGGATCGGCTCATCGGCTCACCTCCAATTTCTTGATGAATTCGGGAACGACCTTGGTGATGTTGCCCGCGCCGAGGAAGATGACGATGTCCCCCGGCCGGATGATCTTGAGAAGGGCCCCCGGGATCTTCTTCAAGTCGGGCTCGAAGTGGACGTCCTTGTGGCCGAACTGCTGAACGTCCTCGAAAAGCGCCCGCCCCGATACGCCGGGGATCGGCTCCTCGCCGGCGGGATAGATCTCGGTCAGCACCAGGACATCGGCCTGGTTGAAGGACCGGGCGAATTCGGACCGGAGATGGGCCAGCCGCGTATAGCGGTGGGGCTGGAAAACCGCCACGACCCGGCGGGGCCAGCCGCGCTTGGCGGCGTCGAGCGTCGCCCGGATCTCGGTGGGGTGGTGGGCGTAGTCTTCGACGACCATCATCTCCTGGATCTCGGCCTTGAGCTCGAACCGCCGGCCGGTCCCGGCATAGCTCTCGAGCGCCTCGAGGATGACGGCCGGCGGGATGTCGAGATCCAGGCCCACGGCCGCCGAGGCCATGGCGTTGAGGATGGAATGCTTCCCGGGGACATGAAGCCGGAGCGTCCCGAGGGGACGGCCCTTGTGGAACAGGGCGGACGTGCTCGCGAAGCGGTCGAAGCGCAGGTCGCGGGCGGAGATGTCGGACTGGGTCGAGAACCCGTAGGTGATGATCCGGCGCTCGAGGTCGGGAATGATGCCCTGGAGGTTCGGATCGTCGAGGCAGAGGACGACCGGGCAGTAGAACGGGACCTTGTTGGCGAAGCGGGTGAAGGTCGCCTTGATCTCCTCCACGTCCCGGTATTGGTCGAGGTGCTCGGCGTCGATATTGGTCAGGACGGCGATGAAGGGGGAGAGCAAAAGGAAGGACTTGTCACTTTCGTCCGCCTCGGCCACGAAGAAATCGCCTTCGCCCAGCTTGGCGTTGGCCCCGATCGTGTTCAGGCGGCCGCCGACGACGATCGTCGGATCGAATCCGCCGCGGTCGAGGATCGTGGCGATCATGGAGGTCGTGGTCGTCTTGCCGTGCGAGCCGGCCACGGCGATGCCGTATTTCATCCGCATGAGCTCGGCCAGCATCTCCGCCCGGGGGATGATCGGGATCTTCCGGAGCCGGGCTTCGCGGACTTCGACGTTCGCCTCCTTGATCGCCGAGGAGATGACGACGACGTCCGCGCCTTCGACGTTGCGGGCCTTGTGGCCGATCGAGACGCGGGCCTTGAGCCGGGCGAGCCGCCGGGTGGCGTCATTGGCCGCGACGTCCGATCCCGTGACCTTGTATCCGAGGTTGAGGAGGACTTCGGCGATGCCGTTCATGCCCGTGCCCCCGATGCCGATCATGTGGATGTGCTTGAGCTTGCGATACGTGGTCTTGACCATGGCATTCTTCTAGCGGCGGCTCTCCATGAGCTCGAGGCCCAGGGCGGCGATGTCCTCGGCCGCGGCGTCCTTCCTGAGGGGCTCCAGACGCCGGGCCATGAGGGCGAGCCGCTCGGGGCGGGCCAGGAATTCGAGGACGGCCGCCGCCAGCCGGGTGGGGGTCAGCTCGGCCTCGGGGATGAGCTCCGCGCCGCCCGCGTCCCGGAGAGCGGCGGCATTGGCGGTCTGATGGTCGTCGGCCGCTTGGGCGAACGGCACCAGAATCGAGGCCTTGCGGGCCGCGATCAGCTCGGCGCAGCTCGTCGCGCCGGCCCGGCAGAGGACGAGGTCGGCCGCCCCGAAGCGGGCGGGCATGTCGTGCAGGAACGCCGCGACCTCGGCTCCCTCGAATCCGCGAGCGGCGTAGGCGTCCCGGACCTCGGCCAGGTCGACCGGGCCGGTCTGGTGGACGATCGTCAGCCTGTCCCTCTCTCCGGCGAGATGCGGCAGGGCGGCGGTCACGGCCCGGTTGAGGGCCCGGGAACCCTGGCTGCCGCCGAAGACGAGGAGCGACAGCCGGCCGTCGCTCTCCCGGGGCCGGAGCGCGGCGAATTCCGGCCGGACCGGGTTGCCGAGGTGGACGCCCTTGCCCCGGAAATATGGAAGCGACGCCTCGAAGGCCACCGCGGCCTTTCTCACCCAGCGGACGAGCATCCGATTGGTGAATCCGGGCCTGACGTTCTGTTCTAGAATCAGGGTCGGGATCGTCCCCCAGGCCGCGAGCAGGACGATCGGCCCGGAGCTGTACCCGCCGACGCCCACCACGAGCCGCGGCTTCAGCCGGGCAAGAAGGCCGAGCGACTTCAGGAACGCGCCGGGGAGCAGGGCGGCCGCCCGGAGCCGGCGCCGGCCCCGGCCGATCAGCCCTTCGATGCGCATCGGCACGTAGGTGACCTCCTCGCGGGCGAGAATCTCGCGCTCGGCGTCCCGGCCGCCGCCGACGAACGTCAGTTCGAGGGCGGGGTCCTTTTCGCGGAGCTTACGGCCGAGGACCAAAGCGGGATAGAGGTGGCCGCCCGTGCCGCCGCCGCTGATGATCACCCTGCGCGGGGTCATGCCTGCGTCCTCTGCGTCTCCCGCCGCTGGGAAATATGGAGAAGGATGCCGATGACGAGCAGGTTGCAGACGAGGGAGGACCGCCCGAAGCTCAGGAAGGGCAGAGGGACGCCTTTCGCCGGCCCGAGCCCGAGCACCACCGTGATGTTGAGCAGGGCCTGGATCCCGAGGAGGAACGTCAGCCCGGCCGCGGCGAGCTGGCTGAAGACGTCGGGCGCCTTGAGCGAGATCGCCACGCCCCGCCAGACCAGGATGACGAAGAAGACGAGCGTCACCAGCGTGCCGACGAAGCCCAGCTCCTCGCCCAGGATGGCGTAGATGAAGTCCGTGTGGGGGCAGGGCAGGAAGAGCTTCTGGACGCCTTCGCCGAGGCTCGATCCGACGATGCCGCCCGCCCCGAGGGCCAGCTTGGATTGTTGGACCTGGAAATTGAGGTCGAGGGCGCTCTTGTTGGGCGAAAGAAAGGCCAGGACGCGCTCCAGGCGGTAGGTCGCCGTCAGGACGAAGTAGGCGAAGACGGGGACTCCCGCCAGTCCGAGGTAGATGAAATATTTCAGCCGGACGCCGCCGAGGAAGAGGACGATCAGGCACAGGACGAACACGAGGAGCGCCGTGCCGAAGTCGGGCTCCTTCAGGATCAGGGCGACGAACAGGGCGACGACCAGGAGGGGGAGGATGAGGGCCGCGGGCTCCTGGATCTTCTCCCTCCGGCGATCGAGGTACCAGGCCAGGAACAGGACGAGGCTGATCTTGGCCAGCTCGGACGGCTGGAAGCGGATCCCGGCGAAGGTGACCCAGCGGTTCGTCTTGGCCACGGTCGGCATGAGGAAACAGAGGACGAGGAGCCCGAGGGTCACGGCCAGCAGGCCGAAGATGAACACGGGCTGCTGGTAGAACGGCTTCCTGATCGAGAGCAGGACGATGATCAGGGCCAGGCCGGCGAAAGCGCCCATGGCTTGCTGGATCAGGAAATAGAACGGCGAGGAATATTTCTCGCCGGAGGCGACGCCCGAGGCGCTGAAGACCATGACCAGGCCCATGGTGAGCAGGATGAGCGTGATCGCGAACATCCATTTGTCGAATCCGTAGGGCCTCACGACTTCCATGGGCTACCTCGTCCTTGGGGCGATGCGCCGGGCCAGTGTCCGGACGTTCCTCTTGAAGACCCGGCCCCGCTCCTCGAAGTTGGCGAACATGTCCCAGCTCGTGCAGGCCGGGGCCAGGAGCACGACGTCGCCCCGGGCCGCCGCGGCGAAAGCGAGCGGGACGACGTCCCGGAACGCGGGGGCCTCGTCCATCGGGACGACGCCCGCGAGGGCCGCCCGGATCTTGTCCTTGGCCGCCCCGACGAGGATGATCTTCTTCACCCGGGAGGCGACGATGCGCCGGAGCTTCGTGAAATCCGAGCCCTTGTCCTTGCCGCCGAGGATCAGGACGATCGGCCGGTCGAAGCTCTGGATGGCCTTGATGGCCGCGTCGACCGTGGTCGCCTTCGAATCGTTGACGAAGGAGACGCCGCGGACATCGAGGATGGGCTCGAGCCGGTGCTCGAGGCCGGAGAATCCGCGGACGGCCGCCCGGATCGCCGCCGGGCCGGCGCCGCATAGGGTCGCGGCCAGGGCCGCGGCCAGGACGTTCTCCAGGTTGTGGAGGCCGGGCAGCCGGATCTCTCCGACCCGCAGGATCTCCCTCTCGGGCGCGTCCCCGGCGCGGACGACAATCCGGTCGCCGCGGACGAAGCATCCCCGGGCGAGGGGGCGGCGGCGGGAAAAGCCGAAGACTTCGGACGAGGCTTGCCTTTTCAGGCTCCAGACGCGGGCGTCGTCCCGATTCAGGACGGCCTGGTCCCCGGCCCGCTGCCCCAGGACGAGCTTGGCCTTGGAGGCGAAATACCCGTCGAAGGACGGGTGCCAGTCGAGGTGGTTCTGGGAGACGTTGAGAAACAGAGCGATCGAGGCCCGGAAGAGGTCGATGAACTCCAGCTGGAAGCTCGAGATCTCGGTGACATAGATGTGGTCGTCCCGGCTCCGGTCCACGAAGGAGATGAGCGGCGTGCCGATATTCCCGGCGAGGACCGCCTTGCGGCCCGCGCTCTTCAGGATCCTGTGGATCAGGGTGGAGGTCGTGGATTTGCCGTTCGTCCCGGTGACGCCCACGATCCGGCCTTTGAGAAAACGGAAGGCCAGCTCGATTTCGGACAGGATGGGGACGCCCGCCTCGCGGGCGGCGGCGTATTCGGCGAGGAGGGGCACGCCCGGGCTGGGGACGATGAGGTCGGCCGCGAGGAAGGACTCGCGCCGGTGCCCGCCCGCCTCGATCTCAACCCCGCGGGCCGTCCACTCGGCGAACGCCGGGCCGAGGGCCTCGGGCGTCTTCTTTTCGCTGATCTTCACCCGCGCCCCGCGCCGGAGCAGGAAATCGGCCACGGCCTCGCCCGTCTTGCCGAGGCCGACGACCAGGACGTTCTTGCCGCGGAGCTCCATGATCACCTCAATTTGAGCGTGGCCAGGCTGAACAGGGCGAAGATGATGCCCAGGATCCAGAAGCGGATGACCACTTTCTCCTCGGGCCATCCCAGGAGCTCGAAATGGTGGTGGAGCGGGGCCATCCTGAAGATGCGCTTGCCCCCGCTGATCTTGAAGTACCCGACCTGGAGGATGACGGACAGGGCTTCGAGGATGAACACGCCCGCCACGGCGAAGAGGAGCAGCTCCTGCTTGATGAGGATGGCGATCGCGGCCAGCGCCGCGCCGAGGGAGAGCGCGCCGACGTCGCCCATGAAGACCTGGGCGGGATGGGAGTTGAACCACATGAAGCCGAGGCAGGCGCCGGTCAGCGCCCCGCCGAACACGGTCAGCTCGGCGGCCGGCTTCACCTGGGCGATGTACAGGTAGCTGGAGAAGATGGCATGGCCGGCGATGTAGGTCAGGCCCGTCAGGGCGGCGGCGCTGATGGTCGTCAGCCCGATCGCCAGGCCGTCCAGTCCGTCGGCCAGATTGACGGCGTTCGAGAATCCGACCAGGAAGAAGACGGCCCAGGGCGCATAGAACCAGCCGAGGTAGGGCAGCCACTTCTTCAGGAAGGGGAGGTAGAGATGGAGATTGAACCCGTGGTCCGGTCCCTCGGTGAAGCCCAGGTAGACGACGATCAAGCCGAAGATCGTGCCCAGGACGATCTGCAGGAGGAACTTGTTCCGGGCGATCAGCCCCAGGGATCTTTTCTTTTTAACCTTGAGGTAATCGTCCATGAAGCCGATGAGGCCGAACAGGGACATCGTTCCCATGGCCAGCCAGACATAAGTGTTGTCCAGGCTCCCCCAGAGGAGCGTCGGGACGAGCGTCGCCCCGATGATCAGAATTCCACCCATGGTGGGCGTGCCCTTCTTGGAAAAATGGGACTGTGGCCCGTCGGCTCGGATCTCCTGGCCGATCTGGTTCTTCTTGAGGAACAGGATGAGGGCGGGCCCGAGAAGAAGGCTCAATGCCAGGGCCGTGATCCCGGCCAGGGCCGTCCGGACGGTGATGTATTTGAACAGATTGAGGAACGACACGGACTTCTGGAGGGAGGCGAACAGCCAGGTGAACACGTCAGGTCTCCTTGTCGGCCTTCATGATCGCCTCGACGATGATATCCGTCCGGAGCCCGCGCGACCCCTTGACCAGGACGAGGTCGCCCTCGCCGAGGAGGGCCAGGATCGCCGGGGTCGCCTCACAACTCGTCGCGAATTCGAGGACGGCGTCGCCTCCCCGTCCGGCCCGCCGCGCGCCGGCGGCCGTGCGTCCGGCCAGCGGGCCGACGGCGGCCAGGATGTCCCAGCCTTCGCGCGCGGCGCATTCGCCCGCCTGCTCGTGGTAAGTGGCCGAGCCCTCGCCGAGCTCGAGCATGTCTCCCAATACGGCGATCCGGCGCCGGGCCGGAAGGCGGCCGTAGCTTCGGAGGGCGGCTTCCACCGCCCGGGGGTTGGAGTTGTAAGAATCGTCGATGAGGACGATCCCCCGGGCCAAGTGGTGGGCGAGTCCGCGTTTGGCCCCCGGATGGAGCGATGCGAGCGCCGGCTGCAAGGCCTTCCAGGGCAGATCCAGGGCGAGGGCCGCGCCCAGGGCGGCCAGCAGGTTGAAGACCGCGGTCTCGGCCAGGAAGGGGAAACGGAGGGCGTGCCGTTCGCCGCCGTACCCGATCTCGAGGTCGAAGCCGTCGTAGCCGAGGCTCCGGATGCTCTCGGCCCGGACGTCGCAGCCGGGCGTCTTGCCGAAAGTGATTTTGCGGCCGGCCCAGGCCTGGGCAAGCCGGGGCGTGGAGGGATCGTCGCCGTTGAGGACGGCCGCTCCGCGGGGCTTCATTCCTTCCAGGATCTCGGCTTTCGCCGCGGCCACGGCCTCCAGGGTCTTCAGGAATTCCAGATGGACCGGGCTGACGTTGGTGATGACGGCCACGTCGGGTGGGGCGATGGCCGTGAGCGCCCGGATCTCGCCGGGGGCGCTCATCCCCATTTCGAGCACGGCCGCGTCCTGGCCGGGCTCGAGCCGGAGGAGCGACAGGGCCAGGCCGAGCCGGTTGTTGAAGTTGCCCTCGGACTTCAAGACCGAGCAGCGCGCGGCGAGGAGGGCCGCGGCGAAATCCTTAGTCGTCGTCTTGCCCACGCTGCCGGTGATGCCCACCACCGTCCGGGGCCGCTCGGCCAGAACCTCACGGGCAAGCGCCTGCAGGGCGATGACCGTATCCGAAACCCTGATTAGGCCGAATCCCGGCCGGGGGGCCGGGACGTTGCGCGAGACCACGGCCCCGGCCGCGCCCCGGGCCGCAGCCTCGGCCACGAAGTCGTGGCCGTCGCGGCGGGCGACGACGGCGAAGAACAAGCCGCCGGGGGCGATCGTCCGGGAGTCCAGACTGAAATCCCCGACGCGCCGGGCGGCGTCCCCCTCGACAAGCGTTCCCCCGGTGAGGGCGGCGATCCGGTCGAACCGCAGGCTCGCCATGTCAGCTGCGCTCCATCGAGGCCAGGATCTCGCGGATGACGTCGCCGTCGTTGAAGGGGATGACGCGGTCGGCGAGCTCCTGGTAGCTCTCGTGGCCCTTGCCGGCGACCAGGATGTAGTCGTCCTTCCGGGCGAAGGCCAGGGCTTCGCGGATCGCCTCGCGCCGGTCGGGGACGAGGCCGTATTTCTCCGTCCCGGACTTGATGAGCCCCTGCTCGATTTCGCGGATGATGGTCATCGGGTCCTCGGAGCGGGGGTTGTCCGAGGTCACGAAGGTCCAGTCGGCGAATCGACCGGCGACCTCGCCCATCCGCTCGCGCTTCGACCGGTCCCGGTCCCCGCCGCAGCCGAAGACGAGCAGGATTCGGCTCGGCCGGAGATCCTTGACGGTCTCGAGCAGGCTTCTCAAGGAGCTGTCGGTATGGGCGTAGTCCACGTAGATGTTGAAGCCGCGGTCGTTCTCGATCTTTTCGAACCGGCCGGGCACCTGCTTCAGCGAGGCGATCCCGTCCCGGATGACGCCGGGCGGGACGTTGAGGGCGAGGGCCACGGCGAAGGCGGCCAGGAGGTTGTACAGGTTATGCTTGCCCGAGAGCGCCGAAGTGATCATCATCTGGCCCCCGGGAAATTTGACCAAGGCCTCGATGCCCGTCCCGTTCAGGCGGCAGCGCTCGGCCCGGACAAGGGCCGCCGGTTCGAGGCCGAACGTGATCGTGCTCATGGGCAGGTCGGGGATGAGGCGCTTTCCCCAGGGGTCGTCCTCGTTGACCACCGCGATCCGCTTCTTGGAATTGAGGACGAACAGCTTCTTCTTGGCGGCGAAGTAATCATCCATCGTCCGGTGATAATCGAGGTGTTCGCCGCTGAGATTGGTGAAGACGGCCACGTCGAAGCTGATCCCCTGGACCCGCTTGAGGTCGAGGGAATGCGAGGAGACCTCCATCAGGCAATGGGTCGCGCCCTGGTCGAGCATGTCCCTCAGCATACGCTGGAGATCGGGGGCCTCGGGAGTCGTCCTCTTGGCGTCGAATTCGAAGTCCGGCCCGCGGTGGGTGATCGTCCCGACGACGCCCGTCCGGGCGCCCGCCGTTTTCAGGATGGCTTCGAGGATGAACGTCGTCGTCGTCTTGCCCTTCGTGCCGGTGATGCCGACGACCTTCATCCGGTGCGACGGCTGGCCGTAGAAGATCGCCGAGCAGAGGGCCAGGGCTTCCCGGGGATCGAAGACCCGGATCCAGGTCGCCGTGATTCCCTCCGGCCGGGGCCGGTCCGAGAGGACCGCGACGGCGCCGTTGGCGGCCGCTTCCGGGGCAAAGGCGTAGCCGTCGGTCCGCGCGCCCTTGAGGGCCGCGAACAGGAAGCCCGGCTTCACGTCCTTGGAGGAATAGGCCAGGCCGCGGATCTCGGCCCCTTCGTTTCCCTCGACGGTGAGGACGGGGACTCCCCTCAGCAGATCCTTGAGGATCATGGCCGTTTTCCCTTCCCGGCGTTGGCGGCGATGATCGTCCGGCCGACGTCCGGCCGGGGGAAGAGGCCCTTGGCCCGCAGCGAGCGGACCGCGATCTCGCGGAAAACCGGGGCCGCCACGAGGCCGCCGTAATAGTCGTCCTTCTTCGGATCGCCCAGGACGACGATGATCGAGAGCGCCGGCTTCTCGGCGGGGACGAACCCGACGAACGAGCCGATATGCTTCGAGGACTGATAGCTCTTCTGCCCGGGATCGTAGATCTGGGTCGTGCCCGTCTTGCCCGCGGCGGAGAATCCGGCGACCGCGGCTGCTTTGCCCGTCCCCTCGACCACCACGCGCTCGAGGATGGCGGCCAGCTCCTGGGCGACCTGCTCGGAGATGATCCGCGCCGGTTCGTCCCCGCGCGCCGCGCGCCGCTCCATCGCGCCGGCGACGCTCTTGATGATCCGGGGCGGGACGTAGATTCCCCGATTGGCGATGACGTTCGCGGCCTCGAGGATCTGGAGGGCGGTCGCCGAGATCTCGTAGCCGATGGAGATCGAGTCGAGCGAGCGCCGGCTCCAATCGGAGGGCGCTCGGACGGTGCCGGGAGCTTCGGCCGGAAGCTCGATCCCGGTCTTTTCCCCGAAGCCGAAGGCCTTGACCGTCCGGTACAGGAGGGCGGATCCGACCTGCCGGCCGATCTGGACCGCGCCGACATTCGACGATTTGATGATCACCTCGGGAAACGCGAGGATCCCAAAGGTCTCGTGGTCATGGATCGCCCCGCCTGCGGTCTCGATTACGCCCTTCCGGCAGTCGAAGCTCTGGGTGAGGGAGACCCTCCGGTTTTCGAGCCCCGCCGAGGCGGTCACGATTTTGAACGTCGATCCCGGCTCGTACAGGTGGCGGATCGCCCGGTTGATCATGGCCTCGGGGTCGGCCGGCGGAAACGCGTTCGGGTCGTAGTCCGGAGCGCTGGCCATGGCCAGGATCTCCCCGGTGGCGGGAACGGACACGATCACGGTCCCCCAGGCGGCTTTCTGGTCGGCCACGGCCCGCTTCAGGGCGGCCTCGGCGAAATACTGGATCGTCGAATCGAGGGTCAGCTCGATGTCCCCGCCGCTGCGGGGCTCCTGGAGGACCTCAATATGATAGGCGCGGTGCTTGGTGTCTACGAGGGTGATCTGCTCGCCATCGCTGCCCCTCAGGACTTCATCGAACTTCAACTCGATCCCGCTCAGGCCTTTGTTTTCGATCCCGACACCCCCGAGGACTTGCGAGGCCAGCTGGCCCTGCGGATAGAAGCGCTTTTTTTCGTCGGGGAAGGTGATTCCGCCGACTCCCAGGGCCTTGGCTTTCTCGATGATTTCGGAATCGACTTTGCGCTTGATGTAGATGAATGGGGGGGCGTCGCGGAGTTCGCGCTCGATCCGCTCGATCTCCGCGTCGGTCAGCTTCAGGACGGGGTTGAGGCGGAGAATATTCTTCATCTGTTCGTCGAGAGGCTCGCCGACGCCGGGATTGTAGCCGACCGACTTGACCGGAAGGCTCTGGGCCAGGATCTGCCCCCACCGGTCGTAAATCGTTCCCCGCTCGGGGACGATCTTGATCCACCGCTGGTTCTGCACCACCAACTGGGCGCTCCACCGGCCGTGTTCGAGGACCTGGAGCTGGAACAGCCGGGCCGCGATTCCCAGGCTCCACACGGCCAGAGCGAGGACCAGGATCCGCGTCCGGCGGCGGGTTCTCTTCTGGAAAGTGCCGTGCTCGACTTTCATGCCGGGATCCTCGGGTCAACGGATTTCATAGGCGATCTGGTCTTCGCGCGGGTCGGCGAGCTTCAGCTCTCCCCGGGCGGTCTTCTCCACGCGCTCCAGAGAGAGGAGGGCCGCCTTCCTGGTCCGCAGCTTCTTGATGTCCGCGTTCAGGGCCTTCAACCGGTTCTCTCCCTGGTTGATCTCGTAGCCGAGGCGGACGTTTTCGGTGAGGTGCCAGATATAAAACGTGAGGGTCAGGATCGACAGAAGGCCGGCCGCGGCCCCGGCCAGGATGGTCTTCCTCCCGATCTTCTTACGAACCATGGGGCCTCTTGACCGCGGCCCGCAGCTTGGCCGAGCGGGAGCGGGGATTGCGGGCCACTTCGTCCTCGGAGGGTACGACGGGGTGCTTCGTCAGGATGTCGATGACGGAATCGCCGTATTCGGGACGGGAGAGACGGGCCAGGGTGTGCTTGACGATGCGGTCTTCGAGCGAGTGGAAGGAGATGACCGCGAGTCTCGTCCCTGGGCCGACGAGGCCGATCGCTTCGATCAGGAATTCGCCGAGGCCTTGGAGCTCCTGGTTGACCTCGATCCGCAGGGCTTGAAAGACCTTGGCTGCGGGGTGGATCTTGCCCCGCTGGGGGATCCAGTGGCAGACCTCCTCGACGAGGCCGCGGAGGTGGGTCGTGCTCTCGATCTTCTGCGTCCGGCGGACGGAGGCGATCTTCCGGGCGAGCTTGGCGGCCTGCTTGAGCTCGCCGTATTCGCGGAAGAGCTGGGCCAGCTTCGGCTCGGGGTATTTGTCCAGGATCTTCGCCGCGGTGAGCTTGTTCCGGTCGTCCATCCTCATGTCCAGGGGGCCTTCCTGGGAATGGCCGAACCCGCGGTCCGCGGTATCGAGCTGGTAGGACGACATGCCCAGGTCGAGCAGGATTCCCCGGACGGCCGGGAAGTCGATGTCGAGCTCGGGGATGCACTTGAAGTCGGCGTGGTAGAGATCGACCCGGTCCTCGAACGGCTGGAGGCGGGCCTGCGCCTTCCGGATCGAGCGGTCGTCGAGGTCGATTCCGACGAGGCGGGCGCGGGGATTGCGCTTCAGGATTTCCTCGGCGTGGCCGGCCAGGCCGAGCGTGCCGTCGATATAGATCCCGTCCCGTCCGATGTCCAAGAGGGCGAGGGATTCTTCGAGCAGCACGGGGATGTGCTCTCGGGGGTTCATTCCGATTTCCTGTCCGACATCAGCTTGCTGATATTCTTGAAATCCTCGTAGGTCAGGGGTTTCTTGGCCATCTTCTCGTCGAGCCGCGCCCGGTCCCAGACCTCGAGATAGGTGTTGAGGCCGATGACCTGGACCTCCGTCTGGAGGCCGGCTTTCGTCCGGAGCCATTGGGTGATGAGCGCCCGGCCCTTGGAGTCGATCTCGGCGTTCGTGCCCAGGAGGCTCGCCTTCCGGACGAATTCCAGGACATCGGGGTCGGGGTAGCGCGTCCCGTCGCCCGGGGTCTTCATCATGCCTTCCCAGACGGGGAGAGGGAAGATCTGGACGTAGTCGTCCTCGAGCGACGTGACGAAAAGGGCTTTGCCGAACTGCTCCTCGATGGAAGATCTGAATTTCTCTGGAATCTTCAGCCGGCCGCCCTTGTCGAGCTTGGCTTTATAGCTTCCGATGAGTAAATTTCCCATTTCGTCCCTTTTCATCCCAATTTTGATTCAAATATAGTGAAAAGGAATGGCCATGTCAAGCAAAATCAGCTTGAAAATCTGGGAAAAAATCCCCCGAAAGTTCGCTATGAACCCTTTGAAATTAAATGAATTAGAGGGAACGGCTGCGTGCCGGCCGAAGGCGGGCGGGCCGGCTATTCGCTTTCAACCGAAAAATCGCGGTTTTCCAAGAGGTTTTTGGCGTTCTCCCAGTCCGATTCCTGGACGAAAATCTTGATCTCTCCCAGCCCGTCGGCGGTGAACGGATGGACCGACGGGACGATCAGTCCCTTGAAGAAACAGGATATGCCTTCGCTTTCGAGGAAGTTCTTGATCACTTCGGCCTCGACCGGCCCCTGAACGCGGGTCACTTC
Organism: Candidatus Aminicenantota bacterium; assembly: GCA_003141555.1. Taxonomy (GTDB): domain Bacteria; phylum Acidobacteriota; class Aminicenantia; order Aminicenantales; family UBA4085; genus FEN-413. Next base: position 28,101 of record PLMN01000022.1, read on the forward strand.
CTTGAGATCATGCCTGCGCTCCGCATCTTTGTCCTTAAGATCGTGGTCGAGCATTCCGGCCTCCTCTCGGGCTTTCCAGGCCGCACCGCGTCCGGCGCACTTTTCGGATCGAACGGAAGTAATCGTCGAGGATTTCCCGATGGTCGAAGGCGAGGGGGTAATCGATCGCGCGCCCGGCGAAAACACCGATATCGCCGGCGTCGTCCCCGGCTTCGGGCGTGCCCCGTCCCCGGGCGACGAAGACGGTGGTGATGGTGTGTTTGCGAGGGTCCCGGTCGGGATCGGAATACGTATGCAATTGCCGGAGGAGCTTGACGTCGAGTGAAGTCTCCTCGCGCGCTTCCCGGACGGCGGCGCTTTCGAGCGATTCCCCGTAATCGACGAATCCGCCGGGCAGGGCCCAGCCGTAAGGCGGGTTCCGGCGCTTGATGAGCACGATTCCTTTTTTCCCCCGGCCGGTCTTGACTTCGATGATCAGGTCGACCGTCGGCGCCGGATTCCTGTAGACGGGCTCTTTTTTGGGGCGGGCCATGTCATCCTCATTGTAGACTGAATTCAGTTAACGGGCAACGCTAAATCGGTGACAGTAACCTGATTTCCGTATTTCGTTGAGCCCTGAAATACGGAAATCAGGTATCTGACACCGAATTAGGTATTGCCTTGCCTGTCACCTTAACAGGATGTTATTTGGAGGGGCTGTCCCCCCTGAGGGACATTTCCCGCCGAGCTCCGCCATTATCCCCAAGTAATTGTTGGCATGAGATTTGCATGCGCTTATAATGGCATTGGCGAGAAGGAGCAAGGCCATGAAAAGGAGGGGATGGTTGATCGGGCTTTTCGTGGGGCTGGCCGCCTGCTTCGCCGGGGCATCGGCCGCCGCCGACAATTACCGGCTGATCAACGGGACGACGGATTTCTATTACGGCCATGTCAGCCTCGTGGACATCAAGAACGACGGCAAGGACCCCGTGGTCCTTCGCGAAGGCGCGACCACGGCTGAGCCCGCCACGCTGAATCTGCCCCTGGGGCCCGGCGATACGATCATGACCACCGGAGAGCGCCGGCTGGAGATCCAATTCGACAACGGGACGATCCTCCGCCTTGACGTGAGCTCCGAGCTGAAGATCGAAACCCTCATGGCCCAGAGCCTGAGCGAAAGGACCAAGGTCTCGAACCTCGTCCTGCGCGCGGGGCGGGTCTATGCCATGTACAAGCAATACAGCTCCAAGGAAATGTTCCAGATCGTCACCTCCAACGCGGCGGTCAAGCTGGCCCACAATACCGTGGCCACGGTCGGAACGCTCGTCGGCTGGACGGAGCTGCAGGTCGCCTACGGCCGGGCCGACGTCCTCTATGGGCCGAATCCCGACGACCTGATCGAAAAGAGCGTCTACAAGAACGAGAAGATGAAGATCAGCCCGGCTCAAGCCGCGGAATTCGGGACGGCCGATACGGGCTCGGAATTCGACGTCTGGAACCTTGACATCAACAAGCATTTCGACGAGCTACACAAGAGGAAGACGATGATCCCCAAGCCGGTGCAGAGGCTCAACGCCGCGGTCTTCTATTTCGCCCAGCAATACGGCAACCTCTACGGCGAGTGGATCTACGACGACTACTTCGGCTACGTCTGGCGCCCGTTCACGAACGACATGCGCTATCCGGACGGAGGCTGGTCGCCCTATTACGTCGGCCGCTGGTCGGAATACAACGGCCAGATGTTCTGGGTGGGGGAAGAGCCCTGGGGCTGGATCCCGTACCACCTCGGCGTCTGGCACTGGGATGCGAAACGGGGCTGGTACTGGCTCCCCGGCTCGGCTTTCGCTCCAGCCTGGGTGGACTGGGTGTTCTTCGGCGGCGCGTACTTCGGCTGGCGGCCCTGGTCGATGTGGGATTGGGGCTTCTTCGGCGACCCCAATTTTAGCTATTTCAGCGTGCCTTGGAGCGCGGCTTATGGCGACTATTTCGGCGGGTGGTTCTCTGGTTGGAGCGGCTACTGGGGATGGCGCTATCCGTGGCTCTACGATAGAACTTTTTATACTCCCCGTATGACCGGGGAGTACTCGATGTCCGGCGGCTCGTCCGTCCCGCCCCTGACCAAGGTTTCCAAAGGCCAGCTCCGGAGGCCGGGCGCGGCCCCGTTCACGATGCCCAAGGAGTTCGCCGGCGGCCTGAAATCGCTCCTCGCCGCGCTGAAGAAAGGCGACGCCGCCGCCGTCGGATCGTTCCAGGCGGTCGCGAAGCAGACCCTGGTCGTCGGCGCATCCGACCTCCATCTGGGCGGCCTGCACACCCGCGCGGTCCGTCTCGATCAGCTCATGGGAGCCGTGGGATCGCTCGGCGCCGATTCCCCGCAAAAGGCGATCATGAGCCTTCCGCCCCAGTCCGCTCAGAATTCCGCTTATAACGCCGGCCGGGCTTTCGAGCAGAACGCCCGGATTTCAATGCTCAAGAGCTTCGTCTCGGGTCGTGGTCCCGCATCCGTCGGGAATCCAGGGACGGTGTCCGGGGGCCGCGCCCCGGCTCGGGCGACGAACGGCATCGCCCTGAGGGAAACTACCCGCGCCCGCGACTGGAACCCCGACATCAAGATCGGCATCAAGAACGGCTTGGAGATCGTTTATCTCAGCCAACGGAACGAAGTATATATTCCCCAGCTCCGCATCTCCTCTTCCATGGCGTCCAATCATCCCGTCCTGGCGGCGGACGGCCGCGCGCGTCTCGGATGGAATGACGCGTCCGGCGGCGGCAGCTATTCCTCCGGAGGATCTTATTCCGGCGGCTCTTCCTCGGGCGGCGGCACGGCCAGCGCTTCGGGCGGCGCTTCCTCGTCGGGGTCGTCCGGGGGATCCTCCTCGTCGGGCGGCGGCCACATCCGGAACTGAGCTCCGGCGCAAGCCGGGCGTCAGTGGACGACCGCGCCTAGCACGAGCGACGGCGCGTCCAACAGCACGTCGCACCATTTCGCCTGTCGGTCGAACTCAGCCTTGAACTCGGGCCGGAGGGGCGAAACCGGGGCGAATTTCGCGGCGAGAGGATTGACGAAGATCCCGCCCTGCTTGATCCGGTAGTCCAGGTGCGGGCCCGTCGCTTCCCCCGTGGAGCCGACCAACCCGATGACCTTTCCCCCCTCCACGCGCTCTCCGGGGGCGACGAGGATCCGGCTCAGGTGGAGATACATGGTCTCGTAGTTGTTCTTGTGGCGGAGATGGATCATGTTCCCCGCGCCGCCGTTCGGGCCGGCCGACAGGACGACGCCGTCCGCCGTGGCGTGGACGGGCGTTCCCTCCCGCGCGCCGAGGTCGATGCCCAGGTGGGCCGTATAGACCTTGAGAATCGGGTGGAAGCGGCTGTAGCTGAACCCGGACGTGACGGCGGCGTAGGGGATCGGCGACCGCAGGAATTCCTTGCGGACGGACTTGGCCTCCCGGTCGAAATAATCGGCCTTCCGCGTGTCCGGATATTCGAACCGGTAGGCCTGGAACGCCCGCCCTCGGTTGACGAACTCGGCGGCGAGGACGTCGCCGTAGCCCGCGAACTTTCCCTCCAGGTACCTCTTCTCGTAGACCATCCGGAACGTGTCGCCCCGCCGGAGCTCGGTGTAGAAATCGATGTCCCAGGCGAAGAGGTCGGTCATGGTCAGGGCCAGGACGTCGGTCTCGCCGCGCTTGGCGAAGGCGCTGATCACATTGTCCTCGACCGTGCCCCAGATGAACTCCGTCCGGACCTCGAAGGGATAAGGCTTGGCCTCGGCCTTGAAGCCCGCGCCGTCCCGGGTGATCACGAGGTAGCGGAGCTCGTCCAGGTCGTATTCGATCGAGCGGAGCACGCCTTCGGAATCCGAGATGAACCGGAGGCGGCGTCCGGCGATGATCATGTTCAAATTGAAGACGGGCTTGACGTCGGCCTTCAGCCGCTCGATCTCGGCCCCGGAGAAGCCCTGCTCTCCCAAAATCCGGGAGAGCGTTCGTCCCTTGGCGATGATCTCCTCGCGGATCCGGAAGGCGGGCGCCGGGGCGATCACGGGCTCGGGCCGCGATACCGCAAGGGATGCCGGCGGTAGCCTCCTCGGGCCGGCAAGGGAAAGGATCAAGGCTATGACTCCTGCCAGGAGAGCCAGGGCGCCGGCCGCGGCCAGGGTGATTTGCCGCTTGTCGAACCGGGCTTTTCCCTTCCGGGGCCTCCTCGGCGGCGGAGGGGGAGGCGGCGGAGGATCGAAATTCAACTCGTGCTGGACGCTCATTTCAAGGCCGGCGGAAGCTTCTCATAAAATCAGGACCTCCTGTCGGGGGGTAAGGATTTCGGGGAGCGCTTGCGTCGGATCTCCTTGACAACGGCCTTGTGGAGGACGAGGGCATAATAGAGGACCAGGCCGGCCATGACGACCGCGAAGCGGCTGGTATTGCCCTGGACGAGGGCGATGAGGCCGTAGATGAAGACCGCCATCAGGGCCAGGACATGGACGACGGCGAAGATCGTGTCGCCGAGCTTCGCCGGAGGTCCGGCCGCGGGCGTCGGAGAGCTGGACATCGGCGGCGCGTCCGGGGCGGAGGCTATTTCACGTCCGCGCGGCGGATGGACTGGATGAGGACCGGCTGGCGGGGCGCGTCCTCGTAGCCCTTGACGACACCCGTCGGCACCGCGGCGATCGCGTCCACCACGTCCATGCCCTGGGTCACGTGGCCGAAAACCGCGTATTTGAGCGGATCCAGGCTCGCGTTGTCCGCATGGTTGATGTAGAACTGGCAGGTAGCGCTGTTGAGGTCCTCGCCCCGGGCCATGGCGATCGAGCCCCGGACGTTGCGCAGGCCGTTGCCGGCTTCGTTCTTGATCGGGGGCTTTTCCTTCTTTTCCTTGTAGTCGGGCGTCAGCCCGCCGCCCTGGATCATGAATCCCTTGATGATGCGGTGGAAGATCGTCCCGTCGTAGAACTTCTCATCGACATAAGACAGGAAGTTCTTCACCGAAACGGGTGAGCGGGCCGCATCGAGCTCGACCGTGATGTCGCCTTTGCTGGTCTTGATGACGACAACGGGATTCGTCTGGGCCGCGGCGGCCGCGACGAGGCCGAACGCCAAGGCCAGGCTCAGGGCCGGGAATATCAGGTTGCGCAGCATGGAGGCCTCCTTGAGCGGGCCGCGCGGCGGCCCGAAGTCCGACGATAGCAGAATCCGGAGGCCAAATCAAATTTGACGAAAGAGAGAAAGGGGCGTTCCCTCCCGGGGCGCTTGATTTTCCCCGGAGACATGTAATACAACGGGTTCCTGATATTTTTTCTGAGGAGGCTCCCCATGAAACGCCTTGCCCCCCGCGCTCTCATTTGCGTTCTTGTCCTCGCGGTCTGTGTCCCAGTCTTCGCCGCCCAGAACGCGGCCCGGCCGGCGCCGCCCGCGGCGACCGACGAGCAGAAGCTCCTGGAGGCCATGCATCTCATCACCGACGCCAAGCTCTATGACTACGTCAAGGAGCTGTGCGCCGAGAAATACTCCGGCCGGCTCACCGGCACGCCCGAATTCAACGCCGCCGCCGACTGGGTGGCGTCGCTCCTGAAATCGTGGGGCGTCCGGCCGGGGGGAGACAAGGGAACCTATCTCCAGGCCTTCCCCAATCCCTATTCACTGGTGTTCAAGGGCGGCCTGCTGTCGATAAACATCCCCGTGGGCACGGATGTCATCAAGAAGAGCTACGCCTACGAGGATGAGTTCATCCCCGGCGGAACGACGGCCGGAGGAGAAGTGACGGCCGAGGTCATTTTCGTCGGGTACGGCGTCACGGCCCCCGAGCTGGGCTACGACGACTACCAGGGCGTGGACGTGAAAGGCAAAATTGTCCTCATGGACCCCGAGGTGCCGATGCGGGCGAGCGACGCGTCCGACGTCTTCAAGAAATGGCGCCCCTATTCTTTTCATCAATACAAGCTCGAGAACGCCGTCGCCCACGGGGCGAAGGCGATGATTTACAATTACGGACCGATCGGCAACCCCAACAATTCCTACCGCGAGGGCTTCATCTACCATCACGTCGGCGCGGCGGTCGTCGCCGACGTCTTCGCCGGGACGGGAAGGACCTACGATGATACCGTGGCCAAGATCCGCAAGGACCTCAAGCCGCAGTCGTTCGCCACGGGCAAGATCATGACCGTCAAGAACGTCGCGGAACGCCATCCCGAGGGGATCGGGTACAATGTCGTGGGCTTCATCCCGGGCTCCGACCCCAAGCTCAAGGACGAAGTCGTGATCTTCGGCGGCCACCTCGACCACCTCGGTCGCCTGTGGGAGATGATGCCGGGGGCCAACGACAACGCCACGGCCGTGTCCGTCGGCCTGGGGGTCGCGGAAGCCATGGCCAAGTGCGCGATCAAGCCCAGGAGGTCCGTCCTGTTCCTCTTCTTCGGCAGCGAGGAGCAGGGTGTGGCGGGCTCGGACTTCTATTGCGAGCATCCGGTCTTCCCCCTCGATAAGACCCTGGTCTTCATCAACATGGAAGGGCCCGGCATCGGTGACCGTATCCACGCCTCGGGGGCCGTGACGTATCCTGCATTCTGGGCGTTCATCGAGAAGGCCAACCAGAAGTATGTCCATCGTCCGCTCTCGGGCGGGCCGGCTTCCTATCCCGGCCGTCCACGCGAGGATTCGGCCCGCTTCTTCTGGAAAGGCGTCCCGTCGCTGACGTTCGGCGCCTCGGGCAAACCCCTGCCGTATTCGACGTACCACCTTCCCAAGGACCGCCCGGAGCTGGTGACGCCCGAGATCATGACCGATACGGCCCGGCTCTTCTTCACGGCCGTGATGGACATCTGCGCCCAGGACGGGCCGCTGAGCTTCCGCCCGAAGAAATAGGAGACACAATACCTATTTCCCTATTTCTGTTCCTGCGTTAACGGCAGCTGAGCGGCTGGCAATTGGGAGACACAATACCTATTTCCCTTTTTCCTTCCCCGTGGTCGGGGTAGAATCCTGCGGTCGGTTAGAGATTCCAGCTTACGGAGGAAATCATCACTCCCGAGGGGCCGTCCGGTCTTTTCGTGCAGCTCGATCTCGTCTATGAAGTCCCGGTCATCTTGTTCTGCTAGATAAGATTGCCAATCTTCAATTTGTAGGATATTCCGGTTTGGCGCGATCAAAGCATCGTCACTTCCTTGAATGTGAGCCCGAGCGCTCGACCAAGGAAAATCCCAAGGCGTCTTGGTGATTCCCGCCCTGACCGGATTCCTCTCCACGTAGCGGACAGCCGCGTAATAGTGAGCTTCGTCGAGCGGAAAGGATATGAACCTGCCTTGCCATAGATATCCTTTCCAATCTTCGCGGGTATTAATGATGTTCGTGTATATTCTGTGTGCCTCGCCGATTCCTTTTGCGAGACTTGATTTTTCTTTGGGGACGCCGATTAAATGGACGTGATTATCCATGAGGCAATAAGCATGGAAAGTGATCCCCGCGCGATCCCCTTGTCGCTTGATGAGCTTCAGATATAGCGCTCGATCTTCATCGTTGAAAAAGACTCTTTGCCGTCGATTCCCTCGTTGAATGATATGATGCGGGCAACCAGGGACGATGAGACGGGCGAACTTTGGCATACGACTAGAACCCAGCGGTCCGGTTTCTCATTCCAAAGCATAGAACGCTCAGCGCACAAGGGTTATTCTCACCAAGGGGAATAAAAAGTGCCGCAATCTAATTGGAGACACAATACCTAATTCCCTATTTACGCCAATTTCCGCGAGCATTAGCGTCAGAAGAAATAGGGAATTAGGTATTGTGTCTCCATTTTAGAGGTGGAGCTCGCAGACGTCCTCGTCTTCGAGGGCGAAGTCGCGCGTGATCATCTGGCCCGTGTACTCCACGCCGCGCCACAGCCGGGCATAGGCCAGCTTCTCGGCGAAGTCCATGTGGACGGCTCGAGCCATATCATGGACGGTCGACCCCCGTTTCAGGACGAACGGCGCGTCGTGTTCAGGCTTCTTGCCCGGTGCTTTGCTGTACACCCTGATGACGTCCAGGTAGGCGAAGATCCTTTTCCTCAGGTCCTCGAGCCCATCGCCCGCCGTGGACGAAACCGGCAGGATCGCGAACTGGTTTTCGAAGAAAAGTTTCAGGGTCCCGAGGTTTTCCCCGCCCGGGTCGAGGTCGCTCTTGTTGGCAATGAGGAATGTCCGCTTCCGGAAGGGAGGGGGTCCGGGAAAATCGTCCGGCGCGAAATAGTCATCCCTGACGAACTCCACGCGCTTGTCCTTCAACTTGGCGATCAGCGCCTCGAGGATGGTGGGCGCTTCGGCGTCGGCCAGGTCGACGACGACAAGAGCCGCGTCCGCGATCTTGATGAGCTCGACCTGCCAGCTTTCCATGATCTCGGGGGTCATGGGCGGGAGATCGACGAGCTGGACGCGGACGTTTTCGAACCTCATCATGTACGGCGCGGGGTGGCGGGTCGTGAACGGGTAGTCGCCGACTTCGGGATCGGCCCCGGTCAGGGCCTTGATGAGCATCGACTTCCCGGAATTCGGCGGGCCGAGGACGATCACCTGGCCCGCGCCCTGCTTGGGGATGAGGTAGCTGACCCCGTGCTTCACGGACGGGGTATGGGCCATCTCCTCTTTGAGCTTGGAGATCTTGCCCTTGACCTGGGCCTGCAGCTTTTCGGTGGCCTTGTGCTTGGGCATCAAGGCCAGCATCTCCTGCAGGATCTCGAGCCTCTCCTGGGGCGCCTTGGCGGTCTTCAGCCGCTTCTCGGCTTCGAGATATTGGGGAGTGAGGTTGGCCGCCATCCGGGTCTCCGGAGCCGATTATAGACGAAATCGGGGCGCGGTCATATGGCGCTCCCCTAATCGAGCCAGGCCAGCAGGCGATCGAGGCGGGCGTCAAACGCCGCCCCCTTGGGGGCCTTGATCTTCCATATCTTCGATGTCGTGCCCGCATTCATGTCGCAAACCGTGACGTTCTCTTCGCCCCCCAGGTTGGCCAGGAAGGCGACGCTGCGCGCTTCGGGATCGAAGACCGGCCGGTTGACGACCTGGCCCGGCTGGAGGGGCAGGGACGAGCCCCGCTGAGCTTCCCCGGACTCGGGATCGATCACCGTATAATAGAGGCTCCAGCCCTTGGACGTCTGTTCGTTCGCCAGCCCGAACACGCGGCCGGACTGCGGGGAGAAGACGCCGGCCAGCTCGCCCGCGTTCCCCCATCCCCCGTTCTCCCAGCGGGAGAAGCCCATTTGGACCTCGTTCTGGAAGGTGACTTGGTCCCAATCGCTGAAGCGGGGGCAGGCATAGACCTTGTTCTGGAACAGCTCCGCGCTTTCCGGATTGCGCTCGACGGAAATCAGGACCTGGCCCGACGCTTCGCTCGCGTCCACGAACCGCCAGCGGGCCCCGTGCGGGAAGGCCGTGATGCGCATCTCGGGCGGGGTCGTCGCCAGATTCACGAGATACCCTTTGTTGGCGTAGATGTCTCCCCCGTGGGGCATGGGGGCGTCGAAAGCCGAGAAGACGAAAAGATCGTTCGTCAGGAAAAGGCACCCGCCCAGCTCCGCGCAGACCTCCTCCTCGATCGTGGCCCCTTCGCTCCCTCCGACGGCGTACAGCCCTTTCCGTCCCTGGAACAGGCGCAACGGTGCTCCTTCGGCCCGGCCGACGTACAGGCGATTGGCGGGGCAGCCCGTGAGGAGATAATAGCGCGTCCCGTCCTCGTTCCAGCCGGCCTTGATGGCGGTCTCGGGCAGGAGGACCTTGTCCGTGCCCTTGTCGAGGTCGCGGAGGAGGGCCTCGTCTTTTTTCGTGTAGAGGAGCGTGCGCCCGTCGGGAGAGATGGCTGCCGTCACCACGTCCGAGAGGAGCGGATCGACGCCCCCCTGGGTGATGACATAGACTGTTCCTTGCGAAAGCAGGATCACCCGGCCCGAGAACGCGGGCTTGGAGCTGCAGCCGCTCGCCGTCAGGAAGAAGGCCGTAGCCGCCGCGGCGATGATCCAGCTCCGGTTCCGTGATTCTCGGCTTTGATTCCGCATGGATGACCTCCTCGGTCCGGGTCCGATAATATCAAAAACTCGGGCGCGGGCCAATCCGGACGCCTCTCGGACGTCCCCTTCTTTGGACGCTTCGGGGAGGAAAAACTTGGCGGATTCGCCGTTCCGGGGTGAAAACGAGGGTTTTACCGGGAAACCCCCAATCGGTGTGATTCCCTCCTTCCAGAGGTACAAAATATTGTGGATCCGGGCCTTCAAAAGGCTTTACTTTTCGGCCCGTTTTGGGTACAATTTCTCCGGTGTTCGACAAGCCGTTTCCCATGAGATTATAGGCTGATTATCCCGTCTTTTATCAATGACATAGGCGCCATGAAAGAAGAAAAATATACGGCTGAAAGCATCAAGGTCCTGAAGGGCCTCGAGGCGGTCCGAAAACGTCCGGCCATGTACATCGGGAGCACCAGTACGGAAGGGCTCCATCACCTGGTGTACGAGGTCGTGGACAACTCCGTCGACGAGGCCCTGGCCGGGTTCTGCAAGAACATCGAAGTCACGATCCACGTCGACAATTCCATCACGGTCGTCGACGACGGCCGCGGCATCCCGGTGGGCATGCACAAGACGGAGAAGAAGTCGGCGGCCGAGGTCGTCATGACCATGCTCCACGCCGGCGGCAAGTTTGATAATAAGACCTACAAAGTCTCGGGCGGACTGCATGGGGTCGGCGTCTCGGTCGTCAACGCGCTGTCCAAGCGGCTGGACCTCGAGATCAAGACGGAAGGCGGCATCTACGTCCAAAGCTACGAGCGCGGCGTCCCGCTGGCCAAGCTCAAGCAGGTCGGCAAGACCAAGAAGACCGGGACCAAGACCACGTTTTGGCCCGACGACGAGATCTTCGAGACGACGGAGTACGACTTCGAGATCCTGACCCAGAGGATGCGGGAGCTGTCGTTCCTCAACCGCGGCATCCGCATCGCCATCACCGACGAGCGCTCGGCGAAGTCGCACGATTTCCAGTACAAGGGCGGCATCCTGGAGTTCGTCCAGTACCTGAACCAGAACAAGGACCCCCTGAATCCCCGCCCGATCTACTTCGAGAGCCAGAAGGACGATATCGTCGTCGAGCTGGCCTTCCAGTACCACTCCGGCTACAACGATAACATCTTCACCTTCGTCAACAACATCAACACCCACGAGGGCGGCACCCACCTCATCGGCTTCAAGTCGGCCCTGACCCGCTGCCTCAACTCCTACGCCGAGAGCCACAACCTGCTCAAGGACCTGGGCTCGAGCGGCCTTTCGGGCGACGACGCCCGCGAGGGCCTGACCGCGGTCCTGAGCGTCAAGATGCGCGACCCGCAGTTCGAGGGCCAGACGAAGACCAAGCTCGGCAACTCCGAGGTCAAGGGGATCGTCGAGTCGCTGGTCAACGAGCAGCTCTCGGCCTATCTCGAGGAGAATCCGACCAATGCCAAGCGGATCGTCCTCAAGGCCCTGGACGCCGCCCGGGCCCGCGAGGCCGCCCGCAAGGCCCGGGAGATGGCCCGCCGCAAGAGCGTCCTCGAATCATCCTCCCTGCCGGGTAAGCTGGCCGACTGCCAGGAGCGCGACCCGGCCTTGGCCGAGATCTATCTCGTCGAGGGCGATTCCGCCGGCGGCTCGGCCAAGCAGGGCCGCGACCGGCGCTTCCAGGCCATCCTGCCCCTCCGGGGCAAGATCCTCAACGTCTGGAAGGCCCGCCAGGACAAGGTCTTCAACAACGAGGAGATCGGCGTCATCGTGGCCGCCTTGGGGGCCTCGATCGGCGAGGCGGAGAGCAACCTGGAGAAGCTCCGCTACCACAAGGTCATCATCATGACCGACGCCGATGTCGACGGATCCCACATCCGGACCCTGCTGATGACCTTCTTCTACCGCCACATGAAGGGCTTGGTCGAGCAGGGCTTCGTCTACATCGCCCAGCCGCCGCTCTACAAGATCAGCCGCGGCCGCGAGATCCTCTACCTCAAGGACGAGAGGACTTACGAGAAGTGGCTGGTCAAGAAGATCTCGGAGGACTTCAAGGTCCGGGTCAAGGGACGTCCGGAGGTCTTCGAGGGCGAGAAGTTCCGCAAGCTCTTCCTCCGGATCATGCAGAAGAAGAGCTACACCCAGTTCCTGGAGCAGAGGTCCTACCCCTTCTTCCTGATCGAGATGCTCATCCGCGAGGGGGTCGGCGACCTCGAATACCTGCAAGACAAGAAGAAGGTCAAGCGCCTCCAGGGCCTGATCGAGGCCAAGGACCTCAAGGTCGAGCTCGGCCAGGACGAGGAGTACGAGGCCTACGACTTGTCCGTCAAGTTCGGGGTCAACGGCATGTCCGTGACCTGCCGCATCAACCGCAACCTGATCGAGTCGGCCGAGTACAAGGCCTTGATCAAGATCTACGAGGAGCTCAAGGATTTCACTCCGCCCTTCGAGGTCTTGAGCGACGGGGAGACGGTCCTGGTCGAGAACGAGACCAAGCTGATCGACTACCTGCACGAGAAGGGCAAGAAGGGCGTCTCCATCCAGCGCTACAAAGGGCTGGGCGAGATGGCCCCCGAACAGCTCTGGGAGACGACCATGAACCCCGAGAACCGCTCGCTCCTGCGGGTCGCGATCACCGACGCCGTCACGGCCGATAGCGTCTTCGACGTCCTGATGGGCGACGAGGTCGACGAGCGCAAGAAGTTCATCGAGAACAACGCCCTTCTGGCCTCCAACCTGGACATCTGACGCCCGGAAAGCGATAGGCACACCCCATGGCCAAGAAAACCGACCGCACCCGTAAGACCAAGCCGGCCGCCCCCGCCGAGCCCGAGGATCCGACCCCCCCCGCCGCGCCGCCCGAGGAAGGCCCGGCTCCGGACAAAGACGCGGACAAGCGCAAGGAGAAGCCGCCCAAGACCCAGCAGCCGCTGTTCCCGGTGGCGGCCGACGTGTCGGTGGTCAGCCTCGAGGAGGAAATGAAACGCTCCTACCTCGACTACGCCATGTCGGTCATCATCGGCCGGGCCATCCCCGACATCAAGGACGGCCTCAAACCCGTCCATCGGCGTTGCTTGTATTCCATGTACGAAACGGGAACGACCTACAACAAGCCCTATAAAAAATCGGCCCGCATCGTCGGCGACGTCATCGGCAAGTACCATCCCCACGGCGACCAGGCGGCGTACGATACGATCGTCCGGATGGCCCAGGATTTCAGCATGCGGGCCGTCCTGGTCGACGGCCAGGGCAACTTCGGGTCGATCGACGGCGACCCTCCGGCGGCCATGCGCTACACCGAGGTCCGGATGAGCAAGCTGGCCTCGGAGATGATGGCCGACATCGAAAAGGACACCGTCAATTTCGTCCCCAACTACGACGAAAGCCTGACCATGCCCGAGGTCCTGCCGGCCCGCTTCCCCAACCTCCTGGTCAATGGTACCTCGGGGATCGCCGTGGGCATGGCGACCAACATCCCCCCCCACAACCTGGCCGAGGTCTGCGACGGCGTGGCCTACCTGATCGAGCATCCCAACGCTTCGCTGGACAAGATCATGGAGTTTGTCCCCGGCCCGGACTTCCCGACGGGCGGCTACATCTTCAACCGGCAGGGTTTGCGGGACGCCTACCGCGAGGGCCGCGGGACCATCCAGATCCGGGCCAAGTCGATCATCGAGCGGGGCGACAAGGGCGAGCGGGAGCGAATCGCCATCACCGAGATCCCCTACGCCGTCAACAAGTCGCGCCTGTTGGAGAGCATCGCCGAGCTGGTCAACCAGAAAAAGATTGAGGGCATCGCCGACATCCGGGACGAATCCGACCGGGAGGGCATCCGGGTCGTGGTCGAGATCAAGCGGGGCGAGCTGCCCGAGGTCGTCCTGAACAACCTCTACAAGCACACCGCCCTGCAGACCTCGTTCGGGATCATCATGCTGGCCATCGTCGATAAGCAGCCGCGGGTGCTCGGCTTGATCGAAATCATGAAGTACTTTATCGCCCACCGCCAGGACGTGATCCGGCGGCGGACGCGGCACGACCTCAAAAAGGCCGAGGCCCGGGCCCATATCCTGGAAGGCTTGACCATTGCCCTGGATCACCTGGATGCCGTCATCAAGCTCATCCGCGCCTCCCGGAACGTGGACGAGGCCCGGACGGGGCTGATGGAAAAGTTCAAGCTGTCTCAGCTCCAGGCTCAGGCCATTCTGGAAATGCAACTGCAGCGGCTGACCCACCTGGAACGGGATAAGGTCGTCCAGGAGTACCAGGAGCTCAAGGGCCTCATCGTCAAGCTGAAGAAGATCCTGGGCAGCGACAAGCTGGTCATGGACATCATCGGCGAGGAGCTGCGCGATATCAAGACGGCTTTTGGCGACCCGCGCCGCACGGAGCTGCGCGACGAAGGGATCAGCGACCTCAAGCCCGAGGACCTGGTCAAGGAGGAGGACGTGGTCGTCCTCTTCACCCAGTCCGGCTACGTCAAGCGGACCTCACTGTCGTCCTACCACTTCCAGATGCGGGGCGGCAAGGGCCGCAAGGGCATCAGCATGAAGGCCGAAGACGTCGTCGAATCCCTGTTCGTCTGCTCGACCCATTCTTACCTGATGTTCTTTTCCAACACCGGCCGGGTCTACTGGATCAAGGCCCTGGAGATCCCCGACGTCGGCGTCGCCGGCCGGGGCAAAGCCATTGTCAACCTGATCGACTTCCAGCCGGGCGAGAAGCCCACCGCGGTCGTGGCCGTCAAGGACTTCAACGAGGACAAGTACATCGTCATGATGACGACGGACGGCCAGATCAAAAAGACCGCCCTGAGCGAGTTCCAGAACATCCGCAAGGGCGGCATCATCGCCATCGGCCTGCGGCCCAAGGCCCAGCTCATGTGGACCCGGCTGACCGACGGCAAGAGCGATCTGGTCATCGCCACCAAGCTGGGCAAGGCCATCCGCTTCAGCGAGAAGGATATCCGTCCGATGGGACGGACGGCGTCCGGCGTCCGCGGCCTGACCCTCGGCAAGAAAGACGGAGTCATCGGCATGGTAGCCAGCGGCGAAGGGGACAAGTACATCTTCACCGCCAGCGAGAAGGGCTACGGCAAGAAGACCGAGATCGAGCTTTATCGCAAGACCCGCCGCGGGGGCAAGGGCATCACGAATCTCAAGATCACGCCCAAGATCGGCAACGCCTTAGGCGTCCTGGGCATCGGCGATGAGGACCTCCTGGTGGTAACGACATCGGGCAAGGTCATCCGCTTTCAGACCAAGCAGGTCAGGGCCTCGGGCCGCGCGACGCAGGGCGTCCGGCTGATCCATCTCGACGAGAACGACACCGTCTGCTCCGTGGCCGTGGCCCGCGAGGAAGCTGAATAATCGTTTCCGGCCTCTGCTTTTCCCGTCGATCTCTGTGCGTTTTCCCCCGGGCTGACCTCGATCGTCGGGCGAGAATCGCAGACTTGGGGCGCGCAAGTCAAATATTCGACTCGAGATACGGATTTATTCTTGACAGGATGGGCGCCCGAAAATAGAATCAGGTTACTTTGTCCATGAATCGAGGGGAAACATGAGCACCACGCTCTGCGAGTTTCTTTTGAATTCCGTCCAGGCGTATCCCAAGCCCGATTTCCTCCTTGTCAAGAAGAGCGGACGCTATACGCCCATCCCGATGGAGGACTTCGGGGCCCGCGTCCGGAACTTCAGCCTGGGGCTCCAGGACCTGGGCCTGTCGAAAGGCGACAAGCTCATCATCCTCTCTGAAAACCGGCCGGAGTGGACGATGACCGATTTCGCCTGCCTCGCCGCGGGGGGCATCACCGTTCCCATCTATACGACGCTCATGCCCGAAGCGGTCAAGTACATCATCGGCGATTCGGATGCCAAGATTGTCGTCTTCTCCAATGATCTCCAATGGGGGAAGATCGCGGCGGTTAAAAGCGACCTGCCGCTCGTCAAGCACTTCATTACCTTCGCCGACAAGGCGCCGGACGGGTGCCTCACCTTCGCCCAGGTCGCCGCCCGGGGCGCCGAAATCGATCGGGCTAGGCCGAAGCAATTCGAGGAAACCGCCCGCGCCGTCCGGCCCGGCGACGAGGCCTCAATCATCTATACCTCGGGGACGACGGGGGTCCCGAAGGGCGTCATCCTGACCCACGGCAACATCGTCTCCAACGTCAAGACCGCGGCCGAGCTCCTGGAATTCAGTGCCAAGGACACGGTCCTGTCCTTCCTGCCGCTCTCCCATATCCTGGAGCGCACGGTGACGTTCGCTTTCGTCTACAAGGGCTGCACGATAGCCTATGCCGAGAACGTCGAGGCCATCGCCCAGAATCTGGTCGAGGTCAAGCCTCACATCATGGTCAGCGTGCCCCGCATCTTCGAGAAAATCTATGCCAAGGTCATGGACACCATCTTGGCGGGCTCGGGGCTCAAGCGGAAGATCTTTTTCTGGGGGGTCAAGGTCGGCAGGGAATATGGGCGCCGGAAGCTGGCCGGAGCGAAGATTGGCGGCTGGTTGTCTTTCCGGCGGAACCTGGCCCACAAGCTGGTGTACACGAAGATCATCGAAAAAACGGGAGGCCGCATCCGGTTTTTCGTCTCGGGCGGCGCGCCGCTCTCCAAGGACATCGCCGAGTTTTTCTATGCCCTGGGAATCGTCATCATGGAGGGCTACGGACTGACCGAGACATCGCCCATGATCTCCATCAACACCTTCGAGAACCTGAAGTTCGGGTCGGTCGGGAAGCCCATCCCCGGCATCGAGGTCAAGATCGCCCCGGACGGCGAAATCCTGACCCGCGGGCCGCATGTGATGAAAGGCTACTACAAGAAGCCCGAGGAGAACCGGGAGATCTTCGAGAACGGCTGGCTGAAGACCGGCGATATAGGCCGGATCGACGAGGACGGCTTCCTGATCATCACCGACAGGAAGAAGGACCTGATCGTCACGGCCGGCGGCAAGAATATCGCCCCGCAGCCCATCGAGAACATCCTCAAGACAAACGCCTATATCCTGAACGCGGTGGTCATCGGCGACCGGAAGCACTTCATCGGGGCCCTGATCGTCCCGAACTTCGAAAAGCTCGAGGAATACGCCGCCTTCAGCAAGATCCCGTTCGCCGGCCGGGCCGAGCTCGTCAAGAACCCCCAGATCGTGAACTTTATCAAGGCCGAGATCGACCGGGCGACGCCGGGCCTCGCATCCTACGAGCGGATCAAGCGGATCGCCGTGCTCGACCGCGATTTCGAGATCGGCGAAGGCGAGATCACGCCCAGCCTCAAGGTCCGCCGCTCGGTCATCGAGACCAAGTACCGGGCCGTGATCGAGGCGATGTACAAAGAGGAGAACGGCTGAGCGGCGCCTTGCTCCCGGCTCGCTTTTGTTCAGGCGCCCGTCTCCCGTAGGATGCGAGTTGGCATGATGTCCGTCCGCCGCCGTCACCGGCGTGGCCACGTCGGGCGATTTCAAGAACGACCTCATCGTCCGGGGCGGGAGCCCGTCGGAGAACCTGTTCCTGCTCGATTCCGTCCGAGTCCCGGGCCTGTCCCTTTTCGGCTCGCAGAACTCGAGCGGCGGATTCTTCGGCCTTCTCAATCAGAACCTCATCAAGGACATTGATTTCTACACCGGCGGCTTCCCCGCCTATTACGGCGACAAGCTCTCGTCCGTGACCAGGATCGGCCTGCGGGAAGGCGACCGGACGCGCTTATCCGGACGCCTGAACCTGAGCCTGCTTGGCCCGACCGGGACGATCGAGGGGCCGTTGCCCGGGGGCGCGGGGTCGTGGATCGTTTCCGGGCGCAAGGATTATCTCGGCGTGATCCCGAGCAGCCTGACCCAGGGCCTGATGGCCGTTCCGGACGTCGCCGACGCCCAGACGAAGATCATCGTCGACCTCTCTTCCCGGCTTCAGCTTTCGCTGCTCGGGCTGGGGGCCGCCTTGAAGGCGATCCTCGGCCCTTCGGGAATCGCCTGCTTGACCCTCTCTCGGACACGGTCCCTCTACGACTACGCCGAGACGCGGGGTAGCAAGGGCAGGCTGGAGATCTACGACAAGCGATATCACAATTATCCCCTCGACCCGACCAATCCCTACCTGACGCTCGCGAACCAGGGGGGGAACCTCGTCCCGACGTTTTTCGGCTCGCGCCTGGTCGGCGCGGGGACGGGCTATGCCCGGGGCGTCGAGGTTTCCATCCGGCAGGCGCCGTCCGGGAAGCTCTCCTGGCTGGTCGACTACTCCTATGCCGTCGTCAAGTTCAAGGCCCTGGACGGCGTCCTCCGCAACGGCGACTTCGATTTCCGCCACATCCTGAATGCCGTTGCGACCTACCGCCTGTCGGGGACGTTCGAAGTCTCCGTGAAGTGGCGCTACCTCGGCGGCCAGCCCTACACTCCCTTCGACATGAGCTTGACGACGGCGAAGAACAGCGCCTATTTCGACATGACCAGGATCAACGAGCTGCGCTATCCCGCCTACCACAGGCTGGACATTCGGTTCGAGAAGCGGTTCATCTTCAAGGTCTGGAGCCTGGACGTCTATCTCGACGTCCAGAACGTCTATAACCGGAAGAACGTCTACTACAACTACTGGGACGACGGCATGGAGAGGACGGTCTATCTCCTGCCGATCCTGCCGTTCTTCGGGTTGCAGGCGGGATTCTGAGGGCGCGGCGGCCGCAAGCCGCGGACAGGCCGCGCCGGCCGGGGAGACATTCGTTAAAAGGAAGAGCCGTCGGAGCGGGCCGGGCTACAGGATGTTCGAGTCGTCCACCTTGTCGGGGTCGTCCACGATCTCGACCGGGCCGTGCTCATTCTCGGGCGGCCTCTGGATATAGAGGATCCGGCCGCAGGCCTCGCAGGTGATCAGGGCATTGCGCCCGAGCAGGTCATTCAGCACCTGGGGCCGGACGCGCATCTGGCAAAGCGAGCAGAAATCGTCCGTGACGGGGGACATGGCCACGCCGTTCAGCCGCTTGGTGATCCTCAGGTAAATCCTCAGCTGGTCGGGGGGGATCTCCGGGAGGACCGCTTCCCGCTCCTTGATCAGCTCGGCCTTCCGGGCCTCGAGGTCCTTCTGCTCCGCGAGGATGGCTTCGCGCTCTTTTCCGATCCGGCCCTTCTCTTCGGTCTGCCGGGCGTTGGCCGCCTTGATCTCGCGCTCGATATCATCGGCGGCGATCATCTCGCGGAGGATCTCCTCCTCGATCCGGCCGGCCCCGAGCTCGGTATCCTCGATCTCCTTCTGGAGGGCGGAATATTCCTTGTTCGTCTTGACGTCGTTCAACTGGCGCTTGAACTTGGCGATATGGGTCCGGATCTCCTTGACCTCGCCTTCGTAGTCGCGGCGCTTCTTCTGGTTGGCCACGAGCTTTTCCTTGGCCTGGGCCACGATCTCGGCGGTGTCCCGGATCTGGCGGTCGATGGCTTCGAGCCTGGCCGGGACGACGTCGAGGAAGGCCGACGTGCCGCTGATATTCGAGTCGATGTCCTGCAGCTTGATCAGGTGTTCAAACACTATTTCCAAATTTCTGCCTCGATGTCAGATGGGCCTACCAGGATTCGAACCTGGGACCAACCGGTTATGAGCCGGGAGCTCTACCGCTGAGCTATAGGCCCGCATCGTGACGGCCCTCACGGGCGCAATGTTCCGCCCCCTTCGAGAGAAAAGAGCGGAAACGCATTAAGAGCCGTCAGAAAGCCCCTGGTATACCGGAGCGATGATATCACGTCCCGGCCCCGCGCACAAGGGGACAGAGTATTGTGTCCCCGTCCCTGATCAACTCCAGTAGCCGTTGGTGAACGACCGGAGCTTCTTGCTCCGGCTGGGGTGTTTGAGCTTCCGAAGGGCCTTGGCCTCGATCTGGCGGATGCGCTCGCGGGTGACCTTGAACTGCTGGCCGACCTCCTCGAGAGTGTGCTCGTTCCCGTCGCCGAGGCCGAAGCGCATCTTCAGGACCTTGGCCTCGCGCTCGGTCAGGGATTTGAGCGCCTCCTCGATCTGCTCCCGGAGGTTGATGTGGATGACCGTGTCGGGCGGCGAGGGCATGACCTTGTCCTCGATGAAGTCGCCGAGGTGGCTGTCCTCCTCCTCGCCGATCGGGGTCTCGAGGGAGATGGGCTCCTGGGCGATCTTGATGATCTTCCGGACCTTGCTCACCGGCATGTCCATCTTCTTGGCGATCTCCTCGCTCGTCGGCTCCCGGCCGATCTCCTGGACGAGGCTCCGGCTGATGCGGATGAGCTTGTTGATCGTCTCGATCATGTGGACCGGGATGCGGATCGTCCGGGCCTGGTCGGCGATCGCCCGGGTGATGGCCTGCCGGATCCACCAGGTGGCGTACGTCGAGAACTTGTAGCCCCGGCGGTACTCGAACTTGTCCACGGCCTTCATGAGGCCCATGTTGCCTTCCTGGATGAGGTCGAGGAACTGGAGGCCGCGGTTGCTGTATTTCTTGGCGATCGACACGACCAGGCGGAGGTTGGCCGCGACCAGCTCCTTCTTGGCCTGGTCGCTGATCCTCTTGCCCGTGGTGATCGCCCGGATCGTCTTCCGCAGGTTCTGGGCGTCCAGGCCGATGTCCTTCTGCAGGGCCCGGAGCTGGCGGGCGAAGTCCTTGATCTTGACCTGATAGTCCTCGGCGTCCTTCTTCCGGCGGGTTTTGGCCGCCTTGATCTCCAGGTCCTCCTTGCGCTCTTCGAGGTCGTTGATCTCCCGAAGCCGCTCCCGGAGCTGCTCGATGATCTTCTCCCGCTGGGCCGAGCGGAGGTTGAGGTCCCGGATCTGGCTGCTGATCTGGACGATAACCCGGCTCCGGGAGAGGGTGAACTTCCGGGCGGTCGGGATCTTGTCCAGCCGGTTGCTGAGGTCGCGGATCCTCTTGATCTTGCCCAGGATCTGCTTCTTTTTCTCCTCGAGCTTGCCCTCCGCGATGTCATCCTCGCTGACGTCGAACATGTCCTGGATGACCAAGGGCTCGGCCTTGATCTTCTCCTCCAAGCTCAGGACCTCGTTCAGGACGAGGCGGGTCTTGGACAAGGCCTTGATGATCGACTTCTCGCCGCGCTCGATCTCGCGGGCGATCGCGATCTCGCCCTCGCGGGTGAGGAGGGAGATGTTGCCCATCTCCCGAAGGTAGAGCTTCACCGGGTCGGTCGTCCGCTCCAGGCCCTGGAGCGTCACCAGCTCGCTCTTCCGGCGCTTGGGAACGATCTCCTTCCGCTTGGTGTCGAGAATCTTGATGCCGTAGTCGTCGATCGAGCTCAGGAAGTCGTCGAAGCTTTCCTCGGCTTCCATCTCGTCCTGGAACGTCTTGTCGATCTCCTCGAAGAGGAGAAACCCCTGCTTCCGCCCCTTGGAGATCAGCTGCGAGATTTCGCCCTTGCCAGTTTTGTTTTCAGCCGACACGCGGTTCTCCTCCGAGGTCAGATGTCCCCATATCTATCGTTACGTCGTTCATGGCCGTTCCGTTGCCCTCCCCGGTCACCGCAGGTCCATGATCTGCTTGGTGAGCGCCTGTTTCCGGAGGAGGAGCGCCTCCAGCGTCCCGAGGTCGCCGTCCTTGTCCAGCCCCCCGATCTCGGCCTGGATCTTCTTCAGCTCGGATTCCTTGCAGGAGACTTGAAGGGCGCAAAGGCAATCGAAGGCTTCCTCCGCGGTCGGGGGCTGTCCCTTTTCGGCCAGGGCCCGGGAAACGGTCCCGGCCAGGGGAGGCCCGATATCTTTTTGCAATTCGTGGAAAATGATGTCCTTGCCTTTTTTGAAGTAACTCAATATTATCCTAAAAACAGGCTCGCTTTTCAAGCCCCGGAAATCGTCCTCCCTCACCTCGGCCAGGACCTGGCGGCGGATCTTCGCGTCTTCCAGAATGATCTGGAGGAGCCGCTTCTCGGCCGGGAGGACGGCCGCGTCGGCGGCGACGGCCGCGTCCGGCCCCTTCCGGGCGCCGGCCGACAGGCCCCGCAGGACGCTCTCGTCGACCCGGAGCCGCTGGGCGGCCTGGGTGAGGTATTCGCTCCGGACGATGGCGTCGGGGATGGCCTCGATGACGTCGAGGATCGCGCGCAGCACCTTGGTTTTCACTTCGGGGACGGCCATCCGCTTGCCGGCCACCGAGGCGCCGATGAGGAACGAGAGCCCCGTCGGGGCGGCCTCCAGGAGCTTGAGGTAGGCGTCCCGCCCGTGCTTGTCCAGGAATCCGTCGGGGTCCAGATCGTCCGGGAGAATCAGGACCCGGGTCTCCAGGCCTTTTTCGAAGCAGATGGGAACGGCCCGGAGGGCGGCGGTCCGGCCGGCTGCGTCGCCGTCGTAATTGATGATGATTCGCGGCGCGAAGCGCTGGACCAGCGAGACTTGCCGGGCCGTCAGGGCGGTCCCCAGGGACGCGACGCAATTCTTGAGGCCCGCCCGGTAGAGGGATAGGAAATCCGTGTAGCCTTCGACCAGGATGGATTCGCCCGCGGTCCGGATGGAGTCCTTGCTATAGTTGAGGCCGTAGAGCATCTGCCCCTTGGCATACACCGGAGTCTCGGGGGAGTTGAGGTACTTGGGGTCTTGGTCGAAAAGCGACCGGCCCCCGAAGCCGACGACCTTGCCCGTCAGGCCGAAAATGGGGAAGATGAGCCTCCCACGGAAGCGGTCGTAGAATTCGCCGCCCTTGCGGCCGGGGACGGCCAGCCCCGCTTTTTCGAGTAGGGATGGGGCGGTGCCCTTGGCCTTGAAGAACGCGGTCAGGGCATCCCAGGTGTTCAGGGCGTAGCCGAGCTTGAATTCTTCGATCACGGCCTCGGGGATGCCCCTTTTTTTCAAGTATTCCTGTGCTTTTTTGCCCTCCGCGGTCTGGGCCAGGTTCTTCTTGAAGTAGGCCAGGGCGGCGTCGTTGATCTTCAGGACCTGCTCCTCGAGCTTCAGGGCCTGGGGCGATACCCGGCGCTGCTCGGGAAGGGCGATATGATATCGGTCCGCGAGCGTCTTGAGCGCCTCGGGAAAGGACAGGTTCTCCTTTTCCATGATGAGGGTGAAAACGTCCCCTCCGACGCCGCAGCCGAAGCAATGGAACAGGTTCTTCTCGGAATCGACCGTGAACGAGGGAGTTTTTTCCGAATGGAAGGGGCAGAGCCCGACGTGCTTCCGGCCGCGCGCCCGAAGGGTCGTATACTGCGAGGCGATCTCGACGATATTGGCCGCCTGACGGACTTGGTCGACGATTTCCATGGATGAAGTGTTACCTGGGCCCGGAATTGCGCAAATTTTATGTCAATATAGGGTCCGGACGGCGATTTGTCAAGAAAATAAAAGAAAAAAGTTGATTCTCCCGACCGCGGCCCCGCCGGCCGATGATCTCGGACCGGGCGTCAGAGGTGGTTGATCAGGCTGGCCAGGTAGGCCGCGCCGAAACCGTTGTCGATGTTGACGACGCCCACCCCGCCGGGGCAGGAATTGAGCATGGCCAGGAGGGCCGCCAGGCCCTTGAAGCTCGCCCCGTAGCCCACGCTCGTCGGGACGGCGATGACGGGAACGGTCACCAGCCCTGCCACGACGCTGGGGAGCGCTCCCTCCATGCCCGCCACGGCGATGATCACCCGGGCCCGGTTGAGCTTGTCATACTCGCCGAGGATGCGGTGCAGGCCGGCGACGCCGACGTCGTATACGCGCTCGACCTTGTTGCCCAGCATGTCGCACGTCACGGCGGCCTCCTCGGCCACCGGCACGTCCGATGTGCCGGCCGTCAAGACCAGGATCAAGCCCTTGCCCGGTTCGACGGGCCTCTTCTTCAAATAGACGATCTTTCCCTGGGGCTGGTAGCAGGCTCCGGGGATGGCCTTCTTGATTTTTCGATAGGTCGCGGGTTCGATCCTCGTGACCAGGAGATTGCCTCCCTGCTTGACGATCTCTCGGGAGATCCCGAGAATCTGCCCGTCGGTCTTTCCCAGGCCATAGATGATCTCGGGGAAGCCCTTCCGCAGCTCGCGCTGGTGGTCGATTTTGGCGTACTCCAGATCCTGATAGGGGTAGTGCTTGAGGGCGGCCAGGGCCTTTTCGGGCGAGAGTCGTCCCGCATGGACTTTTCTCAGGATGTTTTCGAGCTGGGATTTCATGGCCGGATTCTAGCACATCGGCTCCGGGAGAAAAAGAGGAACCGGCCTTCCGCCGCGGCCGCCGGGGGCGACTTCGCCCTCCTTGGATCGAGCGGAGATACCTGTTAGAATAAGCTCGACATGGTTTCCCGGAATACGCTGGCCCGCGAATTCTCGCTCGACGGCGTCGGCGTTCACTCCGGGAAGCCCGTCCGCCTTGCCCTGGTTCCCTCGGAGGCCGGCTCCATCGTCTTCCGCCGGTCGGATCTCGGAGGTCGGGAGCTACCGCTCGCTGCCGCCGGCTTCGAAGCCCTGAACAGTACGACCATCGTCGGCGAGAGGTTCAAGGTCCGGACCGTCGAGCACCTGCTCGCGACGCTGTTCGCGAACGGCGTAGGAAGCGCCGTCGTCGTCCTGGACGCCGACGAAGTCCCCATCATGGACGGGAGCGCCCGGCCGTTCGTCCGGGCGCTCGAGGAGGCGGGGACTTGCGCCCTGGGCTCGCCCTGCCGCGGCCTCCGGATCTCGAGGCCGTTCGCTGTCTTTGATGGGGGAGCCTCGATCGTCGCCGAACCCCCGTCCGGCGAAGGAGCTCTCGACCTCTCGTATGCCATCGAATACCCGCACCCCGCCATCGGCCGCCAATCGCGTTCCGTGCGGCTGACGCCGGGGACGTTCGCCCGTGAAATCGCCCCCGCCCGGACGTTCGGCTTCCTCGCCGATGTCGAGGAGCTCCGACGCCGGGGCCTCGCTCTCGGGGCGTCCTATGAAAACACGGTTGTCCTCGACGCCGAAGCGGTCATCAACGGTCCTCTCCGCTTCCCGGACGAATTTGTCCGCCATAAGCTCCTCGATCTAGCGGGCGACCTTGCCCTCCTGGGCCGCCCGCTGGCCGGCCGCATCACGGCTTTTAAAGCCGGCCACCGACTTCATCTCGAGGCGGTGAAGTTCCTCCTCGCCAACCCGGATTTCACCGAGCCGTTCTAAGGGGGCGAGGGGGAGAGGGCCGGCGGCACGCCGGCTCGGGCGGGAGATGCGGGTCCTGTCGCCGGTCTATCGGCTCGGGGGGAGAGGGCCGTNNGGGCCGTCGGCACGCCGGTTTCCCCGGCGAGGAAACCGGCTCGGGGTTACGGCTCGCCGCCAGCGCCGCTGCGCGTCGCTGGTCCATGCCGGCTCGCCTCCACACCGGCCGACTTACCCTCTCCCCCCTCGCCTCCCGGACAACGACTTCAGCCCGGCGAGGTGGATGGGGCGCAGCGACCTTAATCGCCTACGGCCGTAGAGCGGGTGGCGCCGGCCGGGGCGCCCCGGCGGCCGAAGCGAATGGGACCCTCGTCAGGGTGATGAGCGAGGCCGCTGGGGCTGGCCGGCGACAGGACCCGCTCCCCCCGAGCACTCCGCTGGACTTGGACCGGCGAAAAAAGTAGAATGGCTTTCAGCGGACAATTCCGATTTTGGGAGCGATCATGAAAGACGAAAAAGCCAAGAAAGATGAATACCAGAAAGCCCTGACGGCGTATGCCGAGGCCATGAGGGAGTTCCGCAAGGGCAAGGACGACAAGGCCCTCGAGACCCTCAAGTCGTTCATCGAGAAATTTCCCGAGGAACGAGAGCTCGTCGACCGGGCCCGGCTCTACGTCGCGATCTGCGAAGCGCGCCTCAAGGGCGACAAGGACGCGGCTCCCCTCAAGACGGCCGAAGATTATTACCAGCACGGGATCTACAAGACCAACGCCCGCGAGTTCGAGGAAGCACAGAAGTTCCTGGAAAAAGCGCTGAAGATGAGCCCGGACGAGGGACGGATCCACTATGCCCTGGCCGACCTTCACTGCCTGTTGGGCCTGGCCGACCCCAGCCTGGAATATCTGCGGAAGGCCATCCAGATCGACAAGCAGTTCCGCATCCTGGCCCAGAACGAGATCGACTTCGAATCCCTGTGGGAAGACAAGAAATTCAAGGCCATCACCCGCATCTCCTGAGATGACCAAACCCCTGGTGGCGATCGTCCTGGCTGCGGGCGAAGGGACGCGCTTCAGGTCGGGGGCGAACAAAGTCCTCCATCCTCTGCTCGGGACATCCATGCTCGGGCTGATTTTGGACGCCGTCGGATCCCTCGCGCCGGCTTCGACCGTGGTCGTGACGGGGTATGACGGCGAATCCGTGGCGCGCCACGCGGCCCCCTGGGGAGTGACCACAGCCGTCCAGAGGGAGCGCCGGGGAACGGGCCACGCCGTTCTTGCCGCGAGACTGGCCCTTCGGTCCGCCGGCGCCTGCGATGTGCTCGTCGTCCCCGGCGATCTGCCTCTCCTCCGGCCGGCCGCCCTCAAGGCCCTCGCCGCCCGGCACCGGCGGCGGGAAAATGCGGCCACCGTGCTGAGCGCCATCGTCCCGGATCCTTCTGGTTTCGGGCGGATCGTCCGCGACGGCAAGAGCCGGGTCCGCATCGTCGAGGACGCGGACGCGGGGCCCGAGACGCGCCCCATCACCGAGGTCAATTCCTCCGTCTATATCTTCGATTCCGGCGCGCTCTGGAGGGCCTTGGCAAAGCTCTCGCCGGCCAACGCTCGGGGGGAGTATTATCTCTCCGACGCCGTGGGCCTTCTTTCGGAGGCCGGCCGGCAGGTCGAAGTCGTCCCGACGCCCCAGCCGGGCGATATCCGCCAGGTGAACACCCGCTACGACCTGGGCCCCGTGGTCGAAGCGCTGCGCGACCGGAAGATTCGGGCGCTCTCCGACCGGGGCGTCACGGTGCTCAACCCCGCCTCCGCCTGGATCGACCTTGGCGTCGAGATCGGACCGGAAACCGTCCTGTTTCCCTCCGTGGTCATCGAAGGCGCCACGACGATCGGCCGGGCCGGCCGCATCTTCCCCGGGGCCCATATCATCGCTTCGCGCCTCGGGGACGGCGTCACGGTCTTCAGCTCCACGGTCATCGAAGGGGCGACGATCGAGGACGGGGCCACCGTCGGGCCCTTCGCCCGGCTCCGGCCGAAGACCATCATCCGGGCCGGCGCCCACATCGGCAATTTCGTCGAGATGAAAAACACCGATTTCGGCCGCGGGGCCAAAGCCGGCCACCTGTCCTACCTCGGCGACACCGAAGTGCAGGAGGGGGTCAACATCGGCGCGGGGACCATCACTTGCAATTATGACGGCGTCCGGAAGAACCGGACGGTCATCGAGGCGGGGGCGTTCATCGGCTCGGGGACCGAGCTCATCGCTCCCGTTCGGGTCGGCCATGGGGCCTATGTCGCCGCCGGGTCGGTGATCACCAAGGACGTCTCGCCGGACGCCCTGGCCGTGGCCCGGGGCCGGCAGGTCGAGAAGCCGGGCTGGGCCCGGAAAAAGAGGGAACAGCAGGCGCAGGACAAGCCGGGTTCGAAATAAATTTCCTGTTCGGGGGGGAATATGTGCGGCATCATCGGCTACATCGGGCCCAAGAGCGTCGTCCCGGTCATCCTCGACGGGCTGAAGCGGCTCGAATACCGGGGCTATGATTCGGCCGGGATCGCGGTCGTCGACCGGGGGGAAATCCGGGTCCGGCGGGTCAAGGGCAAGGTCAAGGATCTCGAGGACAGCCTCCGTGAGGAGCCGCTTCAGGGGACGTACGGACTGGGCCACACGCGCTGGGCGACGCACGGCCGGCCGAGCGAGGAAAACGCCCATCCCCACAAGGACTGCTCCGGCCGCCTGGTGATCGTCCACAACGGCATCATCGAGAACTACCTCGCCCTGAAGCAGAAGCTGCGGGCGGAGGGCCACACCTTCAAGACCGAGACCGACACCGAGGTCATCGTCCATCTCCTTGAAAAATACTACCGAGGGTCCCTCGAGGAGGCCATGCGGGCGGCCATCGGCGAGATCGAAGGGGCGTTCGCCGTGGCGGCCCTGGCCGCCGACGAGCCGGACCGGATCGTGGCGGCGAAGCAGGGGCCGCCCATCGTCGTAGGCCTCGGCGACGGCGAATTCCTGATCTCCTCGGATATCAACGCCATCCTGGCCCATACGCCGAACGTCGTCTTCCTCGAGGACGGCGAGATGGCGATCCTCGACCGGTCGGGCGCCCGGTTCACGGATTTCCACGGCGTCCCGAAAGCGAAGACGGTCGAGCGCGTATCCTGGAGCCCGCTCATGATGGAGAAGCGGGGCTTCAAGCACTTCATGCTGAAGGAGATTTTCGAGCAGCCCGAAGTCGTCCGCGATACGCTCCTCGGGCGGATGTCGCTCGACACGGGCCGGGTGATGCTCGACGAGATCGGCATCCCGGAGGCGACCCTCCGGCGCGTCCGCAAAGCCGTGATCATCGCCTGCGGAACGTCCTATCATGCCGGACTTGTCGGCAAGTATCTGATGGAATCGTTGGCCGGCATCCCCGTGGACGTCGAGTATGCCTCGGAGTTCCGCTACCGGGATTTCATCCTCGATCCGGACACTCTGGTGATCGTCGTCTCCCAGTCGGGCGAGACCGCCGACACGCTCGCCGCCCTGAGGGCGGCCAAGGACCGGTGCGCGGCCGTCCTGGCCGTGACGAATGCCCGCAGCTCCTCGATCGCACGCGAGGCCTACGGCGTGCTCTACACCAACGCCGGACCGGAGATCGGCGTCGCGGCGACCAAGACCTTCACCGCCCAGATGACCGCCCTGGCCCTCATCGCCCTCTATCTGGCCCAGGTCCAGGAGCGGATGGATCACGCCGCCCTCCTCGAGTTCATCCAGGAGTTCCAGCGGATCCCGTATAAGATGGAGAAGATCCTTGGCCGGGCCAAGGCGGTCGAGGACCTGGCGGCCCGATTCGTGTCGTTTTCCCACTTCCTGTTTCTCGGCCGGTGGGTGAATTTTCCCGTCGCCCTCGAGGGCGCGCTCAAGCTGAAGGAGATCTCCTACATCCACGCCGAGGCTTATCCCGGGGGAGAGATGAAGCATGGCCCGATTGCCCTGATCGACGAGAAGATGCCGACGCTGGCCATCGTCCCCGAAGACCGGGTTTACGACAAGATGCTGAGCAATATCTCGGAAATCAAAGCCCGCAACGGATACGTCATCGCCGTGGCGTCTGACGACGACGCCAGGATCCGGGAACGGGTCGACGCGGTCATTGCCGTGCCGGCCGCTCCTCCGCTCTTGATGCCGTTCCTGACGGCCGTGCCGCTCCAGCTCTTCGCCTACTACATCGCCGCCAAGCGGGGGGCGGATGTCGACCAGCCCCGCAACCTCGCCAAGAGCGTCACGGTCGAATAACCGCCCTTTGATGATCGGGCGAGCCCGTCGTCCTCAGGCGGGCTTTTTTCTCTCGTATCTCCGGATGAACTTCTCGGTCAGGGCCCGGGCCTCCTCGTCCGTGTGCTGGACCGGCGGCGATTTCATGAAATAGGCCGACGGCCCGGCGAGCGCGCCCGAGAGGCCTCGGTCGAGGGCGAGCTTCGCGCAGCGGAGGGCATCGATCACGACCCCGGCCGAATTGGGCGAGTCCTCGACCGACAGGCGGCATTCGAGCGAGGCCGGGACGTTGCCGAAATGCCGGCTTTCGATCCGGAGGAAGCAGACCTTGTTGTCCTTCTGCCAGGGGACGTAATCGCTCGGCCCGATATGGAGGGTGGCCGGGTCGAGGGGGAGGTTGCGGGCCAGGATCTGGGATGCAACGGCATTGGTCTTGGAGATCTTCTTCGACTGGAGGCGCTCGCGCTCGAGCATGTTCAGGAAGTCCGTGTTGCCCCCGGTGTTCAGCTGGTACGTCCGGTCGATGGGCATCCCCCGGTCGAGAAACAGGTTGACGAGCGTCCGGTGGAGGATCGTAGCTCCGACCTGGGACTTGATGTCGTCGCCGACGATGGGCAGGCCCCTCTTCTTGAACCGGTCCCGCCAGGAGGCCTCGCTGGCGATGAAGACGGGGATGCAGTTGACGAGGGCACAGCCCGCCTCGAGGATCTGCTCGACATACCACCTCGTGGCGATCTCGCTGCCCACGGGCAGGTAGTTGACCACGACGTCGGTTCGCGTCTCCTTGAGCACGGAGGCGATGTTCGCGGTCCGGCCGGGAGCGGGCTGAACGATCTTGGCCAGGTATTTGCCGATGCCGTCGTGGACCATGCCCCGGACGACCGGGACGCCGAGCCGGGGGACGGGGGAGAAGACGGTGGTGTTGTTGGGCGGGGCGAAGATCGCCTCGCCCAGGTCTTTGCCGACTTTGTTCCGGTCGATGTCGACGGCGGCCGAGAACTCGATGTCCCGGATGTGGTAGCCGCCGAGGTCGACGTGCATGACGCCCGGGACGCGGTCGCCCGCTTTCGCCGAGCGGTAGTAGGCCACGCCCTGGACGAGCGACGACGCGCAGTTGCCGACGCCGATGACGGCGACCCGGATCTTAGCCATGGGGGGGCTCCTTGGCCCGCCGCGCGGCCTTCTCCGCGCTCCGGACGCGGGCCGCGCGCTGGACGGCCGTGATGTTGGAGAACAGGGCGATCACCCCCAGCGCGGCGATCATCGCCTCGTCGAAAACCGCGGCCAGCGCACCGATGAAAGCGGCCAGCCCGAGGAGAAGGAAACGCTCCGGCCGCCGCATCAGGCCGGCCCGGCCGTCGAACCCCAGGCTCTCGGCCCGGGCGCGCGTATAGCTGACCATGAACGAGCCGACGAGGGCGGCAAGAGTGAGCCAGAGGATCCATCGGCCGCGGAAGCGGACCGCCAGGCCCAGAAAAAGGAAGGCCTCGGCGTACCTGTCGAGAGTGGAATCCAGGAAGGCGCCGAAGGCCGTGGCCGTCCCCGTCGCGGCGGCCACCTTGCCGTCCAGGCCGTCGAGAATCCCGCAGACCAGGATCGCCATCGACGCCGGGAAGGGGAGGCCCAGGGCGAAAAGCAGGCCTCCGGCCGCGGCGGCGGCCAGGCTGAGGACCGTCAGGACATTGGCCGGCCAGCCCAGGCGGACGAAGATCCGCGCGGCCGCGCGCGCGGCCCGGGTCACGCCCGCGTCCCAGCGGGGGGGAAGGAATTGGAAGTTCTTTGCGTTGTTTGTCTGCACGATCGCCCGGATAACGCCTCATTTTAACATTGAGGGGGGGCGGGGACAAGGCGGCCGGGGGGGCGATTGTTTTTTCTTTCGGGCTGTGATATTTTTTGGGATACATGAAGCCTGCCCCGGGCTTTGCCCGGGGGCTGCTTCCGCCGTCCTCAGGGACCTCACGGCCGAGCTCCGCCGCCGGGAGTCCGAGGTTGGCGACTCCGACGAGCTGGCCCGCTCGCTCCTGGCCAAGGACTTGACAGAGCTGAAAAAGTAACAATACTAAAAAGTAATAATACGTAAAATAAATTCAAAGGAGGATTCGATGAAGAGATTCCTGGCGTTTGTGTTGCTCCTCTCCGCGGCCTCGGGCCTCTTCGCGGTGCAGGCCGGACTGATGCGAGTGGTCGATCCCTCCCAGCCGCAGATGGCGTCGGGAGCCAAATCCCAGAAATTCGCCCTGGCCTACTTGGACGGCGAAATCCGGGCGGGCCGATTCGTGCTCCAAGCCACCCAGCGCGACACCTTGAGCCCCGTCGTCCACCAGCGCTACCAGCAGTTGGCCTCCGGGCTTCCGGTCTGGGGCGGCGAGATCATCGTCCATCTGCGGAACGGTGTCGCCGAGTCCTGCGACGGGCAGTATTACATCCTGCCTTCGCCGGTCGACCCCGCGCCGAAGCTCACTCGCGATCAGGCCCTCCAGGCCCTCGAAGGCGCCCTCGTCAAGTCCGACCTTGAGGTGGACGCCGAGCGGAGCGGGCTCGTGATTTTTCCCGTAAGCGAGACCGAGTTCCGCCTGGCTTACAAGCTCTGGGTCCGCAAGCCCGACGGACCGATGTTCAACGAAACGGCCCTCGTCGATGCTGCCAACGGGGCGGTCTTCCTCCATTTCTCCAACATCCAGACCGACGGCCTGACCATCGGCGTTGGAACCGGCCAACGCGGGGATACCCTCAAATTCCCAACGACCCTGAGCAGCAGCATTTATTACATGGTGGACTTAGCCGTGGCCCGGCCGTTCGTCCAGAGAACCTACGACGCCAAGCACCAGTTCGGCGCCGCGATCTCCCAGTCCTCGTCATCGACCAATACCTGGGCGAGCGACAACATCGTCAACGTCAACACCTACATCGGCTATACGTACGATTTCTACTATGCCACGTTCGGTCTCAAGGGCCCGAATAACGCCAATATGCCCCTGATCTCCTTCGCCCATATCTACTCGGTCTCGCAGGGCCTTTACGACAACGCCTACTGGCAGATGGACACCTCGGGCTACGGCCAGGGCATGTATTTCGAAGATCCTTACAACGGGAACAAGGACTACGGGGCGGCGCTGGACGTCTGCGCCCACGAGCTTTCCCACGCCGTGACGAGCTTCCACTCCAACCTGACCTATTACGGCGAATCCGGAGCGCTCAACGAATCGTTCTCGGACATCATGGGCACGGCCTGCGAGTGGTTCTTCCAGCCGGCGGGTACGGGCTACAACATGGCCGACTGGGTTAACGGCGAGGACGCGGGGCCGACGTTCACCTACGACAAGTGCCGGCGGCAGGACAACCCCAACCTCAACTCCCAGCTGAAGGACGCGGGATACTCCTCCGCATATTGGTATCCCGATCCGGCCCACATCGCCCAGAAGGTCCCGACGCTGTATTCCGGGAGCACGGCCATCGATAACGGCGGCGTCCACCTCAATATGACGATCTTTCCCCATGCGTTCTATCTCCTGGCCCACGGGGGGGTGAACCCCTATTCCGGATTGACCGTATCCGCCATCGGCCTCGCGGCCGCGGAGAGGATCTTCTACGACGCGTGGATCAACCGAATGACGAGCTCGACGACTTTCTTGCAGGCGGCCCAGGCCCTCTTGAATTCGGCCTATTACCTCTACGGCTCGTCGTCCAACGAATACGCCCAGACGATCGCGGCGATCCGGGCGATCGGCTACACCGTCAGTTGAGGAGCTTCCCATGAAACGCCGCATCACGACTCTCCTCGCCCTGGTCCTCATCGTCCTCGCCGCCGTCGCCTTCGCCGGGAACGCGACGAGGGTCAAGGTCAAGGTCCAGCTGGCCAACGTCCGCAAATCGGCCGAAATGACCGCGCCGGTCCTCATCCAGGTCCCGCAGGGGACAATCCTCGACGTGGTCGAGAAGATCGGAGATTGGTATAAAGTTACGCTATCCCTCGGCGCGGCTCCGGGCACGGGATTCATCCACAGCTCGGTCGTGGACGAAACGGCAGAGGCCGCGGCGCCCGCGCCGATTGCGGCCCCGGCTGCCGCGCCCCAGGCCGCCCGTCCGGCGCCCGCCCGCGTGCCGGAGCGCGCGCCCGCCTACGCTCCGCGGGAAGAGACATCGGCGAAGAAGATCTTCATCATGGTCGGGTATCAGGTCGGATTCCAGAAGGACTCGTCCACCCTGGACTACACGGAGACGATCTACCAGGAAGCCGCATCCTACAGCCTGGCTTACAACGTCGCCAAGGGCAACACGATCGACGCGGCCGTCGGATACTACGTCGGCCCATCGTGGGGCGTCAAGGTCGGGGCGAGCCTGACCTCCCGGGACGTCGCGGATACCACCTCGTTCTCCATTCCCCATCCCCTCTGGATGAACACGCCCCGCACCGGTTCCCTCGCCGGCGCCGGGATGGCCGTCAAGGAGACCGATCTTTATCTCGACCTGTTCTATACGTTCAACCTCGGGCCGGTCACGGCGGACCTGTATGGAGGCCCGTGCTATGTCCTCTCGACGGGGACGATCGCCTCGGCGATCACGGTCACCGAATCGGCCTATCCCTATTCGACCGTCTCGGTCTCGCAGGCCTCCGCGGATTTCAAAAGCAACAAGTTCGGCTTCAACGCGGGATTGAGCCTGGGCTTCCAGCTTGGGTCGGGCTTCGGCCTGTACCTCGATGCCCGCTATCTCGCGGCTACGGGGACGTATGCCACGGGCGGGAGCATCCCTGACCTGTCGGTGACCCTCGGCGGGTTCCGGGCGGGCGGCGGCCTCAAAGTGATGTTTTAAAACGCGGGAACGGCGGGCGCTCACCCGGCCGCGGCCGGATGAGCGCCCGCCGGCCGCCTCAGGCCTCGGCCTTTTCCTCTTTCATCCTCACGAAGACGTCGGTCCGCCCTTCGAGCTCCTGATAGCGGGTCTCGAACAGGTCGGAGTACGACCGGATGAGCTGCGAGAGCTGGCGGAAGCCGAACGTGCGCGAGTCGAAGCCCGGGTCGAGCTGGCGGAGGTAGCCGCCGATCATACCCAGCTCCGCCCAGCCGTCCTCGCCTATGGCCATGTCGAAGGCCGCCTTGAGAAGGGGGATGGGGTCGTATTTGCGGGGCGCCTCCGTCTTGTCCTCGCGCTCGTCGGCGTGTTCCTCCCGGGGCTCGCGCGCTTCGGCCTTGCGGGCCTCCCTTTTTCGGGGGGGCGCGGACTGGGACGACCGGCCTTTGGGGGCGAGGTTCTCGGTGTAGATAAACAGGTGGCAGGCATTGACGAACGACTTGGGCGTCGTCCGCTTGCCGACGCCCATGACGAAGAAGCCCATCTCCCGGATCCTCGTGGCGAGGCGGGTGTAGTCGCTGTCGCTCGAGACGAGGCAGAACCCGTCGACGAGATGGTTGTAGAGGATGTCCATGGTGTCGATGATCATGGCGCTATCCGTGGCGTTCTTGCCCACGGTGTAGCGGAACTGCTGGATCGGCTGGATGGCGTTGTCGTGGAGGGTGTGCTTCCAGCCGGACATGCTGACCGTCGTCCAGTCGCCGTAGATCCGGCGGATGGTGACCAGGCCATACTTGCCCGCCTCGGCCATGATCTTGTCGATCAGGGCCGGCTGGGCGTTGTCCCCGTCGATGAGCAGGGCGATCTTCTTCCGTTTGTCGTCGAGAAAAGGCTCGTTCATGTTCGCTCCTCAGCGGGCCCGGGCCGGCGCTCGATCACGGGGTAACCCGGATCATCGCCACGCCGTGCGCCGGAACGGCCGCCGCGTAGGTCGTCTTGAATATTCCCATGTCCTTGTGCTTCCAGAGGTCGCGGACCTTGGCCGGGAGGCCGGCCGGGTAGCCGATGTCGGTCCAGGACGCGGTGATCTTCGCCTCGGCCGCGCTCCGGTTGAGGAGAATGACCGCCCGGCTCCCGTCGGCCATCTCCTTGGCCCAGACCTCGAGGTCTCCGTCGTCCCGCACCTTCCGACCCTGGCGGCCGAGCCCGTCCTGGTCGACCAGGAGGACCTCGGTGTTGGTCAGGATCCGGGCGATGTCGGGCGTCATCGAGCGGAGGTCGTTGCCGGCCATCAGCGGCGCGGCCAGCAGGCACCACAGGCTGAAGTGGGCCTCGTATTCGGCCGTCGTCATTCCGCCGTTGCCGACCTCGAGCATGTCGGGATCGTTCCAGTGGCCGGGTCCGGCGGCGGACTCGAGCCCGACCTGGAGGTCAAGGATGTCGACGACGCCGAGGTCCTGCCGCTTGTCCTTGGACTGCCAGATGTCCGAGATGTCGCCGGTCGTACGCCAGAGGTTGCCGATGGCCGGGGCCCAGGTCCAGGGCTTGGTGCTGCCCCATTCGCAGATGCTGAAGACGATCGGCCGACCGCAAGCGGCCAGGGCGTCGCGCATCCGGGAATAGGCCGCCTCGGAATTCTGCTTGCCGCTGTTGCACCAGTCGTACTTGAGGTAATCCACACCCCAGGCGGCGTACTGGCGGGCGTCCTGGAACTCGTAGCCCCAGCTGCCGGGCCGGCCCTGGCAGGTCTTGGCCCCGCCGTCGGAGTAGATGCCGAACTTCAGGCCCTTGGAATGGACGTAGTCGGCCACGGCCTGGATGCCGTGGGGGAAGGCCTTGGCGTCGGGGATGATGTTCCCCTGCGCGTCGCGGTCGACCTGCCAGCAGTCATCGATGACGACGTACTGGTAGCCGGCGTCGCGCATGCCGCTCGCGACCATGGCCTCGGCGATCTGCTCGACGATGGTCTCGCCGATCTTGCAGCCGAACTTGTTCCAGCTGTTCCAGCCCATGGGCGGGGTGAGGGCCAGGCCGTTGTTCAGGGCGCGGCCGGGGGTCGGGCCGAACCAGAGGACGATCGCCGCCGCCGCGACGGCCAGAAGAACGGTTTTCACCGGAATGAGACGTTTCATCGCTCCTCCTCTCCGGGGATCATTCGATGGGAATATTATAATACGAGGGGAGGTCGTTTGTCTCGTTGTCCCGCCCGGCGGCGGGATTTCAACTCTTGCACAGGGCCTTCGCCCGGCGGATCTGGTCCTTCACCCGGGCGGGATGAGTGGACCCGGCGCCTTTCTTGCGGCGGACCGAGCGGCCGGGATCGAACACCCGGCCGACGTCGTCGCCGAAAAGAGGATGGGCCGCCTGGAGCTCCCGCGTCGTCAGGGCGGTCAAGGGGCGGCCCGCTTTCTCTGCGGCGCGGACGAGAGCCCCGACCGCCCCATGGGCCTCGCGGAAGGGGACGCCCTTGGCGGTCAGGTAATCGGCGAGGTCGGTCGCATAGAGGAGCGGCTCGGCTCGCCGGGCGATCGCCTTGCGGTCGGGCCGGATGTTCCTCAAGGCGATCTCGAAGGCGTCCAGAGTCCGGCGCGCGTCCTCGAGGCCGAGGCGGAGGGGGGCCTTGTCGTCCTGAAGGTCTTTGTTGTAGGTCGAGGGAAGCCCCTTGACCGTGACGAACAGCCGGCTGAAGTGCCCGAACAGCCGGCCGGCGCCGGCCCGGACGAGCTCAAAGATATCCGGGTTCTTCTTCTGGGGCATGAGGCTGCTCGACGTGGCGATCGCGTCGTCGAGCAGGAGGAAGCCGAATTCCCGGCTGGCGAAGACGACGAAATCCTCGGCGGCCCGGGCCAGGTCGAGGAGGAGGAGGGCCAGGGCAGACAGTGTCTCGAGGATGAAGCTCCGGTCCGCGACCGCGTCCAGGGAATTCTCCGACAGGGCGGCGAAGACGAGGGCGCGGGCCAGGAACGCCCGGTCGACGGGCGCGGTCGTGCCGGCCAACGCGCCCGAGCCGAGCGGCAGGACGTCGATCCGGACGAGGGCGTCCTTGAGCCTCGATTTGGCCCGCTCGAGCGGCCAGAAATGGGACATGATCGCGTGGGAGAAGAGGACGTATTGGGCCTGTTGGAGATGGGTGTAGCCGGGCAAGATGACGTCGGGATACCGCTCGGCGAGGGCGACGAGCGCCCGCTGGCAGGCGCGGAGGCCGTCGAGGATCCCCGGGATCGCGTCTTTCAGGAAAAGCCGTTCGTCGGTCGCGACCTGTTCGTTCCGGCTCCGCCCGGTATGGAGCTTCTTCCCCGCCTCGCCGATCTCGTCGACGAGCAGGAGCTCGACCGCGGAATGGATGTCCTCGTAGGCGCCGAGGTCCTCGCCGGCGGCGATCCGCCGCTTCACCTTCGACAGGCCGGCGGCGATGCGGGCCGCCTCCCGGGCCGTCAGGACGCCCCCTCGGCGCAGGGCGGCGGCGTAGGCCTTGGAGGCCGCGATCTCGGCGCCGGCCAGGAAGGCGTCCTCGCCGATGGAGGCGTTGAAGGCCTCGAGCCGGGGATCTTCGCGCCGGCCCGCGAAGCGGCGGCCCCAGACGCTCTTCATCGGCCGTTCCTCATGAAGTCCGTGACTCCCTTGCCCTGCTTGGTCATGATCGCGTTGTGGGCCTCGAGGCGCAGGGCGTGGATGTTGATGAATCCGACGGAATCCTGCTGGTTGAAGCCGCCCTCGATGTCCATGCTCGACAGCTCCTTGTCGTAGAGCGAGCTGTGCGACTCCCGGCCGCGGACCGTGACGTTGCCCTTGTAGATCGAGAGATGGACGATGCCGTCGATGACCTCCTGGCTCTTGTCGATCGCGGCCATGAGGAAGTCCATCTCGGGCGAGAACCAGAAGCCGTTGTAGACGATCTCGGCGAACTTCGGGGCGAGCATGTCCCGGAGGCGCATGACCTCCCGGTCCATGGCGATGCCCTCGATATCCATGTGGGCCGCCCGGAGGATGGTCATGCCCGGCGTCTCGTAGACGCCCCGGCTCTTGATCCCGACGAAGCGGTTCTCGACCATGTCCACCCGGCCGACGCCGTTCTCGGCCCCGACCTTGTTCATGTGGAGGAAGAGGCGGAGCGGGTCGCTCTCGTCGACGCCGTTCGTTTCGTCGACCACCCGGACGGGGATCCCGTCCTTGAAGTGGAGGCTGAGCCGGGTCTCGCGGTCGGGCGCGTCCTGCGGGCTCCGCGTCAGGGAGAAGACGTGCTCCTCGGGCGCGGTCCGCGGATCCTCGAGGATCCCCGACTCGTGGCTGATGTGGATCAGGTTGCCGTCCTCGCTATAGGGCCGGTCGGCCGAGGCCTTGACCTCGATCCCGTGGCGGTTCGCGTAGGCGATCATGTCCGAGCGGCCCTGGAACTCGGCCAGGAAGGCGGCGTCCTTCCAGGGCGAGATGACCTTGATCGTCGGGTCGAGGGCATGGTAGGTCAGCTCGAACCGGACCTGGTCGTTGCCCTTGCCCGTGGCGCCGTGGGCCACCAGGCGCGCGCCTTCGCGGTGGGCGATCTCGACCTGGCGCTTGGCGATCAGCGGCCGGGCGAGGGCCGTGCCGAGCATGTAGCGGCCCTCGTAGACGGCGTTGGCCTTGATGGCCGGGAAGACGTAGTCCGTGACGAGCTCGCGCTTCAGGTCCTCGACGAACGCCTTGGAGGCGCCCGTTTTCAGGGCCTTGGCCCGGGCGGCTTCGAGGTCTTCGTCCTGGCCGACGTCGGCCACGTAGGCGATGACGTCGTGGCCGCGGGCGACGAGCCAATGGAGGATGATGGAGGTGTCGAGCCCTCCGGAATAGGCGAGAATGATTTTGTCCATGGTGTCTCCTTAGGCGGTGCGGGGATGCGGTTGGGGGGCCGGGTCCGTCCTCAGCCCAGAAGCGCCTGAAAATCGCGGACTACCGCCTTGCGGTGTTCGCGGGAATCGACGACGACTAGGATCGTGTCGTCGCCGGCCACCGTGCCCAGAATCTCCCGGCGGCGGAGGGCGTCGATGAGGCTGGCGACGCCGTTGGCGTTCCCGGGCGAGGTCTTGACGAGCACCAGGTTTTCCGTGCCGCGGACCTCGGTCACGAAGTTCTGGAACAGGACCTTGAGCTTGGGCCGGATCGATTCCTCCGGGGTCTTCTCGTAGAAGTCATAGCGGTAGGCGCCCGAATCGAGCCGGACCTTGACGTAGCCCATGTCCTGGAGGTCGCGCGAGATGGTGGCCTGGGTGGTGTCGATGCCCCGGCGGGCGAGCTCGGTCTGGAGATGGTGCTGATCGCCGATCCCCTGCCTGGCCACGATGTCCCGGAGGACCTGCCGCCGCTTTTCTTTTGTATAATTATTCATAACGATTGCATATTTATGCATAGGTCCCCACTTCTGTCAAGGAAAATGTTCGGGGCGGGGCGCCGTCGCGTCCGTCAGCGGGCGAGGAGGCCGCGGAGCGCGGCCCCGGTGGCCGAGCCCGGGCAGGCAGCCACGGCGGCCGGCGGGCCGGCGGCCACGAGGGCCCCGCCCGCGTCGCCGCCCCCGGGGCCGAGGTCGATGACCGCGGCCGCCCGGGCGATGAACCGCGGGTCGTGCTCCACGGCGACGAGGGTGTGGCCGTCCCGGATCAGGCGGGCGAAGATCTCGAGAAGCCGGGCCGTGTCGTCGGCATGGAGCCCGGACGTCGGCTCGTCGAAGAGGTACAGGACGGGGCCCGGGGCGGGCTTCATCAGCCCGGCCGCGAGCTTGAGGCGCTGGGCTTCGCCTCCCGAGAGCGTGTCGAGCGGCTGGCCGAGCCGGAGATAGCCGAGGCCGATCTCGTCGAGCGCGGCCAGGGCCCCGGCCAGGGGGCGCGGCTCGGGGAAGAACGAGCGGGCCTCGGAGGCGGTCAGGTCCAGGACGTCGGCGATCGTCTTGCCCCGGACGGCGACCTCGAGAATCTCGGGCCGGTAGCGCCGGCCGCCGCAGTCCTCGCACGGCGTCAGGACGTCGGCCAGGAAATCCATGCTGATCCGGGTCAGGCCCGTCCCGCCGCACGTCTCGCACCGGCCCTCCCGGGACAGGTACGAGAAGTGGGCCCGGCCGAACCCCCGCCGGCGGGCCTCCTCGGCCGCGGCGAAGATCGTCCGGACCGGGTCGAACAACCCGAGATACGTCGCGGGCGTGCTCAGAGGCCCGCCCCCCGGAGGCGACGGATCGACGGCGATAACGCCCGCGAACCGCTCCAGTCCTTCGATGCCGGCGCAGGACACGGGCTTCCCGGCCCGGGCCGAGGCGAGCAGGACGTCGAAGACGAGGCTCGATTTGCCGCTTCCCGAAACGCCGGTGACGGCGGTCAAGCCGCCTCCGGGGATGTCGACGTCGATCCCGCGCAGGTTATGGGCCCGCGCCCCGCGAATGCGGACCCCGGGGCCGGGGCGGACGGGGAGGGGCGGAAGATCGGGCGTCCGATCCGCGAGCAGCCGGCCCGTGGCCGAGGCGGCCGAGGCGGCGAGGTCCCGGGGCGCGCCTTCGGCGACGATGGCCCCGCCGCCGCGGCCCGCGCCGGGTCCCATGTCGATGACGTGGTCCGCCGCCGCGATCACGTCAGGGTCGTGCTCGACGGCCACGACGGTGTTCCCGAGCCGGGTCAATTCGCGGAGAAGCCCGACGAGCTTCTCCGTGTCGCGGGGATGGAGGCCGGCGGTCGGCTCGTCGAGGCAATAGGTGATGCCGGTCAGCCGGGCGCCGAGCTGGCCGGCCAGCCTGAGCCGCTGGGCTTCCCCGCCCGAGAGGGTCGAGGAGGGACGGTCGATCGCGAGATAATCCAGGCCCATGTCGCGGACGAGCTCGAGCCGCCTGAGGATCTCGCCGCGCACGGCGTCCAGGACGGACCGGACTCTCTCCTCCCCCGGCCCCGCGGCCGCGTCCCTGAAGAAGGGGATGGCCTCGCGCGCGGTGAGGGCGGAGAGCTCGGCGATCGTCCGGCCGAGGACGCGCACGGCCAGAGCCGCGGGCTTCAGGCGCCGGCCGCCGCACTCCGGGCACGGGCCCTCGGACATGAGGGCCCGCAGGGCTTCGCCTCGATGATCGGCGTGCTTGCGCTCGTACTCTTCGTCCACCAGGGCGGCGAACCCCTTCCAGGGGCCGTGAAAGCGATGCTCCCCGGCGCGCTTGCCGCGGCGATAGGACCAGACGATCTCGTAGGTCCGGCCGCCGCTGCCCCGCATGGCCAGCCGCCTGGCCTTCTCGTCGAGGTCCCGGTACGGCTTCGACAGGTCGAGGCCCGCCGCGTCGGCGGCCGTCCGGAGGGCGGCCAGAAACTGGCCATGCGGCTCGCCGTAGTAGCGGCCGGTCTTGGTCCCGTCGAGGGCGCCGTCGAACAGGGATTTTCCCGGGTTGGTCACGAGCTTGTCCGGGTCGCAGGTCGTGAGGACGCCGAGGCCCTTGCAGCGGGGGCAGGCGCCCTGTTCGTGGTTGAACGAGAACAGGCTGGCCCGGAGCGGCCGTTCCGGCACGCCGGCCGCGGTGGAGCCGGCCCGGGCGAAGAGGAGGCGATAGTAGTCGTAGATCTCGGTCATGGTTCCCACGGTCGAGCGCGGGTGGTGCCCCGCCGCGGCCCGGCTGACCGCCACGGGCGGGGTCAGGCCGGTCGCCGCGGCGAGATCGGCCCGGCCGCCCTTGGAGATGAGCCCGCGGACATAGGCCGAAAAGCTCTCGATGAACCGCTGTTGCGCCTCGGCGAAGAGCGTGTCGAAGACCAGCGAGGATTTGCCGCTGCCCGACGGGCCGGTGACCACGGTCAGGCGCTTGAATGGGATCCGGACGTCGAGATTCCTGAGGTTGTGGGTGGAGACCCCCGCGAGCGCGATCGGCGGCTCTTCGACGGCTCCGAAGCGGGGACGGCGAGGCGCCTCCGGCGGAACGACCGGGGCGGGGGCCAGGGCCTTGGCCAGGGCGCGGCCGGTGAGCGAGCCTTCGACCGCGGCGACCTCCTCCGGCGGGCCGCAGGCGACGATCGATCCGCCCCGCTCCCCGCTTCCCGGCCCGAGGTCGATCACCCGATCCGCCGTCTTGATGAAATCCGGATGGTGCTCGATGGCGATGATCGTGTTTCCCTTGTCGACGAGCGCCTGGAGCGACGAGATCAGCACGCCCACGTCGTGGAGATGGAGGCCCGTCGTCGGCTCCTCGAGGATGTAGAGCGTCTCGCCGGAGGACGGGCGGGCGAGCTCGGCGGCCAGCCTGATGCGCTGAGCCTCGCCCCCGGACAGGGTCGCCGAGCTCTGTCCGAGCTTGAGGTAGCCGAGGCCGAGGCGGGCCATCGCCTCGAGGATGCGCTTCAAGGGAGGCAGATCGGCGAAGAAGGCTGCGGCCTCGTCCACGGACATCTCGAGCACATCGTGGATCGTCTTCCCCCGGTAGAGGACCCGGAGCGTCTCGTCGTTGAAACGGCGGCCGTCGCAGGCGGGGCAGTCGATGTCCACATCACCCAGGAAATGCATCCCGATCCGGATCAGGCCTGCGCCCTGGCAGGTCTCGCACCGGCCGCCCGCGACGTTGAAGGAAAAGCGGCCCTTCCCCCAGCCGCGGGAGCGCGAATCCTCGAGCCCGGCGAAGAGGTCCCGGATGCGATCGCTCAACCCGGTATAGGTCGCGGGGTTCGACCGCGGCGTGCGGCCGATCGGCGCCTGGTCGATCTCGATGACCTTGCCCATCCGCCCCTCGATCCGCAGCCCTTCGGCGTCGGCGGCCGGCCCTTCATCCCCGTCACGGAGCCGCCGGGCCAGGATCCCGCGGACGAGCGTCGCCTTTCCAGCCCCCGAAACGCCGGTCACGACGTTGAACGCGCCCAGCCGGAACTCGACGTCGATCCCCTTGAGGTTGTGGAGGTGGGCCCCGCGGATGGCGATCGACCCCCGCCCGGAGCGCCGCTCTCCCGGCGCCGGCGCGGCGATGCGGCGGTCGCCGAGGAGGAAATCGCGCGTGGCGCTCGCGCCGCGCGACAGGCGGGCGAGGCCCTCGGGGGGGCCGCTGAACAGCACCCGGCCCCCGTTCTCGCCGGCCCCGGGTCCTAAATCGATGAGGTGGTCGGCGGCCCGCATCACGGCCTCGTCGTGCTCGACGACGACGATCGTGTTCCCCGCCTCGCGCAGCGACTCGAGGACGCCGAGGAGCTTTTCGGTGTCCGCGGGGTGGAGGCCCATCGTCGGCTCGTCGAGGATGTAGGTCACGCCGCGCAGGCCGCCGGTCACCTGGGCGGCGAGGCGGAGGCGCCGGGCGTCGCCCGCCGAGAGCGTGTCCGATTCGCGGTCGAGGGCCAGGTGGTCGAGGCCGAGGCGGAGGAGGACCGTTGTCCGCTTCAGGAGGGCGTCGCGGATGGGGAGTCCGGCCGGCTTCTCGGCGTCGGACGGAACGAGGTCTCTGAAGAAGCGGTCGAGGCGCCCGAGCGGGAAAGCGCTCATGTCCGCGATCGAAAGGCCGCGGAACGTCACCTGGAGCGCCTCGGGCCGCAAGCGCCGGCCGCCGCAAGCCCGGCAGGGGAGGGTGCGGGCGAAGCGGAGGATGTTCTTGTTGCGCTTGCCCGTCAAGGTGGCGTCCATGATGGGCAGGATGCCTTTGTAAAATCCTTCCTGGCGGGGCCGGGGGGTGATCCCTTTCCAGCGCAGCCGCGATTCGAGGGGGTGCTTGCCGTAGGCGATACGGATCCGATCGCTGCCGTTGAGGACGACGTCCCGCTCGTCGTCGGTCAGGTCCTTCCAGGGGATGTCCACGCTGAAGCCGTGGGCCCGGCAGACCTGGTCGAGGACGCTCATCGTGACCTGGGAATAGATGATGTAGCCGCTCGGCGTGGTGATGGCCAGGGCGCCCTGGCGGAGCGTTTTCGCGGGATCGGAGACGAGGAGGGCGGGATCGATCCGGTCCTCGACGCCCAGGCCGCGGCAGGCGGGACAGGCGCCGTGGGGCGAATTAAAGGAAAAAAGGCGCCGCTGCGGACGGACTCCGGGAGGGGCTTCTCCCAGGCGGGCGTACAGGAGGCGGAGGATGTCGTGGATCTCGGTCAGCGTGCCGACCGTCGAGCGCGGCCCGGCCGGCGGCGTCGGCCGCCCCAGGGCCATCGCCGGGGATAAGCCGGCGAGGCGGCCGACGTCGGGCCGACGGAGCTTGCCCATGAACTGGCGGGCGTGGGCCGAGAACGACTCCAGGTAGCGGCGCCGGGCCTCCTGGTAGATCACGTCGAAGGCGAGCGTCGACTTGCCCGAGCCCGAAACGCCGGTGATGACGGTGAGCCGGTTGTGCGGGATATCGACGTCGACCGCCCGGAGGTTGTTTTCGGATGCTTCGCGGACGACGATGCGCCCGGCCTCGGGATCGAGGGGCGGTCCCGAGGCTGCGCTACTTGACGACATCGGGGAAGAAAAGCGGGGCGCCGAACTTGTCCTTGCCGTAGTCCCGGATGATGGCCTGCCCCTCGGCGCTCCGGATGAACTCGGCGAAGCGCGCGGCCAGCTTGACGTTGAGATGGGGGAACTTGACCGGCGAGACGACGATCACGGAGTAGGGATTGAAGAGGTCGGGATCGCCCTCGACCAGGACGTCCAGGGCGTCGATTTCCCTGCGGTGCGACAGCCACGTGGCCCGGTCGACCAGGGTGTAATAGCCCTTCTCGTTGGCGATGCGGAGCGTGGCCTCCATCCCCGTTCCGCTCTCGACGTACCGGCCGGCGGGCGGCTTCGCGCCGGCGGCCCGCCAAACGCGCAGCTCCTTCATGTGCGTCCCGGAATCGTCGCCGCGCGACACGAAGGCCGTCGTTCCCGCGGCGATCTTCCTG
Source organism: Candidatus Aminicenantota bacterium (assembly GCA_003141555.1). Taxonomy (GTDB): domain Bacteria; phylum Acidobacteriota; class Aminicenantia; order Aminicenantales; family UBA4085; genus FEN-413. The sequence goes on from PLMN01000022.1 coordinate 72,953, forward strand.
AAGGCCTCGACCGCCTTCAGCCCCCGGGCGCCGGCCGGATCGGCCTTGGGCCCGACGACGAAGAAATCGTTGTGCATGACGTCGAGCCGCTCCAAGCCGAAACCGTCGGCCACGAACGCCTCCTCGGACTCCCGGTCGTGGACGAGGAGGACGTCGGCGTTCCCATCCCGGCCGAGGCGCATGGCCTGCCCCGTGCCGACGGCCACGACCCGGACCTGGCAGCCGAACTTCTTCTCGAAGGCGGGGATGAAGACGTCGAAGAAACCGGAGTCCTGGGTCGAGGTCGTCGAGGCCAGCGTGATCTTGTCGACGGGGGAGGCCGAAGCCTGCGCCCCCGGGCCGGAGATAAGGACAATCAAGGAGGCCGCCGCGGCGGCCGCACGGAACAATCTTGCGACGGACATCTCGATCTCCTTACGCTTTGAGCTTCGGAAACTCGGTCACCCGGATCTTTGCGCATCCGTAAGGAATAAGCGTCAGGTCCTCGAGCGGCTCCTTCGACTCCGCGTCGCCCGGCGCGATCTCGCCCGCCCAGCCGTGGGCCAGCTTCCAGGTCGGGATCTTGCGGCCCTTGGCCTTGGCCGCGACGCCCGCCCCCTCGGGCGAGAACGGGCTCTCCCCGATGGGCCGCTCCTCGAAGGCGATGCTCTTCTCCGGCGCGGCTTCGTCGACGACCAGGCCGTAGTTCCAGGGCGTCGAGGGCCGGACTTCGAAATCGCCGTGGGGGAGCTCGCGATGCGGCTTGTCCGCGTTGACCCGGGTCCAGGTCCCGCCCAGCGCGAGCGAATACACGAGCGGCCCGCGCTCGACGGCGACGGCGCCGTTGTAGCGGCGGCTCGCCCGAGCTTTCATCGGGAATCGGAGGACGAGCGTGTCGCCGTCCTTCCATTCCCGCTCCGTCCGATAGAACGATCCCGCCCGGAGCGAGACCTCGCTGCCGTGGGGCGGGACGAGCGTCGCGTCCTCGGCCCAGGCGGGCACGCGGAGGAGGAGCGGGAACCGGGCGGGCTTGTCCGGCCGGACGGTGATCGTCAGGCGGTCGCGGAACGGGTAGTCGGTCTCGCAGGCCACGCGCACGGCCGTCCCGCGCGCGTCGAACCTGGCTTCGCTCGGCGCATAAGCCGCGGCCGCGAGGCCGCCGTCGGGCGTCTTCATCCACAGATGGGCGGCGAACTTGGGCCAGCCTTGGTGCATGTTGGACGTGCAGCAGCCGAAATTCGGCTCGAGACCGAAGAGGTTCGATTCCGGCCCGTTCGTCGTCCACATGTGATCGGGGTTGATCGTACACTGGACCTGGTTCACCTGCTGGTCGTACTGGTGCGACCACATATCGGGGGCAAGGGTGGCGGGCAGGGCGTTGAACGCGACGCGCTCGAGCCGGTCGGCGTAGGCGGCCTCGCCCGTCAGGGAAACGAGGTGCTCGAGCGAATACATGAATTCGACCACGGCGCAGAGCTCGGTGCCCTGGACGGGGTTCTTGCCGGCGAGGCACTCGTCGCCCGTGAACATTCCGGTCACCAGGCCGTGGTGGCGGTCGAGGACTTCGAGGATCTTCGCCGGGAAGGCGCGCTCGTCCTCCCGGCGGGTGAGGCGCCAGGTCAGGGCATAAGCCTTGGGGGCCATGCCCGTGTTGACCACGTGCTTGTCCCATTTCCAGAGGCCGCGCCGCGGCGTGGGGACGGTCACGTCTTCGCCGCCGTAGAAAGTCCGGTAGTCGAAGCCCTGGGCCTGGAGCTTATGGGCCAGGTCGAGGAGCCAAGCTTCGCCCGTCTTTTCATAGGCGTAGTAAGTCGGGATGAGGCCTTCGAACCAGCGGAACCTGCCCCAGCCGAAAAGCGGGGTGCGGTCGAGCGCGGCCAGGACGGCCTTGAGGTTGGCCGCGACGGCGTCGAGGACCCGCGCGTCGCCCGTTGCCTCGTGGAATTGGACGAGCATCTTGTTCGCCAGCAGGATCGCCCAGAGGTCGTAGGGCTTGGCGGCCGCGTCGACGGGGTAGGGCGCGTACCAGCCGTCGGCCCTCTGGCTCTTGACGATGTGGTCGATGTAGCCCTTGATCCGCTCCTTCAGCGGCTTGTCGTCCAGGATCCAGGCCAACGGGATCGCCCCGTCGAGCCAGTACGGGGCGCGCTCCCACCCTTCGGCCGAGCCGCCGAACCACTGGCTTTGGCCCACGTCGGGCCAGAATTCGTCGAGATGGCCCGTCAGCCCGTCGGCCTGCTGGCGCAGCTGGCGGAGGAGCCAGCCCTTCGGAAGGATGGAGCCCAGGGGGAGCGGCCGGAATGCCGGCTCCGCAAGTCCCCCGGCCGGCGCCTGGGTGCGGGGTTTCGGACCGCCGGTCACGCGGCGCTTCGCCGGTTCGGAGTCCGCCCGGCCCGGAGCGGCGATGACGGCGGCGCCGGCGGCCATGCCGGTCAGGAATTCGCGGCGATTCAAGTGGGGCATGTTCTCCTCCTTGGGCAGAAAATCATTCTGGCACAGGACCGCGGGCAAGGCAAGACGGCGAATCGCGCGGGCCGGGCTAGAAGCGTGCGGGGTCCAGGACGACGTGCTTGATCGCCTCGCGCTTCCACGTGTACGTGACATGGACCGCGCCGTCGGCCGCCTGGATGACGGCGGGATAGGAATATTCGCCCGGCTCGTCCTCCAGGGTGAGGACGGGCGTCCAGGCTTCGCCGTCCTTGGAAACGGCGACGTTGAGCGGGGTACGAGCGGTTTCCGAATGATTATAGACAAGGACATGGCGGCCGTCGTGGAGCGTCACGGCGTCCGTGCCTGCGTTGGGATTGGGAAGGGAGGTCAGGCGGACGCCGGTCCAGGTCCGGCCGCCGTCGGCGGAGCGCGCTTCCCAGATGCGCCCCTGCCGGCTCCGCCCGAGGGCCAGGAGGCCGCCTCCGCGCAGGAAGAGGAGGCTGGGCTGGATGGCGCCGACGGCGGTTCCGTCGTTGATCGCTTCGGTGCGCGTCCAAGTGAGGCCGAAATCGGAGGTTCGCTCGAAGTGGACGCGCCAGCCCCGGTCTTCCGTGCTCGATCCGCAGAGGATGTCTCCTCCGGGAAGGGCGACGGGCTTGTTCTTGATCGGGCCCAGGATGCCTTCGGGCAGACGCCGGGCCGGCGACCAGGTGGCGCCTCCGTCCGCGCTGGCCGTCATCATCCCCCACCACTCGCTCGGACGAAGCCCCACCTTATAAAAGAGAAGAAGGGGGCCGCGGTCGGCTTGAAAGAGGACGGGATTCCAGCAGGGCATGATGGGCGGAAGAGCAGTACTCTGGCCCGGAGGGAGGGGCTGCATGCCGTTGGCGACTTCGACCGGCGCGGTCCAAAGCCCTCCCGCCTTCCGGGCGAACCAGATGCCCACGTCCGAAGCGCCCTCGCGCGTCCCCCCGAACCAGGCGGCGGCGAGCGTCCCGTTCGCGAGTTCGACGATGGTCGAAGCGTGGCACTGGGGGGTGGGCGGCGCGCTGGGAGGGAAGACAAATTCGGCGGCGACGATGGGGGACGGCGGCCGTCCGGCCGCCGCCGATAGAAGCGCCAAACCCGTGAACGCAGCGATCGTAAAGATCCGCCGAGGCGATAACCTCATGCCTCCACATTATCTTCGGCGCCCCGCTCGGTCAAGGCTGGTTTCCCTCAATCCCTTTACAATTCCGGGGCGTTCAGATAAAATAGTCTTGCGATCCACAAGGTTCGGCGAACGAACAGAAAAGGCAGGAGGCACCATGAAAGGCGATAAAAAACTAATCGATTCCCTGAATTCACTTCTCGCGGACGAGCTGACGGCCGTCAGCCAGTACATGGTCCATTCCGAGATGTGCGACAACTGGGGCTACGAGAAGCTGCACAAGTTCATCGAGAAGAGGGCCGTAGACGAGATGAAACACGCCGAGAAGCTCATCGGCCGGATCCTGTTCCTCGAGGGCCTGCCGATCGTCAGCGACCTCAAGAAGATGCACATCGGGGCCGAAATCCCGAAGATGATGGCTAACGACCACGAGTCCGAGGAAGGCGCCATCAAATCCTACAATGCGGCCATCAAGCTGGCCGGCGACGTCAAGGATTACGCCACGCGGGAAATCCTCGAGGCGATCCTCAAGGATGAGGACGCCCACATCGACGGCATCGAGATGAACCTCGACCAGATCTCCCAGATGGGTCTGGCCGTCTACTTGACGACCCAGGTCTGACCTCGTTTCTATCTTTTAAGGCGGCCCTGGGGCGGGGCTGGGGCTTTGGGGACTGCCTTTCCGGTCCCGTCCGTTTCGGCCGCCGTCCTTCCCGTTCTGTACTTCGTCCTGCCCTTTTTGATGAATTTCATTGCCGCCGCCGGCCTCGCTCGGGTCTGCAATCGCGAGCGGGTGCTTCCCCGCTTAAATAAATATTGTTCCTGAAATATCTCTTTGATATAATCGCGCCGTGTGCGCGTTGACCGTTTCTGAGCCTTCGTCTCCAGTCAATCCTAATCTATAGAGGGAATGCCACATGTTCATATGGGTCTTTCATCGTCTGAGCGGTCTTTTACTGATCCTTCTTCTGGGCCTTAAATTTTTCACCTCGTTTTTCCTGATGACCAAGGGCCAGAAACCGGATTGGGCGATCATCCTCCACACCAATCCGCTGACGGACACGTTCCTCATCGTCCTCGGCGTCTACCACGCCTTCTACGGGCTGAGGACCGTCCTGATCGACCTCGGGCTGCGCAAGGAAAAGCTCCTGTTCTGGATCTTCACTGGCCTCGGCACCGCCACCGCCTCCTCCCTCCTGCTCATCTACTTCACCAGGAATTACTGAGCGATGGTCAGCCACGACATTCTGATCGTCGGAGGAGGCCTGGCCGGCTTGGCGGCGGCCCTGACCTCCGATCCGAAGCTCAAAGTGGCGGTCCTGTCGAAGGTCCACCCCGTCCGGTCGCATTCGATCTCCGCCCAGGGCGGGATCAACGCCGCCCTGGCCAACAACCCGAACGCCAAGGACGACACCTGGGAAAAACACGCCTTCGACACGATTAAGGGCAGCGACTACCTGGCCGACCAGGACGCCGTCGAGCTCATGTGCAAGCTGGCCATCCCGCTGATGTACGAGCTCGACCACATGGGCGTCCCGTTCAGCCGGTTCCCGGGCGGGGTCATCGCCCAGCGGCCCTTCGGCGGCGCGGGGTATCCGCGCACCTGTTACGCCCAGGACCGGACGGGCCAGGTCCTGCTCCACACGCTGTACGAACAGTGCGTCAAGAAGGGCGTCGTCTTCTACGAGGAGGTCCTCGTCACCAGCCTTGTCGTCCGGGACGGCCGGTGCGTCGGGCTCGTGGCCTACGACATGGGCACGGGTGAAATCCGATCGTTCGCGGCCAAAGCCGTGATTTTCGGTACGGGCGGCTACGGCCGGATCTTCAAGCTCTCGACCAACGCCTACATCAACTTCGGGAGCGGCATCGGGATGGCCTATCGAGCCGGGATCCCGATCAAGGACCTGGAATTCGTCCAGTTCCATCCCACGGCCCTCTACGGCAAGAACATCCTGATCTCCGAGGCGGCCCGGGGCGAAGGCGGCTATCTGATCAACAACAAGGGCCGGCGCTTCATGGAGGACTATACCCCCACGGTCATGGAGCTCGCCCCGCGCGACATCGTCTCGCGCTCGATCACGACCGAGATCCTGAAAGGCAACGGCTTCGAGAACGCCTACGTCCACCTCGACCTCCGGCACCTCGGCCGGGAGAAGATCGAGAAGCGCCTGCCCGGGATCCAGGACATCTGCATCCACTTCGCCGGGCTCGATCCCGTCGACACGCCGATTCCCATCCAGCCGGCCCAGCATTACTCCATGGGCGGCATCGACGTCGACAAGGACTGCGCCTCGCCGGTCAAGGGTTTTTACGCCGCGGGCGAATGCGCCTGCGTCAGCGTCCACGGGGCCAACCGCCTCGGCGGAAACTCGCTCCTCGACGCGATCGTCTTCGGTAAGATCGCCGGCCTATCCGCCTCCCGATTCATCAACGAGGGAGGCTTCGCCGGCTCCAAGGACGCCGAGATCGACGGGGAGGCGGGGAGGCTCACCTCCGACTTCGAAGGCATCCGGAAGCGGGACAAGGGCCACAACGTCTATCGGCTCCTCAACGATCTCAAGATCCTGATGAGCGACAAGGCGGGCATCTACCGCGATGCGAAGCAGCTCCGGGAAGGCATCGACGGCCTGGGCCGCCTGCGCGAAGCGTACAAGGACGCCTGCATCTACGGCAGCTGCACCCGGTTCTGCCAGGAGTTCGTGACCCTGGTCGAGTTCGATTACATGATGGACCTGGCTGAGGCCATCCTCCGCGGGGCCGATCTCCGCACCGAGACGCGCGGGTCGCACTTCCGGACGGACCACCCCAAGCGGGACGACGAAAGCTGGTTGAAGCACACCCTGGCGGCCTACACGGAGAAGGGGCCGGTCTTCTCCTATCGGGCCGTGAACGTGGACAAATACAAGCCCCAGGAACGGAAATACTGAGGAGGGCGCCGACCATGAGCACCATTTTCAAAATCCTCCGGTTCGACCCTCCCAAGGACGAGCAGCCCCATTTCCAGGAATATATTCATACGCCCAAGCCCGGGGACACGATGCTCGAAGTTCTCAAGGACATCCGGGACCAACAGGACCCCTCGCTCTCCTTCCGGTACAGCTGCCGCGAGGCGGTCTGCGGGTCGTGCGCCCTGACGATCAACGGCGAGATCGGCCTGGCTTGCAGGACCCAGTTCGAGGCCCTCAAGACGGACGTGGTCGTCATCGAGCCCCTGCCCAACCTGGAGATCATCAAGGACCTGATCGTCGACTTCAAGCCCTTCTGGGACGCCTATAACTACATCCAGCCCTACCTCCAGCCGGAGGGGGAAGCCCCGCCCAAGGGCCACTGCGTCGACGAGAAGGACATGGAGGAGGTCTACCAGTTCATCACCTGCATCCTCTGCGGCAGCTGCTATGCCGCCTGCCCGGTCGCGACCCGCGACGGGCGCTACCTCGGCCCCGCGGCCCTGGCCAAGCTCTACCGGTTCGCCATCGACCCGCGCGATAAGCGGCCGTGGCCGGCCCTGGCCCGGGTCGACAATCCGACCGGCGTCTGGGGCTGCGACACGGTCTTCCGCTGCAACGACGTCTGCCCGAAGGAGGTCCGCCCGGCCGACGGCATCGAAGGCCTCCGCCGGCGGATGGTCGTCGGCCGGACCAAACACCTTTTTGGACGGAAAAAATGAGAATCGACAACGCCTATTTCACCCGCCGCAAGTTCCTCAATTCGATCCTCGGCGGCTGGCTGGGCACCCTGGCGGTGACCTTCGTCAGCCCCATCGTCAAGTTCGTCTGGCCGCCCTATAAGGAGCCGGACGAGGTTAAGCTCGCCTTCGCCGACTTCGCCGGGATGAAGCCCGGCGAGGTCAAGGGCTTCCCCTGGGGAGCCAAGCCCGGACTGCTCAAGCGGGCCGAGGACGGGAGCTTCATCGCTTTCATAGGCGTCTGCAGCCACCTCGACTGCAACGTGAGCTGGATGGCCGACAAGAAGAAGTTCTTCTGCGCCTGCCATGAGGGCTGGTACGACGAGAACGGGATGAATATCGCCGGTCCGCCGCCCAAGCCGCTCCGCCGGCTCGAGACCTCGGTCGAGGGCGAGGACTTCTTCGTCCGGAAGCCGGGGGCGGGAGCGAAAGCATGAAGATCGACATGAAAAAAGTCGGGGCCTGGTTCGATGATCGGCTGGCGCTGACCCCCATCTTCAAGTACATGACCAAGAAAGAGGTCCCCCAGCACGAGCACTCGATCTGGTATTACACCGGGAGCTCGATCCTCCTCTTCCTGGCGATCCAGATCGTGACGGGGATCATGCTCGCCCTGTATTACAAGCCCACCCTCGAGGGGGCCAACGACAGCGTCGGCCGGATCATGACCGACCTGCCCCTCGGCTGGCTCGTCCGCTCGATCCACAGCTGGTCGGCGACGTTCATGATCGCCTTCGTCCTGACCCACCTCCTGGCCATCTGGTTCACGAAGTCCTACCGCAAGCCGCGGGAGGCGACGTGGATGACGGGGATGATGCTCCTCGTGGTGTCCATGGTCTTCGGATTCACCGGCTACCTCCTCCCGTGGGACGACCTGTCGCTCTCGGCGACCAAGGTCGGGACGAACATCCCCAACGCGATCCCCGTGGTCGGAAAGTGGGTGACCCAGTTCCTCCGCGGGGGCGACGACGTCACGGGCGACACCCTGACCCGCTTCTTCCTCTTCCACGTCTGCATCCTGCCGCTGGTCATCTTCGCCATCCTGGCCGTCCACATCCTCCTCGTCCAGAAGGAGGGGATGAGCGTCCCGCTCGAAGCCGAGGTCAAGAAGAAGAAGGTCCCGGCCCTCCCGTTCTGGCCGAACTTCATCCTCCGCGAGGTCATGATCTGGCTCGTCCTCCTCGGGACGCTCCTGACCGTGGCCCTCGTCTTCGCCCCGACCCTCGGTCCCTCGGCCGACATGATGGCCCCCGCGCCCGCCGGGGTGAAGCCGGAATGGTACTTCCTGTTCCTGTTTCAGACCCTCAAGATCTTTCCGGGCAACATGGGGCCCGTCACGGGCGAATTCGTGGCCGTGGTCCTGATCCTCGTGGCCATCGTGGCGATCTTCTTCCTCCCGTTCATCGACACCAAGCCCGAGGGGAAAAAGGGGAGGATCATCAACTACCTTGGGGTTTTGGGCCTGATCTACGCGATCGTGTTCAGCATATGGAGCCTGTTATGAGAGGGATCCGCATCGTCATCCTCGTCGCGTTCGCGGCCCTCGTCCTTTCGCCCCTGACGGCGGCGGCCCAGGTCCCCTCGTCGCCGGCCGCGAAGGCGAGCATCGAAAAGGAGCTGTCCCAGACGCCGGCCGCGCCTCAGGAGGTCAAGCCCGAGACCCAGTCGGCCGCGCCGGCCCCCGCCGTGAAGCCGGCCAAGAAGGTCCCGGAAAAGCGGACCGAGACGATCGTGCCGGCGTTCTCGGGCATCAAGGAACGGACGGCCGTCTTCGTGTTCTACGTCTGGCTGTGGCTTTCGATCGTCGTCCTGATCTACTTCCTCCGGCTGTGGGTCAAGGAATCCGACCGGGTATACCACGCGAAATATTACGAGCCGGACGAGAGCCCGCGCAAGGCCAACCCGATGCCTCCCACCCTGGGAGATTGAGCGGGCCGCGGCCCGTCGCGTCCCGGAGAACGGAGAGGAAGCCGAGAGAGCATCATCTCATCTATGAAAGAGGACTCATGGCCGAATTACTCCAGAAGAAAAAAGGTCTCGGATCGGTCGTCATCAACGCGGAGCGGTGCAAGGGCTGCGGGTTCTGCGTGGAGTTCTGCCCGATGCGCTGCCTGGAGCTGTCCGAGCAATACAACGCCAAGGGATACCATCCTCCCGTGCTCTCCCTTCCGGAGAAGTGCACCGGATGCAACATGTGCGGGCTGGTCTGTCCGGACTTCGCCATCTACGGCTTCCTGTTCAAGAAGAAGCAAAAGTAGGAGACCGACGTGAAAGCTGATCCGAAAGGCGTCATGACGGGCGCGTATTTCATCGACGGCGACCACGCCTGCGCCGAGGGGGCGATCGCCGCCGGTTGCCGGTTCGTGGCCGGCTACCCGATCACTCCCTCGACCGAAGTCGTGGAGCGCATCGCCGAGCGTTTCCCGCTGATCGGGGGGATGTTCATCCAGATGGAGGACGAGATCGCGTCCTCGATCGCCATCCAGGGCGGCGTCTGGGCCGGCAAGAAAGCCATGACCGTGACGTCCGGCCCCGGGTTCTCCCTGATGATGGAGCATCTCGGCCTGGCGGCGATGACCGAGACTCCGTGCGTCTTCGTCGACGTCCAGCGCGCCGGTCCCTCAACCGGCCTCCCCACGCTCCCCGCCCAGGGCGACATGATGCAGGCCCGCTGGGGCTCGCATGGGGATTATGCCATCATCGCCCTCTGTCCCAACTCCCCCCAGGAATCGTTCAATCTGACGATCAAGGCCTTCAACCTCGCCGAACAGTATCGGGTGCCCGTCCTGCTGATGCTGGACGAGTGCGTAGGCCATATGACCGAGCGGGTCGTCATTCCCCCGGCCGACCAGATCGAGATCACCCCCCGCCGCTATTGGGAAGGCCCGAAGGAGGACTTGCTGCTCTTCAAGGCGGACAAGGACCTCGTGCCTCCCATGGTCAAGGCGGGCGACGGCTACAACATCCATGTCACCGGCCTGACCCACGACGAGCGCGGCTACCCGGACATGACCCCGGCCGCCCAGGAGAAGCTCGTCCGCCGCCTGGTGGACAAGATCCGGCTGAATGCGGACGCAATCGTCGAATACAAGGAAGATCAGGTGGAGGGGGCCGAGATCGTGGTCGTGTCGTACGGCATCACCTCGCGCGTCGCGATCCCGGCGATCGAGCAGGCCCGGGCCGAGGGGATGAAGGTCGGCCACCTGCGTCTCATTACCGCCTGGCCGTTCCCCACGAAGCGGATCCGGGAGCTCTCGACCACGGTCCGGGGCTTCGTCGTGCCCGAGATCAACTTCGGCCAGATGGTCCGCGAGGTGGAGCGCTGGGTCGCCGGCCGGGCCCGGGTCCGGCTCGTGCCCCACGGCGGGGGTTCGGTCCACGACCCCAAAGACATCTACGCCGCCATCGCCTACGTGGGGAAGGGATAGCCGCCATGACCGAAGAAACCATGGACACCGACATCAGCCTGCCCACCAATAGGGTGGAAGATTTCCTGCGCATGGAGCGCCTGCCCCACATCTGGTGCCCCGGCTGCGGCATCGGGACGACGGTCAACTGCTTCGCCCACGCCCTCGATGCGAGCGGCCTCGACCTGAAGAAGGTCGCGATCGTCTCCGGCATCGGCTGCACCGGCCGCGTCGCGGGTTACATGAAGCTCGACTCGTTCCACACGACCCACGGCCGGGCGATCCCGTTCGCCACCGGCCTGAAGCTGGCCAATCCCGAGCTCAAGGTCGTCGTCTACAGCGGCGACGGCGATCTGACGGCCATCGGCGGCAACCATTTCATCCATGCCGCCCGGCGGAACGTGAACATGACCGTGATCCTGATCAACAACTTCATCTACGGCATGACCGGCGGCCAGGTCGCGCCTACGACCCCCATCGGGGCCACGGCCTCGACGGCCCCCTACGGGAACTTCGAGGAGCCGTTCAACCTGCCCTACCTCGCCGAGTCGTGCGGCGCGGTGTACGTCGCCCGCTGGACGTCCTTCCATGTCCGGCACGCGACCAAGGCCATCAAGGACGCGCTCCTCAAGAAAGGCTTCTCCTTCGTCGAGATCATGGCCCCCTGCCCGACGCTCTACAGCCGGCGCAACCGCCTGGGCGATGGCCTCGACCAGATGAAGTTCTACCGGGACAACAGCGAAATCCAGAACGGGGCCGACACGAAGACCGTCGGCCTGAGCTTCCAGGGCAAGATTGTCGTCGGCAAGTTCGTGGACAAGGAGAAGCCGACATACCTCGAATCGATGAACGCCTTCTATGCCCAAAAGCTCGGTGATCAGTTCACCCCTTACAAAGGATAAGCCATGGCCAGGACAGAGATCAAAATCGGCGGATTCGGCGGTCAGGGCATCATCCTGAGCGGGTATATCATCGGCCGGGCGGCGTCCATCTACGACGCCAAGTTCGCGACCATGATCCAGGCCTTCGGCCCCGAGGCGCGGGGAAGCGCCTGCAGCGCCCAGATCGTTGTGGACGACCATGAGATCGCGTATCCTTACATCACCTCCCCCCGGATTATGGTCGTGATGTCGCAGGAGGCTTATACCAAGTTCTCGCCGGAGGTCGCCGAGGGCGGGATCCTGATCACCGAGGACGAACTGGTCAAGCCCCATAGCCTCCGCAAGGACCTGACCCACTATTCGATCCCGGCGACGCGCATCGCCGAGGAGCTGGGCCGGAAGATGGTCCTGAACATCGTCATGATGGGCTTCATGACGGCCGTCACCGGCCTCATCGGCGTCGAGGCCATGCGGAGCGCGGTGAAAGTCTCCGTGCCGCGCGGGACGGAGATGCTGAACTCCAACGCCTTCAACCGGGGCTACGAGTTCGGGCTCGGCCTCAAGCGGGCGTAGCTCGCGGCCGCGGAATCGAATCAATTGGTGACAGTAACCTGATTTCCGCATTTCGCAAATCCGGAAAATTCGGAAATCCAGTTACTGACACCAAATTAGAGAATTGCGCTGCCCGTTACCTGAATTCAGGCAAAAAAATACCGGCAGGGCTCACCCGAGCCCTGCCGGTGTGAAAATCCGTCCTAAATCAGTCGAAGATCGGGTCCGGCGTCAGACCAGCCCCTGGGCCATCATCGCCCGGGCGACCTTCAGGAACCCGCCGATGTTCGCCCCGTTGACGTAGTTGCCGGGCGTGCCGTAGGCGTTGGCCGCCTCGACGCAGGTCTTGTGGATGCTCTTCATGATCCCGTGGAGCCGCTGGTCGACTTCCTCGCGGGTCCAGCTCAGGCGCATGCTGTTCTGGCTCATCTCCAGGCCCGACGTGGCGACGCCGCCGGCGTTCGCGGCCTTGCCCGGCCCGTAGAGGATCTTGGCGTCGATGAAGACGTCCACGCCTTCGGCGGTCGTCGGCATGTTGGCCCCTTCCGCCACCACGTACACGCCGTTCTTGACCAGGTTCTTGGCGTCCTTGGCGTTGATCTCATTCTGCGTGGCGCTCGGGAAGGCGCAGTCGGCCTTGATGTCCCAGAGGGGGTTGAAGTCGGCGCCGGCGCTGAGCGGCTTGTAGGTCGCGGTCTTGAACTTGTCGGCGTACTCGCTGATCCGGCCGCGCCGGACATTCTTGAGGTCCATGACGAAGGCCAGCTTCGGGGCGTCGATGCCGGCGGGGTCGTAGATGAACCCGTTGGAATCGGACAAGGTGACGGCCTTGCCGCCGAGCTGGTTGATCTTCTCGACCGTGTACTGGGCCACGTTGCCGCTGCCCGAGACGAGGCAGGTCTTGCCGGCCATCGTCTGGTTGCGGGTCGTGAGCATCTCGGCGGCGAAGTAGACCGCGCCGTAGCCCGTGGCCTCGGGCCGGATGAGGGATCCGCCCCATTCCAGGCCCTTGCCCGTCAGAACGCCGACGAACTCGTTCCGCAGTTTGCGGTACTGGCCGAAGAGGAATCCGATCTCCCGGCCGCCGACGCCGATGTCGCCCGCCGGGACGTCGGTGTCTCCTCCGACGTGGCGGAAGAGCTCGCTCATGAAGCTCTGGCAGAGGCGCATGACCTCATTGTCGCTCTTGCCCTTGGGGTCGAAGTCGCAGCCGCCCTTGCCGCCGCCCATGGGGAGGGTCGTCAGGCTGTTCTTGAAGACCTGCTCGAAGGCCAGGAACTTCAGGATGCCCAGGTTGACGGTGGGGTGGAAGCGGAGGCCGCCTTTGTAGGGGCCGATGGCGCTGTTCATCTGGATTCGATAGCCCTTGTTGACGTGGATCTCGCCGGCGTCGTCCATCCAGGTGACGCGGAACAGGATCACCCGTTCGGGCTCGGCGATGCGTTCCAGGATCTTGGCTTTGCGGAACTCGGGGTTGCGGTCGAGGACGAGCGAGAGGGAGTTGACGACCTCGAAGGCGGCTTGGTGGAACTCGGGCTGGCCGGGGTTCTTGGCTTTGAGCTCGGCCATGAAATCGGAGGCAAAATTACCCATTGAACATGACTCCTTTATGGTAAGTTTTTAACGAGATTTATGAAGCTATGAAACTTCATCGAGGTATCATAATTAATCCATAGATAAAAATCAAATGGTTTCGTAGCGCCGGGGGGCCGCCTCGCCGTCCAGGACGCGAAGGACATCCTCGGCGACCATAGCCATCCGGCGGAGCGCTTCTCCGGTGTGGGCCGACATGTGGGGCGAGAGGACGACGTTCTCCAGGACCAGGAGCGGATTGTCGGCCCGGAGAGGTTCGGTCTCGTAGACGTCCAGCCCCGCCCCGCCGATGCGCCCGCCGCGGAGGGCGGCGACGAGAGCCGTCTCGTCGACGATCGGGCCGCGCGCGGAGTTGAGGAGGAAGGCCGTCGGCTTCATCCGGGCGAGTTCGGCCGGACCGATCATTCCGCGCGTGTTCGGCCGGAGGGGCACATGGACGGACACCACGTCCGCCCGCTCCAGGAGTTCGTCGAGGGGGACGAGGCGCGCCTCGAGGCCGGGCGGGGCCAGCGTCCGGCCGGCGTGATCGAAATAGAGGATCTCCATGCGGAGCGCGGCCCGGGACATCTCCGCCAGGCGGCGTCCGATCCGCCCGAACCCGACCAGGCCGAGCGTCCTGCCGAAAAGCTCCGTGCCCGTCAGCTCATAGCGGGCACCCCAGAGGGCCCGGCGCGCGGCCCGGTCGGCGGGCAGGATTCTCTTGGCCAGGGCGATCATGAACCCGAGGCACTGTTCGGCGACCGATTCGGTGTTCGCGTCGGGCGTATTCACCACGACGATGCCCCGCTCCTTCGCGGCGGCGAGGTCCACGGCGTCGAGGCCGACGCCGTGGCGGCCGATGACCTTGAGCCGCGGGGCATGTTCCATCAGCCGCCGAGTGACGGCGCCGTGCGCCCGGATGATCAAGGCGTCGACGTCGGCCACGGCGCGGATGAGGGCCTCCTCGTCGAGCGAGTCCGCGATGCGGACGTCGCATCTTTCCCGGAGCAGGGCGACGGCGTCCTCGTGGATGGGCTCAAAGAGAAGGACGACGGGTTTCATGATCATGGTCCGGATGCCGGCTCCTTTGGCCCAGGGACGAGGAATTATATCAGAGGCGGGATTCCCCATCACGCCCGCGGAAGGGCTGCTGGTTCAACCTCACTCTTCGAGCAGCCGCTTCTCGCCCTCGAGGGCCTTGATCTTCGAGACTTCCTGCGACACTTCGATGACGCCCCGGTAGGCGCCCGCGGCTGAGATCGATGATTTCGCTCATGGGAACCTCCTTGGATATTGACATCTCCAGTATAGCCGAAGAGGCTCCTGCCGGACCATGATTTTTGTCAAATCCGCGCTCGCGGCGCCGCCGCGGCGCTCGCCTTCTTGCTATCGCCTCCGGACTGGCGCTATGATACGCCGATAAGGACATGCCCCGATTCGAATGTCTCCGTATCTCGAGAGCGGTTCCTTCCGAAAGCTCTTTCCCCCAAAAAATTCCGCGGGCGTGTCCATCATGAAAGGGTGGTCAAACATGACAATGCGTAGAGTGTTCCTTCGGCGGTGGGCGTTGTTGGGCCTGGTCCTGGCGGGGTCGTTGGCCTTCGCCGCGCCGCATGTCGAGCCCGGTTTCCTCTCGGGCCTGGCCTGGCGCAACATCGGCCCGCTCCGCGCCGGCCGCGTCTCGGCCGTGACGGGCGTCGTCGGCCGGCCCGGCATATTTTATATGGGCTTGCCCCTCGGCGGCGTGTGGAAGACGACGAGCGCCGGAGAGACCTGGTTTCCGATCTTCGACGACATCAAGGAAGCCTCGTCCGTAGGCGCCATCGAAGCCGCCCCATCCGATCCCTCCGTGATTTATGTCGGGATGGGCGACCTCATTACGGGAGGCGGCATCAACGAGGGCAACGGCGTCTACAAATCCGTAGATGCCGGCAAGACCTGGCAGCACCTGGGATTGGACGAGACCAAGCAGATCCCATCGATCCTGGTGGACCCGCATGATCCCAACTTCGTGCTCGTGGCCGCCCAGGGCAATGTCCACACGCATACGGAGGAACGGGGCGTCTTCCGCAGCTCCGACGGAGGCAATACCTGGCAGAAGACCCTCTATATCAACAACGAGACCGGGATCCAGAAGATCGCCTGGGCCTACGACCGTTCCGACGTGATCCTGGCCACGACCGTGCGGCATTACCAGGCGCCGGGTGGCGCGGCCCGCGGCGGGGCCCCCGGGGCCCCGGCCCCGGGCGCGGCCGCTGCGGCGGGAGCGGCCGGAGGCCAGGGCGCGCCGGCGGCTCCGGCATCCACGGGCACGGCGCTCTATAAATCCACCGACGAAGGCCTGACCTGGAAGGAAATCGCCGGCGGCGGCATGCCGACGCTCGCCGGCCGCACCGGCGTCGCCGTCGCGGCGAACACGAACGCCCAGCGGATGTTCCTGATCGGCACCTTCGGCCTTTACCGCTCGGACGACGGCGGCGCGACGTGGCGGCAGATGGACGCGGCGGACCGGCGCATCGCCGGCAGCGGCTACATCTGCGACGTCTACGTCGATCCCAAGAATCCCGACATCGTCTATACCCTGAATACCTCGAGCTACCGTTCCCTCGACGGCGGCCAGACCTTCGCCGCGTTCAAGGGCGCGCCGGGCGGCGACGATCCGCACGTGATGTGGATCGATCCGACCGACGGCCAGCGTCTGTTCCTCGGCGTCGACCAGGGCGCCACGATCTCGCTTGACGGCGGGCTGACCTGGAGCTCGTGGTACAACCAGTCGACGGCCCAGCTCTACCACATCTCGGCCGACAACCAGTATCCCTACTGGGTCTACGCCTCGATGCAGGACAGCGGCTCGGTCGCCGTCCGCAGCCGCGGCGACATGGGGGCCGTCGGCCCGTTCGACTGGTTCCCGACGCAAGGCTATGAGTTCGGGACCGTCGTGGCCGATCCGCTCAATCCCCAGATCGTTTACGCCGGCGGGCCGGCGAGCGGCATCGTGAAGATCACGGGATCCAACGGCCAGTGGATCAACGTCAGCCCCAACATCGACGCGAGCGAGGCGCTTCGCAAAGTCGGCAACCAGCCTATGATGTTCTCTCCGTTCAACCCGCGCGAGCTCCTGGTGGGGTTCCAATACGTGATGGCCACGACCGACGGAGCGATGCATTGGAAGAAGCTCAGCCCGGACCTCGGTTATCCGAAAGGACAGTCGCCTCCGCCTCCCGGCGCGGCCCCGGCCGCCCCGGCCGCGGGGGCCCCGGCGGGAGCGCGCGGCGGGCAGGGCGGCCCGGGCGGCGGCTCGATCGAATCGATGTCGCCCTCCACGATCGCCCAAGGCGTGATCTGGGTAGGGACGAACAACGGTCTGATCAAGCTGACGAAGGACCACGGGGCCACCTGGGAGGATGTCACCATCCCCGGCCTGCCCAATCCGACACGGGCCGACATATCGGCCATCGACGCTTCGCATCTGGATCCCGCCACGGCCTATGCGGCGATCGACTATCACACGACGGGCGACTACAAGCCCTATTTCTACCGGACCCATGACTACGGCAAGACCTGGACCGCGATCGTCGCCGGCCTGCCGACCGACCAGCCGAGCGGCAGCTTCGCCCGCGTCATCCGGGTCGACACGAAAAAAGCGGGCCTGCTGTTCGCGGGCACGGAAAGCTCCGTCTACGTCTCTTTCGACGACGGGGACAGCTGGCAGTCGCTGATGCTGAACCTGCCCAACACGTCGTACCGCGACATGGTGATCAAGGACAACGACCTCGTCGTCGGCACCTACGGCCGCGGGATCTGGATCCTCGACGACTATTCGCCGCTCCGGCAGATCACGCCCGCCCTGGGGTCCGAACCGGCGCACTTGTTCAAGCCGGGCGACGCCATCCGCGTGCGGCGCAACGTCAATGGCGACACGCCCTTCCCGCCCGAGGTGCCGCACATGCCCAATCCGCCGCTCGGGGCGATCATCTATTACTCCCTCGGCGCGAAGCCGGCGGGGATCATCGCCCTGGAAATCCTGGATGCGGCCGGCAAGGCCGTGCGCCACATGTCCAGCGCGCCGATTCCGCCGCTGCCGGACGCTCCTCCTGCGGTGCCCGACTATTGGCTCGAAAAGCCCAAGCCCATGCCCGCTGAGATCGGCACGAACCGGATCAATTGGAATATCCGCTACGACAATCCGCCGGCCTTCAGCCATAATTACGCCCAGGTGATGGGCGCTATGCCGGGGGACACCCCGGCGGCGCCGGAAGGGCCGCTGGCCCTGCCCGGCATCTATACCCTCAAACTCACGGTGGACGGCAAGGCCTCCACCCAGACCCTGACCGTGAAGAACGATCCGCGGTCGCCCGCAAGCGCGGACGACGTGCGCGCCCAGCATGCGCTGCAGATGAAGCTCTATGACGGCATTAGGACGGCCTGGGACGGTTACACCCAGGTCGCCGCCATGAAAGCCGCCGTCGCGGAGATCAGCAAATCGAACCCGCCCGCCGACGTGGCGAAAGCCGCCGCCGATTTCGACGCCAAGCTGACCGGCGCCGGCGGTACGGCGGGCGGCGGCCGACGGGGCGGCGGGCCGGGAGGCTTCCCTGGCGCCGGCGGCGCGGCCGCGGCGCCGAACTTCGCGGGGCTGAACGGCACCCTTCTCCGCCAGCTTGACACGCTCGACTACGGCGACATGGCGCCCAACGAGCCGATGACCAAGGTCTTCGCGACGGCCTGCGCCCAGCTGACGACGGCGATCGCCAATTGGAAGGCTCTCGTCGCCCAGGACCTGGCCGCGTTCAACGCGCTCCTGGCGAAGAGCGGCCTCAAGCCGGTTCCGGCGCCGGCGGCGGCCCTGGCCAATCCGATGTGCGGGCCCGCTCCGGCGGCGGGCCGCGAAGGCAGATAGCGTCTTTTTCAGCGGGCCGGGGATGAGGCAGGGAGCTAGACGTTCCGCCGCTGGATTCCAAACGCCCGGCAGAGCCGCTGGATCTCTTCCTCGTTGAGGCCCTCGCCGGCTTCGCCGGAGGCGAGATTCAGGCATTCATACCGGGCGGCCGTCTCGGCGTATTCGATGCGGTCCACGGCCCGCTTGACGGACTGGTCCGATCGGGCCATGACCCCGTGCTTTCTCCAGACGACGATCCGATACGAGCGGAGCGAGACGACGCTGGCCGCGGCCATCTCGGCGGATCCGGGGACGAAAAAGGGAATGATGTCGATCCCTTCGGGGAGGTTCAAGATGGTCTCGGGCTGCCAGCGCAGCAGGCGCCGGCTCAGTTCGCTTCCCGACTGATAGCGGGGGATGTGGCTCAAGTAAGTCAGGGAAACCGGCTGGGCATGGACGACGGCGTGAAAATGGGTGCCGGTCGCCTCGACCTGATCCTGATGAACGGCCAGGTGGGAGTTGAATTCGCTGGTCAGGCGGTCGAACAGGCGGCGGGGTGAGGTATGGAGCCGGCCGCTGCGGCCGTCCTTGTCGACGACCACCATCCCGAGGTTCGCCGCCGGGTCCTTAAGGGCTTCGCGAAGGCGCCGCCCCGAGCCCGTCACGAGCAGGACGCCGCGAGCCAGGGCGGGGACGGCGATGGGCAGGTCGATGGTTTCCACCGCCGTGAAGCGCGGGCCGGGATCGAAGGGCCGGTCGATGAAGACGGAGATGTTGCCGGCGGCGCCCTCGCTCGCCCCGATCTCGGACAGGCGCTCGCCCGCCTCGCCGATGGCGGTGATCATCTCGTCAAGGCTGGGAAAGGGCGTTTCTCTCGACATCACCGGCTCCTCGGCGACTATATCGTCTGCCTCGAGTTCGTGTCAAGACGCGTTTCTCAAGGAATTCGAAATATTTTTCGCCCGAGAGCCAGTTCGGAGCTGGAATATCGTCTAACTAGAAGACAAAGAGAATGTCATGAGAAAACACGTCTGGCTTGTGCTGGTGCTCGGGCTCGCCTCCTGCGCGGTCGGCCCCGATTTTCGGCCCCGGACGCCGGCCGAGCTGAGTGTGCCGGCGGCCTGGCATTCCTCCCTCCCGGAGAATGCGAAATCGGGCGATCTTTCAACGTGGTGGCAGCAGCTCGGCGACCCCCTCCTCTCGGCCTTCATTGGAGATGCCCTGAAGGCCAGCCCGACCATGGACCTGGCCCGCGCCCGCCTGCGTGAAGCCCGGGCCTCACGCAAGGTGACCGCGGCCGGCCTGTTCCCGACGGTCAGCGGCAATGCGGGCGCGAGCAGCTCCAAGACCGGCGACCAGGCGGCGATGTCGAACTATCAGGCCAATTTCGACGCCAGTTGGGAGCCGGACATCTTCGGCGGGACGAGGCGCTCCCTGGAGGCGTCCACGGCGTCGCTTGAATCGACGGTCGCGAGCTTTCATGACACGCAGGTTTCGCTGGCCGCCGAGCTCGCCCTCAACTACGTCGAGGTCCGCTCCTTGCAGGCCCGGATCGCGATCGCCCGGGAGAACCTTGCCTTCCAGTCGGAAACCCGCGAGATCGCCGGCTGGCGCTACCAGGCGGGACTGGTCAGCAGCCTGGACTTCGACCAGGCTCGCGCGACGGAAGCCCAGACGCAGGCCCAGGTCCCGGCTCTTGAGACGAGCCTGGCCTCCTCGAGGAACCGGATCGCCGTCCTTCTTGGAACGGCGCCCGGATCCGTCGACGAGCGGCTGGCGGCCCAAGCCCCGATCCCGCCCGTCCCGGAGTCCGTGATCATCGGCATTCCCGCCGATGTCCTGCGCCAGCGTCCCGACGTCCGTGCGGCCGAGTGGACCCTGGCCGCGCAGACCGCGCGCGTGGGCGCGGCTGTCGCGTCCCTCTATCCGAAATTGAGCCTCAGCGGATCCCTCGGCGTCGACGGAATCACCCTGGCCGCCTTGACGGGCGGGACGTCCCTCATCCGCTCGCTCGCCGCCTCGCTCGCCCAGACGATCTTCGCCGGCGGCAGCCTCCGTCAGCAGGTCCAGGTCCAGACCGCCGTTCAGGAGCAGGCCCTGGCCACGTATGAGTCGACGGTCCTCACGGCCCTGGAGGACGTGGAGAACGCTCTGGTCTCCCTCCGCCGCAATCGTGAGCGCTTCGCCTTTCTGAAGACGGCCGACGAGGCGGCCCGGAGCGCCGCTCAATTGGCCCGGCAGCGATATGAAGTCGGCCTCGTCGATTATACGAGCGTCGTCGCCACGCAGCAGACGCAGCTTTCCGCTTCCGAAAGCCTGAAGTCGTGCGAGGCCGAGATCACCACGGCGCTCGTCCAGCTTTATAAGGCGCTCGGCGGCGGTTGGACGACGGAGGATGCCGCCGCCGGCGCAGTCCCTGTGGAAGGAAAGATCCGATGACCAATAAGACCGAGAATCCCAACGAGATGATGGCTAAAGTCCTGGGGACCGATGCCGCGTCCGGACGCTCCCGCAAGCGGAAGCGCTTGATCATCGCGGTGTCCGCCGTTGCCGTCGTCGCGATCGCCCTCCTTCTGCTGTCTTGGCTCCGGACGAACGGCTCGAAGGTGGAGTACGTCACCGTCGACGCCGTGCGGGGGAACCTGACGGTCGCGATATCGGCGACCGGCAACCTCGCTCCGATCAAGCAGGTCGATGTCGGCAGCGAGGTCTCCGGCCTGGTCGTGTCCGTCTTTGTCGACGACAACGACAAGGTCACGAAGGGCCAGCTCCTGGCCCAGGTCGACCTCTCGAAGCTCAAGGACGAAGCCGCCCGTTCGGAAGCCGATCTGAGCTCGGCGGAGGCGAAGCTGACCCAGACGCAGGCCACCGTCGCCGAATCCCGGGCCAACCTCTCCCGCTTGAACGAAGTCCTGAAGCTCTCGGGCGGCAAGGTCCCGGCCAAGACGGAGATCGACGCCGCCGAGGCGAGCCTCCAGCGGGCCATCGCCGACGAGGCCAGCGCCAAGGGGAACGTCGCAAACACCAGGGCCGCGCTGAGCGTCAATCAGACGAACATCAAGAAGGCGACCATCACCTCGCCCGTGGACGGCGTCGTTCTGGAACGAAAGATCGAGCCGGGACAGACGATCCAGGCGTCCTTCTCCGCCCCCGTGCTTTTCACCATCGCCGAGAGCCTGGCTCAGATGAAGCTCGAGGTCGCCGTCGACGAGGCCGATGTCGGTGAAGTCCGCGATGGGCAGGCGGCCACGTTCACGGTCGACGCCTACCCGAACCGCACCTACCGCGCGATCGTGCAGCGCGTGCGCCTGGGCTCGACGACGACGTCGGGGATCGTCTCCTACAAGGCTGTTCTGACCTTTACCAACGACGACCTGAGCCTCCGCCCCGGCATGACCGGGAACGCCTCGATTACCACGATCAACCGCGAGAACGTCATCCTCCTCCCGGCCGCGGCGTTCCGCTGGTCGCCGCCGGCGTCGGGCGCCGGGGCGCCTCCGCCCGACTCGAAGGGCGGCTTGGTCAACAGCCTGATGCCCCGCCCGCCGGACCGAGACGAGAAAAAGGTCGCCGGCGTGGTCAACTCAGGGGAAACCCGGCAGACAGTCTGGGTGCTCCACGACGGGAAGCCCACCGCCGTCAGCGTCACCGTGGGCGCGTCGAACGGCCGTATGACCGAAGTCACCTCCGGGAACCTGGAGCCGGGGACGAAGGTCATCACCGAAACGGCGATCCCCCTGAAGTGAGCGAAGCCACGCCGATGACGAACCATGAGGAGCCGCTGATCGAGCTGGTGGGATTGACCAAATCCTACGGCGAGGGCGCGGCCGAGATCCAGGCCCTGAACGGGGTCGACCTGCGGATCGACGATGGGGATTTCGTGGCCATCATGGGGCCCAGCGGCTCGGGGAAATCGACCATCATGAACATCCTGGGCTGCCTCGACACGCCGACCAGCGGCGCTTATATCTTTCGGGGCATCCACGTCGAGACGCTCTCCGGCCGGCAGAGGACGCTTCTGAGGCGGTATTTCCTGGGATTCGTCTTCCAGGGCTTCAACCTCCTGGCTCGGACGACGGCCCTGGAGAATGTCGAATTGCCCCTGCTCTATCGGGGCGTCCCGAAGCATGTGCGCCATGAAGCGGCCGAGGCCGCGCTCGGTCAGGTCGGATTGACGGGCTGGGAGAAGCACACGCCGGCGGAGCTCTCCGGCGGGCAGGAGCAGCGTGTGGCCATCGCCCGGGCGCTCGTCACGAACCCCTCGATCCTGCTCGCCGACGAGCCCACCGGGAACCTCGACACCAAGCGCGGCCGCGAGATCATGGACCTTCTCACCTCGCTCAACCGCGATCGGGGCATCACCGTGCTGATAGTGACGCACGACCACGACCTGGCCGCCTACGCGAAGCGCATCGTCCGCTTCGTGGACGGCGTCGTCGAACACGACGCGGCCAACGGGGAGGGACACTGATGCTCTGGAACACGATCCGCCTGGCCCTCCAAGCGATCCGGCGCAACCTGCTCCGCTCATTCCTGACCATCCTGGGCATCGTCATCGGCGTCGCCGCGGTCATCACCATGGTGACCCTGGGCAACGGCGCCACCCAGGCCATCTCTAATCAGATCGCGAGCCTGGGCAGCAACCTCCTCATGCTCATGCCCGGGCAGATGATGCGGCTGGGGACAAGCGGCGCCACCCCCAAGCCGTTCGACATCCGGGACGTCGAGGCCATCCAGACCCAGATCAGCGCCCTCAAGGCCGTGGCGCCGGTCGTCGAGAGCACCGCGACGGTCATCTACGGCTCCAAGAACTGGTCCACGTCCGTCGTCGGCTCGACGAACGATTATTTCATCACCTCGAATTGGAAATTCGCCTCGGGGCGCTCCTTCACCGAGGCCGAGCTCCGGAGCGGCAAGGCGGTCTGCGTCATCGGCGACACCCTCCGGCGCGAGCTCTTCAACGGGAAGGACCCGCTCGGCAGCTCGATGCGGGTCAAGGGCTTCGGCGCGGAGGTCATCGGCGTCCTCGTCGGCAAGGGACAAGGCGGGATGG